>NZ_JBITFE010000001.1:687909-1268047 GCF_044455745.1 Streptomyces sp. NPDC051136 | reverse complement strand
CCCGCGGAGCGGGATACCAGGCGCGAGCGCCTGGAAATGCAGGGAATTCGCACAGCGAATTCAAAAGCATTTCCGGAGTTTCGCGAAACGCTTACGCGTTTCGCGAATTCCCCGCATAGCGGGGAATTGCATTTCCGCTTACGCTCCAATGCTCGGGGGAATTCCTGGGTGGGTAGAGGGCGTCCGCTTGCGCTCCCGCCCTACCGGTCGCAAGCGGCAGCAACAGGGGGTGAGGTGACCGCGCATCAACTCTGCCGCCAGGTAGGATCACGAACCGGTCACCACCGCCCACCGAGGCCGGCACCGCGACAGGGGTGAAGGGGGGTGCAGGACTGCGCAAGCCTTCCGTAGTGCGGCAACTGACGCCCCGACAGTCCGTCACGCTCGCCACCCTTTCGCGCCGTCCCGTATTGCCCAACCTCACACAACCGCGTCAACCATAGCATCCGCGCCCGCCGGAAGAGCGAGTATCAGCCGAACTGACGTCCTGATGCATCTAGCCTGTGCATCACATGATGCAGCGGGTAGGATCGCGAACAGATCCTCATCGTCCCACTCTCGAACGGAGACACTCACGATGGCCTCTGAATTCACCCTCCGTCCCCACCAGATTGAGGCAGTCGACGCCATCGTGACGGGCCTGGACATCCCTCCAGGGAAACGCATTCCGCCGCAGGGACTGCGGGGTACCGTAGTCAGCGCGTGCGGTACGGGAAAGACGTTCATCGGTGCGGCGGCGGTCAAGCGTCTGGTTCCGCATGGGCGGGTTCTGGTGCTGGTGCCGACGCTGGAATTGCTGGCGCAGACGGTCAAGGAATGGCGTGCTTTCGGGCATCTGGGTCCGGCGGTTGCGGTGTGTTCGATGGAGGACGATCCGCGTTTGTTCGCGCTGGAGGTTAAATCCACGACGAGTGCTCCGCAGTTGGCGCTGTGGCACGGGCAGGGCCCGGTGACGGTGTTCGCGACGTATGCGTCGCTGCCGGTGCTGATCGAGGCGCACCGTGGCGAGTACGGGCTTCCGATGGACGTGTGGGACCTGGTCCTGGTGGATGAGGCGCACCGGACAAGTGGCTCGTTGGGTAAGGCGTGGGCGGCGGTGCACGATCAGGAGCAGGTGCCGGCGATGCGGCGGTTGTACATGACGGCGACTCCGCGGATTTGGATGGAGCGGCCGGCGCCGCGGTGGCGTCGCGGGGAGCGGGCGGCCGGGGAGGAGCCGGTGCGGGACCCGTTGCCGGAGGAGATGGCCTGCTCCATGGACGATGAGGCGATTTACGGGCCGGTGCTCTTCGAGCTGGACCTGTCGGAGGCCATCGCGCGGGGGCTGCTGGCCCGCTATCAGATCGTGGTCGCCGAACTGCGGGACGAGAGTCTGACGCCGGAGCGGCTGTATGGCGAGGAGCGGTACGAGGAGACCGTGCGGGGCGAGCGCCTGGCGGTGCTTCAGGCCGCGCTGTTGGAGACGATGGCCGAGCACGGCCTGACGCGCTGTATCACCTTCCACCACCGCACCATCGAGGCGCGTGCCTTTTCGGAGGGGCTGGAGCGGGCGGCGAAGCGGCTGCATGCCGAGGACGCCGGCCGGTACCCAGAGGACGTGTGGGCGCAGTGGTTGTCGGGTGAGCATGACGCCGATGTGCGGGCGGACCGGCTGCGTGCGTTCGGTGGTCGTGCCGGGCGTGCCGTGCTGTCGAATTGCCGGGTTCTCGGTGAGGGTGTGGATGTGCCGTCGGTGGATTCGGTTGCTCTGATTGATCCGAAGGGTTCGGCGGTCGATATTGTGCAGGCGATTGGTCGGGCGTTGCGGCAGAAGCCGGGCCAGGGGAAATTGGCGACGTTGATTGTGCCGGTTTTTCTCGGGCCGGATGAGACGGCGGAAGACATGCCGTATTCGATTTCGTATCGGCCTTTGGTGAAGGTTCTTTCCGGACTGCGTGCGCATGATGAGCGTGCCGTGGAAATGCTGGCGGTTCCGCAAGAGGGAATGCAGCGTAAGGAGCAGGAGCCTTCGTATCTGGGCGAGGCGCCTGCGAAGGGTGAGGAGGAGGAGCGGGTGCTGCTCCGATTCGGTGCCCACCGGGATCCTGCGTTGATTGCGCGGTTTGTCCGGTACAACCTGTTGCAGCCGGAGCATGCCAACTGGAAGGCTGGCCACCGGGCCGCCGTCGCGTTCCGCGGTCGGACGGGGCATCTGTCGGTGCCGTACGAGCACCGGGAGTTGACGCCGAACGGGCACTCGTTCCCGCTGGGGCGGTGGCTGGCGGATCAGCGGCGGGCGGTGCAGGCGGGGACGCTGGCGGCGGAGCGGGCGGCGGACCTGGACGAGCTGGGGATGGTGTGGGACCCGTCGGAGGTGGCGTGGGAGGAGAACCTGGCCGCGGCCCGTGCCTACTTCGCGGAGACCGGCACCCTGGCCGCTCCGGTCACCGCCACGGCCCTGGACCGTCCGGTGGGTCAGTGGCTGGCCAACTGCCGCAAGAAGGGCGGTCTGGGCAAGGACCCGGCCCGGGCGCGCCGGCGGGCGGAGCAGCTGGCCGCGATCGATGAGGACTGGCGGCCGGTGTGGCCGGTGGACTGGCAGCGTCACTATGCCGGTGTGGACCGGCTGGTGGCCCTCGGGGCGGACCTGGCGGAGATCGTGCCGGGGGTGACGTCGCAGGGGGACGATGTGGGGCGGTGGCTTCAGCGGCAGCGTGAGCACGTGGTGTGGCAGGGCCTGGCGGAGGGCCAGCGCGAGCGCCTGACCGCCCTGGGCGTCACACCGCTCCCCCCGGAGCAGGAAGCGCCCGTGAAGGCGTCTCGGGGCGGTTCAGCGGCCTTCGAGCGGGGCGTTGCGGCACTGGCCCAGTACAAGGCCCGCACGGGCTCCCTGACGCCCTCCAGGGGACACGAGGAGACCGTCGTGGTCGACGGCGTGGAACACGTCGTGAAGCTCGGGGTGTTCCTGTCCAACCACAAGAGCCGTCGGGCCAAGCTCACCGGCGACAAACTCGCCGCACTCGCCGCACTCGGACTGGAGTGGGCCGCGCAGGCCCTGCCGACGGCGTAGCAGCGCGTGGAGGAACGGGGCGGGCATCGCGAGGGCGGATACCTCGGACGCCCGCCCTTCCCGTCAAGCGAACAGCCGGCACCCGGCTACTCCAGGAAGCTGAGGAAGCCCCGGCCGATCGCGAAGAAGAAGAACAGAGCAACCATGAAACCCACGATCCACCACGTCACCCGCATCACCTTGCGCTGGGTGGCGTCGTAACGTTCCCGATCCCGACGGCGTAGCGCGTCCTGCTGAGCCTTCCGCCGCTGTCTGTCCGCCGCCAGCCCGTCAGCGACAGCCCGCGGATGGGTGTACTGGACGTGCATCATCTCGGCGTTGTACTGCGGCCCGTAGTTGGTCTGCCCCTGCTGGTAGAAGTTCGACCCGGTGTTGAACTGGCCGTACTGGTCGTCAGCCACCAAGCATCCCGGTACCGCGCAAGAACGCCCCTGCCACCTCTGCCAGGGAGTTGCCCATGTTCTGGAGGCGGCCGATGCGCTCCTGGGCCTGGGCCGCGTCGCCCGCTTGCACGGCTGCGCCGGCCGCCTCCAGTTCGGCGGTCGCCTGCTGCCGTGTTCCCTCGTCGAGGGGAAGCTCCTGGACCCGGCTCAGTGCAGTGGCCAACTCACGGTTCACCGTCTGCGGGGCAACCTGGTTCACGTAGAAGGTCTCACCGTTGTAGACGGGCCCGTTGTTGATCTGGCCCTGCTGGTAGAAGTTCGCCATGCGGACATGATGGCGCAGAGTGTGATCGCAGGTGAAGAAAGTTGACAGTTGCCACACAAGCGGTCGGACGGCTTCAGGGAGCCAGCACGCCCATCTTGAACAGGATCGGCGCGAGGACGCCCACCACCATCATCACGGCCATGATGATGGCTGGCACCAGGCAGCAGCACACCTTGGGGCTGAAGAACTGGCTTCCTGGCGCTGGCGGAATGTACTCGCCATTCGCTCGCCGGACACCCTCTTCGACTGCCCGCCTGATCTCCCAAGGCTCGGGACCCTGGTAACCCCCGTTTCCCATGGCGGGGAGTGTAGCGACTCCGGCACGGGAGCAACGCCCGCACGAGCAACGGCGGCCGGGGCGGAGCCTGGTGGCAGGGAAGCGTCGCGTCAGGCGTGGAGCTGTAGGGGCAGCTCCTGGTCGTCGATCTCGCGCAGGACGCTGGAGGCGAGCATGAGCGCGGTCGTGGCGTTAGCGGCGGTGTACTGGATGGCGCCGGTGGCGTGGGCGGTTGCGTGCCGGTTGAACCCGTCCGGCACTGGTTGGGGGTGGCGGAACTCTTCCAGTGCCTTGGGGAAGGGGAGGAAGACCGCGGCCTTGCGGAACTGTCCGATGGTGCCGTCTTTGTCGACGTCGAAGGTGGGGATGCGCTGTTGGATCTTCTTGTAGCTCCACCATCCCTTGTCGGTGAGCCAGGCCGGGTTGCCGAAGGCCAAGCCGCGGAAGAGGGTGTCCCAGACGTTCGCGGCCAGTGCCTGTGCCCCGTTGAACGTGCCGTGCTTGATCATGTGCACGCACTCTGCAAGCAAGGCTCTCTGTGTAGTGATCCGGATGTCGGTGACTGCCTCAAGCGTCGCGGTGCAGGCGTCCAGGATCTCTGGCCGGCAGTCGTCGATGACCTTTGCGCGTTCTGTGGCGTCCTCAGCAGCGAGCAGCTGCTTGATGACGCCGGCGGGCGGTACCCAGGCCAAGGGGACGCCCTCCTGCATCAGGAGGATCATGTCTTTGTAGGGCAGGCTCTGCCCCTGCCAGTTCTCCGGCATCACCCTGTCCAGGCGGTCCAGCACCGGCTGCAGGGGTGCAATGGCCCGGGCGAGGCCCTCCAGTAGGTGCGGAGGGAGCTGTACCTTCGGCGCCGGTGCAAGAGCCGCAGCCACTGCCTGTCTGATGTTCTCCGTGGCCGCGCTCAGTGTCCGGGACAGCTGTGCGTCGAAGTCGTTCGTCATCCGGTTTCCCTCCCCTTGTGCGTTCGAGCATCTTCCGGCATGGATTGCGTGCTGACGCGGGCGGGTGTCACTCAATGAGGTCAATGCAGTCCGAGGGGGGTGCGTCGTTGATCTTGGTATGACGACGCAGAGCATCGACAGCAGGGTGGCTCCCGACCGAGATTTGTGTCTGGCGACGCTGAGGGTCTTGCCCCGCGAGGCCACGTACGTGCAGGAAACCCCGGGGATGACCCTGTTCTGGGAAGAGTTGGCCATTGAGCCGCCGCACCCTGCCGAGCGCTGCCCGCGCGGACGCAACGAGCACTACGTGGCGTGTTACGCCGAGATGATCACTCCCGAGGTTCGCTCAACGCTGGAGTGCACCCTGATGCCCGCTCACGACGGCGCGCACGCCGCCGAGATCGGCTTCAGCGAGGACGGTGTGTGTGATCAGGACATGTGGATGTCCTGGCAAGCCGGCGTCCCGGGCGCCCGACAGATTCATCAGCCGGGAGAATGCCGGTGGGCCCTCGGCGAGCTGGGGACCAACCCGTGCGTTCTCTTCAAGGACCACCCCGGACTCCACCGGGGCCAGGGCATCGGCTTCGTGGACGACGAAGGCCTGAACCGGCACGGCGAACGTCCCTACGACGACACCCACAGCACACAGCGCTTCTGACACAGCTCTCAGAGCCGTGCAGGCGTGGTCGCCGGGCGCCATGGATAAGAAGGGCCGTCCGAGACGGGCTCAGGTTCCTGCTGCGGCCCGTCCGGGGCCTGTCGGGAGTGACGGCGGCGGTGTGCGGCGGTCTTCGGCGGTGTTGCCCGTTGCCTCTCCATAGAGGCAACGGGCAAGCCCTACCGGTGAGGGTGCCGGGCCGAAATCGTGGTGGGCATGCAGACCACATTCCTGGACGGACTGGGTCCCGTCATCGCTGTCATCCGTTCGATCGGTGTCCGTCACGAGGGCGCCCACCAGCTGGTGACCGACGGCCTGTACGTCGGCTTGCGCCGGGCGCTGCGCAACCCGGCCTCCGACCCGCCATGCGCTACCTCACCGGGCTGGACGCAGAGGTATATGAGCACGTGCTCGCCACGTCCGGTGCCCGGGGGCTGATCGCACGGACCTCTGTCCCAGCTCCGGGTCCTGGCCGACGAGGTGCCTGTCGGGCGTCTGGTCCGGCTGACGGTGGCGTGCCAGGGAGGCCGGCACCGGTCCGTCGCGGTTGCCGAGGGCGTCGGTCGCTGCGTGTGGGAGGCGTGGGGCGGCGAGTACGGCGTCGAGGCAGAGCACCGCCACGTCGACCGCCACGTGCTGCCTGCCTCGGGGTGACCCGTCCGGGCGTCTCGCACAGCGCCCCGAAGCCATGGCAACTGGCTTCGGGGCTTTCACCCCAGTCGCGAGGGTGAGAGTTACAGGTCCTGGACGGCGCGCAGGGCGGCATCCACGCGGGCCATGGCCGCGGTGTCGACGGGGCCGAGGAGCTTGGCTCCGTCGAACCGCTCGGTGCGCAGCTGGACGATGTTGACGGCGACGGCGGTGCACGGGAGGGGGTCGCCGATGACGACGGACATGGCGGTGTCCGGGTAGCGGCCGCTGTCGTGCAGCACGATCGCGAGGACGGCTCCGTATGCCTCTTCGAGGCCGGTGAGGCTGATGATCAGGATGTTGCGGCCGTCGGGGAGTGCCCAGATTTCGCCTCGGTTCACAGGGTGTCGCCCTCGCCGGCCAGGTCGTCGCCGAGACCGAGCGTGGCGAGTTGCTTCGCTGCGTCGAGGGTGGCGGCGCGGCGGGCGGCGCGGACGACGTAGGCGTTCACGGAGAGGCCGGCCTCGGAGGCGGCGGCCCGGATCGAGGGGGCGAGGTCGTCGGGGACGCGCAGGGTCATCGTGGTGACAGACATGGTAGCAGCATAGCCACCGGTTTGTGGTGGCGTAAGGCGGTTGCAGGGCTGCGTAGCCGGTACGTACGGGCCGCGACGCTGAGCGCGGCGCGGATGTCGCGGACGGGACGGACGCGCAGTCTCGGGTTCTCCGCAGGCAGCCCAGTCCAGGGTGGATCACTTGCTGTCAGCTCCCTTCGTGGGGTGCCGTGGTTGGGGCGCTGTGCCGGTGTTCGGGGGCTCGTGGGGGTGCAGGGGGCGCGTGCTCACCGGCAGCGTGTGCTTCGTGTGTGAGCTTCCGCACGCCGGGGCGGGGAACTGGCACGGCGTACCGGACGTGCCGTCACAGAGCTTGGCAGCTCGGGGACTTGAGCAGGGCTTGAGGTTCGCGGGTGAGCGTCTATGCGACTGCTTGGTATGGCACGGAGTGTCATATTGCCGTCTGGTAGGCGGTAGTTGCCGGGAAACGGGATCCGTTGCACTCGGGTAAAGTCGCACCACCTCGTAACCCCAGGGCCCATGCGTACGCGTGGACTTCCCCGCGCGGGGTCCACGACAGATGTGGCCTCCGCGGAGCTGCGAAATCCGCAGTCTCCAAGGGAATGGGGTGATCGGTCCCGATGGCTGAGCTGGACAAGTCGGAGGGGCACTGCCGTTGTTGCAGCAGGCGGGAGCAGCCCAAGCGGGCCTCCCGGTGGCTGGGACTCCTGGTCCACGTGGCCTACGAGGTCGCGCGGAACTGGCCCTGGTAATGCGGAAAGCCCCGGTCTGAGGACCGGGGCCTGACCGGCTCATCGGCCGGCCGCACTGCACGCGGTGTGCACGGGAGGGCCTCACCCAGGATGCTTCGCGGGCGCCGGGTGGGGCTCTCCTTATTTCCGAATGCGGATACCGCCGCGCATGCAAGCGAAACCCGGCTTTTGTGATGCCTGTCACACTCGATCGGGGCGATGTCCCCACTATGCCTTGCCTTGCTGCGCTCATGCGACAGGTAGCCACATGTTGATCAGCACACATCCGGGGCCATACGCAGGAAACGGCGCTGGTAGTACCCGTTTTTTCCCATGTGTGCGTGACTGAAGTCACACACCCGATCGAGGGATGCCCCGCACTGGCGGTCGTTCCGCTTTAGGCATTTTTGTCGGGGATTCACACGTGCATAAATCCACCACTGGAGGGGTCCGGCCATGAGCCGCCGGACTTTACACGCACCCACTGACAATCACATCCGCGTCCAGGCACGTTTCTTCGCGCGCCTGGACGCGAAGAACCGCCACGGCGTCCAGCGGGGTGCCCACCCGCACCAGGCAGGCCCCGGCGGTTTCAGTGCCATGGAACCTGCCCATCCGCATCCACGGTGCCAGCGGCCCTCAGTGGAGGGCGTCAGAACTTGGCGGCGATGTAGTCGATACCGGTCAGCTCCACGTCCAGGTTCCCCGCACGGGTGCCGCCGTCGCGGAAGTAGAGCTCGCCGGCGGCGGCGGCCAGGACCTCGTTGGGGCTCTCGCCGGAGCGGCCGGCCTGCGCGTCCAGGAGGCGCCCTGCCCACGCGGGCGGCAGGTGCACGGTCAGCAGGCGCTCGCGGGATTCGTCGGTGGTGCCGATGGGCGCCTTGTAGCCGAAGGTGGCGCGGAACTCGACGGTCATGCCGCTCTGTGCGGCGGCGCGGCGCCGCGCGCGTTCACGCACGCGCGGCTGCCAGCGGGAGCGGACGGCGTCGTTGATGCGGTCCTGGATGCGGCGGGGCGGGTGTTTGCGGGCGCCGCGGCGGTAGCGGTTGACCGTATCGGCGGTCACCCCGAGTTCGGCGGCGACGGCGCGGGCCGAACCGAGCTGGCGCAGCAGGTAGTTGATCTGGCCCTTGAGGGTCTTGGGCGGGTCGGCGGTGAAGGCGTGACGGCCGGCTCTCTCCAGTGCCTGGTCGATCAGGGCGTCGTCCTGGCCTGCGGTCTGGGGGCGGATGGTGCGTGCCACGGTTACTCTCCTTCGTCCCAGACGGCGTCGGTGCCCTTGATGAGCTGTGCGGGGTTGTGGCCCTGTTCGATGAGGTCGACGGCCCAGGCCATGGTCTGGACGCCTTCGAGTTTGACCAGGCCGGGCTGGACGCCGAGGCGGAACGAGCCAGGCAGCGGCTTGCCGCTGGTCGTGTACGGCAGGACGTCCAGCGGGCTGCGGCCGGGGCTGGGGTAGACGACGCAGTCGGAGAGGACCGCGATCGGGTACAGGCCGGCGGTGGCCATGTGGCGCATCTTGCGGTGCATGTTGACGCGGGCCTTGCTGATGACGGCGGCGCGGATGTCGGGGCGCCAGGTCGGGCGTTCCAGCTGCGGCCAGCGCTCCCCCTTGACGTAGTGGAGGCCCTTGGCCCGCACGCGGAGTTTGCCGATGCCGCCCTTGGCGGTGGCCTTGACGGCGGCCAGGACCGCGAGGGCGCCCGGGTCCTGGTGGCGCAGCTGGTCCATCGCGGTCAGGAACTTGGTGTCGTCCATGCCCATGCGCACGCCGAGGTCGTCCATGGTGGCCAGCAGTGCCGTCTTGAGCCGGTCGTGCCACGGGTCCAGGTACGCGCCCGCTTCGCGGCGCAGGAATCCTTCCAGGGGGTCGACGTTGTGGCCTAGTTCCTGGGCGTAGGCCAGGGTGTGGGTCTCGTACCAGGCCGGGCCGGTCGGCCGCCGGCCGGAGGGGGTGAAGGGGTTGGGCAGGCGGGGGTCCAGCTCGATGTGGGAGAGGTCCGCCAGCCAGCACCCGGGGACCTTCTTGTCGAACACCGGACGCGTCTCGTGCACGGGCGGGCACAGGCCGACCTGGAGACGGGAAGTGGCGGCCAGGAACGCGGCGTTCACGTCCAGGCCCAGCGCGAACGGCTGCGCGGCCTCCCCCGCCAGCAGGAGGTCGAGGTCCCGCACCCACTGGAACACCTCCTCATCCAGGAAACCCCGATCCCAGCCCTGCGCCACCGGATGCTCGATCGGGGCCTCCGGCGGGGCCGGGTCGATGGGCTCGGTGCCTAGAGAGCCGGGGTTGTGGCCGGAGCTCCACGCGCCGGACGCGGCCTCGCGCACGGGCCGGGTCGGCGGGCGCAGCGCGGTCATCAGCTCCAGGCCGTTGACGGCCGTCCCCCCGCGCGGCGTGATCACCCGGGCCGCATACGTGCCCAGCACCCGGGCGATCTCCGGCGGCTCCATGGCCTCGACGCCGGGCCAGGAGCGGGCGTCCAGCGCCCCCCAGGACAGGACCGCCAGCTGCACGCACTGCCGCTGGCCGGCCTTCGCGGGACGGTAGACACGGGCCCACGGGCCGAACCCCCGCCGGGTCAGCTTCCACTTCGCCCTGGCCACCTGCCTGACCACCGGATGGTCGTCCGGCAGCCGCAGCCCGGCCCGCTGCTCGTGCCCCTCCAGCCGCTCCGGCAGCCCCAGACGCACCGCCGCCTCGGCAGTGAGCACCACCAGCGGGTCGGAGGGGCGGCCGTAGCGGTTGAGGGCGGGCGCGCCCACGGGCTGTTCCAGCGCCCACTTGACCAACTGCGGGACCGTGGTGGCCGGGCAGTCCACAACCAGGCCGCCGACCCCGTACGCGGTCCCCTCACCGTCCAGGACCAGCAACGGGCCATGCGCAAACCGCGGATCCACCTCCACACCCACCCCGGCCACCGCCCCCGCCGTGCGGGACCGGCCCGCACGGCGGGAAGACGGACGCGCGGGAGCAGCAGGAGTCTCAGGAGCGGCGGTGCCGGCCCCGGCCGCCGCAGCGGAAGACGATTGCGCCGGCGGTGCGGGCCGCTCTGCCGGGGCGGCGGGTGCCTGTCCGGCAGGGCCCGCCGGGGCAGCTGCTGCCGGGGCGGCCGGTGCTGCGGCGACGGGCGGCGCAGCAGATGCCCCCTGCCCGGCCGACGCTGCGGGAGCAAGGCCGGCAGGGTTCGGGTACTTCGCGGCCCACCCCGCCAGCAGCCGCTGATACGCCTCCAGACGCGGCGGCCGCGGCTCACTGCGCCCGTTCTCCCAGTTCTTCACCGTCTGCGCCGTCGACCGCAACGCCGTCGCCAGCCGCGCCTGCGTCACCCCCGCCGCCTCCCTAAGGCGTGCCCGCTCCGCCGGAGGTGGCAACGACGGCTCCTCCTCCAGCAACGCATCCACCAGACCGAACAGCTCCTCCTGCGACGCTGCCATGCGCCTCACCTCCAGCCATCAATCTAACAGGTTGTTAGCCCTGGATTTAGCCATTCGATATAACTCATTCGAATTGATGGGGGCGCGGGGGTGAGACGACGCAGCCCGGTGGGCGACGGGTGTCCTCAATGGGGTGGCAAGGACCTGGGCCAGCCGCCGAACAGGCGGAACCTCGTGCAGGCGCGCATGGGCGCGAACGCGGTGGACCGGGGCTGGCCGCCGGGACGTGGTGAGTACCGGTCCGGCAGCGTCCAGGGCGTCCAAGGACTTCCGCGCCCGCTCGCTCCGTGTGCGCATGTCCGCTCAGTCCCGGATGCCTGGCGGGCCAATCCGGGAGGGGTCAGCGCGGCTCTTCCGCGCCAGCGCCGGGCACGGGGCCTGAAGGGGGTGCCGTGGGCGTGTCCGGGGAGGCGAGGTAGCGGGCGCACAGGTTCGCGCCCACCGCGCAGCGTGTGGGGCCGCATTCAGTGCAGTGCATGAGGTGGCCCAGGTAGGCGGCGTAGTGAGCACCGTACGGGTAGGCACCCCAATCGACATCCATACGCCCGCTCCCCCGCGCCCGTCATCCCTCTACACCAGCAACGCTACGCCGCCGCCGATGCGCCGGTGTGCAATTGCACGTCTCATGGCTCGAATGAGACGGCTGAGTCAGGCGGCACGGAAATCGTGAGCCGGGCCGCCGCGCCACTCCACCCACCGCCGGTCATCCAGAACAGCTTCTGCGTCCTCGATGCCGGCACCTTCGAGGAACACCACCAGGTCGTGATCGCTGTAGGCCGTGCCGAGGATCTCGTCCCGGCCGTAACGGTGCACGCCGACCCGTCGCCCCCCGGAGATCGAGGGCCGGTGCACGACAATGGGCGCACGGCTCACGCCTCCAGGATGCTCCTGCCAGCCCGGAAGCGCGAGCAGCGTGTGCGGGGACACGGTCAGCGACCGGCGTCGTTGATGCCGGAGACCAACTGCCCCACGAAGTCCAGCACGCCCTGCCCGAACGCGGTCGGCGCCACGAGGACGCCGAAAACCAGAACGATCACCACGGTCAGCTTCTCGTCGTTGCGGCTACGCGCCTGAGTCCGACGGCGCAGCCGGACCACGATGATGACCGCCAACAGCACCGCCACATTGATCGTCAGCACACCCACCCCCACCGAAGAACAAACGGCCGTGGACAGGTTGCAGCCAGCACGCGCATCCGAGACGTCCGCACGTATGAGGATGGCCTCATATATCCGCCAGATCGGCCGGAACGACCGTCTTGCCATCCAGCCACGCGGATTCGCAACCGGGCCAGGTTCCGTCCGGCCAGCGGGCCAGCACTACTCCGCTCTCCTGGGCATCGACGAGGACGACGCGGGCGTCCGGCAACGCACCGTACGTACGGCCCAAGCCACGAACTTTCGGCGTGCCACCCTCTCGCTGCCCCACCTGCCGTGCATCGTCGGGCGTCCTGCTGCGGACAGCGTGAGGTGGTAGCGGTCGACTGCCTCAGGACTCACCGTGCCGCGGAACGGCATCGATTTCGCGCACCGCGTGCAGTTGCTCGACCTGGAATGCACCCGCCGGTGGATCGCCGATGGGGAACGGGCCCGAGACTCAACAGCGACGCAGCGTCGAAGAGCGACCGGCCCCACCCGTCTGGCTCCTGGAAGGGGGCACAACCCATCCGCCTACGTCCACGTCGGCGACAGCATGGTGCGGTGGCGTCCGCGCCAGCAGCGGGGGCGGTCGAAGCGATGCAGCGGCTGAAGTCGACGCTGTTGTTCTCGCTGCACCCCGATCTATAAGGCCCAGGCGAGGAGCCCGCGCCATGGGCGACCGTGCCACCTGACTATTGGGAGTTGCCGACGCACTCGCAGAGGTGAGGCAACCATCGCGACCACCGGCGGCACGCCGGGCGCCCCTCCCCTACCTCACCTTGCGAACACCGAGGTGCGCAGCGTCGTCACGAAGGGGGCAGTCGCTCACTTCTGCCCTGGCTTCGACGCCCCTCCCGCATGACGAAGGCCCCGCTCCGCCTTCGGCGCGGGGCCGTACTGCGACCGCTTCAGCTACTGATCAGCGCGCGGGTCATCTGCCATCTCCAGTCCGGTGATCAGCGCGGACATGAACGCCCGATTCCCCGACGGTGGGTTCTCCTCGTCCGCCAGGCCCTGGCACACCTCAGGCGTCCGCGGATCATCCTGCCAACCGCCGGGGCTGTAGTTCCAGTCCTCCCAGCTCGGCGCGGCCTCGGCGATGGCGGCACTGCACAGGCTCGCGGTTTCGGCTTGGCTGAGCGATGGCGCCGACGAGGGTTCGACGGTGGCAGTCGCCGTGACGGTCGCGGTGGCCTTGGCCGGCGGATCGTCGTCGGACGAGCCGGAGCAGCCGACCAGCGTGAGGCAGGCGGCGAGGGCGAGCAGGGTGGTGCGGCGCATGGTCCCCCCGGTGTCGCATGATGGTGGGCGGTGATGGTACCGGGGAGCGCCATCAAGGCGTGCAGGAACGGTGGGAGTCCCGCTGTCACGGAACGACGGGGCCCAACTGCCGGACGCCACCTCGCCCAGAGGCGGGAGCGGAAGGCTGTGGATATTTTCGGCGCTCAACAGGCAACCTGTTCGAGGATGGCGCCGGACTCGGGATCGCGGGACGCTGCCCGTCTGCCCCGCGCGGGTGCACCAGCCCACTGACCGAGCGAGCGCGTCCCGAACGCCCCGGTGGTTCAGCTACACCACCAGCGTGTGTCCCTGCGGAGGACTAACCACTGCTGCTTTCTCCATCCCACAAGATTTTTGACCGCATCGTTCAACCTTTCTGCAGCCGTAGCCCTGTAGTGGGTGAAGCCGCTGTAATTGACGGCGGCATAAGACAGTTGGAGTCGGCCGGTGACAGTGATGCACCTGGTGGGGATAGGGAGCTCAGCGCTAGTGATGCTGGTGGGCCTGCTCACACGCCCCCGAGGAGGACGTTCCAACCTCTGGGACGTCCTGCACGAGATCGCTCGCTCGCGGGGAGGAGCAGGACTGGAGCGGGAGCGCAGGGCAACCCTGGAAGTTCTGCTGGAACGACTGCCAGGCAGCCACGTCAGGCTCGAGGATTCGGACGGACCTCGCGGAAAACGTCGCACTGTGATCGATGGGGAAGCAGCCGAGGGCGGGCCCCGTGCGTAAAAGCGCGGACAGGGAGAAAGGGGCACCGCGTGCAACCTGTACCCGAGGAGGAGTTCGCTCAGTTCTTCGCCCAGTGGGAGCCCCAGGTCCGTCGATTCTTGTTTTGGTTGGAAGGCGATCACAGCGTGATCGACGATGCGGCACAGGAAACCATGCTCAGCGCTTTCCGGTACTGGGAGACTGTCCGTGCTTGTGAGAACAAGCGAGCTTGGCTGTTCAGGGTCGCGCCCCAGCGGCTGAGCGATGCTCAAGAAGCCCGATGGAAGCACGGCATGTGGACGGACCCAAGCGAGATTCCCGAGCAGCCGAACTTGAGGGATCCGATCGCGTTACGCGAGGAGCGGCTCGCCATCCTGGACGCGGTACGCAAGCTGCCAACCCAGCAGGCCACCGCCATCGCGCTCCAAATTCAATACGACCTGCCGCTGAGTGAAATCGCCAGCATCATGAAGATCGACACCGGCACAGTCAAGAGCCACTTGCATCACGCCCGTGCCGCGCTGAGACAACTACTCGGAGAGGCCGAGAGCGGTGAGTGCGGATGACGATCGACGAACGCCTTGGCGCGGCTGCCTCAGCAGTCAATGAACTGTGGGCGGACCCCACCCAAACCGAAGACCGTTACACACAACTTCGAGCGCACCTACATGGCGATGCAGTGGAACAGACACCTACCCTTCAGGAACCGGAGGAGACCGAGAGCTCCGGAAAGAACTGCACCGAGTTCCTCGACCATCTTTACGAGTTCCTCGACGGGGAAATGCCCGATGAGGACATGGAGAAGTTCATCGAGCATTTCGAAGAATGCTCGTCCTGCCTAGATAAGTATGGACTGGAACAACGAGTGAAGCGGCTGGTCAATCGCACCTGCGGCCACGACGATGTGCCAGCGGATCTGAGGGAAAAAGTCTTGAGCCGGATCGATTTGATCCGCTCGGGACAATCCGTCCCCGAACACTTGACGAACCAAGATGTGAGGGGCAATACCTGACAGCCGATTCCAAAACATGATCGGCCGCTCAATGCGGCCCGCGCAGGCGTCCTGCCAGTTTTCCGGACGCCTGCGCGGGCCTGGTGTTTAGCAGGCCGTGGCCTGCCGCGCGTCGCGGCCTTCCTTCAGACGGTGGCGGCGATGGCCAGCTCAGTGATGAGGGCCTGCCCAGGGCAAGCGTTGAGGTCGCCGGGAGCCATGGACGCCGGTCGGACAAGTAGGTGCCCGGGATGGCGTTGGTAGTGCTCCCTTGCGGCGGTTACCGTGTCATCGACTGCAGGCCGCTTCCGAGGTCAGCCTGTGCCATGTCGTCGCGCTCGGCGGGTGTGAGCCAGCGGGCGGACGATCCCGTATGGGTCCGCTCCACCCACAGCACGTCATCGACGGCCTCGGCGACAGCGTGCAGGTGGCTGATCACCATCACCAGACGGTCGCCGCCGGCCTGTGCGCGCAGGACGTCCAGTGCCAGGTCCAGAGCGGTGGTGTCGAGCGCGGCGAAGCCTTCGTCGAGGAAGAGGGAGCCGAGGGCGGGCCCGCTGCGGGAGTGCAGTTCGGCGAGGGCCAGGGCGAGGGCCAGGGATGCCATGAACTTCTCCCCTCCTGACAGGCGGTTGGGGTGGTGGGCGACTCCGGAACTGCGGCTGACGATCTCGAAGTCGTCTGTGAAACCGAACCTGCCGTCAGACATCTGTCCGAGCAGGTCGCTGGCAACGCCGAGCAATGCGCGGGTCCGCAGCGTGGTGAGGTAGCCCAGGAATTTGGCGTCGACCAGTTCGCGGCGTAGTACCTCGAGGGCTTCGTGGCGGGCTTCACCTGCGGCGATGGCGAAGTCCAGGTCGGCGGCCGGCTTGATCAGGTCGTGTGCTGCTTGCTGTGCGAGGCTCTGGTCCTCGGCTTCCTTGGTCGCCTGTGCGGCTGCGGCGACGAGAGGGTGGAGCGACTGGGGCGTGGTGAGGGCGGCCGAGGGGTCGAACCCGTCGGCGTCGGCGAGTGCGGTTGCTTCCTTGCCGAGACGGCTTTCGGCGGCGGCCGCGCATTGTGTCGCCGCGGCAGCTTGCTCGGCGAGTTGGTTGCCGAGTGTCGAGGTCGTCGCCGCGAGGGCGGCGGCGTACCGGCGCACGTCGGCGATCATTTGCTGTGCCGGAGCTACTGGTAGTGCTGGCCGGTCGCTCTCATGGAGCTGTGCACAGGCCTGGGCTGCGGCCTGAGCCCACGCGTCCAGGTTGCCGCGGAGTCTGTCCAGGGGGCCTTCTAGGCGGGCTCGGGTGTCGTGGTCGAGGGCTCGCTGGTCGGCGAGCACCGCAGTCTTCTCGGCGTGGGCTGCTTCCTTCTGGTGGAGCAGCGCTTGGAGCTCACTTTGCCTGGTGGTGACGGCTGTGGCGGCGGCATTCGTCTGTCCGGTGGTGATGGCGGTCGGGTCCGGAGGCAGCATCGCCCGGATACGTGCAGGCAGCATGGCGATGTCGGCGGCGGTCCTTGCCACGGCCCGGCTGTGGCGCTTGTGAGCCGCGGATGCCTCCTGAAGGTCGCGCTGGTGGGCCTTTGTTCGTTCCGCCAGTGCTTTCCGGTCTGCTTCGGTGCGAGCGGTGTGGCGGTGGGTTTCGTCCCTCATCTGTTCCGCGCGGACGGTGGCGGCGTGTTCGCAGGCGGTAATGGTGTCGAGGGCCGTCGCGGTGTCCTGTTCGTGGTGCGCGGCGGCGTCGGTGGTGGCGTCGGCCAGGGCCGCGGTGGCTGCGGCCAGCTGCGTTGAGGCTGAGGCGTCGAAGGTAGCGCCTGCCTCGGCGGCCTGGGCCGCAAGGATCCGCAGAGCCCGCACTGCATTCTCGATGGTCTCCTGCGCCGTTCTCTGAGCCTCGTCGCGCTCGTGGTGGCGTTCGAGGACTGTTTCGTCGGCAGCGGCTGCGGTGGCACGGGCTTCGGCGCGCAGAGCAAGGGCTGTGTCGTGTGCCTTCTTTGCCTGCTCCCGTTGCGTGTTCGCCTCGGTCAGGTCGTCCGTGTCGGTCTGCTCGGGGTGGAAGTCGTCCGGGAGTTGCCGACGGCACACGGGACAGTCGTCTCCCGGGTGCAGCTCGGCGGCGATCGCGGTGGCCTTCTTCTTCAGCCGGAGCGCTTCCAGGTGTGCCTCGACCGCGGTGAGGTCTTCGTAGGCATTGGCCACCCTCGTCTCCGCCGGGACGAGGTCTTCGCGGGCGGCCCCCTGTCGGCGCACCGCGGTGGTGTGGGCGCATGCGGCGGCGGCGACGTGTCGTGCCGCCGCGAGGGCCGCGTCCCACGCGGTGCGAGAGGCGGCGGCGTGCGCGCGGACTTGCTTGCTGCTCTCGGCGGCGGCGCGGGCTGCCTCCGCCGTCGCTTCGGCGCGGGCGGTGCATTCGGTCAGTTCTGTCTCGGCCTGGGTGATGGCGTCGCGTTCACTGTCCAGCTGGGCGGTGAGGGAGGTCAGCCGGTCGCGTTCGGCGCGGTGCTCTTCGGCGGTTTCCGCGAGAGTTTTCAGGAGCATCGTGGCCTGGGCGAGGGTGTCGCGGCCTTCTCCTTGTGTTTCTGCTGTGGTGATAGCCCTGGTCGCTTCCTCGTCCCTGGCCTCGGCCTGTTCGGCACGCCGGTTGAGGTTGTCGTGCCGAGCAGCGAGGTCGGCGGCCTCGGATTCGAGGCTGTCGAGGACGGTGGAGGTGTCGGCCATCTCTCGCGTCGTCAGGGTCTGGGAGGCGTTGGCGAGGGCTGTCGCGGTCTCCCGGGCCTGCGAGGCTTCCTCTTGTAGTGCGGTGATGCGAGTGACGGCGGCGTGCAGGCGTTCGGCCCGTGCTGCGGCTGCAGCGGCGGCCGCACCGGCCGTGGCGGCCGTCTCCTCGGGGTTGGCTGGCATCGGGGCTCGTTTGGCCCGGGCTTCGCCCAGCAGTTTGTCGAGCGTGTGGCCGTGGCGGGCGGCCAGGTTCCGAATCGTCTCGAGTGACTCGGCGCCGAACAGTTCACGGAGCCGTTCGCTGCGTTGCCTGGGAGCGGCGGTGAGGAGCTGGTCGAACTTGCCCTGTGGGAGCAGCCCGACGCGCAGGAAGGTGTCGTAGCTCATCTGCAGTACCGCTTTGATGCGGTTGTCGACAGGGGCGGCGCCGTCGGTCTCCTCTCCGGTGTCCAGGTTCTTCAGGTGGTGCCGGCCGGCGTTGGGGTTGGTGGCGTGCATGGTGCGGTGGACACGCCAGTTCTGCCCGTCGTGCAGGAAGGTGAGTTCGACGCTCATGGCCTGTGCACCGTCGGCGATGAGCTGCCGGGGTTCTTTGGCGTCCCAGGAGCTCTTACGGAAGAGGGCGAAGGTGATGGCGTCGAGGAGGCTGCTTTTGCCGGCGCCGGTGTCACCGAGGACCGCAACCAGGCTCTTGCCGGTGAAGTTGACGGTCTCCTGGGCGGGGTAGCTGCGGAAGCCGGTGAGGGCGAGTGTCATCGGCTTCATCGCGTCGTCTCCACGTCGGTGTCGGGGCTGGTGAGCAGGTTGGAGCGGTCGAGGGTGTCGAGGGTGTCGAGGGGCTGTCCGGCGATGGCTGCGGTCAGCAGGGTCTGCTCGCAACAGGGTGTGGGGTCGTCGGGGTCGGGTTCGGCTCGCAGGTGGGCGAAGGTGTTCATGGCGCGGTCGAGGGCCGGGCCGCCGGTGCCGCGGTCGGCGAGGTAGTCGTGCAGCAGGTCGTCGATGTCGGGCAGTTCGGTGGCGGATGTCTGCCGGTCCAGTACGCGATGGGTTGTGCCGGCGCGGCGCTCGTCGATGTCAACGAGCGTCGCCTGAGGCAGCATCTTGGCGAGGGTGTCTGGCAAGGAGGGGTCGAAGGATTCGACGTTCACCACCGCTTTCACCCAGGCGTCGCCCACGCGGGCCGCGCGGTGGGCGATCTGTTCCAGGGTTCCTTCGAGGCGGACCAGGCGGCGGCCTGCGGTCAGCGGCTCGAGTTCGATGCGGGGGGTGGTGCCGGGGCCGATCTCGGCGAGGACGACGCCCTTGGTGTCGCCGGTCTCTCCGAAGTCCATCTGCAGTGGGCTGCCGGCGTAGTAGGCGGGGAATCCTGAACGGCCGACGGGCTGGGGTTTGTGGATGTGGCCGAGGGCGCCGTAGGCGACTTCGGGCAGGTCTGCGGCTGCAGCCGCGTATTCGGCGTTCAGGGAGATCCGCCGTTCCGAGTAGGACGGGGTGGCACCTTCCACGAACAGGTGGGCGGCGTAGACGAGGACGTCCCGGGGGCCGCGGCCGGCGGCCAGGCGGCGGTAGACGTCGGCTTGGACGGTGCGCAGGCGCTCGGTGTATGCGGCGGTGGTCAGGGCGGGGTCGGCGAAGTTGTAGGTGAAGCGGTTGGGATGCAGGTAGGGCAGTGCGCCGATGCGCAGGGTGAGCTCCCCGTTTCTGGTGGGGTATTCAGCGATGAGCAGTCCGTCGGGGCGGGCGTCGGTCGCGAAGCGGATCCGGGTCTGGTCTCCTTCGCGGGCGCCCATGTCGTTGAGGATGTATTCCAGGAAGGTCAGGACGTGCGTGGTGTCGTGGTTGCCAGCGACGACGACCACGGGTGCGATCGTGCTGAGGCGGCGCAGCGTCTGGGCCGCGCGGCGCATGTCGTCCAGGCCGGGGCGGGGGCTGTCGAAAAGGTCGCCGCTGTGGACGATCAGGTCGGGCGTGTAGTCCTCGGCGATGGCGATGATCTCGTCCAGGACGGCATCGACTTCGCTGTCCCGCCGGTGTCGGCCGATCTGGCGGCCCAGGTGCCAGTCGGAAGTGTGGAATACGCGTCCCGTCACGGGTGCCTCCAGAGGAACGGCCTGCGGGGCGTCGCGGGTTGCGTCGCCGCGGCCGGAGGTTCGAGGACCTCGACTGTACCTCGAATCACTGGAAGAAGTCTGGAAAACTCTGGAACTCTGGTAGCGTCTGGTGCATGAGTGATCCGCTGGACGCCCTGGAAAAGAGCATCGCCGCCCTGCGCCGCGCAATCCGCGATGCCACCGCTGCCGGTGACACCGAACGCGCCGGCGAGCTGCGGATGCAGCTGCGCCGCGCCGAGCGGGCCTGGGACGCCCTCCTCGACACCGATGGACCGGCAGCCGCCCCGCCTCCCTCCGCACCGCAGGCAGCTCCCGCCGCCCGGGGATCGCAGCTCCCGGCACGTGAACACGTCCACCGTGCCCTCATGCTTCTCCGGGCCCCGGCCGCGCCCAAGCTGATCGTGGGGGTCCACGAGGCGTTCTTCCCGGGCGAGTTGTCCGCGTCCAAGCTGTCCAGCCTGCGCCGGGACGAGGAGCGTTCCTACCGCTCCAGTCCGGGAGCCCGGCCGTACTACCTGTGCCCCGCACTGGCGCACGATCTGCTGACACCGGTGCGGGCACTGATCAGCATCAGCACCTGGACGCTGGAGCAGCGCATCATCGGCCCGCTGTCACCGCGCGTGGACTTCCTCACCAGCGCGATCGGCATCGCCGAAGCGGTGCAGACCTCCTCCGAGTCCACGGCAGACGGTCCTACTCCCCAAGCCCAGCGACTGCTGTGGCGCTTCGCCGCCAACATCCCCGACGCCATGCCGAAAACCGCCTCCGGCCACGAGGGTGCTCTGGATGCGCAGCGGGTGATCGGTGCGGCCGTGGCCGAGCTGGAAGTGCATACAGACGCCGACCGTGCCACTCGGGTGGCGGCCGCGCGGCGGGCCCGCAAGTCCCTCGAAGACGACGAACAGTTGTTCGGCGCGCCCCTGCGGGGTGTGACGCACCTGCGGTCGGCCCGCGCCTGATTCTCCTCTCTTCCCTGCATCCTTTTCTTCTCCGCAAGGATCTACGAGACCGTGAAAGAACCAGTCGACGACCGACTCACCGCACTGCGCGGCTCCGCGAAGCGCCTGGACTACAACGCCCGGTCGCTGGCGGCCCTGGAGAACAACCCGCGCTGCACGCTGCGCGCCCTGTTGGACGCCTCCGGATCCGACAAGGCCGCGATCGCCACACACATCGGCCATCCTCCGTCCTTCGGGCAGTCCTCCTTCGCTCTCGCCCGCGGCAACGCCTTCGAGGCGATGGTGAAGGAGCACGGCTGCGCGGAGCTCCTGCGCGTCCTGCGCGAGACCTTGGGGCTGACGCTGCCAGAGGTGGGCTACGAGGACCTGAACGACGTCGGTGGCGACGGCCGGTCCAAGCAGCGCCACGAACGCACCGAGGAGGTCCTGCTGCGGGCAGCCCGCGGCGAGAGCGAGGGCACCTTGTTCGACCACCCGATGCTGCGCCTGCAGATCGGCGGGCACACCGCGTTCCTGGAGCCGGACCTGGTGGCCTTCCGTATCGACGGACGTTTTCACGTCGTGGAGATCAAGAGCTTTCCGATCATCGACGAGCAGGCGGACTCCGCGCAGGTCCGGGCAGCGACCACGCAGGCGTGTGCGTACATCATCGCGCTGCGTGACCTGCTCGGGCGGGCCGGTATCGGTGCGGAGGCCGTCTCCGACACGATCGTGCTGGTCGCGCCGAAGGACTTCACCAACCGCCCGACCGGAGCGTTCGTCGACGCACGCAAGCAGGTGGCGGCCCTGATCCGGCAGCTGTCCCGGATCGAACGCATCGGGGACCTGGTGGACCTGCTGCCCGAGGACCTCACGTTCGACCTGGCGCCGGATGCGGACGACCGCCCCCGGCGCCCGGCCAAGGAGCTGACCGAGGCTCTGGACCAGGTCCTCGTGACCTACCGCCCGGACTGTCTCAACCACTGCGAGATGGCCTTCTACTGCCGCTCCCGCGCCCGCGCGGAGGCCTCACTGGATGTCCTCGGGCCGGTCGTGCGCGAGCAGTTCGGCGGCATCGACACCACGACCATGGTCATGGGGCTCGCCCGCGGGGAGCTGACGCCGAGCGAGGATCAGGTGGAGATGGCCGCGGCCCTGCGGCACGCCGCCCGGCTGCGCGCAGAACTGGAAGACCTCGGGGGTGCGGCATGAGCACGCTGTCGGCGCTGGCGCGTGTGCAGGCGATGGAGTCGATGCAGGCGGTGCCCCTGACCGAGTTCCGGCACCGGCACCTGTCCGCCCGGCCGCTGGTGATCGTCCCGCTGGCCATGGCCGGAGAGGCCGGTGCTCCCCTGGCCGCGATGGCCGGCTCCGCCAAGAGGAACGGGACCCTGCTCGTCGTGGCCCAGCCCCGCAACCGGGACCAGCGGTTCGAGTTCGCCGCGGGCCTCGGCCGGATCGTGATGGACTACATCGATTCCTTCCGCCAGGACCGCCGCGGGGAAGGCGAGCGCTCCCGGTACACCGACGCGCCGCAGATCCTGGTGCCCAACCCCGGCGGCATCAAGGCTCTGGCCGACCTGGGCCGCATGTGCCGCTTCCGTGAAACATCCGGCCCCTACGCGGTGCCCGACGTCGTACCGGAGTTCGGCATGTGGCTGACCTTCCTGGCCGACAGGGCCGAGCAGGCCGGCACCTCCACGCTGCTGCCCATCACCGGCTTGCTCTCCGAGCACTGGGCGACCGGCCAGAGCACGCTGGAGAACCAGAATCTCGCCTCCCTCATGGCCTGGATCGCTCCCCCGCCTGGCTTGAGTGTCGAGCAGGCCATGGCCGAGGCGGAGAACCCGGACGTGTGCCCGCCGGCGGGCCCGGCGACCTCCCCCGCGTTCGACAATCGCGACCTGGCCCCGGCGATCAGGAGATTCGACACGGCGCGCGCACTCGGCGATCCTCGCATGCTGACCGCTGCCGAAGCCGAGCTGCGGGAGCTGATCGCGGGCCAGATCCAGCCCACCTGGCGCATGGTGTGGGACGCGATGTCGCTGCTGCGCTCCGTGCCCGAGGCACCGCGGACCGCCAAGCGCTTCGAAGGCGACTGCAGGGCCTTCACGGACTACTCCGACTACCGTGACTCCGGCGGTCTCCCCCAGCGCAGACGGGACAACGCGATCGGTGCGGCCCGGCGGCTGGGCTGGCTGGAGCGCGCGCTGGCCGACTTCGAGTCCGACATGGCCTTCGACGATCGCTTCGTACTGGCCGACCGGCGCAGTGCCGGGGAGGCGTTCGCCGGGACGGTCGTGGAAGCCGACCCCGGCCGGACGGTCACCACGGACAAGAACAGGCGAGTACCGCGACCGCGCATCACCGTCCGCACCGAAGACCCCGTGCGGCTGGCCGCCGACACGAAACTGATCAGCCCGTCTCTGCCGGCCGGCCACAAGGCCGTGATCGTCTCCGTCGCCCCGGACGGCAACTTCACACGGGTCCTGGTGGAGGTCACCGGCGGAATGGGACGCGGCCGTACCCCGAAGCAGGGCAGCGTGCCGGAACCGGGCCAGCGTCTCGCCTACCTGCCCGATCCCGGATGGCGCCCGACACCGCAGTTCCCGGCCTCCGACGCCACCCCATGGACGCACAGTGCCGCCGGCGGGGCCGATGCCGACCCCGCCGTACCCGAGGACGCCGCCGCAGAGGAGTGGGGCAATGACGACTGATGCCAGCACGACACCCGACCCGGCAGCGGCGGCCGCCGCTGCCACCCAGGCGGTCCTCGCGGACATGGCCGACGGGCGTCACCAGGCCGTGGTCGTCGACTCCCCACCCGGCGCCGGCAAGAGCACCCTGGTGGCCCGCGCCGCCCAGGAACTCACCGACGGCGGCGAACGCCCTATCATCGTCGCCCAGACCAACAACCAGGTCGACGACCTGGTCGCACGCCTGGCCAGGGAACACCCTGGCAGCGCCGTCGGGCGACTGAGCGCCACCGGCTACACCCCTCCCCCGGCCCTGGGCACCCTGACGAACACCACCGTCGGCCGCACCCTGGCCGACCTGTCCGGCTGCCGGATCATCGTCGCCACCGCCGCCAAGTGGGCCACCGTCCGCGACACCACATTCGGCTGGGCGATCCTGGACGAGGCTTACCAGATGCGTTCGGACATGCTGCTGCAGATCGTCGAACGCTTCGAGAAGGGGCTGTTCGTCGGCGACCCCGGTCAGCTGGACCCGTTCACGATCGTCGGCACCGAGCGCTGGATCGGGTTGCCGCACGACCCGACGCAGAACGGTGTCAGCGTGATGCTGGAGCACAACCGGAACATCCCCGTGCACCGGCTGCCGGTCTCCTGGCGCCTGCCGCCCTCGGCCGCCCCCACCATCGCCCAGGCGTTCTACCCGTTCAACCGCTTCACCGCCGGAACCGAGAGAAACACCAGATCCCTGGAGTTCCGCACCGCCGGGCTCGCCCGAACCGACCTGGACGAGACCCTCGTGCAGGCGTTCACCAGCGGCTGGGCCCTGCACGAGCTGCCCCGCCGCCACGTCCCGCGCACCGACACCCAGACCATCCAGACCGCCGCCGACCTCGCCGGCCGGCTGCTGGAACGCGGAGCGGTCGCCACCTGCGAGCGCCACCAGAACGGCCGCTCCCTGGGCCCGGGCGACATCGCCATCGGCGTCGCCCACCGTGACCAGGCCGACCTGGTCCGGGCCGCCCTCGCCCGCACAGGCAACCCCGGCGCCCCGGGCGTGGCCGTGGACACCGCGAACCGGCTGCAGGGCCGCGAGTTCGAAGTCGTCATCGTCGTGCACCCGTTGTCCGGACGCCGCGACGCCACCGCCTTCCACCTCGAGGCCGGGCGGCTGTGCGTGCTCGCCTCCCGCCACCGGCAGGCGTGCATCGTGGTCGCCCGCGAGGGCATCGCCGACCTCCTGGACAGCCACCCCTCGACCGATCCGGTGCACCTGTCCGTGCGCGCCAAGTTCCCGGACGGCTGGGAAGCCAACCAGGTCATGCTGGACAAGCTCGCCCAGCACCGCGTCGCCGCCTGATCCACGCGTCACTGCCGCCCGATACCGCGGCCGCTCCACTGGTTTTGCGTAATTGCTTTATCTTCCGGCTTTTGTCATTTCTCGTCCCTAGGGCCTCTGCGTCCGCTCATTCAAATGGGCGCGGTAGCTGCAGGATGCGATCGGGGGTTGCATGCAATTCGATCAAGTCACGGCACTTACCAGCCACCCGGCATGGGTGCTGCTGCGAGGGGACAACGCCGCCCTGGTGCTGTCCTTCTGCGGCACGGTGTTCGTCGAGGAGAACGCGCGGGGCGTGCCCGAGAGTGTGCTGGAATCCCGGCTGGACGACCAGCTCTACGTCCTCAACGAGCGCGATCCCGGCTCCTTTCCGCGGACCGCGGCCGCCTACCTGGCGGAGTGGACCAAGAGCGGCTGGCTGCGCAAGTACTACCCACCCGGTGAGGACGAGGCGCATTTCGATGCGACCACCGCCCTGGAGAAGGCCACGGCGTGGGTGCGTGACCTGCCGGCACGCTCGTTCATCGGGACAGAATCCCGCCTGAATACCGTCGTCACGCTTTTGCGGCAGATGGCCTTCGGCACGCAGACCGACCCGCAGGCACGCATCGACGAGCTGCGCCGGGAACGTGACGCGCTCGACGCGCAGATCGCCCGGCTGCTGACCGGAGAGGTGGAACTCCTCTCCCCGCTCGCGCTGCTGGACCGCTACCAGCAGGTGGAGAGCACCGCGGTCGAGCTCCTGAGAGACTTCCGCGAGGTGGAGGCGAACCTGCGGGACCTGGACCGGAGGCTGCGCCGGCAAGTGGCCACCACCGAAGGCGGGAAGGGCGAGCAGCTGGCCGCCTTCCTGCTGGAGCGCGACGAGATCGCCCAGTCCGACCAGGGGCAGAGCTTCCAGGCGTTCTTCGACTACCTCCTCTCCCCTCGCCGCCAGCAGGAGCTGCGGGAACTGCTGCAGCAGGTCACCCAGCTGCCACAGTTGGAAGGCAGAACCGACCGGAGACTGCTGAAGATCCCGTTCGCTTGGCTGGAGGCGGCCGAGAACACTCAGGACACCGTCCGGCAACTGACCGAGCAGCTACGCCGGTTCCTCGCCGACCGAAGCCGGGCGGAGGACCAGCGCGTACTGACGCTGGTGCGTTCCCTCCAACGCCACGTCACCGCCCTGGGCGACACTGCAAACCTGCCTGGCATGGAGCTGGACATGCCCAGGGCGGGCATCGCACTGCCGATGGAGCGCCGGCTGTACATGCCGGTCGAACGCGTCGAACTGGACACCACCGCGCAGGAACCGTCTGACGACACCGGCGCGGACCTGACGGAATTGTTCGCCGGCGTCCACGTCGACACCGAGGTGCTGACCGGCCACGTCCTGGACGCCGTCACCGCGAGCCCGAACGGCCAGGCGGCCCTGGCCACCGTCGTCGACGACCACCCGCTGGCCCTGGGGCTGGCCGAGCTGCTCGGCTATTTCCGCATCCAGCATCCCGACCTGGACGTGAGCGTGGACCCCGAGCGCACCGACGTCCTGGTCTACCCGCGCGTGGCGGCACCAGGCCGCTCCCGGGCCGAAGTGCCGCACGTGACCTTCGTACGCAACGACGGCGGCACCGCCGCCGGGAAGGCCGAACCACGATGAGCGATGCCCTCACCACCCCCGTGGTCCACCTGCTGAAGGCGGGCGTGCTCTACCAGGGCGACGCCCCGCTGGTATGGGAGCAGATCCTCGCCCAGCAGGCCGCGATCGGAGACTACCTCGGGGTCATAGGCCTCGACGTCGTCGTCGACCGCGCCGAGGGCTACGCCTACGTACGGCAGCAGGACATCGAGGACCGGGACGACGGGACCGCCGTGCCGAGACTGGTCACCCGCCACCGGCTCTCCTTCCCCGTCAGCCTGATGCTCGTCCTGCTGCGCGGGCGGCTGGCCGACAGCGACGCCGGCTCCGACGACCCGCGCGTGGTGCTGACCCGCGAGGACCTGGTCGAGATGGTCCGCGGCTTCCTGCCCCCACGCGGCAACGAAGCACAGCTCATCGACCAGATCGACGCCCATATCAAGAAGCTCGTCGACCTCAAGGTGCTGCGTCCGACGAAGCAGACCACGGCAGCCTACGAGGTGCGGCGGCACCTCAAGGCCCTGGTTGACGCCCAAGTTCTGAACGACTTCAACGATCTCCTCGCCACCTATCGAAGCGCCGCCTCCCCCGCAGCCAAGGACGACGTATGACTCTCCCCACCGGCCCGGCGGCGCCCCTCCCCCGCCAGCCTTCACCCGGCCCCGCCCACACCGCGAGCGCCGGCCCCGGATTCCGGCTCGCTCGCCTTGAGGTGTTGAACTGGGGCACCTTCCACCGCACCACCCGCACGTTCACGGTCGACGGACACAGCGCGCTGCTCACCGGCGGCGTGGGGTCGGGCAAGTCCACCCTGGTGGACGCGATCACGACACTGCTCCTGCCTGCCCACAAGATCGACTACAACAAGGCGGCGGGCGCCGACGCCAAGGAACGCGATCTGCGTTCCTACGTCCTGGGCCACTACCGCAACGAACGAGTCGAAGCAACGGGCAGCACCCGCCCCGTAGGGCTGCGCGACCACACCTCCTACAGCGTGATCCTGGGTGTCTTCACCAACGACGTCCTGAGCATCCACCTCACGCTCGCGCAGGTCTTCTACTGGACCTCCCCGACCAGCACCGGGCAGCCGGAGCGGTTCTACCTCACTGCCGATACCCCGCTGTCCATCGACACCGACTTCACCGGCTTCGGCACCGACATCACCGACCTACGCCGACAGCTCAAACAGCGTGGCGCCACCATCCACGGCAGCACCTACACCCAGTACGGCAAAGCACTGCGCCGCGGTCTGGGCATCCCCGGCCAGCAGGCCCTGGACCTGTTCCACCAGACGGTGTCGATGAAGGCCGTGGGCAGCCTGGACGAGTTCGTCCGCGAGCGGATGCTGGAGCCATTCGACGCACAGGCAGCCGTCGACAAGATCGTCGCCCACTTCGAGGCCCTCACCGCCAGCCACAACGAAGTGGTCCGGGCCCGCCAGATGATCGAGGGCCTGACACCGATCGTGGAGGCGTGCGCGCGGTACGACACCGTCCAGGAGGACCTCACCGTCCTGGAGGAACGCCACAACGCCGTCACCGCATTCTTCGCCCGGCACCGCCACCAGCTTCTGACCGCACGCCACGCCGATCTGCGTACGCGCACGACCGAACTGGAAGAGCAGCAGTCCGCCCGCGCGCGGCGACTGGAACAGTTGCGCGGCGCGGCCGACGGCCTGCAGCGCCGCATCGACGGCATCGGCGGCGAGCAGCTCGTCGCGCTGACCGGACGCATCGACGAACTGGGCCGCGAACGCCAGCGGCGCCGCAACCGCGCCACCGAGTACAACGGCTGGCTCTCGCAAGCAGGCATGGACCCGGTCACCGACTCCGTCTCCTTCCGCGAGCGCACGGAGCAGATCAACTCCGCCCGCGCCCTGGCAGGGGAACAGGAACAGCAGGACCGTGAGGAACTCGACGGCCTCGCCGTCGCACGCCGTGACAACACCGCCGCGACCGAGGCGATGCGGCGCGAGATCACCAGTCTGCAGCAACAACGCTCCAGCATCCCTGCCAAGCTGCTGGCCCTGCGCCGCGAACTCGCCGCAGCCGCAGGCGTCAGTGACGATGTACTGCCGTTCGCTGGCGAACTGATCCAGGTCCGCGACGACGAGGCGAACTGGGCTGGTGCCGCCGAACGCGTCCTGCGCGGGCTCGCCCTGTCCCTGCTGGTCCCGCACACCTACTACGACGCGGTCTCGTCCTGGGTCAACGGCCGTCACCTGAGCCTCAGGCTCGTCTATTTCCAGGTCCCGGCCCACACACCACCCGCCGCTCTGCCCGACGACCCCACCCTGCTGGCCGGCAAGCTCGACCTCAAGACCGACAGCTGGGCCCATGACTGGCTCGCCACACGACTGCGTTCGCACGCCGACTACCTGTGCGCCGAAGACCTGGACACCTTCACTCGCGCTACCCGGCCCGCCGTCACCCGGCAGGGCCTGGTCAAGGCCGGTGGAGGCCGCCACGAGAAGAACGACACCCACCGCATCGACGACCGGCGCAACTGGGTACTGGGCTGGAGCAACCAGGCCAAGCTCGACACCCTCCTCGCCGACGCCGACCGCCTCACCCGCGAGAGTGCCGCTCTCACCGCCGCCGCCCGCGCGCTCGAAGAACGGCGCAGGGACCGCGCCGGAATGAACGGCGCCCTCACCCTTCTGGCCAGCGTCACCACCTACACGGAGCTCGACTGGCCAGCCACCGTCGCCGACATCGAACAGCTCGAGCAGCAAAAGCGCGCCCTTGAGGCCGCAGCAGGCCTGGACACGCTCACCGAGCAGCTCCAGCAGGCCAGGAACGACATCAAGCAGAGCGAAGAGGCCTTCGGCCAGGGCCAGGAAGACCTGGGAGCCCTGCGCCGCGACACCGAGGGCACCACCACACTGCTGGAGAAGACCACGAGTCTGCTGGAAGAGTGCGACCTCGACGCCCTGGCGGACCACGAGACGGCCCTGGGCAAATTCCTGCCAGCGATCACCAGCGACGACAGACGCCTGGAAGAACTGGAGACTGCCGAGCGCGAAGCCGAAGCACAACTGCGGCGCACGATCGGCCGGCGCAACGACACCCTGCGCCAGGCAAGCAACCAGGCAACCGAACTGATGACCGCCTTCCGCGGCAAGTACCCGGCCCACACCACCGACCTGGACAACTCCATCGAGTCCGCCGCCGGCTACAGATCGCTGCACGGCCACCTCATTGACGAGGACCTGCCGCGTTTCGAGGAGCAGTTCCTCCTCTACCTGCGGACCAATGTCATCCGCGACATTGCCTCCTTCCAGGGCCGGCTCACCGCGCAGGAGCAGCAGATCCGCGAACGCATCGACGTGATCAACGACTCGCTGGCCAGCATCGACTACAACCCGGGCCGCTACATCCGGCTGAACGCCGCCCCCACGCTGAGCAGGGAAATCCGCGAGTTCCAGCACGACCTGCGGGCCTGCAGCAGCGAAGCGCTCTCCCACGACCCCGGCGACGCCTACACCGAGGAGAAGTTCCTCGAGGTGAAAGCGCTCCTCGACCGGTTCAAGGGACGCGCCGACCACACCCGCGCCGACGCCGGGTGGACCGCCAGGGTCACCGATGTGCGACGCTGGTTCGCCTTCTCCGCCAGCGAACTCGACCGCGACACCGGAACCGAGCACGAAGTCCACCCCGACTCCGGCGGCAAGTCAGGCGGCCAGAAGGAGAAGCTCGCCTACACCGTCCTCGCGGCCTCCCTCGCCTACCAGTTCCGCATCGACCCCACTGCCGCCAAGGCCAAGACCTTCCACTTCGTCACCATCGACGAGGCCTTCGGACGCGGAGACGATTCCTCGGCCCACTTCGCCCTTGACCTGTTCCAACGGCTGGGCCTGCAACTTCTCGTGATCACCCCGCTCCAGAAGCTGCACGTCATCGAGCCCCACGTCACCCGCGTCGGTTACGTCGACAAACCCGACGGGAACCGCTCCCGCCTGGTCAACCTCACCATCGAGGAGTTCCGCGCCCACAAGCAGGCGGCCCGGCAGGCCCACCAGCGGCCGGCGGAGCAGTCATGACACCAGACGCCTGGAGCCGCCCCGAGGATGTCGTCGAGACCCTGCGCCGCAAGTGGGCTAGCGGCCGCTACCTCACCGACGCCGCCCACGGCTACCCCTTCGAATCCATCGCGGTGTCACTCAAGGGCCCGACCGCATCCGACGCTCTGCACCACTACGAGAAGGCACTCGCCTGGTCGCAGTCCTGGGCCCCCAGTCTTCACCCTCATCTGCGCTTGCAGACCAAGAGCATCGGCGGCCGCAACGGCCTTCCCGCCCAGACTGTGCCGGCCCGCGCCTGGGTCGAGACCCGCCCCGCCCTGTGGGCGCTGCTGGGCGTCACCGCCCAGGTCGACCACTTCCACCGTCTGTGTGAGCGCACCGCACTCCACGGCCCCGGACTCGTCGGCTGGATGGCCGACCACCCCATGAAGGTCCTCCCCCACGCTGAGGTCTGGCATCAGCTGGTGCGTACGGTCTGCTGGATACGTGACCACACAACCAAGCAGGTCTACCTGCGCGAGATCGACGTCCCCGGCGTGGACACCAAGTTCATCGAGAGTCACAAGGCGATCCTCGCCGAGCTCCTCGACCACACTCTTCCCGAGGACCGTATTGACGCGGACGCCCCGAAAAGCGATCTCGCCACCCGCTACGGCTTCCGCACCAAGCCCGTCTACATCCGCCTGCGCTACCTTGGTGCCTCTCCTCTGCCCTTCAGCGAACTCACCGTCCGAGCCGATGAACTGGCGCGCTGGTCCCCCGCAGTGCGCACCGTCTTCGTCCTAGAGAACGAGATCACCTACCTCTCACTGCCGCCGGTTGCCAACGCCGTCGCCATCCTCGGCTCCGGATACGCCGCGGCCCTGCTGCGTCACCTCCCCTGGCTGGACAACGTCGCCCTCTACTACTGGGGCGACATCGACACCCACGGCTTCGCCATCCTCGACCAGGTCCGGGGACACTTCCCGCACACCACGTCACTCCTCATGGACCGCACCACCCTCCTCGCCCACGAAGCCCACTGGAGCCAGGAGAAGACACAGGCACACAGCAACCTGACACGCCTCACCCCCGAGGAAGCACACCTCGACCAGGACCTGCGGAACGCTACCTATGGGCCACACCTTCGCCTGGAGCAGGAACGCATCGCCATCGCCACCGTGCGAGAAGCTCTGAGGCGGCAGCAGGAATGACAGTGCAGGCTCTGGACGCTAGTCAGCCACCACCCGGGGCCTATGGTCAAGCCATGCTCTGGCGCCGGCACCTGGACAGCGAGCGAACGCCAACAGGCTCGACAGCATCGGGGCGCGCATCGCGGTCACCAACAAAGTCGAACCGTTTGAAAGCTGACGTCGATCACGAGCAGCCCGGTCTCGAACGCGTAAGCGTCGTTGATCTCTTCCATAGCCGCCACGACACACCCTGGTTGCGGCAGTTCTCTGGAAGGACTGGATTCACTCGCGCGAGGGCGGGATATGCAAATTTGCGCGAACGTATAGGTGAGGCCTGGGCGCGAAACGTCCTCAGACCTCGCGCTGACGGAGCGCGCCCCGGCGTACGACCAGGGGAGCTGGATGGTCCACGTGCATGGAGCAGCCGCATTTATGCAGGGCAGCAGGGGTTTAGCATTCGCGGTCGAGATCGATCAAGGTCGGACAGTAGTCGACGACGTTCGGCACCTTCGCAGGCCGCAGACTGCAATTGCTCACCGCAAGGAGATTCGAACTTTGCGCGATGAACCGTTTATATGGCGCCACCTGTGACGGAGGGACTACCGTCCGTTGACACGAGGGAACCCCGGGCAGGCTCGCTACCGACTCCGGGGCCCCTCCTCAACGAGATCAAGAAAGGCAGGTAACCACCTGTGCTTGTCCCGTACTTCGCCGCTGCCGCAACCAGGGCGGCAACTCGCGACGACGCTAGCATTCCGCGTCGTTCCCAGCCTGAAACCCGTGGCATGAGTGCCTGGACTGTCACGGTGCAGGCGAGCGCGTTCCTGGCGGTGGCCGTGCTCCCCGTCCTCCTGATCCGAGTCGAGTGGATGGGGTCCGCCACCACAGCGCTGGTGGCTGGCCTCTCGGTGATGATGCGCCGCTCGCAGCTCCGCTACCAGCGAATTCGACTGGTCTGAGCCGTGCTTGATCGTGGTGGCGCGCTGCACAGCGCGCCACCCGCCGTCCCGGCGCCTGCCGCCGGGACAGAGACGGGAAGAGTTCATTCCTCTTCAGCTTGCGCAGAACCCCGCGCGGACGGGAGAGAAACGGTCACAGCACGTGGGAGGAAGGATGGCGGGTTCAAGTCCCCGCTATGGCATCTGTCGCTACTGCCAGGAGCGGTTCGCCCAGACGATCGGTCCGGGCCGCAAACGGGAGTACTGCAGCGTCGGCTGCCGGAGCAAGGCGCAGCGCGACCGGTCTGGCAAGACAGGCCAGCACAGGGCGCCCACGGCACTCCCCATGGGCCGGCGCATTGCAGAGGATCTGCAGGCATTGTCGGCCGCTCTCCTCGAAGCCGAGTACGACGGGCGGCCTCTTCAGGAGCTGCTGCGTTGTGCCAGCAGCGTGGCCCGGGAAGTGGACTACTACACGGCGGCCGCCGTTCAGGACGCACGGTCCCAGGGCTCGAGTTGGGATCAGGTAGCCGAGGCGGCGCAGCTGAGTGCGACCACGGCCCGAACACGGTGGCCGGAGAACCGGGTGCGAGAACGCCTGAGGAGGCGGGCTGCCGAGCGTGCTGAGGTGCAGCAGCCTCTTGCCCCGATGGTGGAGGGCCCGAACGCCGCAACGGACGGTCAGCTGTCCAAGGTGGCCGAGCGGGCGTCGGCGAAGCTGGCCTCAGCGCTGTCACATCTCCACCGATCCAGTGGCCTGACGATCAGGGACGTGGGCGAGCGGACGTCCTTGTCTCCCTCATATGTCTCGCGCATCCTTTCCGGAGAGCGAACCCCGACCTGGGCCGTGGTGGGTGCGCTGACCGCGTTGTTCGGAGGCGACCCGGCCGAGCTGAGCGTGCTGTTCGAAAGTGCACACGGAAAGGTGCCGCCAACGCAGTACGCGATCACTGATGCGGTGGACCGGCTGCACGCCGCACTGCGCGGTCTGCACCTGGCGGCAGGACGTCCCCGTGTCGGCGTGGTCCGCAGCGCTTCACACGGCGCGCTGAGTGTCCAGGAGATCGACGACATCCTCGAGGGCGTCTTGGTTCCGGGCTGGGAGCAGACGTCGGCGCTGGTGACCGCGCTGGGCGGCTGGCCCGCCGACGTGCGGCCGCTGTGGCAGGCGGTCCACTACACCTTTTTGCTCTGCATGGATCCGCCCAAGGATCCGCAGTCGCAGTCTGCTGACCCGTCCGAATCCGCCTGATGCCCTGTGTGTTGCAGGAAGTGGGATGCCATGTTCATGCGTTTGCGTCGGACGGACCGGCTGGTGCAGGCAGACGGCGCGATGGAGGCCACTGCGCCGTCTATCGAGCTGGTTCTGCCGCTGGAGTACACCGCCTTCTGCCTCCTGCATCAGGAGCGGTACCTGCACTACACGCGGGAGCGGGTCCGGGACCCGTTGATGAGCCAGCAGGTGGTCAGGGCACTCCTGGGCAACCTTGCCACGATCTGGCCGACGGTCATCAGCAGCCCGCGGCCTGCTGCGGTGGCGTGGCGGCTGCTGGACGCCCTGATCTCCTCCGTGCTGCGCAACGGTGATGCAGGTGTCACGGGGCCGGATCCGGTGCACCAGGTGCTGCCGCCCGCGCAGGCGGATGCGGTCGTCCTGCGATGCCGGATGCATTTGAGTGAGGCGCAGGCGGCGGAACTGATGGGGGTCGAGCCGCCGGTGGTCGCGACCCGGTTGCGGATGGCTCAGCGGGCCTTGCCCGGGAAGCTGACGGCCTCCGCCGCGGCCGCGCATCCGCCGGCCGGTCGCACGCGCCGGTGAGAGGGTTCCGGAAGGGAATCCTGCAGCGCGCTTCGACCCGCGCGTGCTGATTCGGCGAAGACCTACCCGCGGTGAAAGCGGCCTCCTTACCATTGGTACCCGCAGCACGCAGCGTGCTGCGGGTACCAACACGGGGCGGGGTGCCACCTTGGAGCGCGGGCAGACGCCGCGGCTGGACGTAATCGACTCCAAATCACCGAACCTTGCCCGGATGACCAACTACCTGTTGGGCGGCAAGGACCACTACGGCGCCGACCGTGAGGCGTGCGAGCGGCTGACGCAGATCGTTCCTGAAGCACCTAGGGTCGCTCAGGCTGCGCATCGGTTCCTCTTGAGGGCAACCAGCCATCTGGCCCATGATCACCAGGTGCGCCAGTACGTGGTTTTCGGCGCCGGACTGCCGACCTCTGTGGGAGTGCACCACGTTGCGCGGCGCATCCAGGCGGGTGCGCGCACCGTCTATGCCGATCACGATCCGCTGGCTCTGGTTCATGGCCGCGCTTTGTGGGAGGACCGGTACACGCTGGTCATGCGGGCTGCTCCGGCTGAATCACTTGCTCTGCTGAAAAGTGCAGCGGTGCGCGAGATGATCGACTTTTCGTCGCCGGTGGCCGTACTTCTTGTCTCAGGACTGCACAACGTTCCCGAAGGCGCTGGTCCTTCGACCGTGCTGCAGCAGGCAGCGAGAATACTGGCATCGGGAAGTTTCATCGCAGCAAGCCATCTCGTGAGTGAGGATGCCGAGGTGCGTCGGAAGGCTGGTGCATTGCTGCGGGAAGCGGCTGCGGGCCGGTGGGGACGCGTGCGCCCGCGGGAGGACGTCAACGCATTCTTCGACGGCTTGCAGCAGATGACTCCGGGGCTGGTGGATGTGCACCAGTGGCGGCCGGGCGGTGACCGTGCTGCGGGTGGCGGCAGTCTGAGGTGGGCCGAGCACGGAGCGGTGGCCGTGGTGCCCTGAGGTGCGGACTGGCCGGGTTCAGCTGATCATGCTGTCCAGGAGCTCCACACTCTCCTGCGGGGACAGAGCGGCCTGGGCCAAGCCGTCCAGGACGCTTCGGTAATGCTGAGTCTCGTCTGGTTTGTCCAAGTACTCGGCGTCCTGCAGTTGCTCCAGGTAGACGACGTCGGGCAAAGCTGGAAGGTCGAAGCGCAGGTGCGTAATCGGGAAGCCTCCGGCGATGCACCCCGGCCGGTTGAAGGGCGCGATCTGTATCGTGACATGGCTGAGGCGAGACATGCTGATCAGATAGCGCAGTTGCTCTCGCATGACCAGATCGCCGCCCATGGGCCGGCGCAGCACGGCTTCGTCGAGGACGGCCCAAAGGCGGGGCGGGTCCTGGCGGATCAGGACGTTCTGGCGCAGGGCCTTGAGTTCCAGCCGGTCTTTGACCTCTTCCGCAGGAGCGGCGGGGTAGGCCTGGTGTACTAGGGCTTCTGTGTAGGCGGGTGTCTGCAGCAGCCCGGGAATAAGCTGCACTTCGTAGGTGCGGATGACAGAGGCTGCCTCCTGCAGTCCGATCAGCTTGCCGCACCAGTCCGGCAGGACTCCGTCGAATCGGTGCCACCAGCCGGCCTGGCGGGAGATGCGTACGATCTCGGCGAAGCAGGCGCGGACGCGCTTGTCATCGACACCGTAGAGGGTGAGCAGATCCATCACGTCGTCGTGCTTGCAAGTGACCTGGGCTCGTTCCATCCGGGAGATCTTGGCTTCCGAGCATCTGATGGACCTGCCCGCCGGCTCCGCGTCGATGTGTGCCGCCTTGCGCAGGTGACGCAGGTAGTACCCGAGGACCAGCCGCAGCGCGACGGGGCTGCGCGCGGAATGGTCGAGGTAGTACTCCAGGGTCGGTGCATCGACCGGAGGGGCGGGCACGGGCATGATGTCTCCTGTAGTGGCCGGACGACGAGCGTCAGTCTTCCAGGAGACGAGGCGACAGGCGCGTCAATTGGGCTGTCTCAGGCTGGCGTTAACTGGCGATCGGGTCGAACTCACCATCCTTCACCCCCGCGATGAAGGCCGCGATCTCTGCCCTCGTGTAGACCAGCGCCGGTCCGTCAGGGTGCCGGGAGTTGCGCAGTGCCACCTCACCTCCTATCAGTACCGCCACTTCGACGCAGTTGCCGTCTGCTGTGCTGTGACGGCTCTTGACCCATGCCACTCCTGGAAGAGAGTCCGCCGGGACACCGTTGAAGACACGGGCCATGTCCGACCTCTTTCGATCGTTTCCGACTTCTTTCATTTTTGGGTGACGCTGCTCTGGTTGCTGGGGACATGCTTTCCCTCCTCTCCTCATTTGGATGCAAGTCACGGATGCAATTGCATCCGGAGTGGGCCGACGCGGATACTTATCAGTCAGGGCAGAGGACCGCGGCCCTTACAACTGGACGTCTTCCGGGGGGATGAACAGTGACAGCTCACGCGGCGACAGCGCCGAGCCAAGGGCCGAATTCGGAGGCGCTCTTGCCACTTCGGAGCATGAGCTGCCACTCCCGTTCACCGCTGACGCCACCCACGGCACCGGACTGGGGACTTGCCCTGGGCATCAGCACATCCGACTTTGCCGCTCGGGCATTCACGCGGGACCCGAGTAGTCTGAAAAGCATCCGCTGCTTCGTCCGCGACACCGCCGTGGCGTGGGGCATCGGGGCTGTGGCCGAAGACCTGACTCTCGTGGTCAACGAGCTGACCACCAACGCGGTTCGGCATGCGCTGCGGTCGAGCGCTCCGCGGGAAGCCAAGGCATGGCTGGGTATCGCCCGGACTGCGGGCACGGTGCTGTGCGCTGTCTCCGACCCCAGTCCGGCTCCCCCACTGCCCCACCCGCCTCGGGGTATGGCCGTCGCAGGCCGGGGCCTGCTCGTCGTGGACGCCCTGACCAGCCAATGGGGTTACGCCGAGGCAGCACCCGGAAAGACCGTCTGGGCACGGCTGAACGCGCACACGCACTGACTTGGCGATGACGGTCGCCCCGTCCGCACCTTCACACGTACGCGGGCATTCATGACGCGTCCTGCGCCGCAGCACCGTCGGGGTGGTCACGGACCCATGACAGCCCGCCGAGGTCGAGACACTGCCGTGCCCGTGTGACGGCCACGTACGCCAGACGGGCTTCTGCCTCGTCGATCGGTTCAGGAGGCGTCGGAGCTCCGTCATCGCTGTCGGCTGGGCCGTTGCCCCCTGGGGCGAAGTCGTCGGCAATGAGTACGCGGGACCACTCCCGTCCCTTTGCTTTGTGTGCGGTGGAGACAGTCGCCTGCGCCTGTGGCTCGGAGACGAGCCGAGCTACGGCGTCGAGAATGGCATCTGTGCCGTGGCTGTCGACGAGGTTGACCAGCGGCTGCAGATCACGTCCCGCCGGGTCATAGGCTGCGTAGTCCTGGAGTTCGCCCCAGTGAGTGAAGAGGGTCAGCTCCGGGTGGTGGGTACGCCGGCCTTCCTTGAGGTCCCGGGCTGCCAGGGCAAGGGTCTGCAGACTCTCTCCTCCGCCGGCCAGAGCTACTCGGCTGCCGGCGGCCATGAGTGCCATCACCTGCGCCATGGCACCGACGTTGGTGCGGCACAAAACGGCATCTGGCTGGGTGACGGTCCCGAGTTCTGTGGGGATGTCGGGGGTGCCGGTGAGGCGGAGCGGAGCGTCGGCGAGGTGGAGCCAGCGGTTGGCCTCTGCGGCAAGGGCGGGGCCGAAACGGAAGGACTGCGACAAGGCCAGGCGGGTGCCGTCGAAGCCGGTCATGATGTCCTTGGCTCCGCGCCAGTGGTAGATGGCCTGTGCAGAGTCACCGACCATGACGAGCTGGGCGTGGTCGCGCTGGGCGAGGAAGATGTCTTCGACGACCGGATTGGTGTCCTGCGCTTCGTCCAGCAGGAGGAAGTCGGTGTCGAGCCGAGGCCGGGTGAGTGCCCAGATTTTCAGGTAGTGGTCGTGGTCGAAGCGGACGGCGCCGTCGTCGGGGTGTTGCAGGTCGGCCCATGCTTTGCGGGCGAACGGCACGATGTGGTGGGCGAGTTCGGTGTGATGGTCGGGGTCTTCCAGGCCGCGCAGGTGCGGTACGTGGTGGCGGGTGATGGTCTCGTCGGCGGTGTGGCAGAAGCGGGTGACGGTGCGCAGCGCGGCGTTGGAGAGGGTTCTTTGGGTGAGTTCGCGGTCTGCGATGTGAAGGGCTTTGGTGATGCCGAGGGCTTGGCCGGTCTGCCAGGCGGGGCGGCGGGGCGCGTTCAGGCGGCGGGAGTAGCGATGACCGAGGGCGGCGTAGGCCAGGGCGTGGGCGGTCTTGCAACGGACGTGTGCGGGGAAGCGGGCGGCAGCGTCCTGGGCGATGGCGCGGTTGTAGGCGAGGTAGCGGCCTCGGCGGCTGGTGGTGCGGGCGAGAAGGTTCAGGGTGCTGGTCTTGCCGGTTCCTGCGCCAGCTTGCAGGGACAGGTGGTCGCCGTTGCAGAAGGCGTCGGCTGCGGCAGTCTGTTCGTGGGTGGCGTTCACCATGGTGCTGCTCCGGGAGTGCGGGCCAGGACTTGTCCGAAGGCTGCCAGAAGACCGGCGGGTGTCGTTCCGCAGATGGTGGGACAGCGTTCGGCTGAGACGGTCGGTTTCGTTTCGGTCGTGCTGGGCCAGCGCTCGGTGCGGTGCTTGTTCCACCACCTGTTGGGGAGTGTGGCCGGTCAGGCGCCGCGAGAGGGCTGGGCGGCGCAGCAGAAGTCTCCTGCCGAGGCGCTGGCCGAGTGGTGGTTCATCAGGGTGCGGACGACCAGGTGGACAGAGTCGGACGTGCTGTGCTGAGCGAGGTCTGGGGGCGAACAGGCTGATGTCGATCACGTGATGGGTTTGCGGTGTGTGCCCGAGGCGCAGGGAGTCCAGACGGGGCTCGTCCTGTGGGGTGGCTGCTCGGTGGGGGGAAATTGGCTGGCGGGGCGGTGTTGTGACAGCACCAGGCACTGCCATGCCGTCACCGTGAGGGTGGGCGACGCCTCTGGAGTGCCAGCGGCAGTCTTCAGGGAATGTGTCTGCGGCTGGTTCTGCGGGGTACAGAACGACGAGCTGGCGGTCGGCGGGCGGGTGGTGCTCGATTCGGTTGCCGCAGGCGTTGCAGCGTCGGGTCTGTCTGGCCCCTTGGGGCTGGCGTGGGCTGGCGGCGAATACCCACAGGGGTGGCCGCGTGTACGGGAGACGAGCGCTGCCGTCCCCGTGATGGTGGGGGCAGATGGGTTGGGAACGCATGCGCGGACCGTGCCAGACGGCGCGCCTCAGTCCACGCAGTGGCTGCCGGGGATCCCGCGAAGGGCCCAGCATGTGCGAACGAAGACACGAGAGATCGCACATAGATGCGCCATCGTCTCGTCCTTTCGGGTGGTTCGCCGCGGCGCGGGGTGCAGGATACGGCTGGCCTGTCAGGTGCCCTTGTCGCCCGGTGGTGTGTGGTTGGTGCAGAGGACCGCGAGCAGGTGCTCGATGGGCACGTCGAAGATGTGGGCGAGGACGTGCCAGGTGGTGAGGTTGCCCGGAGTGCGGCCGTGCTCGAGGTCGATGAGGGTGCGGCGAGCCAGGCCACTGCGGCTGGCGAGTTCGTCGAAGGTCCAGCCGCGTTCGCCCCGCAGGCGTGCGAATTCCTCGCGCAGTGCGCTGAAGTCGGGGTCGGGCGGCAAGATCGTCACTCCACCATCCGACGGTGCAGAACACTGCCCTGTCAGTGCGGGTTTCTGCACTATCTGAGCTCATGCGGGTGACACTCGCGGTGCGGGAATCTGCACTATCGTGCGGACGTTCTGGCACCTGTTGCCAAGACACCTGCGCCATCAATTGTGTTAACGGGAGGACGACGAGCCGATGAGGCTGGCCGGTGCACAAACCGCGGTGCGGCGCGTCTGGACAGTCGAGCTGCGCCCGCAGGCGGGAGGACCGAGGCTGTTCTGCCTCCAGTGCCAAGCCCACACACACCCGGTGGATGCATCCTCAGCCCGGTCCACGGCCCTGACACATCTGGCCAGCCACGCCCTCGCCGACGCGCTGCCCGGACACCTGCGCACGTGCCAGTGCCGGGCTCTGGGCTGCTCCTGGCACCCCCGCAGCCGTGGCTGCAGCGGTCCGGTACTCCTGGCACTCACCCGTCGCGCCGGCGGGCGCTCCTGGCGACTGGCCGACACCTGCGCCGCCTGCGCGGCAGCGACCAGCGGTACCGCCCTCGTGCCGGACACCTTGCTCGGATCACCCCGGCGCCGTTCGATCGGCCACGCCGTACGGCCTGCCCGGCACGGTGTCACGCCAGGGCCCGACGAACGGACGCGGGTACGGGAGATGCTCACTTATCTGTCCGCCGCACTCCCCCAGTTCACCTCGCCCGCAGCTCGCATGCTCGCTCTGCAGTGCGCCCTGCGCTCGAACAGCCGGGGGCATGTCACCTTGCCAGACGGGCTGCTGCGCAGCATGCGTCTGCAACGACGCTGGGAGCTGTGGCTGGAGCTGACCCAGGCCGGATGGTTGCAAGCGTCCGGCATGCAGTCGGGGACCATGAGCGCACGCCTGCTGGATACCACCGTGCTGGACCAGGTGCCCGGTCGCTGCGTGCGACGCCGTGCCGCACACTGGGCGCTGCACCCGACACCGCTGGTCCTGCCAGCATCTGCGCCCGCGGCACTGCAGCTGACCGCGGTCGTCCTCGCCTCGCATTCCGCCAGCTCTCTCGACGGCACGGAAGACCTGGCCAACATCTCCCGTCTATGCGGGCACTACCCACAGCAGACCAAGGAGTTACTCGACCGGCTGGTGTCCGTCCACGCACTGATGTCCTGGCACTACCACCGGGACACCGATCAAGTGCTGTGGCGATTCCCGCAGCGACCACCAGCGTCCTCGCCGGGTCAGGGCAGCCCTCCACGCAACTCACCACCTTCGGACAGGCAGTGAGCCAGAGCAGGACAGAAGACAAGACCTATCCTCATCTCCCGGCCCGTATTATCTCTAGACCCAGGTAACGCACGACGGCTGCTGTCTTCGTGTCAGGCGCAGCCCGGCATCCACTGTCCCGCAGCAGCCGCCTCCCAGCGCACGCCTCGCCTAGCCAAGGAGAACCAGCGCCATGTCTGAGACCCCGACCACCACCGAAGTGGCCTCGCAGTACGCCGCCCAGGTGACCGCCGATCTCGAGCGCAATGCCAAGGAACAGGAACGCGTCGGGACGGAAATTGCCGCACTGCAGGAACAGCTCACAGTCCTACAGCACGACCACAACGTACTGATGAACATCCAGCAGGCGCTGGCCGGAGCCATGCCCGCATCACCTGCCCAGAGCAACATCGTGCCTACGCCTCGCAAGAAGGCGGCCGCTGAGCCGGCCGAGGGCAAACGCACGCGGGCCAAGAAGACACCTGCCGCCAACGCTGCGCCCAGGACCACAGCCGTGAAGAGCTCCGCTCCCACCCTCGTCGAACTCGTCCGGCGCCACCTCACCGCGCAGAACGAGCCGCGGTCCGCCGCACAGATCTCTGCCGCGCTGAACCAGGCCTACCCCGAACGCGCCGCCCAGACCACCGTGGTACGCAACACACTCGAAGGCCTCGTGGCCAAGCAGCAGGCACAGCGCACCAAGCAGGGCTCCTCTGTCTACTACACCACGATTAGCGCGTCCGAACCGTCGGTGGCGCCGGAGTCCGGCACTGAGGCCAAGTAGAATTTGAAGCACGTAGTCCGCCCGCAACCCGGCACGCCCCCGGGCCCGGCTGCGGTCATCTCGTCCCGAGAGTGGACAGCTGATGCGCCAGCGTGCGTTCCGTCCGCGCGCTGCGGGACACGCATACTGGCCACTGCGGCCGATCCTTCCGGACTGCTGGTGCACACCGCCGTGACGTCAACCGTCACACGCCGGGCGATGCCACAGCGGGTCCGACAGAGCGCGCAAGGCTGCTTCAGCGATGAGGACGCACACGGACAAGCCGGATGCAGAGTGGCCCAGGAGCCGGATCATCCCGTGATGGGCCGGTTGTAGCGATCAAGTTCTGAGATGGGGCGGCCGACGAGGGGCTCCGCTATTGGTTCGAACGCCTTGCCGCGGCTAGACAGGCGCTGAGGTGTGGTGTTCTCAGGTGTCCACCGAGCCGACAAAGCGTGTTGTCTGCAAAGGACCAGAGCGCCGCGAATTCGGCTGAGCGTTCGTCCAGCAGCCCGCATCCCCGTGCATTGCGTGACCACTTCCTGGGCAGTACGAAGGTGGACGCGACCATGTCGGTCCCCGGGCCCGGGTCTGGACAAACCCTACCGTCCTCTCCCTGACGGACTCCTTGCCCTGAGTGAGCTGGACCGGAGTCGTGCGCGTCGGCTCGATCAGCATCCGCGCGCTGAAGTAGGTAGTTGTCGCAGCCAATCCAACCGGCCGTGACAAACACAACGGTGTCTTCCGCTCTCGATCGGGATCTCCGCCGCCAATGCCCACAGCCGTCAGGCACTCGAACCCCGCGGCATCGGCGTCCGCGGAGTGGCAACGAACGTATTGGACGCGTACTCGCAGGAGCGGCCGCACACGGCCTCAACACGCCATGCCCGACGGCGGTCAACCGCCGCCGCCACAGCCCCGGATGGCACCCGGTCCGCCGCTCCACTGTCGGACCGGACTCGGTTCGCCCACACACCTGATCTGCGGCGGAAGAGAGACAACCGAGTCCCGGCCAGCAGCGCGTCCGGGCGAAGAACTGCGTCGCCAGAGCAGGCGGTACGGCCACTTCCCTGCATGCAGACCTCGTAGAGGCGTCCCTGTCACATCCCAAGTCCCCGCCCGGTCAAAAGGTTGACGACCCGTCGTCAGACGAGGGGCCCTCTAGAGTACCTCGGCATAGGCACACAAACAGACGCTCGACAAACGACTACACACGGTTGAACTCAGCGCAGAGGAACCCCTTATGAGTGTACGCAAGATAAGACTTGCCAGCGCCACCGCAAGTCTCGTGCTGACGATTGGCACGATGGGTGCTCTTGCCGGTACTGCATCTGCCTCCACCGCGGGAGCAGCGGCCACCGGTATCACTGTCTGCAAAGACGCCTACGGGAGGAACTGCACAACAAACGTTCCCGGCTACGTGAGCGACGTACTGAAGCAAGTCAGCCCCGGGCTGCAGGACAGCATCTCGTCCATCCGCAACAACGGTGCTGCGACGATCTGCTTCTACGAGCACAACAACTACACGGGCCGCGGTGTTGCAGTGCCACCCGGCGGTAGCCTTGCCAATCTCGCCGGCACTTATGTAGGTGCCTCCAGCATGAACGACGTAATCTCGTCCTGGGCGCCTCTTGGTGGCGGCGGCCCCCAGCCTCCTCCGGGTTCCGCCTGCTGAAAGGGATCGCAGTACTCATCCCAAGGGCCTTCTCAGGAGGAGTACTGCGCCCGTTGTGCTAACCTCCGCTTTTCACCTTCGGAAGCGTCAGATCTTGAGCGGAAACGCGGAAGCTCCTTCTGAGCTGGAACGATGAGGCTTGTCTAAGGCTCCTGTCACCCAGCAACAAAACACTCTCTGCGTGAACACTAACGGGTCGCGTCCCAGGCTCGCCGTATCAGCTGCTGGCCTGACCACGCCTTCAGAAACGTGCCGCACCACATACGGCTGCACGGCACAAGTTACGTCGCCGGCGGGATCCCAGTGAATTGGCAGTGATGCTGGCCGACGGTGGGGAGGCGATCGCTGACCTGGCTCTGCTGTGGGACCAGACCGAGATGTTGCCCGGTCGCGTCCACTCCCACCGCATGGCGATTGCTGGCGGGTATCGATCGAGCAGCATTCGGCGCTCACCGGACCCGTTCCGTCGCCCAAGCGGTCACCGTACTGCAGACGTTCCTTTCGTGGACCGGGATGAGGGTGCCGTCCGCGGCCCACAGTCAGTGGGCCGCATCGCCTGGTCGGGCGACCGTCCAGCGCGAGCAGCAGATCGAGCCGCTGGATTGCCCGGCACACCGCGTCGGGGACGAGATTCCCAACAGCGGCCCGAGCTGCCGCGTAGTCAGGTCCGTGCGGTGGTACACGGCCACACAAGTCCCGTTCATCCAGCTGAAAACACCGCTGTGTCATCGATCGTCTTCAGCAGCCGCTGGAACTGCTCCAACCGCAGCCGTGTGAACGTCTCCGCCCGCACACGCATTCAGCCCGCAACGTCCTCAGTCGCACCCGGGTTTGTCCAGCTCGAGGCCATGTGTGACACGTGTCCCCTACTCAGTCAGCCCGCTGTCGGGCGACACATCACGCGTCAATTTGATGACGTCAGCCTGAACCGGTTCGCGGCGCACCCCGGTGTCTGGCGACCACACCAAGTTGACTGCCAGGGCCGGGTTGGGATCCGGGTAGTCTGAGCGGATATGACAGCCTCGAGTCTCCCGCCGTTCTAGCGCGGACTCAAACGTCGCTCGAGCGGCGAGAACGGTAGATCTGAGGTTGAAGGCGTACGCAAGGTCCTGGAATCCGCTGATGTCGATGTGCACACCCACGTCCACCATGCGGGTCTCGATCTCATCAAGTGCGGCGATCCCGGCAACGAGCCCTGCTTCGCTGCGCAGGATGCCCGCGTGCTCTGTCATCAGGCGGCGAACTGACCTTTGCAGAGAGCGGACGTTCTCGTCCCCGTCAGCAGCAAGAAGTCGGTTCACGTCAGTTTCTGCTGCGCGAATCGCTGCTAGCGACCGTTGCTGGCCTGTGAGCTTGGCCGAGTACTCCGCCGCGGCCCTGCCAGCAATTTTGCTGTGCCGCAGTAGTTCGACCAGCGAATCTTGCTCCCAGCGATTCGCACCGTGGAGACCGCTGGCGGCCTCTCCTATCGCAAATAGCCCATTGACGTCTGTGCTGTGATCCTCAGGCCGAACCCAGACTCCGCCCGTGGAGTAGTGAGCAGTCGGTGCCACTTCGATCGGATCGCGGGTGACATCGAGCATTTGTAGGTCCAACAGCGTCTGGTGCACACGCGGCAACCGGGTTATGACGGTCTCTCGGGGCAGGTGAGACAGGTCGAGCCAGACACCTCCATCCTGGGTGCCGCGACCTTCCTTGATCTCGCTGTAGGCCGCCAGCGAGACGTTGTCTCGGTTAGAGAGTTCCATTCGCTCGGGATCATAACGTGCCATGAAACGTTCACCGAGGTTGTTGAGTAGAATTCCCCCTTCACTGCGTACAGTGTCACTGACAAGCGCGCCAGCCGCATTTTCCGGCTTGATCAGTCCAAAAGGATGGAACTGGATCAGTTCGGCGCTACGCAACCGGGCACCTGCTTCAACGGCAAGGCGGAAAGAATCGCCAGTGTTCTCACCACGACGCGAGGACGTACGTTGCCAGATACGCGTATGTCCTCCTGTCGCGATAATCACAGCGTCGGCGCGAATGATGTAACGAGAGCCATCGATAAGGTCGATTCCGTAGGCGCCGAAAACTGTCCCATCATCGACCAATAGCCGGGTAATGTACACGTCCGGCAAAATTGGAATAGCGAGCCTATCAGCACGCTCTCGCAGTATTCTTTGCACCTCACGTCCATTGTAGTCGCCATCGAATACATTATTGCGGACATGAGTGGACTCAACGACGTAGCGCGAATTGTTCCGACTGTGGCATTGACAGTCGAATCGCATTACATAGCGCTCCAAATCATATACTGCCTGCAGAGCTTTTCGAGCTGTACTATGAACGCTGCTCGTGTCGGCTGGCAAGTGATTGTCCTGCAACAGGTCCGCCACACGTTGCTGCCAACCCCCTGCGAAATCAGTGGTGGCTAGCATCTCCTCGATACCGGCCGGTTCCATAGCTGTTCGAGCGCGGTCGTCCGCTCGACTGCCTACCGCGATGACCGACATACCTGTCTCGGCGATCTCAATGGCTGCGCGTAGACCTGCCCTGCCGGCTCCCACCACGAGGACTGATGTGGCGAGTTGGTGTCCAAGAAATGACATGATCTCTCCGATGATTTAGGGCATCCGGTCTTCTGGTCAGTGGATTACTCGACTCCCCGTCGCGCTCTTGGGGTACCGCATTTTCGAGTGCCCGGCGCAAGACAAGCGAGCGAGCCGAGGGCCCAAACTAGGGCCTGTATCGTCGCCCATACGGTTCCCTTTGGGTAGCGGTAGTAGACAATCGCCGCCACGCTCTGGTCGAAGAGACCGACAATACGAAGCCGGAGGCTTCAACTGTCCTCGGCGTAGATATAGATCTAGTGCGATCCGGCCTCCCCTTGGCAGTGAACACCTCTGGGTCTCCTGCCATCCTCCAGGAGGCGCTACTAGCGGCGGATGCCGACAGGCCATTGGCGGTCCCGGTTGCACGAATAATGGCCCGCGATTCCAGGCCAATGCTACTGTGACGCTCTCACCGAGATCGGCGCGCATATGAGCATTTTCTCCAGCATCCCCGTCCGACCTCATGGTCCATGATATTTCCGCGCACCCACGAGTCCGCAGGAAGATTGACTCTCGGCAAATTCTGTGCGAGTAATTCGCAGCCCGATGAAGGACTCGGGCTGATTCGCCGCGGTGGCCCGTAGCAAGGGCGCCTCCCCCATTCCTTGCTACGCACCCGTCACCGTCCGCCGCATCAGGAAGCAGGACCAGACGAGCGTCAGCCACACGAGGCCGGCATCTGCGGGGCGCATACTCCCCGTTGACTTCGGCTACTGCGAACTCGAAGGCGACTACCTCGTCCAACGGATCGGCGGAGCCTGGCAGGCAAGCCGCCTCATCAGCCAGCTCAACACGCTCGGCCACCAAGCGTCCCTCCGATTCACTGAAGTGCACTGACATGTAGGGATAATCCTGACCCGACGGCTGAGACGGCAGACGGCCGATAGGCAGTGCTTGACCGGACAGCGACGCCGTCTGTGACAGTTTCGAAGCACTCTCCTGCATGTGATGTCCATCACAACATGGAAGGCCCGTGGTACCTGCACGGTTTGGGTTCGAGAGCGACGATCACCATCCACGAGCGTGTGCCCACTCACACTCGAGCAAGTGACCACATCTTTAACAGCACATGTTGTGACCTCTTAGTATCGTCTAGGGAAAGTCCCCACATCCTGGGAGGCCCCTGGGATCTCTAGGAGTTGCCGCATGCACCGCCAGTACCGGGAGTGGTTCGAGGATGACGGCTGCTTGGTCGACCTCGGTGACCTTGTCGTAGCGGATGACGGTGCCGCGTCGCTGGAGACTGTCGAAGCAGCGTTCGGCGATGCTGTGCCACTTGTATACCTGCCTGTCGAAGGCCGAGGGGAACTGGTCCAGGCTGCCGCGCCGGGGCCGGCTACATGCTCGGTTGAACCGTGTCGGCATGCTGTGTCGGACGTTCCGTCGGCACAGTCAACTGCGTATCGCCCTGGAGCTATGCCCCTTGCAGCCAATGGCGATCCGCATGACGGCATCAGTGTGCCCCCAGGCGACAGTAGAGCCGAACGGATGCACCAGGAGGTCGCAGGCCAAGTGAACCTTGCGGGTCCGGCCTCCGCTGGACCAGCCGGTGCAAAGCCCTTTTCTCGATCTCCGGCCGCATGCGGATGGGCCTGCATGACGTGGAGACGCCTGGTGCCGGCCACTCAGTCTCACCGGTCGCATCGCTCTTCGCCCGCGCGGCAAGGTCTGACCCAGGATCCGGCCCGATCGGACGTGTCCAGCCACACGATCTCGTTGAGGTCTGTCTGGTTATCCAGCCCTCTACTGCCTCGGGGTGGGCCGGGGTAGCAGACGGCTGGCCGAAACCCACTGCGTATCGGACGTTTCATGGCAGTAGCCCTGCCGTGGTCCCTGATCGGAAACCATTGGCGACAGACCTTAGGAGCAATGTCATATGGCCGCCAACATGCTTCCCATCCTGGTTGGCCGACAGTTCGAGTGCGCGGCGCTCGACGACTTGCTGGCCGGCCTGCGCAAGGGGGAGTCTCGTGTATGCGTGATCCGCGGCGAAGCAGGCATCGGAAAGTCGGTGCTGCTGGACTATGTGGCCCAGCAGGCGTCGCGGGTGACCGTGACGAGAGCACAGGGCATCGAAGCAGACATGGAACTGCCCTATGCCAGTCTGCATCAGTTGTGCGCTCCGTTTCTGGCCGACATCGACACGTTGCCCGCCCCCCAGCGTGATGCCCTCCGCGTAGCATTCGGGATGGCGGCCGGAGAGCCGCCCGACCGCTTCCTCGTCGGCCTCGCGGTGCTGACTCTGCTCACCCGGGCCTCGGAAGCCCGACCGGTGCTCGTCGTGGTCGACGACGCCCAATGGCTCGACCGGGTGTCTTTGCAGACGCTGGAGTTCGTGGCTCGGCGACTACTGGCTGAGGCGGTCGCGATGGCGTTCGCAGTCCGGGACCCTGAGGGGCAAGCCGCACTCGCCGGCCTGCCGGAACTGCTGATCGGCGGCCTCGACGCCGACGCAGCCGAAGAACTTCTTATGACTGCCGTCGGTGGACGGCTGGAGAAGCGGGTCCGTGATCGGTTCGTCGCCGAGATGCACGGCAACCCCCTCGCGTTGCTCGAGTTCTCCCGCGGCCGTAGCGCCGCCGAGTTGGCGTACGGCCTGCATCCGGGTTCCCCGACTGTCGAGGGGACGGTGTCGAGCCGTGTCGAACGGGACTTTGCCAGCCGTTTGGCCTCGCTGCCGGCGTCGACCCGGACTCTGCTGCTGATCGCCGCGGCGGAACCAGTCGGTGACCCCCGTCTGCTGTTCCACGCAGCAGCCTCTCTGCAGGTCACTCCCAACGCCGCACCCGCTAAAGCAGCCGGTCTGATCGAGTTCGGCGAGTCCGTTCGGTTTCGACACCCTCTGGTGCGTTCGGCGGTCTACCACCAGGCCGAACCCGAAGAACGTCGAATGGTGCACCGGGCGCTTGCCGAAGCCACGGACCCGTCCCTGGACCCCGACCGGCGCGCTTGGCATGCCGCGCAGGCTGTCGATGAGGCCGATGAAGAGGTTGCAATCGGGCTGGAGCAAGCGGCTGGCCGAGCTCGCCAGCGCGGCGGCGTGGCCGCCGAAGCAGTGCTACTGCAGCGGGCAGCGGAGTTGACACCGGACCTTTGGCTGCGGGGGCGCCGAGCTCTCGCAGCCGCGGAAGCACATTTCTCGGCTGCCTCTCCGGACCGGGCCACGGAGCAGGCGACGCTGGCGGAATTGTGTCCGCTCAGTCCGCTGGATCGCGCCCGCCTGGCGCGCCTGCGTGCCAGGATCCTCTTTGCCCGCAGCCGCAGCGACGAGGCAGCGCCTCTATTGCTCGATGCCGCTGCTAAGTTTGCTGCTGCCAGGTCGTCATTGGCGCGCGAAACCTACCTAGAAGCAATCAGCGCAACCATATTCGCTGGCAGGGTTCACGGGCCGACAGGCGCCCGTGCTGCAGCGATCGCGGCCCGCAGTTCAGGAGCACCGCCTTCGGGATCCGAAGCCGCCGACCTCCTGCTGGATGGCGTGGCTACACTCCTCGCGGGCGATTACGAGACGGGCGGCCCAGCCCTGCGCCGCGCGTTGGAGCTTTTCGCACGCGAGAACTTCGCCACCCGGGAGGCTACGATGCGTTGGCTTCTCCTGGCTCCGGTCGCCTTGGAAGCGATCATTCACTACGCCTGGGACCTGACAGCGTGGGACACGCTGTCGACTCGTGCGGTACGTCTTGCCCGCGACATCGGAGCACTCGGCACGCTGCCACCGGCACTGATCTACGCCAGCGGGGTACACATCCACACCGGCGACTTCGCTGGTGCAGCTCGCATGATTGATGAGGCCGACGCGATCGCGGCCGCGACCGGCCATGCCCCGCACAAGTACGCCACGCTGGTCCTTGCCGCCTGGCGAGGCGACGAGGAGATCGCCGCCGGCTTCATCGAGGACGCCAGGGCCAGCGCCGCGCAACGTGGCGAGGTATCCCTCCTGGGTGCGACGAGTTACATCCAAGGCGTGCTGTTCAACGGACTGGCACGCTACGACGACGCTCTGGCGGCTGCTCGCTCGGGTATTGAGCACGACGGCTTCAACTTCGCCGGCCTGTCGCTGGTCGAACACATCGAGGCCGCAACCCGCTGCGGCGAGCACGGCCAGGCCCAGGCGTCGCTCGCCCGGCTGGTCGAATTCACCCGCGCTACCGATTCTGGATGGGCGGGGGGCGTCACCGCACGCAGTCAGGCCCTCCTCACCGAAGATGACGCAGCTGACGACCTGTACCGGCTCGCAATCGATGAGCTCACCCGCGGCCGGGTAGCCGTAGAGGTAGCACGTACTCACCTCCTGTACGGAGAATGGCTGCGCCGAGGCCGCCGCCGCTCCCTGGCGCGAGAGCACCTTCGTACGGCCCACGAAATGTTTGAAGGGATGGGAGCAAACGCGTTTGCCGAACGTGCTCGCCGGGAACTGCTCGCCACTGGCGAGCATGTACGGATACGGAGAACCGAGCTTGCGACCGCCCTGACCCCGCAGGAGTCTCAGATTGCGGTTCTCGCCGCCAGCGGCATGACGAACCCAAAAATCGGTGCGGAGCTATTCATCAGCCCTCACACCGTGGAGTGGCACCTGCGGAAGGTGTACACGAAGCTCGGGATCAACTCTCGTCGTGCGCTACCGGGTGCGCTCGCGAGTGCTGCAACCACGGACACGAGGAACGTGGGCATGGTGCAATCCGGCTGAACCGGCGCGGGACCCCACGGACGACACCACGGACTTCCAGGGCGCGGTGAACACAGCCACGGACCGAGGGTGGTGCCATCGCCCTCGACGGGCGCCGTCCACCACGAGGAGTTCCCGATGTCCGCGCCCAGCATGGAGACGACGACGGCCGGAGTCCCTGAGCCCCGGTGGTCGCCCCAGGACCACTTGGACCTAGCCCTCGACATCTTCCTGGCCCAGCGGACACGATTGTTCCGCATCGCCCATCAGATTCTCGGCGACGTCGCGAGAGCCGAAGACGCAGTTCAGGAAACATGGCTGCGCTGGCAACGCGCAGACCGCGCACGGATTGAGAGTCCGGCCGCGTTCCTCACGACGACGACGACCCGTCTGGCTCTCAATGTCATCCAGTCCGCGCGGCACCGCCACGAGATCCCGAGCGAGTCGCAGTTGGTCAACCTCGTCGATCTGACTGTCCAGGATCCCGTCCTGCGCGCCGAGCAGACGGTGTCGATCGAGGAAGCCCTGGCTCTACTCATGGCGAGGCTCACGCCGGATGGATTGGCTGCCTACGTGCTCCGGAAGGGGTTCGGCTACGGCTATGCCGATCTTGCGGAGTTGCTTCGCATCAGTGTCACGAATGCGCGGCAACTGGTCCGCCGTGCGCAGACCCGCCTCGTCAAAGTTGGTCGCCAACGGCCAGTCCCTGCTGAGGCGCACCGCCGCCTGGTCGATACGTTCCAGATCGCGGCCAACACAGGTGATCTTGAGAGTCTCACACGGGTGCTTGTCCCCCAAGGGCAGAGCCAGTCCTCGTCGTCCCCGGCTCCTGGATTGTCCCGTCAGATTCTCAGATCAGCCCGGCACGCTGCGTGAGAGCAGGCCACGCGGCGAATGGAACGGCTCAGCCCAGCACCCGTAGGAAGCGTCTGGTTACCTACAGCAACGAAAGTTCCGCCTAGTCAAACCCGCTTCGCTGCCGCGCCTTCGCAACCTTCTGCCCAGTTCGTCACGGCCATCGATCTCCGCTTCGGACTTTGGGACCCTGGCCTGTCTGCACCTGCTCACGTTGCCCGATGACACCCGCGCCAGCCCGTGGGCGAGGCGGCCACAGACGGCACTGCGGATGGTCATGCGACCAAGCTCACGAGGCCGCACGCCGGCAATCAGTTCGCTATGTCTTCGACAAACTCGGAGAGGCCGACCCGCCCCCGGTTCTCTACTGAGGCTGGAAGCAACCTCCCCGACCGGCACGCACACCCGCGGGGAAGGGGCGGAGCCGCCGACGCTCGCGCGGCCAGCCTGCGGCTCAACCGCGCGCCGCCGAGGGCCCTACGCTGCGTGCCACGAAGGGGCCGCCAGCGGGAGCGGAAGTGGCCACGATGAGTGCTGAGGTGGTCGCAACGGCGGTCTGGCCTGGTCTGGCACTACGCAGTCTCCCCCGCCAGTCTTCATAAGGCTGTGCGTGTTCATCAGAGTGCCTGTAGGTGTCACATGTCGCCAGCCCACCCTGTCTGGCTTGTGTAGTCAAGGTCGAGCTTGCCCGGCCAGTGCACCTTGTGCTTCGCCGCCACACATGCACGTGTGCATTTGACGCGAGCCTACGGACTACACATAGTGTTCTATGTACAACGAACTTCGAACAAGGAGTGTTCGTGACCGAGAACTCGATCAATCCCGCCTTCGCCGGGCAGGTAGCGATTGTGACCGGCGCAGGGTCCGGTATCGGGCGGGCTACGGCCGTCGCCTTCGCCAATGCGGGCGCACATGTACTCGGGGTGGGGCGCCGAGAGGAGCCGTTGAAGGAGACAGCTGCAGCCAGCGACAACATTGAAGTCCTGGCCATCGATGTCTGTGGGGACGGGGCACCTGCGAGCGTCATCGATGCTGCTGTGCAGCGATGGGGGCGTCTCGACTACTTGGTCAACAATGCCGGCGCGACGGCAGTCATGCCTCTGGCCGAGACGGACAAGGAAGTGATCCTCGACCTTCTGGCACTGAACGTTGTCGCTCCGAGCCTCCTGGCCCACGAAGCCTTGCCGCACCTGCGCAGGACGTTCGGCACGATCATCAACCTTTCCAGCACCTACGGCCATCGGCCCATGGCCGGAGGCGCCCACTACTCGGCCACCAAGGCGGCTATCGAACAGATGACGAGAAGCTGGGCCCTGGAACTCGCCGGCGAAGGCGTCCGTGTCAACTCTGTTGCCCCGGGTCCCACCCGGACCGACGTCATGCTGCATGCCGGTCTCACCCCAGAGGCCGCCAACGACATGTACGCCTACGAGCGCGACCGCATCCCTACCCATCGCATTGCGACGGCTGATGAGATGGCCCACTGGATCCTCCGGATGGCTGAGCCGGCAGGGCGGCATGCTACCGGCCAGGTCATCACCGTTGATGGAGGTCTGGAACTCATCTGATGCCACGAGCGTCGACCGATTTGGACGCGCCGAGGCCATCCGGAATCGGTGGACGCTCTGCTCGTGGGGCGGGACAGCTCCGGTACCGGTGAGGTGCTGATTAGAGAACCAGTCAACCGATCTGCAGTGGCAGATTCGAACGTCGGTGAAGCCGTGCCAGGGCCTGCAAGGATTGATCGGCTGCATTTTGGCGAAGCTGGTCCGGAACTGCGTGAGGGCGTTGGGGCGTGCATCGCCGAGGTGCCGATCAAGGCATCGATGCCCGCCTCAGGGAGGTGGGTGGTGACTGACGCGAGAACGTGCATGGCCCGCGTCCGAGTGTTGAGCGAGGCCGGGCTCCGTTGGTGTGCCTGGCCACCGCTCGACATGGCGACGTCGAGGTCGTGAAGGACGAGCTGGGGCCGTTTGCTGACGGCAGCGAACCAGCCGACGGAGACCCGGGAGCCTAGATCGATGAAGGCGTCGCAAGCGGACCTGGGCCCAGTCGCCATGTAGGTGATGTCGGCGACCCACCGCACCTTCCGACGGAGCGCGGTGAAGTCACGCCCCCAGCAGGTCAGTGGGCTCTTCGTAGCCATCGTGTGGTTGATCGTGCGGGTCTTAAGACCCCGTCGGACGCTCTGGAGACCGAGGACACGCATTAGCCAGCGACGGGCAGCGGGCAGACGCAGTGCAGCTGCCGCCAGACCTTCCGTGTTCCCTAGACGCTGAAGGTGTTGGTGTGAATGCGGCTGTTGCGCGCCGGCGGATCGGTGCTCCGAACGGGCTCTCCGACCGGGAGGCGGTTCTGGGTGGCCTGGTAGGTGCGCCTGAGTCGTTCTCCATGTCGTGACGGCTGGTCGTATTACTGCAGATCGGATCGCATTCGGACACCTGCCGACGCTCCTCGATGCACGCCACTAGCGCTTCGGCGACCGGACGGGCTCCGGCGCGAAGGACGCCGAGGCCGCCTTGCAGGTCTCGTTCGTCCGGCACAGTTCGGCGTTCCCCACCCTGATCCGCTTGATCTCCGTGGCTTCACAAGTCGGGCTTCCTTGCACGCGGAGCGCTTCATCTTCGGGGCTGTCATACGGGCGCAACTGGTCACAGCTAGTCATTTGAGAGTCGTTTGACTGATGCAGCTGTGGTAGCGTGCGGGGCCAGGAGAATCCCCACCATCTCGTCTCCCTCCGCCGGCGTTGTGATCTGATACCGGGAGAAGTTGAGCATGGGTGGCCATGACTACCTCAGGACGCGGGAGCCTCTCCGCGTCTCCAAGAACCCTGTTCGCATGTTCATCGGCACCCCATGCCTCTGCGCTGAACAGCCACGATGGGTGGACTGTGTCAGGCGATACATGCCCGTATCAGGAGATGTCTCGTGATCGGCCGAGACCTGGAACGACGCACCATGAGTACGCTTTTGGACAAGGCGGCGGTCGGTTGTGGAACAGCGGTGCTTGTTCATGGGGCAGCTGGTGTCGGCAAGTCGGCTCTACTGAGCACAGTCGGTGAAGATGCCACCCAACGTGGGTTCCGGGTGCTGTCTGCTTCTGGGGTAGAGACCGAACAGTGGTTGCCGTTCGCTGCACTGCAGATGTTGCTGCAACCGATCATGCGAGGGCCCAAGAGCCTCTCAGCACTGCACCAGCAGACGCTCAACGGTGCTTTCGGTGCCGCGGAGAACGAACCACCCCTCTACAAAGTCGGCCTCGCCGCACTGGAACTCCTGGCAGAAGTAGCCGACCGGCAGCCGCTCCTCCTCCTCATCGACGACCTGCAATGGGTCGATTCCTCTAGTCGGGATGTACTCAGGTTCATCGCGCGGCGAACCGGTGACCTGCAAATACTTCTCATCACTGCTGCCCGGGTCCACTCCCCCGAGGAGTACAGTCTGGGCGTTCACCCGGATCTCTGTCTGTCCCCCCTTGACGCGGAAGCCTCCGTCGCATTGCTCGACTCCGAGGCCCCAGATTTGCCGAACCCGCTACGCTCGCTGGTTCTGGACCGCGCTGCGGGCAACCCGCTGGCGCTGGTCGAACTGCCCAAAGCGGTGCAGCACATCTCAGGACCAGTGGACGAACTGCCTCTGACGCAACGTCTGGAGGCCGCCTTCGCGGCGCGTACCGACTCCGCGAGCCGCGAGTGCCGTGCGCTGTTGCTGACGTTGGCCGCCGAGCCGACGACTCCCTTGAACCGTCTACTGGACGTTTCTGGCCGCATGTGCAACGCCCCGGTCACCCTGGATGCTCTGCAGGAGGCGATCGATGCAGGCTTGATTGTTTTGGCAGGTCGCACGCCGGAGTGGCGACATCCGCTGATGCGCTCGGCGGTCTACACCCGCGCTCCGATCGCTGACCGGCTCACCACACACGCTGCTCTTGCGGCGGTGCTGGACGACATGCCGGACCGCCAGCTCGTTCATCAGGCCGCAGCCGCAATTGGCCCGGACGAGGAACTGGCTGAGCGACTGGAGCAAAGTGCCGACGCGGCACTGGCACGGGGCAAGATGGCGTCGGCCATTCCTGCCCTGCGACAGGCGGCGGACCTCGTACGTGATCCGCGCCAGCGAACAGGCATCTTGGTGCGGGCGGCTGAACTGGCCGGTGGGATCAACGACCGGATTGCCACACAGGAATTCCTGAACCGCGCTGACATGGACGTACTCGGACCGGTTGAGCGAGCGCGCCTCCTGGTTGTGTCCGACAGAGCAGGCTTCGAAGCGGACGAGCCCCACCGACGTATCAGGGACATGGTCGATGCCGCGGCCGGAGCGATGGACGCGGATGCCAAAAACGTCGCAGAGGACCTGCTATGGCGTGCCGCCGCACGGTGCTTCTTCCAGGACGGTGACGCACAGGTGCGCGCCGAGGCCGCCGCGGAACTGGACCGGTGGAACCCCGACCCGGACGCTCCGCATGTGCTGGCCGTCCGGGCATACACCCAGCCCTACCAACACGGTGCCGATGTGATCGCTCGGCTCGGAGAGATCAGCCCGGACCTTCGGGATGGTCGGATCCTGCACTTCCTCGGCAGCGGAGCCATGGTCGTAGGCGACATGAGTCGCGCCGCCCGATATCTGTCGGTGACTGCTGCCGTGTGGCGGTCACAAGGCAGGCTCGGGCTCCTCGCCCGCGCTCTGGCCGGCAGTTGGCCCCGCGTCTATCTCGGTCAGTTGGACCGTGCCCGCGAGGAATCCGACGAGGGCCTCGGCCTGGCGGAGGAGACCGGAGAGTGGCTCGTCTGGCTGGGCCTGAAGGCAACTGCAGGTCTGGTGGCGGCATTGCGTGGTAACAGGGAAACGGCGGACTCCGCAGTCCGCGAGTTGCGCTCCCACAACCTCTTCCCCGGTGCTCCCTTCGTCACCGTGATGGCACAGCAGGTCGACAGTCTGCTCGCTCTCTTCGATGGTCGCGCGTCCGAGGCGTACGAACTTCTTGTGCGGGCTTTCGATCCAGCCGACCCGCACTACCACTCAGTGAGCCGCTGGTTGCTGGCACCGGATCTCGCCGACGCCGCAGTTGCCGCCGGAACCGTCGAGCACGCCCGGAACCTGCTCGCTGAACTACCGGAGCTGGCAAGCCGATTGCCTTCGGAAATGATGCTCGTGGCTCATGCCTATACCAGTGCGGTGTTGGCGCCGGAGGACACGGCGGAGAAGCGGTACGCCTCGGCACTTGAGACGATGCCAGCCAGCTGGTCGCTGGCGCGGGCTCGGTTGCATCTGCACCAGGGGCTTCGACTGCGTCGTCAGCGACGCAACGTGGATGCCCGCGAACCTTTGCGGCTCGCCCGTGACGAGTTCGACCGGGTCGGTGCGCAACCCTGGGCTGAGACGGCCCGTGAGCAGTTGCGTGCTGCTGGCGAGTCAAGCGTCCGACGGCCTGCAAGTTCCGGTGAACAGTTGTCTCCCCAGGAGATGCAGATCGCCATACTGGCTGCGAAGGGACTGAGCAACCGGGAGATCGGTCAGCGTCTGTTTATCTCCCACCGCACGGTCGGAGCCCACCTCTACCGGATCTATCCGCGTCTGGGTATCACCAGCCGAGGCAAGCTGGCCACAGCACTCGCGGCTCTCGATGGCGGACGGCCCAAGGTGCGCAATACCAACTTCCCAGAGCAAAGATAGCGTGCCCGTCTCTTCGACACAGTGTCTGGACGGTGAGCGACACGGTGCTGTGCGCGACCATCGAGTCAAGCTCAGTCTCTTAACACAGGGTGTGACGCGTCCTCCAGATAGCAGTGCTGAAAGCAGTCGCCCGACCTAACGTCGTCCCATGCCCAGGGCTCCTTGCCCTACAAGCAGAGTCCCGTTGCGGTGTCTTGCGGTCTGACCTGCCACTTCTCACTGTCGAAGTACTGATGTGTCTGCATCATGTCGTGCGCGAGGGTGGTGCTGTCGCCAGTCCTCAAGGAAGGAAGCACAGCCTCATGAGTGGTAATGATCAGCGTGTGCAGACGCAGACCACGGTTGCACAGGGTATCTGCCTGTCCTTGAAGCTCCACCGAATGGTGGGCAGCCAGGCGTGGGAGGCCATCCGGGCCGAATTCAAGTTCACTCCTGATGCTCCCCTCCTCGTCAGCATCACCTTCTTCATCGACGAGGACGGACCCAAGGTGACCTGGCAGGTGGGCCGCGATCTTTTGGACCAAGGACTCCGATCGATGAGCGGCATCGGCGATGTTCAGGTGTGGCCGTCGTATCTGGGCGAACAGGAGTCGGCTTGGCTGCAGCTCAGCTCCTACGACGTCACCGCCTTGTTCGAGATGCCCGCACCGCCGCTGGCGGAGTGGTTGGACCGGACCTACCAGATCGTGCCGGCCGGTACGGAGATGAGGCGGTTGGACCCGGATGCCTTTCTTGAGGGTCTCTTCGGCAGCCCGGGCACTGCACCTGACTGACGTGACGTTTTGCCACTCTGTCCTGCACTCACGTTGCCTGGACCAGACCGGCTGCACGTTACGCCAGCGACCTCCCTCGTCGTCACTACCAGAGGGCCAGGAGCGAGGTCCTCATCGCCTTCTCCCACATGTGTGCCGGAAAAAGAGCACGATCACGTGTCGTCCGCACGCTCCACCACGTTCATGATGGTGACTAACCGTGATCATCCCGTTCGCTCACGTGTTCGCCGATACGGTCTGCGACCGCAGCCGACAGCAGGGCCGGCAGTAGCCCAGGGAATCGGGCATCGAGGGCATCCCCCCGCAGCTTCACATAGCAGCGAGTGCCCTCTTGACGGGTCTGAGTGACGCCCGCCTCGCGCAACATCTTGAGGTGGTGGCTGAGCGTTGACTTGGCGACGGGTGCACTGAACTGCCCCCACCCTCGTTCAGCGCCGTCTGACAGGATACGGACAATCCCCAGCCGAGTCGGGTCGCTGAGCACTCCCAACAAGCGCGGCAGGATGATCTCGCTGTCAGCAGGGGAGGAGTGGTCGGGCATAGGAGCCATGCTATCGCAAGTTCGGGAAGGGTCGAACTTAAAGCTCTCCACTGCCTGCGACGGGCGAGCATCGCTCATTTCTCTCTGCAGCCCACTCCATCAGTGGGCTGCCGCACGCGCATCGCTCGCCTTCACCGGGAGACTCGCGGAGCCACGTCTCACCTGCTTCGCCAAAGGACCTCGCGGGCGCGGGTGCTGAGGACACACGATCACCGCACAGGTGGAGAAGAGCAGCGCCAGCCGCACAACGGCTGGGGCTTCTGCGCCGAGATTCCCACCAAGGGTGGCACCGGGGATACGCAATGCACCACCACCTGTCGGTGCGTGGCTCCACCCCGCTGTTTCCGCCAATGCCGAGCGGGCGGTGTTGAGACTGGCCGGCCAAGGCCCCTGTCCCTCGACTGGACGCCCCTGCTTTTCCGGCGGGTCATTCGTCGACCAGACTCAGGCGCCCTATGGCGTCCTGCAGGATCTTCTGCACCTCGACGTGCTCAGCCATCACGGACGCCCCGCCACGCACCTGCCTCTCCTGAATACTGTTGGCACGTTCCAGTGCCGCGCGCACCGCGTGGAGACTGTCGCGGGCCTCATCCACGATGTAGTACATCCAGATCACCCGGGAGTTGGAGGCGTTGAACGGAACGCCCACCATCCATTTGACCGGCTGTCGGAAGGCGGAGGACACCCAAGCCCCGGGGTTGCCCAGCGTTGGGTCGTCCCTTCTCGGAGAACCGCAGGCGGTCGTGCTCTTCTCCCCGGTGGTGAGTACGGGGCCGGAGGTGGGCTGGAGCCCGGGACGGTCCATCTCAAGCAGCATGTTTCTGGTCCTTTCGGCTCCGCGCGTCTGCCGGCTGCGGCTTGTGACCATCAGCACGGAGTGGCTTATATCTGTTTCATACCGTTTGACTGGGTAGCCGTCCTGTCTGTGACAGATTTGGCGGGGAGACTGAAAGGCGCAGCGGTGCGCATGCTGCGATGAGCGGCCGCCCCGGCCCTTCGTGGTCCCGTTGCCGGAGGTGGACGCTTTCCTCTCCGGTGCTGTGGCCCCGGACGCGGAGCAGGACGAGGACCGCGCCGCCGCCCATGGGCCTGACTGGTCAATTCGCCCTGGCCGCGCCGTGCACGCCTGCGGCAGATCCTGGCCCCCGGGGCTCTCGCCGAGTCCAGTCCGAACCTGAAGGGCGCACCGCCGTGACCAACACACGGTGTGCAAGTACTGAGCTGGCATGCTTACTGCCTCGCGCCCGAGGCAGCCGCGGGCACACCGCGCTCAAGGAACCCCGAGTCTCAGATGTCCGTAGGCGATTGGTCGAGTTCGGCGAGTGCGGTCTTCAACTCGGTGCGCCGCTTGATGCCGAGCTTCGCGAATACTTTGCGCAGGTGGTACTCCGCGGTGTGCACGCTGATGAACAGCCGGGCGCCAATGTCCCGGTTCGTCAGCCCTTCCCGCGCCAGGCGCGCAACATTGAGCTCCTGATTGGTGAGTTGCACAGCTGATCCCCTCACGCGGACCTGCGGGGTCTCACCGCTTACTCGCAGTTCGTCCGCAGCCCGCTGGGCGAAGCCGTCCAAACCCAAACCGGTCAACAGTTCGTGCGCTGCTCTGAGCTGCTCACGTGCCTCGACATGCCGGTTCTGGCGGTTAAGCTCCTCTCCGTACAGTAGGCGGCAGCGGCCCACCATGATCGGAATGCGTTCCGCCTCGAATCCTTCGATCGCGTCCCGGTAACGCCTTTCGGCCTCGTCGCCCTCATGCAGCTGCGCCTCTGCCATGGCCAGCACGGCGGTCGCCCAGGTGTTTCCGACCGGACGCGTCACGCCGGCCAGCTTGTCCACTGCGTGCTCGGCGAGAGCCCGGTCGCCGGTGTGGGTGGCCGCCTCCACCAGTTCGAGCAGCGTGCGCATCGCATGGTTGAGTTCGTGCGTGTAGGGCAGCTCGCGGCTGGCGGAGACCACCGCCTCGGTGAAGGCGCCCAGGCCGTTGTGGAGGATGGCCTCTGAGAAGTTGACCGCGCTCAGTCCGTACCCCTCGCCGCGTGCATACGCGTCCGCTCGGATGCGCTCAGCCCAGCGCGCCGCCTCACTCGCCCTCCCCCGGTAGGCGGCTAGGAACAGCCGTCCGTACGGCGGCAGCGGATTGCCCGTAACGTCCTTGATCGCGTCGATCTCGTCGCAGGAAGCCTCGGCCGCGTCGAGGTCCCCGTCGACCGTCTGCGCCAGCATCAGCAGGCTCAGAGCGATCGGAAGGACAGTGACGACACCGTCGGCACGAGCGAGTCTGACCTGCCGGTTGGCCAGAGCACGCAGCGCATCAGCGTCCCAGAGGTCCTGTGCCGCTCGCGAGGCGAACCACAACCAGTGCAGTCCGAGCGAGTCGGGGGCCTGTTCCAGGAGCGCGTTCTGCGCCCGACGCAGGGTTTCGATCGCGGCCTCCTGTCCCTTGGCGGCTAGCAGCGCCTGACCGCGCAGGATCAGGTCCCGCGCATTGCCGGGTCCCTCGCTGACGGTCGCTTCCAGGATCGCGTTCGAGACGACAGCCACCTGTTCGGCGTCGCCAAGCCTGCCTCCGTAGACCGCCGCCGCCAGTGCTTCCAGGTAGGTGTCGCGGGCCAGCACCGGATCATGCCTCTCCAGGCCCTGCGCTGCGGCCAGGAGAAGTTGCGGACCGCTGCTGTCGCGCCGCAGCGCATACCCGGCGCGGGCACGCAGGCGGGCAGTCACCGCCTCCTGCGCAGCGGTCAGCGGGAGGTCATGGGCCGTGTCGAGCAAGCTCAGCACCGCCTCAGGAGCGCCCGCATCGTGTTTGGCCTCCGCGGCGGCGATCAGCCGCTGTACCCGACGCGCCGGCTCAGGCGTCAGCTCCGCGGCTCGTTCCAGGAACGCGGCCGCCGCCGCCGCGCCGCCACGGGTCCTGGCACGTTCCGCAGACCGTTCCAGATCGGAGGCGACCCCCTCGTCCGGGTGCAGCGTCGCGCTGGCGCGGTGCCAGGCCCGGCGGTCCGGGTCCTGACTGAGATCGGTGACGTCCGCCAGCGCGGCATGGACGCGCCGCCGGTCCTCCGGTGACGCAGCCCGATACACGGCCGACCGCACCAGCGGATGGCGGAAGCCGACGCGTGTGTCAACGACGAGCGCCTCAGTGTCCCTGGCGGCATCAAAGGCTTCCTGCCCCAGTCCCAACAGCTCACTTGCCTGCCACAGCAAGCCAGGGTCGCCAGTGGGGTCGGCTGCGGCCAGCAACAGCAGCAGACGCGCCGGTGCGGGTAGCGGTGCGAGCTGCACGATCAGGCTCTGCTCAATCCGGCTCTCCAGCGGCAGAGAGCCGGTGAGAGCGAAGCCGCCGGCGATCTCGGCCGGGCTCAGAGCCCGAGGCAGTTCCCGCAGGGCCAGCGGGTTGCCGCGCGCCTCTGCCAGAAGCCGTTCACGCACCCGCCGGTCGAGGCCGCCGGGGACCGCAAGACGCAACAGAGCGCTCGCATCCTCGTAGTCAAGTCCTTCGACGATCATGTGCGGAAGACTGGCGAACGCCTCGTCGGTCCGACGCATGGCGAGCACCAGGGCGATGCCCTCCGCATCCATGCGCCGGGCGGCGAACGCGATCGCGCGGGCCGATGCCTGGTCGAGCCACTGTGCGTCGTCGATGACGCACAGCAAGCCTCGCTCCTCTGCGGCCTCGGTGAGCAGTCCGAGCACTGCGAGTCCGACGAGGAAGGGACTCGGTGCGGGAGCGCTGCGCAACCCGAACGCTACTTCGATCGCCTCTTGCTGCGGAGCCGGCAACCGCACGGCCGATCCCAGCATGGGCCCGCAGAGCTGCTGGAGGCCGGCGTAGGCGAGTTCCATCTCGGACTGGGAGGCGACCGTGCGTTCCACGCGGACGTGCGGCGCAGCGCTCGCAGTGAGGTGATCGAGGAGGGCGGTCTTGCCGACGCCGGCCTCGCCGGAAACGGTCAGCGCCTCGCTATGGCCAGCGCGGGCGCGGTTGACCAGCGCATCCAGCTCCGCCAGCTCGTGTCGCCGACCGCGCAGCGGCACGTTTCCAGTCACAGTGTCCGCCTTGGTTCCGAATAATTCTGATATACCCTGTCTACTCCAGGAAACCCTGTCGCGGGCACCCTGTCGGCAATACGCGACTGCCAAGCCCGGTCTCCGGGAGTCAAAAGGGGATCGGACCACCCGCCACAAGCCCGTCAGCTTGTGGCGCACGCCCTGGCCCTTTTCCCCGTGGGGGGGTGCACCACGTAGTCGGACAGCCGTCTCCGGCCCGCACGAGAGCCGCTCCCGCATGGGCCAAACGAAGGAAACATGCAGGTGAGGGCCCCCAAAAGGAATCTGTCCTCCTACTTCACTCCGCGGGTCCATCCGCCCACGGTGTTGTTATGCTCCCCCCGTGCCCGAGGGGGAGCAAGTGAGCGGAGACGGTAGAGAGCGGCTACGCGGCAGACACCACGAGTGCGATGCCCTCGAAGAGCTCGTCTTGGGGGTGGAGGCCGGGCGGAGCGCCGTACTCGTCCTGCGCGGTGAGGCTGGCATCGGCAAGTCGGCGCTGCTCGATCACCTGGCAGCACGCGCCATCAGGCATCGCGTCGCCCGCGGGGCGGGCGCCGAGTCGGAGATGGAGCTTCCCTTCGCGGGGCTGCACCAGCTGTGTGCTCCCTTCCTCGGACGTGCCCCTTCCCTTCCGCCACCACAGCGAGAAGCGCTGGCTACGGCCTTCGGACTGAGCGCAGGCCCTCCGCCGGACCGGTTCTTGGTCGGTCTGGCTGTGCTCGGCCTGCTGACCGAGGTGGCCAACGAGAGGCCGCTGTTCTGCCTGGTAGACGACGCACAGTGGCTCGACCGAGTATCCGCCCAGACGCTGGCGTTCGTGGCGCGACGGATGCTCGCCGAACCGCTGGCGCTGGTCTTCGCCTCCCGTGAACACCGGGGACGGGACGAGTTCGCCGGGCTGCCGCAACTAACACTCGGCGGCCTGAACGACGTCGATGCCCAGGCACTGCTGGATTCGGCGGCTGGAGGTCCGACAGACGAGCGCATCCGCGACCGCATCCTCGCCGAAGCGCGCGGCAACCCCTTGGCGCTGCTGGAACTCCCCCACGGCCGTGGCGAGACGGAACCAGCCGACGGGCTCGGGCGGTCTGCCCCCGGACCGGTGACCGGCAGCATCGAGCGGAGTTATATGCAGCGGGTCCGCGCACTGCCGTCGGCGACACAGCGACTGCTGCTGACCGCCGCCGCCGAGCCGATCGGCGACGTGCACCTGCTGTGGCGCGCAGCGGAGCAACTGCACATCGATCCCGGCGCGGCCGATCCCGCAGTGAAGGCGGGACTGCTCGACATCGCCGCTCTGGTGCGCTTTCGGCATCCGCTCCTGCGCTCCGCTGTCTACCGGTCTGCCGGGCTCGCGGACCTGCGGGAGACCCACCGTGTCCTTGCGGAAGTAACCGATCCCGTCGTTGACCCCGACCGCCGCGCATGGCATCTGGCGCGGGCAACGGTGCGCCCCGACGAGACGATCGCCGCTGAGCTGGAGACATCGGCCGAGCGGGCACTCGCACGGGGCGGCACCGCCGCAGCTGCGGCGTTCCTCGCCCATGCAGCCGTATTGAGCCCACAGCCGCGGCGCAAAGCGACACGTGCCCTCGCTGCGGCCCGGGCAAAGCTTCGCGCCGGTGCGCCCGCCGCGGCACGCGATCTGCTCGCCCTCGCCAGGAGCGGAGCCCTGGACGAACTGGGTCACGCCAGCGTGGACCTTCTCCAAGCGCAGATCGCCTTCACCGGAAGCCGCGGCAACGAGGCCCTCCCCCTTCTGCTGGATGCTGCGCGACGCCTGGTGCCGCTGGACGTCGGCCTGGCCCGCGATACCTTCCTGGACACCGTGTCAGCCGCCATGTTCGCCGGGCGCCTCGCCACTGGTACGACGGTGCACGAGGTGGCAGCGGCGGCGCAGAAGACGTCACCGTCCGGTACGAGGCCGCCGCGCAACGCCGATCTGCTCCTGGAGGCCCTGGCCACTCGGTTCACCAGTGGATACCGCGAGGCGGTCGCCGTATCCCGTGACGCGGTGCGCGCGCTCCGCCGGGAGACCGACTCGGAGGAGATTCTGCGCTGGTCGTGGCTGGCGTCGGCGCTGGCGGCCGAGGTGTGGGACGACGAGGGCTGGACGGACCTGGCGACTCGTCATGTGGGGACGGCTCGCGACGTCGGCGCGCTAGCCGAGCTGCCGCTCGCGCTCAACTCGCGGGTGGTCGTCCACACGTGCGCCGGAGAACTGAACGCGGCGGAGCTGCTCATCGCGGAGGTCAGCAGGGTCCAGGAAGCCGCCGGCAGCGGCTTCGTGCCCTATGGCACGATGACCCTCGCCGCCTGGCAGGGGCACGCGGCCGAGGCGTCCTCACTGATCGCGACCAGTACGGACGAAGCCGTTGACCGCGGCGAGGGCATCGGTGTGGCCATCGCACAGCGGGCCAAAGCCGTGCTCCACAACTCTATGGGCCGCTACGAGGAGGCGTTTGCTGCGGCTGAGCAGGCAAGTGCGTATCCGCAGGACCTGGTCGCGGCCAACTGGGGGCTGGTCGAACTGGTGGAGGCAGCAGTGCGCAGCGGCCGACAGGAGGCGGCCGAGGCTGCAATGGTCCGGCTGGCCCGGACGACGGACGCGGCGGCCACGGACTGGTCGCTGGGTGTCCAGGCACGTTCCCGCGCGCTGCTCAGCCACGGGAACCAAGCCGATGACCTGTACCGCGAGGCGGTCGAGCGGCTCAAACGTACCCGAGTCGGAGCGGAACTGGCCCGGGCCCATCTGTTGTACGGAGAGTGGCTGCGCCGGGAGAACCGACGCGTTGACGCCCGGAAACAACTGCGTGAGGCGCATGCTCTGTTCACACGGTTCGGAGCCAACGCCTTCACGGAGCGCACGGTCCGGGAACTGCAAGCCACTGGCGAGTCGGTGACACCGCGCACCAGCGTCGCCGCCCCAACCCTCACCGCACAGGAAACCCAGATTGCGCATCTGGCCCGGGACGGGCTCACCAACTCCGAGATCGGCGCCCAGTTGTTCCTCAGTACTCACACGGTGGAATGGCACCTGCGGAAGGTGTATGCCAAGCTCGGCATCGCCTCTCGCCGCCTCCTGCGCACGGCACTCTAACTGGTACAGGTTGCAGCGTCGGACAGCCGCAGCAACGGCATCACCGGCGTGGTCAAGGCAGTCGTGCGTTTGAAAGGTACGGCCACGCCCGACGTCCACACCCACTCACGGCCTACTGGATGCCATCGGGCGCTGCCCTACGTCAAAGGCAGAACGAACAGGATCACTGCCCGGTTGACCGTCCCAGGGTCGCAAGGTAATCGCTGAACGTCCGTCGGCCCTGGGCGTAGTCGCCACGTGGCAGCAAGCCCCCTCCCGACATGGCTCTGCCCACCTCGCCCGGCAATGACAGAGGCACAACGAGTCGGTGCCGACCTTGAACGCGCGCGATACGGCGTGCCATGTCCACCATGTTCAGCTGTTCGGGTCCCGCAAGGTCCCGTGTCCTTCCCGAGGGAGTGCGGGTCACGTGTTCAACAAGCTGTTCAGCGACATCCTGGGCCGCGACAGGCCGGCACAGCATCCTGGGCATCAGGACCACCGGGGACCGGTTGTCCAGCAGGGGTTGGGGGAACTCGAAGAACTGGGTGGCCCGAAGCAGTGTCCAAGGAACGCCTCCGCTGCGGAGCAGCCCCTCCTGCGCACGCTTGCCGAAGTAGTACCCGAAATCGACCTCTTCGCTACCAACGATCGATAGCGTGATCATATGCCGTATTTTGTTCGACCGGGCGGCCTCAAGCAGGTTGCTCGTGGTCCGGGAGAAGAAGTTGACGGCGGCCTTTCTACGTGTCGTGACGATGTTCACGACATCGATCACAGCGTCACAGCCCGATACCTTCTCCCCCAGCCCGACACCCGTGGTCAGATCCACGCCGTGTGAGCGGGCGAGAATCACGGGCTGATGCCCTGCATTCCGCAGTTTGGCGACGACATGATTCCCGACCACGCCGGTCCCTCCGGCTACGGCCACCTGCATGCGGTTCCTCCTCGTACCCGCCGGGAGTCCCGGCTCCGCCAAACAGACAGGACAGGCGCTCTGTCTGTGACACGAGTGCGTCCAGCACGGTTGTCACGTAGGCGGGCTTCCGGGCCGTCCGCCGGTGTCGCTGACGAGGAAGCGTTCCAGACGGTTCAGGTCACCTGCCTGTGCAGCGGCGAGCAACGCCTGTACGAACCGGCGGTGCGTGACGGAGTCCACTGGCTGACGCCGACGCCCTGCGCCGAGACGCTGCTGTGCACGTGCGACCTGCTGCCGCGCGTTGACAACGCTGAGGCACAGGAGCCCGGCGATCTGATCGTACGGGTAGCCGAACCCTTCCCTGAGGACGAACGCAGCACGCTGCCGAGGTGTCAGCGTCTCCAGCATGAGGACGCTGGCCCGCTCCACCGCGTCCTGCCGCTCGGCCACCGCCTCCGGTGTGCTCTCGGGGTCCGGCGATTCCGGCAGCCACGGGGTGGCGGAGCACTCCCGGCGCCGTCGAGCCGACTGGCCCGCGTTGATCGCCATCCGGACGGTAATCGTTCGCAGTAGCGCCGACGGGCTATGCACCACTGCACGGTCGGTGCGCTGCAGGCGCAGCCACACCTCTTGGACCACGTCCTCGGCTTCGCTCGCGTTGCCGAGAATGCGATAGGCGATCTTGAGCAGCGCCGGCCGGTCCTGCAAGAACAGGGACGCCGCGTCCTCCAGATCATCGATGAGCGGGGCCGCCGCACCGCTCGCCACCGACGAGTCCCTGGTCTCCATCAGGTACGTGTCCACGGTCGGCTCCTCCGCTGGGTGGGACAGCAGCTTGGGAGTGCTGCTAAGACCAACCTCGCGCCGATACGCGGCGACCGAACCACTGAGAACCCGTGGGCTAGTACGTAGTGATGCCGTAGGGCATCCCGTGGCGCCGCACTACGCCACGGGGCCCAAGAAGCCCGAGAACGGGCCAGTCCGGGCGCGGGACGCAGCCACGACGAGCAAGAGTTTTGGCCTGACGCCCGGGAGTCAACTGTCACACCGATGCGCGCCGACCGGTCACTGCTCAGGAAGGGACGGTGCCAAACAGCCCTCCCTCACCTTGCCAGAGAGAGGAAGGCCCATGACCACACGTCTCGTGACCGTTGCCGATGGCAAGCGGCTCACTCGTTCCATCGCGATCGGCACCCACACGCTGACTGCCGACGAACCCGAACCTCTGAGCGCCGACCTGGGTCCCACCCCCGGAGAACTGATCCTGGCCGCGCTCGGGTCCTGCACTTCCATGGCCGTACGGGCCCTGGCGGACCGGCACGGCTGGCCACTCGACCGCATCGACGTGGCCGTGCGCTTCGGCGCGCAGGGACGCATCATCAAGAACATCGGTCTGACCGGCGATCTGGAACCGACCCAGCGCGAACAGCTGCTGGCTGCTGCCGGACGCTGCCCTGTGCACCGCCTGCTGACCAGGCAGACCACCATCGTCACAGTGCCCGCCCTGTTGGTAGAACCGGAAGAGGCCTCCACCGGTCCCCTCTCTGCGTGACCCTCCCCTGGTTGGGGCTGCCCGATGAAGGGGGCGGTCGGTCAGCAGCGTGGCAAGGGCGCTCCCTTGCCACAGCTCACCCCCGTGGAATCGGGCACGGCCTGTCCCGGGACGCCTGCCATCGTTCAGCCTGCCGAACACGAGGCACTGTAGTTGCCATCTCGTCGCGTTGATCTCGCTGATTGACTCCATCGCGGCATCTACGGGTCTCATCCTCCTCTTGTCGTCGGAAGACCGTGTCACACCAGGTGTTCGAAAACGGTCTTATGCGTGAGAACCCCATTTCAAGGGCTTGAGTCGGGTCATGCCCAGGCAGCACATCGGCTCAAGAGGCCGACAGCTTGGCTGGCCGCGCGTGTCTCCATGAGGAGCCGATACACCACCGCGCTCTCGTTGAGATCTTGCCTTGGCCTTCCGTTCCCATCAGTCGAAGGCGAACCGCCCCGGCAGCGTTGCCGGCAGTCGAAGGAGTACACGTGGCCAGCACATCGCAGGCACCCAGTCCAGGAGCCAGGACGGCTCACCCCGATCATCTCGGGCACGTCATCTTCATCGCGGCTGCGGCCGCGATGGGCGGTTTCCTGTTCGGCTACGACAGTTCCGTGATCAACGGCGCCGTCGAGGCCATCCGGGACCGCTACGACGTCGGCTCCGCGGTGCTGGCCCAGGTCATCGCCGTCGCACTGATCGGCTGCGCCATCGGCGCCGCGACCGCCGGCCGCATCGCCGACCGCATCGGCCGCATCCGCTGCATGCAGATCGCGGCGGTCCTCTTCACCGTCAGCGCCGTCGGCTCCGCACTGCCCTTCGCGCTGTGGGACCTCGCCATGTGGCGCATCATCGGCGGCTTCGCCATCGGCATGGCCTCGGTGATCGGCCCCGCCTACATCGCCGAGGTCTCCCCGCCCGCCTACCGCGGCCGGCTCGGCTCCTTCCAGCAGGCCGCGATCGTCATCGGCATCGCCGTCTCCCAGCTGGTCAACTGGGGCCTGCTGAACGCCGCCGGCGGCGACCAGCGCGGCGAGCTGATGGGCCTTGAGGCCTGGCAGGTCATGCTCGGCGTCATGGTGATCCCGGCCGTCCTGTACGGCCTGCTGTCCTTCGCCATCCCCGAGTCCCCCCGCTTCCTGATCTCGGTGGGCAAGCACGAGCGCGCCAAGAAGATCCTCGAAGAGGTCGAGGGCAAGGACGTGGACTTCGACGCCCGCGTCACCGAGATCGAGCACGCCATGCACAGCGAGGAGAAGTCCTCCTTCAAGGACCTCCTCGGCGGCAGCTTCTTCTTCAAGCCGATCGTCTGGATCGGCATCGGCCTGTCGGTCTTCCAGCAGTTCGTCGGCATCAACGTCGCGTTCTACTACTCCTCGACGCTGTGGCAGTCGGTCGGCGTCAACCCCGCCGACTCGTTCTTCTACTCGTTCACGACGTCGATCATCAACATCATCGGCACCGTGATCGCGATGATCTTCGTGGACCGCGTCGGCCGCAAGCCGCTCGCCCTGATCGGCTCCGTCGGCATGGTGATCGGACTGGCACTGGAAGCCTGGGCCTTCTCCTTCGACCTGGTCGACGGCAAGCTCCCGGCCACCCAGGGCTGGGTCGCCCTGATCGCCGCCCACGTCTTCGTGCTCTTCTTCGCCCTGTCGTGGGGTGTGGTCGTCTGGGTCTTCCTCGGCGAGATGTTCCCCAACCGGATCCGCGCCGCCGCCCTGGGCGTGGCCGCCTCCGCGCAGTGGATCGCCAACTGGGCCATCACCGCGAGCTTCCCGTCGCTGGCCGACTGGAACCTCTCCGGCACCTACGTGATCTACACGATCTTCGCCGCCCTCTCCATCCCCTTCGTGCTCAAGTTCGTGAAGGAGACCAAGGGCAAGGCCCTGGAAGAGATGGGTTGAGCCTCCTCCTGAGACCGCACCGACTCGAGGAGCCGGGCCAAGTCCCCGCTGCCCGCTCCTCGTACGCTGCCGCCTCCGTCCGCGTACGGCGCGGACGGAGGCGGCAGCACGTCCGACTGCTGGTGTCTCCGCAGGGTAGATGTCCGAGCTTCAGCACGTCAGTGTCGGAGGCAGGTCAGCCGCGCAAGCGCGTTTCTCCCCGTACTCCGCAACTGGTGAACGCGGAGGGTCGCAGGCTGGGGGCCAACAAGGGCGAGCCTACAGTCGCCGCATGCCACCGCCCGACTGACTACCGATAGACCTGTGCCGAGCACTCTCTGCTCCGCCGTCCGTCCTTCCTCGATGCGCCGCCGGAAGCGCCATCAATCCCGATCAGCGCCGTGATGCACGCTGGAGCACCCTACTGATGTCGTGCACGTGCGCTGTGACGAGGGCGGCCCCATCAGTAGACCGGGGGCGTCGGCCATCAGGTGCCCTTTCCCTCACTTGATCTTTGGCGGCCATACCACGAGTACCCGAGGCACCGTCCTCGCACGTCTTCGAAACTGTGCGCGTCGGCCTGGCTGACTTGGGTTGACCGCGCCCGCTTGGATCCGGCGCGCAGCGCAGTGCGGTGACGCACCGGAGCAAGGTTCAGACCTGCGAGGCCGCGTCTTTGCTTCACATACGTGTCCGTACCTCCGCCAGAGCCATCCCCTAGTGCGACTACGGACTCGCCCACGGATTGCCAAGGGCGCGCTGGACTGTCTCTTCGCGCGAACCTGGTGTCAGCCGGCCTTCAAGAGGCTGCGTCGAGAGGAACCAACCTCAATAGCGACGTCACGACCAGTCGGTCGACACTGCAAACGCTCGTGTCCCTGGGAAGAGGGACGGTAACCAATCCATGAGTAGACCAGAAACAGCGCCGACTGCGTCTCGAACCATCAGCATATCGGGCAAGGCCATGAGTACCCGTCCGCCGCCATCGGCGTCATGCCACTACCAGGCGAAGCCGAGCAGCCCGACAACTTCACAGCTGCCGTCCTGAGTGATCCGTGGCGACGGCGATCGCTCGCCGAGAGACGATGCGGCGGTCGGCGCCTTGGCTCACGTAGCGTCGAGGAACCGGATGTGATCGAGTGAACGGAGCGAAAGGGCGCCCAGGTGATTGACCAGGTCGCACAGTTCCAGGAGGCCTAGCCTGGAGACGCCTGGACGTATGCCTCCGTGACAACAGTGCCTTTTCCATCTTGATCAGCTGACGAGTTCGCGGATGACGACGGCTCGGACGACCGCGGTGATTCGGGCGGTGCTCTAGCGGAGCTTCCACAGGAGTCGCCAGCACTTGAGGATCGCCATGGCACGTTCGCCGAGGCTGCGGATCTTGGAGTGGTTCCGGTTGTGACGCCAGCGCCAGCCGCGAAGGTTCTTACCCCTAAACGGGACGCGGAAGGCAGCACCCGCATCTTGGTAGGCCTTGTCCGCCCAGCACTTGACGCCATCAGCGACGAGAGCAGCGGGAATACCACGGGCCAGGCCGCGGTCAGGTCGTGCATGGCTCCCGGCAGCGAGTCCGATGCCCAAATCAAACGCCCGGCAGGATCGACGATGACTTGCACGTTCATGCCGTGGTGCTTCTCTTCCCCGAGTAGTACGGCCGGGCGGCGGCGATGCGGTCGATCGGCAACACGCTACCGTCGAGGATCACGTGCGCCTTCTTCCGCACGGTCTGCATGGCCTACTCAAGCGTGGGCGCGAGGGCGCCCAGGAGGTCTACGGCCTCGCGTATGTACCCGTAGACCGTCGCGATCTCAACCCGGAAACTTGCCGCGAGGCGGACGTAAGTGTCGCCGCAGCGCAGGTGAGCGAGGACGAACAGGGCCTGCCAACCGCAAGTAAGGCGTCGCCAGCGGGAACCGATGCGAAGGCGGTGACCTGCGAAAAGAGAGGTGCTCCAGGGCACAGTTGGACAGGCCGATGGCGGACGGGTACAGAAGCACGAGAACTCCTGCCGGACTGGTGATCTTGATCGTGAATCCGTCTACCAGAAGCTTCCTTCATGCCGCCGCCGGGGGACGCCGATCCAACCACCCATCAGGTTGGACGAGGTTCAGTGCCCGGCTCAGGTAGAAGCTCTTCGTAGTCGCAAACAGGGACGGCCCGGTAGCCGGCCTCCCGGACCGCTTCCAGAACCGCTGCCGTGTCCGCCACAACAGCAGTCGCTGAGACGCCGCGACGAGGTCGGCACCCAAGGAGCGAGTGCCAGTCCAGGAACTCCATGTGAGCGCCAGTGCCTTCGTAGTCGTTATGCTCCCACTCCACCTCGACGCACCCGTACGAGATCACGCGATCTGGTCCGAGCGACACGTTCAGAACCGCTGCCAGCCGCTCCATCAACCGATCACGGCTGGGAGCGGCGACGTAGATCTGGCACTCAAGGTCTACGTTCGCCCTGGCTGGCCCAAACGTACTGTCCTCCATGAGTGAATCCTCTCAGGACGGCGATCCCTGAATAGCCCGTCACAGCCTCGGCAGCCACCAACATGGTGAGCGCCGCGCCCTGAAGCGCGAGGTGAAGTTTGAAAGGGTTCAGTGGGCCATGGGACGCGGCATTTCCAACAGGCTGGAAAAGAAGCTTCCGGCCCGCGCATCCGGGGTGGCGCGATTCATGTCGCTGACCTGCGTGGTCACCGCCTTCTCCCGGTGCCTTTCTGCGCCAAGTGGTGCGGGCGTCGGTGTGCTCGCCCCACTCGGCGTCGAGGGCCGTAGCGAGCGCCGAGCCGAGGTGATCAAGTTGCGGCACTGCCACGGGCTCGGACCGGTGAAACGGCGTTGTCCAGGGAGGCTCCTACGCCGCGATCACACCACACGACAAGGTCGTCCCCGCGTCCGGTGCTTCAAATGGCACGCGCAGGTGGGCAGAGTTGGGGGGTGAGGACACCAGTCCAGCCCCCGGGGGCTGGATGCCGAGGACCCGTCCATCCCCCATGGCCGCGAGTCACTCTCGCTCTCCGTCCGGCCGAAAGCTCGCACCGTACCCCGAGGCACTGACAACGCTTGGCGGCCGACGAATGAGGGCCACGAGACACTCGCGGAACAGTTCACGTCGTCAGCTGAACCAGCCCAAGCGATCAGGTGGGTCTCCCATGACCAGCAGTTACGGGCAAGGTCTGAGGAGTGGAACCCGCGCACTGAGCCGCCGCGAATCCCTACACCACATAGCCGTACGCCATCCCGCTCAGGCAGCAAGTACCGTGACCGCGTGGAGTCTGCCGAATCGTTCAGGACGCGGCGGCGAGGGGACACCCGCCGTCGAGCGCCGTCGGCAGCGTTCGCCGCGGGATCGGGGATCAGCGCACCGTCCCCACCACGACGGCCGTACACACGCACGCCGCCACAGTAATCAGGATCATGCCGATCAACGTTCCGCGCAGCCATCGCCCGAACCGGATGCGGTGTACCTCCTCGGCAGCGTTAAGGCTGTCGGCGATGTGTTCCGTCACCATGTGGGCCACATACTGCTGCTCCTCGAGATACCACAGTTCGATGCGTCGCCTCTGTTCGAAGGTCAGTCCATCCGCTCTCGCGGTGAAGTCCGCCACGCGTTGACGAGCCGCCCTGAGTTGAGCCTCCCGATAGAGAAAGGCTTCTATGTCGACCAGCCCACGAGCGGCCTGTTTCTCCGTGTCCATGGTGTACTCCAGAGTCAGTGACCAGTTTCCGTCCTTGGGCCCGGCTTGCCGGATGAGACATCGCGCAGTGGCTCCTACCTGTGTAGGTCGTCCCAAGTTGCGATCCGTATGTACACACGCTGTCCAAGAGAAGGAGGGGCGCGCTCGGCCGGACAAACTGTGTCTGAGCCGAGGCGGCACCACCACACCATTCGGGCGTGAGTACAACAAGATGACCCGGCTGTCTGAGGCAGTCTGATGCCTGAAATTGGGCATCCCCATCATCCGTTGTTCCTGCACCCAACCGATGTCTTGACAGCGCGGCCCCCTTGGCGAGCTTGAACCCGCTGGCAGCCTCGTGGCTTATGACGTACGTCGGGCGGTCGAGTGAGAATCCGAGTGGGCACCCGCCCCGCCGACGCGGCGCGGGTGCCGGCCGCTCAGACGGTGGCCTGGGCCGCCTCGTTGATCAGGCGCGCGACGTCCTGGGGACGGGAGACACTGACCGCGTGAGAGGCGGGAACGTTGATCACAGTGGCGTCCGCCCGCTCGGCCATGAAGGTCTGCGTCCGAGGCGGGATGTTCCGGTCTTCGGTGGCCACGAGGGCCCACGACGGGACGTCCCTCCATGCCGGGGCAGCGCCGCCTTCCGCCAGCGCGGCGTCGGTCACGGGCCGCTGCGTGGCGGCCATGATCGCGGCTGTTCCCATGGGTACGTCGGCGGCGAACTGCTGGTGGAACTTGCTCGTTTCGATGTAGAGATCCGCGACCTGACTGCCGTTGGGCAGTGTGACCGGTACTGGACGGAGCGCCTCACCGAGGGTGCTTCCTGGGAACTTTCCGGAGAGTGCGATCGCGCTCTCGCCCTCGTCGGGCAGGAAGGCCGCGACGAAGACCAGCGCCTTGACGTTGGTGAGCCCCTTAGCGGCGCTGCTGATGACCGAGCCGCCGTAGGAGTGGCCGACGAGCACGACGGGGCCGCCGATTGAGACCACCAGTTGCCTGACGTACTCGGCGTCGTCGGCAAGTCCGCGCAGCGGGTTGCTCGCGGCTACGACCGGATAGTCGTGGGACTGCAGTTTCTCGACGACGCCATTCCAGCTGGAGGAGTCGGCGAACGCACCATGGACGAGAACGATGGTGGGATTCTGCGCATTCATGGCAGAGACCTTTCATTTACTAGCGAAATACGCGCGTCATCGAACGGGGTGCTGCATGCCGAATTTCACGGTTCCGACGTGCGGCAGTACCGGGAACGGATCTCCGATTCGCTGTTCTGGCGTATCGCGTGCTTTGCTGTCCGGGAAGTGAAGTCCCGGCCTGTGTACGGGGCTTCCCGGGGTGCCGCACCGAGGTGGATCAGTCGGTTCCCAGCGCCTTGCGCAGCACGTGGACGGCTTGCTCGATTGCCGCGCTTGAGGCCTGGGTACCTCGCACCGGGTTCAGCATCATGAAGTCGTGCAGGCTGGCGTTGTAGCGCACACTGACGGTCGGCACGCCGGCCTGGACCAGCTTGCTGGCGTAAGCCTCGCCCTCATCGCGCAGGACGTCGTTCTGGTCGACGACGACGAACGCCGGGGGCAGACCCTGGAGGTCTTCGAGGGTCGCCCGCAGAGGAGACGCGGTGATCTGAGCGCGTTCGGCCGGATCGGTGGTGTAGGCGTCCCAGAACCACTCCATCGCCTTGGCGGTCAGGTGGGGGCCGTGAGCGAAGGTCTTGTAGCTCTCAGTGTCCTGAGCCGCATCGGTGACGGGGTAGTACAGAGACTGGTGCAGGAAGGTCACGTCACCGCGCTGCTTGGCCATGTGGGTGAGGGCAGCACTCATGTTGCCACCGACGGAGTCCCCAGCGACGACCATGCGGGAGCCGTCGAGGCCCTCTTCCTCGCCCTTGGCTGTGATCCACTGAGCGGTGGCGTACGCCTGCTCGATGGCGACGGGGTACTTCGCCTCCGGGGAGCGGGCGTACTCGACGAAGACCAGGGCGGCCTGCGCGCCCACGGCCAGCTCGCGCACCAGGCGGTCGTGGGTACCGGCGTTGCCGAGGATCCAGCCGCCGCCGTGCATGTAGAGGATCACGGGCAGTGCGCCCGTGCTGCCGACCGGCTTGATGATGCGCACCCTCACCTCACCGACTTGGGCGGGGACGGTGGACCACTTCTCGTCCACGTCGAGCTTTTCGACGGGCTGTGCCTGGACGTCGTCCAGCAGCTTGCGGGCACCGTCGACGCCGAGTTCGTACAGCAGCGGCGGCTTGGCGGTCGCGTTGGCGAATTCCTGTGCGGCGGGTTCGAGGGTGATGTCGCTCATGGTGTGTGTCCTCGGAGTCGGTCATGGAGAAGGGCTTGCACCCAATAAGACCGGGCCAGAGGTCGAAGCGTGACGCACCGAGCGAAACTGACGGATATCAGCGACGGTCTGGGACATGTTCTGAAGATCCCCGTATCTGCCCGGGCACACCGCTCTTGTTTTACTCGGAGGAGACCGCCCGGGTGGGGTCGGCTGATTTCGGCAGCAGGGAGCCGTCGATGTACAGGTCGACGTGCTCGTTGTAGAACGCAGTCATCCCGGCGATGCGGTTGGCGTGGATGGTCGGAAAGTCATAGGTCCAGGCGACATCCTCGTGAGTGGCAATGTCGCTGTCGAAGGACCAGTAGCTGCTTGTCGTCCCCTTGTACGGGCATCGGGTCACCGTGCCCGAGTGCCGCAGCCGGCTCCAGTTGATGTGCGTGCGATCGAGGTAGTAGCGGGTCGGGAGCCCAGTCTCGAACAGCTTCACGCACCCGGGGGCCTCGGCCAGCACGACACCGTCTACCTCCACGCGGACGCTGCTGTCCGAGCGCACGGCGTCCACGCGAGAATAGGGGCTCCTGGGGTGGACGAAGATCGGCTCGGCCTCCTCGAGCCAGGAGCCCACTGCCTCCCACTCAAAGCGTACGGTGTCGTGCAGAGACCGCGGAGCGCCTTCACCCCAGACCCAGGCCGCACCCGGGCGGATCTCCGAGCCGACCTGGAGGGTGTGCCGGTGTGCAGGGCCGGCACCGAGTTGCTCCGTGTGCTCGTCATCGTGAAGCACACCGTCCACCAGATCCTCGACCGGAATGCTGTACTGCGGGTAGGCCTGCCACTCCCACACGTACAGCGCCCGTCGGGTGTCAAAGACGACACGGCCGCCAATCATGCCCCGGATACGGCGCGGTGCGGGTTCGACATGTCCGACCGGCACGATCAGGCTCGGGTACTGGACACTCTCGGTTGCCATGGTGATCACCTTGATCGATTCGACGGCTGTGTGGTCGCTCTGTCCGGTGTAAAGCCCCGGGGCCCACGGTCATGCCTCACGGCTCGATGTTATCGGCTGTACCTGGCGGGCCCCCGAAACTGATCCTCAACAGTGTCACGCGAGGTCGGGATTACGCCAACTTCGAACGGTGTCAACACATGCAATCCACGCGTACCTTTCCAGCCTCGGTCCATGTGCGGCACAGCGCGCCTTCAGGGCGCCGAAGTGGTCCGCGGGGCGAGCTTGTCCGACCGGCTGGAGTTCATGGAGGTTGTCTGCGGTGACCAGCCTCCGACTCTCGGTGTGACATGAACGGCAGTGCAGGACGCCAGTATGGTGGGAAGCATCTTGCCAGTCGGCTCACATGCATCACACTGCGCAGGCCACGAGACAACCGCGAGATTACCGGGGCCAGCTCACCGCCGGGCGTATGTCCCCACTACTAGGGTCCGTCTTCAAACGGATCTTGCCCACAGGAACGATGCGAGAGTGACCGCCGCTTCGTAGGAAGTGCGGTCTTCTCGTATCTGGTGGCGATCCCGCGGAAGCCCTTGAGCCGGTTGAAGCAGCGCTCGATCATGTTGCGCCGCGGGTAGGTTTCCCGCTCGAACCCTGGCGGTCGGCCGCCGTGGCCTCCGCGCCTCAGCCGGTGCCGTCGCTGGTCGGTCTTCTCGGAGATGATGTGCGCAATGCCGCGTCTTCGCAGGTAGACACGGAAGCCTCGGGAGCTGTAAGCCTTGTCTGCGATGACCTGGCCGGGCCTGTACCGAGGTCGGCCCGGGCCGGTGCCGGGAGCACGGATCCGTTCCAGCAGAGGGCGTGCCCAGACACTGTCGTGGCGTTGGCCGGGAGTCGCCAGAATCGCGAGCGGACGGTCCTTGCCGTCGCAGGCAAGGTGAATCTTGGTCGTCATGCCGCCTCGGGACCGGCCGAGGACGTGATCGTCCGGTTTGTCCTGCCGATGCCCCCCTTTGCGGCCGGTGGCGGCGCGTGCTGGTGGGCGCGGACGATGGTGGAGTCAATCTGGACCAGCCAGTCGACGTCGCCGACCGCGCCGGCGTGGGCTTGGATCTGCTGCAGGGCCCGTGACGATCTGCCGGTCCTCCACGCGGGGCCGCATCGCGGCTCGGGGTATCGGCGGAGCGAGTAACTCCCACTCCTGATCAGTAAGTTCATGACGACGTACCACGACACCATGCTCTGCCAGCTGGATGATCTTTGAAGACGGGGGCCCTAGTAGGCCTCCGTTAGGTCTGAGGTTCGGCTGTTCCTGGGCATGGTGGGTGGATGGACGCACATGATGTGGCGTGGCGTACGCGTTGGCGCAGGCGTGCTCCGACCTCGGGCGCTCGCCCCACTTGGGAAAGTGTCACGCAGTAGAGGCTCCGAGCGGGTCAGCGATCCAACTCACGCCATAACCGGGCGGTTTCGGAGTGTCGAGCTCCCCTTGTTCGTCCGATGTGAGTACCCGCAGGTGCCCGGGCAGCCCGAGGGCTTCGCAGCCGACTTCCCAGTTCGCACACCAGATACCCAGACCCAGGGGGGCGTAGTAGCGGGATGCTGTGGTGGTGCAGAAGTCGAACCGTGCCATGGCTCGGCCACTGTCATCCGTTGTCCCGATGCATCGGGTGGTCTGGGTGTTGAGGGAGGAGGGCGACCACCGGCACGCCTCGTAGCACCGCCTGAAGGGCGAGAAGGGTGGTCGGTCAACCTTGAGTGGCGTGTCGAAGCTGGGGGAAGCGAAGAAGAGCGACGCCAAAGGCAACCGCCGATGTTGTACCAACTCGATGGCTCGGACCACAATCGGTTTGAATCTCGATCGGTAGCCCACGGCGCAGACGCAGATGACGTGCTCCTCCGCAGGATCGAATCGGCCTCCCAGATGGGAGACGACGCTGGTCTGGTCGGCGCCTGCTCCGATCCAGCACGTTGCCACGCCCATCCGGGTGGCGTGCAGAACCACCTTGTGCAGGCTTCTGCCCACGTCGATGACCGACAGGCGGTCGTAGGTGCGCGGAGCGACGGCGACAATGAACTCGCGTGCCCCTACGGTCGGCCACACCTTGAGAGGAGCGGCGACATATTCCAGCCGGATCGGCCGGGTGCCGATCAGATGCGTCGGTCGAGTGTGCCGGTGGACCGCGCGCATCAGCTCCTCCCGGTCCGACACGGTCAGGTCGCGGTTCTGGAAGGACCGGCAGGACCGCCGTTTGTGCATGACACCGAAGGTGTCGAGTTCGTCAAGGCGACGGGGCACCGGTTCGAAGGGCCGCACTCCCAGCTTGACGGTGACCAGATCGACCAAGAGTGCGCAGAGCAACAGGATGCCGATGCCCAACGGCAGCCGGACCAGCAGGACCTGCCAGATTCCGATCCAGCTTCCCGCGAGCGCAGCGGCCAGAAGGAGGACCCCGGCCGCAGCCGTGGGGATGTACTGCAACCATCCCGTGAACTGCAGTCTCAGCTTGGTCCGTTTCAGGAAGCCGTGTCGGCGATTGTGGGGAGGCAGTCCGCGGTTGGCCCGTTGCCCCAGTCGCAGATGAGTCATGAAGCCCCTTCAGTCAGTCCTGTGACGCATCGCATCTGCACGCTAGACACGCAGCCCCGTCTATTGCAAGCGAACACTTGCAATAGACGGGGGCTAGAATCCCCGCAGAGGCGGCGACCTGGAGACATATGCCCAAGCAGATCGACGTGGACAGGCTGTTCGAGACCACCGTCAGCGTCTTCGCCGAGCGCGGGTACTCGGCCTGCACCACTCAGGAGATCGCGCGAAGATCCGGAGTGAACGAGGCAACACTGTTCCGCCGCTACGGTGGCAAGGCAGCCCTGCTCAACAGGGCTCTCACGCACGCGCTGGCTCGTTCGTCATTCGCCCGGCTAACGGTCACGGACGACGTGGTCGCCGACCTCGTCGCCATGGCTCGTGCCTACGCCGAGTCGGTTGAGCAGTACGGTGCCGCGATTCTCAGCCTCCTCACCGACGTATCGCGCCACCCCGAACTGCGCGACGCGATGGAGGCCCTCATGCCGAACATGCGCAGCGCAGCACAGGTGATCAAGGCGCATCAAGAGCAAGGGCGTATCGCTCCCGGCGATCCGATGCACATGGTGCTGACGCTGATCGCGCCCCTGATGGCGTCGGGGCTCTGGGACCGGGCCGGGTACGCCGTGACCGCGTGCGACAGCGACCTGGACGCCGCCGTCGCCGCCTTCCTCAACGGCCACCGCGGGAAGGGCGCGGCCGAAGAGGGGCACGCGTGAAATTTCGAAGGGCGCGCGGCGAGAGACCCCCACATCGCAAGCACTGGTCAGAACCCCACGGACCGAGTTGACCGTGGAGTGGGCCGTCCTGGTGAGTCCGAATAAGGAGTTGGCATCACAGGCGGCCCCACGCCTCGAACCGGGTGCCCTGGCCTGGTCACCCAGTGGCGCCCCGGCCTGGAGCGGGTTCACCTTGCTGTGCAGGCCGGCCGGTGCGGCTGGATCCATACTGGCGGACGCCGGGACGGCGGTCGCCCAGGCCGCTGGCTCAGCGGTCCGGGTGAGGCCAGTTGCTGCGGCGTGTAGCTGGCGCCGCTGACGGCGCCGGGCTGAACCGCAGCCTCCAGCTCTGACAGTTCCTCGGCGGTCATTACGATCTCCGTGGCCCGCGGCGTTGTTGCCGAAGCTGGGTCCGAAGGGGGTCGAGGGCCGGCCGCGGGTGCCGGACCGGCAGGCGCTGTGCGGGATTCCTTTCGTCCTGCACACCGGCATCCAGTGAGAGTACCTGCCCCGGGAGCTGGGCTTCGGCTCGGGGATGACGTGCTGACGGCGTCTTGCGGCAAGGTCGAATTCACCTCTGCGCGTCGCCCCCATGGCCGGGGCCCTCCTTGAGGTAGCGCAGCAGGGCGCGGTCGGTGTCCTTCTCGGCAAGGTCTTGCACCGCGTCACAAACGGCGTCGGTGAGCACCGGCGTACCGACCCGAAGCACCTTCTGTGCGACGGTGGTAAGCCGGAGTTCGACGCTGCGGTGGTCGTGCGCGGGAGTGCTCGTGGTGATGAGGCCCCGATCCCGCAACCGGATCACCAGACGGCTTGTTGCGGATTGGCTCAGGCCGACCTGCGTGGCCAGGTCCCGGAGTTGCAGCGTCCGGGCCTCGGCCTCGCCGCTGTCCAGAGCCGTCAGTGCGCGAAACTCGCTGACGCCCAGACCGAGCCGCTGGTGAAGGCGCCGTTCGACGGTGGCGTCGATCCGGCGGTGGAGCCGGTCGAGCGCGCTCCAGCGTGTGATCAAGGATGCGTCTTCACTCATGATGGTTCCTTGGAGCGCCGAACAGGGTTCCGGACGGCCGACACCGGAACTCTGCGGTATACGAAGGGAACCGGTTCATCGGACGGGAGCGCTGGTCGGCTGTTCGCCTCGGTGTGGGTCGCCCTTGGTCAGGAATGCCTCCCGAGGGTGCTGCACCGAGACCAGGGAGACAACGTCCCGGCCGTAGAGGGCGGCGGTGGCCCATACTGCGAACACGCGTACCTTGCGTTCCCACGACGGAACGGCGAGCACGTGATAGCCGCGGTGCATGAGCCAGGCTGGGAAGCCCTTGATGACAAGACGCCGATACTGGAAGATGCCCCTGCCCAGGCCCAGGGTGGCCACCACTCCCAGGCTGTGGTGAACGTAGTCCTTGGTGGGCCTTCCGCGCAGTGACGCCAGGATGTTCTTCGCAAGGCGTTTGCCCTGTCGTACCGCGTGCTGGGCGTTGGGGACCGTCCGCGCTCCCGGCTGACCTGCGGCAAGGTCGGGCACGGATGCGTCGTCGCCGGCGGCCCAGACGTCCGGCACCGCGTCCGTCTCCGTTCCGACGCGCAGGTCGGGCCGTACGACGAGCAGTCCCCGTTCGTCCACTGGGAGATCCGTGTGGTTGTGCACCACGGGGTTCGCCGCGTTGCCTGCGGCCCACACGATCAGGCCGGAGTCGTACTCCGTCCCATCTGAGAGCACGACATGTCCGTCCTGGGCAGAGATGAGCTGGGTGTTGAGGTGCACCTGCGCACCTCGCTTCTGCAGGGACTGGACCACCCACTCGCCCGGCTGGTCGGTGACCTCGGGAAGGATTTGGCCCCGTGCCTCGACCAGGTGGAAGTCGAGTTCCTGGGCACTGACCTCCGGGTAGTGCTTCAGCAGTGCGGCCGCCAGGGACAACGCTTCGCCGAAGCCCTCAACACCCGAGAAGCCCCCGCCTACGAAGGTGGCGGTCAGGAGCCTCTTGCGTTCGGGTCCCTTAGGCAGGGTCGCCGCCCGGTCGAACGAAGTCAGCAGCCGGTCACGGATGGCCACCGCCTCCTCGACGTGCTTCAGGCCGAAGGCCTGGTCGCTGATGCCCGGGATGGGAAAGGTGCGGGTGATCGCGCCTGCCGTGATGACGAGGATGTCGTAGGTCAGTTGGTAGTCCGGCCCGCTCTCCGGGCGTACCGTGACTGTGCGGTCACGGTTACGGATCTCTGTGACCGATCCCCCGATCAGGCGGGTGCGGTGCAGGTGCCGACGGAGGGACACTGCGGCGTGGCGGGCTTCCACGGAGCCCGCCACGACCTCCGGCAGAAACGGCTGGTATGTCATGTATGGACGCGGGTCGACGACGGTGACGTGCGCCTCGCCCCGGCGCAGCTTCTTCTCCAGGCCCCACGCGGTGTAGAAGCCCGCGTAGCCGCCGCCCACGATAAGGATCTCACGCACGGTGTCCTCAGTTCTTCTCGGCTTCACACCACTGACCGGTCAGAACCGCCTGCTGTGACACCGCCTTCACACGGCGTGCGAAAGTGTGCGCGCCCGGCTCCCTTGGGAGTCGGGCGCGCAGTCACTTCATGTGACCGGTGGGGCAGAGCCAGTACATGATGGCCTGGCGGCTGCCGTCGTCACGCCGGCCGTGGCCTGTCCGTCACTGTGTGACTGGATCGAAGGCCCAGAGATCCACTGGGAGCCCGGGGGTGTATGTGTGGAGTGTCAACGGCTGGTTCTCGCCGTGAGCGTCCAGGTACAGACGCTCGTCGGGTGCGGTGTGGTTACTCAAGAACATCGTCGTCTCGTTGAACGTGGCACACCACAGATAGCCGTCGTCGTTGGGGCGGAAGGTATTCAGCGTGACCCTGTTGCCGTCCTGCGGCAGTGTCTGAGTCGCCGTCGCGTTGACGTACTTGCCGCCGTAGGCCAGGTAGTAGCAGTGGTCATCGCCGGTTTTGTCCGCGTAGATCGTGATGAACCCTTCGTTTCCCTCCTCGGTGTCGTAGCGCACGTCCACCGAGGTACCCTCTTCGGTGCGGCCGTCCGCCACAGTCATCATCAGGGGTGGGGTGGACTCCTTGAGGAGGATCTCGTCGACTCTCGTCGCCTCGGTGGCGGGGTCCTGGAGGAACCAACGCTGGGAGCCCGAGTTGTCGAAGTCGCGAGCCATCAGAGCCTCACCGCTGTTCAGAGAGGTGAGCAACTGGTGGCTGACCATGTTCTCCAGGATCCATGTGCCGTCGCCCTGGTCAACGGGGCGCCAGAGCTGGTCGGTCTCTTCGTTCGGGTTCAGTACGATCCGCGCGTCGCGGTCACCGTCCGGCTGTCCCAGGTAGCTGTTGCCGTCGACGGCGACCAGGCGGTAGTAGCCGGGGAACTCGGGTACCGCATCCAGGCTGAAGGTCTGCATCGGTACATCGGCCCGGTTGAGGGGCTCGTCGGTGACCTGGGAGGTGTAGCCGCCGTAGGTGGCCACGTTCGTGGTCTTGGCGTTGCGGAGCACAGCCCGTGCCGGCAGCTTCTTCACCGGTCGCAGCCTGTCGCTCGGTGGTTCCGGCAGGTTGCCGATCTCGAACAGGACGGGATAGTGGTCCGACCTGACTTCTTCGTCGACCCGGGCTATGCCGGTGGCCTGGGGTGCGTTGGCGCCGGACGGGGCGACTGCGTAGTCGAGGACTCTCGGCGTGGTGGTCAGCGGCTCCGTGGGCTCTGGATCCAAGGGGTCCGGAACATAGGGTTCAGGGTCCGGCATGGTTGGATGGGTCGGCTGCCCGAGGGACGGGGCCATCACCTGCCACTGTCCAGGTGCGTCCTGGGCGAGTCGGTCGTACAGGGAGTTCCGGGCGCCAGGATGTGGGAGGCGATTGTAGTCGCCGAGCGCCACCCAGGGCAGCGGCGTGTTATTGGGGCCTGCGGTGGCCATCCGGGTCCGGATGTTGGCCAGCAGTTCGGGGGCGTCGTTGCCGGTCCCCGACCACCCGTGCACCGTGAAGTAGACGACGCCGTCGACGCGGACGCCGAGCGCGGGACGGCTCGTGGCACCGTACCTGTCGGCGGTTCCCTGCACCACATAGACGTCGTCCTGGTCGACCGGCCTGGAGGTTGCGATGGCCAGGTTGACGCGGTTGACCCCAACGGTGGAGGTGTCCGTGTGCAGCCAGTACAGATATGCCGCCGGTCGGCTGCGCGTCCCGCTGATGCGGTACTGCCGGACCGGGGGGTATATGTGATTGCCCACGTAGTCGAGCCCTCGGCTGAACTGCGTCTGCTGGATGTCGTGCTCCTGTCCCAGCCATCTGTCGCCTGTTTCGCCTCCGGGCGGAGAGCCTGCTTCTTGCAGAAGCACGATGTTGGCCTGGTATCGCTCCATCATGCCGAGTACTCCCGCGTCGTACTTGGATTCGTACTCGCCGACGTCGTTGGTGGTGCCTGCGCCCTGCATGTTCCAAGTGATCACCTTGCGGCGGTTCTGTTCACGGGGGTCGATCTCGCCGCCGGTGTCGCGCAGGAACAACGAGTGCTGTTTACCGAGGTCGAGGGTTGCCACTCCCTGGCCCTGGAAGTCCAGCGTCTCCCGGCCGGTCCAGTCGGCAATCGCCTGGCCGTCCTGGCTCAGAGGCTGGAACTCGCCGGGGTGCGTGCTGTCGGAGCCGAACTGGAACGCGACACCGGGCCGCGTGCCGTACGGCGCGTACGGCTCGAAGGGCCCGTTCGGGGTGGTCTGCTTGATCAACGTGTTGTTGTAGAAGACGTTCTGCGGACCGGAGGAACCAGCCCATTTGCCGGCCTTGGGGCCGGCCGCCCACCAGACCGGGTACCAGGTCCCGTCGTCGATCTCGCCGCCTTCCCCGCCGCAGTTGGTCTGGCAGCTCGCCGAACGGTGGTCGTAGGGAATGCGTACCGTGTTCTGCTCGAACAGGTTGCTGTGTTCCCAACCGCCGTGCAGGTTCAGGTCCGAGTCGAGGTCGTTACGGAAGGCGACGTTGCCGCTGGCCGACCACTGGAAGGTGAAGTGGCGCAGGTTGCGGCTGAGGTTGTAGGCCCACAGCGAGTCCCAGACCCGGCTGCCGCGCAAGTAGCCGTTGCCGCCCTTGCCCTTGTTCCATGCACCGTCGAAGCTGTTGCGCTCGATCTGCAGGTTGCGCGCCACCTCGGTGACGATCGGGTGCGAGCCGGTCATCGTGGCCCTGAGCCCTCGCGCCCAGCTGTTGGCGGCCCACTTGAACACGATGCCGTGCATCGCGTACTCCGGGGCCATGTTGCCATAGTTGTTCTTGGCCTGGTCGGGACTCAGAGAGTAGGTCTCCTGGCCGCCGATCTTGGGCAGGCCGTTCATGTCCTGAGTGAAGGCGAAGTCCTCGAACCCCACTCCTTCGACGGTCTTCAGCGGGGTGATCTTGCTGGGGTACGGATTGCCGCTGCCGTTCAGCGGTTCGGAGCCGTCCGATTCGGAGTTGACCGGCAGGTCCCATTCAAGCGGCTCGTCCAGCGTGATCGTCTTGGTGGTGGCGTCGATGTGGGTGACCCGGAACATCTGCTGACGCATGTGGAGCGCCTCGATCATGCTCGGGTCGGTGATGCCCTGCTGTGCGTAGAACTTCTTGCTGTTGGCCGCCCCCACCCAGACGTAGCCGCCCAGTTTGAACTTGTCCGTGTCGGCCTTCGGGTCCAGCCGCACCACGTTGGCGCCGCGGCGGCCCGAGAAGCCCGGAGCGTCGGGCAGTGAGGCCAGCTTGAAGCCGGAGACCCAGTGCTGGTTGACGCTGCCCTCGAAGAGGTCCTTACGACCGGGAAGCGGCGGGAGCACCTCCCATTCGTCCTGGTACCGTGCCGCCACATCCCGGGTCTGGACCCGGAACATCCCTCGTCCCGGCCATATCCAGCCGCCGTTGCCCATGTCGGGTGCGTTGCCGGCCGTCATGCTTTCCTGGTCCCAGCGGCCGTTGACCGTCTGGTCGTAGCGTGTGCTGAGGTCGGGGCGGAACACCACCTTCGTGCCCCCGTCGTCGGAGCCCATGCCCTTGATGGTCAGGAAGTTGGCGTCGACGTAGATCTGGCGGGATATGTCGACCCGCCCGTACGGCAACTCGATGAGTGAGAGCCGGTGGAAGTTCGCGTTCGGGGAGCATCTGCTCTTGACGTCGTCGATCGCCTTCTGCAGCCCGGCGGTGTCGTCGACGCCGTCGTCCCCGATCACCTTGTAGGTGGAGGCGAGTTCGTCCCTGGTGATGCGGCAGGAGGCATCGCTGGTCAGGTCCCCGCTGCCCGGAAGCTCCAGGCCGCCGCGATATCCCGTCCGCGACCAGTCGGGCAGGCCGGCGCGGGGGACGGTGCGGTTCGTCTGGCTCAGGTCCGGTCCGCTGGCTCCGGGTCCAGCCGTTGGCGCGGCCTGCGCGGGAGCGGTCATGGGTGCCGCGGGGGCAAGCGCCGACGCCGCGGGAGTGAATGCCGGAGTCAGGAGGGACAACAGCAGGCCGGGCAGAAGACTCGTCGCTGTTCGGCTGTGTTTCACGTGACCTCGATATGTAGCGTCATCGTTGTATCCGTGTCTGCGCGGGGGGAAACGGGGGTGGCCCCTACGCCCGGCGACCGTTGTCGGAGACTGGTGTGTCTTCGAGGCAGTGAGTCGCTGGGGAGGGGCCACTGGAGGGTGAGGCTCCGTGCGGTGCTGGGGAGCTGACAGCGCGGCCGCGTCCTCTCGTTCTCGCCAGAAGGCGATTGAGGTCGTCTGCGCCCGCGTCCGTCAAGGCTCACGTCCTCGTAGTCGGGCGGCTGCTTTGCTACGCGCTCCGTCCGGCTGCCTGAAGTCGGTCCCCTGGCCCCATCACCACTGCGGAGCCGGGGGCTTGGGCATGGCCGCGAAGTCGTAGACCTCCTTCCACAGGACGCCGTTCTGTCCCCCGCCCGTGCCGTTGATGACGTAGTAGAGATAGGTTCCGGCGATCACGGCCAGCGGGGTCTTGCCGTACGTGTTGGCGAAGGAGTTCTCTTCGTAGTACCCGCTCCACCCACCGTCCCGCGAAATGATGTAGCTGCCGATCGTGTTGTCGCGGTCCTCGGTCAGGCTGATCACGCCGTAGCCGTTGCGGGAAAGCGCGACGGACGGACCGCTTCTGGTGTAGCCGGAGGTGCCCGAGGCGTACACCTTGAACGGGTTCGTCCACGTGGATGTCCCGTACCTCTGCCGCGACATGTAGATGTTGTTGTCGGTGCCGGTGAAGGCCAGCACGATCTGGTTCCAGGGTGCGGGGTCGTTTCCGGTGTCCACCTGGGCGGCCAGCGCCGGCGCGTCCTTGCTCAGCGCACCCGGAATCACGCGGGGCGAGGTGTAGGTGGCGGCCTCACCGTTGTAGTACGTCGTCCAGATGGCGTCGTTGGACTGGCTGTTCCAAGCGAGCATGAACGAGTTGTTGGGCAGCGCGGCCGCCCCCACGGGCAGGGTGGCGCTTGTTCGGGTGTCGTTGGGGATCTTGGTCGGGTCGGGCAGGTCGCCGGGCAGCTGGTAGCTCGAGTCGAGCTGGACGCGGTGCTGGTAGACGTGGCCTTCCGTACCGGTGTGGAAGACTCTGAAGTTCCCGCGGCCCCCGTCGTCGGTCCAGATCACCTTCGGCGGTGTCCAGGTCTGCGCGAACGTGCCGGCCCCCGCGGGCAGCCGGTAGGAGGGGCCGTTGTTCAACGCAATGTAGATGTAGTCGTTGCTGGCGCCGCGCCAGGCGTGCAGGATGTTGCCGCGCTCGTCGCGTGCCTCGCCCGGGGTGGACCTACTGGTGATCGCCCCGCCCCCATAGGTCACCGGCTTCCAGTCGCTGCCTTCGCCGGGAAACCCCCAGACCGCGGCCGAAGGGCCGTCGGCCGCGACCGAGGCTTCACCGGCCATAGCGGGCACAGCCGCTCCCGGGACCGCGGCGGACGCGGCTACGAGCGCCACTGCCGCCAACCGGAACCTCATCGATGTGTTGCGCACTCTTCCTCCGTAGGGCCTCGCGAACATGGATGGCCACCGCAGATCACAGCTGCTTGCGTGCCACGAGTGCCGAGAACGGTGCCGAGCCCACGGCGGCGAGGCGGCCGCAGGCATCAGCACCTCCGTGACCTACCGGTCAGGGAAGTCACTCACTCACGCATCAGCGTCTGCTGCCCCCGTTGCCACGACGGTTGCTGATGGTCCGTCACAGTGTTGACAATGTAGGCATGTCGGTTGTGACGTGGTAGTCATCACATGGCCCCTTACCGGGGCTTGCGAGCCCCTCAGGGCGTGTCGGCCCTGGCAGGCTGGAGAGCCCGTCAGGCGGGGTCGAACCTGTCTGACGGGGGCAACGCCCTCCTCAGACGACCTCTACGGTTCGGTGCGGGACGGGCATGCGCCGGCCGGTCGGCGAGGACCGGCCCGTGCCTGGTCACTGACCGATGGTCTCGCTGGCGTATTCCCACAAACGGTCCGCGGCCTGCGGGTCGAGAGCATGGGGGGCTACACCGCCCACGTGCTGCTCGTCGTCGGTGGCGACCGTTTCCGCCTGCTGATTGTCTTCGAAGTAGCGCCCGGTGACACCGTTGACCAGGGGTGACCCGGCCAGCAGCGCGGAGGTCGCGGCGCCCTGGGCGGGTGTTTTGTAGTAGGGCTGCTCGATGATGTTCCCGTCGTCGTCCATCGCACCCAGGGCCTTCATGGTCTCGTCATCGATGTGACGCTGGAGGTTGGTGCTGATCCAGCCGGGGTTGAGTGCGTTGGCGGTAATGCCGTCGGCGGCCCACCGGCGTGCGCCCACGGTGAACAGGACATCGGCGGTCTTGGACTGCGCGTAGGCCGCCCAGCGGTCGTACGGCCGACGTACGAAGTGCGGGTCCTCGAAGTCGAACGCCGCGTTGCGGTGCGCGCCTGAGCTTACGACGACGATGCGGGCGGCGCCGGCCGCGCGCAGGTTGGTGTGCAGTCCCAGGGCGAGTGCGAAGTGGCCGAGATAGTTGGTCGCCAGCTGGAGTTCCCAGCCCTCGGCGGTCACGTGCCGTTGCGGGAGGGCCATGATGCCGGCGTTGGCCACGAGGACATCGAGCGGCCCCTGCCATCCCCGGGTGAAGGCGGCCACCGAGGAGAGGTCTGCGAGGTCGAGCGCCTCCGCCCGCACCGCGCCCGGCCCGGGCATGGCGGCGAAGTCCCGGACGAGGGGTTCGGCCGTCGCGGGATCGCGGGTGGCGACGGTGACCTCCGCACCGGCGGCGGCCAGGGCCCGGACCGTCTCGACACCGATTCCGGAAGCACCGCCGGTGACGATCATGCGCCGGCCGGCCAGGTCTACTCCGTCGAGGACCTCGGTGGCGGTGGCGTGGGAATGGAAGGGAGTGGTGAGGCGAGTCGCGTGGTTCACGATCGGTTCTTTTCTGTTGGGCGGGCAATGCTCACGCAACCAAGATACGAAGACACTTTCGGAGTCTCTATAATGAACAGTCCAGAAAACTTGCTCAACCATCCAGAACGGAGTGTTGATGGATCCGCTGGAAGACGTCCTCTCACTTCTCGACACGCGAAGCCACCTGTCGTCGAGCCTGGTGGCCGGCGGCAGGTGGGCGGTGCACTTCGAGGCTCCGGATGGCGTGAAGTTCAACGCAGTCCGCCGCGGTTCCTGCCGCCTCGACGTGGAGGGCGCCGGTGAGCCGGTTCAGCTGGCCGAGGGAGATTGCTACCTTCTCACTCAGGCGCGCGCGTTCACGCTGTCGAGCGACGCCGAGGCGGTGCCGGTGGATGCTGGCCAGGTGTTTGCGGCCGCCGAGAACGGCGTCGCGCGTACCGGAGAGGGGGAGGACGTCCTCCTCGTCGGTGGTCGTTTCTCGTTCGGTGACCGGGCGCATGCTCTCCTGCTCGACACGCTTCCCCCGGTCATCCACATACCGGCCGGCTCCGAGGAAGCCGGCACCCTCCAGTGGGCGCTCGGACAGATCGACCAGGAGCTGCGGCAGCGCCCCATGGCGTCGACGCTGGTGGCACAGCATCTTGCGGTTGTCATGCTCGTCCACGTACTGCGCCTGTACTTCGCCCGCGCGCCGCAGGCCTTGTCCGGTTGGCCGGCCGGGCTCGCGGACCCGGTCGTGGCCACGGCTCTGACGTCGATGCACACCGCGCCCGGCCATCCCTGGACCGTTGCAGAGTTGGCGCGGACAGGCGCGGTCTCCCGTTCGACCCTGGCGGCGCGGTTCAAGGACACGGTCGGCCAAGGGCCACTGGACTACCTCACTCATTGGCGCATCGAACTGGCTTCCAAGCGCCTGCGCGGGGGTACCGACACACTGGCCGCGATCGCGCGAGCCGTCGGTTACGGATCGGAGAGCGCTCTCAGCTCCGCTTTCAGACGGGTCACCGGCATCTCGCCGCGCGCGTACCGCAACGAGCACAGGTCAGCCCGGCTGTCAGGACAGTGAGGGGTTCTGGTTCCATCCCAGGTGGAGGACGGCCACGTCGTCGACCAGCCCTCCGTACGGTGCCGCCATCGACGTGGCGCAGGCCACCAGCGCGTCGACGAATTCCTGTGAGCCCAGGTGGGCGTGCCGGGTGGCGAGTCGAAGGAGGCCCTCCTCGCCGAGCCTCGCGGAGCGTTCGGTCCTTCCTTCGAAGAGGCCATCGGTGAACAGGACGACGCTGTCGTGCGGCGCGAGTTCCATCTCAGTCACCGACCAGTCCCCCAGCCCCGGGAAGAGCCCCAGGGCCATCCCGGTCCGGGGCGGTTCGACCCATCGGACTTGTCCTGACCGCCGGTGGAGCATACCGGGATGCCCTGCGTTGACCACGGTGGCCGACGTTGCTTCGGGCGGGAACACGAGCGAAACAACCGTTGCGTACGTGTCGTCGTCCGACCGTTCTGCGGTCAGGATCCTTTCGAGGACTTCCAACTGTGCGAGCTGCGTCGTTCCGCACAGGACGGCCGTCCGCCAGGCGACCCGCAGCTGCACGGCCAGGGCTGCCTCCGCGGGTCCGTGCCCGGAAACGTCGCCCAGAATGACGTGGACCCTCGAGTCCTCCGTCTGGACCACGTCGTAGAAGTCGCCGCTGAGGAGAGCGTGGGACCGGCCCGGCTCGTAGCGTGAGACCGCAGTGAAGCCGTCGTCCCGAAGCGTCGGCGCGGGCAGCAGACCGCGCTCCAGCGAGATGCTGTCATAGGAAAGAACCGAGCCGGTCTCCACTCGGAACCGCTCCATGTGCTGTCGCTCCATCGCCAGCCGGACGGTCTGGCCGAGTGTCCTGCGGTCGGCACGTGCCGGGTCCGGGCGGCCGGGGCCTGGTCTCCAGACCGCAGCAGGCGGCATGGCCGATACGGCGTCGTGGGCGACGACCACCACCGGAACGTCTGAGGCGAGTTGCCGAACCCTGGCGGCGACCTCTGCCGGCTTTACTCCTGAGTGGGAGCGGCCCACGAGCACGCACATCGGCGCACGGCGCAGGGCCAGGAGAGGCGCCGCCTCGGCAGTCGTTCTGCACCAGATCCAGACATCGGCGAGCTCGCTCGGCAGCATGCGCCGGACAGCGGACGCCTCTACCTCGTCCTCCGAAATCAGGAGCAGGGTGGAGCCGAGTCCACGAGGGCCGGGGAACCTCACGTCGCCGACTGAGAACACGCTCCTCATATCAAGGCTTCCGCGGTCGGACTGCGGTGGCGATGTCGCGGGTCCTCGCCCAGACAGTCGTCACGCCGAGCTCCTGGACACAGCGCACCGGCACCGCTGCGTGGCGCAGAATGGCCGGTATCCGCGGGTCGCCCGACAGGACCAGGCCGTAGAGCTCGCGCAGGTCGGCACGTATGGCGTCCCTGCCAAGACGGTGCAGCAACTGGGTACCGAACCCGCTGTTCTGCCAGGCGTCCTCCACGAGGAGTGCCGCCTCAGCGTGGTCCCCATCCGGCATCAGGTGCGCCATGGCGATGAAACGGCTGGAGGTGTCCCGCACGGCCAGATGGACCGAACCCGGGCGGCCCAACAGTGTGTGCAGGTACAAGCTGGGATCCCTCATGGGCCGGTGGTAGCGGCGCCACAAGGTGTATGTGGAGCACCTGGTGTGCATGGAGGCAGCTCGCTCTACATCAGCGACCCCAATACGGACTATCCGGGCACTATCTCTCATTCCTGTATCTCCAAAGGGCCGGTTTCCAGCCGGTACGTCCCGGCCAGCCTCAAGACCGAATCACGGTTGAAGTTGTGACATCGAAGCGGTCACCCCGGCGACATGTCAGGAATCTTGTGGGTCAAACCTGTCACAGAACCCCACGCTGGCAGGTCAATGAAGCGGAAGCGGTCATCACAACCGTGGCGTTCAGTGGCAGACCCCCATCTATCCCACCTTTCGGCAGAGCACCGACCGAGGTGTCTGCGTGTGCTCACACCGCTGAGCGGCAGCACTCGGAGGAACGGAGACAGCAGGACATGCACCTCGAGACGTCCCCTGCGGACAGCACCTTGGACGAGGCCGTTTCTGTCTTCGTGGAGCTCCGTCCGCGGCTCTTCGGCATCGCGTACCGCGTGCTCGGCAGTGTGGTCGAAGCCGAGGACGTGGTACAGGAAGTCTGGCTACGGTGGCAGAAGACCGACCGTTCAGCGGTCAACAGTCCGGTAGCGTTCCTGTCCAGCACCACGACCCGGCTGGCCCTCAACGTGGCGCAGTCGGCCCGGGTCCGCCGGGAAAGCTACATCGGTCCGTGGCTGCCCGAACCCGTCGACACGAGCAACGATCTCGAACTGGGTGCGGAACGTGAGGAAGACCTGGCGATCGCACTGCTCCTGGTACTGCAGAAGCTGACGCCCGTGGAACGGGCTGCTTACGTCCTGCGTGAGGCGTTCGACTACGCATACGCCGACATCGCAGAGATCCTCCAGGTGAGCCTGGTCAACGTCCGGAAGATCGTGAGCAGAGCCCGCAAGCATCTTTGTGCGGATCAGCAGGCGACCGTCGGAGCGGAGGAGCACCGGCAGCTCCTCGACGCCTTCCTGTCGGCGGCCCGGACAGGAAACACCGCCCGGCTGGAGGCCGTTCTCATACCTGAGGCCGTCAGGACGTCCGAGGGCGGCGGCAGATCCCGCGCTGCCGGTAGGCGCGCCCGCAGCAGCCTGAGTCCGAACGGAGCTGCCGGGTTCGCCGGCTCGTGTTCCCACCCCGTGCCAGCCGCCACAGTCTGAGACACGTGCACGGCCACGCGGGCGGAGCAGTCGGACCGCCCGCCGGGAGGAAATCCGTCGGGCGGTCGAGCCACTGGCAACGCGTGCGGTTCACGGGTTTGCAGTAGAGGGCTGGTTCCAGGAACGGAGCTTGTCGGGGTTGAGGACGACCCATACCTGTACGACTCGGTGAGCAGCGATGTCAAGACTGATGACGGCGACCACTTGTTGGTCGTAGCGCATCACGAGACCGGTCCGTCCGTTGACCGACTGGGACCGTAGGGTTGTACGTGAGCCAGAGTCCAGCAACCCCAGGAGGCAGCGGGCGACCCGCTCCGTGCCGTGTACCGGCTTGATCATTGCCCGGATCTTGCCACCGCCGTCGAAGAACGCCGTTACATCGGGCGCCATCAGTGACGCCAGGAGCACCTCGTCCTGCGTCACACAAGCCCGGCGTATCCTAACGGCCACTGCGTCGTGTTCCGCGGCGGTCGTGGGCCGCGCACGGCGGGCACGCAGACTGTCCCGAGCCCGCAGGGTCAGTTCGGCAACCTCGGGCTCCGACTGCCCCACGACGTCGGCAACTGTGCCCGGTTCCATACCGAAGACGCCGTTGAGCACGAACGCCGCCCGCTCTTGCGGGGAGAGGGAGTCCAGCGCATTGAGCAGTACCTCACTGATCTCCTCCTCCAGTGCGCTCGGCTCCGCGGTCCCGGCCGTCCGGCCGCCTCCCGCAGAGGCCGAGCGCTCCGGCATGGCCAACCGTGCCAGGCAGATGCCGCCGGCCGCCTTCGCCAGCCATGCTCGCGGAGCGACGATGCCCGCCCGCTCGGCATCGGACAGCTGGTACCACTGCCGGTAGGTCTCGTCGATCACGCTCTCGGCCGCACTACTGCTGCCCAGCATCCAGTACGCGACATCCAGCAGGTGCTTCCGCTCATCGAGCAACTCGGAAATCGGCACCGCATCATCGGAATGGTCCATGCGGCTTCCCTCCTCTCGCCCCGGCATCGCGTCACACGGCCCGAGCGGCAGTCATTCATACGGTCTGGTTCAAATGCGCTGCGGTCTACAGAGTTCCCCCTAGGCACGACGGCAGCATGCATTGTCTCCTCCATCCGACATTCGGAATTGCCAGAGTGCCATCGCTCCAGTGAGGAAACTCGTCACAGGATGGGTTCACGTCGCACTCGCCTCCTCTGTCGGCTCGACAGCTAGACCGGGCGGACGGAGATGTTGTGACATCGCTGTTCCGGCGCGGGGTGAGCCTGCCTTACACCTCTTCGTCGCCCCGGGCTCATGAGCTTGCGCAGCTCTGTGCTATTCCTCGGGCCGGTGCCGTAGCCGCTCCGCTCGACATCCGATCCCCTGGCCGAGGCCGGTCACCAGCCAGGGTCTCCTCCTGCGAGCCAGCACGGGCTGAAGCTGATCGCGGACCTCACGCGGGACGGCGCCCACCTCGGCCGCCACGAACCATGCCTTGCCTTGGCGCGCTCCGGCGGCCTCCACTCCCAGCCGGCTGAGTGAGGGCAAGAGCGCTGCTCCACCGGCTGGCTGCAGCCTGCCGGTCGTCGCTTCGGCGGAATCTGTCACAGATCCCACGGCTGCCCTGTCAGTTCCTCGGTGGTGTGCGTGGCGCCTACGCGCACCTGTTCAGCGAGGAAGGGAAACAGACATGTCAACGGCACGCGATCACGGCGATGTCTACGCAGACCCGGCTGGCGCCAGCGTCTCCCTGGCCGCCGAGGCTGCCCTGCTCGAGGCCCGCCTGGGCATGCTGAGCGACGCCCTCCACGAGGTGGATACGCGTATCAGGGTGGTAAAGGACAGCCTGCACAAACTGCGTCATTCGGCTCCCGGTGCGGACGGTAGGGAGCGCATGCATTCGTAGTGCATCACTCGTCTCGTGCCTGCCGGTACCGCAGGCACAAGCCTGTACTCAGCCTGCTGTGCAGCAGGATGGCATTTCCGGGTTTCCGGACTCGCAGCAACAGCTCCGATGCCTGGGCGGAACGCGGCGGGGAAGCCATAGGTGAGCGGAAGACATCGCCGCCTCGCACCGCCAGGCGTACGACGCCGGACTCACCATCGGTCGAGGTCCGACCGCGGTGGTTCAAGCACTGGGCCGTCCTCAGCATTCCGCCCAGGTCACGGGCTCCGCGCGCAGGTCACGAGCCGACGAAGGAGACCGTCTCTTCAAGCCGCGCCCGGCCCGTACGTGGGTGGCTGATCGTCAGGTCCTCGTATCCGATGGACATTCCGCAGAAGAGGAGGAGGTCGTCCGGAGGCGAAAGGATCTCCGCGACGGACGTGCGGTACTTCGCCCACGCCATCTGCGCACAACTGTGCAGCCCTTCGGCGCGCAGCAGCAGCATGACGGTCTGCAGGAACATCCCGACGTCGGACCACTGGGCAGGTCCGAGATCGCGGTCGATGTAGCAGAACAGGGCGACAGGGGCACCAAAGCACTCCCAGTTCGCGGTGGCGGCCCTCTGGCGGGCCTCCCAGTCCTCGCGCGCGATCCCGAGTGAGCCGTAGCGCTGGGCGCCGAACTCGGAGCGCCGCTCACGATACGGGGACTTCAGGGTGGCCGGATACTGCACGTACTCCGGCTCGTCCCACGGTTCGCCTGCGGCTATGCGCTCGCGCACGTGCTTCTTCAGTTCGGACAAGGGCTCGCCTGTCATCACATAGGCGTGCCATGGCTGGAGGTTCGACGCGGACGGCGTCCAGGCGGCGGCGGACACGACGCGCTGGAGTGCCTCCCTCGGAACTTCACGGTCGGTGAAACCGCGTACTGCTCGTCGGCTGGTGACCGCTTCATAGACGTCCAAGATCGCCTACTCCCTACATTGTTGGCAAACCGAGGTCCTCACGGCACGGGCGACCGTACCAGCCGAAGACACTGTGCGTGTACTTACCACCAAGGTATTCACACTATTTGAGCCATCATGCAGAAGGCCCCCTCCGGACGCGTGAACGGCGCCTGAAGGGGGCTCTGAAACCTTGCTGGTGGTCAGCCCTTGGAGAAGCGGCCCGCCTGGGCAAGGATCAGTTCACGGTCGTCGACCGGCGGATAGATCCACAGTGTGTTGATGTTCTCCTTGAGCGTCTTCGCCTCGGGGCCGGTCGCCACCACCTGGCGGTCCCAGCCGGCCGTGGTCAGGGCGCCGGCAGGGCCGAGGTCCAGACAGTTGGAGTAGGGGTCCGGGGTGAACGGAATCAGAGTGCTGCCGAGCAGTTCGGCCACGACGTTGTGTCCCGCGTACTTCCCCATCGGCAGGGCATGCTGGCAGCTCTGGACCGTGCTTCGGCCCTCGTCTGCCGGGCCGCGTGCCGTGTCGCCGGCGGCGTAGACGTCGTCGACGCCGGTGACCCGCAGGTACTCGTCCACGGTCAGCCGGCCCCACCGGTCACGCTCGCCGGGGATCTGCGACGTAAGCGGGCTGGCAGCCATGCCCGCCGTCCATACGACGGTCGCTGCCGGGATCACTTCACCGTCCGACAGTGTGACGCCCTCCGTCGTGACCGATGCCACGGTCCGCCCCAGTCGCCGTTCGATCTTCAGCTCGTCGATGACGCTGTCAATCTGCGGACGGGGACCGGGACCGAGCTCAGGACCGACGACGTCGGCCCGGTCGACGAGCACGACGCGGACGCCCTCCGCAGGATCGCTCTGGGTGTCGGAGACGGTACGCAGGCGCTCGACCAGGGCGGTGGCGATCTCCAGACCGGTGAACCCGGCTCCGACCACGACGGCCGTGTACTGGCCCGGTGAGGAGGTGCGTTCGGGCAACCGCCGCAGATGGGCATCGAGCCGTGCCGCCGCGGGCAGGGTGTCGACGTCGAAGACCTCTTGAGAGCCGGGGAAGTCGGGACGTACCAGCTGACTGCCGCTGGCCAGAACGAGCCGTTCGTATGGCAGGTCGAGGTTCTCACCCGTCCGGTCGATGGCTCGGACGGTGTGCGCTTCCGTGTCTATGCCGGTCACCGTCGCCGCCACCCGGCGCACACCGATCGGACCGAGGACGCGGTCCAGCGGCACGCGCATCGTCTCCGGAGCGTCCTCGTACAGACGGGGACGGACGACGAGGTCGTCACCACCGTTCACCAGCGTCACCCGCACTTGCTCACCGGCCTCACCGGCCTCGCGGGCGGCTCGCACGGCGCCCGCTGCGCTCCACACGCCGGCGAAGCCTCCGCCGATGATCACGATGTCCTTCATATACGTCTCCCTCAAGAACCGAGTGATGAACAGCACGCTGGGCGCCCGACGATGAACCGGGTCGCTGGTCGAAGTGGCGATCGCCTGACCGGACGCAATTTCTGGATAGTAGATATCCAGGATCTTCAACGTCAAGATTTCTGTGCTGCGCCGCCGGTGGAACGCTCTGAAACCCGGACATGTAGTGTCCGTAATATGCGAATGGCCAAAGGGGTCGAGTGGGCCCTGCACACGCTTCTCAACCTGGACATGATCGGCGGGGGGCCCGCAGGCAGCGCGCAACTCGCTGCAGCGCACGACCTTTCCGCCTCTTACCTCAACAAGCAGTTGCAGCAGTTGACGCGTGCCGGACTTCTGAGCTCCGTCCCGGGGCCACGGGGAGGCTTCAGGCTGGCCAAACCGCTCGAGGACATCACGTTGCTCGACGTGGTGGAAGCCATCGAGGGCACGGCGCGTGCCTTCAACTGTGCCGAGATCCGGTCCTGCGGACGGATCGGCGCACTGTCACCGCCGCCCACGGGAACATGCGCTGTGAACGCGGCGATGCGGCGCGCTGAGCAGGCGTGGCACCAGGCCCTGGCCGCCCAGACCCTCGCCGAGATCAGAGCCGAACTGGTCAGCATCCCGCAGACCCGTCACGTCGTCCGGTCCGCCTTCGGCTGAGCCGCACCCTCCGGTCCGGTGCACGGCCGCATGACTCAAGCGCGGACGGACGCATCCCAGTGCGCTTCCAGAGCCGCCGCCACCTCGGCCGGCCGCTGGAGCACGGTCCAGTGGTTGCAGTCCAGTTCGATGACCTTGGTCGCATGCAGAGCGTCACCCAGCTTCCGGCCGAACTCGACCTGGCACGCTGGATCGAGCGCACCCCAGAACACCATGCACGGCGCCGACACCTGGGAGAGTCCAGGTTCCCACTCCGCCCCCACAGTCAGGGCGGAACGGTAGAGCTTGAGGATGCTGTCCTTCATCGGGGCATCGACCCGGACAGCTGTCCTGGCCGCCGGTCCGGCGGGCACGTCGAAGCCTTCCGTCAGATCGCGTGCGAAGGACGCTGCCTCCAGTCGATCCATGTATCGACCGCCTTCAACCGGGTCCTGCCAGATCCTGGCGAGCGGATGCCAGACGTACTCGGAGCTGACGGGGCCGTTCCCTCCGGCCCAGGTGCGGACCAGATCCGGCCGCACCGAGGCCACACGGGCGGTGAGAATGCATCCCCAGTCGTGGCCGACCAGGTCGACCGGCTCACCGATTCGCTCCAGCCGCTCGACGAGCCAGTCGACGTACTCCTCCTTGCTGGAGCCGAATCCGGCCGGTCTCGGCGCGCCGAAGCCGGGCAGGTCCCATGCCTCGACATCACTCCGGGACAAATACTGACGAACGGGGTCCCACAGATGGTGGGTGTCGGGTACGCCATGGATGAGAACTGCGGGCATGGGGACGAGTTCCTTCGTGGAGGAAGAACCACGGAAGCATCATGCAACCATGTGGCGGAGCGTCGCACTTGACCGTACAGCGAGAGGCAACACTTTGTCACACTGTGATGTAAGTGGGTGGCGGCCTTGAACCATGGTCCGACGTCACATGGATCAGGGCGTCCGGTGCAGCAACCCTGATGGTCCGAGCAGCCGACCGCACAATCAGGAGTCTGTGATGAAGGAAGTGACCGTGACGGGTATGCGAGGAAAACTCGCCGTCGTCACCGGAGCAAGCGACGGGGTCGGCCTGGGGCTTGCCACGCGGCTCGCGGCCGCCGGCGCCGAACTGATCCTTCCGGTGCGCAACGAGGCCAAGGGTGCCGCGGCTGTCGCCCGTATCCGTGCGGCGGAGCCGGCCGCCAAGGTCACCACCCGTGCCCTCGACCTGGCTTCCCTGGCCTCTGTTGAGAAACTGGCCGCCGCGCTGGAGGCTGAGGGAAGGGCCATCCATCTCCTGGTCAACAATGCCGGGGTGATGGCCCCGCCGACCAGGCATACGACGGCGGACGGGTATGAGCTGCAGTTCGGCACCAACCATCTGGGGCACATGGCGCTCACGGGACGGCTGTTGCCACTGCTGCGGGCCGGAGAAGCCCGTGTGACCACTGTGACCAGCAGCGCCGCGCGCAGCGGCAAGCCGGTCTGGGACGACCTCCAGAGCAGCCGTCGGTACTCTCCGGTGCGCGCGTACAGTCTCTCCAAACTGGCCAATCTGCTGTTCGCACTGGAACTGGACCGACGCAGCACGGCGGGCGAATGGGGCATCGTCAGCAACGCCGCGCATCCCGGCACGACGCTGACCAACCTCTACGCCTCCGGGCCCAGCCTGGGCAGGGCCCGGCCCGCGCCGCACGAGGCTGTCGTGAAACGGCTCGCGCGCTGGGGCTTGTTCGTGCAGTCCGTGGACAAGGGACTGCTTCCGATCCTCCACGCGGCCACGAGTCCGGGAGCAGGCGGCGGGCAGTTGTACGGCCCCGACGGTCTGGGCCAGTTCACTGGAGGCCCCACCCGGCTCGCGATCTACAGATCAGCCCGCAGCGAGGCGACCGCGGCCCGGCTCTGGCAGGTCTCCGAACGGCTCACGGGCGTCGCGTTCCCTGCCGTCTGATACGGCCAGGACGAAAAGGACTTCGGACAGTGGACACAGGAGACCGTGCCGCACTGGCGGCGTTCCTCAGAGCCCGTCGCGACGCCCTCCAGCCGGAGGACGTCGGCCTGCCCCGGGGACGCCGACGGCGCACCGGAGGCCTGCGCCGCGAGGAGGTGGCGGCGCTGTGCGACATGTCGGCGGACTACTACAGCAGGCTGGAGCAACCGAGAGGGCCGCATCCGTCCGAACAGATGCTGGCCGCGATCGCACGCGGCATGCGCCTCTCCCTGGAGGAGCGGGATCACCTGTTCCGGCTCGGCGGGCACGTTGCTCCACGCAGGAGCCGGCGCGCCGACCACATCAATCCCGGCATGATGCGCATCCTCGAGCGGCTGGAGGACACCCCCGCACAAGTGGTCAACCACCTCGGCGAAACGCTCAGGCAGACCCGGACGGCGGTGGCTCTGCTGGGGGACGAGCGGGCTTTCACCGGCTGGAACCGCAGCCTGCACTACCGCTGGTTCACCCAGCCCGCATCACGGCTGATCCGCCCCGAGAGCGACCGTGCGGAGCACAGCCGTCTCCTGGTCGCGGATCTGCATGGCGCGTACGCGCGTGACGGCAGGGACTCACGCGCGGGGGAACTCGTCGAGGAGCTGCGGACCGCCAGTGCCGAGTTCGCGGCCCTGTGGGACGGGCATCCGGTGTTGGGTTCCTCCTGTGCTCCGAAGCGTTTCCAGCACCCGCAGGTCGGCTTGCTCGAACTGCACTGTCAGACGTTGGTCGACCCCGATCAGGCGCAGCGGCTGCTGGTCTTCACCGCGGTACCCGGCACGGAGAGCCACGTGAATCTCCGGCTGCTGTCGGTCCTTGGAGAAGATGCGCGCCCCTGAGGCTGAAGCAGCACTGGGCACTGGGCGCCTGCCCGCTCGGTCCGTGTGGTGCCCGCCTCGGTCAGCACCTCGACGTGCTGATCGAGGCTGGCCTGCCGGAGAGGCCGCGCTCAGCCCTGCCCGCTGTCACACATCCGCCGTCTGCTCGGTCAGGAGGAGGTAACCACTACTCGGCCAGGAGGACGTCATGGAACCGCGTCTCAACTTCTTCGGCAACCCCTTCGCGGGCAAGGTGCTGAAGCACATCAACTCGGCGGCCAAGGTCGCCTCGGATTCGGGCGTGCCCACGGCGACGCAGGAACTCGTGAAGATCCGCGCCAGCCAGATCAACGGCTGCGGCTTCTGCACCGACATGCACACCAAGGACGCCGCTGCGGCCGGTGAGACGCAGCAGCGGCTGAACCTGGTCGCTGCATGGCGGGAGGCCACGGTCTTCACCGACGCTGAGCGTGCCGCGCTGGAACTGTCCGAGCAGGGCACCCGTATCGCAGATGCGGCCGGCGGTGTCACGGACGAGGCCTGGGCGAACGCGGCCAAGTACTACGACGAGGACCAGCTCATCGCGCTCCTCTCGCTCATCGCCATCATCAACGCATACAACCGCATCAACGTGATCAACCAGCAGCCCGCCGGCAGCTACCAGCCCGGTCAGTTCGGCTGACGAAGCCGTCCGGCCCGCCCGGACACAGACGGTCCGTCTCCACGTCACCCCGGCCTCCGGCGAGGAGACGGACTCGCAACACCGTGTGTGACATGCCACCGTTGCGTGGGCAGGAACCGATGCCAGAGGCCTGTACATTGTTCGATGCATCATGAACATCGAATTACGTTGGGATGGCCAGGTCCCGTTGCGGAATCTGTGACTGGCGACCGGTTCCAGGTCGGTGTGACGGCAGCGAGCCGAGGGAGCAGCCACATGTAGGGCACGCGCCCCGCCGGTCGGCGGGCGAACGGCAGGTCGCACCAGACGGTCCGGTCCGAGGACGGCCCTCCCTCACCTCTCTCCACAACCCAAGGATCCGCACCACCATGCAGGCAACCGCACACATCGGCGTGACCGGGCTCGGCGTGATGGGCCGCAACCTGGCCCGCAACTTCGCCCGCCACGGCTACACCGTCGCTGTCCACAATCGTTCTGCGTTCCGTACCCGGGCGCTCACCGAGGAGTTCGGTCACGAGGGGGCCTTCGTCCCCGCGCGGACCGCCGAGGAGTTCGTCGCGGCACTGGAGCGGCCCCGCCGGCTGATGATCATGGTGCAGGCGGGGGCGGCCACCGACGCCGTCATCGAGGAGTTCGCCCCTCTCCTGGAACCGGGAGACATGATCATCGACGGGGGCAACGCCCACTTCGCGGACACTCGCCGTCGTGAGGCCGCCCTCAAGGAGCGCGGTATCCACTTCGTCGGCACCGGAATCTCCGGTGGCGAAGAAGGCGCGCTCAACGGCCCGTCGATCATGGTCGGCGGCTCCGCGGAGGCGTATGCCGTCCTCGGTCCGATGCTGGAGGACATCAGCGCGAAGGTCGACGGCGAGCCGTGCTGTGCGCACATCGGCAGCGACGGCGCCGGGCACTTCGTGAAGATGGTGCACAACGGCATCGAATACGCCGACATGCAGTTGCTCGCCGAGGCCTACGACCTGCTGCGACAGGTCGCCGGCTACTCCCCCGGCGAGATCGCGGACGTTTTCCGCACCTGGAACAGCGGACGGCTCGACTCCTACCTGGTCCAGATCAGCGCGGAGGTCCTCGCTCACACCGACGCGCACACCGGCGGTCCGTTCGTGGACGTGGTCGCCGACGCGGCGGGCCAGAAGGGCACCGGCCGCTGGACCGTGCAGACAGCGCTGGACCTGGCCGCGCCGGTGACGGCCATCGCACAGGCCACCTTCGCCCGGGCCGCTTCCGAACGCCGCGCCCTGCGCGCGGCCTACCGCGGACTGCCGGGCGGCGTCACGGTACCGCTGAGTGGTACGGAGGCGGCCAGGTTCGCCTCCCGGGTCGAGAGTGCCCTGTACGCGTCGAAGGTCATCGCCTACGACCAGGGCTGGACGATGATCCAGAGCGCGGCCGCCGAGTACGGCTGGGACATCGACCTCGCGACGGTCGCCCGGATCTGGCGTGACGGCTGCATCATCCGTGCCGCGTTCCTCGACCGTGTCCGCGCCGCGTACACCGCCGACCCGGCCATGAGCAGCCTGCTCGTCGAGAAGGGCTTCGCCGAGGAGATTGCCCAGGCGCAGGTGCCGTGGCGCGAGACCATCGCGTCCGCCACCCGTCGTGGCATCCCCGTCCCGGCCTTCTCAGCGGCCCTGGCCTCGTACGACACCCTGCGGGCAGAGCGCCTGCCGACCGCACTCATCCAGGGGCAGCGCGACTTCTTCGGTGCGCATACCTACGGGCGCGTCGACCGCTCCGGCACGTTCCACACCCACTGGGGGGAGTCCGAGCGTCCGGAGACCCGGACCGGTGAGTCGCCCGCAGGAAAGGAAGGCTAGCCATGTCCTATCCGGAACAGGTCTACCGGGGCGACGACGGCGAGGTCAGCGCCGGTTTCCGGCCTGCGGGCACCGGGCCGGACGTGGGTGAGACGGGCAAGGACGCAATCCGCTACCTGGCGACCACGACCACCACCCGCGGCGAGTTCGGCCTCTACCGGGTCGAGATGAGTGCGAAGGCCGGCGGCCCCAGGACCCACTTCCACAAGACCATCTCGGAGTCCTTCTACATCCTGGAGGGCACCGTCCGCCTCTACGACGGCGAGCGGTGGGTCGACGCGGGCAAGGGCGACTTCCTGCATGTACCGCAGGGCGGGCTGCATGCGTTCCGCAACGACTCCGACGCCCCGGCCGAGATGCTGCTGCTCTTCACTCCCGGCGCGCCCCGCGAGGAGTACTTCGAACAGGTGTCGCAGCTGGCCCACGCCTCGGACGAGGAACGCTCGAGGTTCTTCGACAAGCACGACTCGTACTTCGTGGACTGACCCGGCCGCTTGCAGAAGGGATTTCATCGTGCCGCACGACCTTCCAGCCGTCCTGGATGCCGGCCCCTCGGACGGGGTGGATCCCGACGAGTTCGTCAGGGCCGCCATGCGGTGGCACTTCGACCCCGAGACCGGTTCCCCGTACTGGCTGAGCCGGGCCGGACGGCTCGGCTTCGACCCGCGTCAGGACGTCCGCGGGGTGGACGACCTGGCGCTCTTCCCCGACCTGACGGACGAGCTGCGGAACGTGCGGGTGACGGACCTGGTCCCCCGGGGCTACGGGCCCGGGGCCCGTGTCCTCAACGTATTCGACAGCGGTGGAACGACCGGCGCCCCCAAACGAGTAGTTCAGCTCGAGGACTGGATGCGGCACAGCTCCGAGCAGGTGGACCGCCGGCTGAGGGCGCACGGTCTGCCCGTCGGTGCCCACTGGCTGACCGTCGCGCCCACCGGCCCGCACCTGGTGGGCGACGTGCTGCAGCGCGCGGCAGCCGGTCTCGGCGCCCCGGGACTGAGCATCGACATGGACCCCCGGTGGGTGAGGGGACTCGTCGCTGCGGGCCGGGCCGACGAGGCCGAGGCCTACACCGACCACCTCGTCGAGCAGTGCCGGCGCATCCTGCTCACCCAGGACATCGGCGTCCTCGCGGCCACCACCCCGCTTCTGGAGCGGTTTGCCCGCGAGGACGACCTGGTGGAGGTGATCAACAGCAAGGTCGACGCGATCGTCTGGGGCGGTACGCACATGGATCCCGACACCCGCGATCTGCTGAGCACCGAGGTCTTCCCGGACGTGCGGCTGATCGGCATGTACGGCAACACGATGATGCTCACCGCGCTGATCGAGCGGGTCGGCCTGTCGGCGTCCGACCCTTGTGTCTTCGACCCGGTCTCGCCGTACGTCTTCCTGTCGGTCCTGGACCCGGTCACCGGGGAGAAGGTGGAGGTCGGCGAGCGGGGGCAGGTCGTGGTCAGCCATGTCAGCAAGTCGATGCTCGTACCCAACAACGCCGAGCGGGACCTCGCGCTGCGGGTCCGGCCGGTCGAGGGGCACGCGGGCGACGCCGTCGCGGACGTCGCCCCGGTGCCGAAGGTTGGGGGCGAAGCGGTGATTGAGGGCGTGTACTGATGGCGGGCCCGCCGGACGGCTGTGTGCCGCACCTGGACGCGCTGGGTCCCCGGGGCGCCTACCGGACCCGCGTTCCTCAGGCGGTGACGGATGTGACGGGCACCGAGGTGGCACGGCTGAGTCTGGTGCCCCCGGTGTTCGTCACACGGGCTCTGGCCGCCCTGCGCAGGGCCAAGCCGGTTCCGGCCGCCGGCCTCGACGCGATGCTGGCCGCGGCGGCCCACGCGTTCGCCTCGGACACGGCAGGCGGCCTGGGCGTGCGGGAGTACGAGTCACTCGTGAGCCGCACCTCGGGCACCCCGCTGCCGGTGGTGCGGGCCTCGACAGAGGGGACGGCGCGATTCGTGCGCCGGGCCCGTTCGTCCGCCGAGCAGGGCAGGCCGGTGGGTGCTGTCACCGATCGGCGCGATGCGGCCGTCCACCAGGGCGGCGCCGTCTGGGCGCGGCGCGGGGACGTGTTCGCCGTGAACGCATCCGGTAACCACCCTGGCGTCCACCGGCTGTGGCTGGAGGCGCTGGCGCTGGGCTACCGTGTCGCCGTCCGCCCGTCCCGGCGGGAGCCGTTCACCCCGCACCGGCTGGTCGCGGCCCTGCGCGGGGCCGGTATGCCCGACGACCGGCTCGTGCTGCTGCCCACCGACCACGCCGGCGCCGATGCCCTGGTACGCGGTGCCGACCGCGCCGTGGTGTACGGCGGCGACGACGTCGTGGCCCGGTACGCGCACGACCCGCGAGTCCTTCCGCAGGGGCCGGGCCGGACCAAGATCCTGGTCACCGCGGACACGGACTGGCGCGAGTATCTGGACGTGATCGTCGCTTCGGTCGCCGACGAGGGCGGCACCGCGTGCGTCAACGCCACCGCGGTGCTTGTCGAGGGCGACCCCGTGCCGCTGGCCGAGGCCCTCGCGGCCCGTCTGTCCGCGCTGCCCGGCCTGCCTCCGCAGGACGAGCGTGCGGTACTTCCCGTGCAGCCGCTGGAGCGGGCCCGTGCCCTCAGCTCCCACCTGCGTGCCGTGGCCGAGGGGACGCAGGCGCTGCTGGGTGGGGAGGGAATCGCCGAGGACCTCGGGGACGGCAGCGCTGTGCTCCGGCCGGCCGTCCACCTGGTCTCCCGTGCGGATGCCGTACAGCTGCGGACCGAACTGCCCTTCCCCTGTGTGTGGGTGGCTCCGTGGAGCCGGGCGGACGGCATCGCTCCGCTGCGTGACACGCTGGTCCTGTCGGCCCTGACCAGTGACGGCACGCTGGTCGACAAGCTGCTGGCGGAACCCACCATCGCCAACGTGTATCTCGGCGGGTATCCGACCTACTGGATGGCACCGGGGGTACCTCACGACGGCTATCTGTCCGACTTCCTGATGCGCGGCAAGGCCGTCATAGGCTCCCTGTGACGGCCCTGCCGGGCGGTTTCAGTGCGGCATCAGCAGCATGACGGCTGTCCCCAGGGCCATCGATCCCTCCCAGAAGCGGGCGTGGAAATGCCGTGTCCCCGAGGCACCGGTGCCGTGCATCCCGGGGGGCCTCGGGGTGCGCAGCGCCGGCATGTCCCGGGTCAGTGACCACAGCGCGTACGCCAGCAGGAACAGGGCCAGCGTCGCGGCGACGGCGTCACCGGCCGTCGTCTCCTCGGCGTGGTGGCCCGAACCGGCGGCGTGGTGTGCCGCCGAGAGCCCGCCGGCGAGTGTCTCGTGCGACGAAGCCGCCATGGAGTGGGACATCCACGCCATCGCTGCCATGCCGGCCGCGTGGGGCAGCCGTCTGGCGATCGTGCCCGGTCGGAAGTCCCGCGCGGACAGCAGGAACCACAGGGCGGCCGCCGCGAAGAAGGCTGTTTGCGGCGGCTCCGGGAGGACACGTCCCCAGCTCCACGGCATCACCGCCATGGCCAGGGCCATGGCGGTGTGCAGAAGGTGGTCGAGGCGCTCGCGCCACGCCGAGCCCTTGGACAGCACGGTCCGCCGCAGGCCATGGACCGCGGCGGCGGCGAACAGGACGCTCAGCATCCCGTACACGGTGTCAATGGCACTCATGACCTTCGCGCCTCACGCAGCCTGTACGGGCAGCCTCGCGCGTCAGGCGGCGGGCCGGGGGGCGCGCAGGTGTGTGCGCTGCGCCAGCTCCTCCTCGCTGACCAGCTCCAGCATGGGCTTGCCGGGCGCACACATCATGGTCACCACGAACCGGGTCCGCGCGTCCGTCAGCGCGTTGCCGTCCTGGTAGTGGATGACGTCGCCGCCGGGCTCCCAGAACGTGCCTCCGGCTTCGACGACGCGCTCGGGCTCGCCCTCCAGCTCGAAGCGGACCGCGCCCTCGATGACGTAGCCGAACGCCGGACCGGAGTGGCGGTGCGGAGGGGTACCCGGGTCGCCCGGCTCCCACTCGACCTCGATGGTCATCGCCGAGGCGCCTTCGGGAACGCTGATCGGGGAGGCGTCCTGCAGCATCCTGGCCGCGGTCATCCAGCTCGCCCCCTCCTCGTGCTCGCCGGCTCCGTGGGTGTGAGCTGCGTGGTTCTCGGACACTGTGTCGCACCTTCCGTGGATGTCACAACGGTCTTTCCGTGATGACCGGACACCGGGCGGATCTGTGACACCGGCGGATCCCCGTCCGCAATGTCACAACAACGCCGGGAGCCCGGTCGTACCTGTGATGAGCGGTGGATCCCGCCATCACCGCCACGCAGGCATCAGCGGGGTCATCGGCCCCCCGACGGAAGAGACCCCAGATGAGAGTCGTAGTTGCAGGAGCCAGCGGGCTAATCGGCTCCAGGACGGTCGCCAGGCTCCGGGACCACGGTGTGGAGGCCGTCCCCGTGGCCCGTTCCGAGGGCGTCGACGTCACCACCGGGCAGGGTCTCGCCGACGCCCTGCGAGGTGTCGAGGTGGTCGTGGACGTCACCGACGCGCCGTCCCGCAGCGAACGGGCGAGTGTCGAGTTCTTCGACACCGCGACAGCAAACCTGCTGCGGGCCGCCGCCGCGGCGGGCGCGGAGCACTTCGTGGCCCTGTCCGTGGTGGGCGCCGACCGGGTCCAGGGCGGCTACTTCCGTGCGAAGGCGCTGCAGGAACAGCAGGTGCGGAACTCCCCGATACCCCACTCCGTCGTACGGGCCACGCCGTTCTTCGAGTCCGTGGACGCACTGTCGCGCTCGACCAAGCACGCAGACGGCGTACACGTGGCGCCCGCGCTGGTACGCCCTGTGTCCACGGACGACGTCGCCGCCGCGGTCTCCCATGCCGCCGTGGGCGTACCGCTGTTCGGCACCCGCGAGGTCGCCGGGCCCGACCAGTACCGCCTGGACGAACTCACCGCGAAAGTGCAAGCGGCGCATGGCGATCCGCGGGGCGTGGTCACCGACCCGCACGCCCCGTTCTTCGGCGCGGTGCTCGGGGAGCGGACTTTGCTCCCGGGTGCCGACGCGCACGTGGGTCACGGCACCCTCGACCAGTGGCTCGCCCAGCGGTGACTCCTCCTGGCTATGCCGGCCCCCATCCCACCCCCGACCCTCGGCCGCGGACACCAACGCCCCGTCCAGTCCTGCGTCCGGCCCCTTTCCTCCCGACACCGTGACAGGAAGGCCGTCATGAGCGATCCGGCCCAGCCCGCTGAGTCCGCACCGACAAGTGAACTCGACCAGCTACCCGACCGCGACGCCGAAGAGACCGCCGAATGGCAGGCATCGCTGGACGCCGTGGTGCGCAACGCGGGTCCGGATCGGGCGGGTTACCTGCTGCGAAGGGCCCACGAGTACGCAGCCAGGTCCGGGGTCCGACTGCCCGGACTGCTCTCCTCGGACTACATCAACACGATCCCGGTGACGGCCCAGCCGTCCTTCGACGGCGACCTCGACATGGAGTCCAGGATCACCGCCCTGAACCGTTGGAACGCGGCCGCGATGGTCACGCGCGGCTCGCGTCTGGGGCTCGGCGGTCATATATCCACGTATGCATCGGCCGCGTGGCTCTACGAGATCGGCTTCAACCACTTCTTCAAGGGCAAGGACAGCGACGGCTCTGGCGATCAGCTGTATGTGCAGGGGCACGCGTCGCCGGGGATCTACGCCCGTGTGTTCCTCGAAGGGCGTCTGAGCGAGGCTCAGCTGGATGCCTTCCGACGCGAGGCGGACGGTCACGGTCTGCCGTCCTACCCCCACCCGCGGCGGCTGCCGTGGCTCTGGGAATTTCCGACCGTATCCATGGGACTCGGGCCGCTTGCCGCCATCTACCAGGCCCGCTTTAACCGGTATCTGCACGCCCGGGGCATCAAGGACACCTCGGGTTCGCGGGTGTGGGCCTTCCTCGGAGACGGTGAGATGGACGAGCCCGAGTCGATGGCCGCGCTGGCGCTCGCCGCCCGCGAAGGGCTGGACAACCTCACCTTCGTCGTCAACTGCAACCTCCAGCGCCTGGACGGTCCCGTCCGGTCGAACTCGAAGATTGTGCAGGAACTGGAGGCGCGGTTCCGGGGGGCGGGCTGGAACGTGGTGAAGTCCCTGTGGGGCGAGGCCTGGGACCCAGTGATCGCGCAGGACGCCACCGGTGCGCTGGTTCACCGCCTGGGCGAGGTGCCGGACGCGCAGATGCAGACATACGCCGCGCGGGACGCCGCCTACATCCGCAAGGACTTCTTCACCGGCGACGCGCTGTCCGGCATTGCGGCCGGGTTGAGCGACGCGCAGCTGACCGAGTTGTTCGAGAAGTCACGCGGCGGGCACGAGCCGCTCAAGGTGTACGCCGCCTACCGGGCCGCCGTCGAGCACCAGGGAGCGCCGACCGTCATCCTCGCCCAGACCGTCAAGGGACACACGCTGGGGCCGGATTTCGAGTCGCGCAACGCCAACCACCAGATGAAGAAGCTCACTCTGGCGCAGTTCCGACAGATGCGTGATCTGCTTGAACTTCCTATTCCGGACAGCGCGTTGAGTGGCGACGTGGTGCCGTACTGGCACCCGGGCGAGAACGCGCCGGAGGTGCGCTACCTTCGCGCGCGGCGTGCCGCCCTGGGCGGTCCCGCCCCGGTGCGCCGCGTGGTCGCGGGCCGGCTGGAACAGCCGCCCGCCAAGCCCTTCGAAGCGTTGGAGAAGGGTTTCGGCAATCAGGAGGTGGCCACGACGATGGCCCTCGTCCGCCTGGTCCGGGACCTGATGAAGGGCAAGGAGACGGGGCCGCGCTGGGTACCGATCATTCCCGACGAGGCCCGCACGTTCGGCATGGAGTCCCTGTTCCCGACGGCCGGGATCTACTCGCCGGACGGGCAGACCTACGAGCCGGTCGACGCCGACCAGCTGCTGTACTACCGGGAGTCCAAGAACGGCCAGCTCATCGACGAGGGCATCACCGAAGCCGGTTCAATGGCCGAGTTCACCGCGGCGGCGACCTCGTACGCCACGCACGGCGAGCCGATGATCCCGTTCTACATCTTCTACGCCATGTTCGGCTTTCAGAGGACCGGCGACCAGTTCTGGGCGCTCGCCGACCAGATGGGGCGCGGCTTCGTCATCGGGGCGACCGCGGGCCGTACAACGATGACCGGTGAGGGGCTGCAGCACGCCGACGGTCACTCCCATCTGCTGGCCTCCACGAACCCGGCGGCGATCAGCTACGACCCGGCCTTCGCATACGAGATCGCGGTCATCGTCAAGGACGGGCTGCGTCGCATGTACGGCGAGCAGCCCGAAAACGTCTTTTACTACCTGACGGTGTACAACGAGCCGAAGCGACAGCCCGCCATGCCGCCCGTGCCGAACATCGAAGAGGGCATCGTGCGGGGCATCTACCGCTTCCGGCAGGCCGAGTTCCCTGACGCCGGGCCGCGGATCCAGCTGCTGTCCTCCGGCACGGCGATCCACTGGGCGCTGGAGGCCCAGGAACTCCTGCGGTCGCAGTGGAACGTGCACGCCGACGTCTGGTCGGTGACGTCTTGGACGGAGCTGCGCCGCGACGCCCTATGCGCGGACCGTGAGCGGCTGAACGGCTCGGAGCGCACCCCGTACGTGACGCGCGCACTGTCGGGTGCGCGGGGCCCGGTACTGGCGGTCAGCGACTGGATGCGTCAGGTGCCCGACCAGATCAGTCAGTGGGTCGAGCAGGACTACGCCTCCCTTGGAACGGACGGCTTCGGCCTGTCGGACACCCGGGACGCCGTACGCCGGTACTTCCGGGTGGACGCGGAGTCGATCGTGATCGCCGCTCTGGACCAGCTCGCCCGGGCCGGCGAGGTCTCCCCGCAGACCATTGCCGAGGCCCGCGAACGCTACGGATGGCAGGCATGAACCGGACCCGCCCGATGCGGACCGGATACGACGACAAGGGGTGCCGTGACGCCCTGTGGACGTGTGAGGAGCAACCAACATCATGGCGTTTTCCGTAACCCTGCCAGCCCTCGGTGAGAGTGTCACCGAGGGCACGGTCACCCGCTGGCTCAAGCAGGTCGGCGACAGCGTGGAAGTCGACGAACCCCTCCTGGAGATCTCCACCGACAAGGTCGACACCGAAATCCCCTCCCCCGCCGCTGGCATCCTCGTTTCCATCAGCGTCCCTGAGGACGAGACCGTCGAGATCGGCGCCGTTCTCGGCGTCATCGGCGCGCCGGACACGGCCCAGGCACCGGAACCTGCTCCTGCTCCTGCTCCTGCTCCTGCTCCTGCTCCTGCTCCTGCGGCGGCCTCTACGCCGGCTTCGGTTCCTCCGCCGGAGCCGACTCCAGCTCCCGCACCGGTTCAGGCCGCCGCGCCGCCTGTCGTGGTCGAGGAGGCCGTGCCCGCTCCGGCTCCGGTGCCTGCGGCGTCCGCTCCCGCGGTGGCTGCCGTACCCGCGATTCCGGTTGCCGGCACGTTGGCGTTGCGGGGACAGACCGTCGCGATGACCCGTATCCGCCGGATCATCGGAGACAACCTCAAGCAGGCGCTGCTGGAGCAGGCTCAGCTGACCTCCGTCGTCGAGGTCGACGTCACCGTGCTGTTGCGTCTACGCAACCAGGCCAAGGAGGACTTCTTTGCCCGCGAGGGCGTCAAGCTCTCGCCCATGCCGTTCTTCGTCAAGGCGGCTGCCCAGGCCCTCAAGGCGCATCCCGTGGTCAACGCCCGCATCAACGAGGGCGAGGGCACGATCACCTACTTCGACCGCGAGAACATCGGCATTGCGGTGGACACCGACAGGGGGTTGATGACTCCGGTCATCAAGGACGCGGGCGACCTGAGCACTGCGGGCATCGCGCACGCGACCGCCGAACTGGCCGGCCGGGCCCGCAGTGGCCACCTCACCCCGGACGACGTGTCGGGCGCGACCTTCACGATCTCCAACACCGGCTCACGTGGCGCTCTGTTCGACACGGTGATCGTGCCGCCGGGCCAGGCTGCCATCCTGGGTATCGGTGCCACCGTCAAGCGGCCGGCGGCCGTCATGACCGACGAGGACACCGTGGGCCTGGGTGTCCGCGACATGGTGTACCTGTCCCTGTCGTACGACCACCGTCTGGTGGATGGTGCGGACGCCGCCCGGTATCTGACCGCCGTCAAGGCGATCCTGGAGGCCGCGGCCTTCGAGGGCGACCTCTCGCCCGGTTCCCGGACCTGAGCTGCGGCTGCGGGGAGGCACGGGCGGTGCGGGGCGACGAGCGAAACGTCGCCCCGCACCGCCTTCGGCGGTTTCGGATGTATGTGGCCGTCGCCGCTCAGGGTGCCGGGTCCTGTGTCATCGCGGTCGCAGCACGCCGGGAGCGCACGATCGCGATCACGGTATCCGTGGTGCGGTCGAGATGGCTGCGGCCGTCCGGCAGCAGAGCGGTGGGGCTGATGTAACTGCGCGGTCCGACGTGCGTGGCCGGGTCGAGCCGGTGAACGGTGATCTTGCCGTCACAGGCGGCGCGGTTCCAGGCACTGCGGCGCAGCAGCGGCCAGCGCTGGGGGAACATCCAGGTGCCGACCCGCTCGACACGGTCGTATGCACTGGTCAGTTGATGCACGTGCTCGGCGCAGGAGAGGTCGTTGGCCCCGTTGTGGAACGCACCGAACATGATGAGCATGAGCGGGGCGGCCAGCCGTGTGCGCAGCTCGTCGACTGCGCCGGTGGCGACCTGTGCGCCGCCGCTGTAGCTGAGCAACACCACAGGGGTGCCGCTGCCCGGGCGGTATCCGGCCAACCGGAGCTGCGTGGCGATCTGTGAGCCGACGGCCCGGTTGTACAGGGGGCGGTACCGCCGGTCGGCAGCGACGAAGATCTGCATGACGTTGTGCAGGAAGAGCAGCAGCCCGACATGGCGGCGCAGCCATGCCCATACGGGGCGGTCGGCAAGCGGGTCGGCGAGCGGCGAGTAGGGCTGGACCTGGCCCAGGACCCGCAGTTCGGGTGCTGCGGCGATTACGGCCTTGACCAGTTGGCCGCCGTCGCGGCTGTCGCGCACGCGCCGCTTTCCGATGCCGTCCAGGTAGACCAGGTATGCCTTCGGGGGATCGTCGGGTGCCGCGCCACGGGCGTAGGGCACGCCCTTGGGGAGCGTGGTGACGGGGTTGCGCCAGCCGGCACCGTAGGCCAGCACCTCGTATCGGGCGAGCAGTCCCTCGGCGAGCAGAGCCGGTCCCAGCAGGCTGGCCCAGAGCAGGAAGTGGTTCATGCGAGCGCCTCCGGGGCAGCGGTCGCGCTGAGGCGTACGACCAGTCGGCGGACGCCCTCCACCGTGATGCCGAGTGCTACTCCGGCTGCGGCCACGCAGCCGGCGGCGGTCCACCAGCCCAGCCCGGTCGTGGCGGCCAGCGGGCCGGTGAGTGTGGCGCCGACTCCGGCAAAGAGCAGCAGATGGAGCAGGGGGCCGAGCAGCGGAAAGGCGAGGACTGCGGCGAGCAGCAGGGGTGCGAGCAGGCCGGGGGTCCACTCCAGTGTGCCGTCCGCAGGCGGTGAGGTCAGCAGCAGTTCGGCTACGGTCCACGCGGTCAGCGGCCACAGTGCGAGCACGGCCCCCTCGACGATGGCGCCGGTCAGCATCAGTCCGACGACGTTCCTGGGGGACACTCCGGGCCGGCACACCAAGAGCGGCATGATGCGCCCGGCGGCTTCCGACAGTCCGGCGAGCAGAAGCAGTGCGACGACGGCGGGTGACATGGTGTCACCCTTGCTGTGCCCGGTCGGCGGCCGGCCGGAGCGGACCCGCTGTACGCAGGTACCGCTCCAGTTCGTCTGCGGCTCGCCGGAACCCGCCCGCCCGGTGCTGCGCGTCCCGCATGGTGTGCGCGGCCTTCCGGAACCGGGGTTCGTCCAGCAGCCGCCGGGCGAGCGACCGGACCGTGTTCTCCAAGACGTCCCGGGGGTGCATCGACAGGCCTGCTCCGAGGTCGGTGACGCGCCGGGCCACCAGCGGCTGGTCGGCACCCTGCGGGATCACCAGCATCGGGACTCCGGCGTACAGGGCCTCGTTCACACTGTTCATCCCGCCGTGTGTGACGAGCAGGGCTGTGCGCTCCAGCACCTCTGTCTGCGGCACGAAAGGACGCGCGATGACGTTCTTCGGCAGCGGCTCCAGCGCCCCAGGGTCAGTTCTGCCGGTGGAGAGGACCACAGTGCCGCCCAGTGGAGCGAGCGCGGTGGCGAAGCAGCGCAGCAGGCGGGGGTCGGCGTCGAACACAGTGCCCAGGGACGCGTACAGCACGGGGTCCCGCAGCCGCTCGAACGGGAAGGTCGGGTCGTGCGGCCGGGCGCCCAGGCTGGGGCCGACGAACCGGTAGGACCCGTCGAATTCCTGCACGTCCGGCTGGAATTCGCGTGAAGTGTAGACCAGGTTGAGCGGCTGACGGATGCCTGAGAGGTCGACCAGCGGTATGTCGTGGGTGTCGAACCGTCGGTGCAGTTCGTGGCGTGACCGGACGTAGCCCTGGAGGCTGCGAGGTCGGGCCCGCGCCGCGGTGAGCAGGTCCCACGAGGCGCTCGTGGGGCTGGGGACGTGCCGGTTGTAGGCAAACGTGGTGAACGAGGACGCCGCCGGGATCCCGAGTTCACGCGCGGCGACCGCGCCCCAGGGGCAGGCGCTGTCGTGGACGATCAGATCGGGGCCGATGCCGCGTAGGTCGTCGAGGACGGCGGGCAGCATGCGTACGGCGGTGCCGGCGAGCGCCTCCAGCAGCGCGAGCGGGGTGACCGGTTCGGGCAGCGGAGGGGCACCACCGGGGTAGAGGTGTACGGCGGCACCGGTGGCCTCAATCGCCTCACGGAACGCCGGCCAGGTATGATATGTGACCGTGTGGCCGCGTCTGACGAGTTCGGAGACGACCGGCAGGGTCGGGTTGACGTGCCCGTGCATGCCGATGTTGAGGAACGCGACGGTGCTCACAGACCAATCTCCTCTGGGTCTGGACCTGTTGTGTTCAGGTCTTCTCTTGTGTTCTTGTCTTCCAAGCGTTCTGAGTGATCCGTGTGCCGGGAACGGACCCGTCAGCGTCCCCGATCCGATACAGGCCCGGTCCGGTGACGTGCAGCGCGTCGATGAAGTGCCCGGCAGTCTGGGACGCGGTGCTGATCAGCCGCTGCGAGTGGCCGAAATCCCAGGGGGCGGGCCAGTCGTGGGTGCCGGTCGGCAGCACTACGGTCGGGATGCTCCGCGCCACTTCGCGCAGGTCGCGTTCGATCTGGTGGTGCAACAGCAGAACCCCTGCCCGGGCGGCGATCGCGCCGGGCCGCAGGGGCGGGACGTTGGGGGGCAGTGGCGAGCTCTCCGGCCCGGTCGGTACCACGACCACGCTGGATGCGCCCGACTCGAGGGCCGCCAGCACGGGGACGTAGGCGGTCACTCCGCCGTCGACGAGCATTCTGCCCCCTCGTTCGACCGGCGGCAGGATCCCGGGGATGGCCGTGCTGGCCAGGAGGGCGGATTCGAGGTCGCCGTGGTCGAGCAGCACCGGTGTACCGGCTACCAGATCCGTGGCCACTGCGGTGAAGGGAACCGCCAGCTGCTCGATGCGCGAGGGAAGTCCGGCACGGACGATCAGTCGGCGCAGCCCCAGGTCGGTGAAGATGCCGGCCCGGGAGGACGGATGGGCGAGCCGGTACACGTCCCGGCGGCGCAGTTCCCTCCACACGTGTTCCAGCCACGACGCCGCCCCGTCGGGGCGCGAGGCCGCGATGGCGCCGTTCAGCGCTCCTACTGAAGTCCCGATGATCATGTCCGGGACGAACCCACGCTCCTCCAAGGCGTGCCCGATGCCGACGTGCGCCGCGCCCAGCACGCCGCCGGCTCCCACGACCACGGCGACGGGCCGCGGAAGCGTGTTCAGGCCCACCGCCTCGGCGGCCGTGGACACCTTGCGCGGTGGCAGGGAACGCGTCTCGTCGGGGCGTGGTGACGAGAGCGGTTTCCGGAGGCGAGTGACCTGCATGATCTACCTTCTCCACCCTGGGTGACGCGTCGTTACGGTCCGCCCACTACGACCGGGTGGCAGGTGGATCTGTGACACGGGCGGGTCCTCGCCCTGGATACGGTCGGGTGCCGGACGGCTGTCACACATCCGTCGGGTGACCGGTCCTGCTGGGCATGTACTCCGTCATTTCGAGAGCGCCGGCCCGCCGCCCACCGCCGGACGACTATGCGGTCACCGCGGAGTTCTACGATGTGCTCCAGGCGGAGCAGGACGAGGCCCTCGTCCGGGAGCTCTACGGCCGCGATGCGGCAGACGCGCGTGTCGGAGTACTCGACATCGGAGCCGGAACCGGGCGGGTCACCATGATGTGCCTGGGCGAGTCCCGGGTCGATGTGCATGCTATCGAGCCCTCTCGGGCTATGCGTGCGCCGTTGATGACGCGGCTGGCTGCACTGCCACGGGCGCCGAGGGAGCGTGTCACCGTGCATCCTCGGTCCCTTGAGGAGACGGCACTGCACGAGGTCGCGGATGTGGCGATCTGCCACAACACCATCGCCTGTCTCGCGCCAGAGGCACGGCGAGCGCTGTGGCCGGCCGTCGCCCGGGCGCTCGTACCCGGTGGTTCACTGGTCTTCCAGCTTCCGCCCGCTCGCGTTCCCGATTCGGACACCGTGCGTGTCTTTCCCCTCCAGACGGTCGGGCAGCACGTCTACGGGGGGCACATGGCCATGTCGGCCGTCGGGGACCGCATCCGTACCCGATGCCACTACTGGGTGCGGGGGTCGGAGGGTTTGCTCAGTCGGCACACGGAGACCTTCTGGATGTGGCCTGCTGCTCGCGCAGATCTGCTCAGCGACCTGGCCGGTCACGGCTTCGCTCCGCTGCCCCTGCGGCGTGATCCGGCTGTCCTCGCGGTGACACTCGTGCGCCCGGGGCCTCGCTTCTGACCCGCCATGCTCCCGTCTCCCGCCCCTGCCGGATCTCCCTCGTGTGTGACATCGAGTACCACGCTGTTCGGGTACCGTGTGTTCCTTCGAGTCGCCCGCGCGTCCCGTCTGTGCCGGTTGTAGCATGGGTTTTCTGCGGGCCGGAAGGGATGCCAATGCACGCTGGGGACGATGTGGACGCACTGGAGAAGGCGACGAAGGACTTCGTTGCGTCGCGTCCACAGCTCTTCGGCATCGCCTATCGCGTGCTGGGCAGCACGGTGGAGGCTGAGGACATCCTCCAGGAGGCCTGGATGCGATGGCAGAACGCTGATCGCACCCAGGTCGTCGAGCCTGCGGCTTTCCTGGCCACCATGACCACGCGGCTCGCGATCAATACGGCCCAGTCCGCCCGGGTACGGCGTGAGGCATATGTCGGTCCCTGGCTTCCCGAGCCTGTCGATACGAGCGCGGATCCGCAGATGGGCGCGGAACGCGCCGAGGCGGTCGAACTGGCCGTTCTCCAACTCTTGGAGAAGCTGAACCCTGTGGAGCGGGCCGCCTACGTTCTGCGAGAGGCGTTCGACTATCCCTACGGGCAGATCGCCGAGATGCTGGAGACGAGTCAAGCCAATACCCGCCAGCTGGTGAGCCGGGCCCGTAAGCATCTGGCCGCCGAGCGCGGTGAGAGGGTGAGCCGGTCCGCCCACCAGCGCCTGCTGGAGGTGTTCCTCACCGCGGCGCGGACCGGGGATCTCGAGGCTCTGGAGGATGTCCTCGCTGCGGATGTCGTCAGTTACTCCGACGGCGGAGGAGTGCGTGGAGCATCGAGGATCCCCGTCTTCGGGCGTGCCCGTGTCGCCAGGTACCTGGCCGCCTTCGCCCCCCGTTTCTGGCCGCAGGCACAGGTCCGCTGGGTCGAGGCCAACGGCCGGCCGGCGGTCCTGGTGCAGTTTGGGGAGGAGCCCGTGGCTCTGCTGTCCGTCGATGTCTCGGCAGAGGGCATCGACCGGATCATGTGGGTGATGAACCCGGCCAAGCTGACGCCGTACGTCGCGTCGCTGACAGGTTGAGCACGGCCTTCGAAGACTCAGGAGGCGGCTCGGGGCACGGTGTGTCACAAGGACGGCCACTCGTCGGTCATCTGGTTATCCGAATCTGCGGTTTCCTGAAGACCAGAAGGACAGACGACGTGATGACAGCCATGAGCGGCGCGGCAGGTCCCGCCCTCTGCGGTGTGAGCGGTTGTGGCCGGCAAGTCAAGACTCCTGCCTGGGGAGTCACGAGGTGACCGAACACATCAGACTGCCGGACCTGTCCACGGACAAGGACTTCGACGGCGAGTCCTTCTCCGCCATCTACACGACGACCGTGACGGTCAGTGGTGGGGTGGCCGCCCATGGACGGGCCTCCGGACGAGCGCGGTCGGACGACGGAGTTCTCGACCTCAACCTGCGGATGCCAGCCGCGCTCGGCGGCGACGGGCACGGAACCAATCCCGAGCAGCTCTTCGCCGCCGGCTTCGCGGCCTGCTTCCACGGGGCCCTGAGCCTGGTCGCGCGGCAGGAGGCGCTCGATCCATCCGCGATCTGTGTCGAGGCGACAGTGGCGTTCGGCCGGGATCCGGGAGACGGCGGATACCTGCTCCGTGTCGATCTGGTGGTCAAGTGGCCCGGTGTCGCTCCGGAGGTCGCCACGCCCCTCATCGAGAAGGCGGACTCGCTGTGTCCCTACGCCAGAATGGCTGGTGAGGGAACGCCGTCGACCGTCACTCTCGCTCCCTGACCGCACCGTCGCATGCTCCGGCTGGCGCCCGAGCGGCGGACCGGGTGTCAGCTGGGAAACCAGAGATCGGCATCGGCGGCCTCTTCCTTCCGGATGGTGAACACGGCGGTTTCCTTCTTTCTCCGCGAGCCCTGCGGGGGCAGCTCAGCGACGAAACGGTGGTCGCCTCCGGTGCCCCGGGGCGTGTCCGGCTCCCGGGCGGCCTGGAAGTACTCGGCGTTCACAGAGCGGTAGTGCGCCCACTGCTCAGGGAGCTCGTCTTCGTAGAAGATCGCCTCCACCGGGCACACCGGCTCACACGCGTGGCAGTCGACGCACTCGGACGGGTCGATGTAGAGCGTCCGCTCGCCCTCGTAGATGCAGTCCACGGGGCATTCCGTGACGCATGCTCTGTCCTTGACATCGACGCAGGGCTGCGCAATGACGTACGTCATCCTGTCCTCCTTCGCCCTCGGGCGCGGCACTCCCGGCCAGCCGTTAAGACCGAGGAGATCTTGCTGGTGTGACACCCCGGCGATCGCCGAGGCCCGGCCGGATGTCACAGGAGGCACAGATGCCCGGTCAGTTGGCCGAGGGCCACGTGCCTCGTAATGCGACATCCGAGAAGAGGAACACCGTGTCATCTGTGAACACTTTCGTGATCGTCGGGGGCGGACTCGCCGCAGGAAAGGCGGCTGAGGCACTGCGGGAGCACGGCCATACCGGCCCACTTCTCGTCATCAGCGACGAGAAGGAGCCGCCCTACGTCCGCCCGCCGCTGTCCAAGGGCTACCTGCTGGGCAAGGAAGAGCGCGATTCGATCTTCGTGCACCCTGAGGAGTGGTATGCGAAGAACGCGGTGGACCTGTTCCTGGGCACCAGCGTGCGGGCCGTCGACCCTCTGGCCAAGGAGGTGGAGCTCGACAACTGCCGCTGTGTGTCCTACGGCGGGCTCTTGCTGGCCACCGGCTCGTCTCCTCGCCGCCTGCGGGTTCCGGGTGCGGATCTCGGGAACGTGCTGTACCTGCGGCGGGTGGGTGACAGCGAACGGCTCAAGGCCGCCTTCACCGCGGGCGCACGGATTGTGGTGATCGGCGACGGCTGGATTGGGCTCGAGACGGCGGCCGCCGCACGGATGGCGGGGGCACAGGTGACGGTGCTCGGGCATGGAGATCTGCCCCTGATGAAGGTGCTGGGCCGAGAGGCGGCCGAGGTGTTCGCCCAGCTCCACACGGATCACGGCGTCCGTCTGCGCTCGCGTGTGGAGGTTGAGCGCATCACCGGGGCAGGAGGCCGCGCGGACGGGGTGCTGCTGTCCGACGGTACTCGTCTGGACGCGGACGCCGTCGTTGTGGGAGTCGGCATCACCCCCAACGTGCAACTTGCCGAGCAGGCAGGCCTGGAGGTGCGCAACGGCATCGTCACCGACGCGCACCTGCGGTCGTCGGTGCCCGGGATCTACGCGGCGGGTGACGTCGCCAATGCCTACCACCCGTTCCTCGACCGTCATGTGCGCGTCGAGCACTGGGCCAATGCTCTGAATCAGCCGGAGACAGCAGCGCGGAGCATGCTCGGCCAGGACGCCGTGTACGACAGGCTGCCGTACTTCTACACGGACCAGTACGACCTGGGGATGGAGTACACGGGTTACACGGAGGCCGACGGGTACGACCGTGTGGTCTTCCGTGGCGATCTGGACCAGCGGCGCTTCGTCGCCTTCTGGATGTCGGGCCGTCGTGTGCTCGCCGGCATGAACGTCAACGTGTGGGACGTCGTCGATCCCATCCGGGCTCTGGTGCAGTCCCGGACCGACATCGACGACGCTCTTCTTGCCGACCCCGAGGTCCCCCTCGGCAGCCTGCTGCCCTGATCCGGCCCGTGTCACAAACACCGGGACCAGCCGGTCGTAGTCGGTGACGACCCAAGCGATCGGAGCAATCGTGGCTATCACCGAACGACGTCTTTCCACCGGGGTGCTGGTGATCGGTACGGGCGGGGCCGGCCTGCGGGCCTCCATCGAACTCGCCGAGGCCGGGATGGATGTCCTCGCCGTCGGCAAGCGCCCGAAGGAGGACACGCACACGGCCCTGGCCGCCGGGGGCATCAACGCGGCCCTGGCCACCATGGACCCCGAGGACAGCTGGCAGCAGCACGCCGCGGACACGCTCAAGGAGAGCTACCTCCTGGCCGATCCGCGCACCGTCGAGATCGTCACCCAGGGCGCCGCCCTGGGGATCGATGACCTGGAGCGCTACGGCATGGCCTTCGCCAGGGAGGACGACGGCCGCATCTCGCAGCGCTTCTTCGGCGCGCACAAGTTCCGCCGCACCGCCTTCGCCGGCGACTACACCGGCCTGGAGATCCAGCGCACCCTGATCCGGCGGGCGACTCAGCTCGGGATTCCCATGCTCGACAGCGTCTACATCACCCGGCTCCTGGTGCACGACGGTGCCGTGTTCGGGGCCTACGGTTTCGACCTCACGGACGGACAGCGCTATCTCATCCATGCCGACGCCGTCATTCTGGCGGCGGGCGGCCACACCCGTATCTGGCGGCGTACGTCCTCCCGGCGCGACGAGAACACCGGCGACTCGTTCCGGCTGGCGGTGGAAGCCGGTGCCCGGCTGCGCGACCCGGAACTGGTCCAGTTCCACCCGTCGGGCATCATCGAGCCGGAGAACGCGGCAGGGACCCTCGTCAGCGAAGCCGCTCGAGGGGAGGGCGGCATCCTGCGCAACGTCCTCGGCGAGCGGTTCATGAACCGCTACGACCCCGAGCGCATGGAACTGTCCACCCGCGACCGGGTGGCCCTGGCCTCCTACACGGAGATCAAGGAAGGGCGCGGTACGCCCAAGGGCGGCGTCTGGCTCGACGTCTCTCACCTGCCCCGGCAGACGATCATGAACCGGTTGCCCCGGGTCTACCAGACGCTGCTCGACCTGCAGATGCTGGACATCACCCGCGAGCCGATCGAGATCGCGCCCACGGCCCACTATTCGATGGGCGGCGTGTGGGTCAGGCACGACGACCACAGCACCGACGTACGCGGTCTGTACGCCATCGGCGAGGCGTCCAGCGGCCTGCACGGTGCCAACCGCCTGGGCGGCAACAGCCTCATCGAGCTGCTGGTCTTCGGCCGCATCACGGGCCAAGCGGCCGCCGCCTACTCCCAGGGGCTCACTGCGCAGCCACGCTCTGCGGCCGCGGTGGCCGCGGCACGGGCGGAGATCGACGAGCTGCTCGCGGCGGACGGGCCGGAGAACGTGCGCGCCCTCCAGCGCGCGATCCGCAACACCATGACCGAGCACGCGGGCGTCGTACGCAACGAGGACGGGCTGCGCGCCGGGCTGTCGGAACTCACCGCGATCGAGAAGCGGATGGAAGATGTCGGCGTCCACCCTGACATCGCCGGCTTCCAGGACCTGGCCCACGCCTTCGATCTCAAGTCCGCTGCTCTCGCGGCGCGGGCCACGCTCGAAGCGGCGCTCGAACGCCGGGAGACCCGCGGGTGCCACAACCGAAGCGACTACCCGCAGATGGATCCCGCGCTGCAGGTGAACCTGGTGTGGTCCCCCACGTCGGGAATCACCCACGAGAGCATCGGCCCTGTTCCGGACGAGATCTCCCGTCTGATGGAAGACGTCTCGGCCGACGGCAAGCTCGTGGAATAGACCGCAGCTATCCCGGCACGGAAGGTCCGGAGGGTTCCGAATCCATCCGGGTGCAGTGTCACAAATGAAGTCACCATTCTGTCTTTCCCAGTGAAGAACAAAATTGGCCGATGCGGCGGAACACCGCTTCACGCAACTTCGCCGCGCAGAGAGAACTCGGAGAGGATCCGAATCATGAAGGTTGTAGTCATCGGCGGGACCGGCCTGATCGGCTCGAAGCTGGTCGCCAAGCTGAACGAGCACGGCCACGAGGCGGTGCCGGCCGCTCCCAACACCGGCGTCAACTGCCTGACCGGTGAGGGCCTGGCCGAGGTCCTGCAGGGCGCCTCCGTCGTGGTCGACGTCTCGAACTCCCCCTCGTTCGCGGACGACGACGTGATGGAGTTCTTCCGCACGTCGACCAGCAACCTCCTCAAGGCCGAGGCGGAAGCGGGTGTGACCCACCATGTCGCGCTCTCCGTGGTCGGCACCGAGCGGCTCCAGGAGAGCGGCTACTTCCGTGCCAAGCAGGTGCAGGAGGAGCTGATCAAGGAGTCCGGGATCCCGTTCTCCATCGTCCACGCGACGCAGTTCTTCGAGTTCATGAAGGGCATCTCGGACGCCGCGACCGAGGGCGACACCGTGCGCCTGGCCCCCGTCAAGATCCAGCCCATCTACTCCGACGACGTCGCCGCCGCCGTGGGCCGCACAGCCGTGGGCACGCCCGTGGGCGGCGTGGTGGAGGTGGCCGGCCCCGAGGCGTTCCAGCTGGACGAGCTGGTCCGCAAGGCCCTCGCCGCCAAGAACGACCCCCGCAAGGTCGTGGCGGACCCGAAGGCCCCGTACTTCGGTGCCCAGCTCCAGGAGACCACACTCCTGCCCGGCCCCGACGCGCAGATCGCCGAGACCCGGATCGCCGACTGGTCCGCGCAGCAGCAGCGGTAGAGCGGCAGGCAGCAGGCCGTCCGGACGGGGCGGCCCCTCTCTGGGGCCGCCCCTGTCTTCTCCCGACGGCGCCGCCCTCCCCCGCCACATCACTCCGCCCCCGAAGGAAGCGTCTGGTCATGCTCAGGAACCGCACGCAGAACAGCCTCTCCGAGACCGGCCGGTACACGCCGCTGACCGGCCTCTACACCATCGACCCGGTCCACAGCACGATCGGCTTCTCCGTCCGGCACGCCATGATCTCAAACGTGCGGGGAAAGTTCGACGCATTCGAGGGACTCCTCAAACTCGACGGCTCCCGGCCGGAACGGTCAGAGGCCTACGCGAGTATCCAGACGCAGAGCCTGGACACCGGCATCCGGGAGCGGGACACGCATCTCACCGGCCCGGATTTCTTCGACTCCGCGGTCTTTCCTCTGATGACCTTCCGCTCCACCGGGATCGTGCCGGTCGGAAACGACATGTTCCGCCTGGTCGGCAACCTCAAGATCAAGGACATCGAACTGCCCGTCAACCTCGAGATCACCTTCGGCGGTGCCGGCCAGGACACCTACGGCCAGCACCGGGTCGGTTTCGAGGGCAGGGCCACCCTGCAACGGTCCGACTGGGGACTCACGTGGAACGCAGCCCTGGAAACGGGCGGTGTCCTCATCAGCGACAAGGTGACGCTGGTGCTCGACATCTCCGCAGTGCGCCAGGAGCAGCAGCTATCTCCCGCCGCCTGACCCACTGACGCTCACGCGCACGCCAGATCTCCGGTCGCCGGGGGTCTGGCGCGCTGGTCTGTACGTGGTGCAACTCTCGACGGGCCGTTAGCGGCGGTTGATGGCTGACATGATGGGCTACATCAAGGCCGACCAGGCCACTGTGAGCGGGACGAGCTCCGTGGGAGAGGGCTGGTCGCCGGGGTGACGGCCCGAGTCAGGCCGGTGGGGATGCAACTCATTGGGCAAGGCGGCCTGTTGCTGCCCACTGAGCGAGGGCCGGGGCCGCGCTGGAGGAGGAACGCTCTGCTCGCACCATGGTCGAGAACCACACGCTTGCCCGAGCCACCTCGGAGGCGAGCGGGAGTGAGTGCCGCTCTTTGGAGTACGGCATCCTGGCAGGGGCGAGAAGTGGTCGCCGTCGACCGCTTCTCGCATCCAGACTGTGCTCCCGCTGCTGCACCTGGCAGGGCACGACGTCCTGAGCCTTCACAACCGGACAGGCGGCTGCGCCACGAACCCACGGCAGGGACGTGAGCGCTGCGAAAAGCCTGCCCAGTGTCGGCCAGTGGAGCCGGCACAAGACCTCAACGGAGTGCTCCGGGGAGCGGTCGGCGATGAAGCAGGAAGCCCTACGGCGCCAGCCGTCGTGAACGGGGAGGAGTTCTACGGCTGTGTGAACGTCCGGTCTCGAGCGTCAACGCACGGGATTGCGCAACGCCGTCCGTTGCCCGAGGACGCTGCCCACCGACCAGGACTGCCCCCGTGATGCGTCTACGTGGCCGTCATGAGCGCGGGCCCGACAGGCACCGGACGACTTCCACCGCTCGATCTATGCACGGAGTTGCATGCCACGTGCCGGGCAGAAACCGGGGCGGGATGGCGTGTCGCGCCATCCCGCCCCGGTTTCTGCCGTGGGGCCGACGGTCAGCGGACCGTCCGGGCGGCGTCCTGGATGATGTCGGCGACCTTGTCCGGCTGCGAGACGCTCACCGCGTGCGAGGCGACGGCCTTCTCCGTGTGGGCCTTGGCTCGGTCCGCCATGAACTTCTGGACCTTCGGCGGGATGTTGAGATCCTGTGTGGTCACCAGGACCCACGAGGGGATGGTCTTCCAGGCGGGCTCGCCGGCCTCCTCCTCCAATGCGGCACTGGTCACGGGGCGCTGAGTGACAGCCATCAGATCGGCTGTGTTCTTCGGGACGTCCGCCGCGAACTGGTGGTTGAACTTGCTCTGGTCGATGTAGAGATCGACGCCCTGGGAGCCGTCGGGCTGGGTGATCGGTACCGGCTTGAGGGCCTCGCCGAGGGTGCTGCCCGGGAACTTCCCGGAGAGAGCGAGCGCGCTCTCTCCCTTGTCGGGCAGGAAGGCCGCGATGTAGACCAGCGCCTTCACGTTGTCGGCGCCGCGGGCGGCGTTGCTGATGACCGATCCGCCGTACGAGTGTCCGGCGAGCACCACGGGCCCGTCGATGCCGGCCAGGAGTTCCTTGACGTAGGCGGAGTCACTGCTCAGTCCGCGCAGCGGGTTGGCCGCGGCTACAACCGGGTATCCGTGCCGCTTCAGCTTCTTGATGACGCCGTTCCAACTGGTCGAATCGGCGAATGCGCCGTGGACGAGGACCACGGTCGGCTTGCGGTGCTGGGACGGTGCTCCCTTGCCGGCGCTCGCCGGAGCGACCGACGTGGCGAGAAGAGCGCCTGCGACCGTCGCTGCGGCCGTAAGAGTGAGTGGTGTGCGGAGACGGCGGTAAACAGAACGCGAGTTCATTTCGAAGACCTTTCCGGGAATTTACTGGTGCGCGGCCATGGAGGGATCCGCTTGTGATCCGGGCCTCTTCGGAGCAGAGAAATTACGTTCCTCCTCCGCTTCTGTGACAGGGAACCCGGTCGCCGTGTGACATCTACGGATGAGTAATTTCCTTGTATTCCTTCTCAGTCGGCTTCCGAATCTGCGAAGTCTCTCCGTAGAGACCGCGGCTGAGCCGGCTCCGTAGCCGCTGTACGCGGGTGAGCCTTGCGTTGTCGTGGTCCTTGGTCGGCGGAGCAAGTGGCGCATACTGCTCGTGCGCGGTCAGCGCATGCAGCTCTTCGGGGCCGAGCGGCTCGTGCACCTCGACGTACTCTCCGTGCGGGAGGCGTTTGATGATGCCTGTCTCCCGGCCGTGCAGAACCTTGTCGCGGTCGCGTCGCTGCAGGCCGAGGGCCCAGCGTTTCGCAACGAAGTAGACGACGAGCGGTACGGCGAACAAGCCGATGCGGACCCCCCACGTCACAGCATTGACAGAGACGTGGAAACGCGTTGCGATCAGGTCGTTGGCCGCCCCGATCAGCGACACCATGTACACGCTCAGCCAGGCGGCCCCAAGTGCGGTGCGCGCGGGCCTGTTGCGCGGTCGGTCGAGGAGGTGCTGTTCCCGGTTGTCGCCGGTCACCCACGCCTCGAGGAAGGGATACGCGCCCATTACGGCGAAGAGTCCGACGCCCACCAGTAGCGGAACAAGGTTGTCGAGGGCGAGCGTGTGACCCCAGGCGCTGATCTCCCATCCGGGCATGACCCGCAGGAGTCCGTCGGCCACGCCCATGTACCAGTCGGGCTGTGATCCGGCCGAGACCTGGTCGGGCCGGTAGGGGCCGTACTCCCAGACGGGATTGATCTGTGCGATGGCTGCGAGGAAGAAGATCACACCGGTGACCAGGAAGAAGTATCCCGCCGCCTTCACCGCATACACCCGGGCGGGTATGCCGACGACGTTGTCGTTGGTGCGTCCCGGCCCGGGGTACTGGGCGTGCCTGTGGCGGAGGGACAGGACGATGTGGGCGAGGATCAGCGCCGTCATGAGGGCCGGGATCAGCAGGACATGGATGGTGTGGAAGCGGGCCACGAGATCGTTTCCCGGGAACTCTCCGCCGAAGAGGAACATCGACAGGTAGGTGCCGACGATGGGTATGGAGAGGATCGTTCCGTTCACGACGACCAGCCCGGTGCCGGACAGAAGGTCGCCCGGCAGATCGTATCCGGTGAGTCCCCCGAACATGGCCAGGATCAGCAGGGAGAACCCCAGGACCCAGTTGAGCTCACGCGGTTTTCGGAAGGCGCCGGTGAAAAAGACCCGCATCATGTGTGTGAACACGGCGGCAACAAATACCAAGGCCGCCCAGTGGTGGGCTTGCCGGATGAGGAGGCCGCCACGCACGTCGAAGGAGATGTGCATGGTCGAGTCGAACGCCTCCGAGACCAGCTGCCCCTGCAGCGGCACGTAGCTGCCCTCATAGATCAGCTGCTCGGACGACGGGTGGAAGTAGAAGGTCAGGTACACGCCCGTGAGGACGAGGACGACGAAGCTGTAGAGGCAGATCTCTCCCAGCAGGAACGACCAATGCCCTGGGAAAGCCTTCCGCAGTGCTCCCCGGGCACTGCCGCGGTGGCCCAGCCGCTCTTTCGTCCACTGGGCGACCCTTTCACCCGACTCATTCACGGTGGCACTCCAACGGCTGGGATTGCGGACGTCTGTCTTCCATACGACCAGACACCGTGTGAATATGTGACATAACCGTGTCGCGGTTCCGTCCCCAGCACCCCGGAACCGGTCACGCGACGGCCTTCACGGTGGTCCGGGTCGTCCGGCGTGCCAGTTGGCGCCTGATGGCACGGCGCTCGCTCTCCGTAGTGCCGCCCCAGATCCCCTCCATTGGCGGGACCCCGATCGCCCAGTTCAGGCATGTCTCCATCACGGGGCACCGATGGCACACGGCCTTCGCCTCATCAACCTGTACCAGCGACGAGCCACTGTTGATGTTGCCTACAGGGAAGAAGAGATCAGGATCCTCGTGTCGGCAACTCGCCTTCTCACGCCAGTCCATGGCTGAGCCTCCTCGGTGACGAAGTATCTGGCTTGTGAGACCGGGCACTGCCCGTATGTGTGACACAGGGGTTTCCGCACATCGAGAGAGCTCGCTCGGGCCTGACAGACTTCCCCTCGACCCCCCGTTGCACTCCCTGGGGGACAGTGGCAACAATTGGTACATCTTTGTGAGGAGCGGGCTCCCGCTTATGATGTGCACGTACGGATGAGAATGAGAGGAACACATGGTCTCGGGAACTCGCGCGGCACACAATGTTGAGATCACCGCAGAGAGCCTCCAGGAGGACCTGGCCCGCCTAGAGGTCCAGAAGCAGGCACTCGAGCGGGAACTGGCCGCAGTCGTGGCCCACCTCGGCTCCGTTCAGCGTGCCCTCAGCGCTCTCGAGGTCCTCATGCTCACCCCGGCAAGCACGGGCTCCGCCGAGCCTGCCGCCGCTCTCCCGCGCACAGAACGCCCCCGGGCAGCCGAGGCTGCGCCGGCGGACGCTGACGTCCCCGTCAAGGACGCCGACACCGCCGGGTCCCGGACCGAGTCGCGCGTCGAGCAGCCGGCACGGCGGCCGCAGACGGCGAAGAGGACCTCGCGCTCGCCCCGCACCGAAGACGGCCAGCAGCGGAACTACGGCAGGCTCACTGAGCAGATCCTGGAGTACTTCGCGGGCGTCGGCGACGCCGACGTGCGCGCTCGTGATGTCGCGGCGGCACTGGGCCGCGATAGTGACAGCGGGAGCATCAACGCGGTTCGCAGCACCCTCGACCGTCTCGTCGGCAACTCCCGTATCCGCCGGGCTGGCCGTGGGCTCTACCGCGCCCGGTAAACACCCTGACTGACCGCTCCGGACGCCGGCTCGCGGGGGACCGAGTGGCGTCCGGAGCAGCTACGCACCTGCTCGGCTCCATCGGCAGGTGCTGAAGCGTGTTCCAGACTGCTGCCGCAGGGTACCTACATCACAGCAAGAACACTGTGAAAAGTGTATCGCATTTCAACAGTGTGCTTGCCACGTCTCCGTGCCTGCTGCCTGCCGGTCACCGCTACGACGGGCAGCAGGCGTCGGGGCTCTTCAGGGGCGGATACCGAAGGGGCCGAGGATGCCCCCGTTGATGCGGTGGGATTCCATCAGCGTCGCGGCGTGCCCCAGGGTGTACACGTCGGCGCCTGCCAGTATGCCGGTGTACTTGTCGGACACGGGTTCGGCGGCCTCTCGGGCAACGGCGTCGAGGTATGTTTTGAAGATGGCCCAGGCATTGCCGCTGGGGCCGTACTTCGTCATGTACGGCGTGGGGTCCACGGTGGCCAGAGCGGTGCGCACGGACGCATCGAGGTCTGATATATACCGCTTTTGGAGATATGCGTCCGCTCGGGTACCGAGGCGCCCCAGGTGCCCGCCGACCAATGTCTGCCAGCGGTAGTTCATCGCCACGTCATGCGCGTCCACCCAGGCGGGGATGCTCTCGGACATCGCGAGGTTCTCGAACGGCACCCAGCCGGGGTAGAACACGTCCACCAGCAGGAGCGTTTTGTACTCGGGCGCGTAGACATAGATGTTGTCGGGTGAATGGTTCGGACCGTGATAGGCGAGCTTCAGCGTCTCGCCCCCCACCTCGAGCACGTACCTGTCGCGGAACGTCTCCTTCGGCACGGGGCGATTTGGATCTGACTGGTACTTGAGCAGCGCGCGGGTCTCCTCGTGACCGATGCGCACCACATCGGGACCCAGGATGGCGGACGCTCCGATGTGGTCGGCGTGGGAGTGGGAGTACACCAGATGCGTCACCTTGCTCGGCCTGCCGTTGGCCTTGGTGACTTCACCGATGGCGCGCAGAAGGTTGTGTCCGATCGTCGGTGGCGCGTCGACGAGTACCACGCCCTTGCGTGTGGTGAGGAACATCGAGGTGTAGAAGCTGTCAGTGACCCAGTAGAGGTTGCCCTGGATCTTGCCGACGTGGTACCCCTGCGCATTCATCGCCGGACCCAGGGCGCCGGCAGGTACCGGTGCGAAGTCCGGCAAGGTTTCCCGTTCAGCAGCGCCGGCGGTCCCCGCCATCGTCGTGCCGAGCAGTCCCGCCGCAGCAGGCACGGCGGCCGCGCCCCTGAGCACACTGCGCCGCGTGGCCGGTTCAGTTCGCCGGAGAGTGTTGGTCATCGATTCGCCTTCCAGGACTCGCACCGGGCACGATGCGCCCGGCATCAGACATCACAAAATCGGAGGGTTATACACAATGTTGGATGTTGCGGTGTGTTACTGAGCACACTATGACAGTGGATGATTCCGGTTGATTAATGACAAACCGCTTCCGGCTGTCACTCATCCGCCCCGTCCTGCTTGATCACGCGGTGAAGTCAGGAGCCGTCTCGGTCGCACGCGCAGCGGGTGCACGTCGCCCGCCGACTGGGCCGCATGCCCTGTACGTGCGCGCCGAAAGAGCACCGCCGCCAGGAGGACTACTCGATGCCCAGGGCGCGCCTCCGCGCGCCGCTCATCCCGTAGTTCCTCAGACGAGGGAGAATCCGCGTCCGCGGCGGGAGACATCACTCATCGCATTGCTCCTCCAGCCGTCACTGACCGTCCTCTCTGCGGCTCCGCCGTCGCTGGAGTGCCGACAGGCACTCGGCCCGGGACCAGGCCAGGCCGAGGTGGCGCACCGCCACCCTCACACGATGCGAAGCGTTCGAAACACGTCGAACAATCTACATGAGCGTTCGACGCGCTCCGAACCGGCATGCCTCGCGCGATGGCCGGCCCGGGAGCAGATCACACCCGTCCGCATGACGGAGGTGCAGCACGGAGAAGCGCTGCCGATCTCCATCCATTCCGCAGGGCGCTCACGCTGTGACTGATGCCACGGCTGGCAGATGCCGCACGGACGATGGCCGTGGTACGTTTCCAGATATGTTCGATGGATAGCGAACATTAGTCTCTGTAGAACTGCTTGCGCGGACGTTCCAGGCATCGGGTTGCCGGGCGGGCGCTCGTCGCCCGCGCCACGACTGCCTCCTTTGAATACGGTCCGAAGCCTTCCGAACGCCCGAGGCCGATGCGTCAGGTATGCACCCTCGTCGTTACCTGGACGACAAGACGGCACGTGCAGGTGCTTGTACAGGGCTTCCTGCAAGTCGAGTTGGCGACTCGCACTCACGATCCGTGAGTCCCAGAGCGCAAACCGACCGCAGGTCCATAAGGGGCCCGGTGTGTGGGATCCAGACCGGGGTGCCCAGCGCTTGTTCTGGTCATGCAGGCCGCCGGAGTACCGCGGTCGCCAGAACGTACCGACAGGAGCAAGAAGCTGATGCCGAATAGAGAAAGTGTTCTGAGCCGTCGGCGACTGCTGTACGCCATGGGCGCCCTGGGGGCGGGGTCCGCAGCTTCAGTGATCACCCCCGGAGCCGTCCAGGCAGCCCCAAAATCAGGCACTACAGCTGCGGAGCTGTACCTGCCGAGCCCGCCGAATGATGCCGTTGTTCCCATGAGGCTTCACGTGCCCGAGAGCATGCTGCGCGATCTGAGGCAGCGGCTGGAAATGACACGGTGGCCGGCGGAAGAGTTGGTGGACGACTGGTCGCAGGGAGCCCCTCTGCGGCGCGTCAAGCACCTCGTGGAGTACTGGAAGCGGCACTACGACTGGCGCAGGGTGGAGTCGTTGCTCAACAGCTTCGGTCAGTACCGCACGGTTATCGACGGGGTCAGCATCCACCTGCTGCACGCCAAGTCACCGCACGCCGAGGCGATGCCCATCATGCTGACCCACGGCTGGCCGGGATCCGTTCTGGAATTCCGTAACGTGATCCGGCGTCTGACACATCCCACCGAATTCGGTGGATCACGACGCGACGCCTTCCACGTGGTCGTTCCCTCTCTGCCGGGGTTCGGGTTCTCCGACCAGCCCGACGATCTGGGCTGGGGGCGTGCGAGGACGGCCAAGGCATGGGCTGAGATCATGCCGCGCCTCGGATACGATCACTACCTCTCCCAGGGCGGCGACTGGGGAGCGGCAGTCAACGCCCAGTTGGGTGTGCTGCGGCCCAAGGGGCTGTTGGGCATCCACCTGAACTTCCCGCAGATCGTGCCGCCCGATCTCGACCTCGATCACCTGACTCCCGAGGAACAGGTCGCGATGGATCAGCTGAACCGGCAGCAGCAGAACGAGATCGGTTATCAGCTTGAAATGATGACCAGGCCGCAGACAGTTTCCTACTCGCTGGCGGATTCGCCCGTGGGTCAGGCTGCCTGGATCTACGAGAAGTTCGGAGTGTGGAGCGACAGCAACAAGAACCCCGAGTCCATCTGGACTCTGGATGAAATGCTGGACGACATCACCCTCTACTGGCTGACGAATTCCGCTGAATCGGCTGCACGCTTCTACTGGGAGAATTCTGACGTCACCATGAATGCCGTAGAAATTGACATCCCGATGGGCGTCACATTGTTCCCCAAGGAATTCTATACGCCGCCTCGCGCGTGGGCCGAAAGGGCCTTTTCCAAGCTCGTGTACTGGAACCAGGCCAGCAAGGGGGGTCACTTCGCAGCTTTCGAGCAGCCCGTGATCTTCGCGGAGGAAATGCGCAAGTTCGGTCGCCTGTTCCGCGGCGCGTGATCCGTATGCGCGCGACTACGAGGTGACGGAACTGTACGCACGGCGCCGTCATTGCCATCGGTTCATATCGGCCGGCCGCGGGGAGTCCGGTCGCCACCAGGCCGAGTCCTCCAGGAACTTCGCTCCATGCCCCGGCAAGCGCGCCCGCAGGGCGTGGGTGCACCCCTGGGGGTTCATGATCGGAATTCACGATGATCGAAATCGGAACTGGTCGGTCGTCCTCCTAGCCTCTCCAAGAAGGCCGAATTAAGAAATTCCACGTTGTGGCTTTTGCCACAGGCGCAACGTTCGACAAATGCCGAATGAACAAGGTAGCTTGTTCGATAGGCGCCGAACAAGGGTCTGGGTGGTCGCACGTAAAGATGTGGTCGCGCCAGTGATACCCGCCCTGTGGGGGTCGGGCTAACAACCATCGACCGCCGACGACTGAGTGGGCTCACTCGTCTACGTTCGCGTCGCACAACAGGCAAACACTCGCACCGCCGGCCTTAGGGCAATTTGATTGCCCGGACTCGGCACGCCAGAAGCTTCCTGGAGGAAACTATGGGCACGGTCAACAAGGAGATCGAGGAATTCATCCGCTACGTCGTGGAGGATGGAAGCAACTATCGGATGGACGAAATGGACAAGCTCTACGCTGCCGATATGGCCATCCTGTTCCCGAGCAAGGACGGCTCGATCGTCGCGGCACCGCGCGAGGATGTCTTCGCCGAGTTCGCGGCTCGTGGCAGTAACGGGGAAAGGGCCCTGTCCACGGAGTACCGCATTCTGCACCTGGAGGAGCAGGGCGACGACGCCACTGTGCTTCTCTACCGCCGCATGAGCGAGTCCGCTGCACCGTTCCTCTACGAGCTGCGACTCAAGCGCGGCGGTGTCCGCGGTTGGCTCGTCGCCGGCGAGACCGTAACGCCTTGGCCGGACCCGGAGACTGCAGGCGCGTTCCTGCCTCCACGGCAGACCGTCTGAGCGCCTTCAACGGGGCGCAGCGGTCCATGCATGACACGGGAAAGAGCGCCGCGTCAGCAGTGCTCACGTCCTCATGGACACGCGCCCCGTTCTGGCGGCGACAGCACTTCCGAGAGGTAACGGGCGACGGCATCCCCGCTGTCACGATGGCCCGACCACCCACGAGCAGCGCTGTAATAAGAGGTCCTAACAAGGGCGTTTGACGTGGCGGTAAGTGAAGACAGGTGGGCGAGGTCGGGGAAGGCTTCATGGATGTCGTTGCGCACCGGACGGCCCTTCCGGAAGGCATGGCGCGGACGTCGCCCGCGTCCGGAACCGGGAGAGGACACCGGCTCGTGGGCGTTCATGCGCTCGACGCGGTCGGTGTGAGTCCGGCGAGGGCAGGCTTCAGCTCGGTCCGCCGCTTGATGCCGAGCTTCACGAAGACTTTGCGCAGGTGGTACTCGACGGTGTGTGCGCTGATGAACAGGCGGGTGCCGATCTCGCGGTTCGTCAGCCCCTCACGGGCCAGGCGCGCCACATTCAGTTCCTGTTCGGTGAGCCGCGCCGCCGATCCCCGTGCGTGGACCCGCAGGGTCTCGCCACAGGCGCGCAGCTCGTCCGCGGCACGCTGGGCAAATCCGTTCACTCCGCAGGCTGTCAGTTCCTTGTGGGCGGTGCGGAGCTGCTCGCGCGCCTCGGCGGTCCGCCCCTGGCGGTTGAGTGCCTCGCCGTACAGCAGGCGGCACCGCCCCTCCCAGATCGGGATCCGCTCGTGCTCGAAGCGCGCGATCGCGTCCAGATACAGGTTCTCGGCCTTGTCCCCCGCACGCAGTTGCGCCTCGGCCATCGCCAGTACGGCCAGCGCGTAGCTGGTGCCCACCGGCCGTGTAACGCGGGCCAACTGTTCGAGTGCCTGCTCGGCGAGGGCGTGCTCACCGGTGTGCGTGGCCGCTTCCACCAGTTCGAGCAGCGTGCGCATCGCGAGGTTCAGTTCATGGGTGTACGGCAGCTCGCGCCGGCCGCAGGCCACCGCCTCGGCGAAGCGTCCCAGGCCGTTGTAGAGGACCGCCTCGGAGAAGTTGGCCGCGCTCTGCGCGTATCCCTCACCGCGCGCGAGCCCGTCGGCCCGAATCCGCTCGGCCAAGCGCTCCGCCTCGTCGGCCTGCCCCCGGTACGCGGCGAGGAGGAGTCGCCCGTACGGCGGCAACGGGTTGCCCGTGACTTCCTTGATGGCGTCGATCTCGTCGCAGGAGGCTTCCGCCCCGTCCAGGTCGCCGTCGGTCATCTGTACGAGCATCAGCAGGCTCAGGGCAATCGGCAGCACGGTGACGACGCCTTCGGCGCGAGCGAGCTCGACCTGCCGGTCGGCGAGCGCACGCAGCCCGTCGGGATCCCACAGGTCCTGGGCGGCGCGAGAGGCGAACCACATCCAGTGCAGTTCGAGGAAGTCCGGCGCCTGCTCGAGGAACGCACGCTGGGCCCGTCGCAGGGTGGGGAGCGCCACCGTCTGCCCTTCGGTGGCCAGGAGCGCCTGTCCGCGCAGGATCAGGTCCCGTGCCCGGTCGGTCTCCTCGGCGGCGGGCGTGGCGCCGAGGATCGCGTGCGCGACGGCGGCCACCTGCTCGGCATCACCGAGCCTGCCGCCGTAAGTCGCCGCCGCGAGCGCTTCGATGTAGGTGTCGCGGGCGAGGACCGGGGCGAGCCCTTCGAGCCCCCGTGCCGCGTCGAGGAGGTTCTGCGCTCCGCTGCGGTCACGCCGTAGCGCGTATCCGGCCCGCGCGCGCAGCCGCACCACGAGCGCCTCCTGGAGCGCAGTGAGGGGAAGGACGCGGGCGGACTCGAGCAGGCGCAGGGCCGCGTCCGACGCGCCCGCGTCGTGCTTGGCCTCGGCCGCCGCGATCAGCCGCTGCCCGCGGTGGAACGGCGAGGGTGTGAGCTCCGCTGCCCTCTCAAGGAACGCGCCGGCAGCTGCCGCGCCGCCGCGCGTTCGTGCGCGGACCGCGGACTTCTCCAGATCGGCGGCGACCTCCTCGTCCGGTTGCAGGGTCGCGCTGGCCCGATGCCAGGCCCGGCGGTCCGGGTCGTGTTCGGCGTTGGTGACGTCGGCCAGAGCGGCGTGGACGCGACGTCGGTCGCCCGGTGACGCCGCCCGGTACACGGCCGACCGCACCAGCGGATGGCGGAAGCCGACGCGGGTGCCGATGATGAGCGCCTCGGCAGCCTTGGCCGTGTCGAAGGCTTCCGGCCCCAGTCCCAGTACTGCGCTCGCACGCCACAGCAGCCCCGGGTCACCAGTGGGTTCGGCGGCCGCCAGCAACAACAGGAGGCGCGTCGGCGGGGGCAGCGGGGCGAGCTGCACGACCAGGCTCTGCTCGATGCGGCTCTCCAGCGGCAGGGAGCCCGTCAGGGTGAAACCGCCGGCGATCTGGGCCGGGTTCAGTGCCCGGGGCAGTTCGCGCAGGGCAAGCGGATTGCCACGAGCCTCCGCGATCAACTGGTCGCGCACCCGCCGGTCGAGACCACCGGGTGCGGCCAGGCGCAGCAGCTCGCACGCGTCCTCGTGGCCGAGCCCTTCGACGACCATGTGGGGCAGGCCCGCGAACACCGGATCGGCCTGACGCATGGCGAGCACCAGGACGATGCCCTCCGCGTCCAAGCGCCGGGCGGCGAAGGCGAGGGCACGCGCGGACGCCTGGTCGAGCCACTGTGCGTCGTCGACGACGCACAGCAGTGCCTGCTCTTGGGCAGTCTCGGTGAGTAGCCCCAGCAGGGCCAGTCCCACGAAGAACGGGCTCGGCGCGGCGGCGGTGCGCAGCCCGAACGCCACCTCGATTGCCTCCTGCTGCGGAGTCGGCAGCCGGGCGGCCGAACCCATCATGTGCCCGCAGAGCTGTTGGAGGCCGGCGTAGGCGAGTTCCATCTCGGACTGGGAGGCGACGATCCGCTCGGTGCGCACGTGTGCCGCGGTCCGTGCCGTGAGGTGGTCCAGGAGCGCCGTCTTGCCGACACCGGCCTCACCGGAGACGACCAGCGCCCCGCTGCGGCCACCGCGGGCGCCGCCCACCAGCGCTTCCAGTTCCGCCAGCTCGCCGCGTCGCCCCCGCAACGGCGCGATGTCAGGCACCATGTCCGCCTTCGTCGGGAAGTACCGCTCCGCCATGTCCGTAGTCCAAGAAATTCTATCGGAGCCTCGTCCTGAACCGCCAAGCGTCGCGGTGAGTATCGACCGCCCGTCACAGCGGCGGGGGCGTCACCGAAAAGAGGGGGTATGACTCATTTTGTGGATTCGAAGGCCGGTGTCGACGACCCGGTCACCGTCATGAAGAGCTACACCGTGCTGACGGAAGAAGCCGGCTGCTTCGCCAGGACGTACCAGGAGAACGCCCGGATCCTGTCGGCTCGGCCCGTCCTCGCCCGTTCCCGCCGGCACCGCCCCCCTCACCCACGATCCCCAGACGCGATTCGTCCACGTCGTCGGGTGGACCTCGGGCTGCCGGCCATGTCCTCGGCCGCTGCCGCTTGCGCATCGCGTACCCAGCAAAGCTGGCAGCCCGCGCTGCCAGGGCAATCGGCGGCCAGACACGCCAACGAGGAGCACACGGTCGCAACCGCCGATAGCCTCTGACCGCAGGGCGGCAGGGCCGCGGCCCTGCCGCCCTGAATCAGAGCGTTCGGTGTCAGTGCTGTACGGCAGCATTCCGACTCAACAGCCCTGCACGCAGTGATGGAGAAGAACCGTGACCGGCCAAGATCTGAGCCCTGTGCTCCCCGTGGACTTTCTCCGCACGGCAATGGCTGGCCGCAGCCCAAACGACCCGGTGGTGCAACTGGCGGCACAACAGGCCCGAACGGCGCAGCCCGGGCATGCACAGTCAGCCCTGGTGGAGGCTTTGCTGTCGGGCCCGTACGCGCAGGAGGCACCCTTGTGGCTTCTGGAGACCACCGTGGAGGCAGGTCTGGGGGCCGAGGGGGAAGCGTCTGGCGTCGGCCAGCGGCCCGCACTGGTCGCGACTGCCCTCGAGCACCCGTCGTGCACGGCCTCACTGCGGGAGCAGGCCCTCAGACGGTGCACGAGTGAGCAATTGGGCATGCTCGGGACGCCGCGCGCGGATGCACGCCTCGCCGCCACGGTTGCCGCGGAGCTGCGTGCACGCAGCGGTGCACCGCTGCCCATGACTCCACAGCTGCTTCAGGAGCCGACTGCGGCCCAGACCGTGCTGCAGCAAGGACCGCTGCACCCTCTGGTGTTCGAGGCTGCCCGGGACACGCTTCCCACCGAGCCCGATCCGGACAAGATCGGCGAGGGATCCGACACAGACGGCACGTGGAAGCAGTACAAACAGGCGTACGACGCGTGGCGCAGCATGTGGCGTCAGGTACTCAACCGCCATCCGCACTGTCACCGAGAGCTCATAGCGTGGGCTGCCGATGCCGGCGCCGAGGGGCTGATCCGCGACGAGCTGCTCGGTAGTCTGCCCTGGGCGGTCGAACCCGCGCTGCTGGCCGAGCTCGCCAGGGCCGACCTCGACCGCTTCTCCTTCGAAGTGCTACTGGCCCGGGGCTGCCGCATGCTCCGCGCCGGATCGGACGAGCAGCAGGTCCTGGAACACTTCGCCACGGACCTGTCTGCAGTGACGGACGACGAGCAGACGCTCTTCCATCATGCCCTGCGCCGAAAGAGCAGCACATTGCTCGACATGGGGTGCCACGCACCGATCACCTGGGCGCAACGTGCCGCGGTGGGAACATGGCGCCACATCCTCAGCCCCACGCAGGCCAAGGACGGCTACCGCCCTGTCCAGTGGCAGGCGTCCGCCGCCCTGCTCACCGATCTCGCCACGCAGTTCGCCGAGACCGCCGCCTGTGCCCTGCCCTACTGGGAGCCTATGGACCGCTATCGGGGAATCACCGCGCGCGAGGTGACCTGGGTCCGCGACATGGTGCTGCGCCTTCCGACCATCACCACCGAAGACGTCAGGGCCGGGGTCGGCCCCCTCGTCCGCGACGCGCACGAGCGGCTGAGCTACCGTCACCCCGGCCTCCAGCCGCGTCACGACGAGCGCAGCGAGATCCAGGAGAGCCTGAACACGATCGAACGCGTGCTCGCAGACCCTGCCCCCGCGACCGGCGTGGAACGTCGCCGGACCGCGCTCGGCGCTCCCGACGAGGTGACCGTGCGCGACCTGGCCCGTCTCCAGACGCAGGCACTGAGCGACTATCTGACTCGGCACGCCGGCGACGACTCCCTCGTGGAAAAGGCCCTGCTGTCCTGCGCCGCCAGCGGATACCGGTCGCGTGACGACTTCGATAACGTGCTGCGCCGCCATGGCTGTCCCGACACGGTGCTGCTCCGTCTCACCGAGCGCCGGCGCACCCGTCTTGGCGGTGGGCCGTCCTGGCGTGAGGCCTGGACCCAGCTGGTCCTGGGCAGAGCGGAGGCCGATCCGGCACTCGTGCGCGCCCTGCCTGCCTGGACGGCGCTGCGCGCCCGGGGCGACTACCACGCAACCGCGCACGCCGCGGTGGTCACGGCCGTACGCGAGGCTCTGGGAAGTGACCAGGAGGCATGGGACCGCTTCGCGGCCTGCCCCGCCACCCACTCCGGCCCCACCGCCTGGCTGCGTCTGGGCGACCTGCTGGACGCAGCCGCCACAGGGAGCCCGTGGCCGAAGCCACCGGGCAGCCGATAAACCCTGCCACGGCCTCAACGGGCACGAGACCCTCTCACCGAGCAGCAACGCGTGCCAGGTCTGCGCTGAATTCCCGCAATTCCGGCGACGGGCGTGGCGCGGACTTGACCAACTGCGCTACAAGGCGAGCTTGTTTGGAGATGCAGGAGGGGTCCATCAGCCCCGGCCCGCCCGGCTGCGGCGGACCCGTGGCCTGATCCGCCATGGCGAGAAACGCCGTGGCTCTGTCGGTCGGAGCCAGGTAGGTGACCTCGGGCACCGTGACCGTGGCACCGTCGTCCATGTACAGGGAGATGGTGAAGGTGTAGATCCAGGGCATCGACCCCTCTCCGTACCGCTCGGGCCCCACCGTGAACGCAACCCGCTCCTGAGCATGCGGCGACAGGGTGTACTTCATTTTCCGGTGGATTACGGCTCCCTCGCGGGCTTCGGCCGGGATCTTGATGTCGTACTGCGCAGTGATGTCAGTCGGCCCGGCCCCGTAACGGCAGAACACCTCAGCAGCGGAAACAAGGTTCACTTCAGCACGGGTGATCAGAACGGGGTTGTCTGCACTGTTCCTCAGCGTCGCGCTGACGACGGACGCGGGCACCCGAGCCTGTTCGGTGACTTGTCCGTCGAAGACCACATCGGCAGCGACGTTCTGCTCCCGGTCGACGTCCGAGTCGACCAGTTCGACCGCCGGCGCCGGCTCGGGCGCAGGTTTGGGCTGCGCATCGGGCCAGAAGAGAAAGATCAGTCCGGCTACCCCAGCGACCGCCGTAACAACGGCGCCGACGATCTCGAGCGTCCTGTTCTGCTTGTGCCAGAACCCTCCCTCCGGCTGCGGGCCGCTGTCCCCGGTTTCCGCTGCGACCGCATCACCCTCCGGCCGTGTGGATCCCTGACCGTCCTCATCGCCCGTTCGCCTGCCTGATCGCGGCGGCGCGGCGCTGCCGCTTGTCTCTTCCCTCGAGGGCCGGCACTGCTCCCCCTCATGTAATCCGTCTGTCTCTCCAGAGCTCATGTCCGTCTCCTCCCCCGCCCCCATAGCAGCCATCCACCCACACGTAGCCCAGCGACGGTTCCACACAAACGACCATCACCGACCCGAAACCAGGTGTGGGCCGGCGCCCTGCCAGGGTGCCTCGCGCACCCGCGGCCTTCGCCGCCCGGCAGTGCGTCCCAAGGCACTGCCGGGAGCGGGTAACGCAGGCACGGAAGGTTCTGTATAGGGAAGTTCACTCCTCCGCAAGGAGCCTCTCTCGCAGCTGGGCCAGTGTGCGCGCCAGTAGCCGGGAGACGTGCATCTGGGAGATGCCGACCTCCTGCGCGATCTGCGATTGGGTCATGTTGCCGAAGAAGCGCAGCAGCAGGATCCGCTTCTCGCGCGGCGGGAGGCTTTCCAGCAACGGCTTGAGGGACTCGCGGTACTCGACGCCCTCGAGTGCCTCTTCCTCGGCTCCCAGGGTGTCCGCGATCGCCGGGGACTCGTCGTCGGTGTCGGGGATGTCCAACGACAGTGTGGAGTACGCGTTCGCGGACTCCAGGCCCTCCAGGACTTCCTCCTCCGAGATCAACAGCTTCGTGGCCAGCTCGTGGACCGTGGGCGGTCGGCCTTGTTCCTGCGACAGCTCCGCAGTGGCCGTGGTGAGCGCAAGGCGCAGTTCCTGAAGGCGCCTGGGTACACGCACTGCCCAGCCCTTGTCACGGAAGTGGCGTTTGATCTCACCGACCACCGTCGGGGTCGCGTACGTGGAGAACTCCACGCCACGCTCCGGGTCGAAGCGGTCGACCGACTTGATCAGACCGATGGTGGCGACCTGGGCGAGGTCGTCCAGCGGCTCACCGCGGTTACCGAAGCGGCGTGCGAGGTGCTCCACGAGCGGCAGATGCATCCGGACCAGCCGGTTGCGCAGCTCGGCGTACTCCGGGCTGCCGCCTTGCATCGCGCGCAGTTGGAGGAACATCGCTCGCGCGTCACTACGGTCGGCGGCGGACGACGTAGTGCGAAGGGGCGGCTGGGGGGTGGGCTGTGTTTTGGTCCGCCGCTTGACTCTGGCCAGCGCGGACTCGACGTCCTGGGCCGTGGCCACGAGCGATCCGATCGGTCCTTCACTGGCCATGAGGGTTTCGCGCAGCGCGGCAATGTCGTCCCTGTCGTGGTGGTCGGCCCTCGCCGCCTCCCGCCCGCGACGGACGGCCCCCGCAGGCAGTGCGGCAACTTCATCCTCGTCGTGGTGGCCGGTCATCACTGCCTCCCCTCGCCCGTGTCGATCACGCCCAGCTCCTGCAGCTGGCTTCGTACATCTTCCAGCGCCTGGCGGGCGCGGTGCAGATGCACGCGCGCGGTCGCGACCTGGATTCGCATCTCCTTCGCGGCATCCCCCAGCGGCTGTCCGGCAATCGCGCAGCGGCCCATGACTTCGCGCTGTTTGTCGCTGAGGGACACGATGCGCTCCAGCACCGTGCGGTAGGCGCCGCGCGCATCCATCCAGGACGCCAAGTCCACCTCCGCCGCAGCCCGGTCGTGGTGCTCTGTATCGAAACCGATCGAGCCGGCTTCCTTCTGCAGTCGCAGCACCTCCCGCACGACGGTGGTGCGTAGCCATGCAGGCCAGGCCCTGACCGGTTCCAAGTGCGGGGCGTTCCAGCGCTGCCAACATTGCAGGAAGGCCTCCTGGACCGCGTCGTCGGCCAGAGTGCGGCGCCCTCCGGAGACGAAGATCGCCTGCGCCAGAAGGGGCCGGTACCACGTACGGAACAGGGCGTCGAACTCCTCCTCGGGCGGGGCTGTCATTGAGGATCCTGCTCGTCCAGGCGGACGCTCCATGCCGTGCCGTCCTGGTCGCTCACCTCGGCCCTCCCCCCGCGGACGGACAGCTCACGTGCCATCCGGACCATCGCCCGGGCACGCACCTGCTCCCTGAGCAGGTATCCGCAGGTCCGTACAGCCGCGCCCGCAGCAGCCGCCCCGGTGCCCACTATCACCCAACTCCACTGTCCTGTCACGGCGTTGGCCTCCCGAGGCTCGAAGTGCTTTCACCAGGTAGAGGAATCAGGCGCCGAAAACGTGTACACGCCCCACCGACTCCAGCCGAGAGGCGACTGGACGATCCTTCCGGCTCGGACGAGTTGGCCTGCAAACCGATGAGCACACCGTACGAAGCGGGGCCGGGACTGGGCTGCCCCTCATCGACACGACGAACGAGGTATTCCACCAGGAGCGGGAAGGAATACCGTTCTACCAGGCGGGGTTCGACAGGATCGGCACCTTCCACAACCTGAAGCGACTGCTGGCCCGGGGTGCGCGAACTGGACCACCCGGTGTTCTCCCCCCATGGCATAAGCGCCTGGCTGGCATCCATCAGGTGCTGTTCGAGAACCGTAGGTTCGAGGAGGGCCGCTGGGGCGCGGAGTTCCACCCAGACCTCTCTCCCACCTGCGACGATATCGTCATCGCACCCCACAAGAACATCGACGTCCTGGCCACGACCGACCTTGACGTGGAGCTCCGTCAGCACCGGGCGGAATACATCAACGTCACTGGGATGATCGGCACCATGTGCGTCGAGTCCACCGCGTAGCTGCATGGGACGAGGTCACCACGTGACCATGTTCGCCGACACCACCGCCACGGACGCGGGACTCGAGGACCTGCGACGCGATGACCGGACGGCATCCGGCCATCTCTCACGCCGCGGTACGACGTCGATCAGTACCTGAAGGCCGTCCGCGCGGCACTCATCTGAGCCGCCCGCAGTTTGAACGCCGGATCGATTCCTGGACGTATCTCGACCTGTATGTGGTGCGTGGTGATGAGGAGAGGGCCGGGGCGATCGAGGCGTCACTGCGTGGCAAAGCTCCAGGCCGAGCACGGAACGGTGCTGGTCGTGGTCGAACAGCCGGCCTCGACCGGTGCGTTGCCACCCGACCGTCGCACGGACACGGGCTGTCCCGTCGCGCATATCTCTGGGCTGACGAGACGAGGGATCGCCGGGCCGGAGCTGCTGCAAGGGCAGGCCACTGGCCCTGATCCGCAAGATCGGACGGCGGCTGGCCGCCCTGTTGCGCCCGAGGGCCGCGCCGCTTCCTGACGTCCTGCTCACGAGACCTACGTCCTCATGATGTGAGGCTGCTGGGGTGAGCTTCACACGAATGTGTGGATTATGTGATGGGTCGTCACAGGCGCTGACCTTGAATTGTCTTGGAGAGAGTAGGACGGAGTGATCTCGTCACTTCGTCGATGACTTCTGTCGAGGCCTTCCAAAGGACGAGCACATGAACCAGATCAACGTCGCACACCCGCACGCACCGATGAGGGACGAGGCAGTTCCGTCTCGCTACGCGCTGAAGGTCGGCGACATCGATGTCACAGTGATCAGTGACGGGGTACTGGCGATCAACCCTGCGACGCTGGCCACCAACGCCGCCAAGGCCGAGCTGTCGGCCTGGCTCCGTGACAACTTCCTGCCGCCCGAGGTGATCGACTACCCACTGAACGTGTCCGTGGTCCGCAGTGGGGACCGGACCATCCTCATCGACTCCGGGCTGGGTACGGAGTTCCCGGGCTTCCCCCGGGCCGGGCAGTTGGCCATGAGGCTGGACGCTGCCGGGATCGATCCCGCATCCGTGACCGACGTGGTGCTCACCCACTTGCACATGGACCACATCGGGGGACTGCTCGTCGAGGGTCTGAGGGGCCGGCTGCGCAAGGACCTCCGAGTCCACCTGGCCGCGGCCGAAGCCGAGTTCTGGCAGGCGCCCGACTTCTCCCGCACCGCCATGCCGGCGCCGGTGCCCGAGACGCTCGTCACGACCGCCGCACGGTTCCTGGATGTCTACCGCGGCCAGTTGCACCCCTTCGAGACCGAGTTCGAGGTCGCGCCCGGCGTACTGATCGAGCGCACCGGGGGTCACACTCCCGGTCACAGCATCGTCCGCCTGGAGTCGGGTGGACAGCGGCTGACGTTCGCCGGTGACGCTGTGTTCCAGTGCGGGTTCGACCAGCCCGGCTGGTACAACGGCTTTGAACACGACCCCGAGGAGTCGGCCCGGGTCCGGATGCGTCTACTGAAGGAGATGGCGGCGAGCGGCGAGCACCTGATGGCCAGCCACCTGCCGTTCCCGTCCGTCTGCCACGTGGCGACGGCCGGCAACGCCTTCCGTTTCGTGCCGACGGTCTGGGACTACTGAGTCTCGGCATCGCTGCCGGTTCAGCCTGAGGGCCTGGGCGGCGCGGATACGGGCAGGCTGCGGCGAGCACCGCGGCCTGCCCGCGCAGCGCGGACCCCGTTCCGATCGCCGAGCCCCGTCGGATGCCGAAAACACAGTCCGGGTGAACACAAAACGGGGACAGACTCGGCCATTCAGCCACCGCGCGTCAGGACAGCCCGTGCATCGCACATGGACGTCCACAAGGACGACTACGCAGAGACTTCTGCACCTCCGCAGCGCCTGCGAAATGGCTTCCTTCTTCACCGACTCCCTACAGCAGGACCTGGGTCGACCTGCAGGTCCGCTCAGGACTCGTGGCGTGGTGGCGCGGGGCCGGCCCGGCTTCAGGGGATCATCACGCAGTGGTTCTCGATGACCCTGCCACCGCGATCGAGTTCGCCGCAAACGGCTAGCCTCGGGTACGCCCTGATCTCCCGGTTGACGACGAACCGCCACCGCGAGGCGTTCGCCTTGCTCCCCCGGTAGTCGCCGACAAACGCACGCAGCGTCCCCGGCAGGCCGTCCCTCGTGGTGACGGTGATGTCCTGGACGTAGTCCCGGCCCTGGTATGCGGTGGCGACGCAGATGTAGGTGCCGCAGGTGGACTTCACTTCGGCACTCGCCGGCGCCGCCGTTACCAACAGCAGCCCTGCGGTGGTCGTGAGCGCGGCCGTGACCGTGGCGATCCGCCGTCGTGTCCTTCGTGCTGTGGCCATGAATCCTCTCCTCGTTCGCGTGCGCCGGCATCCCGTGGTTATGGGTTTGTCTCGCGCGTCACGGTCTGCTCCGGGCAGCCGTCCGCCACCTCGCGCAGCGCCGCCGCCTCAGCCTCGTCCGCCGACAGGCCCCAGCGGAGCTTCATGTCTTCCCACTCGGCGAGGTAGCGGCAGTGCGCTTCACCCGCCGGCGGCAGCTGCTCGGCCTGGTTCCGGTCGGACTTGGACTGGTGGGAGCGGGCGGTGGCAGCGGCGAGACTGGTGGCGTCTCCGGGGTCGTTGGCGTACGCCTCTGGGCGCTGCGTCGACCATGTCGAGGCGCCGCTGTGCCAGTCCTCGGTGAGCAGGACCACGTCCTGCCTCACCCCGGTCACGGGGCCAGCTCGTATGTCACGGTCTGCTCCGGGCAGCCGTCCGCCACCTCGCGCAGCGCCGCCACCTCGGCCTCGTCCGCCGACAGCGTCCAGCGGAGCTTCGTGCCCACCCACTCGGCGACGTAGCGGCAGTGCACCTCGGCCGCCGGCGGCAGCCACTGGGCCGGGTCCTGGTCCGACTTAGACCGGTTCGAGCGGGCCGTGACCGCGACCAGACTGGCGGCCGCGCCGAGGTCGTTGGCGTACGCCTCCCGGCGCTGCGCCGACCAGATGGAGGCGCCGCTGTCCCATGCCTCGGCGAGCGGGCCGATGTGGTCGATGTCCAGGCTGGAGGCCGAGGTTACCCACACCTGGTCGTAGTATGACCACCAGCGGCCGCCTGTCAGGCGGCACTTCGGACCCACCGTCGGCGGTTCCACCGCCTCCGCGATCAATACCTCGGCGCGGGTGTTGCAGCCGTCGGACGGGTTCGCGCCGGCGTTCCAGTGCTTGAAGGCGTCCCGGTCGTAGCCGTCGCGGGACTCGACCGCCACCGGCAGACGCACGATGGCCTCGGACAGCGGAAGCGTCTCAACCGCTTGGGCGGGCGTTGAGACAGTCAGGGGCAGGACGGCGAGAGCAGCGGCAGCCAGGCCGCGCAGCACAGACTTGAGCATGCACCGTTCATAACGGCCCCTGAGGGGGCGCTGTCAGGCGTTTGCCGAGTACGCCGCCCGTGTGGGTGCACTCGTCATACCGGCGTTTGCGGTCCGGCTCCCCACGACAGCGGGTCGTGCTGTGCCCGGAACCCGGCGCGGGAAGGCGAGTGACCGGGCAGGGAGGCTTGTTCAGTGGGGCGTCGGCGCCTGGCCGGATGCGTTGACGGGCTGGCGCAGGTCGAGGTAGCAGCGCAGACGGACACCTGGCTGGCCCGCATCCCGTGTCGTGCGCTCCACCCCGGTGGTCGCCCACCGGGCGGCCAGCGCCGTGTGGAACGCGAACGCGGTCTCGTCGTCGGCCGCGGCGACATCGACCACGACCAGACCCGGCTGCGACACATGCACGTCGTTGATCGCTTCCATGCCCCGCACGACGCGCTACCGAGTAGGCCGGTTCTGCCACGACCTCGGATTCACCCTGACGGGGTTCGTTCGTTGCAGCACCTGACGGCAAGCCAGCCGGGGAGTTGCCCCGGGCCCCGCAGGGTGACCAGGCGCAGGGACCTACTGACAACCGGCAGCCATGGTCACAAGTTCTTCACTCTACCTCCATGACGTGATCACTTCCGGTAGGCTCCGGGCGCTCCATTCGCACCACTGAGGGGGAAATCCTCATGCGCATCCGCTACGCCCTGACTGCTTCCGCTGCCACCGCGGCCGCCGCCGCACTCGGCCTCGCCGCCGCCGTTCCGGCGCAGGCCGCCGAGTACTCCTCGGCCCTGAAGATCAAGGGCGTGCAGTACGACGCTCCGGGCCGGGACTCCAACAAGTGCTCGGGCGGCAACACCAAGAACGAGTACCTGACGATCAAGAACTACTCGAAGACGGCGACCGTGAACCTGAAGGGCTACAAGGTCAAGGACGCCGCCGGGAACACCTTCACCTTCAAGAACAGCCACACCCTGCAGCCCGGCGACTACGTCAGCCTCCGCGGCGGTCGCGGCACCGACTCCGACGGGAAGAACGTCGTCTACCGGCAGAACTGCAACTTCATCTGGAACAACGACAAGGACACCATCTACTTCTACAAGCCGGGCGGTGCCCGCGCCGACGTCCATGCCTACACCAAGAAGGCCAACGACCGCGACGGCAACGGCTACATCACCTACCACGGCTGACCAACTGCCCGCTGCGCACCGACAGGCGGCTGTCGGACAGACACCCCGGCAGCCGGGGCCCCTCGCCGTACCCCGGACGCTCACAGACCGATAGGAACCAGCAGGCCGTGACGGACCGGACCGGTGACATCTGCAGTGACGACTGGCAGCGGCTGATCACTGCACGCGAGATGCATGCGCGGTCGTCCGGCATCCACTACGACGAGATCCTCCACCAGGTTGCCCAGCGGGCCCAGAGCGAAGGCAGCATCGGCAAGGCCGACATCGGAGCGCTGCTGCTGTTCAAACGCCTGCGCGCCGACACTCCCTGGGCCCGCGCGCTGATGACCACCGCGGACACGGCCGTACGGCAGGCGACCGCGGCCGCCACGGCCGCCGTGCGCACCCCCGCTCTCAGCCGCAGCGAGGCCGCCCGTGCGGGCCGGGCCGCGCTGGCCGGCCTTCCCGGCTTCACTCGCGGCGACGCACTGGCCTCCACCGTCCTCACCGCGGCCGCACCCCACCGTATGGCTGTCTACGACCGCCGCGCCCACACCGCCCTGAGCTCCCTGGGCATCTCGCTCACCCACGCTTCTGGCCGGTACAGCCGCTACATCGCCGCCCTCGACGACCTCCTCAGTCAGGCCCCCTCCCCCGCCCACGCCTGGACACCCCGGGACCTGGACATCGCCCTGTACCGCCTGCCACCCAACTCAGCCGGCATGGGCAGCGCGTAGAGCCCCAGGCCGGCGCCGCGCCACCCCTGGCAGGGGGTGGCGCGCCGCGCGGGGACAGTGCTGTGCCCGATGTCCGGGCCGGGCCGTTTGCCGACCCGGCCCGGCCCGGCTATCGGCTCAGGCGGTGTGTCAGTGACGGCCGCCGTGGCGGTGGTGTCCCCAGGACTGGCTGTCGATGAAGCGGCGGTGGTCGTTGCGAAGAGTGGCCGTGTCGGAGCGGTTGTCCCACACGTAGTTGCGGCGGTCCTGGTAGACGTCGTGGCGGGTGTCGCGGCCCTGGCCGGTGTGGACGCGGACCGTGGCGCGGCCGTCCAGGCGGTAGTGGCGGAAGGTGTAGGTGTGGCCGTCCTCGTCCTTCAGGGTCCAGCCGTCCAGGTTGACCGCGCGGCGGGTGTTGTTGGTGATCTCCACCCATTCCTTGTTCAGCGAGCGGTTGGAGCGGGTGTCACGGCCCGGAGAGTCGTACTGGACGTGGCTGATCTCCACGTTCGGCCGCTTCGCCCGGTGGTCGTGGTCGGCGGCCGTGGCCGGCACCGCGAGTGCGGCGGTCAGGACGCCGACGACGAGGGCGGCGGCGGTCAGGCGGCGGGCAGTGATGGACTTCGACACAGGTTCCCCCTGCTGGGTACAGGCACAACACGACCAGGCAGGCCCAGAGGCCACGAGGCCAGGTTGTGCGTGGTGCGGTGGCGGCCGGTCGGCCGCGCAGCCACACACTGTCGACCGGACGACCGGTTCATGGAGAAGGCGTGAAGGCGTTACCAATCACTCACGTCACCATGACACTCACCTGCCATATCCATCTATGTACTGAATCCACCAGATTGAGGAGCTCTTCGGTAGACGAGCCTTGCAGGCACTGGCCCAAGACCCCCCCACGCCAGATCACGCCACCCCAGCCGCCGCGGCCCGTTCACCCGAAAGTGAGTAACAGCCTCGCCCTGCGCAACAGACTGTGTCTGTGAACGGCTCTGCCCCCGCTACGACAGCCAGGGACTTGTAGAACACCGTGCAGGCCGTGTACCTGCGTCCCAGCGCAGGAAGCGGGAGCGTCTTCCTCAGTCGGCCAACACGCGAAGCAGCCGCGCCTCGGCGACCACCGATGTGCCGTCCCCGCCATCCTCAACCAGGTCCACCGCGGGCGCTGCCGCCACTGCTGCGGTTACGTCGCCAAACGTCTTTCCGGCCTTGCGGGCTTCGGCTTCCTCGGTCTTGCGCTGCGCCTCAGCGCGCCTCTTCGCGCGCGCCTGCGACTCAACGGTGGGCGGGGGCAGCTCCATGCAGATCTTCCGGCTCCGGCCGTCCACCGCGCAGCAGCTGCGCTTCTGTGCGGCCTCGCTTTTCACCGCCCCGTTCGCGTCTTCCTGTCCTGGGCACAGCCAGATCTGCGGTCTGCTGTCAGTGCCACATGCAACGCTGGCCCAGAAGGGCGGGTGAGAGGTGTGCCGGAGCTGATGGAGGGCCGGGTGCTGATGTGCGGGAGCCGCCGCTGGCCGTGGCCTTCTGCCGTAGCGACAGTCCTGGGCCGGCTCTCAAGACGCTATGGCGACAGGCTCGTGGTTATCGAGGGCTCGGCGACCGGAGCGGATGCTGCTGCGTGCCGCTGGTGCCGCCGTCACGGACTGGGGGCAGACCGCCACCGGTGTCACCCGGTCGACTGGGCTGCAGTGCGGCGTGAGCGCCCGCACGACTGGCGGATGGCGGGACCGGAGCGGAACACGCGGATGCTGCTGCACGAGCGGCCGGGCCTCGTGATCGCATTTCATGATCATTTTAATGCCGGTGGCGGCGGCACCTCCGACATGTGCTTGCGCGCCTTGATCGACGGCGTGCCGGTGTGGCTCGTGTCCGGCAACGACGTGGAAGCGGGCACCTGGCTGGGCCTGGAGGTCTTCCCCAGGGGTCGGGTGCGGCGCGTACAGGCCGAACTTGCCGCCGCCCGCGCAGTACACCGCCGCTGAGCAGCTCCGTCCTCGGGGCCGGTATGGGAGGTCCCGGCGCGCCGACCGTTGGCTCCCGTCTGCCCGGGAAGCGGCTTGCGTCGATGGCACCTGTAGTGGGCAGATTGGCTGGCCCTGACGGGATCTTGGCACGGCCGGGTTGCCGGGGTTCCTGTCCACTGCTTCGGGGCCCGGTGCCAGTCACCAGACCGAAGACGCCGCGACGCCCGAGTCAGGCGAGCAGAGGCCCCGACGTGCGGACGGGCGGGCGCCCAGCACGGTCGCGAACGGCATGCATGTCAAGGTGCGCACCAGGGCCCGTTAGGGAGACTCCCCGGCACGAGTTCACCCGATAGTGCGGCAACAATGCGAACGTGAGTACACGATTGGAACGCGAAGACTGGCTTCCGGGGCCTGCACGACGCCTGCGCGGCGTGGCCCGGTCAGAAGGCGAGCTGTGCCTGGCAGCCTCCGGCACATGTGCTCCAGCTTTGACGACTCCGCGCGGGCCGACGCTGCACTCGACACCTCCCCGACGCGGCGGGCCCTGTGGAATCTGCGTTCCAGCGAGGTCACGACGATCGCGTGCCCAACCTGCGGGGCTGCCAGGCGCGCCCCGTGCCGGACCCTGTGGGACCGCCCCACAACCGTGCTGCACCGCGGCCGCACCATCCGCTATGTGAAGATGCGCTTCGCCCTGGACCTCACCGAACCGCACGAGCGGCCTGTCCGCCACCAGGCCGCTCCCCCGCTCTCCGGTCCCGGCCTCACAGCCACCCCTGCCCCGCACCCGCAGCCGTGGCGGCTCCCCCTGCACGAACTCGCGGACCTGGTGAACGTAAGCTTCCTCGACCTGGCCAAGGTGGTCACCGCCCACGCATGCGGCTTGCAGCGCACCGGCCTGGACGAGCTGCTCTTCGGCCCCGACCGCATCGAGCAGAGTATCGACGCCCTCACCTACGCGATGCACGACCGGCAGCTCCGGCGCGAGGTCCGCGTCCTGTCCGGCGGCCGCCCCGAGGAGATCGAGGACCTGGCCGCTCAGGAGCGGGCAGTGCGGGACCGGCTGCGCGATACGGAGCGACGCCTCAAGAACCAGCGCATCGCGGAGCTCACCGCCGCAGGGATCCTTCCCTTTCCCGCACCCACCGACGACTCCCGGCGCCTGGCCCGGGCGTGGCTGGGCCGCTACCTCCCGGACGAGAAGGAGGCCCTCGTACGCCGCCTCGCGACAGACAAGGGACTCGCGCCCTCGGCCACCGTCCACATCCGCTCTATCCCGGAAAAGATCACGCGCTGCATCGACAACGGATGGCTCGCCGCCCCCGTCAACGACGTGGTGCACGAGCTGCTTGAGCTCGACGGACCGGCCTTCCGGCGGCGCATCGTTGCCGACGCCGCGCAACAGGACGCACGCGAGGACGCACTGTGCCACCCGCTGCTGCTCAACCGGTGGCGCGACCAACTCACCGAGACCTTGGTGGAGATGGCCCCGAGTGCTAACAATGCCCACACCAAGCACCTGCACGATCTCGCCCTCACCAGCCGGCCGCGAAGTGACGCACAGCTTCGGCGGCTTCACGACCGGCGGCGTATGTTCGCCGCCCTGCTGCAGCGCCGCTCGGAATCTGTGCGGCTGATCACCTCGCTCAACGACGGGATGTCCCTGGCCGAGCGCCGTGACCCCAGCTACGAACTCCTGAAGAAGGCCGGGGATCAGGCCTACAACGAGCTTGTCCGCCGTCACCCCGACCTCTACCGGCACATCCGGGCCCGCCTGGCCAGGTACGAGACGCGCTATGGACGTCTGCAGCTTACCGAGCCGCGGGCCCAGCTGCGCGCCCGGATCTACGACGAGCTCGACCGCATGCGTCCAGCGCACATGGCCTCGCCCGCGCGCCGCTGACGTCCCGGTGGCATATAGGTGGCCGATTGGCAGGGCGGGAGCATCGTGTCTCGTTCGTCATCCGCTGTGGTGATCGTAGCCGTTGAGGCCGGCCGGACTGCGGTCTGAGCCCTCCCCTTGAGTGGGGTGTTCAGCCGGTACCGACGTGGCGTGGGCATCTCTCAGTTGTTGTGCGATGGCTTCGCCACCGAATTCGGTGAGGGTGGTACTGAGGCGGTCGATGATGAATCTCTTGGCGTCGGTCGGCAGGTCCGCGAACCACTTGTCGAGTAGGAGCGCTGTCTGCACCCACCTGGCACCGGGGGCGTAGGCGGCTACGGAACTGGCGATCTGGGGGAGTATTTCCAGGGTTTGCTGGGTGACCGCTTGGGGTGAGTGGAGGAGGAGCTGCGCCACGAGCAGGTTGGGGTCTTCGCGCAGTTGGTCTCGGTAGGTTTCGGCTTGGGCCATCGTCATCTGCTTGAGTTCCCACTGCGTTTGTGCTCGGGCGCGCAGGCGAAGGCGGGTGTGGGCCACGTGCTGAGTCTCTGGGTCGACGTGGACCAGTACGTGTGCCCAGTTGAGGTTCACGGTGGTCTCGCGCAGTTGTCTTGGCCGGCCGAGGAGTGCGTTGAGTCGATGCTGCAGTTCTGCTGCGGCGAGGACCGAGTGTTCGGCTGCCAGCCGTTTCGTTTCGTCGATGACATGGCAGGTCGCGGATGCGGCGGGGTCGTGATGGCCTCGGCGTGTGGCCTGCCAGCGTCCTTCGGCGTGCACGTCGAAGCGGAAATCGGCCTCTGTGCTGGCAGCCGTGAATGTTGCTGTCAGCGTGCCCTGCCGTCCCGGCCAGAGCCGGATCCTAGTCACCCGTCGAGGCGTCCTCTCTGTCGTGCTGGCTGTAGTGAGGGTCTGCCTGCTTGGTGCGGTGCATGAGCATGGTGTGGATGTGCTCGCGGTCGTGGTGGTGGGTGGTGTCGTTCCGGATGAGCCATCGTTCGGCCATGCGGACGAGATTGAGGTAGCGCTGGCCCCGCAGATCGTGGCCGGTGACGCCGTGAACGGACCGGATCAGCGTGGAGAGGATGCGTTCCGTGGTGTCCGGTCGTGTCGTGGCCGCGTCGAGCCAGACGGCACAGGCGTGGTGTGCGGCGGGGCTGGGCTTTTCGGCCTCGAGCGTGGTCCTCCAGCCGCGGACGACCCAGGGGGCTGCTTCGGCATCCGATGTATGCAGCAGGGCCGGGAGGCCGGCCGGGTCGCGTTGTGCGGCGAGGTGTACGAAGGCGCTGGCCGCGGCATGCTGCAGGGCCTGGTCGGTGCTGGTGAACCAGGAGTCGAGTGTCTGGCGGACCTGGGGGCGGAGTTTTTCGCTGCTGAACAGGGTGTTGAGAGCTTCACCGACGGCGTCCGCGACCCCTGGTTTCTGGGAGGAGGCGAGGGTGCCCAGTCGGCGGAGCATGCGTGCGGGTTGTGCGGGGGTGAGGGTTTGGAAGACGTGGGCGAGGGTCCGCAGGAGCGGTGGGCTGGTGTCCGACTGGCCGGTCCAGCGGTCGGCAGCGTTCTTGACTAGTTGTGCAGTCTGTGGGTCGAGTATGGCGGCGACGATGAGGTCGTGTGCGTGGGGGGCCAGGGCGTCTTCCTGTGCCCAGTCGTCGGCCACCTGGCGCAGCAGTTTGGTGGAGCGGGAGGCTTGGAGGTCGTGCAGCGCCCAGGGGATCATGCGTTCGGCGAGTTGCGTGCCTTGTTTCTTTCCGATGTCAAGACAGAGTTTCGCTGTCCACCGGGTGAATGGGGTGATGAGTTCGGGCCGGTCACGCCAGAAGTAGCGGACGACGGCCTCGGCGAATCCTGGCCCGGGAAAGCGCAGACGGCCGTCGGGGAGCGGATCGGCCTCGATCTGCCGTGCCAGCTGGATCAGGCCCGGTCCCTGCTGGCCCTTGGGCCGTGCTCCGGCCGGCTCCTTCTCGTCGAAGGCCTGTGAGAGAGAAGCGATCTTGGTGTGGACGCTGTCGATGGGTTCTCCGCCGTAGACGGCGGTCAGGAGCAGGTAGTTGCGGTCGTAGCTGGTTCTCTGTGGGTGGGAGTGCCAGGTGGCGAGCACGCCCATCCATCCGGAGGTGGCGTTGGCGGCGGCTGCGACGACCGCTTCGAAACCTGGGCTTTCTGGGTCGGTTCCTCTGCCGGTGGCGCTGCGGTAGTGGTGTGCGGCGCGGATGAGCGTCTGGGCGTGCTCTTTGACCTGTCCTGGTCGTAGGTTGGCCAGTTGTTCGGTCAGGCGGTGGTCGGCGGCGAAGTCCTTCGCGTGCTCGATGCCGGCGGACTGCAGGAGGGCGGCGAACAGTGTGGTCTGGGCCGGAGGGGTTGGGGTGCGTGCAAGGTGGCCGGCTCCGTGTCCGATCTGGTGCCACAGACGGGTGCTGATGAGCACGACGAGATGGGAGTCATCCGCGTCCAGGTCCGCGGTGTGGCGGAGTTCGAGGCCGAAGTCGCAAGTGGCAGGGATGCTGTCGTCCGGATCTCGGAGGTCCAGGATCCAGCCGGTGCGTTTGTGACCTCTGATGCCTTCGGTGCTGAAGGCGTCGCCGGGCTCACGGCGGATCCGCCTCAAGGTGCGGGGCTGGCTGGGAAGCGTCGTCAGCAGACGCAGCGCGGTCGTCCACCGGCCGCTGCCGAAGTGATCTGCGAAAAGTACGACGACGCGGTCGTCCTGCAGCCGGCGGGCGAGTTCCTCCTCGTTCTTCACCGATACGTAGTCGGCGAGTTCCTGGTCCACCCATTGAGGGGGCAGGGGGGCACCGCTGAGGCGTTCCACTGCCTCGAAGAACTGTCCGATCATGGTGCCGTGGTTGGTGTCGGCGTGAACGTCGGCGTAGGCCCCGCCTGGGGAGGCGGGTGCCTCGTCGGAGCTGTCCGCAGCGCTGGGGGGTGTGGTGGCGTCGGCGGTGGCGGGAAGGATGACGGCCGTCGGCTCACCGGGGGTGGCTGGCTGTGTGTCCGTCGTTGGCTCCTCCCCGCTCGCGTCGTCTCCCTCGCCGGCGCCGGGGGTACTGTCGGTGTCCTCTGTACGCACCGGACTGACTTTCGACCATTCTGCCGTGGTGTGTGCCGGGTACGCCGCGGGATGAGTGGCGGCAGCCGGGTCCGGGGCGGGAGAAGGTGAGGGCACCCGTGTGCTGAAGGTGCCGGAATCCGTCGGGGGCTGTCGTGCGTCCTTCTCGTCCACGGACTGCGGTAGGTCCTCGGCGGGCCCTGCAGGTGAGTCGTCGAAGACGGGCTGGGTCATGCGCTGGGTTCCTCCTCGGGAGAGAGCAGAGGGGAGACAAGCAAGGGCAGTCCGTCAGCTGCGGCCGTCGATGATCGGGGCTTTCATCCCGACGACCCTGCCCCCGGCTTCGACACTTCCGGCCCTGATCGTGCTCGTGGCGGCGCCGAGGATCGCCTGCCCTGCTTCCATGCCGATCACCTCGCCGGTCACGGTGTCGTAGTGCTGGACACTGAGGGGGCCGCTGCTCTGTCGCGTCTCCCCCTGGAAGGTGAACCGCTGGCCGTAAACGTGCTCCAGTCCTTCACGCACCTTTCCGAGCGCCTGCATCAGGTCGGCATCGTGTGCGGTGACCAGGTGGGGGTCCCGGTCGTAGCGTCGCAGTCCGAGTGCCAGGGCCTCCAGCACCGGGGCGTGGTCAGCGAGTTCGTCCTCGTCGATCCTGAGCGGCAGTTGGAGTCTGCCGACCAGTTCCGTGGGAACGTCCGGGGCGTGTTCCGGCTGCTCTGTCCGCGCTGAGCGACGGCGTTCCAGGGCCGTCTGCAGCCGCTGGAACAGGAAGGTGAAGGCCGCTGGCAGTGCACTGCCAGCGATAAGAGAGAGGTCTGCGGCGTCATTCATGGCTTCCCCCCGGAAAGCGACGACCAAGAACTGGAATACGCGTGCTCTTCTTACCTCCGAGACGGTGGCGTCCGCACCGCTTCCAGCACCCATGGCGCGAAAGGGACTCCTAAATAGGCCACTTCCCTGCAGCCCCGAGGCTCTATTCGAACGCTCTTCGAGTTCGTGCGAACGGTGATTGTGAAGTGGTTACTGTGGTTCGCGAGGGGGCGGTGACACATGAGCTGACGTCGTGCCCGATGCCAGGTGTGTACGGTGGCCGGCCTCGCGGTAGACCAGCTCGTCGGGATGGGAGGCGATTCGAGCGGTCCGCCATGCCACGTCGAAGGACAGGGACCACCCGGATTTTCGCATCAAGCGTACTGCTTTCGTACAGGTGATCGGAGAAAGAAGCAGGCGCATGGCCGCCGTGGGATTCACGGACAGAGTGTGGCAGGCGCACCGACTCCACCACTCTGAAGATTCCAGCCATTACCCACTGAGAATGTCAGTCCCAATAGATAACTTGCACACCGTCAGGCACGGCACGGCACAGGTGAATCGGCGTGTGAGAGTTCTGCCGACGTCTTTGGTCCGCCAGATGTCTGGTGGGACCGTCGGTCTGCGGCCTGACAGCCAGGCGGCTTCTACCGCCCGCCTGGTCGGTCTTTGGGTCCAATCGATGCGAGGGGCACGAGGCGCGGCCACGGTCAGCCAGGAGAAGCTCCAAAGCGGGCCACCGCTCCCGTCCTGGCGGCACTTGCATGAACCAGCAGTCGAACACGGCCGCGCCGCGCCCCGTCATAAGGTGCCCCCATGACCGACCAGGCCCGCACCCGCCGCGCCGCAGTTGCTCTCGCAGCCCGAGGAGAGGGGCAAGCGGCAGCAGCCCTGGGCGCACTCGCCCTCCAGGACAGCCCCCTGCCGGCGGACGGTCCCCTTTCTCCCCTGGCCGCAGCCATCGACCACCACGGCGGCTGCGTGCCGCTCCCGTACGGGCAGGGACAGTGCTGGGTCGCCCGGACCGGCGAGGCCGTTTCAGGAATGCTGTACGCCACGCCCCCGATCCGGTGGCTTCAGCAACAACCGTCGCCCCACCGCAACAGCCTGATCCACTCCCTCGTCGAGATCGAACTCCTCGCCGTCGCAGAATCCCACCGCACCCAGGGCGTCGGGACCGTCCTGCTCCAGGAGGCCGAGAACACCGCGCGCGCCAACGGAACCCACCTGGCTCTCGCCAAGATCCGCGTCGGGGCCTTCCCCATCATGCGCTGGTACCGCAGACGCGGGTACACCATCGCAGCACAGAACGAACCCCTCGTCTTCGCCACCCGCCACGGGCTCACCTCCTGCGACGACGGATCCGATGGCTACCAACTCGCTGCGAAAGCACTGCAGCCCGGCACAGCCCTGCGCCGCACAGCCAGAGCCGGCACCCCCCTGATCCTCCTGGAACGCGACACCTGACGCCGGGGCTGCTTCGACACGCCCCGCACTGTTCCCTGGGACAGCTGAATTCGAGCCCGGCCTCGCCGAGGGCGGCGTCAACCAGGACCAGGGTGGACGAGGGCGCGGAGACCATCCCTACGTTGGAAGCCGCCGTGTCCCAGCAACGGCAGATCCCCGGCCTGGTGAGCGGCGAAGTCCTCGCGGCCGCCCTGCTGCACGACCTCGACCCAGGAGAGCGGATTCGGCACGAGCTGCGGTGGTACACGAGTCGGACAGCGCGTCGGATGCAGAGGCATACCGACGCCACGCCACTCAGAAGAAGCCCCGTGCCGTTCGTGAGCAGCACATGATCGTCATCGACGCCGACACCGCCCGGAGCGCGAGCTCCCCCACCCGGCCTGGGGCGCTGTCCTTCACATCGGTTGGCGGGTTCTGCATTGCTCCCCTGCTGTACGTGGCGGGGTAGCCGCTTCCGTCAGCCAGACGTCGTCCTCGTGCTGGCATGGTCAGGCGGAGGTGTCCAAGCGGACCGCACATCCCGCACAACGCCCGGCCCTCTACGAGACGCGCTACGGAAGTCTGCAGCTCACCGAGGAGTGAGCGCAGCTGCGCGCCCGGATCTACGACGAGGTCGACCGCATGTGCCCAGCGCCCCTGGCCTCAGCCGGGCTCCTCTGACGCTCTGCGGGGAGACAGGACATGTACTTCCCGTACATGTGTGGCGGTTCGTGGATCGGCATAGGTGAACCGCGCTCGGCACGGCTCGGGCGGTACGGCGGCCAGTGGCGGCCGAGAGCCAGCGCGGTCACCCGCGTTGCGGAGTGTGGCGAGTGGTGGGATCGATGCGGCTGAGTACCCAGCGGATGAGGTCCTTGCTGAGGGTCAGGCCGGGGTTGTTTTCAAGGGCGTCGTGGAGGAGGAGGGTGATTCGTGCCCAGTTCCTGAATGATCCGTGGCCTGCCATGTCGTCGGTGTAGAGGATCAGTTCGGGCTGCGCGTCGGCCCAGATGCGCTGGTAGGCGGGGATGACGGCCTGGACTTCGGTGGGGGTGAGGGGGCTGAACTGGTACCAGTCGAGGATGCGGGAGTGCAGGGCGGGGTTGTTGAGGATCTTCTGCCGGGCGTTGCCGCTGCCGACGAGGATGATGGGGGCGCGGCGTGCGTCGTCGCCCCACAGGGTGCGGAAGTACTCCAGGGCTTTGGTTCCGAGGCCTTGTACTTCGTCGATGAGCAGGACGCGTGGTTCTGCTTCGAGTGCGTCGTGGATCTGCTGGTCGCAGGGGCCGACGGATTGCGGGGGTGGTCCGGGAAGGTCGAGGCGGCGCCATAGTTGGGTGCGGATTTCGTTCATGTTGGCGCCGTTGTTGTAGCGCAGCCGTACGGTGGTTTCGGGGGCGTGGCGGCGTAGGACGGTGTGGACGGCGAAGGTTTTGCCGAGGCCGACGTGTCCGTGGATGCAGACCAGGGCGTTGTGCTTGATGGCTTTGAGGATGCGGGTTTCGGTTTCGGCTACGGCTTTGGTGGCCATGGCGTTGGCTCCGGTGAGGCCGAGGTAGTGGTCCTGGCTGGGTGGTGGGAGCTGGCTGGGGCGGGGCGAGGTGGCGGGGGCGCTCACGGCTGGTCCTCGGGTGGTGTGGGCGGGGTGGATGGCGGTGTGGTGCGGGGGTCGAGTGGCCGGGTCAGTGCGGCGTCGGGTTCGGGCAGTTTGATGAGGTCGGGCAGGGCTTCTGCGGCCGGGGTGAAGCCGTCGAGGGTTCGCAGGTGCTCGAGGGCTTCTTCTTCGGGCATCGTGTCCAGGGGGACGGGTGGGGCGGGGCGGGTTGCGGCGGCGTAGCGTTCGTTGCGGTTCTTCTCGGCTCTTTTCAGTTGGGCGCGCAGACGGTCGGCCTCGCGGCGCCGGGCTTGTTTGAGGCTGAGGGCCTGTTCCGGGGTGGCTTGTGCGGTCATGGTGGCGGGGCCGAGGTGGCGGCCGGTGTGGGGGTCGTAGAGCTCGACGCGGTGGTCGTGGTGCGGGAGGTAGCGCAGGTCGACTTTCTCGCCGACGCGTCCGTGCATCCAGTCGGCGATGTAGTTGCGGTTGCGCCAGCGGACGCCGCTGTTGTTGATGGTCAGGGGTTTGCCGTGGCGTTCGAGGGTGTAGGTGTGGAGGTCTTCGGCCCTGACGGTGTCGATGAGTGCGGGGTCGGCGTCCCAGGCCTGGCGGGGAGTCCGGCCGTCCAGGCTTTTGAGGGTGTTCTCGTGGTTCCAGTGGTGGACCCAGGTAAGGACGTGTTCGACGAACGCTTCGAAGTGGAGCAGTGGCTGGTCGGGGTCGACGGATTTGCCGCCGCGGAGGGTGGGGGCGTGGGTGTAGCCGGGCATGCCGGCGAACAGGGTCTTCTTGATGGCTCCGTTGACGGCTTCGACGTTGCCTTTGCCTTCGGGGGTGAAGGGTGGCAGGGCGATGATTTCGGTTCCCAGGACGCCGAGTGCTTCGGTAACCGTGGCGCACAGGAACTCTTTGCCGCCGTCGACGCGCAGGTAGGTGGGGACGCCGCCGAACGGGCCGTGATGTTCGTCGATGAGGATGGCGTCGCGGATGGCGACGAGGACGCCTTCGCGGCTGGGGCGTTGTGGGCTGATGGCGAGGCCGCAGATGGCCGAGGTGGCGCAGTCGACGAAGAAGGTGATCCAGGGTTTGCGGATGTGGCCTTCGACGCGGACTTTGACGCTGGCTTCTACGTGGTCGGTTTCCCAGGCGTAGTTGCGGTGGTGGCGTTCGCGTTCACCGGCGACGTCGAAGCGCCGGCGGGCTTTCTCGCCGGCGCGGAGGCCGGCCCGCATGCCGGGGGTGAGGGCTTTGTTCGTGGCGCGGTGGAAGGTGGCCAGCGAGGGCACGGGGTGGCCTTCAGCTTGTAGTTCTTTCCATGCGGCGGTGGCGTTGCCGCGCCAGCGGGTCACCGCGTCGAGCATGTGCGGGGTGAGGACGAAGGTGGTGCGGCTGGGGGGCTGGTAGGTGCCGTTGTTGGCTCGGGCGTTGGCGAGCCAGCGGTCGACGGTGCGGGGATCGACGCCGAATGCGTCGGCGACGCCGGCGATCCGGGCGCGGGTGAGCCGCTCCGACTGCTCGAGGGTGTAGAGGCGGTGGATGGCGGCGGCGCGCAGGGCTTGGTGGTCGGGCGGGTGTGGCATCTGGAGGGTGCGCCTTCTGGTCTGGGAAGGTCAGGCGGGGGCGAGGGAGAGGAGGCCGGCTCCGTAGCTTTTGGCCCGGCCGATGCCGTGCTTCAGGGCGTCGGTGAGGGGGGTGGTGTCGGTGATGCGGGCGAGGCCGTCGAACTGGGTGAGTGTGAAGTAGGGGGCCGAGCGCGTCACGCGGGTGCGGGGGAAGGGGCGTGGGAGGGAGGTGATGGTGACGGGTTCGAGTCCGGCGGCGGTGGCGCGGCGCTGCCACCAGGCGAGGGCGTCGTCGCCGGTGAGGTGGGTGATCTTGCCGCGGCGTTTCCCGGTGACGGGGTGGGGGGTGGGGTTGCCTGCGGAGCGGGCGACGGTGGGTGCGGCGGTGATGCGGTAGCGCATCGTGCGGCCGGGGGTGAGGGAGTTCAGCAGGGGGGTGAGGTCGAGGGTGCGGGCGGTGCCGTAGTGGGTGGGCAGGGCGGTGAGGTCGGGCGGGTTGGCAGTTTGGACGAGGAGGACGGGGTCGGGTCCGGGTTCGGTGCGGAACAGGAGGCCTGCCCTGGCTCGGGGGGTGGGGCCGATGTGGTCGGGGATCAGGCGCATGAGGGTCTTGTGGAGGCTGTCGACGTCGGCGAGGTCTGCTCTGACCGCGGGATGGCGGGGGTCGAGGATGAGGCGGGAGAGGCTGGTCACGCGGGTGCTCCGTGCTTGTACGTTGTGAGGGCGTGGATGGGTCGGGGTCCTGTGTAGAGGTGGGCGGGCAGGGCTTCGGTGGTCATCCACAGGGGGCGTGGCAGGTGGCGCCGGGCGTGGCTGGTGAGGTTGACGGGTTCGCTGGTGCTTTCCCGGTCGGGCGGTGTGGCGGGGTCGGTTCCGGGGGGCGGGTGTTCCCAGACGAAGGTGGTGGGCAGGTGGGTGTCGGCGGGGCCGGGCGGCCGGCTGCGGGTGAGGGGGACGCGGGTGCGGAGTTCCTGGACGGGGTTGGGGCTGGCGGGGTTGAGGACGAGGGGTTCGTCGGGAAGGCAGGCGCGTCGGCCGAGGAACAGTCCGAAGCGGGGCCGCTCGAGGGTTTCGGCGATGTGGCCGATGAGGAGGGCGGGGCCGGTGACGGCGACGGTGAAGACGGCGTCGGTGAGGTAGTCGCGGTGGGAGACGAGGGTGGCGGCGGTGACCTTTCGCCGGGTGCCTTCGCCGGTGTGAAGGCCCTGCTCTCGGGGGCGGCCGCCGCCGACGGTGTGGTAGTCGCGGTAGGGGGTGCCGGGCTGGTCGATGCGGAGGGTGAGGGTCAGGTCGCGGTGGCTGGGGGCGGTGGGGTCACCGGGTGCCTTCAGGTGGGGGTAGGGGTCGAGGGCGTGCTCTCGGGGGCGGCCCTGGGCGGCGGCGAACATGCCGATGAGTGAGGAGCGGGTGGGGAAGGCGCAGGTGTCGCGGTAGTGGAAGACGCCGCGTTCGCCTGAGGACTGCAGCAGGCCTGCCAGGCGCAGGATCAGGCCGGTCACGGCCGGCCCGCGGGGGTGAGATCGGCGGTCGCGGCGGCGGCGCAGGCGGCGGCGAGGTCGTCGAAGGATGTGTGGCGGGCGCCAAGGTCCTTGACGGGCTTGGCCGGGGTGCCCGTGTGTCCGTGGGCGACGAGGTGGCGGGTGCCGAGCAGGCGGCTCATGGTGGCGGCGTAGTCGGCGAGCGCCTGGCGGGCGGGGGCGGTGTAGCCGCCCTGGGCGGGGGCGGTGACGGGCTGTTCGAAGGCGGCGCCGTAGGAGACGGAGCGGCGGTCGCGGACGGCGTAGTGGACGAGGTCGGGCACGGTGTGCGGTGCGGTGGCGGTCTTCTTGCCGCTGGGCATGCTGAGGATGAAGTGCTGGACGAAGAGTTCGACGAGATCCTTGACCGTGCCGGCGGTAGCGCCGGATCCGAGGTTCGCGCGGAGGTCGGTGATGTTGATGGTGGCGAAACGGTAGAAGAGGCTGGTGGTCAGGAAGGCAGTCTGGAGGTGGGCGCTGCCGGAGTCCCCGTCCTGGGGGAGGTCTTCGACTGCGGTGAAGAAGTCGGGCTGCGGGTCGCTTTGGTGCACGGAGAAGGCGGGGGCCATCTGCACGGCTGCTTCGACGTGGCCGGCGGGGATTTCGGCGAGCATCCGGCCGAACAGGTTGATGCTCGCGGTGCGGCGGGTCAGGTGCGCGGCGAGGTCTTTGGCGGGCAGGACCGGTGCGATCTGCTTCTTGGGCCTGTGGGCGGCGAGTGCTTCTTCGAGTGCGGTGCGGTGCTTTTCGCACAGGGCGACGAGGTCGTCGATGACGTCCTTGGGGAGGTAGAGCATGGCCTGGGTGCGGTAGCCCTCCTGGTCGTTGTGCTGCAGGCCGTCCTTCTTGGCCGAGTGGACGATCTGGGCCGCCGCGAACGCGGCGAGGTCGTCGGGCCACTGGGCTTCCTGCAGTTTCCGGGCGACGAGGGGCGGCACCATGCGGGTGCGGGCGGCGTGCTCGCCCAGGTCCTGCTCGACGTTGAGGCGGATGGGCCGCTTCCACGCCTGGGGGGAGACGAAGGCCCGGGTCGTGTTCCCGTAAGAGATGGTCTTGGGGTCGTTGTCGGCGTCGCGGTTCAGGTTCGCCGCAGTCACGGGCTGCAGGATGTGCAGGTCGAGGAAGCGTGCGGGGGTGTGCATGAAGGGGCTCTTTCGCGGTGGGGCGGCGGGCATGCCGCTGGTGCAGCCCACGGGACGGGGCTGCCGGAACAAGAGGGACGAGGGGGGCCGGCGCCGTACTGGTGGCCGGCCAGTCGTGCGCCGTGGCGCCGGTGTGGGGTTTGGCGGGCGCCGGGGACCTCGGCAGGCCCTGGAGGGGCTGGCCGGAGCCGGCTGCTGCCTCTTCGTGCTTCAGGTGCGTTGGGGTTCGGGAGTGGCGAGGTAGAAAGCGTCGCGCCAGCGCAGTCCGACCTTGTCACGGCGGTAGGGGCGTTGCACCAGGTCGTTCAGGAGGACTGCCCAGTCGGGGGTGATGCCGTCCTGCAGCAGCCGTGTGACGGGTGCGGGCAGTCGGCGGTGGAGCTGGTCGTCGCTGAGGCGGGTCAGGACATGGAGGAGGCTCTCGGTGCGCTCGGCTCCGTGGCCTGCCCGGCGTACGGCGGTGGCGAGGGTGGCGCCGAGGTTCGGCCGGGCGTACCAGGCGGCCGGGTCCGGCTTTGGTGGTGAGGCGGGTTCGACGGGGGCGACGAGCAGGCCGTCGGGGCCGTCCTCGGGGTTGAGGAGGCCGGCGTCGGGGTTGGGGCGGACGCCGGGGGTGTGGGACTGGGGTCCGGCCATCGCGATGAGGCTTGCGACGGTGTAGTAGGCGCGGCGTCCTTGGCGGTGCGCGGTGCGCCGGGCCAGGTAGCGGTCCATGGGGGCGCATTCCTCGACGGGGCGGCCTCTCCCCCGGCTGAGGCGGACGCGGACGCCGGGTTCGGCGCACAGGAGGTGGATGTGGGCGACGAATGCGTCGCAGGAGGCATGGTGTTCGGCTGCGGTGGGCATCAGGCGGCTTTCCGGGGTGGGACGGGCTGGCGGTAGAGGTCCCGGACGGCGTGGGCGACGGCGTGGGCCGCGGAGGTGTGGCGGGCCCGGGCGGCTTCGGTGATCTCGCGCAGGGCGGCCGCGGCTGCGTCGGCGAAGGCGGTGGCGGCTGCGGTGTCGGGTTCCTCCAGGAGCCGCCAGAACGCTGTCTCGGCCTTCGGCCAGTACCGGGTCAGTGCTCTGTTCGCCCAGGGGGGTTGAGTGGTGCGGCTGTGGGTGGCGGTGTCCCAGGCGTGTTTGGCGACGGTCGCCAGCTGCTGTGCGGTCTGTTCGGCTTGTCGGCAGAACTCGGCGATGCGCTGGGCTTTGACCGGGTCGTGTTCCTGCGTCCAGTTCAGCAGAGGCGGTGTGATGGCGGTGTACCACTGCCGGTCTGTGGCTTTGCCGTCCTGGTCGAATCCGTGGACGCGGATGCGCAGGCTGCGTCGCACAGGTTCGGGGAGGTCGTTGAGGGTGTCGAAGATGGCCGGCCGGGTGTGTGTGCCGTGTTCGTCCGGGGCCAGGAGCAGTGTCTCGAGGTCACGCCACCACGCGCGGGACGCGTCGGCGCGGTAGAGGGTGCGGCGCTGGGCGACGTTCTTGCGTTCGGGGATGATGCGGTAGGCGAGGTAGGGGTCGGTGCTGATGGGCTTGGGATCCTGGGTAGCCCAGGTGACGTAGGCGTCGGTGACAGTGGTGCCGTCGTCGCCGGGCACGAGCAGGATCGCGTGCCGGCTCAGACCGGTCAGCTGCTGGCCCGGCCAGGTCACCAAGGGGTGGTGTGTGGCGTGAGGGCCGGGTGGCGCGGCCTCTTCCCAGGGACAGGCGTCCGCGTCTGGCGGCTGGTCGTCACCGGTGAAGGCGGGCACACCGGCCAGGAGCGTCTCGTGCAGGGTGCGGCCCAGCGGGTGGAAGGACACGCTGGAGCGCAGGGGTCCGCTGGTCTGCTTGCCGCTGGTGGTGCCCTCGAGGGTGCGGGGGGTGCCGGTGCCGGCACGCCCGTAGTAGTGGTGGATGAGCAGGATGTGCAGGGCTTCGGCGGTGGGAACGGGCTCGGCGGTGTGGTGGCCGTGCGGGCTGAACCAGGCAAAGTTGTGGCCGGCGGGCCGCCCTGGCACGAAGGCGTTGATGCCGGTGCTGTGGTCGCACTCGGTGCGCAGTGAGGGGGTCTGCAGCCAGGGCCGCACGGGGTCGAAGACGTCCCAGCCGTGCTGGTCGAAGTAGGTGTGGACGGCGTCCGGGTCGAAGCGGCCCTCGGCCAGGCGGCTGCGGCGAAGCGTGTTCCACTGGGAGGCGGTGAGTTCGGGGTCGTCGAGACCGGTGATGCGGGCCGTGATGACGGCCGCGATCCGCAGGAGGGCTGACGCCGCCGGGGGCTGAGGCAGAGCGAGATCGTCGATGCGGTGGGCGTCCAGGAACAGGGATCGCAGGCCCACTTGGTCGTACTGGCCGCCGGTGCGGACGTCGATCCAGGGGTGGTCGGCCGCGCTGAACGAGGTGGTGGGCGGAGGTAACGCAGACAAGAGCGTGTCTTTCGAAAAAGGGGGCCGAAGCGGAAGGTGCGGCGAATGCCTGGGGCGATGGGATGTGCCGGGGCCAGGGCGGTGTTTTGGGCCGGTGGTTGGGTCCGGCTGGGCATGCGCAGCCGCACGTGCCGCGCGTAGGCACGGCTGGGCAAGGAGTCGTCACCGCGCCCTTGTGGGGCGAGGGGAAGGATGCGCGAGGTGCGGTCGAGGGTTCGACGGCTCGCGGGTACAGCGAATCATGCCGCTGCCGTCTCTCACGACCAGTGAGAAAGTACGACGATCAAGTAATGGCGTAATGCTTTTGGCGCTGGGCTTCACGCATCGTGATTACTGCTGTTTGCGGTGTTGGAGGCCGAGTTCTTCGTCCATGCGGAGCCAGTGCTGGCCGAATTGATGTTCACTCTCAAGGGTTACGGAGTCGGTGGGCAGCAGCACGATGTCGGCGAGCAGGGGGTGCTGCTTCCAGCTGGCGGGCGGCTGGTGCCGGGCGGAAGCGCGGGCGACCCAGGCGGCCGGGACGGGCAGTGAGTGTTCGAGGATGCTGCGCAGGTGGCGCGGGCCGAGGTGTTCTGGGTCCGGGAGTGGAAGCAGGCCTGCTGCGTCGAGCGTCAGCGTGCCCTCGGCACTTCGGTAACAGGGCAGCAGCCGGCGGGGCAGGACACCTGGCCGGGTGGCGGCCTGGGCGGTGGTGAGGTGCTGGCGGTGCAGGTCGGCCAGGGAAGAGACCCGTTTGGGCGGGGGTACCAGGTGGACTGCGCTGAGCTGCTCCTGGCGGCTGGTGCGGGCCTGGTGGGCTGCGGCCATCTGTTGCAGGCGCGTCGTCTGGGCTGCGAAACCGGAGGTGACGCCGTGGACCTGTTCGACGTGAGCCTGGACGTCGTCGGGGACGACGAGCGGTTGTTTCTCCAGGGCCGGCAGGAGCCGGGCGGTTTCATGGAGGGCGACAGCGGGCTCGACCGTGTCCCAGCCGGGCGGCAGGGCGGTCGCGCCACGGGAGTTGACCGGGTGCAGCACCGTCAGCGTCGGACTGTTCTCCCCGTCCCACCAGACGGGCCGACGCCCCTGTCCGGTCCACAGGCGTGTGAAGCGGCCCAGACGGCCCAGACGCTGCAGCAGGCGTGCCACAGAGGCGAGGTCGCTGACCATCAGGTCGACGTCGATGTCCAGGCTCACGTCGAGGAGACTGGTGGTGACGAAGACGCGCCGGGCCGGGCGCGGGCCCGTCGGCCCCAGCCGGTGGCGGAGGTCTCCCAGTGTGCTCTGCCGTCGCCGCCCCCTCACCCGGGCATGGACGAGGACCAGGTCGTCAGGCGGGCCGCTCCAGATGCGGCGCAGGTACTGGTAGGTGTCCTGCGCGTCGCCGACCGTCGCGCACACCACGGCCGCGCACCCGCCGTGGCGGATGACCCGCTGGAGCACGTCGGCGATCACCGCCAGGCGCTCCCCCGCTTCGACCGTACGGCCTGCCGGCCCGAGGGGCCGGTAGGTGACCGGGCGGACGTGGATGCGTGCGCTCCTGCGCTGGGCGGCCCGCTGCTCGTCCTGGGCCTGCTCGGGCATGCGGTGGACGGCGGCGGTCGCCGCATCCGCGAACAGCCACCCGGGGTAGCCGGAGGCGAACGAGGCACCGTGCAGACCGGTACGGCCGGCGCCCGACAGGTAGGCCCGCACCAGGTCGGTGGCGGTCGATGCGGGCATCGTCGCCGACAGCAGGACGACCGGGCAGTTCAGGGCTCCCAGCCACTGCAGCAGGCGCAGCAGCTGGAGCTGGCTGAACGGGTCCAGTGCGTGGGCTTCGTCGACCACGACGGTCTTGCCCGACAGGGCCAGCATGCGCAGCGCACTGTGGCGGACGGGCAGGACGGCCATCTGCGCCTGGTCGGTGGTGGAGACGGTGTACTGGGCCAGCAGCGCGTTGTCCCGTCCGCGCAGCCACCGGTCGGGCCCCGCGGCGTCCGGACCGTACTCGCTCTCGTCGTCGGCAGGGGGTTCGTCCTGGTCGTCGGTGAACGGGTCGTCGGGCGGCCCGTCCACGACGGTGGAGTCCGCCGGGGACAGGCGGCGGCCGGTGTATGCCTCGTTGAGGTCGCTGTGGTGGTGCACCAGCGTCACCGGCGCGTACTCGGGCTGGTGGGCGCGCACGTACTGGTCCAGGACTTCGTAGGCCTGGTCGGCGGCGGCCGTCGCCGGCAGCAGCCACGTCACGCCCTGGGTACCGCAGTGCTCGTTGAAGATCCGCGCCATCTCCAGCGCGGCCACGCTCTTGCCCGTGCCCATCGCGTCCGTGACGACCGCGATGCCGCTCCCCCGCTCGGCGACCAGGCGCGGCAATTCCTCCATCACGGAACACTGCAGAGCGTTGGGTTCCTCCAGTCCCGGGTGCGCGGTGGTGAACGGGATCCGGTCCAGTGCGAAGCGTGCGAGGCCGAGCCGCTCGACTTCTTCCTCGGCCTGCCGGCGGGCGCGGGTGTAATGCTCGGCGGCGCCGAAGGACGGCGTGTCCGCGTTGGGCACCCAGTACCGGCGCTGGCTCGCAACCCGGTCGGCAACCATCGTCAGTCCCGTGATCAGCACGGCCGCCTCCACCGACAGCCGCTCCGGAGCCTCATCGACGCCGAACAGGTGCCACAGCAGCCGGGCGTAGCGGCGACGCAGATCCTGCCACACGGGCCCGCCCAACGTGGCCTCCACCCGCCGGGCGGACGCCGCCCCGTCCACGTCGAGCTGCAGGAACCGGCCATGATGCCCGCCCAGACACTGCGCTGCACGTACGGCGGGACTGTCGTTACCGCCAACGGCGAATCCCAGTTCGCTCAGCAGCTGCAGCCCCACATGCATCGACGCACGCGCGTGCGGCACATACACCACCGGGCCCGTGTCTGCCAGCAGGTCCTCCCCCAGCCGCACATACGCCGCAGGCTCGAGAGCCTGGAAATACGGGATCAGCTTCCCGATGTCGTGCATGGCAGCCAGGAAACACACCACCGAACGCGCCTGCTCCTGCGGCATGTTGAGGCATGCGCTGACGACCCGACGCTGGCTCGGGGTCACAAACCGGTCCCACAGCACCCCGGCCACCGCCCCCACATCGATCAGGTGGAACAGCAGCGAGTACACCCTCAGCGTCGTGCGGTCGAACTTCCCCCACGGACGACGGTCAACACCGTCGTACCGGGCATCCTCAACAACTCCCATCCCCCAACGCTGCCACCCTGTGCTGCTCACGAGACCACGAACGCCAGAAAGCAGAGATTGCTGCCGTGCATCCAGTCCCGTGTGCCATCATCTCCCAGCCAGTCAGAAGCAAATGACAGGCATACCATGCCAGAACGGCCGGGCCGGAGAGGGCAGCGCCCGCGCGAGCGGGAGTGACCCGCCGCTGCTCGCGGTGGCCCACAGCGCCGACCAGCAGCGCCCGCGCGAGCGGGGGGACTCGGCGACGTACTCCAGTGCGTTTCCACAATGGGGTGGAGCCTGCGTGAGCGGAGTTGAATTGGCCTTCCGTGGCTGCAGACTTTAAACGTAAGTAGTACAGTCCGTACGTATCAGAGTTGCTCAGCCAGCGACTCATAAACCAGGCCAGTGCAGTCCGCGGAAACGTGAATGACTCGACGACCGCGTCCCGGCCCACGATTCGCCACCGGTAGCGCCCGCGCGAGCGGGGATGACTCGACGGGCACGATGATCCGCGCGGCCTTGGTGAAGTAGCGTCTGCGCGAGCGGGAGTGACTCGGCAGGTTTCGGGTCGGTGACGTCGATGATCAGGTAGCGCCCGCGTGAGCGGGAGCGACACGACCATCAGTAAGAAGACGAACAAGCAGAAGACGCAGCGTCCGCACGAGCGGCGGCACCCCGGGGCGCCATCGGGTTGCCACTCTCCCGGAACGGACGGCGGACACCGCGGCCGGACACATACATGCGGCAGCCCCTACCGTGGCCTGGAGATCGCTCGCCTGCGTCACGGAAGAGCGGAACGCCCGCGCGAGCGGGAGCACCGCGTCCAGCGTCTTTGCCGCGTTGGCCGTGGGAAACCTCGTGATCTATCCGGCCGCGAGGCGGCGGGCTGTCGCTTCCGGGGGCCAGCAACAAGGTCATCGGCTGGCTGGCGACTTCTGCAGTATGCCTGGAAGCAGTACGAGATCGTCGGTCGCATCACCATTCCTCTACCCAGACCCAAGTAAAAGACGGGCAAATGCGCTAGGTTGCCCAGGTCAGAGAGGGTGACGCCCGCGCGAGCGGGGATGACTCGCCCGGCCAGCTGATCTGCACCGCCGGATGCCAGTGACGCCCGCGCGAGCGGGGATGACTCCCGGCTCTCGCTCAACACCCGTTTCGATACGCCGTAACGCCCGCGCAAGCGGGAGTGACTCGACTTTGCCTCGGTCGACGACGAGTGTCTTGGGCGTGGAGCCCACGCGAGCGGGAGTGACTCGAGGGTGGCGAACCGGATCGGACGGAGCCCGAAGTAGCGCCTGCGCGAGTAGGAGTGACTCGGCCCGGGAGGTGAGCATGTTGTCCGCCGTCTCGTGCCGCCTGCAGGAGCGGGAGTGACCCAACGCTGGTGTCGATCCGGGTGGCCAACGGCCTGAAGAACCCGCGCGTTTGGACGATGAGGTAAGCCAGCGATAGCGGGGATGATCCAGACTTCCTGTCCAGGACGGTGACCGCAGCGTTGCCGAGCCCGTTGAGCGGGGGGGGGCAGGCGACTTCCGAAGCACGCCCCGGAGGCAGTACGAGGTCTTCGGTCGCATCATCCTTCCCCTACCCAACCCATGCAGAATGCAAGCAAAATACGCTAGAGTGCCCAGGCCAGAGAGGGTAACGCCTGCGCGAGCGGGGATGACTCGCCGTCCTGGCTGCTATGGATGATCACGTAGTGGAACGCCCGCACGAGCGGGGATGACCCGCGTCCGTCGTCAGTGGTGCCGATCGCTGCGATGTGGAGCCCGCGCGAGCGGAAGTGACTCGTACGCGTACCTACTGAACGGGCTGAACACCAGGTTGTGCCTGCGTGAGCGGGGGTGACTCCCCTGGAGCTTTTGGCTGGCAGGGCCTGGTCCGGGCGTCCCGGCGCTCGTGGACGTAGCGCCCGCGCGAGCGGGAGCAACTCGGTTCTCTGTTCCTTTGTGTTCAACGCAGGGATTCTGGCACACGCCGGGCTGTAGTGATCTCAGAGGTCGAGTCCGCTGGCAACACCGGCGCCGTGAAGCCTGCGCGAGCAGGAATGCTCCGACCGCGCTGACCGAACGACCCCGCACGTTTCTGCACAGCCTGCGCGAGCGGGAGTGACCCGACGCTGACGACCATCGCCTTGCACTTCCATCGGCGGAGCCCGGACAAGCAGGAATGACTCGATCACTGTGTTCTGCAGATGTACCATCGGAAGCCCGCGCGAGCGGGAGTAACCCGGCGCATAAACCCTGACCGGCCACGGAGCGGGGGTGACTCTCTCCACTGCGGCTCAACGGTGGATACCTGCCCGCAAGTCCGCGTGAGCGGGAGTGATTCGACGATGTCCGGGCGGGCATGGATCGTTCAGTAGAGCACGCGTGAGCGGGAGTGGCTCCAGCGGTCTCGTCTCGCTCTCATTACGCCCGCGCAAGCGGGAGTGACGCGGTCATGACGGTGCGCAGGTTTCACGGCGCCGCGTTACGCACGAGTGGGAGTGACCCGACCGCCCTGGTCGAACGGCCACGCGTTTCTCCAGAGGCCCTTCGACCGGGAGCCATGCCTATCACCACTCGGCCCGGTGAGATGTAACGCCCGTGTGAGCGGGGGTGATACGGCCTCGGCCTCCTTCACCATGTGGTGGAATACTTGGTGTCCGCACAAGCGGGAATGACTCGCGCCGCAGCTCATCCTCCTGCTTACGCAGAACGTAGTGCCCGCGCGAGCGGGGGTGACTCGGTGCCGCTGGAGCCAGGCTCCGCTTACATCCAGTAGTGCCAGCGCGAGGGGCCCCCTCGCGCCCCTGGTACACGACGAGCGCACAGAGCAGGGCCCGAGCAAGCTGAGAGCTCCTGGCGGGCTGGCATCTTGGTTGTGAACCCGTCTACCAGGAACTCTCTTCATGCTCTGCCGGCGGCATCGAACCAACCATTCGTCAGGTCGGCCGATGTTCAGTGCCCGGTTTCTGCAGTAGATCTTCGCAGTCGCAAACGGGGACGGCCCGGTAACCGGTCTCCCGGACCGCTTCCAGGACCGTTGCCGTGTCCGACGCGACAGCAGTTGTTGAGGCGGCACGACGAGGTTGGCACACAAGGAGCGAGTACCAGTCCAGGAACTCCACGTCAGCGTTGGTGCCTTCGTAGTCGTTATGATCCCACTCCACCTCGACACATCCGTACGAGATCACGCGATCTGGTCCGAGCGACACTTTCAATACCGCTGCCAACCGCTCCATCAACCGATCGCGGCTGGGAGCGGCAACGTAGATCTGACACTCAAGGTCCGCGTTCGCCCCGGCCGGCCCAAACGTGCTGTCCGCCATGAGCAGATCCTCCCAGGTCAGCGAGGCCTGCGTAACCTGTTACAGCCTCGACAGCATCACCCGCGGGGTGAGCGCCGACCTTGAAGCGCGATGTGCAGTTGGAAAAATGCTGAGTGATCGGGTGGAGGCCCCGCGTGAGCAGGAGTGACCCGTGCTGCCAGATCTGCCAGGTGGTGGTCACCGGTCAGCGAGCCCATAGGGGCGAGAACAATCTGTCGTACTGCTCTTGCTCGTTGCCGTTGAACAGATACCGCCCGCGCATGAGGGAGTCGCCACCCATCCAGTGGGACGTCACTCATTGGGATGCAGCTGGTAGAGCCCGCGCGAGCGGAAATGCCTTTGCTGCCAGGCGGCGGGCATGCAATCTGCGGCCCGGCGGCTCCACGTGGTGCGGCGCCTACGCCCCCCTCGCGGTCCCTCTTCCCACACCCTGCACCGGGACCTACTGTCGTTCCCATGGCCAACGGGGTGTTCCACACCGGGCACGGCATCGAGATCAATCTGACGTACGAGGATCTCGGCAACCCGGGCTATGCCGGACTGCTGGAGGAGATCACCCAGCCCGTCGATCAGCGCTCCAGGAGCCTGCTGCAATGCCTAAAAGACTACAGGGGCGAGGATTGCCAGTGCGCTCTGGCCGGCAAATCACCGTGGATGTTCGTGCGGCGCCGGCGCAGCCACGGGCAAGTGACGTGGGTGGCGGCGCATCTGCCCCTCACCCATGCGGCGACACCGCAGGAGAGCGACAAGCACAAGGCGATGAAGGAGCGGATCGCTCGCACGGCAGCGCGGCACGGGCTGGATGTGGAGACCGAGGCCCGGTCATCCGACGGGCGGGTCGTCACCGATGTGCTGGTGACGGGAGCGGGCGCGCGCGTCGGGTGGGAGGCCCAGTACTCCCCCATCACCGCGAACACAGTACGGCGGCGCTCCGCCAAGGCCCGCGAGCGCAACATAGCGCCGCTGTGGGTGACGTCCGACGACTCTTCCGCCCTGATTGACCGTGCCCCGTGGACGCGTGTCGATGACGTGCCCTGGCAGCGCATCGTCTCCCCGCTTGCCCTCATCATCCGCGGCGGGGTCCGACACCTGCAGATCTGGAAATGCACTCCCAGCAGCGAGCGCCCCTGCCCCACCGCAGGTGGCACCTGCCGGATGTGGCACAGCGGCTGGTTCCTACCCGCCCTGTGCATTCCTCAGGAACGTGCCACCGCACTGGACGAACTCGTCGTCACCAGCGCTGACGGCGAGCACCTGCCAGTGCGCTCCCGCGACCCGCAGGACGCGAGGCGCACCTCCTACCTGTGGGCCCTTGCGCGCGACGTCGACCGTTGGCGCGAGATCACCGCAGAGGCCGGCGACACATCCGAGCCCGGCCCGGTCGACGACGAGCCGGTCACCTACCGGGAGCAGGAACTCGACATTTCCTGCCGCTACGGGGAGGAAGGCCCCCACACCAGCAGCCCGCGGCCGCCCCGCGACAGGACCTCGGCCATCGGGCTGCACATTCGGCCACGCTCCCGCCGATGCCCTCCTGCAGCCCTCGAGGCCTGTTGCCCTGCGCCTGTCACCGCGCGAGCGCCTCGTCGTCGCAGCGGAACTGAGGTGCCCGCCCTGGGAGGTAGGGCCCTGCATGCTGTGTTCTGCCCCCATCCACCGCTACGGGCCCCGAAGCCCCAAGGTATGTCCCGCCTGCCGCATGACTACCAGTTCCTGACCGTGGAACGGCGGACACCGCCCCCGGGAGCGTGCATGCGACAGCCCGTGGCGTGGCCTGGAGATCGTTCGTCTGGTTCCACGGACAGGCCCGAGTCGGGGGTCTCCTTCGGACGCGTGGACATGCATCACTACCCCCGCATCCAGTTGTTGCCAGCGGCCGGGCATGCTGCAGTACTTTGAGAAGTCGAGCAACGGGGATGGATGCTGAGCTCTTGTCAGCTCAGCGGGGGGAACGGAGTGCAGTGGCCTTCAAGCTCAAGTCCGCCGAGGCGGCCATGCCGGAAGACCCGGTCGACCTGTATCGGATTCTTGCCCTCACGAACCGTGGGCCCGAATTCGTGTGGGGACACCAACAGGATGTCCTTCGAGACTGGCACGAAATGAAGTCAGACACGTCAGACGTAGCAATTGAGCTGCCGACCGGGGCGGGTAAAACTCTTGTCGGAGGACTGATCAGCGAGTACCGTCGCCGCAAATACGGTGAACGTGTCGCCTACCTCTGTCCCACGCGGCAATTGGCGCGGCAAACGGCAGCGAAGTTCGACGAGTATGGGATTCCGAACGTACTGCTCGTCAATCGCGTGAAAACATGGAATCCAGCCCACCAGGCGCAGTACGAGGCAGGGGAAGCCGTCGCCGTCAGCGTCTACAGCCACGTATTCAACTCGAATCCGGCTCTCGACAACGCTGGCATGCTCGTCCTGGACGACGCTCACGCGGCCGAGGGGTACGTGGCCAGTCCGTGGAGTCTCGCCATCTCCCGCAAGACCGAGGAGAGTGCGTACCTCGACGTTCTCTCCGTGCTGAAGCCCGCACTGGATCCACTCGTCGACACCCGGCTGCGCGCTCCGAAGACAGAAGACCCCTCGGCGTACGTGTACCTCGCCTCCCCCATCGGTGTGGCCGAGCAGTCCCTCCCCCTCGAAGCAGCCGTCGCGGCAGCAGCCCACGGCTCGAAGCTGAGTACGGACGCCTTCCATGCCTGGAAGTTCCTCCAAGGGCGCCTCGACCGGTGCCTGATCTACGTCTCGTACGGACAGATCCTCATCCGCCCGCTCATCGCGCCCACGGCGCAGCACGAGGCCTTCAGCAGCCCTGCCCGCCGCGTATACATGAGTGCGACCCTCGGAGACGGCGGCGAGCTCGAGCGTGCCTTCGGGCGAAGGAAGATCGACCGTATCCCCGTCCCCAAGGGCTGGGAGACCCGGGGCACCGGGCGACGGTTCTTCATGTTCCCCGAACTGACCGACGATCTGTCTACGGCGCCCGCGCGGGTACCCGCCTTCGTCTCCGGGGTTGTCAGCAGCGCGGGACGAGCGGTCATCCTCACCCCCGACAGCCGTACCGCCGAGGCCTTCGCCAAGGAGTGCCTGCCCGAGACATACCCCGTCGTGAAGGCCAACGATGTCGAAGACGACCTCACTGCCTTCACCGCGATGGACCAGGCGGCTCTGCTCCTCACCAACCGCTACGACGGCATAGACCTCCCCGGAGACGACTGCCGGCTCGTCGTACTCGCAGGCCTGCCCGCCCGAGGAGACTTGCAGGAACGCTTCCTGCACGAATCACTCGGCGCTCTGGAGGTGCTTCAGGAGCGCATCCGCGCGCGTATCGTGCAGGGCTCGGGCCGGGCCACCCGTAACAACAAGGACTGGGCGGCCGTCATGGTGCTCGGCCGGTCCCTGACGTCGTACCTGTCCGGTCCAGACGTCCAGGGGGCGCTGCACCCGGAAGTCCACGCCGAGGTCGAGTTCGGACGGACGAACAGCTTGGGCACCACCTCCAGCGAGATGCTCGACAACCTCGCCGTCTTCCGCAGGCATGATCAGGACTGGGCTGCGGTCGACACCCATATCTCCTCCCAGCGCGAGCAGTACACCCGTACCGTCGCCCCCAGCTCCCGTGAGCTGCACAACGCGGCCCGGCACGAGGTCGCGGCCTGGGAGGCGATCTGGAACAACCAATTGGACTGGGCCCTCACCGCCGTACAGCGCGTCCTGGACCAGCTCAGGGGCGAGCGGACACCCCAGCGCTATGCCGCGCTGTGGAACTACCTCGGATACAGCATCGCCGAGCGGCTCGCGCAGCAGAGCGGAGACTCGACGCACCGCGCCACCGGGGCCCGCTACTACCGCGAGCTCCAGCGCAAGGCGCAGACCAGCAGTTTCCTCGCCCACATTGCCTCGCCGAGCGACCGTGCCCACGCGCCCATCCTCGGCGACCTCGACCCCGTTGATGAAGCCGCGATGCTCGCCGTCATCGCCCGTACCGAACTGCACCGCCCCGAGCCCTTCGAACGCGCCCTCACCGAAGCGCGGGCCGGCCTCGCAGGCACCGAGTACCGCGCCTACGAAGCCGGACTCGTCCACCTCGGCACCTTCGCCGGCGCCTCGGAGAGCTACGGCAACGACGACGACGCCAACCCCGCAGCCCCTGATGCCGTCTGGATCTTCGACGACGCCCGCTGGGTCACCTGGGAGGCCAAGAGCGAAGCCACACCCACCGGTGAGATCGGCCCCGACAATGTCCGCCAAACCCAAGGACACCTCAGGTACACGGAGGCAGAGCGAAGGACCTCTGCGCCCAGCGGCTCCATCGCGCTCCTCATGTCCCCCAAGCCGAAGATCATGGCCGCCGCGCGCATGCTCGCCGACGACGAGACCTACCTCGTACGCCCGCCAACGGTCCTGGAAGTCTTCGACCGCCTCATCCGCTCGTGGCGCACCGCCCGAGCACGCACGATCACAGTGCTCAGCCCTGCCGAACTCGCCGACATCTTCCGGGCCGAGCAAGCGCTGCCATCACAGTGGCTGCCCCTGCTGAAGGCGACCCCGGTCAAGGAGTAATGAAACGGCACGTGGGTCCCTCAGGCCGACGGGTATGAGGGACCCACGTCCGCACCGGCTCTCTGCCAGCAGACCTCCAGACGGGAACGACTTCGTGACCTATCCGGGCGCGGAGGCGGCGGGCCGTCGCTTCCGGGGGGGGAGCAACAAGGTCATCGGCTGGCTGGTGACTTCTGCAGCATGCCCCGGAAGCAGTACGAGATCTTCGGTCGCATCATCGTTCTCTATACCCAATCCAACGCAGAAGACGGGCAAACTGCGCTAGAATGACCAGGTCAGAGAGGGTAACGCCCGCGCGAGCGGGGATGACTCCACGCGGTTCACGCGTTCTTCAAGGTCGATCATGTGACGCCCGCGCGAGCGGGGATGACTCCCAGACTACTTCCATCGTCCGGCCCGCCCCCGGGCAGCGCCCGCCCGAGCGGGAGTGACTCGACCGTGATCGTCTTGGATGACTTCACCACCGAGTCGATCCCGCGCAAGCGGGGATGACTGGGCTGGCGTGCTGCGCACCAGTTGGACGTACGGGTAGCGCGCGCGTGAGCAGGAGTGACCCGTCGGTACGGTCGCCGAAGCGCGCTCTATGGTCTCGACGATGAGGCGTGGCCGGCGCGAGCGGGATGATGCGTCCTTCGTGGCACCATCATCGGCGCCCAGACCGTCGAGCCCGCGCAACCGGGGAATTCACGGCGGGAGACCCCGCACCGACAGGTTCCTGCCTCATCGTCCGGCCCAGATCTGCGACACGCGTAGGGCTGTGGCAGGGGTTTCAACGACACCACAGCCCTCGCCCTGTCTCCTGGGCGTGTGGGTGTCTCGTCGATCTCTGCCAACGACATGCTCCTGCGCACGTAGGCGGTATCGATGCGCGGCCTTGGACCGAGCGGCGGCCGCTTCCTTCGACTCTGGAATCATCCGGTCTGGCGTATCAGTCTCTTCGTGCGGCGCACAAGTCGGTGATGACCCTGCGTCTGCGGTCCGCCGGAACGCTTACGGACCGGCGTGTGGGGCTGTCTCGCAGATGCGACACACCAGCTGGGACCCCACAGCGCACGTCACCCACGCGTGTGGCGGCTGCCTCTTGGCGCGCGACGGCTGCGCGCCGTCCTGGTCAATGCCTGTCCGACGGGTCGGCGAGGCGGGGAGCGCGGCTTGGTCGCGTTCTGCGCCGGCCGAAGGAGTCCGATCCGTGCAGAGGGCAGGACCATCGGCGCAGGACGGACCCGAAGATGTCGATGGTCGGGCTGTCGTTGAGGGACCAGGCCTTGCGGATGCGGGTGATGAGGGTACGGGCGCTGTGCGGTGAGATCGTCAGTTCCAGACGTGCTTCAGCGAGCCGTTCGAGCGCTCCGTAGGGGCCCTCCGCCTTGGCTTCTTCGGTGCGGCGGTCGAGACCGGGAGCGGTGAGGATTTCGAGGAGGGTGAGCGAGAAGTAGCTGTATGCGGCGGCTTCCTCGATGAGCTGGCGGGCGCCGTCCGCGATGTCAGCAGAGAGGGGCCTGGCGTCCGCGGGCTGGTGGGCGAATTCCCCGAGCGCTTGTCGCAGCGGGCCGTCGGTGCACTCGCACTCTGAGGTCTTGAGGTGCCCGCAGAGCGTGCGGAGGTCGCTGAGAATGCCGCTGGTGTCATGAGTCCACTGTTGCTTGCCGAGCAGGGTCCGAAAGCCGGCGAGGGTTTCGGAGAGTTCTTCGAGGATGAGCTCGCGGGCGATGTGGGCGAGTTCGTGGGTGCGGGTCTTGACCTGAATCTCTTCGATCTGCAGGCCGTAGCGGAGCAGATCGCGCAGGAGTCCGCCGGAGAGGCTGTGTGCCAGAAGCGCGGTGTGGACGGTGTGGTCCTGGGAGCGCCTGTCGAGGATGGTCTTGGCTTCTTTGAGGGTGCAGGCCTCGACGTGGATGATGTCGTCGAGCGAGCTGTCGGTGACGTCGCGGTGGGGCAGGCCGCGGCGGACGAAAGCGGCGCCGACGTCTTCGGCGACGGAGATCAGGTAGTAGACGTGGCGCACGCCCAGGATGGCCTTGATCTCCGCGAGGAAGGCGAGGGCCTGGGCGTCGGAGCCGAGCCGGTCGACTTCGTCGATGCCGATGAGGACCCGCTTTTTGCGGCGGGCGAGCGTGTCGGCGATTTCGGTGAGCAAGTCACGGAATTCTTCGACCAGGGCGGGGAAGTTCGGTGGCACTGTGGAGATGGACGTCGCGTGCGAGCCGCCGAGTGACATGATCTGGGCAGTGCCGTTGGAGAGGGTGTTAGTCGTCGTCTGGATGGTCTGCAGTCGGTAGAGGTGGTTCTCGCAGCGGGTGACGAGGTGAGGTTTGGCCGGTCGGGGCTTCCATCCGGCAGCGCGGGCGAGAAGGGCGCCGGCGACCATTCCGGCGAGTCGGCTCGGGTTCTCTGTGTCGGCGAGCAGCGCGTAGGTCGAAGGGGTGCGCACCAAGATGTACACCAGGTATGTGCCCAGACCGGCAGCGAGGAGCCGGTAGGCGTCGCTGGCGTAGATGGTCCAGTAGCCGATCTCCATGTGGGCTGTGCGGAATTGGGCGAGGTTGCTGGCCGTCCAGGAGCAGAACCATCCGCCGGCCAGGAGCGCGGTGACGAGGATGGTGCTGAGGTGGACGTGCTGGGCGAGCTGGCGGATCTGCGGATCGAAGAAGGCACTGCCCAGGCTGGCGAGGGCCAGCAGGATCCCGAGCTTGGCGCCCAGTCTGCTCCACAGTCTCCCTAGGAATCGGGGAATCCAGGGGTCGTGGCGAGAGAGCCACCAGGCGATGCCGGCCACGATGACCAGGACGCTCGTCACGACCGCGTCGCCGTTCCAGACCTCGCGGAGCCAGGCGTGGACGGCGTGGACGGCAGTGTCTGCGGCGTCGGTGGCCGAGTTCTTATACTGGTCGTACAGGGAGCGGGCCGCCGATGAGGCACCGAGGACCAGCAATGCCCCCGCGGGCAGCGCGAACGAGGACCAGCGGACCAGCGCTGTGAGGCGGCGGCGGGTGCTTTGAAGCAGGCGGTGGAACGGGGACAGTCGGGCGAACTCCGGTACCGGGTAGTTTTCGTAGTCCATGTACTTCTGGCACAGGCGCACGGAGAGCGAGATGAGGAAGTCGTGCGGGGCGTAGGTGGCCGGAGCTTGGGCTACGAAGCCGAAATCGGCCTGATCTGCCGCGTTTTCGAGCAGGGTGGACTTGCCGACGCCGCGGGGACCGCAGACGGCGATGGTGCCTTCATCGAGGTGGCTGAGCTTTCGCTGTAGCTGTTCCATGGCCTCAGTGGGGATGGCGAAGCCGGGCGCTCGCGGTGCACGCAGGCCGGTGGAGGTTCCCTGTGGGACGAACAGGGAGTCGGGATCGTCGCCCAGGAGATTGCGGATCATGGCGTCCATGACGGGAACGACGCCGTCGTCGTGCAGGGTCTCGCCCCAGAGCACGGCGCGGTAGCCGAGTTCGACGCGGGCCCCAACGCGAGAGATGGCGAGCGATCCGGCGATCAGGCAGTAGCGGAGGTTGAACCAGACAGCGGTGCCCCTCCAGAACAGAATGAAGGTCAGCAAGGATCCGCTGATCAGAGCGATCAGCAGGGCCAGCACGCCCCAGGTGGTGAGCACGATGAACCCTGCGCCCAGCAGCACGCTGCAGACGACCTTCCAGGGCCACTCGGTCTGATCGGCAGCTGCCTGCTGCCGGGCCCGGACGCGCTCGAAGCCGACTGCGGCTTTGTCGTACGCGGTCTTCTGCAGCGCGCCGTCGACCTTGGTGTAGACCGCGGCACGGTACTCCGGGGTGTGCATGTCGTTGAAGACGTGACGACGTGAGGCGCCAGGCCGTATGCCGAGCTTGTGTGCGCGCGGAGGGGCATCGACGGCCGCCTCGACGCACCGCTCGTAGACTTCGTCCCGGCTCGGACTTCTGAAGAGCTGCACCTTCTGGACCACTGGAGCCAACCAGGGCTTGTTCAAAAAGGTCCACAGCATCCGCGTCGCCTCCCCCGGGTCTTCGGCTCGCGGATGCTAACGCTGCTCAGCCCCGGATCGCAGGCGCGCTCCGGCCCGTGGCTGAAACACGTCTCCGTGCCGCGAGAAGAGAGCGGATGCCCCGGCAACTCCCGCACTCGGCAGGGAGGATGAGGGTTATGACCTTCTCCTGGAGGATTCCGCCGTGGGAACGCTTTGAGGACTGCAAGTATCTGGCGGTGACCTTGACGGACGCTGGTGCCGGCCAGTTCAGATTCAACTCGGAAGGAGTGCGAGGCGATGACGCCATCGAGGCGCTGGCCGACCTGCTGATGACTCCCGGGTCTCTGCTGGGGCTCATGCCGTCGTATCCGGCGCTCATCGGCGTCGTGGTGAGGCGTGGGATCAGCACGGACTGGTTCGCGGAGCCTCCGGTCAAGGTGGCCCGGGATGACCGTGGCCGGTGGCATATCGCCATCGCGGAAACCGACCTGCCGGATGTCACGGTGTTCACGCCGGCGGAGATCGCCGGTCTGGTGAGCCGTCTGCGGTCCCAGTATGGGCGTGTCGGCTGAGGCGTCTCGCCCCGCTGTTCCCAGGGACCGTCGAGTGCTGCGCAAGGCAGGTCCAACAAGCGCCGCGGATCCGTGCCGTCGCCGAACTACTGTTGCCCATGCGAGCGAGGTGACTCTCCGCGATCTACTACGTCGCGGGCGCCGGACTGGTATGGAGCCCGCGCGAGCGGGGGTGCCCCGTACGAGGAGCGCCGGAGAGAGCCGACCTTCACCTCGTCCCTGCGCTAGCAGGAACGACGTCTTCGCCTCCGATTTTCGGCATGGCGGTCTGCTCCACCTGATTCCCGCCGCACGCTTGTTCGCCTCTCCCCAATTCATTGAGACCGTCACCGGGGAAGGTGAGTTGTCCGGGACGTGCGAAGTGAAAGTGCCCAGAGGGATGTGGTGTTGCTGACCTCTTGCCCCAATCCGCCGCCGCAGTCAGCTCAACGGCAGTAAGACAGACAGTCGGCAGTGGAGAGGAGAGGGCATGAGCGCGGTGCAGTGGGTTGTGGTTGTTGTCATTGGCCTGGGCCTGTGGGTGTTGTGGAGGCGGCACCGGTTTCCTGGCGGGTGGGCCTTCGCGTTCAGCTTGAAGTACGAGAGCGACCGTGAAGCGTTGGCCAGTGCACGCCAGAGGGCGCGGGAGGTCTCCCGCAGGGCGGCCGAGACCGAGTCTGCTGCGTTAGCTAGTCTCACTTCGGCGCAGAGCGCGTACGAGCGGAGGCTGCGTCAGCTGGAGCAGCAGCTTGCACGACTGCGCAGTCCCGGCGCCGGTGAGCGACTGGGCGGCCTCGGTGAACTCGTCCTGTTCCGGCACGTCCTGATGGTGACGTCCGGGCCGGGGACGCGATCGATCGAGCTGGCCGGCCTCGATGCCCGCTTCGACCCGGGCAAGACCAACCACTCGATTTACCTCACCGATGCCACCGGGCGGGTGCACCGTGCGAAGTACCCTCACCTTCTTCCTGCAACGGACGGCCAGCAGCGGTTCGACGAGGAGGCAGTGCGCGACTTCACCGTGGCCATCCAAAACGCCGTCGCGGAAGAGAACAGCTTTCGCGCCCGGCTTCCTCACCAACTCGCGACGGCTGAAGAGGCGTTGGAAGAAGCCAGGGCAGACACCCGTGCACAGGAAGCAGCGCACGACCGGCTCACCCAGGTACGGCAGCGCAATCGCCAGGACCCGCATCGCAAGGCCGCAGACTCCAAGCTGGAGGAGGCTCTTAACGACTGGGAGAACCTCACGGGGCGCGTGCCGCCCGCGTAGTCATCGAATCACGGTAGCTGCGCGCCCACCTTCACCGAGGAAGTCTGGCCGCCAAGGACCAGCGGCCTGCGCGAAGCGCCGGACCGTCGCCGCCGTTTGTGTGAAGTGTGAGCACCCGATGCGGGAGGTGCCATCAAGGTGTCGGGCGGTCCGACTCGTGGGCACCCTTTGCCCTGCAACGTCGTGCCCGAAGATGATGGACAACTCGGGTGCCTGCGGCGATGACCGAGGATGCGGCAAGGGTGCCGAGGAACTCAGGCAGTACAGAGAACAGCATGGTCATGCCGACTCACCGCCGGCGTGGACGGTCAGGGAGCGGCGGCGGGCAAGTTCGGCTGCGAGACGACGACACTTGCGCCGCACCCGCTCCCCGAAGGCAATCGGATCGTCAGCGCCAGCTTGCTGAGCGGCTTCAGTCCAACTCCGCACATTGGGATCCGCCCAGGCCAGGGCAGCAGCCCGTTCGGCTGGCTGCAGGGCTCGGATGAGGGCGGCGAGCCGTGCGTCTTCCGGGTCGTGTTCGAGGAGAGGGGCCTCGGTGTCGGCGATTCCGGATGCAAGATCATGCAGGCTGAGGCCATCGCCCAGTGGAGTGTCCAGCAGCAGTACCCGGCCGTGCCGGGTCCGGCGACGCCAAAGGGGCACCAAATGTCGATGGGTGATGCGAGCCTCCACGCGCAGTCGGGTCACCGCGGCGTCATCGAGACGCTGCCCCAAGAACAGCGGTTCGGCCCAGTCTCCGAGCAGGGCCGTGGACACGGCTTCTCGCCAGCGGGCGCTGCGCGCCAGCCCCAGTACGTCTGCTGCAAAGGCTTCCACGAGGTAGTCGTATCCGGCCAACGCCGCCTGCCGCGCTTCCAGCGCCTGGACAGCGCGGGATTGCAGGGCCGATCGGTCAGACTGCGGGATCAGCTCCGAAGTCGACTCTCCGGTGCGGTCCGGCAGGTAGAGCGTGGCCCGTCGAGTGTCGACGGTGCCATCGCGATAGACGGTCACAGGCGGAAGAGGCGGGGAGCCGTAGCCACCGATGAACAGCGTGGCAAGCCCCTCGCCCGGTGCGGGGCTCAAGACCCGGAATGTGACCATCGAAGGCGTCGGCCTGTCGTGCCCCATAGTCTGGCCGGGATGGCGGATGGGCAGTGCTGGCGGTTCACAGAGCCTCGCGATGACCGATGCCGGATGTCCCGCAGCAGGGAGGGCAGCAGCCTCCGGTTTGCAAACTTCGGCAGCTTGTTCCCGCATCCTTCCCAGGAGAGCCTCGGAAGGTGGAGGCGCGCCGACGAGGAAACGATCACTTTGTGGCTGTGCCGTATGGGCAGCCTCATGGCCCTTCACCAGCCTTGGGATGCGCAGACGCAGCGTCGGCCAGTCCTCCAGCTTCCCGCCGTCCATCGGATCGATCCCCCACTGGGAAGACGACCAGATAGCCGCAAGCAGTCCGGCTGAAGCGTCGATCACCGGCTCCAGGAAGGCGAGCAGGCACCTCCTGTTTGAAGACTTGCTGGGCACGCACGAACTCCTTACGGGTTAACGAGAAGACCTTCTCTCCTCAGCCCCTGCAGGAGGCCGCAACGGCAAAAAACTTCACCCACCCTCATGTGATGGTCATCACATGAGGGTGGGTGAAGTAGAGGCCACGGACGTGCGGTGAGCCGTCCAGATGTCAGGCGGAAGCAAGGTCTTCCGACGCCCTCGATGCGGCGGCCCGCAAGAACGCCCCAGATCCGAACCCCGCCACGGGCGGGCTCGTTGCACCGCACGGCGCCTGCTCACGGGAGGGTATCCCTCGACCTGGGCCGGCGGTGTCCTGAGCCCGACTCCCCCATCGCCGCCTGCGCCGCGGGCGCGTCGGTGACACAGCATCGCCGGCCGTGCCGATCCGGCCTTGAGGTGCTGGCTCACCTTCGTCTGCTGCATCCGCCGGACTGGCTCATCGTATGTGATGGGGGTCTGGCCTGGAAGAATGCGATGCATGTCGCGTGCTTCCTCATCAGGTCCTACGGATAATGCTCAACTCCCTTTGCGGGCAAGGCAACAACTCAAGGCCGTCGTCTTCGATGCCAACGCCTACGGCAAGGCCCGTCCCGACTTCGAGCACCTCAAACGGCTCGCCGGCCGCCTCGCGGCAATCGGCATCGAGACCTGGGTACCCGAGCCGGTGTCGTGGGAGTGGGCCGAGCATGTGGCCCGCGACTGGCAAGCCGTCAAAAACGCCCTACGGCAAGAGCGCGAGGGCATGAAACGGGCCGGCTTGCAAGTGGACACACCTGCGGCGTACTACAGCAGCTGCGACTCTGTGATCGATACCGTGCTGGCCAACTTGAGCGCGATACCGCACGTAAAGATCATCAACCTGTCGGGAGCCAGCGCTGCCGCGGCGTTGAAGGATCAGGTGCTCCAGCACGAGCCGGCCAAGCTCAAGGGCGACGTCAAGACCGGCGCGAGTGACAGCGCCTGGCTGCGCGATGTGCTGGACCGCGCCTCCTCCGACCAGATCGTGATCGTCTCCTCGGACGGTGACGTGAAACGGGCCTTCACGGCATGGAACAAGCCGGTGCCGCTGATCCTGAGAAGGGAGGAACTGCGGCCGACGCTGTTCGATGTAACCGTTGATGACGGGCACGCCCAGTCCTCCATCATGCGCTACCTCCTCAGCCGACTGCCCGTCGGCCACCTCGACGGCGAGGACGAGGATGCGGAATTTGACATCGGCCCCATCCTGGGGCTGGAATCCGCTATCGCCCACGAGAGGGACAGTGACGGCACGAGGCTCAGCACCTACGGAGCCAGCGTGAGCAAGCTCGTCGCTCTCGCCGGACTTTACGACGTCAGCGTCGAGCACGGAGTGCCGGATGACACCGATGGCGCCGCCGCCGGTCCGGAGGAAAACCCGGGCCGCACCCGGCCTGACGATCTCGGGTCCGCCAAGCACGATGTCGCCTACGCCACGGCGTTCTTCCTGGCGGAGGGTGAGGCAACAGTCCAGACGTTGCTCAACGGCGGCGATCCAGAAGTCTCGGTCCTTCACTACGACAACATCCTGGTCCGGGCACAGCTCAGCTTCCGCTTTACGGACGGCGCGATCACCGCGGTGGCGGCAGAGGCGGACGCCACCGCCCTGCTCATCGAGCGGACGTTTGATGATGACGATGACGCACTCAGCGCCCTGGCGGAGGCACTGACCAGCGTTCCTGGCCTCGACCTTGACACCGACTTCCCCTGGAAGGGGAGCTCCGACCTGAGCGCGAAAATCCACGGAGTGCCGGCCCGGGTCGACGTGGACATAAAGCGTGACGGCGGTGATTGGACACTGACGGCGGCTCTCTGGCGCACCGACCCGTCCGGAGAAGATTGCGATCTGACCGGGGAGGTCGAGGTGGCGTGCACGTATGACCCGAGCTCCTGGTGGGGCAGCAGCAGGGACGGGTACCAAGGCCCCGACGCGTACCAGCTGTCGGTCTCCGCGACTGGTCTTCCAGGCAACCACGGGGTGTGGTCCGTGCCCGCCTGGGTCATCGGCAGGATCGACTGGTCCACATTTGATCCGGCCGAAACTGCCTAGTGACCTGAGTCGGAGATTCGTCGTTGGTTGGGCATGAGTCGTCCGGGTCCGAAGATTCCGCCGTTGTCGGTGACTGATGCCCAGCGGGCCGCGCTGGAGGGCTGGGTGCGTCGTCGCACGACGGCCCAGGCTCTGGCCCAGCGGTCGCGGATCGTGCTGGAGTGCGCCGAGGGGCACTCGATCATGGAGGTGTCCCGTCGGCTGCGGGTCACTCCGGACACGGTCCGCACCTGGCGGCGCCGCTTCCTCGAACGAGGTCTGGACGGTTTGTGCGACGACCCGCGCCCGGGCGTCCCGCGCAGGATCACCGACGCGGACGTCGAACGGGTCATCGTCAAGACGCTGGAGGAAACCCCGAAGAACGCCACCCACTGGTCGACCAGGTCGATGGCGGCCGCCACGGGGATGTCGCAGTCGACGATCTCGCGGATCTGGCGGGCGTTCGCCCTGGCCCCGCACCGCTCACAGACGTTCAAGCTCTCCGCCGACCCGCTGTTCATCGACAAGGTCCGCGACGTCGTCGGCCTCTACCTCGACCCGCCGGAGAAGGCCCTGGTCCTCTGTGTGGACGAGAAGTCACAGATCCAGGCCCTGGACCGCTCACAGCCGGTGCTGCCGATGATGCCCGGCGTTCCCGAACGCCGCAGTCACGACTACGTCCGGGCTGGCACCACCACCCTGTTCGCCGCCCTGGAAGTAGCGACCGGCAAGGTCATCGGCTCGCTTCACCGCCGCCACCGGGCCGCCGAGTTCAAGAAGTTCCTCACCAAACTCGACAAGGAAGTACCGGCCGGCCTCCAGGTCCACCTGATCCTCGACAACTACGCGACCCACAAGACACCCGACATCAAGAAGTGGCTGCTGGCCCACCCCCGGTTCCACCTGCACTTCACCCCGACCAGCGCGTCCTGGCTGAACCTGGTCGAGCGGTGGTTAGCCGAACTCACGCAGAAGAAGCTCAAGCGCGGCGTCCACCGCTCCGTCCAGGCCCTGGAGCGGGACATCCGGTCCTGGCTCGCCGACTGGAACGAACACCCCAGACCCTTCGTCTGGACGAAGACCGCCGACGAGATCCTCGACAAAGTCGCCGCCTACTGCCGACGAATCTCCGACTCAGGTCACTAGCCGCGTCGAGGCGGTCTGCGGTGCACGGCCCCGTTGAGGATGATGAGGGTGCGTCGGACCATGCCGGATGGGCATCGGTCGCACACCGTCTTCATCCAGCCTCCTGCCCGGTCCCCGCACGTTCCGCGGCATCCGGGACTCCACAGAGAATCTCTATCGGTGCTCGACAGGGCGGTGCCCGCGCGTTGCGTGGCCCGCTCGTTGGCCTAGCAACGCCACAACTGCAGCTGGCGACGCAGCCTGGCCAGCACCCCTGGCCTGTGCTCTTCTGAATCGCGGGCGAGCAGACGACGGTCACGATCCCTGTTCTGAGCGATTTCTGCCGCCGAGTAGCGCCGACTCCATCGGACACGGCCGCTAGGGATCCAGTAGTGCGACCGGCAGGGGAGAGCCCAGCTGCCGATCGAGGGGGTGAGAGACACGTTCTCACCGTCGTAGGTGATGGACCACTGGGCTGGGGAGAGGGGTGTGACGACCTCGTGGCCGCAGCCGCAACAGCAGAGGTGACCGCAGGTGCGGTAGGGGATCGAGACGTAGAGAACCCCCGAGTCCATCGTTGGGGGAAAGGTCTCGGTGAAGACCGGGCGCAGGGTGTCTTGTGCGGTCACGGCAGGTCCTCGTTGGCGATCTCGTTGGTGATCAGTGAGTACGTGGTGTGGCTCTCGCTGGTGGCATCGGCGTAGATGCCGATGGCGCGTTTCCAGCGGATGACGGCCAGGACGGCGTTGAGCGCGTTGAGATCCGCGGTCTGGATGTTGCGCGCATAGGCGTCGCGTTCGGGCGCCGGCTGGGGAATGCGGCGGCGGGCTGCATCTCGGCGGCCCGGGAGGCTAGTGGTGACGCGCAGGAGTCCGCTAAGGCGGCCGTCGATCTCTTCGATACCCATGCCGACGTCGATGAACGGTACGTCGTGGGCTTCGAGCCAGTCGATGATCGCCGGCTTGCCGGCGGCGGCGTCGGAGGCGAGGAACACGAACGTGGCTCCGGTGAGCAGGTCGAGGTTGTCCTCGTCGAGGTACTGCTCGCAGGCGGACACGCCTCGGTGCATGTTGGCGTAGATCGAAGCGAAGCAGGTGGCCTTGGGCGGGCGTTCACGCAAGGTGTCGAGGGTGGGGGCGCCGGGGGCCCGGAAGGCGTTGTGGTTGTCGAAGGTGTCGCCGTCGATGAGGAGGATCGAGTCGACCTCGGTCTTGGCGACCTGGTCGAGGATGTAGCTTCCGCTGCCGCCGAGGCCAACGATCACAATGCGGTGGCCTCGGAAGTGGCGGTGGACTGCCGCGATACCGGCACGGGAGGTGGCGGTGTCACGGTAGGCGAAGGGGCTATCGTCCTCGATCTCCTGCCATGCCGCGCCGGGAGTTGGGGTGGCCGAGGAGTCGAGTGCCTGCGCCTGGTCGGCGATGATCCTCGCGTACGTGGTGATCTTCGTGTACTCGTCGGGGTAGCCGTCGGGGCTGGGTTTGCTGGAGAGCATGAAGTGCGCCTGCATGCCCTCGGCGATCACCCGGGTCTCGGGATTAGCGAAAGCCAGGGGGCGGCCGTGCTCGTCACAGGGCACGGAGCCGCTGAACCAGATGCGGTGGTCGGTTCCGGAGACCAGCCGGTCCCCGCTGATGGTCACGGGGTAGGCGAGGAAGCCGTGTTCGACGGTGCGGTTCTCGGTGATGTACGGGATGTGCCGGACGATGATGTGGCCCGCGTGGACGACGACGTCGTAGCCGTCGTCGAGGAGGCGGGACAGGTCGGGGTCACGAGCGAGAAGTGCGGTAGGCATCGAAGACCATCCCCTTCTTCACTCTGACGCTGTGGCCGGCGGTGAGGCTGCCCGTTCCGTGGCCGTCGTGGCCTCGGCTGTAGCGGACGGTGTAGGTGTCCTGGTCGTTCGGCGGCTGGCCGGGATAGGCCAGGTCGACGACCTGCTCGAAGGTGATCTCCTTCGCTTCCCAGGTGTGCGGTCGGGCGTTGACGATGATCGTGACGGGCGCGGGCCCGTGGCTGTCCTGAGACATGGGTCCTCCTAGGTGAGGGGGTCGTGTGTTCGCCCGGAGGTGCCCCGGGCGGGGCGAGCGTCCGGCGGGCCACCGCAGGGGCGGCGCGCCGGACGGCCGTGTTGCTGTAGCGGATCAGCGCCGCGGCAGGGCGAGGAGGTTGTTGGTCCACACGCCGTCGGCGCGGGTCCGCAGGTACTTCTCGCCCCGGGCGGGCGTCACCACGGCGACTTCCGTGCGGTGCCCGGCTCGGTCGCTGGTGAAGGCCTTGCCGGCCTGGTTCTCGATCCAGTCGACGAGCTGCGCCCGCGTGTTGTCGCCGGTCTTGCCGGACGCCTGCTCGGTCCACCACAGGTGGGTGATGTGTTCGTGCGTGGTGCCGCCGGTCGACAGGCGCACCGCGGTGATCTGAATAGCCATCGTTCTGGTCCTGCCGGCGAAGTTCCGACGGCGCCCGCGGCCGGCGCCCGGGTTCCGTGATCACCCCTGGTGGGGTGCTTCGCCTGGGACGGACGACGTAACTCGCGGGTAGGGGTGAACGTGGTGCAGACGGCGTTGGCGAGGCGGCAGGCGCAGTTGAGACAGCGGTCGCTGCCCGAGGGGAACATCGAGGGCGGATGCAGGGTGAAGCAGCCTGGGCAGAGGCGCTCGGTGACGCGGGGCGGGCAGGCGCAGCGGCCGCAGTCGGGGCACGGGGGGATGTGGCAGCGCCGGCAGGCGGGGTCGAAGGAGCGGTATTCCTCGTCGCAGTTCGCGCAGATGTCGTCGCGTGACTGGGGGCCGGTGTCACGGGTGGGTGGGGTGAAGGTACGCCAGGGGGCGGAGTCGGTGACCAGGACGGCGACGAGGTAGCCGTCCATGGACGCGGTGTCGGTGTGGAGCTGCCGTCCGAGGATGCCGTCGCGGTAGCAAACCTGGGTCAGCCCACGTGCGTGGCCAGAACCGGTCAGCGCGCGGTCGATGACGGCTATGTCGCCTTGCAAACTGCCGCGTCGCAGGGGCGGGAGGCCGTGGGATGCGGCGAAGGCGAGGTGTCCTGTGGTGTCGAGGAGGAGGATGTGGCCGGGGGCGGGGAGACGCTGGACGGCTCGAACGCAGACGGCCGTGCGGGAGGCGTTGCTCGCCTGCCACAGCCGGGTGATCGCCGAGGCGGTGGGTCCCTTGGTGTCCAGATGCTGGCTGACGAGGGGTTCGGGGAGCAGGATCTCGGCGGCGAACGCGTCGCATGCCGCATCCTCCAACAGGAGGCCACCGTCGGGTTCCGTGCCGAAGGGCTCCATGAGGGCGAAGCTGTTCTTCTGCAGGTGGTGGCCCAGTTCGTGCAGGGCGGTGAAGTCCCGCCGTGCACGGCTGGCGGACCTGGCGACGGACAGGTGCGGCGGCGGGCCGAAGTCGTATGCGCCGGCGACGCTGCACCCTTGCTCCGTCAGATTCTCCTCGACCTCCAGGACGGTCAGCTCGGGCCAGGTTCTCAGCTCCGCGAGGGCGCCGTGTGCCAGACGCTCGGCCGCGCCAGGACGGGCCGCTTCGAGTTCCTGGATCATCGCGGCGGCCTGGGTCCGGGCGGCGCCGGCGAGCACGTAGTTGACCACGCGGCGTGCCCCCTATTCGCCCAGACGCAGTTCGAAGTAGCGGTCCGTGCGTGCCGTCCAGTTCGGCTGTGTGCGGTCGTCGTCGCGTGCTGCGAGCGTGTAGATGCCGTAGGCGGCGCGCAGCCGGGCGTCGCGTTCGGTCTCATCGTGCTGAGCGGCGAGCGTCTTCACCTGCTTGCGGCGCAGGGGACGGTTCAGTTCGTGTACGACGGCGGGCGGCAGGGCGGGGTTGGCCGCGAGCAGCTGGCTGGCCGGCCGCTCGACGTGTTCGGCAAGTGTGGCGGCCTGGTCGGCGGTCAGGGCCAGCTGCCCTCTCCAGACGGCGAGCGCCTGGGGCGGCGGAAGTTTCAGTGCGGCCCCGAGCTGCGCGGCGGTGATGCCGCGGTCCCGGAACAGTTGGTCGAGATCCCCCGATCCTTGGGGGGCCCACTGTGCCGAGGCAAGGAAGGCGAGCTGGTCGGTCAGGACTCCTCGGTACTCGGTGGTCGCCGCGGACGGGGCTGTGCCACTCCCCCACTGGGTGCCGGGCACAGCGTCGGCGAGCGTGCGGGATGTGAGGGCGGGAGGGCGACTGGTCAGCTCGCTGACCTGCCGGTCCAGCACACACCACGGAAGGGTGGCTTCCAGACCCCACCACAGTGCCAGTGGCTGTTCCAAGGTGGTCGCCTGGGCGGGCAGGAGCAGGGTGTCGGGGTCGGTGTACCGTTCGAAGGAGGCTGGCACGGCGTGCAGGGTGTCATCGTCGCCGGCCGCTGTGATCAGCAGAAGCTGGATGGTGTCGTCCCAGACCGCGCGCCAGATCTGGCCCGGTTGCGGGTCCTGGGGTGGTGCGGTGGCCACTTGGCGTACGGCGTCGGGCACCTTCAGGCCCGCCGCGGCGGCGACCAGCCGTTGGTAGGCAGTGGTGTGGACAGAGCTCATACCGTCTCCCCCGTCTCCTCGGCTGTGGTCCATCAGCGCATTCTCTTCTCACTGGATCCAGACGACGTAACTGGGGCTGTTCACGAAGGAGCGTCGCCGCAGCGCGACAGCAGGCCGGTCATGACGGCGTGGGGGTCGCTGTCCGCGGACAGGGCGGTGCGGAGCGCTGTCTTGAGGTTCGCCAGGACAGCAGCCGCATGGGTTTGCCGGATTTCCAGCAACTGCGCCGCATGATGTGCGTCCTCGTCGAGGTAGGGCAGCAGCAGGCGTTCGTTGGGTGAAAGGCGCTGCCAGATGTCCTCGGCCACTGCGTCGACCCCGGTGGGGTCCGGTGCGGTGGTGGCCGCGTGCTGCTCGACGAGTTCGGCCACGGTCCCTTCATCGGCGTACAGCGCGGTGAAGCGGGCCGGCGCCAGGAGATCGAACCGGGCCTCGAGAACCTTGGCGAGGTCTTCCTCCCGCACCGCTCCCTGGGCGTACTGGAGCACGGACGAGAGGACGGTCTTCAGGGCGTGGACCGTCTGCTTGGGTGTGGGGCCGGAATGGTTCCAGCGGGTGATGCCGACACCCCTCACCTGTGCCGCCTGTGCGATGAGATCGTCGAGATCTCCCTGCCACACAGCTCCTTCGGCATGCTCGGCCAGCGCCCAGCGCGGCGGCGAGCCGCTGCTCTTCCGGTAGGCCGTGTCCTCGCTCATCAAGCGGGCGATGCGGCGCCGGAGCTTGCCCCGCGGCGTCTTCTTCGCCTCATCGATAAGGAAGTTCTTGATCGACGTGAGGAACAGCCGCTCCAGGGAGGCCTCGTCGGCAGCCTGGGCGAAGCAGACGGTCACGAACCGTTGTCCCGCTCCCTCCTGGGACAGCATCGCACGGATCACGTCGTAGGCCGCGTCATCGCTCCAGACGGTGTATCCCTCAGGGGGCGGAAAGCCGGAGGCCTGGCGCACCTGGTGAACCAGCCGCCGCAACAGATCAAACGTGGCCGGCCCGAACTCGCCGGTCTGCAGTTCCTCGAAAGCCCCGCTGGCCACGAGCCACCCCCGATCCCATGCTCCCCGCTCGGCGCCTGCAGCCGCCGACCTTCAGGTCTGCATACACCAGCGTGCAAACCCCAGGCGCGCGACGCGCCCAAGACCCCTCACCTCACGGAACAGTGCAACCAACTGGGCCTCTCTGGCCGATCGGCCGCGGACACCCTGCAATGCCACGTCTGCCTGGAGCAGGTCACCGGCATGCGGTCACCGCAACAACGGGGCGACCTCACAGCCGGGGCCGTCGCTGGACCTATAGCGCCCGCGCGAGCCGGAGCGACTCAACGTCTACTGCCCCCAGGTACAGCACACGCCAGCGCCGCCAGCGTGGAGGCGTTTGAAGACCATCTCGATACGCCGTGAGGAAGAAACAGCAGGTCACAGCCGTCTTCGTATTGTGATTCTCAGTGAACTGAACAGGCGATTCTCAGGTTCCTACATCAACAGTTCTCATCTTGTGTCTGCAGTGGTCCCATGACGCCCCTACAACTAGTGGGCGACGGAGATCTCTTACATGACATCGGAATGAGAATCGCCTGTGACCTGGAAGTGAGAGTCAGCAGCTCGCGGCGTACCTGGCAGGGCGGGAGTTCGGCCTGCGGGCCGACGGCGTCGAGGAGCGAGTCGATCGCGTCGAAGTCACTCACCGGCTCGCCCCCTTCGTCTCGGCCCGGACGGAACGGTGCCAGTCGGCGGGCAGCGCCTCGCATGCTCTGGTCGGACCCGCAAGCAGGTCCAGGGCGCCGATGCCGTAGTGCTCGGCCAGGACATCCACGTCGCGCAGGCTCCACGAAACGGCACCCGACTGCCGGCGCGACACCTGCGTCTGCGTCAGCCCCAGCACTGCCGCGACCGACCGCTGCGAGTCACCCGTCACCTGCATCAACGCGGCCACCGTCAGCCGCAACGACTCTTCCAAGGTCAATCCCACGCCCTCATTGTATCCGAGTCGATGCAAATTACGCATAAATATCAGCGAATTGCTTTCAGTGATGCACAGAAGCTTCATCACCCTGCTCGCGCGGGCCCTTGCTACGGGTCTCTCCTCAGGCCTGCAGGTCAGCGATACGGACCGTCTTGTTCACGCGGAATCCGGCGGGCCGCGCGCCGGGCGTCCCGCCTCGCCTGACGTGCCTCTTCGACCGCGCGGTCGGACAGACACCGCGGGCACACGAGGTCCAGGACACGGCGGCGCAGGGCCCGGCGCAGCCGGGGCCCGGGAGGCAGCGACCACCCGCGGCAGTGACGGTGCACCGTACGTGCGCGGGTGCCCAAGAGCGCGGCGACCACGGACGCGTTGCGGGTGTAGGTGGCCAGGAGGAATGCCATCTGCGCCTGGTGGCCGGCCGGGAACCGCGCGGCCAACTCGAACTGCTCCTCCGGATGGAGGAAGGCATCATGGCGCTCGCAGCGCGGCGCCTTCCTGTTGGTGCGGGCGGGGCCCGGCGAGCTGGCGTTCATGGTGTGGGGAGCCTGCCTGAGGCTGCCTGTGGACAGCGGCGACCTGGCGGGCGCGGCAGGACGGAAGGCGGGACATCTGTGACTTTGACTCCTACTTGGCCACCTTTGACGTGCAGCTGGCCTCTGACCAGTCGTCACCACGGCGCTGCGCTGAGCAGCAGTTGGAGCCAGTTCGGGAGCTCCGCTCCTGCGGTGCTCCCCAGGCCCGTGGCGATTCCGCCGATGAAGCCGAGGATCACGACCGCGGCGGCGCGGCGTAGGCGGGAGGTCTTGCGCTGGGGAGCTTCTGGAGCCGTCTGGGTCATGCTGCGAGCTTGAGGTGCGCGGAGGGTGATGCGCAGCAGGCAACGGTTGCCAATGATGCGCAACGCGTTGCCAATTCGTGCGCAACAGTCTGACAGGGCCAAGTGGTGGCCGACACTGGGTCAGTGACGACCAGTAGACATCGAAGTGGGGCTGGCGCCCTCGGCCCGCTTCACCCGGATGCGGGCCCTGAGCGCCGGGAACTCGTCCTTGTTCTGCGTGAGTTGTTTCAGAGACTCGAGATGCCCCTGCGGAGGTACGCGGACAAGGAAGCGCGCGCCGCCAGCTCCGTAAGCCGCACACTCAGTGGCGAGCGGCCCGCGCAGGAGGACTTCGTGAGGAATCTCCTCCACGACGCGGGCGAGCCCCCTCGGCCGCCGCTGTCCGAGGAGGAGACCGCCCGGGTGTGGGCGTTGTTCCGCAAGGACGAAGAGAGCCGTATGGATCCGGCGAGCCGCATCCGGCTCCTTGAGCGCAGCAGGCGCGAGCTGGAGGAGCGCCTGCGCGAGCTGGAGGACAGCCGGGCCTTCGCGGACACGGACAGTACCGCGGCCGAGCTGGACTCCCTGCGCCACCGGCTGCACCAGCGCGAGCAAGAGCTGGCCCAGGTCGAGCAGGAGCGCGATCAGCTGGCGCGGCGCATCAGGAAGCTACTCTCCGAGGCCGGACTCCAGGACGGCCACAGGCCCGTGGTGATCCGCTCGCCGTTCGCCCGGTGGTACGACCCGGAGGCACGGCCCGATCGGAGGCGGTACTGGCCCGCGTACGTCGACCTCCTGAGGCGGCGGGGGTGGGCGGACCCGAGCATGGCAGACCTGGACGAGGCGACGGACCAGGTGGTGGAGAAGCTGGCCGACCCGAGCGCGGCTGAGGCCTACCAAGCTAAGGGCTTGGTGATCACGCCCGTGGGGTCCGGCGCGAGCGCCCACATCACCGGCACCGTGGCCAAGGCGGTCGACGCGGGCTACCGCCTGGTCATCGTGCTGACGGGACCGAGCAACACGCTGCGCTACCAGCGGCAGCGGACCCTCGACCGCGATCTGGTGGGGCGGGAGAACATCCTGCGCGGCGCAGACGAGTCCGAGGACTCCGAGTACGGGGACGATCCCGACTGGTTCAAGGCGGACGGGTTCCTGCGGCACGGTCGACGTCCCGCCTCGGAAGGTTCGTTCGACATCGTCCGTCTGACGACGCGCGACAACGACTACGCAGGCCTGCGCCAGAGCCTCACCGCGCTCGAGTTCGAGAAGCGGATGCCGCAGCTGCCGCTGAACGATCCTGAGAACCTGCACGCCACGGCCGTACGGCTCATGGTCGTGAAAAAGAACAAAACCATCCTGTCCAAACTGGTCAAGGACCTGCAGAGCATCCAAACGCCGCTGACGGAGACCCCAACACTGATCATCGACGACGGCACCGAGTGGGATCCGGACGTCGTGAACACCCACAGGAAGGCGACCGGAACGGGGAAGGTGGGCCTCACGTCCGTCCAGACCGCCATGGCGGAACTGCTGGGCCTCTTGCCCAGGGCGCAGTACGTCGCCTACGCCACGTCACCCTTCGTCGGCACCCTCATGGACCCAGCCGCCTCGGAGGACCTGTTCCCGAGGGACTTCATCGTTTCCCTGCCGCGCCCCGCCGGCTACGTGAGTGTGGAGGACTTCCACGACATCGACTCGGACGTCCCGGAGGAGCAGCGGACCTTCGCCAACTCTCCGGAGAAGGCGCACGTCCGCAACCTCGTGCTCCGTGACAAGGACGATGACCAGGGCGAACGACAGGCTATGGACATGTTCGTGCTGACCGGCGCGGTGAAGCTGTACCGAGCCGCGCGTGGCGGGGGCGAAGTAAGAACCGATTATCGCCACCACACCATGATCGTTAACTCTTCGGATCAGGTCATCCGGAAGCGGGAACAGGCAGCGCGCTTGCGCCGCCTCTGGTACGAGGGCTCCTACGACCGGGCCGACGGTCTGGGACGGCTCCGCGAGCTCTACGAAAGGGACGTCGAGCCCGTTTCCTGCGAGCGAGCCGGCGGGCTGCCCGTCCCCGAGTCTTTCGACGAGCTCGTCCCGTACGTCGTTGCTGCGTGGTCGCGGATCGACTCCGACGGCAACGCCGTCGTGATCGAGAGCGGATCCACACACGACGAACACGGCGGGTACGAGCTGGATTTCACGCGGCGGCACATCTGGAAGATCCTCGTCTGCGGCTCACGGCTCTCCCACGGCGGCACCGTCGAGGGTCTGACCGTCATCTACCAGGGGCCCCGCACCGATAGCGCGGTGGTTCTGGCCGGGATGGGACGCTGGGCTGGCTTCCGTATCGGCTACCGGGACCTGATGCGGCTCTACTTCGCGCGGGTCCCGAACGATGCCGATGGAGGCCTTTTCCACGCCTTCGCAGCAATCTTCCGCGACCAGCGCTCGTTCCAGGAGGATCTGGCGCGCTACGCCATCGAAGTCGACGGCAGGCCGCAGCTCACGCCCGCCCAAGTGCCTCCGCTGCTCGCGCAGCACCTGGGCTCGGTGGATCCGGAGCAACGACGAAACGGTCTCTTCAACGCCGAACTGGTCGAGATCCGCTCGCCCGGCCGGTGGATCGAGCCGCTCGCCCACCCCGTGGACGCGGCGGTGAAAGCCCGCAACGTCCAGCAGTGGCGGCCGCTGCTGGACGTTCTGGCGGAGCCCCGCGTGCTCAGCGGTCGATCCACCTCCCTCCGCGCCCGCACCGGCCTGGTCCCGCACGCCCGCCTGATGCATGTCTTCTCCGAACTGGAGGGCACCGGGACGCAGTTGCGCCCACACCTCGCCTACCTGGAGCAGCTGGGGCGGGAGCCCGGGGGCCAGTGGCTGCTGGTCGTACCGCAACCCGCTGGTGACGGATGCACGGCGTCGGTTCTCGGCTTTGAATCGCTGTCCCTCTTCCGCCAAGCACGTCGGACCGACCGGGGGGACAGCTTCGGCAGGATCACGAAGCCGTCGCACGAGTCGGCGGTCGAGGCCGCAGTGGGTCGGGCCGACGGGGCGTTGCATCTCCTGGGGGCAGTGCTCCTGTACCCCATTCACGAAGGGGAGGACGGCTCCGTCAAGGACGGTAAGGCGGACCCATCGCAGATCGTCTTGGGGGTCGGCATCTACACCCCGGAGAAGGAGGAGGGCCCGTTGCTTCGCTTCCGGTCCGTACGCAGCCCTTGATACGACCGGCGTTGAAACCGGAAATATCCCCTCGATTCCTGAGTCGGCGACGGGACGCCAGCACGTCGCAACCAGACCCCCAACTTGGCCAGATACGCGTCACATTCCTGGCCAACTTTGGAGCAAGGTCGCAGCATCCGGCTGGCCCAGGTCCGCGCACCGCTTCGACCACCTCCCGGTCGCCGAGGACCATTGATCTACCCCCGTTCGGAGGCATGCGGGGGCGAAGCAGAGCCCTCGGTCGGTCGGACGTACCCGTTCGCCCTGGGCTGCGTGATCACCGCCTCTTAGCCGTCGAACAAGTCGAGCCGCCCGACACACGGACGCGCGCCGTCCTGCGAACGCGGCTGAGCTACCCGCACCCGGGGAGTCCGCCGCGTCGTCACGGACCGCCTGCGGCGCCCGCGGGCAGGCGGTAGCGAGTGTGGGAGTCCGCCGTCTCGCGCGTCCCCGGCAAACACGCACACCCCGGAACACCGGGGCCGAGGCGGGTGAGAACGCCACTCCGCGAACCACCCCGGCGACCTCCGGCGCGGCCGGATGCGGTGCCCCGGCACAGTGGTCGAAACGGCGCAACAGGTGGACCGGTCCGGCCGGAAGCCGTCGCGCCGGGCGCCGAACCCCGCGCCGAGGGCGACAAGCCGCGTCCATGGCCGTGTGAGCGTGCGGCCGGCCGCACCCTGGGCGCCACGGCGCGGCCGGCCGAGCCGTGAGACAGCCACGACAGGCGATGTGCCGCCTCGGCGGTTTACCCACTGCGTTCCCGCGGCGTCCAGCTACGGGATCCGACAGAATGCGCCCTACTACCTCAACCACGCGACGGCGCCGTGCGGCAAAGACCGGTCGCGCCACCGCAGCCTCAGTCCTGGTCATCGCCCCGGACGCACTGAATGCCTCGCTCCATCCGGACAAGCTGGTCGGCCCCGATGCACAGCAGCAGGCATTGGCTGCTGACGGCCGCCCGCATCCGGCACCATGCCGACCCGATCGTCCCGCCCGGCCATCATCTACGTGACGGCAACGCCGGCCCGGCACCGTTGCGGGATCAATCGGCCAACTGGGCCGGGGGGCCGTCTTGCTGGCTCCGTCACCGGCAGCGGTTGGTCTGGGGAAGACGAGTCTTCGTCGACGCAGTTGTTCTCCGCCCGGGCCTTTGGCCCGCGACGCATGGCAGCACGGGACCTCATTGAGAGTCCGTGCGCTGAATGCACGCGGTGGGCGCGGTGGTGTCAGTGCGTACCGGTAGCGTTCCTGCATGCCGGAAACCGCCCAGCCGACCGAAGCCGAACGTCGCCAGGCCATCTCAGACGAGCTGGAACGCCTTGAGGAGAGTGCGAAGTACAGTGCGCAGTCTCAGTTCGAGCAAGCCAAACGCTGGCGCCTCATCAATCTATGGCTGGGTGTCCCGGCAAGCGGTCTGGCAGCCATCGCCGGTGCCACGGCCCTGGTGACGGCCGCCGGGCGCGTGATCGCCGGGCTGGTTGCCCTCGCTGCTGCTGTCCTGGGGGCGATCTTGACCACCATCAACGCATCGCACCGGATGAACCAGGCCGCCGCCGCAGCAAACGCCTACCTCGAGATCCAGACCGCCGCTCGCCAGGCCCGTGAGATCGACCTCCCGGCATGGACCGTGGAGGAGGCTAGGAGCGCGCTGGCTGAAATCACTGCGCGACGCGACGAACAGAACAAAACCGCCGAACCTCCCAGTCGGCGCGCCTACCTGCGGGGCAAAGCGAATATCGACGACGGCGGACAGTCCTACATGGTCGACACGTCCACCAACCGGTCCGAAGGGCGCTAGCGAGCAGACATGGCACTCTCCGTGAATCAGGGGTTCGACCTCTTCTTGCAGCAGTTGACGCCCACCGTGGGTGAACGCGAGGCCAAGGCGCGCCATCGGCGCAGTGTGGAGACCTCGCTGCAGGCCGCGGCCTTCGGGGTGTCGCTGTTCAGGGAGACGGGATCGTTCACTCATGGGACGGGGGTCCGGGGATACTGCGATGTCGATCTTCTGGCCAGCATCAAGGCAGGTCGCCCGAACAGTTCGGACACCGCCTTGGGCTGGGTGAAGTCGGCTCTGCAGGCGAGTTTCCCCTCCACCGAGGTCGTCATACGGCGGCCTACGGTCCAGGTCCGATTCACTGGGGGCGCGGAGACCTGGGAGGTCCTTCCGGCTTTTCTCACGTTCCGTGGCGGTGACACGTCGGTCTACGACATCCCCGGAGCCGCCGGCGGGTGGATGGACACCGCCCCCACGGCTCACCTGGCGTACGTGAACGAGGTCAACCAGCGGCCTGTTGCGGTTGGCGGCGCCAAGAAGCTCGCTCGGCTGGTCAAGGCCTGGAAGTACTACAACAGGGTGCCGGTCTCCTCCTTCTACCTGGAGATGCGTGCCGCCCAGTACATGGCGGATGAGCCGAACTTCATCGCGGTCTGGGACATATGCGGGCTCCTGGAGAAGCTGGATGGCCATCAACTCGCCGGGATGAACGACCCCAAGAACAAAGCCGGACGCTTCGCCGCGTGCTCCAGCGATGCGACTCGCCGAGAGGCGCTCTCCAAGCTCAGGACGGGAGCGATCCGCGCCAGGAAGGCGCTCGACGCTCATCAAAAGGACGATCAGGCCACCGCGTTCACCTATCTCAGTCTCCTATTCGGGGGGCGTTTCCCTAGCCGCTGACTTGCTTTGTAGACGGCCCAGTCAACTATTTCGGTCAGCGTGAGGGATCCGCGCTGTATCTCAACTCGGTCCTCTGAATGACTCGGCGGCGTCCCTGGAATCGTCCTCCCTCGTCGCCCTGTTGAGCAGGGCTCGGGAGCGAATGCGGCACAGCGGCGTGCACGTCATCCGGTCAGGTTGAACAGGCCCCGGCAGCGAGACACCGCCTTCTGGCTGCAAGGCCGTGTGAGTTGGGCGGCCCACCGACGCCGGCAGGCATCGCATCTGCGAAAGCGCTCGCCGTCAATCGCCCAGGCCGAGGGCCGGTATCGTGGTCACGCCTGTGCGTCGCCTGAGGAATCTGCGCCGTTAGCACGTAACTGAGAGAGACGTTCCATGATCAGCCGTGACGAGATCGACGCGAAAAGCGCGGAGCTCGGAGTCGACCCGTCCCATGTTCAGCGGGACTACGTCTTCGGCTGGTTCCTTGCCGGGCTCTATGGAGAGAGCCGTCTCGCCGACCGTCTCGTCCTCAAGGGCGGAAACGCTCTACGGAAGGGGTATTTCGGAGCTACGCGCTTCTCCGAGGATCTCGATTTCGCCTCCCCCGGCCCCATCGACGCCCAGGACTTCCGTGAAGCGCTCAACGAGATCGGGCGAATGGCGCAGGTCAGGACGGGAGTCCAGTTCCATCTCGATCGCACTGAACAGCTCAGCAGGGACAGGATCAACCGCGAGCAGACGGTCTACACGTACCAGTTGCTCTTCACCGACTTCTACGGGACGACCAGCAGCATGCCGGTGAGCCTGCACCTGGACGTCACTGAGTTCACCCGCCTTCAGCTGCCCACGCAATCGCGCACGCTCATTCACCCCTACAGCGACCAGGCGGCCTGCACTGCGGACCTGACGGTGATCAGCTTGGAAGAGGCGCTCGCGGACAAACTCAAGTGTCTTCTGCAGCGCCGCTCCATCCGCGACCTGTTCGACCTCACCTACTCGACGTTCGTCAACAGGGAGATCCCTGTCGACCGGCGCAGCCTGGTGCGCACGTTCCTCCGGAAGACCATCTTCTCCCCCAGCCCCGCCGCGGCCCTGAACCTGCTCGCTGCCATTCCCTTCGACGGCATGCAGTCCCTGTGGGACACGACGATCACCTGCGCCCGCGACAGTCTGCCTGAGTTCACCAGCACGGTGGCACGCTGGAAAAGCGAACTGGACGTGCTCTTCGCCGACTTCCGCACCGGCCACAACGCTCAAGCCGCCTTCTATCCGGCGCACCTACGCACACCGATCATGGAGGCTGGTGCCGAGCGGAAACTGATGCTCCTGACGTACGAGGGGCGGCAGCGCCTGGTCGAGCCCTATGCCCTGCGCTTCAAAAGGCGCGAGGACGGGGTCGCACAGGAGTATCTGTACGTCTACGACCGCACCGGGGGGCGCTCCCGTCCCGGCATCAAGTCCCTCTTCCACCACCGGATCAGCGATCTGAGCGTCACGGACGACCACTTCGAGCCGCGATACGAGGTCGAACTCGCAAAGGCCGGCGAATTCAGCGACCGCCTCGGGTTCAGCCGCGGTCGCACCATCGGCCGCCGCCCCACCACAGCCAGGACCAGACCGCGCACGGGACGACGACGTTAGTCCGAACTCGGCCTCGAACCACTGACGGCATCTGCGAGTTCGGCCACAGCGGCGGGCCCGTACCTCGCTGGCCCCCAGCACTGGCACACCCTCGCCTGTCAGTTCGGCCATCTACGCTGGAATTTCGTGCGCGCCATGGGGCGGCAGAACGGTCTGAGGACGGCAGTGACGGGAAACGACAGCAGGGCACACAACTGGCAGAGCATCCGGGAGTGGGACGGAAGCCAGCACCGCGCCTTTGAAGAACTGTGCTTCCAGCTCCGAAAGCCGGCACCTCCGGGCTGGGAGACGATCAAGACGGCCGCCCCGGACGGCGGTGTCGAATGGTACGACCATGCGCCCGACGGCAGTGCCGCGCACGGATACCAGGTCAAGTTCGTCCACAGCATCGAAGACCTGATCCCCCAGGCGAAGAAGAGCGCCGCGACGGTCGGCGAGAACATCGCGAACCGGAAGATCGTCCGACTTGAGTTCCTGACGCCCTTCGACCTTTCCGACCCCACCCCCGTCACCCCGCGTGGAAGGCCGCGCACCGGCGCAAGGGAGCGGTGGAACAAAAACGTCGCCCAGTGGAAGGAGCAGTTGCCCGGTCTCGCCGACGTCGACATCTGCTACGTCGGCGGAGGTGAGCTGCTGGAACGGCTGACCCGGCCTGGAAATGAGGGACGTCAGTGGTTCTTCTTCGAAAGGCGCGCGCTGGGCAGCGAGTGGTTCCGGGAACAGGTCACGCTTGCTGAGCGTCTGGCCGAGTCGCGGTACACACCCGAACATCATGTGGCGTTGCCGCTCGCTCAGGTGGCGGACGCGTGCGCCCTGCCGCAGGAATTCTTGCGGCAGGGCGTCCAGCGGGCCCGGGACCTGCAGGCCGCCGTTGAGACTCTCCTCGCCGAGATGACGCGGTGGCGCAGCCACTATCCCGCGCCGGACAGCAGCCCGGCGCACCAGGCGCTGTCGCAGTGGGTGCAGTCGTGGACGCTTCCGTTGCGGGAGGGCGCGCAAACCTTGGTCCACGACCTGTCCACGGTATCCGCGGCGTCCGGTTTCCCAGCTGAGCAGGCAGCTGCGGTGGCTGAGGACATGCTGGAGCGGCTGGGCGAATTCAGGGGCCTGGCCGACCGGTTCGCGGAGGAACCGCCCGAAACCGCTGAGGCTTCCGCGGCACCTGTGGCACAGCCGGGCAGGGGCGGGCCGGTGACGGCTTCGCAGAGTGTGGCGGCGTTGTGTGAGGGCGCTCTGGCTCGTGCCCGCAGCGCCTGCGCGCGGGTGGAGGACCTGATGCAGAGTGTCCCTGCGCAGGCAGCGCAGAAGAGAGCGTGGCTGCTGCTGGGGGAAGCCGGGCAGGGCAAGACGCACCTGCTGGTCGACGCCGCGCGAAGGGCCGTGAACGATGGCCGGCCGGCGCTGGTGGTCTTCGGGCAGGAGCTCAGCGGGCACAACACGTTGAGTGAGATCGCGCAGAAGCGCGGACTGGGCCCCCTTCCCGAGCGGGACTTCCTCCAGGCGATGGACGCCGCCGACGCGGCCAGCGGCTGCCGCTTCCTGTTGATCATTGACGCCCTCAACGACTCCGACGATGCCGGGAACTGGAAGAGCGAACTGCTCGCTCTCCAGGGGCATCTGGCCGGGTACCGGCACATCGCATTGGTGGTGTCCTGCCGCTCGACCTTCAGGTCTTTGGTGGTTCCTGACCGTTTCGACGGGCCGGCTTCGGTGCATTCCGGCTTCGCCGGACGGGAGATGGAAGGTCTCGAAAGCTACCTTCGGGGCAATTCAGCTGCTCTTCCCAACACCCCCCTGCTTGCCTCGGTCTTCACCAACCCGCTGTTCGTGAAGCTGTATGCGGACAGCCTGAGCAAGAGCCAGCACCGGGGCGCGGCCGGCTCGGGCGGCCATCCGCGTGACCGCAGCGCGGTGTTCGACGCCTATGTCGATCACCGGGCAGAGACCATCTGCAGCCGGCTCGGACTGGACCCTCTCGAGCGGCCCGTGCATCGCGCGGTGGACGCCCTTGCCTCACGCATGGCCGCCGCACGGCTTTCCGTGCTTCCGCGTGATGAAGCCCGCACCCTTGTCGACGCCTACGCTCCAGCGGCCACGGCGTGGCCGGACACCATGCTCGGACAACTCCTCGCTCAGGGCATCGTGTCCAACGAGCGGACCTACAAGGCCGCGGAAAGCATCGGCATCGGTTTCCCCTACCAGGCGTTGGGCGACGATCGCGTGGTGCGGTCCGTCTTCGCTGCCCACCAGGACGAGATCGACTCGCTGCGTGAGGGCCGGCCGCTGGACGCCGACTCCCCTTTGCGGAGCTGGCTGCGCCAGGCCGCCCCGAACTATCAGGAAGCTGCATCGATTCTCCTGCCCGAACAGGCCGGCACGGAACTCATCGACCTGCTGGCGTGCCCTCCCCCTCCGGCCACGGACACCGCCGGGCCCGGCCGCCGCGCGGACACGCAGGGCTACCGGCTGGCCCGGAGCTTCTTGGAAACGCTTCCCCTGCGCAGCACACGAAGCGTCAACGAACGCACCATCGCGCTCCTCAACGAGACGGCCGCCCGGCACGGGCGCACTGCCGACGTACTGGAGGCCGTTTTGGCGGTCACCGCGGAGCCGGGGCATCTGCTGAACGCCGACCGTCTCCACCGGGTGCTGGTGAAAAGGCCGCGGCCCGAACGCGACGCGTGGTGGGGCGTCGAGACCTACGCGATGCTGTGGGACGTCACGGCGCTGCACCGGCTGCTGCGCTGGGCCGAGCAGTACCCCACCCCGCATACTCTGCTCCCCGCATCCTGTCCGGCCCGGCCTCGGCTCGGGGATCGCACACGCCGGCCTGTGACAGCGCCTGGCGCCACGGATGAGGAAGTCGTCCGGCTGGCGGCGACGACGCTGGTGTGGACCCTCACGTCCTCCAACCGGTTCCTGCGGGACCGGGCGACCAAAGCCCTCGTGCAGCTACTCCTGGGCCACGGGGACGTTCTGGTGACCCTCCTGGACAGATTCCTGCACGAGGATGTCGAGAAGGTCGACGATCCCTACCTCTTCGAGCGCCTGGTGTGGGTGGCCTACGGGGTGGTGGCCCGGCGCGGCGAGGGCGAGGAGCAGCACGGCCTCCTTGGGCAGGTCGCGCGGCGACTCATCGAGTACCTCTACGGTGACATCGCCTCGCCCGCGCACGCCTCACGGAACGCGCTGCTGTGCGACGCGGCCACCCGCGTCGTCACCATGGCGCACGGCACTGGAGCCATCACCGGCGAAGAAGCAGGCATGGTCAGGCATCCGCACGCCTGTCCCGAGGTCGGGCGGGCTCCTGCGAAGGAGGACCTCGACGTCCTCTTCCCCCGGCGGGAGCAGAACGAGTCACTGTGGGGATCGGTTCGCTCGTCCCTGTCATCGCTGGGAGACTTCGCGGACTACGAGGTCCGCCCGGCCGTCCACCACTTCAGCATGTTGCCGCTCGCATCCGACTATCCCCGGAGGCCCTCGTGGCAGCGCCGCGATGATCCTGTCGTGGTGGACCCGGCCCGCATCCCGGCCTTCGCGGAAAGTCTCCCGGAGTCCGTCCGGCCAGCTCTGAGCACACCGGCCGCCGTCGAGCAGCTCCTCACCGGGTGGAAGGCGAGGCAAGTCCTCGACCAGGACCAGTACGCGCTGCTGCAGGACTGTCGGGTGCCGCCGGCTGTGGACGAACGCCTCGCCGATGCCCAAGTGGACGCGGAGTGGGCCGCCAGGTGGGTGCTCGCCCGTGTCGCCAGCTTGGGCTGGTCGCCCGCGCTCTTTGCGGAGTTCGACAATTCCCGGGGACGCATGTCCGGCTCCCGTCAGTCCCACAAGGGCGAACGGATCGGCAAGAAGTACCAGTGGATGGCTCTCCACGAGTTGGTGGAGCGGCTGGCGAACCACCGGCACCCCCATCGGAGCGGTGAGCACGACCCGGCCGAATACCCCGGAGCGGCACGACTGTCGTTGCTCGACATCGATCCCTCCCTTCCCCCGGCCCGGCACCCGTTCGCCGGTGCTGACGAAGAAAGCGGCAGCAACGAGGCCGACAACGCCACCTTTGCGCCCGCCGACCCTTCGCATCCTCTGGCACCGCCCGTCCCGGCGCTGCCTGACGCCGACGGTATCGAAGAGTGGATCAGCCATCCTGGCAACCTGCCTGACCTCGGTGAACTGGGTGTACGAACCGACGGCCAGGGCAGGAAATGGGTCGTGCTCCACGAGCAGGCCACCGATGACCACGACGGCCGAGGATGGAGCGCCACCCACGGCCAAGCTGAGCAGTGGCACCGCATCCACAGCTGGATCGTGTCCGACGATCAGTTCACCAGTCTGCTCACCTGGCTTGAAGGCCGTGCCCTCACGCATCGGATGATGCCTGATGGCCCCGACCGCCACAGTCTCCTCCTCGCCGACTTCCCCACCGTGCCCGGTCCTTGGACCGACCCCGAACCGGACTCCTGGCACGTGAGCACATTTCAGCATGAAGAACATGAAACCGCCCAGGACGCCCTCGACGTCTCGGCCGATGACGACGACCTGGCCTCGCCGGAGAAAGTCCCTGGACCGGCTGCCGACGTCGAGACCGTCGACGCTCTCGCCATGTGGCGGAAGAAGAGGGAAGAGAGGCAGGCTGAGTCGCTCGTCGACCTGGCAGAGCAGTGGGCGGACGGCCCGGTCGACGACAAGGACGACTGGCTCGAACGCGCCCTCGCCGCACAGCCGCGGGTCCGGATCGACCGCGCCACGGACCCCGCCGGACAACCCGTCACCGCCATCCCGACCGACCAGACCTACAGCTGGAGTGCGCAGAGCTCCGACTGCTCCCTTGACGCGCCCGTCTCCGTGACGCTGCTCAATGACCCGCTCCTGAGAGACAGCGGACTGCGACGCGACCCTGACCGTCCCTGCTGGTACGACGCCGACGGGCACCTCCAGGTGCAGTACCTGACGTGGGACCGTCCAAGCGGCACGGCCTATAGCCTCCTCGCCTCCAGAGAGTGGCTCGAACAGCTGCTCCAGCGCATCGGCCACTGCCTGGTCCAGGGAATGCTCGGCGAACGACAGACCGTGGCCGCCGAACACCCCTTCACCTGCAGAGAATTCAGCCAGAGCGCAGGCCACACCGCGCAGGGGCGGCGGACCTCGGGAACAGCCGTCACTGCACTCAGGAGAAGCCTCCGATAGCGCCCCGGCTGGGGCGGGGTGTATCTCCTCGCACGGTTTCAGCTGCTTACGGGCAGGTTCCTGGCGGCAGGTCACCTCATCGTGACCCCGTCCGGTGATCATCAGGGCGGTCCTGGCTCGGTGGGGTGCCGTCCGGGTGGTCGTAGATCCAGGAGAGGCCCCCCAGGTCAAGGCGTCGGCGGGTGCGGGTGACGGCGACGTAGGCGAGACGGGCCTCGGCGTCGTCGACGGGGTCGGGGACGGGCGCCGGTGTGCTTCCTGCCGGGTCGTCGGCGGTGTCGTTCGGGGAGCGGGCGAAGTCCTCGGCGATGAGGACGCTGGGCCATTCGCGTCCCTTGGCCTTGTGGGCGGTGGAGACGGTGACGTGTGCGTGCGGTTCGGGGGCGAGTTGGGTGATGGCGGCGAGGATGGCGTCGGCGCCGTGGGTGTCGACGAGGTTGACCAGGGGCTGGAGGTCGCGGCCGGCGGGGTCGTGGGCGGCGTAGTCCTGCAGATCGCCCCAGCAGGGGAAGAGGAGCAGTTCGGGATGGTGGGTGCGGCGGCCTTCCTTGAGGTCGCGGGCCGCGAGGGCCAGGGCCTGCAGGCTGTCTCCTCCCCCGGCCAGGGCGACCCGGTGTCCGACTGCCATGTGGGTCATGACCTGGGCCATGGCGCCCACGTTGGTGCGGCACAGGACGGCGTCCGGCTGTGTGACGAGGCCGAGTTCGGTGGGCACGGCGGGGGTGCCGGTGAGGCGGATCGGCGCGTCGGCCAGGTGCAGCCAACGGTTTGCTTCGGCGGCGAGGTCGGGGCCGAAGCGGAAGGACTGGGACAGGGCGAGCTGGGTGCCGTCGAAGCCGGTCATGATGTCCTTGGCGCCGCGCCAGTGGTAGATGGCCTGGGCGGAGTCGCCGACCATGACCAGCTGGGCGTGGTCGCGCTGGGCGAGGAAGATCTGTTCGACGACGGGGTTGGTGTCCTGGGCCTCGTCCAGCAGCAGGAAGTCGGCGTAGATGCGCGGCCGGGTGAGGGCCCAGATCTTCAGGTAGTGGTCGTGGTCGAAGCGGACGGCGCCGTCGTCGGGGTGTTGCAGGTCGGCCCACGCCTTGTGGGCGAACGGCACGATGTGGGCGGCGAGTTGGGTGTGGAGGTCGGTGTCGTCCAGGCCGCGCAGCCGGGGCACGTGATGGGGGGTGATGGCTTCGTCGGCGGTGTGGCAGAAGCGGGCGACGGTGCGCAGGGTGGCGTTGGAGAGGGCTCGTTGCGTCACCTCGCGGTCGCCGATGCGGACGGCTTTGTTGATGCCGAGCATCTGTCCGGTCTGCCAGGCGGGGCGGCGGGGTGCGTTCAGGCGGTGGGTGTAGCGGTGGCCGACGGCCGCGTAGGCCAGGGCGTGGGCGGTTTTGCACTGGACGGTGTCGGGGAAACGACTGCGGGCGTCCTGGGCGATGGCCCGGTTGTAGGCGAGGTAGCGGCCGCGGCGTGTGGTGGCGTGGGCGAGCAGGGCCAGGGTGGTGGTCTTGCCCGTGCCGGCGCCGGCCTGCAGGGCGAGGTGCTGGCCGGCGTGGAAGGCGTCGGCCGCTGCCGTCTGTTCGTCGGTCGGGTTCATGCGGGGGCTGCTCCGGGGGTGCGGGTCAGGGCGTGGCCGACGGCTGCCAGGAGGTGTGCGGCCGTGGTGTGGGCCAGCAGTTGCTGCACGGCCCGGTCGAGCCGGTGGGCCTCGTCGCTGGCGTGCTGGGCCAGCGCGCGGTGCAGGGCCAGCTTCACGAAGATTTCCGGGCTCTGCCCCGCTTCATGGGCAGCCTGGCGGATCGCAGCATGGACGGCGGGTGGGAAGGCGACGTTGAGCAGGACCTGTCCTGCGGCATCCGGGTAGTGGGTGGTGATCACGTCCACGGGAAGCCGTGCGGCGAGGCGTTGGCGCAGCCGGTGCGCGGCGCGGTGGGGGGTTTTGGCGCGTACGAGGGTCATGAGGCGGGTTGTGTCGTGGTTGATGGCGAACGGCAGCACGCGGACGGCTTCGCGGAGTTCGGCTGAGCTCAGAGGGCGGGTCAGGACGACTTCCAGGGCGTGGTGCGGCATCGTCACCGCTCTCTGCTGTCATGTGCCGGTGGACAGGGCAGATCGGTACGCAGGTGCTCGGCGTGCAGAAGGGGATCAAAGACCTGCCATCCGGCCAGTGCCAGATCGGCGGTGCCGTGGGGGACGGCGTGCGCGGAGCAGCGCTGGATGCGCCAGCGTCGTTGTTCGGCGTGAGGCAGCCGGCTGAGGTCGTAGACGGCCATCGTCTGTTCGGGCAGAGCAAGCTCGCCGCGCCGGGGGCCGACAGGCAGCAGGCTCCAGGATCCGGCCGGGCCGTCCGGGTCGAGGACGGGGCGGGGGCAGCGGCGGCGGTGGTTCGTCTGGGCTACGCAGCGGACGGCCTCCACGGGGCCGTCGGCGAGGTAGAGGCACAGCAGCATCCGTACGACCGGGTGGTCGGGGGAGCCGGTGCCGGTGGGCGCTGTTGTGGTGGGAAAAGCCGTGGGCGTGAAGGCGCCGGTGTCGATCAGGCGGCGGGTCCGTACAGCGAGTTGGCGGCGCGCCGACTCAAGGGGCCGGCTGATCCGGCAGATGGGGGTGCGCTGCGGGCAGAGCACGGCGTGCGGAATGCGGCACCAGGTACGGCCGTCGTCATGCGGGTGGGCGATGCCGGAACTCAGGTGCCAGCGGCAGGGGGCGGGGACCTGGGCAGTGGCGAGTTCGGCGGGATGCAGGGCGATGGGCCGCCCGTCCGTACGTGGGTAGAGGTCGATGCGGTTGCCGCATTGGGGGCAGCGGCGGCTCTGGCCGGTGCGCAGCAGGCGGCTGGGGCTGGTGGTGGCCACCCGCAGCGGACGGCGCACCGGTGCGGTGCGGGGGCTGCCGTCCCAGTGGCAGCCGGCGGGGGCGGTGTTGGGGCGCATGGCGAGGACCGTGCCAGGCGCCCCCTGCCGGAGGCGGGGCAGGCGGGCCGACAGTCCCCCGGCCGGCCCAGCGGTATCGAACGGCGACGCGGTTCTGCGAGTGTGCGTTCTACGCGTGCTCGCCGGTTCGGGTGATTTATGCCGCGCTGCAGGCCTGGCGGGACCGGAGTCAGGCGCCCTTGGATCCGGGCGGGGTGTGGCCTTCACAGAGCGAGCCGAGCAGCTGCTCGATGGGGACGTCAAAGGCGTGCGCGAGGGCATGCCAGGTGGTGACGGTGCCGGCGGCTCGGCCGTGTTCGAGGTCGATCAGCGTGCGCCGGGCCAGGCCGCTGCGGCCGGCGAGTTCGTCGAAGGTCCACCCGCGCTCATTCCTCAACCGCGCCAGCGTCACACGCAGGGCGTCGCGGTCCGGGTCGGGGGGCAAGATCGTCACTCCACCATCCGACGGTGCAGACACCTGCCCTGTCAGTGCGGATTTCTGCACTATCAGTGCAGGTGAGCGCACCGGGCCCCCACTTCTGCGCGAGTGCAGGAATCTGCACTACGGTGCGGGCGGCTCCCGCGTGCGCACCGGGAGACCACCGCGCGACGCCGGCGCAGACCAGAGCGGAGGGACAACGAGCCGATGCGGCTTGCCAGCACACACGCCACGGTGCAGCGCATCTGGACAGTGCGCCTGCGCCCGCAGACGGGCGGACCGGCCCTGGCCTGCCCCCGCTGCACGCACAGCCCCGTCCTGCAGGCCGTCTCCGCCCGCTCGGCCGCCCTCACTCATCTGGCCCGCCATGCCCGCGCCGACACGTTGCCCGGGTATCTGCGCACCTGCCAGTGCCGGGCGCTGGGCTGCCGCTGGCACCCCCGCCACCGCGGCTGTGCGGGGCCCGTTCTGCTCGCCCTGACCTGCGACCGCGGCGGCCGTACCTGGCGACTGGCCGATGCCTGCGCCGCCTGCGCGGCGGCGATGAGCCGCACCGCCGTCGTACCGCCCACCCTGCTCCGCGCCGACCGCACCCCGACGCACTCCAGTACGTCGCGCTCTGCGCGCATCGCACCGCCATTCGGCCCGGCAGAGCAGCAACGCGTACGCGAAATGCTCACCTACCTGGCCACAGCACTGCCGCGTTTCTCCTCCCCCGCGGCCCGGCTGCTCGCCCTGCAGTGCGCACTGCGCGCTGACCGCCAGGGGCAGATCCGCCTGCCCCACGGCTTCCTGCGCGGCATGCGGCTGCACGGCCGCGCAGAGCTGTGGCTGGAGCTGGAACACGCCGGCTGGCTGCACCGCTTCAGACGCAGATGCTCTCCCATCCAGGCGCAGTTGCTCGATGCCCCCGTCCTCCACCAAGATCCCGGACGCACCGCGCGCGTCCGCGCCGCCCAATGGGCGCTGCGCCCCGCCCCGCTGATCCTCTCGCCCGCCCTGCCCTCCGCTCTACGGCTGGCCGCACTGGCACTGGCCGCCCACAGCACCGCTGGGGCGGGCGGGGGTGAGCTCGATGCTCTCGCCCGCCAGTGCGGGCAGCCGCCTCAGCAGTTGGAGGACCTCCTCGACCAGTTGGTCCGCGCCCGTCTCGTGACCACCTGGCGCCTCCATCACGACGGTGACGAGGTGCGGTGGGAGCTGCCCGGGCACTCCTGATCGGGCAGAAGTCGTCCAGCGGGCCGAAGTCGGCTTCTTGGCAGGCGAGTTCAGCAGCCGAGCCGCCGCGCGGGATGGCGACCGGGCAGCGCCCGGCGTCCTTCGTTGTCGCCGACTTGTTCACCCTTTCAGGTGTATCCGGCAGGCGGGAAAGTCCTCGCAGCGCGGAGCGGAGCAGCATGGGCATGCCGGGCTACGGCAGCAGTCATCACCGAAAAAGGCAGGGGCGGGTGAACAGGTGACGGGAGCTTGGCTGTCCGGCTCCTGCCAACCCGTGCCGGTGCGGGGGCAGTCGACGGCGGGCGGGTTTCGTGGGGCGGCCGGTGCAGGTCAGGGACTGGGCCCAAAGGGGCTGCCGACCGGACAGGTATGCGGGACCCTGCGGCGGCACGGCAAGGGGTGGGCAGCGTGAACGCGGCGGAGGGTCCCGGCGGCCTGATGGAAGGCGAGGCCGTGCCGAAGGCGGGGCAGGGTGTCGTGGTTTTGTACCGCGAGCCCTACGGGCCGGTGCGCCTGCGCAGCGCGGCCGGGCTTCGGGGCGTGGCACTGGAGGAGTTCGGGCCGGTGAGCGAACCGGTGCCCTACCGGGGCCGCAAGGGCATCATCACCTACTGGCCGGTGGCGACCCGGGAGCAGACCGTGGTGTGCGGCAGCCTGCGGCAGTGGCGGCTGGCGATAGAGCTGGACTTCGAGCCGGCCTGGGCGGCGTTCAGCGCCGGCCCGGTGGAACTGCGGTGGCGGGCCGGAGAACGCCTTCGCCGCTGGCGCCCCGACTTCGTGGCGCGCACGGCCGAGGGCGAGCGTGAGGTGCTGGTGCTGAAGCCGCCCCGACAGGAGAGCCTGCCCGCGGTGAGACTCGAGGTGCTTCAGGAGGTGGCGCAGGCGGCCGGGTGGCGGGTGCGGCAGGTGCGTGAACCGTCGGGGCTGCGCGCGCGGAACCTGGGCTGGCTGGCCGGTTACCGGTTTGCCGTGGGCGACGAGGAGGGCCTGGGGCGGGCGCTGCTGGAGGCGTTCAGGGCGCCGACCGGTCTGCGGGCGGGGGTGGCGGCCAGCGGGCTGGACGAGATGACCGGGCTGGACCTCGCCTACCGGATGCTTTGGCAGCGGCGGCTGCTGTTCGATGCCGCGTATCCGCTGCTGCCCGACGCCGTGGCCTGGACGGCCTGAACGACCAGGAGGGGGCACATGCCGGGAGCAGACGAGGGCCGGTCTGCGGGGTCGCTGTCCATCGGGGCGCTGGTGCGCTGGCACAGGCGCGAATGGGAGGTGGCGGAGTGGCAGGGACCGCTGGTCACGCTGGTGCCTCGGGACGGCGCCGAGGCGCCCCGGGCGGTGTCGTTCCGGTGGCTGGTGGGCGCGGAGGACTTCGCTGTCCTCAGTGGCGGTGCGGCACCGGCCGCGGGTGGGGCGGCTCTCGGCGGGTGGGGCCGGCCGGAGGGGCAGGAGGAGGAGGCCGCGCTGTGGCAGGCACGCATGGTGGAGATCGACACCGGTCTGGCGCCGGGCCTGCTCGTCGACGACATCGACCGGTCCTCGCCACAACAACTGGCCAACGTGCTGCCCTACTTCGACTACCTGCGCGACAAGCTGGGCATCTCGCTCATCTTCTGCGGCACCGGCGCCAGCCACCTCCTGCACCAGGCCCGCATCCTGGCCCAGGACCTGACCCGGGTCAGCGCGGAGAACCGGGTACGGCTCGAACAGGCGGGCCGCCCTGCGGATCCCGTCTCGCCCTCCCCCACCGCGCTGCTGCCCGTGACCTGGCTGCACCCCCTGCCCCTGGGCCCCAAGGCCGAGGAACAGGAGATGTTCCGGCGCGTACTGGCTAGCTTCGAGGCCGACTTGAGGCTGTATCGGCTCGAGGAAAACGCCCTCAGCAAGCACGCCGCCCAACTGCACCAGCTCACCAGCGGCTACTTCAAAGCCCTCACCTACGTCATCTCCACCGCCGCCGTCATCGCGATCCACAGCGGCAGCGAGAACATCACCGAGAAAGAGCTCAAAGCAGCGACAGCCCAGCTCGGCCCCTGGCAACCAGCCTCAAACCAGCCATGAAGCCGGGCCGGCCTCCACCGCCGCCACCGTCACCGCCATCCGAAAGCGCTGCAGCTGCTTGCGGATCGCGCTGGAGGAGATCGACGCCGCAACGGCCCCGCTCGCCCCTGAAACATGGCGGGCAGCGGGCCGTTCGCCTCGTGGCATGAACTACCCAGTGGATCCGGTTTCGCCGTCGCCCGCACGAGCGCCGTCTGTCGGCACATTGGCGTAATCGACCCCGGGAAAGAGCCGGATGCGGCTCTCATCGACGCGGACCCTGGTCGGCCGCGGGGCGTCGTCCGAGAGGCGGCACAGAACGTCCGCTTCACGGCGGCCGTCCCTGGTGGTGTGCCAGGATCGCAACTGGCCGAAGCGACGTTTCCCGTCGGCGGCCTCTATGAACACGGGCGGGTCCGGGGCGCGTCCCGGCCCCTCGGTGACCTGGGCGAAGAAGCCTTCCTGGCGCAGCCGGGTGCACAGGTCCACCAGTGAGGATGCCTGGGTGCTTCCCAGTTCCATGCCGATCTCGAAGTGCTCTTGAAGACCGAGGGAGGACAGGTTCGCGCTGCCGAAGTAGCCGGTGGCGCGGTCGGCGACCACGAACTTGGCGTGCATGATGCCGGGGTTAGCCCCGGTCCACCAGTACAAGGACGTTCTTCCGTAGTCGGCGCAGTCTTTGACGAGGTCGTTCAGGGGTTGGGCCCGGCTGCTCGGGTCGTGGGCGTAGAAGTGGACGGCGACCTGACGCTCGGCGACGGCGGGCAGCAGGACCTCGCGCAGTAGGTCGCAGCCGCGGCGGTTCCAGAAGGGGCCGCCGATGTGGAGTTCGCTGTTGGCTCCGGCGATGACGTCCTGGACTAGGAGGTCCAGGCGTCGGACGGGGGGCGCTACCAGGTGGGCGGCGGCTCGGGGGGTGGTGAACACCAGGGGGCGCTCGGATGGTGGTGCTGCGGGCGGTGGATCAAGGCCGTCCAGGACGTCCAGGAGCACCTGGAGCTGGGAGAGGCGGGCAGGGACGAGCCCTGCGTGCCGGCCTGAGCCCAGTAGTCCGCACTCGGCGGCGAGCTGGCGTACGGCGGTAGCGTGATCGTCTGCGACCCCGTGGACGCGGAGGGCGTCAAGGGTGTCGGCTCTGGCGATCTCCCGAGTCCATTCGGCGGCTGCCGCGTAGCTGCCCGCGAGTCGCTCCAGTAGCTGGGCGAGCGGGACCAGCGGTCGCAGGTCGTCGGTCATGTGTGGCTCGAGGCGGCGGTGTGGCGGAGGAATTCAGCGGCGAGGCCCCGGTCGAGGTCGTCGTTGAACAGCTGGCAACCGAACGTGAGGTAGACGCAGCGTTCGCAGCATCGTGGTGAGGACTGATGGCACAGCGGGTCGTTCTCACAGCTGAGCACGGAGTCGGCGGTGCTCTCCAGCCAGCTGAGGACGCGGTTGCTGAGCAGGGTCCACAGTGATCCGAGGGTGAACTCGCGGACGTTGTCGGCGTAGATGGCGACGGTGAGTGCCTTCGTGACGACCCATTCGGCGAGCGTGTTCTCGGCCAGTCCTACCTGGCCGTCGTCCAGGGAGCGAAGCAGGAGGTGGCCGAGGGTGTGGATGACCGTGTGCACGGTTGCTGCCGCGCGGGCGGCTTCCGGGTCGTCCTGGTCCGTGAACAGTTCCAGCAGCCGCTGGCGGGCCGCCGATTCGTCTTCGGCCGCCCCGGCGGTGAGTCCTTTGGCGTTCAGGAACGACAGGACGGAACGTGCGGAGAAGGTGACCAGGAGGGCTTCGGTGTCCGATGCTGCGACGTAGACCGGGTACTTTCCGTCGTGGTGGTACTTGTTGTGGAAGCCGGTCAGGACGCCTCGCTCGGGCTCGTGCTCTTCTCTGGTGTAGCCGAAGGCGACTCGGGCTACGGGGAACTCCCAGGTGACGGCGATCTCTGCGATCCCCAGGGTGCGGGCCTGCTCGCGGGCGCGTTCCGTGGTCTGCTGGGCCAGCCGGTCTTGGAGCTCGGCGAAGCGTGCACACTGGTCGTCGAGGGTGATGCGCTGGATCTGGGCGGGGTCGAAGACGGCTGCGCGTTCCACGAAGGGGCGGTCTGCACCGAGCAGTTCCCACCGCGCGTTGTCGGCGTCCGTACTGGGCAGAGCAGCCAGGCCGCTCTCCTCGGGGCCCATCATTCTTCTGATCTGCTCGATTGCCTCCTCCCCCATGTGGATCTGGCGCAGTTGTTGTTCTTTTTGCTGCCATTCCTGCGGGGACAGGCGCGGCACCGTGACGGTCTGGGCGGCGTCGCCGAGGCCCTGGGCCGTGGAGTCGATCAGGTTGAGATAGTGGGCGGCCGCGATCCGGCCGCGCTGGGGGTGGCGCTGGTACTGCCGGAACTCGGAGTTGTCGATGTTGACGAGTTGGAGGGCGTGGACCTGGTAAGCGCGGGTGTCGTTGAACGTCCTTGCCCGCATCATGGCTCGGCCGGCGGCGTCCTTCCATTCGCAACCGCAGGGGGACTGCGAGGTGCCCTGGAGCTTCACGCCGCCGCAGCCTGGGCCGACGCAGCGCCAGAGGGCAGTGACGAAGCTTCCCGTGTTCTCAAACACGATGTGGTCGTAGCCATGCGCGGGAACACGGCACTTGGGCACGTACATGGGACGGATGCGTCCGCAGTTGTGCGCACTGAAGTACGGGAGTTGCCGCAGCGGTGCGCTGCAGGTGCGGCACCGGGGGTCGGCCGCGAGTTGCTGGGCCTTCACGTAGGTGCGCACGCGACGGCAGGAGCGGCGGACGCATTCGAGGACGAGCGGGAACACCTCGAAGCGGACGAGGTCGGGGCTGACCAGGACGAAGTTCTGCCGCAGCCGGCCCTGTGGCACGGGCAGGGCGGCTCTGGCGTCTTCGCTCCAGCGCTCCAGGTAGCGGGAGATCTCGTCGTAGATGACGTCTTCGTTGAGTTTTTTGACCACGTCCCCGTCGACTGCCTGGACTCTGCCTCGCAGCCGCTGTTCGTGGCGGAAGACGGCGCCGGGCAGGAAGGCGGTCATGGCCTGGCTACGGCTGCGGTTCATCCTCGCCCCCCTTGCTGTCGGCGGTGTTGGTGGCGAGCGCTTTGAAGGCGTCCTGGCTGCTGGTCAGTGACTGGAACGATGTGCTCTTGTCGATGTCGCGGAAGCTGGTGAGCGGCTGTTGGAGGAACAGGTAGGCGGTGCGCCTTTCCTCTGCGCCCTTGTTGAGGTTGGGCCGTTCCTCCTGCCGCCAGGTGTCCATGATTCGTTCAACGAGGTCGTTCTCCAGTCCGCGCCCGTTGACGCCCTCCACGCGCTCGCGGTAGCAGGCTGGGATGCGTCGTTCCAGCCAGGGGTCGAGGAGTGGTCGTTGGGCGCTCCACCAGCGCTTGAAGTCTTTGGAGTAGTCGGCTCCTTCCGGTGGTGGCTTCAGCGTGGGGTCACGGGCGGCGTCGTGGAGCAGCGCCAGCACGATGCCGGGCAGGGTGCGTCGTGCTGCGAAGTAGGCGTACTTGTTGACGGGCACGGGGGTGACCATGCGGTCGAGCAGGCGGTGGTAGCTCAGGAAGTTGGAGAACATGGAGCGTTCGCGGCGCGAGATGGGGTCGTAGACGGTGACGACGAGGCCTGCGTGGGTTCGCCCGGCCCGGGCGGTGACCTGGATGTAGTCGGCGGCGGTCGGCGGCATGCCGGCCAGGACCAGCAGGTTGAGGCGCTCGAGGTCCACCCCGTGGCTGAGCACGCTGGTGCCGACCAGGGCGCGCAGCCGCTCTCCTCGCGGGGTGTCCAGGTGCTCGCGTTGGACGCGGGCGATGGCCGCGGCGAGGTCGGGGACCGGGACTTCGCCGGTGAGCACCGCGTGCTCGACGCGGTCGAGTCCGGCGTGCTGCAGGTCGTCGGAGAGCTGGCCGAGCTCCTCGTCGAGCTGGGTGCCGTGCTGCTTGCTGTTCACGTAGGCCAAGGAGACCTCGTAGGGGAAGAGGAGCCGTGGGAGGTCCGAGTCGGGCAGCCCGTGCAGGGCGAGGCGCTCGCGCAGGGCCTTGGGCTCCTCCTGGAGCCGGGCGATCTCGGTGAGGAGCTCGCCCTGGACGATCGCGGCGACGTCGGCTTTGCGGCGCTTGTGCGGGAGCACTCCGATGTGAACGCGCCGGAAGTCGGGCCGGGTCGTGGTGTAGAAGCTCTCGCCGAGTGTCCATCCCGGTGCGGGGAAGGCGCGGGGACGGCGGCCGTAGAGCTGGCGGAGCTGGTCCTGGTACTGCTCGATGGTGGCGGAGGCGCCCAGTACTTTGCTGGGCAGGCCGCTGCCTGCTCCTGACTGGAGTTCGGCGATCAGGCCTTCGTAGTGCGCGTTGAACGCGCCGAGCTCCTCCTTGAGCAGGTGCATCTCGTCCTGCACCGTCAGTGCCGGTACCGGGTCCTTGATCGGGCGGGCCGCCGGGTAGCCGCCCTTCGGCGCGGTGCAGTGGTCCGGCCCGGCCGAGCAGACTCCGAAACGCGGGAAGGAGAAGTAGCCGTGCTCGGCGCAGTGGTGCCTCGGTCCGTGCTGGAAGGCGGTGAACTCGGGGAACCAGCTGTGCCCGGTGAGCTTGTCGACGGTGGAGATGACGATCGCCGGCAGGGTGCGGTAGACCTCGACGTCGCTCACGTGCAGGGGCAGGATCCGCTGGCAGGCGGTGCACTCGTGATGCAGGCGGACCGCGTCGGTGTCCAGGCGCAGCCGTACGCTGTCGCGCTCGCAGTAGGGGCAGGTGATTACGAGCCGGTCGCGCAGGTGGTCTTCGGCGAAGGTCCCCGCCCGGGTGGCGGCGGCCTCGGTCTCCCAGCCGCGCCACCAGCCCCCATCCCAGTGGAGGTCGTTGGGGCTGCCCGTCCCGCCGGCGAGGTAGCCGAGCGCGAACGGGTCGTCGTGGGGGGATCCGATCCGGCGTTCGACGCGGAGTTCCTCGGCGGCGATCAGCATGCGCAGGGTGCGGTCGAGTTGTTGCACGCTGAGCATGCGCAGCGGGAAGCGCAGCCAGGCGGTGACCCCTGCGTGCTTGCCTCGCAGCCGGTCGTAGAACAGGGCCGTGAGGATCAGCCCCAGATACGCCTCGGTCTTCCCTCCGCCCGCGGGGAACCACAGCACGTCGGTGTGGTCGAGTTCAGCGCGCAGGTCCGCCCGCTGCGGATGCTCGCGCACGGCGAGAGCCGGCAAGTGGGAGACGATGTAGACCAGTTGGAAGAGCCGCCAACTGTCGTATGGGCGGCCGTCGTTGACGCGGGCGAAGACCTCGTTGGCGAGCTGGAAGGCGTGCTTGAGGTCCGGGTCCAGGTCCAGGCACTCGCGGCCGAGGCCGAACCGCCTGGCCTCGTCGTCGAACTGGGCGCAGTCGGCTTCGATGGCCTTGTGGTGCGGCAGCTGCTGGGCGGCACGGCAGGCGGCGGCGAACTCCCGGGCGTAGCGGGCCATTGCGACCTCGACGGAGTCCAGGATCGGGGTCGGGTCGTCGGCGAGCTCACGCCATCGCGGGTGTCGCACCCCGGCTTGGCGGGGCACGACGGTGCGTTGGACGTGAACGGGCAGGGTTTCGGTCCGCAGGCCGCTGCCGTGGGGAACGGCTGCGCAGCCGGTGCCGCGACCGATCACCTCCGCCAGTTCCTCCAGGCGGTAGTCGCGGGGGGCGAGGTGGAAGCGCTGGGGCACGATGCTGATGCCGTCCCCGGGCAGAACCGCGAAGCGGCAGTCGTAAACGGAGAGGTCCTGCCAGTCGCTCTGCGCCGTGTCGCTTTGGTTGTGCAGGGAGACGCGTATGAGGTGGTCGCCGCCGTCCAGGGCCTGTGCGTGCGCGGACAGCACCAGCTGGGGTGCGCAGGGGGCCGCGTCGCGGTCCAGTAGTGCCGCGACGTGGTGGTGGAATGCCTCCTCGTCGGCCATGGCCTCCGCGGGGAGCACGTTGCGCCTGCGCCGCCCCTGGCGGCTCTGCGGCCCCGCGGTGAGCGGGCGACGGGCCTCGGGGCGGGCGAAGTGCGCGTCCACCGCGCGGCGGACCGCCCGGTCCAGCACCTGCTGGGCCTCGCTGAGCGGGTGCGGATCGAGGTCGCCTTCCCCGAGCGGCACTTCGATGACCAGGTCGGGCACGTGGACGTCGTGGCGGCGCCAGACGCCCAGCAGTTCTCCCGGCCGGGCCTGTGTGCCGGAGGCGTCTTCGTCGCCGCGCAGGTACTCCATGTGCTCGGCGTAGCTGGCGATGTCCTCCAGGTACAGGGCGAATCGGCAGTGGACGGCGAGTTGTGCGGTCCTGCGGCCGGGGGCGGTGCGCACCCGGAAGTCGAGTGCCAGGACCGGGGGCGCCTGTGTGCTGCGCAGGGATTCAACGGGCCGGCGGCCCGGGTCGGCCGTCGCCTCGTCTGGTGCCGGGGGTTGCTGCGGCGGGACCGCGACGGCGGGCAGCACGCCGACGACGACGTGGTCGCGTGGTGTCCACGGGGGTTTGTGCGGGGCGCCGCTGCGGTCGGCGAGCCTGTCGGCGAGGACCTGCGTCAGGTGGTCAATCAGCACCGTCTCCCGCTGGTTGTCCGCAGCGCTGTCGGGGTGCGGCGCCAGCGGGTTGTTGCGGGCATCGTTCACGGCGCCTCCTGTGGTGAGCTGCTTGCGCTGCGGGGGCCTGGCACGCGGCCCAGGACGGTTGTGGACACGCTCTTCTGGCCGCCGACCCTGCGGACGACGACCAGGTCGAACTCCTCGAGGACCTCTGAGACGTCGATCCCGGAGCACAGTGTCTTCAGCTGGCGCAGCGCGGGGCCTTCCGTGCCCCGTGCGGCCTCGGTCATCGCCGCCGCCGCGGTGTGGCCCAGCGCCCGGTGTAAGCGGCGTAGTTCCTCCGCCATGCGGGCCAGGCGCTGCCAGGTGCCTCCTGCGGTCAGGCGGGTGTCCCGGGCCAGCAGGGCAACCCGGTGGATGTCTTGCGGGTCCTCCGGGGCGATGACGCTGCCGTCGGCCCATTTGCTCACCGCCTGCCATGACGAGACCTCGCTCCCGAGGTTCTTCAGGGCGGTGAGCACGTTTGGCCACGACCCTCGTTGCTCGTGCACGGTGGTGATGGCCTGGCGGAAGAAGCCGATCATCGTGTCCATGGCGGTCACTTCGGCGCTGTCGTGCATCACCATGACGAGCCGGTCGTGGAGTCTGGACTGCCCGTCGCCGCGTGCGCGCAGGAGCCGACTGCCGGGGGTGAGTGCGGTCACGGGCACCCTGGCGTAGCGCTGGCCGATGAGGACGTCGACCTGCTCGTCGCTGCGCAGCCAGAGCACTGCCCCTTCGGGTTCGGTGAGCACGGCCGTGGCCGGCACCGGGTCGTCCGCGGCCGCCACCGCTGTGGCACCGCGGCCGGGGTCCGCCGAGGTGCCGATGGCCCTGGCCGGGGCGTCGTAGTCCTCGAAGAGCGCCGAGAGGTCAAGGGCGAGCCGGCTGTCGTGCTGGGGCGGCTCTTCTGGTGCGGTGGACGGTCTGGAGAGGTCGACGGGGCCGTACGCGACGGGCAGCGCGGGCGTCGCTGGCTCTGGTACCTCGCCCAGCCTCAGCACCGCGGCGGTCTGGCGTATCTGCTCGTGCCAGCCGTGCAGCGCGCGGCCGGCTGAACGCTCCAGCCAGGTGTACTCGCTCTGCTCTACAACGGCAAGGTGTTCATCGGCAGCACCGGAGAACAGCACGCCGGTGCGTGAGGCCGCGGGGACACCGAGGTGGAGCTCGAGCCTCGGCGAGGCGTCCCAGGGCAGGCGTTCCGTATAGGGCATCACATGCAGCGTTCCGGCTCCCCTGCTGGCGGCGGGCCCGGACCGGGGAGCGAGCAGCAGGGAGTCGGCGTCACCGCCGAGCGTGTCGGCCAGCTCCTCGGCGACAGCGGCGGCGGCAGAGCGGGAGCGGGTGCGGACGAGAACGGGGACGTCTGCCCGGTCGGCCCGTGCCCAGGCGATCAGCGCAAGCAGCAGGTCCCGGCGAGGGTTGTCGTCGTAGAGCAGTTCATACAGGTCCAGCACGCTGCGCCGGAGGTCGGGCCATTGGGTTTCGCGGAACAGCCCCCACGGCCCGGCCCGGCCCTCCAATGTCCCGCGGGACACCGACCGGGCCAGCGCCCGTGCGCCGCTGCCGCGCCCCATCAGCACCTGCCAGGCGTCTTGCTTTCCGATCGAACCCCAGCTGCACCACAGCAGGTTGAGCAGGCGCACGGCGTCGGCGATCGGCTGCGGCCAGGGCTCCGACGTGTGGATACGCCGTGCTGCAACCACACCCGCCACGACGGTCCGGTACAGCTCGGCGAGCTGCTCGTGGCGGTATACCGCCACGCTTGGTGCGGCTGCCGGGCGATGGGCAAGGAGGGCGTTGCTGGTCAGGGGGCCGTATGCGGAGCGGTGTCCGAGGGTGTGCCGCACGTCGGTGCGCAGCGCGGGAGTCCACGGCCATTGGGTCCAGGCCCTGCTGCTGCCCGGCTGGGTGCCCAGGTCGGCGACGCCTACGACGCGAGCGGCGTCGTGCTCGCTCGCCCAGGCCAACGCGCGCTCCCAGGACTGGTCGTTGGCCATGCTGGTGCGGTCGATGACGACGGTGCCGACGCTGGTCCCCAGCGAGGGCCTGCCGAGCGCGGTGTTGAGGTAGAACAGTCCCGAGGGCGAGTCGACAGCGCTGGTGATCCTTCCTTGGAGGTCAACAACCCGCCCGTCACCGCGGATTCTCTGCATGCGCAGGGCTTGCGAGAGGTTCTGTCGGCCGATCGCGAGCTGTGCCAGCCGTACGGTGACGTTGGTGCGCAATCCGACGACGACCACCGGTCCGTCAGGGACCGGACAGGGCGATCCGCCGGTCAGCTCTGCGCCGCGCCGTATGAGCTGGAGGTAGATCCCGATCAGCACGGCCAGGTCGTGCCGCCCGCGCGGGAGTCCCAGGTACACGCTGTGTTGGTCGCTCGATAAGGCGCGGGACAGCAGGGTCAGGGTGGCGCGGTCCAGTGGACCGAGATCGACGGTGCGGCCGCGGTCCGTCATGCGAAGGGCCTGCACGCGCTCGAAGAAGTCGGCCGGGTCTGCGTCGGGAGGGACGAGACAGTCCAGATACGTCACGCGTGCCATCACCCACCTGGTATCCCCCCACTACCTGCCGTTACAGTAACGCACGTTGACAGGCCGTCACCTGCTCCTGCCCAATCCGAGGGCGGTGGATCCGGGTTCGGACCACCGGGGGCGTACACATGAACGAGAAGCCAGGGGCGGGCCTTCCCCCGGTGTCACTTCTCGAGGCCGGGCCGGCGCCAGTGGAGTGGAGCCGGATCGCCGAGCACGAGTCGTGGCGCAAGGAGGTGCACCGGCCCGCGACCTACGTGCACAAGTGGTGGGCGAGGCGCCTGGGCAGCGTCGCACGCCACTTACTGTTGGCTGCGGTGTCCGGGCCGGACGACTCTGTTGCGGACGCCGCGGCCAGGCTGCGGGGGCTCGTCGTCTACGACCCCTTCGCCGGATCGGGCACCACCCTCGTCGAGGCGGCCAAACTCGGGGCCGCCGTCGTCGGCCGCGACATCAACCCCGTCGCGACGCTCACCCAGCGGCAGGCGCTGCAACCATGGGATCTAGAGGTGCTCGCGGACCTCTTCGGGCAGATCGTCAGGAAATGCGCCCGTCCCGTCCAGGAATTGCACCGCACCGCCTCCAACGAGCCGGTCCTGCACTACTTCTGGGTCGCCCTCGCGTACTGCCCGGAGTGCGGCGAGGACGTGGAGCTCTTCACCACCCGAGTGTTCGCCCGCCATGCATACCCGCGCCGATTCCCGCGCGCCCAGGCCGTATGCCCGGGCTGCCGGGGCGTCTGCGTCACCGACCTGAGCAAGGACGAGAGGGGGCACTGTCCCGCCTGCGGCATGGCCTTCTCGTTCCAAGGGGCCGCCCATGGACGGTTCATGACGTGCCGTCACGGTCACCGCACCCCTGTCATTGCCGCGCTGAACGGCGCCGTACCGGAGCGGCGCATGTACGCGAAGCTGGTGCTGCGCGCCGACGGCCAGCGTGAGTACCGGGCGATCGACGACTTCGACCTCTGCCTGTACGACAAGGCGGCGAAGTCCCTCGCCGACACGTCTCCCGATGAGCTCGTACGCCCGCTCGGCGCGCTGGAGGAAGGCGTCAGCACCATCCAGGCGCTGCGCTGGGGGTACGACTCCTGGGAGCGGTTCTTCAACGAGCGCCAGCGCTACAGCCTGGGACTGATCGGCGCGGCGCTGCGCGATCTGCCCGGGGCGTCCGCGGAACGCGAGGCGCTCATCGCATCGTTCGGCAGAACCGTCGAACACCACAACCTGTTCTGCTCTTACAAGGGGGAGGGTACCGGCCCGGTCCGCTCGGTCTTCCACAACCACGTACTGCGACCGGAGCGGTGCAGCGTCGAAGGAGACCCCTGGGGCGCCCAGGGGGGATCGGCCGGGTTCTCCGGGGTGCTCACCCGGCTGCACAAAGCGGCCCAGTACAAGAGCACCCCGCTGGACTTCAGGGCCGAGGCCGGCCGGATCCTCGCCGTCGACCAGTCCTCGCTGCCCGTCGCCCGCCCCCTGAGCACGACGTGGCAGCAGTTCGTGCGGAATCCCGCAACGGCCTACACCACCACCGGCGACGCCTCGCGAACGGATCTCCCCGACAACAGCGTGGACCTCATCGTCACCGACCCCCCCTACGTCGACAACGTCCACTACTCGGAACTGGCCGACTTCTTCCACGCGTGGCTCAGCGCCATGCGCCCCTACCAGGGCTACCCGGACATGCCCAGCACCCGGGCCGTCCAGGAAGTACAGAACGCCGCCCCTGACGGATTCCAAGCCACCGCAGCCCGTGTCTGGCGCGAGTGCCGGCGCGTTCTCAAGCCCGGCGGCTGCCTCCTGTTCAGCTTCCACCAGTCGCAGACCACGGGCTGGTGCGCTCTGATGCGGTCGCTGTCCGACGCCGGCTTCACCGTTACCACCACCCGCGCCGTGATCGCCGAAGTGGCGACCAGTCTCTCCAAGACCGCAGCGGCGGAGCCCAACCGCATCGACGTCATCGTGCTGTGCCGGGATGCCGCGGGCACGTCTGCCGGGGCAGCCCCCGACCTCGACCAGGCCGCCGCGCAGGCGCTGTCGGAAATCCAGGGCCTTAGGGGAGCCGGGCTGCGGGTGGGTCCCGGCGATGTCCGCACCGCCGTACGGGCCGCGGTCTTGGCGACAGGAACACGCCAGGTGGCCGCCGACTGGGAGACCCTGCAAGCAGAGGCAGACCAGCGAGCCACGGCGGCGGTAGCGGAATTCAACACCACCTGACTCCTGCGAGCCGGTGCCAGCCAGCCTCGCCCGGGCCAACGGGGGAACCGGGTACTGGCCCAACACGCGGAGCGCCCACGCGGCTCCCCGCCCTCGCACTGCTGCCGGTCGCCTGCCGAGGAATGGGCGGCCGCGTCGCACTGCTCACGGCCGTCGCCGTGGTCCGGCTCAGGGTCGGAGGCGGTCCTGCGGCGGCGTTGCGCGGAAGAAGGCGTCCAGGGGTTCGTCGACGGCGCCTTCGCGGCCGGTGCCGGCGGCAGCGGCGTCGAGGAGGGGTGCGAGGTCTTCAGTGTCGCAGGGGGTGAGGACGAGCCAGCGCAGGATGACCTGCCGCACGATCAGCCTGAGGTCACGCAGAGCGGCCAGCTTCTTGCCCTCGTCCTGGTCCTTGAGGACGTCTCCGTGCACGTACTTGGAACGCGCGCTGTACGCCTCCTGCACGCTTGTCTCGACCTGCTCGCGCAGGGACGGGGTGAGGAACAGGGCAGCTGCACGGGACCGGATCTTTTCGCTGATGCCCTCATGCTGGTCGTTAGGGCTGGCCATCAGGGCTTCCAGCGCGATGACGTAGTCCAAGTGCAGCTCGTCGGCCTCCTGCTCCCACACGCCGTAGTCGCTGTGGGTGCGCTGGTAGGCCTGCAGCAGGTGCCGGGCTGCGCGCTCCAAGCGCAGGGCGCGCCTCCTGGGCAGCCTTCGGCTGCTGGTGGTGCCGTCCATGACGGCGTCGATCTTTGCGGTCACGGCGGCGCAGAAGGCTTGCAGGCGCGGAAGTTGTTGCCACGTGACGTCGAAGCTGCCCGTCTCGCGGACTTCGACTTCCTCGTACCCGCCGTCGTGGTCCTCGTAGATCTGGAGGGTGGTGGGCACGTGGTTTGGGTGCAGCCCGAACTCGCGGTCGCGCTCGACGTCGAACACCGCGTCGACATGGAGGAGTTCGGGGCTCCACAGGATCAGTGGCAGCAGCGCTCTCCAGTGCCGGGCTTCCGGCCGCGGGCCGGTGAAATCGAACCAGGGTAGGCCGCTGCGGTCCGAGGCACGGTCCGGATCGGGGGCGTGGACGAACGGTGCGCCGGCCAGGAGACCCAGGTCGAGTCCGCCCGGCTGAAGGCCGTGGAGGGCCGGCATCGGACCTAACTGCCTCAGCTCGTCGGCGGTGAAAGTCTGCAGGGTGTACCGGCCCAGCGGGACCCGTGTCCCCTCGGGGAGTTCGCCGCTCAGCAACAGCCAGTCCTCCACTGCCGGCGCGGGCGCCGTACAGAAGGCGACGAAGCTGTCCGCAACGTCTTCCACCGGCACCGTCGCCCCCTGGGCAACCAGACGGGTCGCGTCCCCGAGCCCTGATCCGCCCAGGAGCGTGGACCATCGGGGCACCCGGTCACCATCGGCCTTGCCGTACAGGTCGCGGTGTTCGGATTTCGGCGCGGCGCCCACCACCGCGTTGACCACGGCATCGAACTCCGGCTGCGTCGACAGCGCTACGTCGGTGATCGCCTGGGGTATCGAGGGCAGGTCCCGTGCCTGCTCAAGCCAGGCGAGGACGGCCTGACGCAGTGGGGCGGTGTCTTCCATGCGGCCCGAAAATAGCGCACCTTCACCACCCGCGAGACTCAACCACCTGGCCACCGCTTCTGGCCTGAGCGGCCGTTCCTTCGCCAGCCGGCCTGGCGCGGTCCCGGCGATCACCTGCGCCGAGGCCGCCCCGCTACGGTCTCAATCGCTCTTACCCGGTAGTCGTGGCACCGCGCTTCAGCCGCTGTCCGTTCTTGTTGGCAGGGCGGCCTCGAGCGAACTGCGAGCGGTGCGCGCCCGCGTTGCTCGTCGAGCGGCCCCGGCCTGACGGGGGCTTGCGTTCGATCCGGCGGTTCTGCTCGTCCCGGATGAACTGCTCGGCGGGCTCGTTCAGGTTCTTGAAGAGTTCGTTGTCGTACCAGGAGTGCCTCTTGTCCCACACCCGGGACAGAGCGTCCAGCCAGTCCTGGTGCTCACGCTCGGGCACGTCACAGACCGTGAGGAAGGCCAGCATCTGGTCCTTGCTGAGCATGGTGGTGCCGTCGAGCATGCGGCGCATCGTGCTGCGCGGCAGACGCCCCAGGCCAGCCCGGCGTTCCATCTCGCGCAGCGGCATCGCACCGGCCCGGTGGTACATCTCGCGCAGAGCGGCACGTAGTTCCGCCGCATTCTCGACCAGCCGGGGTCGGGGAGCACTGCCGAGCACGTGCATAGCGCTGTGCTCCACGGCACGCGCGTGGCGCCAGCGGCGACGGGCCTGCTCCAACGATTGGCCGCAGGCCACGGCATAGGCCTCCACCACCGGCAGGCGCGGAACGCGTTCACCGCTCGCAGCGCGCTGCAGCGTCGTGGCCGAGTACGCGTTGCCGGTCCTCGCCGCAAGCTCGGCATACGTGAGCTGGGCGTTGGTACGGATCTCTCGCAGCCACCCGGCGAGAGCCAGGAGACCCAGGTTGAGCGTGGCGATCGGCTTCTCAGGACGTCCCATGACGCCCCCTCAAACTATCGGCAGGGACAGCGGGACCCGGCGGCCGAAGCGCAACGTCACCACCGCCCCCACCGCGATCAGACCGGCACCGGCGAGCAGTCGGAGGACGGCGCCCGGATCCATGCCGCCCCACACGAGTGCGACGCTGGTCAGGACGATGACGATGATGACGGCAGTCTCAGTTCCGGTGAGACGGTGCGGGGCGGGCGTACAGCCCCCCGCAGCATGGCGTTTGCGGCTCATGCGAACTCCCTGTTGTGATCAGGCGGCTGCACTCGTGGGTGTTGCCGCCGGCGGCTGCGGACTCCTCACCACACCTGGACGGTGGCACGTCCAAGGGGGTCTACGTGCCATGGTGCCCTACCGCCTGCAGGGACCCCAGCAGTTGATGCGTCTACGGGCCCCTTGGCAGTTCTGTTGGCAGGCTCCGTAAGCAATCCACGCGGATCAGCCCCGCTGACCTGCAATGTTCTTGCTACGTGTACGGAGCTCCGTACGGTTGATGCGCCTGCGACCCAGCTTCGGCACGGCGCGCTTGCACCCCTACAGGTAGGGATGCGACGCTCCAAATGACAGGTTCCAACTCCCCCGGCGGCTGCGGACTCCTCCCTACCGATCGGGACAGAACCTTCGGGCACCGGCGTGCGTGGCAGCACCCGGCCCAACCCTGAGGGCCGACCTGTGACCAGGTCGGCCCTCTGTCATGCCGTGGAAACGGTGAAAGACAGCACGGTGTTGCGGGCGGGTGCTCGTGCGGTCGGGCGGCGCAGCCCCACTCGTACAGAACTCGTAGCCCCGTACCGGGATCCCAGGTCGCGCAGGATGCCGTCGGTCCATGCCTCGTCCAGGCCCGCCGCGTCGCCGACCGCCCAAGCACCCAGGCGCCCAGATGCAACCGGGCGAGATCGCCCAGGAGTTCACCGGCCGGTCGCTCGGACCTCGCTGACGTCATGTCCACAGCCCAGGAGCTGGCAGTGACACCCACCGGGAAGCGGTCCGACGGGCACCTTGCCAGGTCCTCCTCCTGATCACGGATACACAGAGATCAACCTCCTTGCACGAGGCCAGCCTGTCACCACCGACCACGCCGCAGCCGCGCTCTTGGCCCACCTCACTCCCCAACACCACCACACCCCCCTGACCAGCACAGACTCGCTCCGCCTGATCCACTCGGCAATAGCGAATCCTGCGACGATCACCAGATTCCGAAACGATCACTGAACCCGCACTTCAGAGGGCTCTTGGGCTCTTGAACCTGGACGGAAACCCCAGCTCATATCAACCCGCCACGACGGCTCGGGATCCTGCGACGATCACTAGATCAGCAGCTCAACGCATCACTCATGCGGTGATCCTTCGTGGATTTGTCACAAGTCCTCGGGATCGAGCCCGCGACCGAGAAGGAGAAGCCGAAGCCGCGCACCAGCCAGGCCGAGAAGTGGGCGATGCACCTCGCCGCCGCGACCCAGTTCTACGAGCGTGAGGGCCACCTGAAGGTGCCGCGCAAGCACGTCGAGACGATCACCTTCGGCGGCGGCGAGGACCAGGAGGAGAGGGAGCTCCGGCTCGGGGCGTGGATCGGGAACCAGCGGAGCAGGGCCGCCACGCTGACGCCGGAGCGGATGGGGCAGCTTTCCGCGATCGGGATGCGCTGGGCGTAGCCGTACGGACGAACAACCGGCACGACGCGCGTCGCGGTGGTCGATTACCGGGTCATGTTCTCGGTGCGGGTCATCCGGCGCAGGCTTGTGCGAGCGGCGGTGAGATCGGCTTCCGCAGCAGTGAGACGTTCTTTCGGAGCGGTGTTCTCGGTGGTCACTTGTCGGAGCTGGTCGGTGAGCTGCTGGCTGGACTCGGTGAGGTCGTCGACGCGGGCAGTCAGGTCCCCTGCGGCGAGGGTGTCGAGTTGCCGGCCGAGCTGGTGGCGTACGGCGGTGCTGAGCCGATCCCTGTCGGCCCGTAGCTGCCGGATCTCTTGGCGGGCCAGGTCGAGTTCCATGCGTAGTGCTGCTGGTGAGGTGGACGGTTCGCCGGCCTGGCGGGGGGCGGCGGGGATGTGCCGGCGTCGCCTGGCGGCCTCGATGTGTTCCCGGATACCCGGGCTGTAGGTCAGCCGTGTGGAGACACTGGCGGCGCGGGCGACGGCGGTGAAGGTGATCTTCGTCCCGTCGTGTTCAAGAGCAGCCAGGGCGGTCAGGGTGCGTTGTCGTTTGTCGAGGCTGGCGGTGTGGCGGGCCTGGGCGAGGGTGGCGGGATTCCCGAGCGGTTCACCTCGGGTCGTGGGGGGTGTTGTCGTTGGCGGTGAGTGGCAGGAGGGTGTGGCTGGATCCGGCGCGGGCTCTGCGCGGGACGGCGGCGGCTTTCTCGATCTCGGCTCGCTCGGCTGCGGGCAGGGGCGCCAGGCTGCGCCGCATTTGGTCGGTGACCTGTTCGAAGGCGGTGTTCTGGGTGGTCAGTGCGGTGATGACGAAGTCGGCGGCGTCCATGGCTTGGGCCGTTTCGCGGTCGGGGCGCAGTTCGTTGGTGTGCTGTTCGCTGGCGGACAGGTGGGAGGGGTCGGGGCGGTAGAAGCCGCGGCTTGCGCACTGGAAGCGGATCGGGCAGGAGCCGCCGGCTTTGACGTTGCTCGGCTCGGTGCAGCCTCCGTAGGGGACGGCCACCGAGCGCACTTCGTAGACGGCAGGCGTGGCGGGGCGTGGCAGGCCCTGGTTGTCGACGAGTGGGCGCTGAGTTTGGAGAGGCTTCGCGTTTTCTCTGCAGGGAGGCGGTTAATGGTGGAGTCGGGTATTGGAACTGTCCGAATGAGTGCGGGTTGGTGGCCGTCACAGGGGTGTGGCGTGGATGCGGACAGGCAGTCCTGAGCGGGAGATGGCATCGCGCTCGAACGGAAGGCCAATCTTTTCGGCGACGCGTTGCGATGCTTGGTTGTCCGGTCGGATGATCGCGATGAGACGCTGCGCGTCGAGGATGTCGCGGGCGTAGTCACGGCAGGCTGCCGCAGCCTCGGTGGCATAGCCGTTTCCTTGGAGGTCGGCCCGGACGTGATAGCCGACCTCCAGGTCGGTGACTCCCTCGATTTCCTGGGGCGTCAGGCCGCAGTCGCCGACGAACTCTCCGGTGGTCCGGAGAGTGACCAGCCAGAGTCCGAATCCTTCTTGTTGGTAGAGCCGTTGATTCCAGTCGATCCAGGCCAGGGCCTCCTCTCGGGATTTGGGACTAGGGTAGTAGCGCATTACGTGCGGGTCCCCGAGGAGCGCGGCCATGTCGTCGAGGTCGTCTTCGGTCATCTGCCGGAAGGCCAGTCGTGCGGTAGGGGACGGAGTGTGGTGGTGGCGGTTCACTTGTTCTCCTTCATGCTGCGGGTGGCGACGTCGGCCGCGTAGGCGCTCCAGTCTCCGGCGGCGGCTCGCTGCCATTTGACAGCGACGGTGATGTCGATGCCGAGGGTGCGGGCGAGGACCGCGGCGGGCAGTTCGGTGGCGAGCTGGAGTAGCGCGGTTGAGCGGGTCTCGGCGAGGCGGATGCCGAGTTTGCGGATCCGTTCGCCCAAGGCCCAGGCACTGATCGGACGGCCGGGCTGACGTCCGGGAAACAGCCATGGAGAGTCTGTTAGGCCGAGAACGGCATGGCTGCGGCGAACCGCGACCTGTTGGAGGGCCAGTTCAGCGACGGGTGCGGGGAGCTCGACCGGGACGGCACCGAGGCGGATGCGGACGGCTTCGTCCGCTGCCTGGATGTGGGCGGCGGTGAGTCGCGAGATCGCCGCGGGCCGCTGGGCGTAGAGGAGCAACAGCAGGCCGGCGAGGCGGTCTTCGGGCTTGAGGGTGTCGTCGTGCAGGAGGCGGCGGGCGGTGGCCCAGCGGGCCTCGTCGTCCATGGCCTGGGAGGGGCCGTTCCATTTCACGGCCGGGAAGCTGAGGTCACGGGCGATCTTCTGGGAGAGGGCCCAGCGCACGAAGTGTCCTGCTTCTCGACGGTGGCGGACGTCGTCACTGGTCAGCCAGCGTTCAAGGTCGCTCTGGCGGCAGACGGCAAGAGTCAGGTTCTGGTCCTCAAGCCAGTTGAGGAGATAGATGGCGGCCCGCAGGTGCTGGCGGGCGACGACGAGTTGGGTGTGTGTGGTGTCCTTGCCGCGGCGGCGTCGGCGAAGACGGCGAAGGAGGTGCCAAGTCGCGTATGGATGCAGGATCTTGCGTCCCTCGGCGGTCGCGTGGGAGGTGACGAGATCCTTCACGTAGCGTTGGAGGCGGACCATCTGCTCGTCCCGTTGCGGCAGGGCGTCGGCGGCCACGAGGACACTGCGGATGTGTTCGACGACCTTGCCCTGCGGCAGCTCGTCCAGGGCCTCGTGTGTCAGGGGCCGGCGTCCGGAGCCGAGGTCTGACAGGACGGTGGAGACGATGCCGCCGGAGAGCCAGCGCATCGCGGTGCCGACCCGTTCGGTGCTGGCCAGGGCGTCATGGAGAGCCCGTAGTTTCGGGGTTATGGTCCCCGAGTCGTTGGTGAGGAGCTCGTCGAGCCGCTGTGTGAGAGTGCACCGAGGGCAGGGGCCAGGGGCTTGCAGTCGTTCCGCTTCCCCGCAGGTGGGACACGGGCGTCAGAGTTCGGCGTCGGGCGGGGTGCACGGGCCGCAGACCGGGGCGTCGGCGGTGCCGGAGTGGATACCTCGCAGCCGTCCGCAGACGGCGCACTGAGCTTGGCGTTTGTCGCATCCACCGCAGCGGGGCAGGCCCGTCAGCTTCGAGAGCGTGCAAGGCGCCGACGGCCACAGATGGAGCACACCAGCGTCGGCAGGGGACGGCAGTTGGGGCAGACCGGACCGGCGGGAGTACGGGTACTCACCATGCGCAGTTCGCCGCAGGTGGTGCAGGTCTTCCGGTTGACCGGGTCCGTGATCAGGCAGGTCGGACACAGCGGGCGTCCCTGGGCGTCGCGGGTGCCGGGCTCGCGCCGGGCGCCGCAGCGTACGCATTCTTCGATGCGGGACTTGGCGATGCAGTTGCGGCACACCCGCTGTCCGTCGAGCGGCTTGTCGATGCGGACGACGCGGTGGCAGCGGGGACAGGCGGGTTGGATGATCCCGGCGACATCGGCGGCGTGCAGCAGGTCGATGAACCGCGGGATGGCGCGAAGGGGCGCGAGGTGGCCCTCCCCGGTCAGCAGCCTGGGATTCTCCTCCAGGGCCCAGGCCAGTTTCTGCTGGTAGGAGGGGCGGGGTGCAGACCGGCGTACCGCCTCGGCGATGACGTCGCGGTCGGCGTCCCGGTCGATCGTGGTGATCACCTCGTAGATGATCGTGACCGGATTACGGTCGTCGATGTCGGGACACATCGAACAGCGCGGCTGGCCCGTGCGGTCCCGCGAGGAGATGCGCCGGGTGTTTCCGCAGGCGGCGCACTCGGTGGTCTCCTGGCCGCAGACCGAGCAGTACCAGTCCTGTCCGCGACGCTGGAAAGTGCGCAGGAGCTTGCCGCACTCGGCGCAGACCGCCGGCGAGATCGCCGAGGCGCCGGCCTTGCGGAGCTTGATGAGCAGGTCACCTATGGCCCGGGGCGCCGGAGACCTGCCGTCGGTCAGGACGGCGGGCCGCCCCGCCAGGGCCTGTGCGAGGCGACGCGACTTCGCGCGGCCGCCCGCGACCGTGGTGACCACGGCCCGGATGGTGTCGGGGTCGAGTTCCCTCTCGATGCCGGCGATCAGCTCCGTGACCAGGCCGATCGGATCCGCGACGGCGCGGTCGGGATGGTCAGCGGTGGTCATGCCCGGTCAACACCCTTGATGCGGGCCCGCTTTGGCCGCAGTCCGCCGAGTCCCTCCGAGTCGGGCGCCGTGCCGCCGGCGGCGGCCTTCTTCGGCTTCTTCACGGCCCCGGCCGCCGCGATGGGCTCGATGAGGTCGTCCATGGTGCAGTCCAGGATGTCGAGCAGGGCCATGAGGATCTTCAGGCTCAGTCGCTCGGGCCGCTCGACGACGAGCCGGTAGACCTGGCTGGAGGACAGGGTGATGCCGCGCTCGGCGAGCGGCGGGATGAGGTCGGTGGTGGAGAACATCCCGCGGTCCGCCATGACCTTGCGCAGGTGCCAGTGGTAGTCGAGCTTGGCGGCCATCGCCGGTTCCCTCCTGTCAGGCTCCGGCGAATGCCGGGGCCAGTGCCTTGTGCCGGGAAGTGTTCATGAAGTCGTCGCTGACGTGGGTGTAGATGGCCAGGGAGCTGTCGCACTCGTGGCCGACCTGCTGCTGGATGAAGCGCCGGTCCACCCCGTCCTCCGTCAAGTGCGTGACATACGAGTGCCTCAAGGAGTGCGGAACCAGCTCTTTCGGCAGCTTGAGGGCATCGCGATATGCCTCGAACCGGTCGTTGATCGAGCCGGGCCGCAGGCGGCCCCCGCGCTCGGTGATCCACAAAGCCGGGTGATCAGGGAATCCGAAGCGCGGCCGGACGTTTTCGACGTAGTCGGCGACCGCCTCGACGGCCCAGTCCATCACCGACAATACGTTCCGCCGTCGCGGCTGCTGGCCCTTCTTGGCCTTGCCGTAGCGGACGTTGAGCGTGCCGTACCGGCCGAACTGGCGAGCCTGCGGGTTGCGTCCGAAGTCGGCCAGGTCGAGCTTGGAGGTCTCGGTCCGGCGCAGGCCCCACCCGTGGATCACTTTGAACAGCGTGGCGTCGCGGTAGGCCGCCAGGGCACCCTTGGGCTTGGCCCGCACCGCGCGTTCGACCTGGTTGTCGGCATAGTCGGGGAAGAGTTGCAGTTATGCACGGGTGAACGGCCTTGTCTCCGGATCGCCCTCGTAGTCGTTGAGGTGGGTGATGGTGTTCCACTCGTGGCAGACCGCCACCGGGAAGGTGCCGAAGGCTTCCTCACAGGCCGGCCCCCAGCCGTACCGACACTGTCGGTGAGGTACTCGCTGAACAGCCGCACAATGCCCTGGTAGTCGCGGATCGTGGACGGCGCCAGGTGCCTCTCGCCCGTCAACGAGACCGACCACTCGTCCACGTGGCCCGGCGTCCACTACCACGGGTAGTCGTTCGCGAACTCCAGGAACCGGCGTATGAGCCGTTCCCGGTCGTCAACCGTCTCGTCCTTCAGTCCCCGCGACTTCTGCTGAGCACGCCAGCCCCGCAGCATCGCGTCGAACATCGCGTCCTCGGGACGCATCTGGACCACCCCGGAGAGGAGCTCCAGATGAGCCGACCCGGCCAGGGTCACCTTGCGCTGATGCACCACTCCAGACCATCCCTTCTGGAGGGCAGATCATGCATCAGAAGGGATCACCTCGGCAACGTGCCTGGTCAGGACGCTAGCTCGTAGTACCATCGGAGTCCTTCACCCCCTCGCCGTGACCAGGCGGCCTGCGGGTTCTCGCCCGCCTGATGCAATTCCCGAGGGTTGTAGTAGCGCTGGGTGGTCCGGGCCGACTTGTGGTCCATGAGTTCGCGCAGCACGTCGAGGGGGGTTCCGGCGTCGGTGTGGCGCTGGGCGTGGGAGTGGCGGAAGGCGTAGGCGTAGATCAGCGAGCGGTCGGAGGGCAGCGGGGCTCCCGCGGAGTCGGCGCCCTGTGCGTGCAGGACGGGAATGGAGTCCGCCCAGTGGCGCGGAGTCTCGCTGAGGTAGCTGGTGTGCAGGTGCCGGCGGGTCGCCAGAGGTGTCAGGGCGGGGAGAAGGTAGTCGGCGCCGGCGGGCGGCAGGCTCACCTGAAGCTGGTCGCGGCGCTTGCACGAGGCGCGGAGGGCCTGGGCGGTGGGGGCGGTGATGGGCAAGCGCCTGCGGCGGCGTCGGGCCTTGTGGTTGTCCCAGACCAGGCAGGTCTGGTCCTGCCGGGTTTCCAGACACTCGCGGGGCAGGGGCACGATCTCGTCGGGGCGTCGCCCGGTGTGCCTGAGCAGGACGTACCGGGTTCGGTACATCAGCTGCAGGTCGGCAGGGGCGAGGGTGCGCTGCTCGCGGGCCCGTCCCTGTCCGAGCAGGTGCAGGTGGGCGTCGAGCTGACGGGTCACCGGCTGGGGTCTTGGCGATCTCGTCCTCGCCTGCTTCTTCCTGGATGATGCGGTGGGCGGCGGGGTCGCGGACGAAGGCGGCGGACAGATCGCTCACGGTCCCGGAGTGGCGGCCGTAGTCGATCAGGGCGGAGAAGTGGCTGGCGATGGACCTCCGGTAGTCCCACCCGGCGGGCTCCCCGTTGTGCTTGAGCGCGGCACGGAAGGCCTCCACCACTGCGGTGACATCGTCGTAGCGCAGCTGTGCGGGGTCCTGCGTGCCCGGGCGCTGCGTCAGTGCCTGCGAGGCCGGTTCGGCTTCCCACAGGTCCGGGCGAATCGGTCAGGGTCGGGGCGGTGCTGGATGGTCCGGGTGCGCAGCAGGGCGCGCAGCCACTGCTGTGTGATGGTGCGCAGGTCGACGGTCTTGTGGCGGCGGATACCAGGCGGTGTGCGGGAACGCTGCCCAAGGGCCCGCAGGTCCAGCAGGTCGTTCTCGGCCGGTGCGGTGCCGGTGTGCTCCGTGAAGCCAGCGCGGACCGCGGTGCGCACACGGCCCAGCATCCGACGGACCGCGACGGTGGAGCGCGGGCACATCTGCTGGTCGGACACCTCGCTGGCCAGAGTCGTGACGCCGGGCAGGTCACGCATCATCCGGCGCACCTGGGCCGGCTCGAAGGTGTGCAGCCATGGATCGGCCTGTTGCAGCCCGTACAGCACCTCCTGGCGCAGTGGCTCGGGCAGGGGCAGGAGGCTGAACTGGTGGGGCGCGGGATAGGGGGTCCGTCGGGGCGCGCAGTCAGCGAGTGGAGTGTCGGGGCCGGTGCGGCGGTGCTCCCGGAACTTGTGAGTGCGGTGACGGCACAGGCCCCGGGTGTAGACGGCCGGCAGCGGACAGGCCGGTACCGGGCACGGCAGGACATCGCTGCAGGGGAGGCCAGAGCGCGCCCGTCACCGGTTTTGCCCCGCAGGGTGTGGGTGTTGAACTGCGCGTGGTGAAGGGGGCACAGGCCCCGGCAGCGGGCGGGGCGCACGCATCGCTGCCCGTCCCGTGCCACCGGGCACGGTTCCTTTTCCGCGCCGAAGTACACCCTCGTGCGGACCGGCACGACAGTCCGTGCGGACTCTTCGTCGGGCACAGACGACTGCTTCTGCGCGCGTTTGCACAGCGGGCAGAAGCTGTTCGCCGGTGACACCAGCGTCTGGGATGCCGCGGTCCTGCGCAGCGACACCGACGTACGCGGCTCTTTCCGATCTCCGGTGAACAGCCACACCTGTTGCTGCCACTGCGTGGGCCGCCAGCCCGGGTTGGTGCGCTCCTGCAGCCATCCCGCCCATCCCGCGTCGTCCTGGGCCGGGAAAGCGTCGGCCGCGCCGGGCAGGGCCGGTGCCAGGGAAAGGGCAGTCCTGAGCGCTCCCGCGGCCAGTTCACGTGTTCCACCGCGGCACGCGCCTCAGCGGCGTCGACGTGGCGGTGGTTCTCCACCGACAGCGGGGACGCATGGCCCAAGAGCCGCTGCACCACGTCCCCGTCGACACCGTCACGCAGCCACCGCGTCGCCGCCGAATGGCGCAGCATGTGGGGGCGACACGCGCGGCCGGCCGCGCGAGCGAGCCGGCCGGAAGCCTCCCTGGTACTCGGGTACAACATGGGCCGACCCAGCGGCGGGCGGAACAGGTTCACGAACACCATCGGCGAGTCCGCGGCCTGCGGCACCTGGTCACGTTCGTACCGGTAGTCGGTACAGAGCGCGACCAGGTCCGCGGTGACGGGCACGTAGCGGCTGAAGCGCGACTTCGCCAGGGCACGCCAGGGCACGGTTCGGATTGTCTGCACGGCGGCGTGCGGGGACGTGCGGGCCCTCGATCCCGCACCCTGCCGCACAGGAAGAGGCCAGCAAGTGCATGTCGGCACGGTGCAGACCCAGCGCTTCCCCGATCCGCAGGCCCGTACAGGCCGGCAGACCGGCCGTAAACCGCTCCCGTGCCCTGGGAGCGAGCGCGAGCATCCGGCGGATCTGCTCCGGGCTGAACTCCTCGAAGTCCGGCTCGGTGATCTTGAAGCGGAATGCGGCCGCCCGCACCTGGCGCAGCTGCCCCGACTCACCGCAGTCGTAGCCGGGCGGGACGGAGCGCAGCAGCTTCGGCTCCGACAGCAGCCCGGCGGTCGCCGCCGGGACCCAGTCGTGCGCGGCGCCGAACCGCAGGAACTCTCCCACGACCGTCATGACCGCGTGCGCCGTCCCTGCGACCGGTACCCGGTCGGCCCGGGCCGGGCCCGGGCACTGCGGGGCGGTAGCGGCACCTCTACCAGCCACTGCTGCAACCCGGCCCGCCCCAGGAAACCCGGCTCCGCCCATACAGGACGGAGCATCCTGCAGCAGTTCAGGTACAGCGCAACACGACCGGCATAGGCACGCTCGGTGTTCGGTGAGCATCCCCGGGCCCGCAACGACGCCAGATACGCCGAACCTTCCTCGTGCAGATCGCAGGACCGGGAACCGGCAACTACCCGTCTCTCCTGAGCCGTTACCGCAGAGACAGCCCGCTCCCCCACAAAGATCCGTTCCACACACCCAACACAACCACCGCTCTCCTAGCGACACATGGTCCTCGACCTCGAACCGTCCACGCAGGTGACAGCCCAAACGAACATCCCTCACACTCCCCTGCCCCTGGATAACCGCCCTGCGGGCGCACGACGCGCGGATCGTGGAGTCGCTCGCGGAGCAGCAGGCCCCGAGCCGCTGCAAGCCGGTCAGCAAGGACGAGAGCGGGACGAGCGCGGAAGGACGAGAGCGGGACGAGCGCGGGCGGGAGCAGCGAAGGCTCAGGAAGCGTCTCTGCCCCCGCCACGGGCCTGTGGAAGTTGTCCACGCCCCGCGACCCGGCCGCCCTCGCCGCCTTCACGCCTCGATCGGGTGTACTTCGCAGCCGAGCTCCGCCGCGCAGGCGACGGTGGGCGTCGCCTACCAGGCCGGACCCTCAGGACGCCCGCCCTTCGGCGTGAACGGGGGCTGGGCAACAGCGAGGCGTCCAGCTCCACCCACCCCTTGCCCACCTTCACCCGCTCCAGGTCGACACGAGAGAGGTCCACCAGCCACGAGCCCGGCAGCTTCCCATCGAACCGGTCGCTCGACGCGGGCGGGCGGTCCCTGGCCGGCACTCAGGCCGTTGGCGCCGGCGGTCCCCGTCCACGGCGCGGCCCCGGCCTGCGGCCCGCGCCGCGGCCCGTACACCCGCCGGCGGGCCGGTGAACCCCTTTGCCGGGGGCATACGCAGGCCATGACCTCCTCATGGACCAGGCCCGGCCGCGCGGTCCGGGCCGGGTACGCGCTGATCCCGCTGCTCGCGCTGACCGCGTGCGACCACCACGGCGGCGACCGGCCGCCGTCCGAGGCCCGGGCCGGCGACCTCGCTGCAGGGCTGCGGGCCGCGGAGGTCGCGGACGGCGACCGGCTGGTCATCACCACCCCCGGCGGGGTACGGGTGGCCGGCACAGACGGCGACAGCGTGACGGTGGACGACACGACTCTCACCCGCTGGGACAGTGACGGGTCCTCCCACACCCTGGACCTGCCCTGCGACGAAGGTGACGACCGGGCACGGGCCAACTGCGCCGGCATGCCGCTGGTCCGGGTGCCCGCCGGGATCGTGCTCACCGTGCGGGCCCGCAACGCAGGGATCGACGTGAGCGACGTCCGGGGCGGACTGAGCCTGAGCACCGTCAACGGCGACGTCACCGTGCAGGACTCCGGCGCGAACGGAGCACCCCAGCGCCTGCAAACGCGCAACGGCTCCGTACGCGCCAGCGGCCTCAGCGCCCGCGCCGTACGCGCCGAAACCGTCAACGGCGACATCGACCTGCGGTGCGCGACCTCACCCGACACACTCGACGGCGACACCCGCAACGGCTCCGTACGGGTGACCCTGCCGGCAGACGCCCCGCCGTACACGACCCGGGCCGGCACCACCAACGGCCACTCCAGCACGGACACCCCAGCCGCCGGCCCGGAGGAAACCCGGCACCGCCTGACCCTGCACACCATCAACGGCAACACCGAAATCCACCAGGAATAGACCACACCCCACCACCCTCCACACACGAGGGGGCGGAGGCGGTCCCATCGGGGCCCGCCGCATCCTCATCCATTCCGGGCGGCGGCCACCTCCGGGGATGTGGCCGCCCGGGGTCAGAAGGTGTACGAGGCGCGGACCGAACACTTGGGGCTGCTCCACTTCGGGCTCACCGACGCGGACCCCTGCCCGCTCCTGAGGTCGACGGTGCCGCTGACCGGACCCGCCGAGCAGGTGGCAGGCACGCTGAATCCCTTGCTCGCGCTGCCGCTGCCCACCTCGACCCCGCCGCTGACGCCCGGCGAGCCGAAGCCGGTGGAGAGGTTGAGGTGGAAGGAGCCGTCGCTGTTGACGGTGCCGCCCACGCCGAGGCAGACGTAGAAGCACGCCTCGCCGTTGGCGGTGCCGGACAGCAGGCCGCCGGGGTCGATGCGGTTGGCGGGGTCGCCCTCGGCGTAGAGGTAGGGGTTCTTTTCCTGGCCGGAGGGGTCGGGCTGGGTGAAGCGGGCGAGTTGCGGATCGTAGTAGCGGTTGCCGAGGTGGTAGAGGCCGGTGGGGTCCTGCTGGCCGCCGGCGAAGCGGTAGGGCTGGGGCACGGTCTCGGTGGTGCCGGCGCGGGGCAGGCCGGTGGGCGTGTAGGCATAGGTGTTGACCCGCTTGCCCGACTCGTCGACCAGTCCGATGACCGAGCCGAGGGCGTCGGTCAGGTAGTAGTAGCTCGCGCCGCCGGTGGAGGCGGAGTTGAGGGTGCCTCCGGGCTCGCGAACGAACTCGGTGTCCTTGCCCGCGCGGGTCTGGCCGGACAGCCCGAGCGGGCCGTTGTGGAAGACGGTGTCGCCCAGCCGGGTGCGCTCGCTGCTGTCGGTGCTGGCGTACTGGGCGGCGTAGGAGGTGCCGCCGGTGGTCAGGGACTTGAGCTGGCCGTAGTCGGTGTACTGCTCTGCGCTGCGGGCGGCCTGCTCGGTGGGGGCGCCGGCGGTCTCGTTGCCCGCCTTGTCGTAGGACCAGCCGGTGGTGACGCCGTTGCGGGCGGTCAGCTGGGAGGCGTCGTTGTAGGTGTAGGCGGTGGGTGCCGGGCAGCCGATCCGGTCCCCTTGCGAGGTGAGGTTGCCCGCCGCGTCGAAGCAGTACTGCCAGGGGGTCTCGCGGCCTTCCGGATCGGTCTCCTTGGCCAGCGAGAGCCGTCCGGTGCCGTCGTAGGTGTAGTCGGTGCGGGTCCTGGTCAGGGTGTCGGTGCGGGTGCGGACCTTCGTGCCGTCCTTCGTCTGGCCGCCGGCGGCGTAGGCGTAGGTGTATGCGAGGTGGTCGGAGATGATGCCGGAGGGGGTGAGGACCCGGATGTCCGACGGGCGGCCGGAGGCGTCCAGCGTCTGGGTCTGGGCGGTGCCGCCGGGGTAGGTGGTCCGGGTACGCCGGTCGTTGTTGTCGTAGGCGTAGGTGGTCTTCTTGCCCTGTGGGCCGGTCAGCTGGGTGAGCCGGTCGGCGGCGTCCCACTGGTAGGTGGTGGTGCCGCCCGGGTCGCGGTAGGTGTCGACGTTGCCGTCGGCGGTGTAGGCGAGGACGGTCTGCGAGCCGTCCTGGAGGGTGCGGATCGTCTCCCGGCTCAGGGCGTCGAACTGGTAGCGCTGGGTGCCGGTGGCGTCGGTGCGGGTGGTGAGGTTCCCGTCGCCGTCGTAGGTGTAGGTGACGTCCGCGGAGCCGGTGGTCGTCACCGCGGTGACGCGGTCGCGACGGTCGTAGGTGTAGCTCACCTTGACGCCGCGTCCGTCGGTCGCGGTCGCCGTGCGCCCGAGGGCGTCGTAGGTGTAGGTGGTGCGGCCAAGCGGGGCGGGCGGGGTGGCGGTGTCCAGGTTGCCCGCCTCGTCGTAGTGGAACTCCGTTTTCTTGCCGTTGGCGTCGGTGGCCGTGCAGATCTGGCCCTGGAAGCCTCCGCAGCGGGGGGTGGTCTCGTTGTAGGCGAAGGTGCGGGTGCCGCCGCCGGTGCCGGTGGTGGCGACGGAGGCGGTGTTGCCGGCCGCGTCGTAGGTGTAGGAGGTCTTTTCTCCGTCGGCGCCGGTGCTGCTGCTGGGGCGTTCGGCGCCGGCCACGGTCTGCCACTGGCCGGTGCTGGTCGCTCCGGTGGGCAGCTTCGCCGAGGTGGGGTTGTTGCGGGTGTCCCAGCCGTAGGCGGTGACGTTGCCGCCGGAACCGCCGCTGCCGGTGCCCATGGCGTCGGTGGCGGTCTGGAGCAGGTGGTTCTGGTAGGTCGAGGAGCGGGGGTGCCCGAGAGCGTCGGTGACCTTGACCATCTCGCCGTCGGCGTTGTGTTCGTAGGTCGTCTTGTGGCCGAGCGGGTCGGTGACCGTGGTGGTGCCCTGCTCGGCCGCGCTGTAGGCGTAGGTGTAGGTGGGGCCGCTCCCGCTGTCGCCGTTCTCGGCGTAGCGGCGCATGGAGGTGACGCGGTCGGCGGAGTCGTAGGTGAAGGCGGTCGAGCGTCCTTCGGAGCTGGTCACCTTGGTCACCCGGCCGTCGCCGTCGTAGGCGTAGGCCGTGGTGTGGCCGGTGGTGTCTGTGGTGCGCAGGATGTCGCCGTGGTCGGCGCTCAAGTCGTAGGTGACTGTACGGCCGGTGTTGTCCTTGGCGCTCCAGCGGGTGCTGTTGGCGCGCGTGAGGTCGATCCAGCGCCCCGAGCGTGTCTCGGTGAGCCTGAAGCCCGCCGGGGCGCCGGACTGCGGGTCGAGGTGGGCGGTGACGGCGAGGACGCCGCCGTTGCGGTCGGTGGTCTTCGTCAGGCGCCCGTTGGCGTCGTAGGCGGCGGCCGTGCCGGAGCCCCGGTCGGTGAGGGTATAGGCGCCGTCGGCGTTCTTGCGCAGGTCCTTCGACCAGCCGGTGGGGGTGGTGAAGGTGCCGTCGGCGTTCCGGGTGAACTCCAGGGTCGCGCCGGTGTCGTCGTAGGCGATCACCGAGTCCGTGCCGGACACGTCGAGGTTGCGCTCCCAGTTGAGCCACCACGGCCGGCTGACCTGGCCCTCGGGTGCGGTGAACGCGTTGAAGGTGCGGTTGAGTTGCAGTTTCTGCCCGACGCCGGCGACGTCGAAGTCGGTGGCGGCGAGCATCAGGTTGCCGGTGGAGTAGTCGATCCGGCCGGTCAGGGCGTCGGTCATCCGGAAGCCGAAGACGCGGTGCCAGGGGACCTCGCCCTGGCCGCGCGGGACGAAGCCCGCGGCGGCGGTGAGGGAGGGCGGGGCGACGGAGCGCCGGCCGCCGTGGCGCAGCCGGTCCGACTCTCGCTGCCGCCAGGCCCGTTCGTCGGCCGACGGAGCAGCGGAGGGGGCCGTGCGGGGCGGCCGGGTGGTGCCGGCGCGGACCGGGGGCATCGCGGCGCGGCCGTGGTCGCCCCAGTGGGAACCACCGCCCGGGGCGGGTACCGGGGCCGCCATCACGGGCGCCGCGACGGCACCGAGGGCGAGGGCGGCGAGCACTGCGGTGAAGGAGCGCGCGGCCCGCGGGCAGCCGGAACGCATACGCGTGCGTCGGCGTCTGGCGTCGATGCGCGGCAAGGACATCGTTTCCCCCTGTGGATGTGAAGGCACGGGGGCCACGACAGCCACCCGGCTCCCTCAAAGTGGCATGCGACCGCCGGGCGGCCGCGGTCCGTTCCCCGAATCACAGGGAGTATGCGGGCCGTTATACGGCCATCGTCGAACAGGCGGATCACGGCGGGGTTTCCTCGGGGGACGGCAGGGACGTGCTGCGGCGGCAGTGTCGGGCGGTGGGCGAACATGGCCGGTTCCGGGGCGCGGAAGAGATTCCTCCGAAGAGTCCAGCCGGTACAAAAGGTGAGGTGAGCGGGCCGTCGGCTGCCGCACTCGAGGGTGCGTGCAACAGCGCGCCTGTCACTTCTTCTGCCGTGCCCTGATCGGAGTCCATCGTGCGCAAGCCTCTGCTGCTTCCCCTGCTCGCCTCCGCCGCCCTCACGGGTGTCGTCGCCCTGGCGCCCACGGCGTCCGCCGAGGCCGATCCGCCCGGCTGCGGCAAGGAGTTCTTCTGCATCTACGCCGGGGAGGGCCAGACCGGCCAGCTCCTGGTGAAGTCCCAGCACAGCTGGACCGGCAGCGTCAGCGGGCGCTCGGTGTTCAACAACGGCATCCCCTACCCCGACGCCGACCACATCCAGCTGACCTGGACCTACCAGGGCGCGACCTACGGGCAGTGCCTGCACTACAACCCGGGTCCCGGCACCTACAAGCTCGACTTCGCGGACGGAGTCACCATCACCGGCGCCAAGTGGCGCGGGGAGTGCTGAGCGGGCGGCCTGCCCGGCAGGGCGCGGGCCGTTTCGGCGGCGCGGGTCCGGGCAAGCGGACGGCACAGTCGAACGCCGCCTACGGGAGGAACATCGTGAGCGCAGGACAGAAGGCCAAGGCGAAGACCGAGAAGATCGTCGGCAAGGCGGTCAGGAAGACGGCGCACGCGGTCGGCGACGACACCACCGCGGCCAAGGGCGCCGCGCTCCAGGCACGGGGTGAGGCCCGGGACGCCAAGGAGAAGTCCAAGGGCAAGCTGAAGCCCTGACGCAACCCGGAGCCTGACGGCCGGCTGGCCCCGGCCCCGGCCCCCTCGGCGGCTGATCACGCGAGCAAAGGCGGGGCGGGTCAGCCCTGGTGGGTGAGGTAGCCGTCGCGGTCGTTGGCCTTCATGGTGCACGCGTGGACGCCGGCCCTGACACCCGCCCGGCTTGGAGAAATCGGCCTCGCAGCAGCCGAAAACGAAACCGCCTTCACCTGCCACCCGGCCCTGGCCGCCCAGTGGGCCACGACCTCCGTAGAAGAGCCACGACCTCCGTGGGGAGACACACGCCCAGGCCAGCCGGGCGTCCGGCTGCGCTGCTACCTCCACCCGCACGGCCCCTCGGCCCACCCGGCCACCTCAGCAGCCCCTGATACCGAGACCCGCCCCGCCCTGCTGCGCAGCTCCCCATCCCCCGTCGAAGTCCGTCCGGGCCAACGACGACTCACTCACCGAACCGGGACACGCCGTCTGGGGGTACGTCCCGTACAGCTGGTACCAGACACGTAGTCGTGACGGGCGCTGTTCGTTCCTCTCCCTGCACCTGCTCGGGACTCCGGCGCTAGGTTCTGTCTCTCCGATCACGACCGGAGATACGGACCGTCGACGTGGCGTCTGCTCAGTTCTTATGTGCGGTCACCAGAGCAAAGGAGAGGAATTCCCCGCGGTCTGCGGTGAGCATGTCGATAATGTGCTGGTTCGCCCTCTGGCCGTCAGGATGATGTTCAGCGCCGGCCCGGGCCCACAGCAGCCAGTCCTGCCAGGCGTTCTGCTGCAGCCGCGCGGATGTGACCTTGACCAACTCGGTGATGTCCCACTGGAAGCGCCACCACTCCGCCGTGTGCCAGGCGATCGCTTCCCAGCCGACCACCTTCTTGATGTGGGGCGGGATCACCCCAAGTTCACGGACCTCCTGTGTCATGGCGGGGGTCGCCATGCCCAGCTGTCCTCCGGGCCGGAGGAAGCGCAGCAGGTAGGGCAGGAAGTTGTCCGCCGTACCGAAGTACTCGAAGGCGTCCACGCTGACGATCGCGTCGAAGCTCTGCTCCTCGAACGGCAGGGCGTGCGCCTCCGCTCGCACGGCCTCCACCTGGTCACCGACACCCGCCTCGGCGAAGACCGCTGCCGCCTGTTCGGGGGCGATCCATAGGTCGGCCGCGACGACCTTGGCTCCGTACTCGCGGGCCAGGAACACCGACGTGGCGCCCTTGCCGGAGCCGAGGTCGAGAATCCGCATGCCCGGGCGCAGGTCAAGATCGTGGGCGAGGTCTTCCAGCAGCCAGAGCGGGTTCGGCCCCATGTCGAGATCGAGCAACCAGGCGGGGTCATACCGAGAGGAGCGTGGATAGCGGTCCGGACATACGAGATCGTTCAATGCAGTCACGAGCACGCACCCAAGCCGATCATGTGCCCGGTCGCAACCTGTTTTGGCCCTACTACGTCGACTCTTGGTCCACATGGGACGGTGCGGGTGGCAGTCGGACATGCCTCCGGTCACGAGCGTAGCCAGATCAGGAGTGCCGCGGCGGTGACGGTGCCGAGGAAGACGTATCCCCGCTTGTCGTGGCGGGTTGCAACAGCTCTGAACTGCTTCAGCTTGTTGATCGCGCGCTCGACGGTGTTGCGCTTCCTGTAGCGGTCCTTGTCGAGCCCGGGAGGCCGGCACGTCCGGCAGCCCGGTCAACCCGATCGCCACGTTCTGACGGCCCAACGTTCTTGCGCCTTGTTCCACAGGACGCTTGATGGCCTGAGCCCGAAGGCCCCTGGTCCTGCGCCAGTAGATCCAGCCCTGTGCCTCCATTGCCAGCAGAACACCAGCTGCCAGGAACCACCGCGACGCCCAGCGCAACCGCTCCTGCCCCAACCGCCAACACCGTATACACAGGTCGACGACCGCGACTCAGCTCTCTCCCACAGTCACGACAGATCTCCTCTGGTTCAGCGGCTCCAGTAATCGCGGCGGGGTAGCTCGACCCACGCATCGGGCGGTCCGACCACGGCGCGCCTGTCGGCGGGGCGCAGTCCTGCGAAGGCACAGGCGTAGGCGACGGCGTTGTACTGGTAGAGGTAGGAGGCCAGCACCTCTGCGGTGGTGTCGCTCTCGATCGGTCCCCCGCCGGGGTGCAGGTCAGCGCCCTCGATCGTTCCGTGCCGGGCGATGCTGCCCTGACTGCCGCTCTTGGGATTGGCGTACAGGCCGTAGCAGAGGGTGCCGGTGGACAAGCGGGTCAGCACGCCCGGCATCTGCGGTGCGTACCCCCAGGGCTGGGTGACCACGCAGCCACCCGGCACCGACGTGACGCCGACGATCCGCAGGCTCTCCTCGGCGTCGTAGCCACACGGGTCTTCCAGCAGTACGTCGATGACATCGTCCGCCACCGGCGCCGTCTGCAGACGGCGCATCGCCTCGACTGCGTCGATGCCGGCGACGCAGGCCATCCCGAGGCCGTAGTAGTAGAAGGTGCCCAGTGCTGCAGTGAGCCGACGGGCTTCCTGCACCACCGCACGCTCCGCGTCGGTCAGGCACTCGCCTTCCGGAACGGGGAACAGGTCCGGTGTCGGGCCGGCCAGGCCCAGCCTTCCCGGTGACCAGCCTCCGAGCGAGGGACGCCACGGGTCGGCTCCGGCAGCGGCGAGTGCCCGGGCGTTGTCCGGTTTCCGATCGACGACGGCCTCCCACAGTGCCGTCACGCCGTTCTCCGTCGCATCCACGTCCTCGACCCGGCCGGCCAGCTCGGCGACGACCTCCGGGGACCCGGCCACCGCCGCGCGGTGCAGGGGGCGTCTCCCGCACCACCACTCCGGATCCGCGCCTCCGTCAAGACGACGGCGGATATCGGCCACGTCCGTCCAGTCATGGCCCATGCCGACCCAGCCGTCATTTCCCGCCGCCATCAATCCCCCTTGTGTCACGTGTTTGTTCGCATGCCACGTTCCCACGCAGGTCTGACGTCGGGAGCACTGCGTGCCTCTCGCTGGCAGGGTAGCCGTCTCGGCCTCCGACCCCCTGCGGGTACGCGAGCGAGCCCCGGACCTTGGTTGGGTCCGGGCTCGAGGCCTGCTAGGTACACGAAGCAGGCGATTGATCACGGCGGTGACACCGGCAGTGGGGACGAGGGCCTCGCAGGCAGCCACAACCCGGGACGTAGAGCAGCAGGAACAGAGCTGTCGCGGCGGCTCCGGTGAAGACGGCAGCGGTCAGGGCGGCAAGGCCCCGACTGAGGGCCTTCGCAGGCCTGCGGAAGGTCTGCCAGACGCCGTGGGTGAGGATACAACTGAGCAGCCCGGCCCCCGCGATGGTCAAGCGTGGACTCGCGGACCAGCTCAGGTAAACGATCAGGGCCAGGCAGCCCAGCAGGATGCAGGCGAGCAGGCTGAGGATCATCTCAGCGACGGCTTCTCCCACCGTGTCGATCAGGAAGTCGCCGAAGCCCTTCGCTGCCCTTCGACCCCCACGCCCCACGACGCTCCCCCACGCTGCACCCGACGGCCCCGCTCGGGACCTACAGAGATGGCCCCCGTTGAGCCGAAACGGTTGCCGAGGGGCCGCTGTCGGGCTACGGGACTCGACGTCCTCATCTCCGGTTTCGTCGGTTGCCGCGCCACCACCTGCGCGCCGTCACTCACCACCAGCATCGATGTACAACATCGGCGGCGACTCCGGTGGGTGGACCGCCATCGACGCAACCTGGTGCTCACGCCCTGCGTGGAAGGTCCATCAGGACCCCAACACGGAACAGTGTAGTCAAAGGGGTTGATTCGCCGTGGCATCACAAGCCTCCGATCCCCGCGGCCAGGCGCTTGCAAGTGACTCACGCAAAAGCCCGGGTCGCTCAGGTGCTGAGAGGCAAGCGCTGGTCGAGGGCGACCACATTCCACAGGGACGGTCGGGGGGGCCGAGGCGAGCAGTGGTAGGCCGACCACCCCGCCCAGGTGACGTTTCGCGGCGCTGACGACCGTCGATGAGCAGCGCCAGTCACCCGGTGGCCGGGATCGTGCAAGGGCCGGAAACCCCGACCTCGTCGCCGGGATGGCAGGGCGCCGGGCAGGAGCCCTACAGCCAGGTGTAGTTCTCGTCGGTGACAGCGTCCAGAGCGGCGTCGCGGACGGTGGCGCGGGGGTCGGGCAGGGCCGCCAGGGCGCAGCCGATAGGCGGGAAGAGGGGCAGGCCGGCGACGGCGCGGTAGTCGACCCACTCGCTCGCGCCGGCCTCGTGACTGCCGTCAGTTCGTCCCATTCCTGCTCGGCGAGGCCCGCGCGGACGCCGGGCGTGATGTGGAGGCGGTAGATCAGGTGAAGCTTGCGCGGCGGCGGAGTGGGGCCCGGACGGGTGACACGCTGGTCGACGACCCACAAGAGGTCTCCGCCGTCGGCCTGGCCGATGTCCGGGTCGAGGTCCTCGGCGAGTTCACGTGCTAGGGCCTGGCGGAGGTCCTCCCCGTCCCTGACGTTGCCACCTGGCGGGGTGTAGTGGACGGAGCCAGCCCGGTCACGGCGGATCAGGGCGACTTCGTCGTCGCAGAAGACGAGAGTTCTAGCGAAGTGAGAAGAAGGGTGCCCTGGGTGGAGCGAGGATCGCCCAGTACGCGCCGACGAAAGGGCAGCAGCCGTCCTGAGACCGGGCATGGCCGTGATACTGCTGCCATGACAGCCCTGGGTCCTGTCCCGCTGAGCACGGAGGACCGGCGATGGCCGCTCCGTCGGTCACGAAGCATCTGTCAGTGGCGCCCAGTACGGTCCTGCCATGGCAGCCGAAATCGATCTGACGCTTGATTGCGCGAATGCACAGCTCCTTGCCGCGTTCTGGAAGACGGCGCTGGGCTACGTCGACGAGCCACCGCCCGCTCCCTTCACAACACGCGCGGAGTGGCTTGCGCAGTTCGACCTCCCGGAAGGCGACACCGAGGACGATGGCGCGTGGCTCTGCGATCCCGATGGCATCGGCCCCCGCCTGTCCATCCTCAAAGTCCCGGAGCCCAAGACGGCAAAGAACCGGCTCCACATCGACGTCCGGGTGCCTGGGCACGGCAGCCCCCAGGAGCGGTGGGCGCGGGTCAAGGCAGAGTCCGGGCGCTTGGTGAAGGCGGGCGGAAGGGTCCTGGAGGAGTTCGACGGACACCACGTTGTGATGGCCGACCCGGAGGGCAACGAATTCTGCGTTGCCTCAGCGAAGCCATAGTCGTAGCGCGGCACCGGTGACCGTGCCGTGGAAGACGTGGGCGCGCTTCTCATATCCGGTGGCACTGCCCGGACGGTCTTGTGCGCGTTGATCGTCCGTTCAACTTCGGTGTGGAGCTACTAGGCCGTGTGTCGAAAGTGGATCTTGAGCCGTGAATGATCACATTTCATGGGCCGGGGTGATCTCAGCGATGCGCAGTGGACAGTGCTGGAGCCGTTGCTGCCGAAGGGGGTGAAGGCGGGGAGGCCGCCCGTCTGGTCCCGGCGGCGACCACCCGACGGCATACGGTTCCGGGCCCGGACCGGTGTTCCATGGCGGGACTTGCCTGTCGAGTACGGGCCGTGGGGCCGGGTGTATGACCTGTTCCGTCGGTGGCAGCGGGACGGCACCTGGCACTGCATCCTCACGCCGCTCCAGTCCCTGGCCGACGCGACGGGTGCGATCACGTGGGACCTGAGCGTCGACTCCACGGTGTGCCGGGCCCATCAGCATGCGGCCGGGGCCCGCAAGGAGGGCGACGTTCAGAAGGAGCCGCCGGGCGGCATCTTTACCGAGCCTCGTGATCACAAACTGGGGAGGTCGCGTGGCGGGTTCACGACCAAGCTTCACTTGGCCGTAGAGCAAGGGCAGAAGCCCACGGCGACCGTGGTTACGACCGGGCAGCGGGGTGACTCGCCGCAGTTCGAGCTTGTGCTGGAGAAGGTTCGCGTGCCCCGCAGAGGGCCGGGGCAACCGCGCGTCCGCCCTGATCGGGTGAGGGCCGACAAGGCGTACACCTCCCGCGAGAATCGCGCCTATCTGCGCCGACGTGGGATCCGCGGCACCATCCCGGACAAGGCCGACCACGCGCGTAACCGGCAGAAGCTCGGCTCCCGAGGCGGTCGGCCGCCGCAGTTCGACCCGCAGGACTACAAGGCTCGGCATGCGGTCGAGCGCGGGATCAACCGGCTCAAACGCAACCGGGCGGTGGCCACTCGATACGACGAACTCGCCGTCCGCTACGAGGCCACCGTGCTGGTCGCGGCCAGCAACGAGTGGCTGTGACCAGAACGTGCACCACGGACCCTAGCGTGCCCTCTCTTCCAGCCCTCGAGTGGTCGGCCGCTCGCGGCCCCAGGCGGCCAGTGGCTGGAGTGCGTCGTTGAGGCGCATGCCGTCCTCGGTGAGCGAGTACTCGACGCGGGGCGGCACCTCGTCGTAGGAGACGCGGTGCACGACGCCGTCCGCTTCCAGCTCACGCAAGTGGGAGGCCAGCACCTTCTCGGTGATGCCGGGAAGCAGTCGACGTAGCTCGCCGAAGCGGCGGTCGGGGTGCTCGTGGAGCGCCCAGAGGATCAGGACCTTCCACTTGCCGCCGATCACCTCCATCGCGGCGTCGATCCCGCAGACGTGTCCGTCTGGTGCACCTGGCCGGTTCAGCGTCGTCATGCCCCACCCCTCTGACCTGCTCGCTCACCCCGGGGTAACCACCCACTACCAAGTGGGTACTTGATCACCTCCGAGTCTGCGACCAGCCTAATCGGCATGACACAGAACACTGTTGAGAAGACTTCCGTCACGCTGCTGGGCCTCGGCGCGATGGGCACCGCGCTGGCCCATACCTGGCTTGCCGCCGGACACCCACTCACCGTCTGGAACCGCACCCCGGCCCGCGCCGCGGCACTCACCGCCGCGGGGGCACGGGCCGCCGACAGCGCCGCTGAGGCGGTCGCGGCGAACACCCTGGTCGTCGTCTGTCTGTTGGACGACACGTCGGTCGACGAGGTGCTGGCCGGCACCGACCTATCCGACAGGGACCTGGTCAACCTGACCACCAGCACACCAGCCCAGGCCCGCGCCCGTGCCGAGTGGGCCCGCGAGCGCGGCGCCCGTTACCTGGACGGCGGGATCATGGCCGTCCCTCCGATGATCGGCGTCCCGGAAGCCGGCGGCTACGTCTTCTACAGCGGCTCGCGGGAGCTGTTCGAGCGGCACCAGCAGACCCTGGCCATCCCGGCCGGCACCACCTACGTCGGCGAGGACGCGGGCTTCGCGGCCCTGCACGACGTGGCCCTGCTCAGTGCCATGTACGGGATGTTCGCCGGGGCCGCGCACGCCTTCGCCCTAATCCGCAAGGAGGACATCGACCCCGCGGCGCTCGCCCCGCTGCTCGCCGACTGGCTCGTCGCGATAGCCCCGGCAGTTCACCAGACCGCCGACCAGCTACGCTCCGGCGACTACACCAAGGGCGTCGTCTCCAACCTCGCCATGCAGGTCGCCGGCACGCCGACCTTCCTGAGCACCGCCGAGCAGCAGGGAGTCAGCCCGGAACTGCTCAACCCCTACTTCCAGCTGATGCGCCGCCGCCTAGCCGAGGCCAGCGGCGAAGAGGACCTGACGGGCGTGATCGACCTGCTCGTGCACTGACCAGTACTTTCGCAACAGGCCCTAGTTGGCCCCGGCGACCAAGTACCGTGCTCAGGTCGGGCCCTCGCACCAGTGGATGTGCAAGTGCCAGCCCTGGTGAATTGCGGGCGGCCGGCTGCGGCGGCGGTCGTGCAGGCTCCGCCAGAGCTGGGCTGCTGGCACAGTCCGAGACACGGCGGCACCCGCCGGCTAGTGGTGTGCCGCCGTGTCTCGTCGTCTGACCAGCGTGACCCTACTAGTGCTCAGCGGCCGAGGTCGATCAAGGCCGCAACTGGGTCGCCCTGGGCGGCGACCAGCGCCTTGACGGCTTCCTCCCTGCTGACCTCGCCCTGGACGCTGACCGTACGGATGTCCTCTTCATTGAACTCAGCATGCTTGTCGGCGTCTTCGTGGTCGTTCATGAAGCCCCTGACTCTTTCAACGACAGGCGCGGCCGGTCGGCTGCGCCCCAGTCCCAAGCTACGAGCAGACTTCTGTCAAATGATCGTTGCCGCAGCCGATACATACGGACGAGCGACGGCCTCGCACCCGAATGGAGATCGAGTCGCGCCCCCTGACAAGAGTTGCGGATCGCACGCGCCAGCCGCGTGGCTCGTCGAGCGGATACACGATCACCCGTCGAAGTAGCTCAGCTCCGTATCCGGCCGGCACGCGCCGCATGCCGTGACGCCACCGACGAGAGCCCACAGCTCCCGGCCCGACTGGTGCAACGGCTGCGTTCTTGGACGTTCCAGCACTCGCCGTGCTGGCCGCCATCGGCCCCGCAACAGGCTCCGCAACCTCTCGCACTCGGTGTCGGACGCATTGGCGAACACAGCGGGCAGGCGTACCCTGACCGCGACCTTGCCGGTGGGCCTTGGGCCGACGTTGCTGACACCTCGCTCGAATGCTCGGCGTATGTGCGCGACGGTAGCGGGCGAGGGGTACTGGCCCCTCTCACCTCTTGGCGATGGACAGCCGACGCGGAACACACCAACACCGGTCCAGGATCAGCACTCTTCACTGGTCGATCCTGAGCTTCTTCGAAGTTCTACCGCCCTTGGAGCCAAATCTGCCAACCTCCTTGACGACGGCCAGGCTCTCGGCATGTACGACTTCTCCAAAACTACATGCCTCCCGTCCAGCCAGGGGCACGGCACCATAGTGATGAAGAATTGGGAGCCGTTCATGTTTTATCCGTTGTTGGCCATCGACAGAATCTTCGGGCCTAAGTGTTTCAGTTTGAAGTTCTCGTCCTCGAACGTCGCGCCGTAGATGCTCTTGCTGCCGTTGCCGTTGTCGTTGCCGTTGCCGTTGCCGCGGGTGAAGTCCCCGCCTTGCGTCATGAAGTCGGGAATCATGCGGTGAAAGCGGCTTCTTTGTAGCCGAGCCCTTCTCGCCCGTCGATCGTTGACGCGTACTCGCGCCCGCGTTCCCGCCGTTGCATGTCGATGCATCTGTTTGTCCTGATGTGCGCCCGTACGACTTTCGAAGGGCTCTGGCGTGTCGGTGAATGAGTGCAATGGGACCGGCAGAAGATCACTTCAAGATCCAGAACCTGGTTGAGGGAGTGGCCGATGGCGGAGACGAAGAAGACGAGCCCGACGAGGAAGAAGACGACGGCGGCGAAGGCGCCGGCCAGGAAGGCGGCTCCCGGCGGGTCCGGCCGCGCGGACTCCAGGCCGTCCGTACCGGACGTCCCGCTCATGCAGGATGTGCCGCTCGCGCCGGGCCCGGGGGACTCCAAGCCGGTCGATCTGGGGGCGGAGCTGTCGCTGCCGTTCGAGCAGATCATCGGCGGACCGCTGCAGGGGGTCATCCGGTCCAGCGCGCTGGCCGCGAACGAGACCGCGCAGTTCATCAACAACGTCGGCTTCGACGAGAACAAGCGCGCCAGAACGGTGGCGTTCTCCTACACCTCGTTGGAGCCCGAGGCAGCCGACACCACCTCCAAGCAGAAGAAGATGGTGACGCAGGTCGAGGTGCCCCTCCTCGCGGTCGTGCCGATCCCCTATCTGCAGCTGTCCAAGGTGACGCTCGACTTCAATGTGAAGATCGATTCGGTCTCGACCAAAAAGAGCGAGCAGACCATCGGAGGCGAGGCGTCGGCGAGTGGCGGCTTCTGGGGTATCTCGGCCTCGGTCAAGGCCAGCTACGACTCGAGCAGTTCGAGTTCGGACACGGTCAGCCGGAGTGCGTCGATGTCGGTCCATGTGGAGGCTGAGCAAGGACCGATGCCGGGCGGCATGGAGAAGATCTTGTCGATGCTGACCGACAAGGCCGTCACCGTCCAGCAGAAGAGCGCATAGACGATCTGACGGTCTGTGACGCCGGATCCTCACGGATTCGTCTGCGGACATCCGGGTGCGGCACTGAATCGTCCCGGTTCCAGTGCCGTCCCCGGCTGCAGACAGTATCCGGACCCCGCGTCGCGCATGAGGGTTTTTGTCTGCCATGCCCGGTCCCGCTCCTCGCCTACCCCCGCGTTCGGATGGCTCGCGATTGCCGGGGGCGCTGTTCATCGCCGAGGAGGGCACGGTCCGGGGCTTTGCCAACCAGGGAGTGATATGAGTGAGTTGACGATGCGTGGCCTGATGCAGGGTCTGCAGCAGGCCGTGGCCGAAGCCGACCAGGCGGTGCGCGCGGCCCAGGAGCCGGACAGCGACTGTGTGGGAATCCAGCCGCAGATGGCCATTGACGATGTTTCCTTCACCCTCTCCTTCGTGACTGAGCAGGTCGCTCCGTCCGCTCCCTCTTCCGGCCAGGCCAGGGAAGACATCCGTATCGCCGTGGACCGGCAGGCACTCGCCGACGCCACGCACGTGCACGAGGTCAGGTTCACCGTGAGCAACCGGCCGGTGGAGCGGCTCGAGGTCAACGGCCGGTATCACATCGTCCCCGCAGGAGCTGCGGGGGACCAGCGATGAGCGACGACGACGTCCCGGTCAGCGCGCTGCTTGGCGCGGCGTACGAGGCGGTGGTCCACGGGCAGGGCCTGGCCGCGCGGGAAGCAGTCGAACTGGTCAAGAACCTGGGATTTGAGAGGAACGGCACCGCGAAGCCGTTCCGTTTCGCCTACCAGCACACCGAGGCCACGGAAGACGGCCCGCAGGTGCGTACCGTGCACGCCACCGTGCCACTGCTGTCGCTGATCAATCCGCCGTCCATCAGCATCGACAGCGCCAAGATCAGCATGAGTCTGCACCTGATCAGCCAGGACATCGAAGCCGGGCCTGCCGAGGCTCTCACCGCGAGCGGTGAATCGCCGACGGCGGCCAGGATGCCCAAGCTGAAGGGGCGCATTGTCCATCAGTCGGACAAGAATGCTGTCATGACCATCGAGTCCACCCTCAAGCAGCGCGACCTGCTGGCAAGCAGCCGCCTGTCCCAGTTGCTGGACGCGGCGGTCAGCGACCGCGACAGTGTCTGGTACCTGGTACTGGAGCGGGCAGAGCCGTTCCGCGCAGCCGCCACCGAGTTGATCGACACCGTCGCCCAGGACGGCTCCAAGGGCAAAGCTGTGGGGGTACGGGAGTGGCTGCAGCAGCTGTGGGAGTTGAAGGAGGCTGTCACGGACGCCGTGAGCGCCTTCCGCGACGGGCTGCCGGAGAAGATCCCCCCGCTCCACCAGAGCTGGAACACCCGATGCCAGAAACTGACCTGGATCGACCGGCACACCGAGCCGGAGGAGATGGCTGCTCTGCGGCGGGCCTTCATCGCCGCCGCCAGCAACGTGTGGCAGGCCCTCCTGCCCGGCGCACAGGTCGCCGAATTCGGACCGCCCACCGTCGAGCAACTGCGCGACCGATTCAAGACCGCCCGCGCTGCACTCACCAGCGCTGCGCCAGGTCTGAAAGGTCTGCCTGAGCGGCTTCACCAGCTCGAAGGTGCCGTTCTCCAAGGCTGCATCGCGCACACCTACGAGCAGCCGGAGTCCGTCACCGAAACTCTCGACCGCTACAACAAGACCGCTGCGGACATTCGGAAAATGTGGTCTCCGTCCGTGCAAGGCCCCACCTCCCGGACCGCACAGGATGCTGTTGCCGAAGCCGCCAACGAGGTGTGGGACGCGCTGGTACGCGGCACGGTGCCGGTCGACTTCCGCGCCGGCAGCAGGATGAGCAGCGAAGAGTTCGAGGCGTGCACGCGATCGCTGACAGCACTTGACGAGCCGGCGAATCAGCTCAGGGATCTCTATGACTTCCCGAAGAACCCCCTCGACGAGATGATCACGGCCCGTCAACGCGCACAAGACGCATGGAATGCCGCCAAAGAAGCTTTGCAGCTCGGAGAACGGATCCCGGACAACGCCATGAAGGACGTCAACCAAGATTTCGCATACTTCAACTGGAGTATTGACCAGGCCAACTGGCGCGTGAGCCGCCCACCCAGCACGTCGCAGATCCAACCGGCCGTGTGGAACCCGGCCGCTCGGGCCTACAACAAGGCGGCCCGCCAGTTCTGGACACACCTCATCGACCCCGAAACGCAGCCGATCACCGAGGTCGCCGACGTGAAGAGCAGTTCGTGAGACGTGCGGACGACGTCGGCACCGGCCGGGCGCCCGTGCTCCCCACGGAAGGAGTGGACGGCCCGGCCCAGGCCGGGCCCCTTGCCGCGCTGCTCGCCCAGGCCTGCCGCACCGTGCTGGACGGGCACGTCGCCGCGGTCGGCGCCGGACTGGCGAGCGCGGCCCGGACGCTGCTCACGGCCGGCGACGACGGACAGCCGCAGCCTGTCGTTCAGATGGCGGCCGCCGCCGGCACGATGCGCAGCGCCCGGCACATCGCCCTGGCCGACCTCCACGGATGGCCCCTCTACAGCATCGAGTCCGCTCGCATCACCCTGCGCGTGACCATCCCGGCACCGGCCGGGCCCGACGGCGTCCTGTGCACGCCGTCCCGGCACCGGACGCCACCCGGACCATGACCGCCACCATCCGGCTCAGTACCCGTCCGGGCCCCCGGCCCCTCGTCGACGACCTCGCCTCGGCCGCACTCGCCCCCACCCCGCCCAGCGTCGGCAGTGACCGACTGCCTTCGCCGGCCCAGCGGGCCGCCGCCGCCTGGAGACACCTGCCGGGCCTGTACCACTTTGCCGGACGACTGTTGGCCGAGGCCCCGGACCAATTCGACGCAACCGCAGTAGTCCAGGCCGTCGAAGATCTCGCCGCGGCCGTGTGCACATGGTGCGCCGGCGGGTCACCGGTTGATCCACACCTCGTCGCACACGCTGCCCCCCTTGAAATAGTCGGCCCCGACGCCCCGCACCCGCGCCCGCCCGCCCTGATCGCGCTCGCCGCTGTGGTGTCGAAACTCGGCCGCGCTCTCGGCACACCGGATCGCGCCTGACCCGCCGGGCCAGGCAGTGAGGGCCGCACCCGAGTGGTGCGGCCCTCACTGGTCTCATGTGCAGCAGGGCCCGGGCGTGGGCGGTGTAGTAGCGCTCCATCCGATGGATGAAGCCGCGGTGTTTTACGGGCCGCTCCTCGGACCCCAGCGGCCGGACATCGTGGGTGCGTTGGTTGATCGTGATGGAGCCGTTGCCGTCGCGGTCGTTGGCCTTCTCATCATCTGGCCGACCACCCTGCAGCAACGCCCCTTTGAGGTGATGGTCCCGCAGAGCCGTTGACGGCACTGTGATCCCTTCGGTGGACATTTCCCGAGCCAGACAGAAGAGAGGACGTGGGCGGGAAGGGGGCTCTGGTGAACTATGCCGTGAAGTTGCTGCAGGCCGCCGCCACTGACTGGGCGGATCGTGAGGCGCTCGTCCACCACGGACAGCGGATCTCGTTCGGGACGCTGGCCAGAAGGACCGCCCACCTCGCCACGCAGTTGGGCGCGGAGCAGGGCGCGGTCGCGGTGCTCTCGCGCAACCAGCCGCAGGCACTCATTGCCCACCTCGCGTGCCACATGGCGGGCCGGCCGGTCGCCCACATTCCGAGGGACGCGGCCAGGGCCGGTCAGGAGACCTTCCTGCGCGAGACCGGGGCGGTGCGGCTCCTCTTCGACGTGCGGGAAGCTGCCGCGGCAAAAGCGCTTGCCTCCAGCGTCCCCGGTGTCCAGGCCGAGGCCATGGACCACTCCACCCCGGACACCTTCCGGTTCCCTGATGACGGCGGTCCGCCCGTGCCCCAGGCGCCGGCGTCCGCCGTGCGTCTCCTGCTGGGCACGGGCGGAACGACCGGAGTTCCCAAGGGCGTCGTGCACACCCACGCCCTCATCGACTCCCTGACCGCCGCGGGCGAGGACCCCGCTCCGCAAGAGGAGCCCCGGCGGTCCCTGGTCTTCGGCGACATGTCCCACCTCAGCTGGTACATCTGCCTGCCCACGCTGACGAGCGGCGGCACACTCGTACTGCACGAAGGCTTCGATGCCGCCGCCCTCCTGCGCCTGGTGCCGGCCGAAGCCATCACCCATATGGTGTTCACCCCGCCACAGATGTCCCAGCTGCTCGACGCGCCGGGCTGCGCCGACGCGGACCTCTCCACCCTTCGCTCCGTCACCTACGGGGCGGCGCCCAGCGACCGCAGGCGGGTGGAGCAGGCTCTGGAGCGGTTCGGGCCCGTCATCCGCCAGGCCTACGGCGCAACGGAGGCGGGCCTGATCACTCTGCTGTCACCCGAGGACCACCTCAGCGACGATCCGGACATCCGGTACTCCGTGGGCCGTGCGGCGGGCTGCGCCCGCATCGCCGTCCGGGACCCGAGCGGAGCGGCGGTACCCACCGGTGAGAGCGGCGAGGTCTGGGTCACCGGCCCCGCGATGATGGAGGGCTACCTGAGCCCGGCGCGGTGCGGGGACCCCGTCGAGCGGGGATGGCTGCGCACCGGAGACCTGGGCCGGATCAGCGCGGACGGCTACCTCACCCTCGACGGTCGCGTGAAGGAACTCATCACCCATCACGCGACCGGCACCCATGTCTACCCCCGGATCATCGAGGAGGCCCTGCTCACCTGCCCCGGAGTGCGGGCCGCAGCGGTCTGCGCCGTCCCCGACCCCCAGGTCGACGGCGACCGCATCCACGCCGCCGTCACCGCGGCCGACGGACCGCTCGACGAACAGCACCTTCGCGCCCACGTACGGTCCGAGCTCGGCCAGGACCATCTGGTCCCGGACCGGGTCCATTTCCTGGCCTGCCTGCCGCTCACCCCCGTCGGCAAGGTCGACAAGCAGGCCCTTGTTCGGCAGTTCGGCCCCGCCAGCTGAGGCGCCGCCCACAGGCAGGGGTGAGGGGCGGCGCCGAGCGCCGCCCGGGTCACGAAGAGAGCAGGGACCGTCGGGCGCGCCGCCGGTGCCGCGCGGCCCGCGCTCGCCCGCGGTGACCGCTTCCTGCTCCGTGGCACCCCGCACGAGAGCCTTGACATAGGCCTTCGTGCGCGAATTGTCCATCTTCCGGTCGGCTCACGGCACCTGACGGAGGACCACAACCGGCTGCTGCGCGAGATCGGCGCCACCAACGCCAAGCACCTGCGCGCGATGCATCCCCGGCCAGCGGGTCCCTTGTCGCCGGGGTCCGAGCGTCCACCCAGACCCCGCCGATCGCATCCGGGAAACGCACCGCCTTCGTCCGCCTCGAAGACGGCTCCGGCCTCGTCTACCTGGCCTTCTTCGAGGACTCCCACGAGCGGTGCGCGCACACGATCTTCCACCACGGCCTGCTCCTGGTTCGCGGCGCCGTCGAAGCCCCCGGCCCCCGTCGCACCGTGGCCGGCGAGATGGCCTGGGACCTCGACGAGGACGGCGTGCCGCCCGAGCCGCCCACGGGCCGCAAGCCGTCCTCGACCTCCTAGGCCAGGCCCCCAGCCCATGCCCATGCTGGCCCGTCGCAGACGATCCCCGTCGGCACCGCGGGCGCTCTCATGCACCCCTGGAGTGATCGAACGAGTTCGTTGATTACCGAGGCCCCTGCACGAAAACCAACAGGCGGTCCTTCCCTCCCTCGCCCGCTCCGTCCCGGCGGTTTCGGCCTGCCGGTGCCGACCTCCTCGCCTATCGCCACGGGCACCTCTGCGGATGACGAGTCGACGGCCACCGTCGAGGGCTCGGACACTGCAACGACTCCAGAAGGTGGCGAGCCGAACGTCGAGCCCCACGTGAAAGACAAGGAGTAGCAGCCTTGGCGTCGCAGTACTCGCACAGCGGCGAGCGGGCCCCGACCCCGTACGTGTGGGTGTGCTCCGGCGGCACGCGGTGCACGGGCCGATCTGATCGCCGGGGCAGGTGCGTGCGGAGGTGTTCGACTCGGTGACCAGCGGAATGGGGGCTGCCCTCTGAGCCTGAACAGGGACCGATTGCCAAGGAAATGGGACCACTACGGCGTTTTCAGCGGTCTGATCGGAAGCAGCCGGACACGCGACCTGCAACGGTTAGAGGTGGGCGTCGACAAACGCGGTGAGCTGGGACTTCGACATCGCACCGACCTTGGTCCCCGCCCCGGCACCGTCCTTGAACAGCATGAGGGTGGGGATACTTCGGACGCCGTACGTCGCCGACGTCGCCTGGTTCTCGTCCACGTTGATCTTTGCCACCTTGAGCCTGCCGCCGTAGTCCCCGGCCACCTCTTCGAGAAGCGGAGCGATCACCTTGCACGGGCCACACCACACCGCCCAGAAATCCACCAGCACGGGCCGGTCCGACTTGAGCACTTCCCCCTCGAACGACGCATCGGTCACATGCACGATCTGGTCAGGCATCGGATCTCCTCAGGTCGGCTGTCTACAAGACGCGGCACACCCAAGCGTCGCTTTTCGTAGCGGGTGCTTCCACTCAACGCCGCCGAATGAACCAGCCTCACGTAGACACCTTCACCAACACGCGAGCCCTGCGTGAAGACGCTGTGGGCCCGGCCGCGTACCGGGCCGGGCTAGTAGCCCGGCATGATGGGGTTGAGGCCCAGGTACTGCGAGTCCGTGAGATCCTTCGCCGTCTTCCCATCACGCTTCTTGAACCAGGCGGCAAGGTTCGCGTCTGCCGACCCAATTGCCGGGTTATTTGCGTTCTCCCGGGCCTCCTTCTCCGCCTTCTCGCGCCCCGGATCGTTGTCCGGCCTCGCCACGGGCCCTTCGCCACTGTCTACGACGTCGTTCAGGAACGCGTACTTCCCCAGTTCCGCCCCCTTCTCCGCGTCGGTACCCAGGGCGGGGGCCACCCCGCCCAGGCCGCCCAGCGCGGTGAAGGCCGACGGGGAGCTTGAGAGCAGGGTGCCGTCTACCCTGCCCACCCCCCCGAAGCTCTCCACCAGCGCGGCGGCTGACGGTGAGGCAGGAGCATCGTCGTCGGCGAACGCCGGCGCGCCAATACTGACAGCGGCGATGGCGCCGCACAGCGCAGCCGTAGCCTTCAGCTTCTTCATCAGGGTCCACCTTTCATCAGGGGCGCTCGCCCGTGATCAATCCACCCTGGCTGAACGACCGGTCCAGAGAGAGGACACGCAAAGAGGTCGCAGTCCGAAAAACGTACGGAACGTGTCCTGTGTCAACGAAGTTTGAGCGTGCGCCATCGAGGTTTAGGAGACCTATAGGCAGGGAGCCTGCACGAGGGCACGGCCTCCGTGCCTCGTATACGCTCGTGCCCCTGTCTCGTGACTTCTCCAAGCGAGACCGAACGCTCCTCGGCGGGCCCGTCCAGGCAATCCATCAGACCTCTGTCAATGGTCTTGCCAGTCCGCCGCGCAGAATCGAGCCTCGGTGACCATGGCATCTCCAGCCCTGGTGGTCTCTACATACATGTTCAGGCCGTCTGGGCTCGGACCCCCACCGCCTGGTCCGCTCGCTGATCCAAACGAAACCGCCTAGTCGCACCCTACTTTCGGGTGATTCCCGGGCGTGCCCGTCTGCCGGGCCCCGTGTCGTCCGTTGATCTTTGTGGGCCGTGACCCTGCGGTCCGAGAGAGGACGGTTCAATGAGCGCGAAGCGACGATCGGTGGTGGGAGCGGGCCTGGCACTGCCCCTGCTGGCCTCGTTCACCAGTGCGGTGCCCGACGCCGCAGCATCCGAGGCCGGAGCGCCGGATGAGGCCGCAGCCGGGAGGCTGGGCACGGTCTCGGACGGCTGGGTCGAGGTCCGCTGGACCCCGCAAGGCCAGGCGGTGCTGGATCGCGAAGAGGTGGTGGTGAAGCCGGTGGCTCCGGCCCGGCTGGTCAAGGACGCCCACGGCACGGCGATCCGGTTCCCGCTGCGGCCCAGTGAGGGCTATCCGTCCCTGGCCGACCTGCAGCGGGCCAGCGGTGCCGGACGGCTGGACGGCGGGGTCGTCTTCCGTACCCCCAGGGCCAGCTTCCACGTGGAGGAGCTGGAGGGCTTCCTCCACAACGGGGAGGTGTCGGGCACGTACGTGGCCAACGGTGCCGAGATCCGGCACGCCCCGGTGTTCCGGCCCGGCCTGGCCGAAGGCCGGCTGACGACACAGAGCGTGGCGCCGGGCAAGCCGATGAGGGTCAAGGTCGCCGAGGTGCCGCTGCGGCCCACGCAGGAACTGCTGGACCGGTTCACGCACACCTTCGGCAAGTCCTCCTTCACCCTGGACACGGTGCTGGCGCACATCACCGCAGAGGGTCTGTACACCCCGCCCAAGGGCTGACGGGGGCGCCGGCCCGGACCGTTCATCCATTCCGGGCCGGCTCCAGGTTGCCGGCCTGAGCAGGCAGCTCGGCGTCCCCTCCGAAACGGCGCTCGCGGCCCGCGTAGCTGTCCACGGCATCCCGAAGCCGGGCCAGGTCGAAGTCGGGCCAGGGCGCAGGGTCGAACACGAGCTCCGCGTAGGCGAGATGCCAGGGCAGGAAGTTGCTGATCCGCTGTTCGCAGGTGCGGATCAGCAGGTCGACGTCGGGCATCTCCGGCACGTACAGATGCCGGGCCACCTCGGCCATCCCGATCTGCTCGGGGCGGATCGTTCCCGCCACCGCCTCGGCGGCCAACGCGCGAGCGGCGGAGGCCAGTTCCTCCCGGCCGCCGTAGTCCAGGCAGATGGTGAGGGTGAGCTTGTCATTGTTCGCCGTCATGCTCTCCAGCAGCTTGAACGAGGACGCGAGCGACTCCTCGAGCCGGTCCCGGCGCCCGCTCCAGCGCACCTTCACACCCAGCTCGTGCACCGTCTGCGCCCCCCGGGCGAACCAGTCGGCGAACGCATCGAACAGGTCCGCCACTTCGCCCTGCGAGCGATACCAGTTCTCCGTGGAGAACATGTACACGGTCACATGCCGGATGCCCGTCCGCTGCGCCGCATTGACCAGTCTCAACACCGCGCGGATACCCGCGCGGTGCCCCTGGTCCACCGACAGACCGCGCGCCTCGGCCCAGCGCCGATTGCCGTCCGCGATCACCGCGATGTGCCCGGGTGTCGGCCCCGGGCCCGGCAGAGCCGCACGGCGGGACATCCGGCCGTCCCCCGTCACCAACGACTCCAGCCCCTCCGTCAGCACCCGGGACCGCAACAGCGTCACCTCGTCAAAGTGCATCTGCGCGCCGAGCAGCAACGTATGCACGAAGATCTGGTACTGGGCTCCCACGGTCGAGGGGGCCAGGACAGTCTCCTCAAGCAGCCCACGCCAGTGCGCAAGCTGCGCGTCCACGAACGCATTCAATGCCTCCTCCGGCTCACCACGTCGAAGGTCATCGACGTCCAACCCCAGTCCGCGCAGGTCCTGCCGGGGCAGGTAGCAGCGGCCGGCCGCAAGATCATCCGGCAGATCCTCGAACAGATCCGCCACCTGGCACGCCTCGCCCAGCACCGACATCAGCCGGAACGCCTCCGGCCCACGCGGCTCCAGCAGGGGCACCCACAGCTCCGCCAGGGCCCCCGAACACCCCCGCAGATAGCGCCGCTGATCCTTGAAGGTCTCGAACACCGGAGCAGCCGCACAATCGGCGCGCGCCGAGTCGAGGTGCTCCTCGATTAGGGCCTCATCCAGACCCCACCTATGCACCGTGTCCACCAGGGCCCGGCGCAGCGGATGCGAGCTGTGCCCGGCGCGCAGATCGGCCAGAGTGTCGGCCGACCACTGCGCGAGCCGCTCCTCACGGCCCTCCAGCGGACCCTCATCGATGATCCGGTCCGTGTACGCGGACCAACTGGCAATCGCGTACAAGGACGGCCTCGTCTCCACGGGCAGCGTCTCAGCCGCCGCCCACAACTCCACGGCGAACTGCCGGGCCTCGGCCTCACACACCTCGTACGCAGCACGCAGCTCGGGCGACTCCACGCCACGACCGCTCCCAGCCATTGCCAGACCACCCCTCTATTTCGCCACAGTCATCGCCAGCACTAACGACCCAGAGACGCTTCAGTCGCGAACCACCCACCGGTCCGCTCGCCCGCGGGCGCCAGCTTCCTCGAGGACGCTCGTGAAGGAAGCGCGCTGAACCTACGGCCATCAGCAACCATCAGTCCGCCCCTCCCCCGCACGCACCGGCTGATAGTGCCGGCGCGTCAGGGCGGCCCGCCCGGCACCGAGCCCCAGACGGGCGAGGACGACGCAGGACCGGCCGCCGGGCAGACGCCCGACGGCCGGTCCTGTCCCGTGGGTGGGAGGGTCAGCCGTGGTAGGTGATGTATCCGTTGCCGTCGCGGTCGTTGGCCTTCTTGGTGTAGGCGTAGACGTCGGCTCGGGAGCCGCCCGGCTTGTAGAAGTAGATGGTGTCCTTGTCGTTGTTCCAGATGAAGTTGCAGTTTTGCCGGTAGACGACGTTCTTGGCGTCCGAGTCGGTGCCGCGACCGCCGCGCAGGCTGACGTAGTCGCCGGGCTGCAGGGTGTGGCTGTTCTTGAGTGAACGTGTTCCCGGTGGCGTCCTTGACCTTGTAGCCCTTCAGGTTCACGGTCGCCGTCTTCGAGTAGTTCTTGATCGTCAGGTACTCGTTCTTCGTGTTCCCGCCCGAGCACTTGTTGGAGTCCCGGCCCGGAGCGTCATACTGCACGCCCTTAATCTTCAGCGCCGAGGAGTACTCGGCAGCCTGCGCCGGAACGGCAGCTGTCAGCGACAGCGGCACCGAGGTCGATGTGGACTTCGCAGCCGACGGGAGCGAAATCTTCGACCTCTGGCGGCTGCGCTGGTACGGGCTGAGCCTGCCGGAGCCTCTTGACGTCACAGATCAGGACCTGCGGACCGCGGCGCGGTCCCTGCACCCGCTTCTGACCGAGGTGCGGCCAGGATGGTTCAGCGTCACCAACTGATCGTTCAGTAAGAGGTTCGCAGGCGGCGCAGACAAATGAGGCTGCAGGCCAGTTCGAGCAGGCCCTGATGGAGATCGGCGCGTCGCTCGTAACGGGTGCGGAGCCGTTTGAAATGGTGCAGCCAGGCGAAGGCGCGCTCGACGACCCATCGCACCTTGCCCAGTTGTCAGGCGCGTGTGTGCCGGCTGGGCCGGGTGCCATGAGGGGGAGGAACTCCTGGCCCTGCGGCTGGCGGCACTCGACGGCAGTATGGACGCCACTACGTACCGGGCTGTGGTCGAGTACGTAGTGGCGGTCCCTCTGTTTCCCTCCGGCAGGGATGCCGCCGATCACGGCGAGGTAGGCATCGATGCCCTGGATGACACGGCCCGCCGCATGATCAACAAGATCATGCGGACTCGCAACGACCCGCTTCAGTGAAGCATTTGGTCATCAGCGAAGCCAGATGAAAGTGCGGCCGCCACGGTGCCGAGGAAGACGTACGGCGCTTGTCATAGCGCGTGGCAACGGCTCGAAACTGCTTGCTCTTGTTGATCGCCCGCTCGACGGTGTTCCTCGCCTTGTACCGGGCCTTGTCGAAGCCGGGTCATCGCCCGCCGTCGGAGCCTCGGCGCCAGCGGGCGGTTCTGGAGTCGCTCTTCTCTCGGATCACGTGTCGGATGCCGCGGCGGCGCAGATAGGAATGGATCAGGCTTTTGCTGTACGCCTTGTCCGCACCAACGCTGTCCGGCCGCTTCCGTGGCCGGCCCGCACCCAGCCGAGGCACACGCATCTTGTCCATTACCGCCTCGAACTGCGTGCAGTCCGCCCGTTGCCCGGCTGTGAGGACCAGGGACAGCGGGCGGCATTTGCCGTCCGCCGCCAGATGAATCTTCGTCGTCAGCCCGCCGCGGGAACGTCCAAGGGCTTCACCTGCCGCGCCGCCACCGCCAGGACCAGGCGCAGGCGCACGGGTACGCGCCGTGAACTGAGCACTGATGGAACCCTTTTGAGAGCCCTGGAGGTGCTGACAGCGGAGTGGTCGGGGCACCTGCGGCGTGCTGGTGGACCCGGATCGAGGTGGAGTCGACATTGTTGATGTTCCCCGCAGCATCGGCGACGGCCTGGACGTGCCGGAGCAGTCGCTCCCAGGTTCCGTCGGCCGACCACAGGACATGCTGGCGGCCTACACATGAACCTGCTCAGCCGGGTACAGATGCACGTGCTCACCTTGCGGTAGGCCTGATCAGGAGAACTGGAGGAGGGCTGCTGCCTCAGCGAGGGAATCTGGTGGCCCGTTGGTGGGTCGAGCGGGTGAGGACGAAGACCAGAGTGGCCAGGTCTGCCGCCCCGGCGTCATCGTCCGCGTAGCGCGTGGTCTGCAAGGGGCCGACCTGGTCCAATCGGACTCCCTCCAGCTCCAGGACGTAGGCCAGGGTGAGCATGGCGAGGCGGGCGTTGCCATCCGGGAAGGGGTGAAAGAAGGCCACGTCCAGGTAAGCCCTGGCCGCGCGGGAGGCCAGGGGGGACTCGCGGGTCGCCGCTGTCGCGCAGACAGTGCTCAAAGTCGCGCTTGGTGTGCGACGTCAGGGCGTAGCGTTCCCGGCCACCCTTGGCGAAGGCATCACCTTGTCGGAACTGCACCCCAGGCATGCCGAGGACCAGCTGCTGCCATCCGGCCAGAAGCGTGCAGGTGAGAGGGAGCCTATGAGAAGCGTCTGTGCGCGACTGAGCCAGCGCCGTGAGCAATCGCTGGCCTCGAGCGAGGTCTGCGGAGCGGCCCCCTTCCCTGCACCAGGTGGTGAGGCCGTCCACGATGGGCTCAACAGAGGTCGGCACCTCACCGGCCGCGGAAGTCCAGTCGATCTGGTTCCTGATCTGGACCCAAGCGGTCAAGGCGTCAGCGTTCACGGTAGGACTGCACTCCGGTCAGATTTGCGGCAAGGTCCTCTCCCACTGTGTCGATGAGGGTCCGCGACGGCGCGGTCCAGCTCTTGAACCGTCCGCCGATCGCGGTGTCGACCGCGTCTTTCGCGCCTTGCGCCCCCATGCCCGTGGAGGAGAGGAACCAGGTCAGTACCGTATGACAGAGTCCGTACCAGCCGCATTCGGCACTCGTGCGGTCCATGACCACGGTCACGAGTCGGGTGGCCGCCCGTTCCAGATGCCAACTGCGATCCTCGGCATTCGCTCCGTTGGGTGGAACCGACTGCTCGAACCGCTCCGCCAACTCCTCCAGCCAGCCGCGCCACTCCAGCAGCGACGCGACCACCTTGGCAGCCGTTGCCGCAGGCCCACCTATGGAGTGGGAGGTACAGCACCAGTGGGTGACGACGCCACCGCCGCCGCCCTCGCCGACCGCCCAATGCCATCCACAGGTCCATCGGCCGTATCGGGTGGCCAGGAGCACCGTGACCTCGGTGGTGAAGCGATGTTTCTCTTCCCACCCAGCATCGTCAGGAGGCACCATCGAGGCGATCACCGCGGTGATCTCGGATGCCTCTGCTTCGTCCCAGGCGAAGGCGATGCGGTCGGGATCGACGGCAGACCACTGCAGCCAGGCCGGAGCGAGTTCGTAGTTGACAGCCGTGGTGTTCCTCCAGAACCAGGCACAGTAGGACAACCGGGCGATCATGCCAAAAGCTCGTAGCCTCGGCACGCGAATTTCTGGCGCACCCATCTCCCGTCAGGGCACACAGCGCGACACTGCCTGGCCATCTGCTCCGCCCGACACGGCACTCGACTGGGCACGTTCACTTGTACGGGGGTGAGCACTTCGAGGAGTACGCCAACACATGCCATTTGTGGACGGTCTGCCAGGGGCCGAAGCGCCATGCCGAGGCGTGGGACGAGGTGGTGGACCCCAGCATCGAATCCCTCACAGGTGACATGAGAGTCACCGCCATGATGGATGCCCTTCCCGAACTGCCCGTGCTGACGCCGTTCGGGCCCGGTCCTTACCGAGCCCGCGTTCATGCCCGCGGCCGTGACCGAGCGCACGACGCCCACGTCACAGACCGGGTGGAGGCCTTTCTCCTGCAGGTATGGCCGCGGCAGCGCGAGCCCGACCTGACCCACCGGCACAGCGACCGCTATGGGCAATCCATGAGGCAATCCGTACACGCTCAGCCGCAACAAGTCACCCACCTGAATTAGCCGAGGAAGACTGGAGACGGGCGGCCAATGAGAGGCTGCACCGACGGGGAACCTGACCACTAGTGCCGCATCAAGCAACGTTCGCCCGCGCTCGCAGCCGGAAATCGAACTGCTGCGGCTGGGGTTGCCGCGTAGCCTGGACGGCTGTGGACAGGAAACGCGGTGCTCGGCAGCTCCATCTGATCGACGAGACGGTGGAGATCGCCAACGCCCTCGGTGTGGAGGTGTGGCTCCGCGGAGGCTGGGCCGTGGACTTCTTCATCGGCGAGGTCACGCGTGACCATGTGGACATCGACTGGTTCGCCTGGGCGAAGGATGCCTCGGTTCTGACCGCTGGTCTGCTGCGTTCCGGCTATGAACCTCTGTCCGGGCCGCCTGCCGACCAGCAGCTCGATTTCTACAAGCAAGGCGTGGAGAGCAGCTTCGCTCTGTTGGCCAAGGACCGGTTCGGGCGCGTTGTGGTCGCCGGTGGTCCCTGGGCCGGAGAGATGTGGCCGCAGGGCATGCTCGATGCCGCTGTTGGCCGCATCGGCGCTCTGCGATGCCGGATCATCAGTCCCCGCGCCCAGATCGAGATCAAGCAGATGATGCCGGTCTGGGTTCCCGGTCGGCCCCGCCGCCGGAAGGACACCGAGGACATCACCCGGCTGGAAGCGGTCCTGCAAGAGCAGGGCACCCGCCCGGCATGAGGGCTTGAAGGCGGGCAGCCGCAAACGTCTGCGCGTGGCAAAACGGGTGCGCTTACGCGAGATCGATGACGGCGAAGGCCGACGGCTGCTGTGGGATTATTCGCCGCGGTTCCGGCTCGGTGGTGACCTGGCGACGCGCGCAGGTGGTCCTGCTATCGACCCAGGGCATGCCCGTGGTGAAGATCGGCAGAGGTGGACTTCACCAGTGCGGACCGGGTCCGGGACGTGATCCATAACGTCAACGCGGACGGCTTCGACTCCCTCTACCCGAAGTACAAGGGTGGCCGGCCCAGGACCTTTACCCTTCCGGAACGCCGGCGAGATTGTGGGCGAGGTCAGCGGCCAGGGTGTGCGGCCGCTGCTGGGTGGCCGGCTGGTGGCGGCCGGTCTCCAGCAGGTCGGTGACGGTGCCGAGGTGGGCGTCCAGGAGTCTCGTGGTGTGCTGTTCGTGGGCCGGCCCGGCTGCGGTGAGGCGGTCGGCGGAGGTACGCAGGGCGTCGACGAGGTCTCTGGCCGTATCAGTCGGTCCGACCGTTCCTGCGTGCGCGGCGGCTGGGCGGGAGGAGGCGGCCCACTAGCCGGAGAGGCCGGTCAGTCCGGCGCCGGAGAGGGTGAGGAAGGTGCGGCGTTCCACGGAGGTGAGGGCCTCTCGGAGGGCGGGCTCCGCACTGTGCGGGGTGAGCGAGACGATTCCGTCGAGGCTGCTGTCGAGCCAGTGCGGCCAGGGCAGCCTGGCGAGGGCTTCGACCGGAAGCCCCGGGGGCGGGCGCAAGATCTCGCCGCCCGGCCGTGTGCCGGGCTGCCCCACGGCCCGAGTGCCACCGATCCCCGCCCCTGAGCACACCCGCTGTGCGCTGGCTGGCTCACTCCCCGGGCCGCGCATTCGCACGAAGGGACACGCCCATCAGTAACACCGGCCTTAGACGTCGTTGTATTTGGTGGGATCGATAGTCTGTGCGGGTGGAGAACACGGTTGAGACCGCTTGCCGTATCTGTGGGCTGGATGACGGGGAGGCTCTCTACGAGCACGGGTTCCCTCGATACGTCATCTGCGAGTGCTGCTACAACGAGTCCGGCATCGGTGATGACACCGTGACGCAAGTCCGCGAGCTGCGCGGCCACTGGGTCGGTCACGGTGCCCAGTGGCACAAGCCGCAGCTGAAGCCGGCCGACTGGGATCTGCTGGGTCAACTGGCCAACATCCCGCCGGAATGGCGCTAACCGGCGGCCAACCGTCGCTTCACTCGGTGACTCGGCGGTAGCAGATGAGAGTTGCGGCGATACCGGCGAAGGCGAGGAAGTGCTCGTGTTTGCGTTCGTAGCGGCGGTGCAGGCGGCGGCACAGCCGCCCAGCCAGCTCCACAGTGCGTTCGACGGTCCAGCGGTGCCGCCCCAGCCGAGCTGAGGACTCGATGCCCCTGCGGGCGATGCGGGGCACGATGTTGCGGGTGCGGAGACATTTCCGCAGGTGGTCGTAGTCGTAGCCCTTGTCGGCGTGGAGCTTGGCAGGTCTGCGCCGACGCGGTCCACGGCGGGATCGGATTGGCGGGATCCCGCGCACCAAGGGCTGCAGCCCCAAGCTGTCGTGGGTGTTCGCGGCCGAGATGCCGATCGAGAGGGGCAGACCAGTCCTCTCTGTGACTAAATGGATCTTCGAGCCTTTCTTGCCCCGATCTACAGGATTCGGGCCCGTGAGGTCCCCCTTTCATCGCCCGTACGTTCACCGAGTCGATCGCGCACCGCGACCAGTCCAGATCGCCCCTCGCACCGAGTTCGTCCAGCACCAGGCGGTGAAGCTTCGCCCAGACACGGCCCTCGCTCCATTCGGCGAACCGCCGATACACCGTCGACTACGACGGCCCGAACACCTCTGGGGTCTGCCGCCAAGTGCAGCCAGACGTGGCCACGAAGAGGATCGCGGCCAGTATTCCCGGTCCCCATATCGCCGCCGGCCACCACCTTGCGGCCGCACCGGGGCCATCGGCACCACCCGCGAGAACAACTCCCATAACCCGTCCGGGACCAGGCGCTCCATGATCTTCACGCACGCACACTACCCGCGCCAAATGCAACGACGTCTTAAAGCTTTGCCGCTTACCGTGCACGAGCCCGTTAGCCTGACCGTCGGCGTTTGCCCGAGTGACGTGCGTGTGAAGACCGCCGTTTGACCTGAGTAAGAGTCACGGATTTCAATGCGAAGCGGAGGGCTCGATGCATCCTGTCTCTGGATAGTGTCCGTTGACATCGACCCAGATACGTGAACTGCTCACGGCGCCAGAGACACAGGCGGAGTCGCCTATGTAGAGACCGAAAACACTTCCATCGGCCGTGACGGTTCCGGATGTGCCCGTCGTACGTCCTTTGACTTCAACTCGCCATGGGGCAGCGATGTCCTCAAGGACGGGCACCAACTGTTGAGGGGAGATCTGCCCACGTTGCTGTTGCGTCTTTAAGACAACTTTGACATCCTTGGCTTTGCTGGTAGCTACCTGCCTGTCTTCGCGTGCCATCGTCCCGGGCCGTCGAGCCGCACTGTTGTCGCCGTAGTGGGGCGGTGAATCGGCCGACGCCGAGTGGGTGTCTGCGGCAGAGGGGTGAGCTGAGTTCGCCTCCTGGGTCCCGTTCATGTTCGAGAAGAGGTCGTCTCCGCAGCCTGTGAGAACGAGTGCGGCAACGGCGACGCCTACGGCGGCAGCAGTCCTATACGAGCGCATGGCTTCAGCGTCCCTGACATCGTCGGCTCGCGCGTGAGTACGCGTACCTAAGGGTTGTTCCGTAACTACCGGCCGGTCGGGGCGGGAACTGGTGGGTCCGGTAGTCAGCAGAAGTCGAGCGGGACGCCCTTGTCCACGCAGTACTTCAGGGGATCAGCTGGCGGGTGTCATCGATGCGCCGTTGGAAGACGGGATTGTCGGCGACTTGTGGCCGCTCGCCGACGATCGCTTCTAGCCGCGGCAGCATGGCCGCGCACTGAGCGGGTGCAAGGTCGCCGTCGTCTGGATGGTTGAGCAGCCGCCGTTTCCCAGGAGGACGGCAGCTTCGTCCTCATCCGCGTGGACGGACACCAGATCTGGGAGTCGAACACGGGGAAGGGTCCGCGATCTGGGCGTCGAACACGTACAACAATCCGAGTCGCATGGCTGGTGTGATCACGGCGTCTACTGAGCCCGCGCTACTTTCGCAAGGCCCACCAGGGGAAGCACGGTCGAACACCGACCCGACCGCAACATGTACAGGCTCTCCGCCCCGACCGGGCTGGGAGCCTGTGCTCTTCCCGCACACTGCTCAGTCGACTTCCACGTCCCCGCGGCCCGCATCGTGCTGCCCACCCCGTCCCGGACGCTCCAGCGCCCGGGCAGCGCGGAGGCCGACCGACGCGCAACACCCTCAAGACCTCCCGGTCCCCCGCCGACCGACCTCTGCCCCAGCCCGCCCTCTCCCCTTCTTCCTGATCGCGGGCGACTGAGGGAGGCTCCGGGGGATGTCAGCCCCCCGACCACGCCCGAAACCATGCGGTGACCAGCGGGAATGCGCGGCAGGCCAGAAGGTCGCGCAAGAGAAGCTGCAGGAGTTCGTGCAGGAGATGACGCACGAGATGTTGCAGGCAGGGCCCTCGTGCCCCGCGCCGGCGCATCGCAGCTGAGGTCAGGGGCGGCGGCCGTTCGTCGTGGGCGGCCTCGTGCGGCCTCGTCAAGAACGTCGATGTGGAGCAGCTCTCCGTCCGGAGCCCGAAGGGCTGCTCAACATCGATGATGTCGGTCCTGTCAGAACGGCGACGACTCCCACACGCCCGGGGTCGCGGCCGTGTAGTTCATTGGCAGCTCAGGGCGGCGGGTCCCGCAGCACCCGCACGTGAACCCGAGATCACTGGTCAGCCGAAGCCTAGTGACCGGCTTCGCCCCAGCCTCAGGCGGGCTCCAGCAGACCCCTTCCAGGGTCAACAGGCCCGCTCAGTCACAGCAGATGAGACTGAGTGGCCTATCTGCACCGTTCGCCAAGTAGTGCGCTCAGCCGGTTGCGGGAGTGGGCCCGGACAGAAGGTGGCGTACGGCCAGCGCCATGGCCTCGCCTGGTGTGGTGACCAGTCCGAGGTTCGGAGTCAGGAAGCCAGTGCCCACCCCGTAGGTGCCGTCGTTTTCGGCCATCAGGCACGGTCCTGTCAGGGTCAGCTCAGGGCGTGTGGTGGTCGAGAAACGCAGGACCCAGTGGCTGGTGAACGGGTACAACCTGCGTAGTTCCGGTTCGGCGTACGCGGCCTCAATCAGCTCCCGGCACGCGGGGGCCCAGGGATACGGCAGCTCGCTCGCCTGTGTGCGAAGGTGCTGCCACTCGCTTTCTGCCTGGTGCACGTAGTCGGCGTCGGGATGTATCGGCATAACGCCTCAGTGTGCCGGATCCAGTTGTGGCCGAGGTGCCCCAGTGACGACGCGAGACACAAGAAGTGCGAACGCCGACCCGGACCCGCAGCTCGTGGGGCGATCTTATGCTGCTGAGCCGGGACACGGTAGTTGGAACCAGTGTGGTGTGGTGGCCTGGCGGTTTTGACCCTGCGGGACACGCCGTGGCGCAACTGCTCGAACACGAGAACCCGCGAACACGCGCCGGCACCATCCCCGGTCAGGGAAACCACAGGCGGGCATGGCGGGAACGGAGACAGGAACCCTTCCCGTGTAGCGAGGGAGCGACTGAACCGCCGCGGAGGCATCCGCGGCTCGGGGCGATACCGCACGTGACACCGCTCCTGTGCCGGCAGCGCATACCGCGGTCCCGCTCCCCCGCACCGCCGGACCACGGACGCACCGCCAGCACCCGCCGGCCGACAGCTCCGGACGCCGGGATCTGTCCGCCACACGGCGAAAGCGCGCCGCCCCGATTGGGGGCGGCGCGCTTTCGTCGTCAACCTGGGCTGCGCGGGGTCGGAGGGACAGCGCTGCCGCAGGATCGCGACCGGCCTCTACGTGGTTGGCCTGTTTCGTCGCTTAGTAGCGCTACGCAGAAGGCGCTCGATCAAGAGGGCGACTATTGCGCAGGCAGCAGCCCAGACAGCGAGCAGAGCTACTCCTGACAGACTGTCGATGTTCACACCGTCTGGCGCGAAGGGGAGAGTCAGTACAAGGAGTACAACCCCGATTACCAGCGCTCGCATTTTGCACCTTCTCTACTGCAGCGGGTGACATTCACCCGGTTGCTTCCTTGTAGGCACCTACGGCCAGGCCGCCTATGGCACCTCCGAATCCGCCGACAACGCCGCCGGCCACACATCCTTCGACTGCGGTGGTGATGCAACCGGTTACAGCGCCGCCTACGGCGTACTCCATGGAGGTTTTCGTAACGCGCTTGAGTCCGTCCAAGAAGCCCAGCCCGGTGACGTCGATGAGGTTGATGGGGTCACCCGCGGCGTAGAGGTAGGGGTTGGTTTCCTGTCCCGACGGGTCGGGCTGGCTGAAGCGGCCGAGAGTGGGGTCGTAGTAGCGGTGGCCCATCTTGTACAGGCCGGTCGGGTCGGCGTACGCGCCTGCGTACCGGTAGGGCTGGGTCACGGTCTCGCTCGGGGTGGTCCGCAGGAGGCCGGTGGGGCCGTAGGCGTAGGTGTGGGTGCGCTTGCCCGCGTCGTCGACGAGACCGAGGACGTTGCCGGTGGCGTCGGTGAGGTAGTAGTAGGACTTCCCCCCAGTCGTCATGGAGTTCAGCGTGCCCGCCGGCTCGCGGATGAATCCGGTGTCCACGCCGTTCGTAGTCGTGGAGGCCAGACCGAGGGCGGTGTGGTGGAACCATGTCGAGCCGAGTTTGGTGCGCTCCGCGTTGCTGGTGCCGGCGTGGACCAAGTCGTAGGTCTTGCCGCCCGTGGTGATGCCGGCCAGCTGGCTGTAGTCGGTCCAGGACTCGCCCGTGCGGACAGTGACGCCGGCTCCGGCGATCTCGTTGCCGAGCTTGTCGTAGGACCAGCCGGTCGTGGAGCCGTTCTTGCCGGTCAGCTCACTGGCGTCGTTGTACGTGTACGTGGTGCCGCCAGGGCAGGCGTTCTTGCTGCCGTCCTGGCTGGTGAGGTTGCCGGCCTTGTCCCAGCAGTACAGCCACGACGCTTTCCGCGTGCCCGCGGAGTCGGCTTCCAGGGCGTAGGAGAGGCGGTCCTGGGAGTCGTAGGTGTACGTGGCGGTGTACTTCGTGGCGTTGTCGGTGCGGGTGCGGATCTTGGTGGTGTCCTTGCCCGCGGTGTTCTTGTAGCTGTAGGTCAGGTCGACGAAGGTCTGGGTGCCCGACGTGGTCTTGATCTTCTCGGGACGGCCGTTCTTGTCGATCGTCACCGACTGGGTGGTGCCGCCGGGGTAGACCGTCTTCGTACGCTTGTCGTTGTTGTCGTAGTCGAAGTCGGTCTTCTTGCCGTCCGGCGCGATCAGGTAGTCGAGACGTCCGCCCTTGTCCCAGGTGTAGTCCGTCTCCCCGGTCGGGTCGGTGTAGAAGTCGACGTCACCGCCCGGGGTGTAGGCCAGCGCGGTCTGGGCGCCGTTCTGCAGGGTGCGGAGCTGCTCGCGGTTGAGCTTGTCGTACTTCCAGGTGGTGTTGCCGGAGGCGTCCTTGCGGGTGGTGACGTTGCCATCGCCGTCGTAGGTGTAGGTGACGGTGAAGTTGGTGGAGGAGACCTCGCGGACGCGGTCGCGGGTGTCGTAGACGTAGACGGTGGTGATGCTGCGGCCGTCCTTGACCGTCTCCACCCGGCCCAGCGCGTCGTACGTGTACGTCGTCTCACCGAGCGGCGCCGGCGGCTTGACCTTCCACAAGTTGCCCTCGTCGTCGTACTCGAACGACGTGACCTTGCCGTTGCCGTCCTTCGCTGTGCAGCGCTGGCCTTCGAACCCGCCGCACTTCGGATCGGCCTCGTTGTACGTGTACTCGCGGGTCGCGCCGGCGGTGCCCGACGTGGTCACCGACATGGTGTTGCCGTTGGTGTCGTACTTGAACGAGTCCTTGCGGCCGTCGGCGCTGGTGAAGTCGTTGGGCAGGTCCGTCCCTGCGACCGTCTGGTACGCGGACACGGACGCTGTGGCGCCGAGCGGCAGCTTCTGGGAGACAGCGTTGTTGCGGCCGTCCCAGCCGTAGGTCGTGGTGTTGCCGCCGGTGCCGTCAGTGCCGGTGCCCATCGCGTCGATCGCGGTCTGGGTGAGGTGGTTCTGGTACGTGGAGTGGCGGGAGTGGCCGAGCGGGTCGGTGACCTTGGTGACCTCGCCGTCCGCGGTGTGGACGTACTTCGTGGCGTCGCCGTCCGGGTCGGTGACGGTGGTGGTGCCCGCCTCCGAGGGGGTGGCGGCGCTGTAGTCGTAGCGCCAGGTCGGGCCCGTGTGGCCGCTCGACGTCGACTCGGTGGCGCGCTGCATGGAAGTGACGCGGTTGTGGCCGTCGTAGGTGAAGAGGGTGACCGTCCCCTCCGGGGTGGTCACCTTCGTCACGCGGCGGGAGGAGTCGTAGGCGTAGGTGGTGGCCTTGCCGGCAGTGTCGGTGACCTTGGCGAGGTTGCCCGACTCGTCGAGGTCGAGGACAGCGGTGCGGCCGGTGTGGTCCTTGGCCTGCCACTGGTTCGGGTAGGTCTTGACCAGGTCGATCCAGCGGCCGGAGCGGGTCTCGGTGAGCTTGAAGCCCTTGTGCTCACTGCCCTCGTCGTGCTGGTCGACGGTGATCGTGCCCTTGTTCTTGTCCGTGACCTTGAGCAGGGTGCCGTACTCGCTGTAGGTGTCCTTGGTGCCGGACTTGCGGTCGGTGAGGGTGTAGGTGCCGTCCGCGTTCTTCTTCAGGTCCTTGGAGTAGCCGGCCGGCGTGGTGTAGATGCCGTCGGCCTTGGCGGCGAAGCGCAGCAGGTTGCCGGTGGCGTCGAAGACGTCCACCTCGCCGTCGTTGACCTGCAGGTAGCGCTCGTAGGCCTGCCACCAGCGTTGTGAGACCTTCCCCCACGGAGCCTCGAGGGAGTTGTAGGTGCGGGTCAGCTGGAGTTTCTGGCCGACGCCGGCGATGTCGAAGTCGGTCGCGGCGAGCATCAGGTTGCCGTTGGAGACGTTCACCCGCGCCACCAGCGCGTCGTCCAGCCGGGTGTCGAGGATCCGGTGCCAGGGCACCTCGCCCTGCCCCTCGGGCAGGTAGTCGGTGGTCGCGGTGGCGTCCGCGGCAGCCGACGGGCGGGAGGCCGAGGTCTTGGCGGGCTCCTCGCCCGCGGCACGGGCCTTCTGCGCCGCCCGCCAGGCGGCCACCTCGGCGGACGGCTTGGCCTCCGCCTGCGACGCCGGCGCCTTCGTCTTGCCGGCGGGCGTCGCGGGAGCCTCCACCTTCGTCGGCTTCGTCCACGGGCTCTCCGGCTCCGGCAGCTCTGGCTTCGGCGTCGCCGCCAGGCCGGGTGCCGCGGCGATCACCACGGCTGCCGTGGTGATCGCCGTGACGAGAGCGGTTCTGTGCGTTCTGCGGGCACGCCGAAACGGCGCGCTCGTGGCACGCGAGTGCATCAACTTCCCCCCACAGGAAGACAGACACGGCAACCCCGACGGTCACCGAGGACTCACAACCTGTCACAGGAACCACACAAAACAGCCCGTCATCCCCCCGAATCGCATATGCATTCCGGCCGGAATAAGCCCCACCGCTTCTGTGCATCATTCATGCCTAAAGAGGGGTGAAACCGACGCCAGACGCAGGGAGGAGGCGGTCCTGTTATCGATCTAGCTGGGAAACCTGGCGTGAATCGAGCGAAACCGTCACTTGGTGGAAGCAAGTGGCCGACGGAGATCGCTTTTTGGACAGGTTCAGACCTGGCCTACTCTTCCCACCGGACCCGGCTACCAGAGACTCCGCGTCCGTCACGGCTCACCACCGGGGCCGGGAAGTTGTCTTAGAGCCATGGTTGAGCGTCTGGCCGTGCTGCAAGGCCGGGATCGGACCGTGCACACTTGCCGCGCCCTGCATGCGTGGTCCCCCAGCCCGTGGCAACCGCCTCCGCCTCAAAGGCCCCCCTTCCCATGAGCACCCCTGCAAGACGCAGAGCCTGCCCGTCCCTCAGTCGCCAGCACGCCGCCGCCGACCGCGCGGGCCGATCCGTGCGGCGGGCCGGCTGGCTGCTGTGCTGGAGCCTTGCCGCCGGCATGGGCGGCGCCACGACCGAGACTCTGCTGCACTCCTCAGCCATCCGGTGGCCGCTCCTGTGGCCCCTGCCCTGGTACCTCACCCTCGCCGGCATCCTGACTTGGAGTCTCCTGCGCCTGCGCGAAAAGGCAGCGCACCGGCAGCCAGAGGACCATGACGACCTCCAGACGAAGGAGTACGGGCAAGCCGCCTGATCCTCACACACGACAGGCCTGGGGCCCACCTCCCCACGTCGGCACCAGACTGACCGCAGGGCTGTGGCACTGACACCAGCGAACCGCATCTGCAGACCGCAAGGGCAGTGGCCTCGCCTCCTAAGACACCGGCTCGTACGTGACAGTCGTCTCCGGGCAGCTGGTCGCGACCTCGCGAACGGCCGCTGCCTCGGCTTCGTCGGCCGACAGGTTCCAGCCAGCTTGGTGCCCGCCCACCCGGGGGTGTAGCGGCAGTGCACCTCAGCGGCCGACGGCAGCCACGTCGCCGGGACATGGTCGGAGCTTTGCGGCCGCTGGCTCGTCGAGCGTCCGCTCCCAGCATGAGCGCGGGGGTTTTGGCCGACGCGCAACAAGACCGGGAGCCGGCCCAATGGATGCCGCCGGCCGCCGCGGCGCACTGCCGGTACATCGCCGAACGGATCGCCCCGAAGCTCCGCTGGAGCCTGAGGGCCGACGAGACCGAGGTGGCGGCGCTGCGGGACGCAGTGGACGGCTGCCGGACCAGCGAATGACCTGGGAACTCGCCGCGTAACCCCTCCCCGTCGCGGGCGGGTAAGGGTGCGGGCACACAGGGCCGGCCGCCGGGCAGACGCCCGGCGGGCCGGTCCACGGGCGCAGGTGGGCGGGTGGGCGGGTCAGCCTTCGTAGGTGATGTCGCTGTTGCCGCTCAGGCGGAGGCGTTGAGGATCGCGTCTACCAGCCATGGCCGAATCTGGAGTCAGACGGTAAAGCACTGTTCTGTCAGTTCCCCCCGGCCAGTCACGCGACAGCCAGCGAACCAGTGAGTGACACGGGCACGGTCAGCATCTGCGATGCCACCACGCGAGCCCGGGGTCTTCTGTCGGCTCGTGATGCGTTCGCCCAAGGAGCACCGCGTCCAGGCGCTCGACCTGCACCCGGAGTTCGCCGGCGGCCCTTGGCGGAAGCATGCACAGAGCGTCTTGCAGCTTGTCCCGGGCCCAACCCTCGCCACAGCAGGGGCAGGTAAACTCCGCCTCCCATTGCCTCCACCGGCGCCTCGTGCCGTGGACGCGCACGGACCACACGCTCAGCGCCACCGACACGACGCCCGGAGACAATCGCTCCCGTTCGAGCACACGGACAGCAGCATTCGCCGCTCCCGACAGACCTGGGACATCGCGATACCGCACCCACGGCCTACCGCAGCCGCGTTCCCGCGGCCGAAGCGAAGCTGGTGTTCTACGAGGCACGATCCCTTCGGATGTAAGTCACGGACGGCATCCTCCCACAGACCAAGATCGGCCGTACAGAACCTCCAGTGGGCAGGTCCGGTCACATCGGGAGGGAGAACAGACGCACTGGCCCTGAAGGCCAGCGTGCGTTGTCGCGAAGGGGCGTCACCATGGTCCGCAGTGGCATGGGCACCAAGCGGGCTTCGGGTTGTTCGACAAGCACCTCCTTGTCGAGGGGGTGCCATCCGAGGCGCTGGTACAGCGGTACAAGGGGATGCCTGCAGAACGGGAGCGCGTGCTGGGGACCCATCGTGCGAGCGTACTCAAGTGCCGCTGTGACCACGCGCCGGGCCAATCCCTGGCCCTGCATGTCGGGTGCGACGGCCACTCCACCGACGCCTACCACCTCTGTCTCGGCATCGCCGATCGCAACAGGCAGCCGGAGGAGACCGGCGTGTGCCACAAGCCGGTCGCCGTGTCTGATAACGAAGTGCTCTTTTTTGGGCAGCCAGGTCAAACCGGCCGCGGCAACACCGAAGGGGTCATCGCGGTCACCGAGGATCTCGTCCTGGTCCGTCTTCGTGTACTGAGGAAGCCGCACCACCACCGGTGCTACAGAGGGCTGGTTGTCAGACATCCCCACATGATGATCTCTCTTTCGATGTCGGCCAAGTGATCGATCAGCCGATCACCGGGAGACGGACCTGTGCAGAGCCCGCTACGTCAGGGCGGCTTCCCGAGGAGGGCTGCGACACTCTGCGCGTGATCCATCCCGCGCCAGACCAGCTCTCCTCCGCCGAACGCGTCTTCATGATCAACGCCACCGAGATCGACATTCTCCCCGGTGTCCGGGGCGACCTCGACGAGCCGCTGGCCTCGGGTCCCGCCTTGGCTCTTGTCCCGATCGTCCTTCGCCTCGTCGACAAAGGATGGATCGAAGTGTGCCGGCTCGTGCCCTGGACAGCACCGGACGGGTCCCTCGGTCAGTAGCCCGGCCCCGCCATCCCGTGGCAGGACCTTCCCGCAATCCTGGCGGACGCCGAGAACTGGGAGTACCCGCGATCCGGCGAGTGGCTGGGGTGCCTCACGCTTGCCCTCACCGAAGCAGGACAGAGAATCCACCGCTGACGCTCAGCATCCACGGCGCCAACGGCCAGGGCGCACAGGCGTCGCTGATGACTGCCACGGCCCGGTCGAACCGGTCCAGGGCGGACCAGGACCCGGCGCAGTGGATGCCGCCGGCGCCGAGGCGCTTTGCCGGTGAATCGCCGAGTGGGTCGCCACAAAACTGCGCTGGAACCTGACCACCGACGAGAGGGAGGTGGCAGCGCTGCGGGAGGCAGCGGGCGGCTGCCCGGACCAACAAGTTACCTACGAACCTGTCGCGCACAGGAGACGTTCATGGAGCAGTTGTGGGCGTGGTGGTACGACCAAGTCGTCGAGATGCTGCAGAAGCGCCGGACGAGCGTGTCGGTGGGAGTGGTGCATCGTCGGGTTGAGCAGATCCGGGATGACTACGCGGCGGATCGGCTTCCTACTCTGGTGGAGCGGAGCGACTGGCGGGCCGCCCGGGGGCGGGGGGTGCGGTCGGCCTGAACCTGCCGTCGGGCGATGGGGCGCTCAGGGCGCCATGTGTCGGACAAGCTCCCGTGACTTCTGCTCCAGTGCGCCTGTCCACTCCTTTGCATGGAGATCGGAAGCCGTCTTGAGATAGAGAATCTCGACGCGCTTGGCCCCCTGCCAGCTCACCTCGATGTTCGCTATCTCAGCCAGGGCCAGCACCGTGGCAACGAACCCTTCGGACATGGTCGCCGTGACGGCGTGCCTGGTTTCGCTATGCCAGGCGAGCAGGGCATCGACGAACGCTGCGAATGCGACGGGGTCAATCTGACACTCGTCAGCTTCCATGGGGCCGATGCCGGACGGCAGCCCCACTTCGGCTTGATGGGCAGTGACCTGGCTCATGAACAGCCGCGACGCCCCGTTGGACGGGTTCCACAAGGTTCGGTCGCCCAAGTCGTAGTACTTGCTCACGTCAGCCTCTCACCGCTGGTCATAGAAGGTCGACATTACGTTCAGTCAGCCCTCCACGGAAAGTGAGCCAGAACCGCAGTAGTGACGTCGCTTGTCGATGAGTTTTGGGTTCTGGCACAGATCTTGGGGAGCGGTCGCGGAGGGTGACGATGTCGTTCGATTAACGGGCGCGCGGATCCGGGGTTCGTCAGCGTTCACGCATCCTGGTCCACCACCAGCCCTCCATTGCCCACTTGATGTTGTTGGGCTCGGGCAAGGTGCGGCGCTCGAACTCCTCATCGATGCGCGTGATTAGTCGCCCCAAGTCTCTTCTGGCTCCGGGAGGAAGGAGCCGCATCGCCCACTCCAGGTTGTCCCGGGCATCTTCCACCTCTGTCCCGGGCGAAACGGCCTCGGAGGCGTTCAGATGGCGTCCCGGCTGCTTGAAGGCCCACTCGAAGCGGGCGAGTGCATTGGCGACCGTGTTGGGCCACATGTGCTGGTCTTCGACCCGGCGGATCGCTGCACGAGTCTGCGCGGAGACACCGCGGACCTTCAGGACCCGACACTGCCATCGTGGCCGCCACCGCTCTGCACGGACGGCCTTGGAACACCTACGCGGCATCGCCCTTTCGGATCACCATGCGGTCATACTGCCACGGCTGGGCACCCGCATGGACCCCTGTAACAGCCAAGGCTCCTGCTTCGCGCAGGCCTCGGGAGCGTCTCGAAGTGTTCCTGGAGCAGGACCATCTTGCGGAGTATTCCCATCCGGCTCGCCCGTAGAGCTGCCGCTTGATCTTCTTGATGCGGTTGACCGCGCCATCGATGCTGCCGGAGCTCCAGTCGAGAGTGAGCCCGGCCGTTACGGCGTCGAGATCTCGAAGCAGGTGGAGTGCAAAGCCTGTGAGACCGGGGAGCTGGCTGGCATCCACTGCGCCGATCCAGGTGGGGAGTGTGGAGCCGAGCCGGTCGGCGAGCATCTCGCCGAAGTCGCGGACATGTTCCGCCGCCTTGTCCAGTTCGGGGAAGCCCAGGACCTCCTTCAGGCCATCCCGCTCTTCCTCGGTCAAGGTAGCGGGGTGACGGGTGAGCCAGCCTGTCACCTGCCTCACCGTCGGCGGCCGGGGCGGCGCCTCGGCCGGAGCCCCTCGCATGGTGGCGTTGTAGGCGCGGACCGTGCCGTAGGTAACCGGGGCGTGCTCGAAAACAGCTCGGGGTGCAAATAGGGGACGCTGGTGCATCCCTCGGTTAAGCGTCGCACCCGGTAGGGCTTGCGTCGGAAGGCGAGGTACCCGCGGCCTTGTGCCCATGGAGCTGCCGCCAAAGATCGCGGGACTTCCCCAACTGGAAAGTCCCGCTCAACAACAGGGTTCAGTCCTTTGACCACACCCCCTGCCGCCCTTGACGAGCCGCCACTCCACCGCCTCAGCCACGCCATACTGAGAGCCGCCAGAAAGCGCGGCAGCCCCGGGGTGTTGGCCTCCGCCCGCCGTCGAACGCCCCCGGCATGCACCGGAGCGCCCCCGCATGAGGAGATGACCGTCGGCACTCCTGCGCCAACCATGGGAGCGGGCCGGGCCGGGACCGGCGCCATGAAAGCCAGGGCGTGCAGGAGGCAGCGATGGGACGACGTTGGCTGGTAACGGGATGCTCCTCGGGACTCGGCCGGGCGCTGGCCGAGGCAGCAGCGCGGGCAGGGCACCAAGTGGCGGTCACCGCACGCGACACCCCCGCCCTCGACGACCTGGCCGCTGCCTGGCCCGGACGGATCGTCCCCCTCCCCCTAGAACTACGCAACGCCGCCCAGTGCAAGGATGCCGTCCGCACCGCCGCCGACCGTCTGGGCGGAGTCGACGTCCTCGTGAACAACGCGGGCGCCGGCCTGTTCGGCGCGGTCGAGGAAGTCTCCGACGCCGAGCTGCGCGACCAGCTGGAGACCCTGGTCGTGGGTCCCTGGCGGCTGGTCCGCCTGGTCCTGCCGCTCATGCGCGCCCAGGGCCGCGGACACATCGTCAACGTCTCCTCCCTGGCGGGCCGGATGGCGTTCCCCGGGCTGGGCGCGTACGTCGCCGGGAAGCACGCCCTGGAGGGTATGAGTCAGGCGCTGGCCGCGGAAGTGAGCGGCCAGGGCGTGCGCGTCACCGTGGTGGAGCCCGGCGGTTTCGCCACCCGTTACGGGACCTCACTCGCCGAGTCGGGCCGCCGGCTGCCTGAGTACACCACGGTCACCGCCGAAACCCTGGACGCCGTGCGCGGCATGGCAGACGACCCCGCCACCGGACGGCCCCAGGACTTCGCCGCCCGGATCCTCTCCATCGTCGCCGCCGACGTGCCCACCCCGTTGCGCGTCCCGGTGGGCGACGACGCCTACACCTACCTGGAGACCGCCGAGCAAGCCGCACGCGAGGAACTCGCCGCCGCCCGCGCCCTGGTCGGGGGACAGCCACTACTGCCGTCCACCACGCCGTAAGAGCCGCACCGCGCACCACCGACCACGTGACAGGAGAGTGTGAGGGGCACCGTCACCCGCCCGGTCGCGGTCGGGGTCGCACATCACGGTCAACGCCCCGCAGCCGCAGGCTCGGAATCCCATGGGGGCCGTCGCAGACCTGAAGGCACGGGTTGCCGACCAGCACGCGCAGTTCCCGTCTGCCGAGGAAAGCCCCGGCCGGACCCCGGCGACGCGACGACCGCCCAGATCACCAACGCCTAGAAAGTCTCGAACGTGCACGCGCTGCCATCCGCTTCGGCCTCGCGCCAAAAGCGATTGACGCTCTGGCGCTGCTGGTGAACGATGCCAGACCGTGACGACGAGCTCGAATCATGACCAGCCCACCCGCGAACAGGCTCCTCCAGCCGGCCGTCCGCTGGCCCTGGTCACCGGCGTGGGCCGCACGGTGGGGATCGGCGCCGGAATCGCACGTCGGTTGGCCGCATCAGGCTGGAACATCGCCTTCACCTACTGGGCCCCGTACGACGATCGCATGACGTGGGGCAAGGAGCCCGGCGCGAGGGAGGCGATCACCCTGGCCCTGGCGGAACACGGTGCAGCCACCGCGGCGATCGAGGCGGATCTCGCCGACCCGGACGCCCCTGAACGCATCTTCGACGAAGCCGAGCAACGGCTGGGCACGGTCACCGCGCTGGTGATGTGCCACTGCGAGTCCGTCGACTCCGGTCTGCTCGACACCACCGTCGACAGTTTTGACCGGCATTTCGCCGTCAACGCGCGCGCCACCTGGCTCCTGATCCGCGAGTTCGGACGACGCTTCGGCGCGGCTCCGGGAACCGGGCGGATCGTCAGCCTCACCAGCGATCACACCGTCGGCAACCTGCCCTACGGAGCAAGCAAGGGAGCCCTGGACCGCATCACCCTGGCCGCTGCCCGCGAACTCGCCCACCTCGGCGTGACCGCCAACGCGATCAACCCCGGACCGGTCGACACCGGCTGGATGTCTGAGGACATCCGGGAGCACTGCGTCCGCGCCACCCCTCTCGGCCGTCTGGGCACTCCGCAGGACACCGCGCACCTCGTGGACTTCCTGTGTTCCAAGGAAGGCGAATGGATCAACGGCCAGCTGCTGATGAGCAACGGCGGCCTTGCCTAGGCAGCACGTCCGAGGCACGGGCGCACGGCACCCTGCTGGTGGTCGACGGCATCCAGACGGGCTACGGGGCGCACCGGCTCGTTCTTCTCCTTCGAGACGGCCGGAATCGTCCCCGACATCATCTGCCTGTCCAAGTCCCTCAACGGGTACGGGATGCCCATGACTCTGACGCTGAGGCGCCCCGAGTACGGCGTGTGGCGCCCCGGCGAGCACGACGGCACCTTCCAGGGCTATAACTCCGCCTTCGTCACCGCCACCCGCGCGCTGGAGGTCCACTGGTGTGACGACACCCGCCGGACCCAGGACCACCGTACTGGGCGAACGCGTCCACACCTCCCTCACCCGTACCGCCCGCCCCACGGGCCGGCCGCCCCTCCCCCCGGCGGGCGGGGGCTGGCCCGGGGGACTGCCGCTGAACCGCCCGGGCGCCGTCCCCAAGCCGGACTTCCTGATGGTGGCCCGCTCGACCACCGAGCATCCGGCCAAGGGGCGGGCGGCGGCGCTGGGAGCTCAGACCGGGCTGTGCGTGCACCTGCTCACCGCGGCCATCGGCCTGTCGGCGATCGCAGTCCGCTTCCCCGTGGTGTACGACACCAACAAGCTCCTGAGCGCCGCCTACCTCATCTACCTAGGCATCCGAACGGTACTCACCGCCCGGACGGAGGTCACCGGGACCTCGGGACCGGCCAGGGCTGGTGTCCCGGGCCGGCCGGATGCGTGCCCGTGACACCCGTGACCACCGAGTAGAGGCTGGTCTGCGCGGCGATGAAGAGACGGTTGCGCTTGGCTCCGCCCCAGGAGATGTTGGCCACCGTCTCGGGGAAGTTGAGCCGCCCGATCAGCGTGCCGTCGGGGTCGTAGCAGTGCACCCCGTCGTCCATCGCGGCTGCCCAGAGCCGTCCGCCGTCATCGAAGCGGAGGTTGTCGAAACGGGCGTTGTGGCGGGATGCGGCGTCGGCGAAGACCTTGCCGTCGGAGAGTGTGCCGTTGTCCCGTACGTCGAAGACCCGGATGCAGCCGGCCCGGGTGTCGGAGACGAAGAGCTGTTGCTCGTCGGCCGAGAAAACCAGGCCGTTCGGCGCCGCGAAGCAGTCGGCGACCAAACGTACTTCACCGCTGTCCGGGTCGATCCGGTAGACGTTGTTGGCGCCGATCTCGCTCTCGGCGCGGTATCCCTCGTAGTCGCTGGTGATGCCGAAGTCCGGATCCGAGAACCAGACGGAGCCGTCCGACTTCACCGCTGCGTCGTTCGGGCTGTTCAGCCGCTTGCCCTGCCAGCGATCAGCCAACACCGTGACGCTGCCATCGTGCTCGGTCCGCGTCACCCGGCGGTTGCCCTGCTCACAGGTGATCAGCCGGCCCTGGCGGTCAAGGGTGTTGCCGTTGCTGTGCCCTGCGGAACGGCGGAAGACACTGACGGCACCGGTCTCCTCGTCCCAGCGCAGCATCCGGTCATTGGGGATGTCGCTCCAGATCACCTGCCGCCAAGCAGGAAGATAGACCGGCCCCTCGGCCCAGCGGCAGCCGGTGTACAGCACCTCCAAGCCGTCATCACCGTTCATGCACCGCCCGGTACGGAACCGGTCGTCAAGCATCTCGTACAGCGCAGGGCGCTCGCTGGTCATGGATCCCCTCCCCATAGATGTGCGCACAGATGCACCGAGCCGCTACCGAATGGGCTTCGGCTCCCCAGCGAGATTGCAAGATCAGTTATAGTCCGTGCGAGCCTTCCCCGAATGGAGAGTTGTGGATCACATCGATCGTGCCCTGCTCGTACAGCTACAGCAGGACGCCACCCAGCCCTACGCCGCACTGGGCCAGGCCGTGGGCCTGTCCGCCGGCGCGGCGCATGAGCGCGTGCGCAAGCTGCGGGAGCGCGGCGTCATCCGGCGCACCGCGGCCGAGGTGGACCCCGCAGCGGTGGGCGGCGGCGTACTGGCCTACGTGATGGTCGACTCGACCACCTGGATGGGTGATTCGGCGAAGGACTTCGCCGCACTTCCCGAAATCCTGGAGGCGCACATCATCGCCGGCAGCGCCTCGGTGCTGGTGAAAGTCAGAACCACGACCACAGAACAGCTGCAGGACGTACTGCGCCGGATCTACGCCATCGACGGAGTCAGCGGAACCCAGGCGACCGTTGCACTGGAGACCTTCTTCGAGCGGCCGGTCTCCCCCCAGGCCCCCCGCCGAGAAGGAACTCACGCTTGTCCCGAACGGCCGAACGCAGCTCCGCGGGCCACCTGAAGCACGCACCCGGGCCCACTGGAACGCTCACCGGCCACCTCAAGCGCCCAGTCACAGCAACACGCTCGCGCTCGTTCAGGGTGCCGCCGCTACAGGTCGAACTCCAGGTGCCCGATGTCCGTGAACCGGACCTCCCCCAGGGAGCCGGCGCGGCGGCCCCCGTCCTGGACGTACACCTCCTTGAGCACTTCGGCCGCGACGACCTGCAGTTGCTGGTCGGTGGCACCAGCCTGACGGGCGTCAAAGAGGCGGGCGGCGTGCTGCGGGGGCAGGGCGACGGCCAGATGACGCACGCGGTCCTGGTCCGCCGACCCGACCGGTGCGGTGCAGCCCAGGCGGGCGCGGGTGTCGATGACAATGCCGCCGGTGGTTACTGCCTGCTGCCGGGCCCTGGCCCAGACCTGCGGCGACGACGCAGTCGGACTGGATCGCGAGGGGGTACTGGCCGGTGAAGACCGCGTGCTTGACGATCTTCCGGTGCAGGTTGATCCGGGTACGGGAGATGACCGCCGCGCGGATGTCCGGACGCCACGTGGGCGGGACAGGGCGCGCCACGGCCGTCCGAGCCTCCAACCCTCGCCGCGAGGGACGCTCACGGAGGTAGCCCCAGGCCGCCCTTGACCGTCGCCTTGATCGCCGAGACGACGATCGCCGGCTCCGGGTCGCGCTCCCTGCAGGAGTTCATCGCGGTCAGGAAATCGGCCGACGCCAGGCCGGCGCCGACGCCGAGGTCGGCCATCGCGGCGAGGTAGGCATCCCGCAGCCGCTGGTACCAGCCGTCCAGGTAACGGCCGGTCTCGTAGAGGACCCACGCCTCGGCCGGGCGTACCTCGTAGTCGAGCTCGACCGCGTACGCAACAGTCGGCGCCGCGTACCATGCAGGCCCCTCAGGACGGCCGCCCTTCGGCGTGAACGGGCCGGGCAACAGCGAGGCATCCAACTCCACCCACACCTTGCCCACCGTCACCCGCGACAGATCGACGGTGGAAACGCGGCAGATGGGCCCGAAGCGGATGCCCGTCGGGGGCCTCGCGGGGCGCGCAGTCGACCGGGTTCCGGCCCAGACTGCTGGGGTTGTGCCCGGAATACCGCTTCCCGTCGACGCCAGGCCGGGAAGCACGGGTCGGCGGATGCAGAGCCGAGGTTGCATGGGAATCCGATGGCCGACGAGACGGAGGCGCCGCCCTGTTGCATGCGACAGCCCACTGTCCCAACCAGCAAGTGACCGACGAACTCGCCGCGTGCAGCCCGACCCCGTTGCCCGCAGCTCTTCGTGTCGGTCGCATCTCTCGGTACGTTGCAAACGACCCGGCCTCTCGGGTCCCCTCCGCGACGTACGGGAGGCGATGTCGGGCGCGCCTGCCCCTCGGATGGACCGCCGTAGCTCACCTGCCCCTCCCCACCGGGTGGTTGGCTGAGGGGCCGTGCCAGCCGACTGCAGCCAGGCGGGCGGCGTATGTGGCATTCGCCGGCGCGTGGGGACGACATCGCAGAAGCGTCCTCCGCGGACGTCAGATCGACGGATCGCACCGATCGCGCTGGGGCTGGTCGCTGTTGCCGGCTTGCTTCGGAGCACGGAGTTCCAGGAAGAATGCTGCGGTAGGCCTCGGACGCGGCGGAAGGTCGGGCGGTCCGTCCAGGCGCCGTCTGTCCGGAAGTTGAGGATTCTCCTAAAGGTGTGCCGTGCTCGGAGGCGTGGTCTGTTGAGGCGGCGAGCACCCGGTTGCAACCCATAGGCAGGGGTGTTTCGCTGGTTACGTACGAGCGCGCAGACGGACTTTCCGAAGCGTGTCTGACAGTCGCCCGCTGCCTTCTGCCCGGCACGGCATCCCGGGGGATCTTCTCTGTCATTGCCGGATTCTGACGTGCGGGCCAGAAAAGAAGCAGATGATCAATATGGTGGAGCTCGTAAAAGACTCCCTCAAGATACATGGCGGGTCCAACGAAAATGACCCGGACTACCACTTCACCATCGCGTACACGGCATCATTCGACTCTGCGGAGATGGGTGACACCTTCACGGAGTTCATGCGTCTTCGAGAGGAAGACGACATAACCACCCTGGGGGACGATGACATCACAGCCTCGAACCCCACTTCTGGGCCCACCTTCATTCCGAACAACGTCCCGGGCCGCCGCCCCGACAACCGGCCGGGCCACCAGGGGATGACACTGCTCGACAGAGCCATCACCGTCGACCTCCCGAGGGAAGTGGCGGACACCGAGGGCGGAATCCACGACGCCGGCCACGAAGAGATCTACGGGGAGGTCTGGCTGCGGTCCTCCGGGAACCTCGCGAGTACCGGGCCTGCCGGCTCGGACAGCGGGCTCGGGAGGACGAACGTCGGCGACTTCGATCCGTGAGCCAGACCGCGATGGTGAGCGGCATCGGCCGAGAGGGCCGCGGCATCGACGTGGATCCACTGGGACTGGTCGCGCTTCCCGCTCTTATGGCGCGGACCTCCGGCCTGCACTCCCCGCGGATCGGGCTGATCGACGGCCACGTGACTTCCGATCACCCAGATCTAGCGGACGCGAACTTGGAGGTTCTCGTCCGGCACAGGGGATCCGCGCCGCCGTCGTTCGACCCTGGGTCGCGTCACGCGACGTCCGTGGCCGGCGTCCTGGTGGCGCGCCGCGGTTCGGGCGCACCAGCCATCTGCCCTGACGCCACACTGGTGGTGCGCCCCATCTTCCCTTCCCGGCCGCCGCCCTACGGCGACACCGCCCTCCCCGGGGACCTCGCCTCCGCGATCATGGAAGTGGCCGATGCCGGCGTCCGCGTCCTGAATTTGAGCCTGACGCTGACCCCACACAGCGACGACGCCGACAACGCACTCCAACGGGCGCTGGACTACGCGGCGCATCGCGGCGTGATCGTGGTAGCTGCTGCGGGCAACCACGGGGCGGTCGGCGGCTCGGCCCTCACCCGCCACCGGTCGGTCATTCCCGTCGTCGCATACGACCTCGAGGGCCATCCCTCTGGGGCTTCGAATCTCGGGCTCACGTTCGGCCGAAGCGGCGTCGGCGCCACGGGTACGGGCATCAACAGCCTCAAGGCCGGCGGGGGCTTGCGTCCTTTCGGCGGAACCAGCGCCGCGACGGCCTTGGTGACGGGAGCCATTGCTCTGCTGTGGTCGGAGTTCCCCCAGGCGACACCTGCCGACCTCGTGTCCGCCGTGACCCGGTCCTCAGCACGCCGCACCTCTGTGGTGCCGCCCCTGCTGGACGCCTGGAGGGCGTACGAGACGGTGCGTGCGGCGCACTACGGATGAACTCTATGCACGATCAGAGAGGCACATTCCATGCCCCAGGAGCGCAGGTCCCGCGGGCCGGACGCCGACCCGGACGGAGAGCCGACCCCACAGACGAACACTCCGCCGCAGCCGTCGCGTGTCCGCCTCCCAGGGTTCGTCACCGACGAGGACATCGGACTGGGCGACGTGGCCAAGCGGATCACCGGCGCCGCGGGCATCCGGCCCTGCCGGAGGTGCGAGCGGCGGGCCGCGGCGCTCAACCGCTGGATGGTGTTCTCCGGCAGGAGCAACCGGCGGCGATAACAACACGACGTCGCGTACGCCAGTACACGGCCAGAAAGGAGCAGAGACCTCATGGAGGAGAACAAGCTGCCCCCGCAGAACGAGGACTCACCGTCGCTCGACACGATCCCCGACCCTCCGGCAGTGGCGGAAGACGAAGTTCCCCGCCCATGCACCACGTGCGGCCACGGCGCCGTCATGTCCGAGGCGGCGAGCCGCGGCGAGACGATGTACCCGTCATTCGTGTACGCGGTGGGCCGGATCGAACCGCGCATGCCGAGCCTGGGAGTGGAGAAGGAGTTCGCCCAGGCAACGGGCCGCGCCGAAACCGCCGACCTGACCGACCGGCAAGCGCTGCATACCGTACTGGCCCAACCGCAAAACCGTTATCTCACCCGGCAGTTGTGTTATGTGGTGACGATCCAAGGGCTCGACACGTACTTGCTGCGCCCACGCGATCCGGGGGACTTGCCACAGCTCGTCGAAGCACTCCACGAGGCTCCTCGGTCGACGGACCTCCATGTCATCATCGGGCTCCGAGGCCCGCTGGCTTCGCCCGACTACTGCAATGGTCTGATGCTGCCCTTGGTGGCCTTCGAACAGATCTACACCATCAGCCCCACCACGTTCATCGAGTCCTTGCCGAAACCGGAAAACATCGGCGAGGAACAGTTCCGGGAGACGGCCGTCGAACTCTTCGAGCGGGTGATCCAGATTGCCGACAACGCGGGCTCCTCCGACGAGCACCGCGCAGTCAACTACCTGGCGGTGCGCTATCCCAGCATCTACGCGAAGTGCGCCGAGGCTCACGCCGCCGGTGCCACGCTGACCGCCATCGAAACCCGCCCGTCCCGTCTCAGCGGGGTGAGCAGAGTGCTGGACGTCATCTTCTCGTTCACCGACCGGAGAACCGACGTCACGGAGAAGTTCTTCGTCCGGGTGAACATCGATGAGATGTTCCCCCACCTGATCACCAAATTGTCTCCCTATTACGACCGGTAGCGCGGCCGGGAGAGCGAGGTGCGCGATGTTCGTACCGGTGACTACGGCGGAGAGTGCGCTGTACCGAACCACGAAACACTACCGAGCTGGGGCGGGCGGTACCAGCATGGAAATCGGGGTCCGGCTCGCGGACTGTGAATCCGAATGCATGGCCGACTGCATGAGCGGCGAGGGAGGCGGGCTGCGATACGAATGCGAGCCGATGTGCCGGCAGTCGTGCAACTCACCGCCCCTGCCTAGATGCGATTCCTTCTTCGTGGACGGAAAGGAGTACTGCTGCTTCGAGGGCACCGAGCGGTGCATCGGACCCGTGCGTACGGACGGAGGTCGGAACGTCAGCTGCCTGCAGCCCGGGATGAGGTGTTGCGACGGCATCTCGTACTGGCCGGACATCGAGGTGTGCTCCAACGGAACCGTCGAACGCTGCTGGCCCAGGCCGACCTGCTCGCCGTTCGGGTGCTGCAAGATGAACGAAGTGTGCACCGACGAGGGATGCGTTCCTAAGGACCAGATCTGCTACCGGTCGAACCGGCGCTGCAAGGCACACGAGGAATGCACCCACGACGAGGGATGTGTCCCCCGCGATCAGGTGTGCGGACCGTCGAACCGGCGCTGCAAGGCGCCTGACGAAGTATGTACAGGACAGGGCTGCTGCAAGACCAGCAAAGCCACGTCGTCCCGGACGCGCTGCTGCCCGGAGAACAAGGCGGCCTGCGGCGATGACTGCTGCGACGAGTGCTGCCCCGGCGGCGTCTGCTGCAACCACCCCGGAAAGTGCAAGCTGCGCGTCCTCGAACGCGGCAAGGACGGCGTGTGGGTGTGCCAGTCGTGAGGCGTCTGGATCCGAAGACTGCGCCCTGTCTGCGACGGATGCCCGGCGGGCTGTGCCGCAGGGCTGCATGCGCAGCTTCACGTCCGCTCAGGCACCGGCCCCAGCCGAAACCCGTACCGGAGCAGACCGAGATTCAAGGCGCTGCCGACGCGGCGGTCCACGGGCTTGCCCGCACTGCATCGCGCCGAGCGCTTCGCACTCGACGAGAAGGCCGCGCTGCGTTGCGCGGACTTTGCGCGGACCGACCCGTGAGTTCCCGCTGAACAGACTGAGGATCGTCGTGAAGCACCTTCACCCGGCGCTGTGGTGGCCGGTGCCGTCCCCGTCCGGACCAGGGGTATCCAGCCCCAGACCTCGGCGGATCGCAATCTCCACGAGCGAGTAGGCGCCGTCGGTCCGCTCCAGTTCGTAGGGCGCAGCCGGCATCAGCGGCGGCTGGGCCATGAAGCGCGGCCGCACCCCGTGGTGCGGTTGCGCTGCGTGGACCAGGAACGGATGGCAGAGGAAGACATCGCCCGGGGACCCGGTGGCGAGGGCGAGTGGCCGATGGTCGGACGCCGCCACCAGGTCGGGCGCGAGGGTCAGCCCGCTCGCCCCTTCCTCCCCGTACTTCTCCAGCACCTTCGGCACGTCGAGGTGTGAGCCGACCCGGATCCGGGTCGGGGCGTCCTCCTCACCGACCTCGCTGAACAGGAACAGCATCAACAGGGCTCGGCCGCGGGAGCGCAGATTCGTGAAGTACCAGCTCTCGCCCTCTGGAAGGTAGCTCCCCTCGATGTGCCAGCCCGCGTCGTCCGGCTCCTCCTCATGCGGGAAGCGCAGCGGAAAGGTGCCCAGCGAGTAGCGCGGCTCCCAGCGTCCAGCACCGACGAGCAGGTCGTACGCGTGCTGCAGGGACGGGGAGTTGGGTGCGGCGGCGAACGGCCCCTGCGCCATGCCGCCCACCCAGTGCACGGGCTGCGTCCACGTCGACGGGTCGTCCGGGTCGCAGCCCGTCTCGCGCCACAGCAGACGCGCGCAGTCTGCCGCCACGCGCGGCGCGACGGCGCCTTCCAGCTTCACAAAGCCGTCGCGGAGGAAACGGGATGCCAAGGTCGTGTCATGCATGCTCCCATCGTGCGGCGCCACCGGCCCCGCCCACCCGACAATCTCCGCACCGCTTGTGTCGGGTACGAGGACGGCGAGTGGGCTTTCGGATCTACTCGGCGCATGTGGGGACCTGGGTGCCGTCCACGATGAGCACGGCGCCCTTGGTGAACCGCTGGCGGGGCTGAAGAGCAAGCAGCGGCCCGAAGCGGTCCGTGATCCGGTCCGCCGCCGACTTCGACACTCCAAGCAACGGAGCGAGCCGGCGCATGGCCAGGTGTCCTCCAGGTAGTCCCGCACGCTTTCACCGTCGGGCAAGCCTTCCCATACCGTCCGGTTGAGGTCGAGGCTGGCGTTTTTGGACGCGGCTCGCGCGGTCATGGGGTAGCGCACCGCCGTCTCCCGGGGTTCTTTTGCGGGACAGACAGGCCCTAGCCGGTCCCCGCTCCCGGCGGGCTTGTGGCCACCGGGATCCGGCGGGCCGTCGGCGCGACGCACTGGCCGCGTCCCCCTGGGCTCGACGCGGCGGTCGGTCAGTTCGTGTAGACCTCCGCGCGGTCGATGCTCACGAAGGACGCGCCGGACTGGGAGTTGTGTTCGCCCGTGACCCGGATCCGCAGGGAATGGTTGCCGTTCGCGAGCCGTGGGCTGACGTACTGCACCGCTTCGCCGACACGAGTCGACTGGTGGAAGTCCACCCGTTGCTCGGGCCCTCCGTCCACGCTGACGGCTGCGTAGCCGTTGCCCGTGTCCTTGACCGAGAGCAGGGCGATCCGGGTGCCCGTGAAGGAGAACGTGGCCGTGTTCCCGGCCCGGTCGCTCCAGTGGTCGTCACCCCAGAAGCACTGGGTGGCACAGCCGGTGCCGGAGTTCCAGGCACCGGTGTAGGTGACGCCGCCGGGGCCGCTGGAACGGCCGTCGTCGTTGATCCAGTAGTTGCCGGAGCCCGGGTCGCCGGAGGGCAGGTCCTGGGTGGCGCCGATCGCCAGGGGACGACCGAAGTCGGGGCTGCCGTCGGGCTTCCACGTGAACTTCTGTGCCCGCGTGGTGCGATCGCCGTAGGTGTTCACCGACGTCGTCTTGGCGTGGTAGACGATCCAGTCCTCGGTCCCGTCGGGGGACGTGAAGAAGGCGTGGTGGCCCGGCCCGAAGACGCCCCGGTCGTCGGCGCGGGAGAACACCGCGCCCTGGTGCTGCCGCCAGTTCCCCGGCACCAGCGGATCGGCGCTCAGCGGCATCGACATCATCCAGACCTGGTAGTCCGGCTTGCCCGTGTCGCAGGTGGAGTACGTCATCCAGACCCGGCCGTTGCGGTACAGGAACTCGGGTCCCTCCCGTACCTCGGGGCAGCCGCCCGCGGCGTTGAGGGCGACCGCATCGCCGGAGACGGTGTAGGGGTTGGACATCGGGGCGATGTTGAGCCCGTTGTGCTGGTACGGGTTGATGCCGCTGTAGGCGAGGTAGAGCCGGTCTCCTAGTTGGAGGATGCCCGCGTCGATCGCGAAGTCGTTCGCGTGGTTGGGCGGGGAGAGCTTGGCCTTGAAGTGGTAGGGACCGGTGGGATCGTCCCGTTCGGACTCCAGGACGTACAGCCGGTGATGGTCGTCGACGCCGTCGTCGGCCGTGTAGTAGAGGTACCAGCGCTCGCCGAAGCGGTAGAACTCCGGTGCCCAGATGTTCCGGTTGCGGGACGGGTCGGTGTCGGTCCAGACCGTGACCGGGTCGGCGGTCAGCAGCGTGCCCAAGGAGGAGGAGCGCCACATTCTGATGCTCCCGCCCTGGGTGGTGGTGAGGTAGTAGGCGCCTTTCCAGTGGGTCATGAACGGGTCGGGTCCGCTGTTGAGCGGATTGCGGAAGCTGCCCGCGGCGAGGGCTCGCCCGGGCGCCCCGTCGGTGTCCGCTGCGGCGGTCGCCGACACGGACAGCAGGCCGGCCAGGACGGCGAGGAGAGCGGTCAGCACGGAGACCGTACGGCGCCGGGCCGGGCTCCGGCCGGATGTGCCGGGTGTGGGGGTGGCACGCATGGACAGCTCCTCGGGTCAGAAGGGCTCGTTCCAGTGGCTGGGGCCGGTACCCGGGATGCGGGCACTTACATCGATGTAAGTCTGAGCTGACACGGTAGGGAAAGCTCCCCGGCGGTGTCAACGGAGCGCGAGTTCGCGGGAGGCAGAAGGGATTTGTGCCGACTGCCCGCGGCCGATGTCACCGGGGACGGGTCGGGGGGTTCGGCCGACTCATGAGCCCCCGCCCAGGCCCGCGGCTGCCTGACCGCGGAGGCAGGGAGCTTCCCGTCTGCCGTCGCTACGGCCCACCGGCACGCTCCTCCGACAGGGCTCACTTTCCCCGCGGGGCGGGCTGCGGTGAGGTCTGCGGGGCGTTGAGGCGTACCGCCAGGATGGCGATGTCGTCGCTGCCGTCCGGCGGGAGACGGTCCAGGAGGTCGGCGCACACGTCCTCGGGGTGCTGCGGGGCTTCGGCCAGCACGCGCGCCAGGGAGTCGAGGGACTGTTGGAGATGTACGTGGCGGCGTTCGATCAATCCGTCGGTGACCAGCAGCACGAGACTGCCGGGCTCGGCGGCGACCCGATGCGCCGGGGGATGCTTCAAACCGAGGCCGAGCAAGGGGCCGTGCTCCTCCAGGAACACGCTGGAGCCGTCGGGGGAACGCAGGAGGGGCGGGAGGTGGCCCGCGTTGGCCACGTGGATCACGTCCGAGTCGTACTCGATCAGAACGACGCAGAGGGTGACGGAGGTGCCGGGCTGCACGGACGTCAGCAGATGGTCGAGGCGCGAGACGATGACGTGCGGCGGGTGTCCCTCGATCGCGTAGGCGCGCAGGGCGTGCCGCACCTGGCCCATCACCATGGCGGCGTCGAGGGAGTGCCCCGCCACGTCCCCGACCGCCACGACCAGGCCCATGGTGGTACTGATCGCCTCGTAGAAGTCTCCGCCGATCTCCGCGCGTTCGCTGGCGGGGAGATAGCGCACGGCCAGATCCGCCCGTGCCGTCTCCGGCAGGTTCTCGGGCAGGAAGCTGCGCTGCAGTGTCAGGGCCAGCGCGTGCTCCTCGCTGTAGCTGCGCATGGCCTCCAGGGCCAGGGCGCTGGCGTGGGCCAGTTGCTGGAGCAGCTGGTCGTCGTCGGAGAATTCGACGGCGTCCGCGGGGACGACGATCAGGACGGGTGGACGATCCGCCTTGGCCCGGCCCACGACGGTGTGACGCAGCTCGGGCTCCGCCAACGGCGCCGGCAGACGAACCGAGTCGGGGACACCGTCGACGAGACCCGTCCACGTCTCCGGCTGGTCGCCGGAGGTGGTGAGGGAGTACACCTGTGCCTCGAGGGGCGACTCGTCGTCCTGCCGGTCCTCGGCGTGTGCGCCCATCACGCCGCCCTGCGGCGTGGTGAGGAACGCGGCCACGTGGCAATGCAGGATCGACGCGGCCCCCTCCACCGTCGCCTTGATCAGCTCGCGTGCGCTCGTGGCGCCGTAGAGGGCAAGGGTCACGCGGTTGAGGCGGTGCAGTCGGTGGGCGAGATTCTCCGCGCGGCGCCGTGCGCGGGCGTAGCGCAAGGTCGCCGTCACGGTGGCCAGCAGTTCGCCCGGCGCGATGGGCTCGACGAGGTAGGCGTCGGCTCCGCGGTACAGACCCCGGGTCCGGTCGTCGACGGTGATGGCCGACGCCGAGATGTTGATCACCGGGATTCCCGCGGTGGCCGGGGTCTGCTTGATGTCCTCGCAGACCTCGAATCCGGTCATGTCGGGCAGTCGTACGTCGACGATGGCGATCTCCGGCAGCTGCCCGGGCTGCCGGAGCAGTTCGAGCGCGCGGGTTCCGTCCTCCGCCGTGGTGACCCGGTGACCGGCCCGGCCCAGCGTGGTGGCCAGCACGTACCGGTTGGTCGGGTCGTCGTCCACCACGAGGATGTGGGCGGGGACCTGGTCGTCGAGGTGCTGGGTCATCTGTTTTCCTCGGGCATGGCAAGGGTGGTGAGGTAGGGGACCGACGGCTGGGTCTCAGCCGGATCGCTGTGCCTGACCAGGACCGCGGTGACGTTCGCCGGTGTCACGCGGCTCTTGCTGAGGACGGCCCGGACTGGTTCGAGTCGAGAGGCGCGCACGTCCTCGGGGTCGGCGGCGGTCAGTACGATCACGGGGATGTGGGCCGTGGACGCGTCGGCCGCCAGCAGGCGCCGTACCTCGTAGCCGTCGAGTACGGGCATGTCCAGGTCGAGGAAGACAGCGTCAGGTTGTGCGCGCCGGACGGTGTCGACCGCCGTGGCGCTGTCGGTGACGCAGGTGGCGGAGGCCACGAGTCGGCCGAGGAGTGTCCGGAATCCGGCGAGGAACGCCTCGTCGTCGTCGACGACCACCACGGACAGCTGCGCCACTTCGGCAGCGGCCTCGCCGTCCGCCCCCGAGCCCGCCTCCCCGGGCGACCGCTGCCCGGCCGGAACCGTCCGCGGGGCGTCCCCGGCGTTCACCGACGGCGGGAGGACGGCGGGAACATCGACGACGACGACGGTGCCCTGTCCCACCTCGCTGTCGAGGGTCAGTGTCCCGCCCAGTGCCTCGGTGAGCCTGCGGGCGTAGGGCAGCCCGAGTCCCGTGCCGGTCCTTCCCCTCTGGTGCAGGCCTTTGACCTGGTAAAACTCCTCGAACACGCGCTCGCGTTCCTCGGCAGGGATACCCACGCCGGTGTCCTGGACACGGAAGACGAACCGGCGTCCGGCGTTCGTGCTCTCCTCGTCGACGTCGAGGGTCACCGACCCCGCCGTGGTGAACTTCAGGGCGTTGGACAACACGTTGCGCAGCACCCTGGTGAGCATGACCTCGTCGGTGACCAGCGTCCCGCGCTGCGCACGGTCGGGTATGCGCAAGACAACCCCGGGCTGCGTCACGCTCTGCAGCGTGCCGCGCAACTGGTGGAGGAGAGCGCGCAGGTTCGTGTCGACCGGGTGGGGCTCCAGACGGCCCGCTTCCGCCTTGGCGACGTCGAGCAGTTCGTCCACGAGTGCCAGGAGGGTGTTGCCGGAGGCGTGCACCAGTGTCACCTGCTGCCGCTGCTCGCTGGAGAGCGGCTCGGCCTCGGGGGCGAGCAGCAGCCGGGTCAGCGCAATGACCGCGTTGACGGGTGAGCGCAACTCGTGGCTGACGTTGGCCCAGAACCGGGTCTTGGACTCGTTGGCCTGTTCGAGCTGCCGAGTCTTGTCCTCGAGTTCCGCGTAGAGCGCGACGACTCCGCTGTTGGTCTCCTCCAGCTCACCCGCCAGTTCGGAGTAGAGCGCCAGTACGCCGCTGTTGGTCTCCTCCAGTTCGGTGTTCAGTCTCTGCAGCTCGTCCTGCTGGTGCTGCGACTCCTCCAGTGCTGCCAGCAGTTGGCGGTTCTGCGAGCGGAGCGCCTCGATGAGGTCCGTGCCGCCGTCGGTGGCGATGAGCTTGTCGCGGATGCCGTCTGCCAGCGCGCCGAGGGGTTGTGTCAGCGCGGCACCATGCTGTTCCAGTACGAGTGCGCCGCCGTCGTCGGTACGTGAGGTGCGGCAGTCGTCCAGCAGGCGGGCCGCGGCGGCGAGCAGGGAGGCGGGAGGCCGACGCTCGCCCCGCCAGCTGAACCGGAGGGACAAGACCGCCGCGCCGGCCCGCTCGCTGACGTAGAGCCGGGCGGTCAGGGCGGACACGCCCAAGAGGTGCTCCCCCACCTCGCTGACGACGGTCGACATGCGCACCAGGGGACTGCCGGTCAGTTCCAGGGCACGGCACGCCGACTGCGTACGGCGACGCAGGGTGACCACGTCGCTCCCCTCGTGCAGGGGGAGCGAGAAGACCTCACGGGCCGACGGATCCACGGTCATGGCTGTCTGTGCACGGCCACGACGATCCCGGCATCGTCCCTGCGTACCGCGGCCTGGCTGAAGATCTGCGCGGCAACGACGGAGGAGTCGTGCGCCAGCAGACCGGGGAAGTCGGCCGGCTTCCAGCGGTCGCTGAGACCGTCGGAGTGCATGATGAGGGCGGCCCCGGGCGGCAGGGCCGCTTCGAACGTACGTGGTCTCGGCAGCTGCACCCCGGCGATGCCCGGAAGCGACGGCAGCCCGGTACGCCCGCTGGACGTCGCGGCCAGAGCCGTGATGTTGCCGGCTCCGCTGACGCGTACCCGCTGGGCCGCAGGTTCGACCAGCGCGACCGCCACCGCCGCGCCGCGCGAGTTCCGCAGCGCCTGATGGATGTCCTCCAGGACGCGGGCGGGATCCGTGTGGCTGCTGGCGCGGAACGCGCCTCTGGCACGGTCACTGGCCTGGGCCGCGAGCGGCCCGTGGCCGAGTCCGTCGCACATCATCAGCAGCAGCGCGTCAGGACCTTCCGCGGTGCGCACCGCCCAGGTGTCGCCGCATGCCTGCTCCCCGCCCAGCGGGCGCGTCAGCCCGCCCGTGTCCAGCGGTCCGGCCGCGGGCGCCCCGTTCTCGCCCTCGGCCCAGAACCTCGCGTGGACGACGGTTCCCCGGCCCGGCAGGGAGTGGACACCGGAGACGTCCGCCATACGGGCGATGGTTCCCAGCCCGATACCGAGACTGCCGGAAGCGGAGATTCCGTCCCGCAACGCCTCCTGCACGTTGCGGATGCCGGGGCCGCTGTCGAGAGAGAGGCACTCGACCGCGGCGCGGTCCCGAGCGCGGACGACCCGTAGGACCAGAGAGCCGTCGTGCGCGTACTTCAGCATGTTCGTCGCCATTTCCGTCACGCACAGTTCCACGCGGGCGACCTGTGCCTGGGGCATACCCAGATCACGGGCGAGATTCCCCGCGTGGCGACGCGCGGCGGGCGCCAGGGCGACGTCCGCGCGGAGCCAGTGGACCTCACCGGCCTCGGCGACGACAGTGAAGGTCACCGGTTCCACTTCACAATGCTGACGGCGGTGCCCTGAGGCCCGGTGTGTATGTCGAACTCGTCCACGAGCCGCTGGGCTCCGCTGAGGCCGAGCCCCATACCCGTGCCGGAGGACCAGCCGTCGGTCAGTGCCTGCTCGACGTCCGGGATGCCCGGCCCCTCGTCCTTGAACTCGACGAAGACTCCGCTGCGGCCATTGTCGTCACTCACGGCAGCCGTTCGGACGACGCCTCCTCCGCCGTACACCACCATGTTCCGCGCCAGCTCGCTCGTGGCGGTGACGAGCTTCGTCTGATGGACCAGGGAGAGGCCACGGCTCTGGGCGAGAATGCGCACCGCCTGTCGGGCTTGGACGACATCCTTGCTGGTCGCCACAGGAACGCTCTCGACCGACGCGTTCCCGCTCACGTAGTCCTTCATCCGCGGCCGGGAGCCGGGGCGCTGATACGCCGCAGCAGCTTCAGTCCGCGCTCCAGGTTGAGCGCGGTACGGACACCCTGCAAGGACAGTCCGAGTTCCACGAGCGTCATCGCCACGGCGGGGCGCATACCCACGACGACGGTCTCGGCACCGAGCATCCGCGAGATGGACGCGTTCGTGGCGAGCATGCGCCCGACGAACGAGTCGACGATCTCCAGGGCGGAGATGTCGATGACGACGCCCTTGGCGCCGGTGGAGACGATGCGCTGCGACAGATCCTCCTGGAGGTCCATCACCATCTGATCCTCAAGATCGACCTGGATGGACACCAGAAGGATTTCGCCGATCTTGAGGATCGGTACCCGGTCGGTCACAGCAGACCCCGCACGTTGTCCTCGGCGTCCTGCGCCACTTCCTTCACGGCCTGACGCAGGGCCTCCGCCAGGGAGGCATTGGTCGGGATGTCACCGAACTCGATGCCCAGGGCCACGATGGTCTGGGCGATCTGCGGCCGGATCCCCGAGATGATGCACTGCGCGCCCATCATGCGGGCGGCGACCACCGTCTTCAGGAGGTGCTGGGCGACCTGCGTGTCAACGGTGGGGACACCGGTGATGTCGATGATCGCGTGAGTGGAGTCGGTGTCGACCAGGGTCTGCAGGAGCTTCTCCATGACCACCTGGGTGCGCGCCGAGTCGAGCGTGCCCACCAGCGGCACGCCCACCACGCCGTGCCAGAGCTGTACCACCGGCGTCGACAACTCGAGGAGCTGCTCCGCCTGCGAGGAAATGATCTCCTCGCGGGTTCGCACGTAAGCCTCGGTCGTCAGGAGACCGAGACCGTCCAGGAGCTTGGCGAACTGCAGATAGACCTGACTCCCGTGCTCGTCGTGGGTGAGGGCCGGCTCCAGTACCTGCTTGAGAGCGAAGACGCTCATCGCGGTCTCGGTCGGGGTGAACCCCTGCCGGGCTCGGTTGCGGGACAGTTCGATCAGCAGGCTGCGGGTCTCCGCGAAGGCCTCGTTCCGGAAGTCCAGACCGCCGGCCGCGACGCCTCGCACGATGGTTTCGTACAGCTCGCCCAGTTCGCGACGCATCTCGGCAACGCTCAGCCTGCCCTGAAGCGCCTCGCCGACTACGGTGCCCCACTGCCCGAGGAACTCGTCCCGATGCGAGGTCAGGCTCTCGACCAGCAAGTTCGTCTTGTCTTCCGGTGTCACGTCGCCCCACTGTGCACTTGAGTGAATGTAAGATCTGAGGATACGGCACGCAATCTTCACACCATTGGCACGCCCTGCCATGCCTCGCGACGGGCGGGCTCACCGGCTCAGCTCGGTGCCGAGCGGCCCGGCGCCGTGATCAGACCAGGGACGCAAAGATCGTCTTGTCTTGATCATGTTTCAGGGGCAGCGGCCTGTGGCTGGGACGTATCGCGATCGTCCGGACGGTTCTCTGTGACCATGGGCGGAGGACCTCTCACCCCGCTTGCGCCCCGTACCGCGGCCGGACGTCTGTCCTCGCGAGCCGAGGCGGGCCATGGAAGATCCACGACAAACTCCGCGAGCGTTACCGGAGACCCTGGAGAAGTGGTCATATGGACTGTGTCTCGAACGTGGTGGTCTACTGCGGGCCATGACGACTGTGACGACGCTTCAGCCCGGCCCCGTCATTGACGAAACCGCCCGGCTCCTCACCGAGCACTACGTCTTTCCCGAGACGGCCGGACAAATCGCCGATCTACTGCGGCGGCGCTACGCCGAAGGCGCCTACGCCGTCGACGGCGCCGAGGAGCTCGCCAGCCTGGTCACCGCGGACCTGCAGTCCGTCAACGGCGACCGGCATCTGAGCCTTCAGTACCACGCCGACGAGATACCCGAGAAGCGCGGGGCGGCGGTCCTGGAGTCCATCCGCCGGGACTTCGACACCTCGCTGGGCGGTGTACCCCGGGTGGAACTGCTCGACGGAGGGGTAGCCGTCCTGGTGCTGGCACCGATGCTTTTCCCCCTGGAGTGGGCCGCGGAACCGGTGAGCGCGGCACTCTCGTTGGCCTCCCGGGCCAGGGCGATGATCCTGGATCTTCGGACCAACCGCGGCGGCGACCCGGACACGGTGGCCTTTGTCTGCAGCCACCTGCTGGACAAGCGCACTCACCTCAACTCCATGTTCTGGCGCGACGGCGAACGCACTGAGCAGTCCTGGAGTCAGCCGCACGTCCCCGGTTCACGCTTCGGCGGGAGCAAGCCCGTGTACGTGCTGACCAGCAGCCACACTTTCTCCGCTGCCGAGGAACTGGCGTACGACCTGCAGCAGCTCGGCCGCGCGGTCGTCGTCGGCGAGCGCACCCGGGGCGGCGCTCACCCTCGAGACGGCTGGACGGTGCACCCGCATCTCGAAGCCTCCATCCCCGTCGGCCGGGCCATCAACCCCGTCTCCGGAACGAACTGGGAGGGCACCGGCGTACTGCCGGACATCCCCTGCCCTGCTGAGGACGCGCTGGAACGCGCGCACACTCTGGCCCGCGCCCGGCTGGCGGACTGACTCACGCAGGCACCGCACGCCGCCCGCCGCAGGCGCGGCGTCGGTCGACTCCGTCCGCGGAGAACCTGCCGCGAGAGCGGACCGTCCGGCGATGAACCCCTGGCCCGCCTGTCGGCCTAGTTCTGTGCACCGTCGCTCGGCCTTGGCGACGTCCAGGGACCACCCCACCCCTGCTCATCGGCTCGCGCGAGCAGGCCCTCGAAGACACGGCAGGGGGCGATGAAGTCAAGCTGGTCTCCGTAGATGGCGGCACCGTGCGCCCGCCTACGGCGCGTCGCGGCCGGTCTGCGAGGATGTCGGGCGGCCGTCCGCACCAGGTCCGCCGCGCTGCGCGCGCCCGGGAACGCGCAGGCGGCGACAGGCGGGCGGGGACCGGCCCAGGGCCCCGCTGGTGGCAGAGCGGAGTGTGCGGGACGTGCTGGAGTACCCGGAGTACCTTGCCGCGGCGGTGTTCGCCGCGGGCGGCCTCGTGCATGCCGTACTGGCACCGCACCGGTTCTCCACCGCGGTCCTGTTCTGCCTCGCGGTGACGTCTGCCGGACTGGGTGTGTCCGCCCGCAGCGCGCAGAGCCACCACGCCGTCGCCACCGTGCTCGCCGTCCTCGCCCTGCTCGGGGCGCTCGCGCTGGGCCTGCTCCTGCTGGTCGACGCCGTCCTCCTGGTCCGGCGCTACGGACCGCAGACGCCGTTGCTCGCCACCGGTGCCGCCGGCTGCGCGGTGCTGGCGGTGCTCGGCCTCGACGCCGTCCTGTACGCGGTCGGCGGCGAGGTGGCGGGTGGACTCATGGTCGCGGTGAACGCGGCCGCGGGGTACCTCTCGCTGCTCTTCCTCGTCTTCACCGGGTACGTGATCGTCCGAGGGCGCAGCACGCCGCCTCCGGGGACCACTCATGTCGTCGTCCTGGGCGCCGGGCTCGACGGCGACCGGCCCGGTCCGTTGCTGCGGCGCAGGCTGGAGCGCGCCCTCGCGGTGGACGCGCCCGACGCACCGGACACGGATCCTGTGACGTTCGTCGTCTCGGGCGGGCAGGGCGACGACGAGGTCGTCTCCGAGGCGGACGCCATGGCCGACTACCTGCACGCCCGCGGAGTGTCCCGAGATCGAATCGTGCGGGAGGACCGCTCCGTCGACACCAGCCAGAACCTGCGCTTCAGCGGGGCCCTCATGGAACACGCCGGTCCCGGCCACCGGGCCACGGTGGTCACCAGCGGCTTCCACGTCTACCGCACCACCCTGCTGGCCCGCCGCGCCGGCGTCCCCGTCGACGTCATCGGCGCGCCGACCTCGCCGACGTACTGGCTCTCCGCGACCCTGCGCGAGTTCGCCGCCGTCCTGTGGCTGGACCGGCTCCCGCTGGTCGGGCTAAGTCTGCTGCTCGCGGTGCCCGTGGCGACGGCGCTCTCGGGGCGCTGAGCGAGTCCTCGCCCTTTGGTGCCACCCTCCCCGGCGTGCCGGTGCGATGAGTTCGCCGGTCGTCGGCAGTCTCCCCTGTACACGCACCTCCGTCGGCCGAGCAGGGGCCGCGGGGCCGGAGGCGTGGCGGAGCGAGGGAGTCCACGATGCCCCACCCGATTCGGCTGTACATGTCGATGTCGCTCGACGGGTTCATCGCCGGGCCGGACGACCGGCCAGGTCTGGAGCTGGGGCGGGACGGCGGACGGCTCTTCGACTGGCTCGACGACCGGGAGTCCGACGGGCCGAGCGGCCAGGTCTACCGCGAGGCGCTGGCGACCGGCGCGCTGATCTCCGGCCGGCGGACCTTCGAGCTCGCCCGGCGCTGGCAGGGCGACCATCACGACGGTGTGCCCATCTTCGTCCTCACCCACCACGTGGACGACGGGGACGAGCCACCCGGCCACGCGCGGTTCGTCACCGACGTCGACGAGTGCGCCCGGCTGGCGCGCGCCGCCGCCGGGGACCGGCCCGTCATGGTGCACGGTGCGGGGGCGGCGCAGGCGCTGCTGGGAGTCGGGCAGCTGGACGAGATGGAGATCCACCTGGTGCCGGTCCTCCTCGGAGACGGTCGGCGGCTGTTCGAGCACCTCGGGGGTGAGCACACCGAGCTCGAACTCGTCCGGCGGCTCGAGGACCGGGACGTCACGCACCTCCGCTACCGAGTGCGCCGGGACAAAAGGGCGGCGTGAGGACGCTCTTCGTCTCGTACCGCGTCACCGACCTTCGCCTCTTACCGCGTCACCGACCTGGAGCGCTGCCCGTGCTCCGGGACGGTGCCGGCCCCAGGCAAAGTCAAGGACGGCCTGCACGGCATCGACAGTGTCATGCTGGCGAGGGCGGAGCTTCGTCATGAGCAGAGTCCTTTCACGCTGCCCGGGAGGACACGAGTGTGCCCTGGTCGAAGCCGCGAGGTAGCGGAGCACCGCCCGGCGGACGCGAAGGTGGTCCGTGAGAGATGCTCCGCGACTGCCGGCAACGCGGTGATGGTCTCCCCCACGCCGTCCAGGCCACCTCCCGCATGCACAACCTCGCCCGCGCCGCGCGAACCCAGCAGGTCAGCAGCCCGCTTCAGCCTGTGTGATCACGGCCCTGTGCAACACCCTTGAAGGCTGTTCCGTAAACCCCGACCGTGAGTCAGACGATCTGGTGTGACAGCCTGGATGTGATCACGGCGGTGGACGGAACCCTGGAGCACCCTCCGCAGCCTTTGGTGCGTGTCCAGGATGAGGGAAGGGCCTGCGGAGTGGGTGTCGATGTGATGCTGATGCAGGTGGCACAGGGCGGTTCGAGCCCCAAGAGTCGTCGGCTGACCACGGTGGACTTTGCCCAGGACGGGGCGGACCTGTTCTCCGATCTGTGCGTGAACAGCAGATTGCCCATGCTCAACCGCGTGGATCCGTACCGCACCCGAATCCTTACGTCGGCAGACATGCCGCAGTTCATCTCCGAGATCGACGCCACCTGCGACCTGACGGCGGAAAAGGCAGAGCGAGACATCTTGCAGAAGATTCGCGGGCTGGCCGAGCGCTGTGCTGCAGCCGCGTGCTTCGAACTCCACCTGGTGGGCGACTGAGGGCCAGCGGCCGCTGCTGCGTAGAGAAGCGCGTGGGCGTCGCGCTGCGGCAGTCGGCGGCCGGGCCACCGGGTGCGTCGGCGGCCGTCGCCGGGCCGCCGGTCCCCCGTCCCAGGGGACCGGTCACCGTCTCGGAGCCGTGAGCGGTCACGCGGGGCGTCGTGGGTTTCCGGCGCCGACGAAGGGGACGTGGGCGGTGGGCCCCGCATCCGCCGCGGTGCGGAAGGGGTGGGTCCACAGTCCCTGTGCCGTGAGCTTCGGCAGGACGCCCTCCCCGAACCAGTAGGCCTCCTCCAGGTGCGGGTAGCCGGAGAGCACGAACTCCTCGATGCCCAGGGCCGCGTACTCCTTGATCCGCTCGGCGACCTCCTCGTGACTGCCGACCAGCGCGGTGCCCGCGCCGCCCCGTACCAGCCCGATGCCGGCCCAGAGGTTCGGGTGGATCTCCAGGGCGTCCCGCCTGCCGCCGTGCAGGGCAAGCATGCGCTGCTGCCCCTCGGACTCACTGCGGGCCAGGCCCGCCTGGACGGCCTTGACGGCCTCGGGATCGAAGCCGTCGACGAGCCGGTTCGCCTCCGCCCAGGCCTGCTCGGACGTGTCGCGTGTGATGACATGCAGCCGGATGCCGAACCGGACGGTGCGTCCCTGCTCGGCTGCCAGCCTCCGGATCCACTCGATCTTCTCGGCGACGGCGGCCGGCGGCTCGCCCCAGGTGAGGTAGACGTCCGCGTGGCGGGCGGCGATCTCACCGGCGATCGGTGAGGAGCCGCCGAAGTACACCTCCGGGACCGGGTCGGGTACCCGGGCGAGCGTGGCGTCCTCGACCCGGAGGTGCTCGCCGACCAGATCGACGGTCTTGCCCTCCCACAGCTCCCGCACGATCTGGAGGAACTCGCCGGTGCGCCGGTACCGGTCGTCCTTGTCGAGGAAGTCGCCGTAGGCGCGCTGTTCGTGACTCTCGCCGCCGGTGACGACGTTGAGCAGCAGCCGTCCGCCGGTCTGCCGCTGGAAGGTGGAGGCCATCTGCGCGGCGAGCGTGGGTGAGACGAAGCCGGGCCGGAAGGCGACCAGGAACTTCAGCCGCTCCGTGTTCTGGCTGACCATCGCGGTGGTGAGCCACGCGTCCTCGCACCAGGCACCGGTGGGGGTGAGCGCGCCGACGAAACCGAGGCCCTCGGCGGCGCGGGCGATCTGGCTCAGGTAGGCGACGGACGGCGGCCGGTCGCGGCCGGACTCGCCGGCGGGGGTGCCGTGGCCGCCGCCGACGACGTGGCGGCTGTCACCGTTGGTGGGCAGGAACCAGTGGAAGGTGAGGGACACGTGGGGGTCTCCGTTCGAGGGGGCGTCGGTCTACAGCAGTCCGTGCCGGGGCGGCCGGGTGCCGTTGAGGAGGTAGCGGCCGATGTGCTGGACCTTCCAGCGGGGCGGATCGTGAAGGGTGTGAGTGCGGGCGTCGCGCCAGTGGCGGTGCAGGCCCAGGGAGTCGAGGGCGGCGCGGGTACCGGCGACCTCGAAGAGAGCGCTGCCGACCTCCACGGCGGCCTCCGCCGCAGTCACCTTGGCCGCGGCGACCGCGATCGACGCCTCGGCGGCGGAGTGGTCGGTCAGGTCGTCCCGGGCGGCGTCGACCGTCCGGGCGGCCTCGCGCAGCAGTGCCTGTGCCGCCCTGACCCGGAGGTCGAGCTCGCCGAACCGCTGGACGAGCAGCGGGTCCTCCGCGGCCGTCTCGAACCCGCTCTCGAACCACGGCCGGCTCTTCGTGCGGACGAAGTCCGCGGCCTCCGCGAGCGCGCCGGAGGCGATGCCCGCGTCGATGGCAGCATGCAGCAACTGGGCGACTGTCCCGTGAAGTTGGGGGCCCTGGAAGGTGAGGTGGTGCGGCACGACGCGGTCGGCGGGGACAGGCACCGACTCCAGGCGGACGGTTCCGCTGGCGGTGGTGCGCTGTCCCATGCCGTCCCAGTCGTCCAGGACCGTGAGACCGGGCGCGTCGCGCGGTACGTACGCCACGTGCAGGGTGTCGTCGACGGCGCGGGCGAGGACGGGGATCCAGTGGGCGAACAGCGCGCCCGTGGAGTAGTGCTTCACGCCGTCGAGGACGTACGACCCGTCCGGGCGTGGCGCGAGCCTGGTACGGATGTCCTGTACGTGCTTCGTGCCCGCCTCGGACTGGGCGTTGCCGAATCGCTTGCCGCGCAGCACCTCGCCGAAGAAGAACTTCTGCTGCTCGTGCGTCCCCTGCCGGCGCAGCACGTTGACGTAGACGAAGTGGCTCTGCGGGATCTGCGCGATGCTGGCGTCGGCGGCGGCCAGCAGCCGGAAGACCTCGGCGAGCGTCTCCGCGCGGACGTCCGCGCCGCCGAACTCGGCCGGCACGTTCACCCCGAGCAGCCCGGAGGCGGAGAGCCGTTCCAGCTCCGCGTGCGGCAGCCGGCGTACCGCGTCCCGCTCCGCGACGGCCCGGCGGAAGTCCGCGGCCAGATCAGCGGCGACGGCGAGGGCTTCGCCGTCGCCGCCGATCACGGCCGGGGCGCTCATCCGGTGGCCGCCAGCACTGTTGTACGGCCGCCCAGGGCGAGCGAGAACTGGTCCGTGACCTGGGCCAGCGCCTCGGCGGAGGCCGGCGCGACGTTCAGCGAGCCGTCGACGCCCACGGTGAGATCCTTGTCGAGGGTGAACCAGCCCGGGACGATGTGCGCGGCGCCCATGGAACTCAGCACGGGGCGCAGGGCGTAGTCGATGGCCAGGACGTGGGCGGTGGAGCCGCCCGTGGCCAGCGGCAGTACCGTCTTGCCGGCCAGCGCGTACTGCGGGAGCAGGTCCAGCAGTGACTTCAGCAGCCCGGAGTAGGCGACCTTGTAGACGGGGGTACCGACCACGACGCCGTCGGCCCGCTCGACCAGGGCGGCGGCCTGGATGATCTCCGGGTGCCGGAAGTCCGCGCCGAGCAGGGCGTCGGCGGGCAGGGTCCGGACGTCGAGCGGGATCACCTCGTGCCCCTGCGCTGTGAGCCGGTCGTCCAGGTGGCGCAGCAGCCGGGCGGTGCGGGAGGTGGCGGACGGACTGCCGGAGACGGAGAGGATGATGGCCATGAGGAAGAGGACCTTTCAGGAGTACCAGGTGGGCTGCGGCAGTTCGCCGGTGAGGACGTGGCGGCCGATCTCGCGGCGTTTGTAGGCGACCGGGTCGTGGAGCGAATGGGTGCGGACGTTGCGCCAGAAGCGGTCGAGGCCCTCGGCGGAGGCGGTGGCACGCGCGCCGGTCACCTCGAAGATGCGATGGGTGATGTCCAGGGCCACGTCGGTGGCGCGGGCCTTCACCGCGGCGACCCGGACCTCGAACTCGCCCCGGTCCTGCTCGGTGACAGCGTCCGGGTCGTCGTGCAGCCTCTGGCCCTCGGTGGCCACGGCGTCGGCCAGGGCCTCGACGGCCCACAGCTTGGCGGTGAGGTCGCCGTAGATGTCGATGACGTACGGCTCGTCGACGGCGTGTTCGTGGCCTCCGTGCAGCCAGGGCCGTGACTTGGTCCGGGTGTAGGCGGCGGCGGTCTCCAGTGCGCCGGCGGCGATGCCGAGGTAGAAGTTGACGAAGACGAGCTGGATGGTGGGCACGTTGAGGGTGTTGTAGACGCGTGGCTGGAACCGCTTGTCGACGTAGCCCGCCGCGGCCGACCAGGGGACCCGTACGGCGTCGAGGGTGACGCCGCCGCTCTCGGTGAGGCGCTGGCCGATGTTGTCCCAGTCGTCGTGGAAGGTCAGGCCCTGGCTGTCGGACGGGACGATGGCGAAGACGTGGTCGTCGGTGCCGGCCAGGACGCCTTCCAGCACGGTGACGTCGGAGACCTTGCTGCCGGTGGAGAAGGACTTTCGGCCGGTGAAGGTGAGCGTGTCGCCCTCGTCCCTCACCACCACGTCGTCGTCGCGCGGGTTGACCGCGCCGCCGAAGAACCACTGGTTGCGGGCGGCCTCGGCCTCTACGTGCTCCCACTGCTCGCGGGTGCCGACCAGCCGGGCGGCCCAGTTCCACAGGTAGTGGTAGCCGAGCAGCTGGCCGATGGAACCGTCCGCCTTGGCGACCTCGCGGACGACACGGTAGGCGGTGGGCCACTCCTGGCCACCGCCGCCGTGCTCGACGGGGCCGAGCAGGGTCACCAGGCCGGACTCCTTCAGCAGCCGGACCTCGGCGTACGGGGTGGCGGCCGTCTTGTCCCGGGCGGCGGCGTCGGAGGCGAGGACGGCGGCGACGTCGGCGGCGCGGGCGATCCAGCCGGCGGCGTCGGTCGGGGCGGGGGCGGTCTTCCAGTCGGCCGGTGACGCGGTGCTCATGGGGGTACCTCTCTTGCTGTCGGTGCCGGTCACGGGTGGTCAGGCGCGGACGGTGACGGGATCGGACTCGGGCTGCCGGGCTTCCAGTTCGCGTACGAGGGGCAGCACCCGCTTGCCGAAGTACTCGACCTCCTCCAGGTAGTGCAGGAAGCCGAGGAGGAAGAGGTCGACGCCGAGGCGCTTGTAGGCGACGATCCGCTCGGCGATCTGCTCAGGGGTGCCGATCAGACCCGTACGGAAGCCGTCGTTGTACTGGACGAGGTCCTCGAAGTCCGAGTCCTGCCACATGCCCTTGCCGTCGGCGGTGGACCGCCCGGCCTGCTGGACGGCGTCTTGGAAGCCGTGCACGGCAGGGGCGTCGGCCTTGGCGATGATCTCGCGGAGCGTGTCGCGGGCCTCGGCCTCGGTGTCGCGGGCGATGAGGAAGCCGTTGAGTCCGAATTTCGGTGGCGTACGGCCCGCTCGGGCGGCGGAGGCGCGGACGTCGGCGATCTGCTCGGTGACGCCGTCGAAGTCCTTGCCGTTGCTGAAGTACCAGTCGGAGACGCGGCCCGCCATGGCGCGGGCGGCGGTGGAGTTGCCGCCCTGGAAGATCTCCGGGTGCGGACGCTCGGGGGTGTTCAGCGGCTTGGGCTTGAGGGAGAAGTCGCGCACCCGGTAGAAGTCACCGGCGAGTTCGGCGTGGTCCTCGGTCCAGATCGTCCGCAGGGCGGTGATGAACTCCTCCGCGCGCCGGTAGCGTTCGTCGTGCTCCAGCCAAGGCTCGCCGAGGGCGGTGAACTCGCCCTTGAACCAGCCGCTGACGACGTTGACGGCGAAGCGGCCGCCCGACAGGTGGTCGGCGGTGGCGCCGAGCTTGGCGAGGACGCCCGGGTGCCAGAGGCCGGGGTGGACGGCGGCGATGACCTTCAGCCGCTCGGTGGCAAGCAGCAGGGCGAGGCTGATGCTGGTCGACTCGTGCTGGTACTCGGCGCCGTAACTGGCCATGTAGCGGACCTGGCTGAGGGCGTAGTCGAAGCCGTTGTTCTCGGCGAGGACGGCCAGTTCGCGGTTGTAGTCGTAGCTCCAGTCGGTGCGCTGCTCGATGGTGCTGGTGACCAGGCCGCCGCTGACGTTCGGCACCCAGTAGGCGAAACGGGCGGGGTCGGGGCCGGGGGTTGCGGGCATGGGGGAACTCCTGGCATGAGTACGCACGCGAAAAGGGGCGCATGCGTGACAGGGAAAGGTGTTCAGTGACCGGGAGCCGGAGGTGCGGGGACGACGTTCCCGGGCAAGGCAGAAATCACTGCGACAAGGGCTTGCAGTGGAATTCACGAAGAAGGATCAGCGCGAGTGTGAGGGTTTCCCCCGGGTGCGCTCAGGCCCGACAGCGAGAGCTGGAGACACGCGCAAGGTCGACATGGCGTCGCCGCGTGAGGTCCTGTCGCTTCATGTCATCGATCAAAGCAGCGGGGAGTCCGGCCGGTCAAGAATGCCCGGGGCTGATTCCAGATCCTGAGAGCAGGAATTCACGAGGTTGTGACAGGGGTTCCCTTGAACCCGGTCGGCGGCGATGGGCAGCCTCGCTGTCGTGCGTATAGAACAGCTCGAATACCTCGCGGCCGTCACCCGGTCGGGTTCACTGCGGCGGGCCGCGGAGGAACTGCACCTGTCCCAGCCGGCGCTCAGCGAGACCGTACGCAACCTGGAGCGCGAGCTGGGCGTGGACCTGCTGAAGCGCAAGCGGTCCGGGGCGAAGGTCAGCGACGAGGGCCGGGAGCTGCTGCCGCACATCATGGGCGTACTGGACGCGGTCGACCGGCTGCGCAGCGCGGCCGGTGACCAGCATCGCATCAGCCGCATGGTCCGGCTCGGCACGGTCAACACGGCCACCGTTCCCCTGGTGATCCCGACCGTGCGGGAGTTCCGGGCCGCGCACCCGCGCACCCAGGTCGAGCTGGTGGGCGCGCAGCAGTCCGAGATCCATCGCGGGCTCCTGGAGGGTGCTTTCGATCTGGGGCTGGTGAACTACCTCGAGGGCGACGACCTGCCGCCCGGCTTCGAGACCACCGAGTTGCTGCGCGGCCGGCCGGTGGTGTGCGTGCGCCCGGACAGTGCGTTGGCCGCCCTGAAGACGGTGGACGCGGACAGCCTCCTGGCCGAGCCGCTGATCGTGATGCGGTCCGGCTACGTCATGCACCGTTTCCTGCACCGGCTGCTCGACGGCCGTACGCCGTCCTTCTCGTACTCCACGGACGGCGCCGAGATGGGCAAGCTGATGGTCGCCGAGGGTCTGGGGGCGACGGTGCTGCCCGACTTCAGCGTCATCGGCGACCCGCTGGAGCGGCGGGGCACGATCACGGTGCGGCCGCTCGCGCACGACGCGACCGATGTGCTGCTGGTCCTGCAGAGCCGCCCTTCCGGCCGGGTCCCCCGGGCCGTCCGCGATCTGCACCGGCTGTTCGTGCGCAACGCACGCGGCTGCACAGCCCTTTCGTGAAGGGGCCCGATCAGACTTCGGTCACCAGGTGCCGCGCCGCCGCGTCAGCCGGATGGCCCCGGATGCGTGACATGCCGACCTGCGGCTGGCTGCGGCCGTCCGAGTCCATGGCGCGGGCCCGTGCCATGTCGCGCCTCTGTCCGTGCTGCCGTCGCCCCGTGTGACAGAACCGGCGCCCGACCAGGACTCGGCGTCCCGCACATGGTCCTTCCCCATCGGGAGTGGCAAGGAGTGCGCCGTCCCCGCTCATGCGGGGCTGAGGGGCACGAGCCCGGCGGCGCTCTTCCGCGTACCGGGGCTCCCGCTCACCTGCGGCTCCACTCCTGCGCGAGCAGCTCGTACGACCTCACCCGGGCAGCGTGGTCATGAGTGATCGTCGTGATGAGCAACTCGTCTGCTCCCGTGGCCTCTTGGAGCTGTACCAGGCGGTCGGCCACCTGGGTGAGCCGACGAACTGCGTGTCCACGCGGTCCCGCACCAGTTCCCGGTCCTCGTCACGCCACTCGAAGGCCCGGGCCTGCTCCGGCGTCGGGTACGCGATGGCGCCCTCGGCGGTGCGGATGCTGCGGACCCAGGCCGCGTAGCCGGTGGCGAGCTCGCGGGCTGTCTCCTCGTCCTCCGCCACGACCACGTCGGCCGAGACGCTGACGTACGGCGTGTCGAGGAAGTCGGAGGGCTGGAAGAAGGCCCGGTAGCCGTCCACGGCCTCCAGCACGGTGGCGGGACTGACGTGGTAGTTCGCTGCGAACCGCAGCCCCCGCGCGCCCGCGGCCTCGGCGCTCTGGCCGCCGCTGCTGCCCAGGATCCATACCTCGACGTCGGCACCCTCGCCCGGCACGACGTGCGCCTCGACGCCCTCCGGGGACCGGTAGGTGCCGGTCAGCAGGGCGAGGATGTCGTCGATCTGCTCGGCGTAGTCCTGCGACTCGGCGCCGGGCAGCAGGAGCAGCTTGCGCTGCAAGGCGATGCGGGGTGAGCCGAGGAGGCGTTCGAAGGAGAAGCGGGGCGGGATCAGGAGTCCGTTCGGGGCCCGGCCGTCCACGACGGGCGTAGCGCTCGCAGGGGCATGGGCGGGCTGTCCCGGCGGGCGACCGCCCGAGCGGCCAAGGCCGAGGTCGAGGCGGCCGGGATGCAGGGCGTCGATCAGGCCGAACTCCTCGACCGTGCTGAGCGCGGTGCGGTGGCCGAGCTGTACGGCGCCGGCGCCGAGCCGGATCGTGGAGGTGGCGGAGGCGGTCAGCGCCAGGACGACCGCGGGGGACGTGCCCGCGACGCCCGGGTTGAGGTGGTGCTCGGCGAACCAGTACCGGGCGTACCCGAAGCGTTCGGCGTGCCGTGCCAGGTCGATGGAGTTGTGCAGGGCGTCGGCGGCCGTCGAGCCGGACGGTATCGGCACCAGGTCGAGGACGCCGAGGGGGATGTCAGGCATGGGCGGGTTCCTCCTCGGTGACGGGCGGGACCGGTCCCCAGGCGAAGGGCGGGTCCGGGATGTCGCGGCGCAGTACCGGGGCGACATCGGACTGGAAGAGCTGGAGCGAGGTACGGTGCCGGGCATCCGTCAACCCGTTCGCGTCCGCGTGCAGATGCAGCACCGTGTGCCCGAACTGCTCGTGGTAGCGGTGCACCTTGTCGATGATCTGCTGCGGGCTGCCGATCAGGGCGGAGCTGCGCTCGACGAAGTCCTCCACGGTTTCGAAGACCACCGGCAGACCGTGCTGCTTCTGGAACGCCAGCGTCGACTCGAAGATCGGCCGGTACACGTTGATCGCTTCCTGGGAGGTGCGGGTCACGAGGAGGCCGGCCGTGCCGGCGCCGACCGCGAGCTTCGCCGGGTCGTGGCCGTGGAATTCCCAGCGCTCGCGGTAGTACCTGATCAACTCGGCGTACGGCTCGATGGGGTTGGTGACGTTCGCCGAGAAGAGAGGGTCGCCGTAGCGGGCGGCGAGGTCCACCGACTTCTTGCTGGTGGCGCTGCCGTGCCAGACCCGGACGGGCCGCTGGTAGGGCCTCGGCCACACCTCGGCGTCCGTCAGCGGAGGGCGGAAGCGGGTCGCCGCGGTCACCTTGTCCTGCCGCCAGATCTGCCGGAAGACCTCGTAGCTCTCGGCGTTGCGGTCCCACTGGTCCTCGGGTGTGACGTGGAACAGCTCGCGCTGGGCGGCGCCGTTGCCCTTGCCGATGATCAGCTCCAGTCGGCCCGCTGAGAGGTGGTCGATGGTGGCATAGTCCTCGTAGGCGCGCACCGGGTCCAGGAGGCTGAGTGTGGTCACGGCGGTGAACAGCCGGATGCGTCGGGTCAGTGCCGCGATGTGGCTGAGGACGACGGTCGGCGAGGAGGAGAGGAAGGGCCGCTCGTGCCGCTCCCCCACGCCGAAGCCGTCGAAGCCGAGCTCCTCGGCGAGCAGGGCGTTGCCGACAACCTCGCGAAAGCGGTCATGGGTCGTCTTCTGCACGCCGGTGAGGGGATCCGGCCGGTGCACGATCAGGGTGATGGCGAGGAACTTCACGACGCTGCCCGTACGTCGCTGACGTCGTCGACGGGATTGTCCGCGTTCGAGCGAAGCCCGGAGTGCGGGAGGGCCAGGCCGAGGTGGTCGCGCAGGGTCGGGCCCGTGTACTCCGTGCGGAATACGCCCTGTTCCTGCAGGAGCGGGACGACCTTGTCGGCGAACGCGTCGAGGCCGGTCGGCGTGATGTGCGGGACGAGGATGAAGCCGTCGCTCGCGTCGGCCTGGACGAACTCGTTGATGGTACGGGCGATCGTCTCGGCCGAACCGATGAAGTTCTGCCGGTTGCCCGTCTCGATGACCAGGTCCCGGATCGACCAGTTGTTCGCGGCGGCCAGCTCGCGCCATTCGCGGGCGGTCGCCAGCGGGTCGCGGTACATGCGGACCTGGGCGCGGCCCTTGGAGATGTGGTCGTCACCTACGTCGGGGTCGATGTCGGGCAGCGGCCCGTCCGGGTCGTAGGAGGACAGGTCCCGGTTCCAGACGAACTCCAGGTGCTTGAGGGCGGTGGCGCCGCTGACCTGCTGCCTGCGCACCAGCTTGGCCAGCTCCTCCGCCTCGGCGTCGGTGTCGGCGAGGGTGAAGGTGGCCGCGGGCAGGATCAGCAGCTGATCGGGGCGGCGGCCGTATGCGGCGAGGCGCTTCTTGACGTCGGCGTAGAAGGCCTGGTCCGCTTCGAGGGTGGCGTGCCGGCTGAAGATCGCGTCGGCTTCGGAGGCGGCGAATTCGCGGCCCTCTTCGGAGTCGCCGGCTTGAAAGATGACCGGGCGGCCCTGCGGGGAGCGCGGGACGTTGAACTGCCCGTGAATGTCGAAGTGTTGCCCGGTGTGCACGAAGGCTCCGGCCTTGGCGTCCCGCAGGAAGGTGCCGGTGGCCTGGTCGGCGAGGATCTCGTCGCCGTGCCAGGAGTCGAAGAGTTCGTTCGCCGTGGCGAGGAACTCCTTGGCGCGGGAGTAGCGCTCCTCCTGCGGCAGGAAGCCGCCGCGGCGGAAGTTCTCGCCGGTGAAGGCGTCCCAGGAGGTGACGACGTTCCAGGCGGAGCGGCCGCCGGAGAGGTGGTCGAGGCTGGCGAACTGGCGGGCGACCTCGTAGGGCTCGTTGAAGGTGGAGTTGATGGTGCCGGTCAGGCCCAGGTGCTCGGTGACGGCGGCGAGCGCGGCGAGCACGGTGAAGGTGTCGGGGCGGCCGACGACGTCCAGGTCGTAGATCTTTCCGCCCTGTTCGCGGAGCCTGAGCCCCTCGGCGAGGAACAGGAAGTCGAATTTGGCGCGTTCGGCGGTCTGCGCGAAGTGGACGAAGGAACTGAACTCGATGTGGCTCCCGGCGCTGGGATCGCTCCACACGGTCGTGTTGTTGACGCCGGGGAAGTGGGCGGCCAGGTGGATCTGCTTCAGCGGCTTGCTCATGGTCGTGGTCGTCCCTCCGGCTCAGGCGGTTGCGATGGGGGTCCCCACGGCCTCGAGCGAAGTCGAGAGTCGGGGGGAGTAGCGGCTGGCGGGGCGGGCCAGGCCCAGCAGGCCGCGCAGGGTGTCGGCCTCGTAGGCGCGGCGGAAGGCGCCCCGGCGCTGGAGTTCGGGGACCAGGCCACGGGTGATGGCCGGGATGTCGTGGCCTGCGACGGCGGGGCGAAGCCGGAAGCCGGTCAACCCGGCGCTGTGCAAGTCCTCCAGCAGGTCGGCGAGTTCGGAGGGGGTGCCGGTGAAGATATGGGCGTCGCTCGGGTACGGCTGTCCCGCGAGCGCGTCGAGCCGTTCTCGGCGTGCCCGCGCGGCGGCCGGGTCTTCGTCGAGGAAGACCACCAGGTCGCCGAAGACATGGAGGGGTTCGGCGGCTCGCCCCGCCGCGTCCTGTTCGGCACGGATCCGTGCGACGATCGCGCGGGCCTCGTCGGCGCCGTGCGGGGTGACGTAGCCGATGTCGGCGGCGCGGGCCACGAGCCGGTAGGGGACGGTGTCGTGGGCGAGGGCGCTGACGATCGGCTGGCCCTGCGGTGGGCGGGGTGTGATGGAGGGCCCCCTGACACTGAAGTGCCTGCCCTCGAAGTCGATGTAGTGCAGCTTGTCGCGGTCGATGAAGCGGCCCGTGGCGGCGTCCCGGATCTCGGCGTCGTCCTCCCAGCTGTCCCAGAGGCGCCGCACCGCCTCCACGTAGTCGGCGGCCTCGTCGAAGAGGTCGGCGACCGACTCCCGGGTGTCCGGGTGGTCGTAGGCCTTGATGTGCGGGAGGGTGCGGCGGCCGAAGTGCGCGGCCTCGTTCGGGCGGGCGGTGATCTGCACGCGCACGCCGGCGCGGCCGTTACTGACGTAGTCGAGGGTGGCGATGGCCTTGGAGATGTGGAACGGCTCGGTGTGGGTGGCCACCGCCGTCGGCACCAGGCCGATGTGCCGGGTCAGCGGTGCCACACGGGAGGCGATGAGCACGGCGTCCAGGCGGCCGCGGACCTGGTCGGTGCGCTCGTCCGGGTCCAGGAAGTGGGAGGACTGCGGGCCTAGGCCGTCCTCGATGGTGACGAAGTCGAGCAGACCGCGCTCGGCCTCGGTGACCAGGTCGGCCCAGTAGGCGGCGGTGAACAGGTCCCGGGGGCGGGCCACCGGCTCGCGCCAGGAGGCGGGATGCCAGCCGGTGCCGTCCAGGGCGACGGCAAGGTGCAGGAAAGAGGGAGGTGTTGAGGACACGAGTGGGTGCCTTCCTGGAAGTCCGTGGACAGAGCGCGCCCCTCGGTGGGGCGGTTGCAGGTCCCGGTGAGTGCGAGGGAGAGGCGGGGTTCGCGGGGCATGACGATCGGGTTGGGCGGGCGTCGTACGGCCCGCACACCCCGGGTCGGCTACTTGTCGGTCCTGGGCAGGCCGGGCGGGTTGATCTCGGACTTGGTCACGGCCTCCTCGGACAGGCCCCAGCGCCCGAGTACCTTCGCGTAGGTGCCGTTGTCGATGACGTGGTCGAGGGCGTCGGCGAGCGGCTTGACCAGACCGCTGTCCTTCTTGGTGGTGGCCGCGATGAGGCCTTGGAGGGTGGAGCCGGCGCCGGAGTAGGTGCCGACGACCTCGGTCTTGCCGGTGGTGGCCGCGTGGTAGGCGGCGGTGGGGTTGGGGCCGAGGTAGAGGTCGATGCGGCCGGACCGGAGGGCGAGGTAGGTGTCGCTTTCGTTCTGGTAGTACTTGATGTTCACCGGCTTGCGGCCGGCCTTCTCGTTCTCCCTGCTCCACTCGATGAGCAGCTTCTCCTGGTTGGTGCCGCTGCCCACGGCGACCGTCTTGCCGGCCACGTCCTTCGGCCCGCCGGCCTTCAGGGCGCTGCCCTTCTTCGCCTCGAAGCCCAGGTTGTCCTCGCGGTAGGTGGCGAAGTCGTACTTCTCCTTGCGCTCCTCGGTGACGGTGATGTTGCTGAACCCGACGTCGTACTTGGCACTGTCGAGGCCGACGAAGATGTTCTCCCAGGAGACCGTGTTGATGTGCAGCTTGAGGCCGAGCACATCGGCCACCAGGGAGGCGATGTCGGGCTCGACGCCGATGACGGTCTTGTTGTCCGTGGCGAAGAAGGTCAGTGGCGCGGCGGAGCCGGACGAGTCGACGATCTCCAGGGTGCCTCTCTCGCGGATGTTCTCCGGCACCTCGGCGGCTATGGAGTCGACCTTGTCGGTGGTGACGCGGTCCTGGTCGGGGCTGATGTTGATCTTCGTCTTGCTGCCCGACGTGGCCGCGACCTCGGTCGTGCCGCCGCCGTCGGGGTTGCTGCACGCGGCGAGGACGAGAGCGGTGGCGAGTCCGAGCGCGGCTGAGGCGGTGCGGCGGGTGATCGAGGTGGACATGGTCGTGCTCCTTACGTGCGGAGACGGGGTGAGGGCCGGTCAGAGGACCTTGGAGAGGAAAGCGCGGGTGCGCTCGTGCTGCGGGGTGTCCAGGACGCTCGCGGGCGGGCCCTGCTCCACGACGACTCCGCCGTCCATGAACACCACGGTGTCGGCGACCTCGCGGGCGAAGCCGATCTCGTGGGTCACGACGATCATGGTGGTTCCGGTGCGGGCCAGGTCCTTGATGACGTCGAGGACTTCGCCGACCAGTTCCGGGTCGAGCGCCGAGGTGGGTTCGTCGAAGAGCAGCACCTTGGGTTCGAGGGCGAGTGCGCGGGCGATGGCAACGCGCTGCTGCTGGCCGCCGGAGAGCTGCCGGGGATATGCGTCGGCTCTGTCGGCGAGGCCCACCCGGTCGAGGAGCCTGCGGGCTGTCTCCCGCGCTGCCTTGCGCGGGCGGCGCAGGGCGGAGACCGGGGCCTCGATCAGGTTCTCCAGCACGGTCAGATGCGGGAAGAGGTTGAAGTTCTGGAAGACGAACCCGATGTGGGTGCGCTGCTTCAGAACGTCCTTCTCCTTCAGCTCGTGCAGCCTGTCGCCGGAGCGGCGGTACCCGATGAGTTCGCCGTCGATGCTGATCCAGCCGCGGTCGACCTTCTCCAGGTGGTTGATGGTCCGCAGCAGCGTGGACTTGCCCGAGCCGGACGGGCCGAGGATCACGGTGACCTCGCCGGCCCGGACCTGGAGGTCGACGCCACGCAGCACTTCCAGCGGGCCGAAGCTCTTGTGGACGCCGCGGACGTCCACCATCACGGTGTCGACCGTCGGCGTCGCGTCCTTGACGGCCACCGTCACGTCGCTCATCGGCTGTCTCCCAGAACTCCAGGGGTCTTCAGGGGTATGACGGGCTGGTTGCGCTGGGCGGCGGCCCCGCGCACGGTGCGGACGAAGCGGCGTGCACGCTGGAGCGGGGTGGGCGGCGGGGTGCGGTTGGCGCCCCGGGCGTAGTGGCGCTCCGCGTAGTACTGGGCGACCGACAGCAGGGAAGTGAGGACGACGTACCAGGCGGTGGCGACCAGCAGCAGCGGGATCACCCGGCCGTTGCGGCCGTAGATCACCTGCACCTGGTAGAACAGCTCGCCGATGGACATCACGTAGACCACCGAGGTGCCCTTGAGCAGGCCGATGATCTCGTTGCCGGCCGTGGGCAGGATGGCGCGCATGGCCTGCGGCAGCACGATCCGGCGGATCTGCCGCAGCCGGGGAACGCCCAGCGCGGCGGCCGCCTCCAGCTGCCCGTGGTCGACGGCGATGACACCGCCGCGCACGATCTCGGCGGCATAGGCGGCCTGGTGAAGGGTCAGCCCGATGACGGCCGCGCCCATGGTGCCGATGATGCTGTTGCTGTCGACGGACCAGAACACCGGGCCGAAGGGGATACCGAGGCCCAGTTCCTCGTACAGCGCGCTCAGGTTGAACCAGAACACCAGCTGGACGATCATCGGGATGGACCGGAAGATCCAGATGTAGGTCCAGGCGACGGTCTGGAGCACCGGGCTGCGTGACAGCCGCATGAAGGCCAGGACGGTGCCCAGGAGGAAGCCCAGGACGGTGGCGTACGCGGTGAGCTGAAGGGTCACCCACACCGCCTGCACGATCGTCTCGGACAGCACGTAGTCGCTGAAGACGCCCCACTCCCAGACCGGGTTGGTGGCCAGACCGTGCACGAACTGGGCGACCAGCACGATCACGGCGACGGCCGCCGCCCAGCGGGCGTGGTGGCGGGCGGGTACGACCTTGAGGGAGGCCGGATCTTCCGGGGCCGGCGGGGCCCCGGGGCCGGCGCCCGGGGTGGCCGCGCCGGGCGGCGCGGTGTCGGTGGTGGATGGCAGCGTGGGCATGGTGAACGTTCCTGCTCCACTCTCAGGCGTGCTCGGGCGGGTTGATCCGCGACGTGTCGATCGCGGAGGCGGAGGTGCCCCACTTCTTGAGGATCCGGGCATACGTGCCGTCCTTGATCAGTTCGTTGACGGCGGCCTGGAAGGCCTTGGTGAGCGGGGAGCCCTTCTTGAAGGCGAAGCCGACGTCGAGGCGGTGGAACTCACCGAGGAAGGTGGTCCGGGAGGCGGGCTGGGCCGCCTGGTAGCGCAGGCCGTTGATGGTCGACATGATCACGTCGGTACGGCCCTGCTGGAGTGCGGTGAGGGTCGCGCCGTTCTCGGCGTAGACCTTCACGTCGTACGGCTTCTTGCCCGCCTTCGCGCACACGCCCTTCTGCGCGGTGAGGGTCGCTTCGAAGGTGGTGCCGGCGCCGGTGCCGATGGTCAGCCCGCACAGCTGGGTGAGGTCGGTGACCTTCTCGCCGACGGAGGTGTTGCCCGTCTTCACCGCGAAGCCCTGGCCGTCGTTGATGTAGGTGACGAAGTCGATGGTCTTGAGGCGTTCGGTGGTGACGCCGAAGTTGCCAGTCCCGACGTCGTACTTGCCGCTGCCCAGGGCGGGCAGGATCGTCTCGAAGGAGGCGTCCTGCCGCTCCAGCTTCGCGCCGAGGACCTTGGCCACCGCGTCGGCGATGTCGATGTCCTGGCCGGCGGGTGGCTTGTCCTGCCCGTTCGGGTAGTACGCCCCAGGCGGGAATCCGACCGAGCTGCCGACCCGCAGCGTGCCCGCTTCACGCACGTCGGCGGGCAGCAGGGCGGCGACGGAGTCCACCTTGTGCACGGCGGCGACCGGGTCGTCGGTCGGCGCGGAAGATGCCTGAGCGCCCGCCGGTGTGGTGCCGGAGGTGTCGCCGGAGCCACACGCGGTCAGCGCCAGTACGGGCAGCAGCGCGACGGTCGCGGCGATGCGCAGGCGGGTTCTGATCGGGCGAGGGTTCACAGGTCGGCTGCCTTTCCCGTACGTGCTGAGCGTGCTGTGCCTGCTGCGGCCGGCAGATGCTTCTCGAAGGGCAGCGGGCCGATGGTTTCCGGGTCGGCCCGGGTGTCGAACAGCGGGGTGTAGCCGGTGGCCAGGTACAGGCCGCGGGCCTCGGGCTGGCGTGGCCCGGTGGTCAGGTGGATCCGCCGGTAGCCACGTGTGCCCGCCTCGCGTTCCAGCTCGGCGAGGACGCGGCGGGCGAGGCCACGCCGTCGGTGGGCGGAGTGGGTCCAGATCCGCTTCAGTTCGGCGGTGGTCGCGTCGTACCGCCGGAAGGCGCCGCCTGCGACGGGCTCGCCGCGCTCAAGCAGCAGGAGCAGCAGGCCGCCGTACGGTTCGGTGAACTCCTCGTCGGGGTAGCGGGAGATCTCGGCATGGGCGTCCTTGCCGTAGCGCGCGGAGTACTCGTGGCCCAGTTCGCGCAGCAGGGGTCTCACTCGCGGATCGGAGACGGGAACATGAAGCACCGTCACATTTACTGGTGATGACGGTGGTTGAGCTACCGAGGTCATTCGCCCACCGCCGCAAGGTGTACGTCTTGCGTGCCGAACGGGGCGTTGGAGTTGCCCGCGCCTCCGGAGCCGTAGGCGAACAACACCCGGTCCCAGCCGTGGTCCTCCGGCGCCCGGGCGAGCCGGAGCGTGTACTCCTTGTCGAACGCGGCGCAGGAGCGCCGGGGGGTATCGGAGCCGTCGTAGGCGGCGGCGATGCCGAGGAACTCCACTGGCATGGAGATGGCCTTTCAGGGCGCGGCGACACGCAGGCATGAGGAAATCGCCTTGCGTGCGGGGATGAGCACACAGACCGTCAGGCAGACGGGCCGGTGCAGGCGTGACGACGTCGAGCGTCGGGAGAAGCGGAGCTGCGGCAGCGCGCGTCAGGAGAGAACTCGGCCCGCGACGGGGTCACCGAGGGAGGGAAGGGCCGGTCAGACGGCCCGCTGCCGAGTCAGGCGCAACACGCTGCGGACCACACCCGACCGAAGTCGATGTGATCGCGCGAGACCAAGCGCTGCTGGGCATTCATGCGACTAATTGAGCAGTACATCGCAGCGCTCGTCAAGCGGCGCCCGGATGCCGGGCCGCCTGGACCGACGCCTCCCAGGACGCTATTGACACAGCGACGCCACGGGCGCATACGATCGACGGCGGATCGGCCCCGCCCCGCGCGGTGGCTTCCCCGGCCGCGTTGAGGGACGCGCCGAGTGTGACGACGCCGTGCCCCGGCCGCACCGTACGCACGCAACGCCCCTGTGCCGTTGCGCTCCCTGCGCGTGCCACCGGGCTGCCACCCACGCCTGCGATCCCCTCCCCCGGAGAGTCTCCCGATGGTCACGCCTTCCGAAGTCACGCCGGCCCCTGTGACGAAACCCCCGAAACAGGCGAGTACTCCTGGCCCCGACATGCCGCGCATCGTGCCGCGCCGGCACGGCGGCCGGTGGCTGACCGCCGCCGTCGCGGTTCTGCTGTTCGCGATGGTGCTCAACTCCGTCGTCCGCAACGACGCCTTCCAATGGAGCGTGGTGGGCCGGTACTTCACCACCGCCGCCGTGCTCGACGGACTGCTGCTCTCCCTGTGGCTGACGGCCGTGGTGATGGTGCTCGGCTTCCTGCTCGGCACGGTGCTGGCGGTGATGCGGCTTTCCGCCAACCCGGTTCTGCGGACCCTGGGTTGGGGCTACGTGTGGATCTTCCGGTCCACGCCACTGCTGGTGCAGCTGCTGTTCTGGTTCAACATCGGCGCCCTGTATCCGACGCTGGGCCTCGGCATCCCGTTCGGCCCGCAGTTCGTCACCGTCAAGACGGTCAATCTGCTCGGACCCACCCTCACCGCCGTCATCGGCCTGACCCTGCACGAGACCGCCTATGCCGCCGAGGTGGTGCGCGGCGGCATCCTCTCCGTGGACTCCGGGCAGACGGAGGCCGCCCAGGCACTGGGGCTGAGCAGACGCCGCACCCTGCGCCGGATCGTGGTGCCGCAGGCGATGCGCTCGATCGTGCCCACGGCCGGGAACATGCTGATCGGCACACTGAAGGGCACCAGTATCGTCAGCGTGCTGGCCGTGCACGACCTGCTGTACTCGGTGCAGCTGATTTACAACCAGACCTACCAGGTCATCCCGCTGCTGATGGTCGCCACCCTGTGGTACATCGCGGTCACCACGGTGCTGAGCGCGGGCCAGTTCTACGTCGAGCGGTACTACGCGCGCGGGAACTCCCGAGCCCTGCCGCCGACCCCGCTGCAACGGCTGCGCGGCCAGCTGACCGCCGTGCGCCACCGGCTGAGCGCGGCGACCGCCGCCGACGCCCGGCCGGTGATCGGCGGTGACCGGTGAGCAGCACCCCTTCGCCGGCCGTCCTGGTCGTTGTCGGCGCGGGGCCGCGCGCCACGGGCCTGCTGGACCGCATCGCCGCCAACGCACCCGAACTGTGGGACGGTTCACGGAAGTTGCACGTTCACCTGGTGGATCCGCACCCGCCTGGCCCGGGCCGCGTCTGGCGCCACGAGCAGCCCGCGCTGCTGCGGATGAACTCCATGGCCGAGGACGTCACCATGTTCACCGACGAGTCGTCCACCATCGACGGCCCGGTACAGCCGGGCCCCTCGCTCGCCGAGTGGGCCGCCCAGTTCTCCGGCAGGGGCCCGCAACACGCCCCGTACGCCGAGCCCTCCGACCCGGAGGTGCTCGCCGAACTGCGCGACCTCGACGGGTCCGACTTCCCCACCCGCCGCGCCCAGAGCGCCTACCTGGACTGGGCGTTCCGCAGGGCGCTGGCCCAGCTGCCGCCCGCCGTCACGGTCGAGTGGCACCCCGCCACCGCGACCGCCGTCACCGGCCCCCCGGTCGGCCCGCAGCAGGTGCACCTCGCCGACCGTGCCACTCCGCTCACCGCCGACCTGGTCGTCCTCGCCCAGGGACACCTCGGCTCCACTCCCGCCGCCGAGTACCGTGACCACGCCGCCTTCGCCCGCCGGCACGGCCGCTTCCACCTCCCGCCCGAGTTCTCCGCCGACGCGGACCTGTCCGCACTGCGGCCCGGCGAACACGTCATCCTGCGCGGCTTCGGCCTGGCGTTCATCGACCTGATGACCCTGCTCACCGAGGGCCGCGGCGGCAGTTACCGCACCGAGGCCGACGGCACCCTCACCTACCTCGCGTCCGGCCGCGAGCCCGTCCTGCACGTCGGATCGCGGCGCGGAGTGCCGTACCACTCCAAGACCCGCTACCGCCTCCGGGGCCCCCGCCCTGCGCTGCCGCGCCACTTCGGCCCCGAGGCGGTCGACGCCCTGCTCGCCGAGGACCGCCCGCTGGACCTGCGGCGCGACGTGTGGCCGCTGATGGCCAAGGAGATCGGCTTCGGCCACTACCACGAGCTGTTCCACGCCCACCCGGAGCGCACCGCCCTCCCCTGGCCCGACTTCGTCGCCGCCTACGACCGCCTGGACTGGTACGGCGACGAGATGGCCGCCCTCGTCGCCACGGCCGTACCCGACCCGGCGGACAGGCTCGACTTCGAAGCCCTGGACCACCCGCTGGACGGCCTCGCCTTCCCCGCACCGGACGCCTTCCAGGAGCACCTGCGCGACCACATCGCCCAGGACGTCACCCGCCGCGAGAACCCGGAGTTCAGCGCCGACCTCGGCGCGTTCCTGGCCCTGCTCTCCACCTACGGCCAACTGCCCCGCCTCGTCGCCTCCGGTCGTCTCACCGCCCGCTCGGTCGCCGACGGCCTCGACGGCTGGTGGCACGGCTTCTTCAGCTTCCTCGCCTCCGGCCCGCCCGGCTTCCGCCTGCGCCAGCTCCTCGCGCTGTCCCGGGCCGGCATCGTCCACTTCCTGGGGGCGGACATCCGCGTCGCCACCGACGAGACCAGCGGCGCCTTCACCGCGACCAGCGCCACCGTCCCCGGCCACACCACCCACGCCACGGCCCTGATCGAGGCGTACCTGCCGGGCCCCTCCCTGGCCCACACCGAGGATCCACTCCTGCGGCGCCTGTACCGGGAAGGCGCACTCGCCGAGGAGGTCATCGCCGACCCCACCCACACCCACCGCTCCGGCCTGCTCGCCGTCTCCCCCACGGACGGCCACCTCATCGACCCGTCCCTCGACAGCCCTCACCCCCGCCGCATCGCCCTCGGCGCCCCCACCAACAGCCGGGCCGTCGCCGCCTTCGCCCGCCCCCGCACCAACGCGCCGGCCTTCCGTCAGAACGACGCGGTCGCCCGCGCCCTCCTGCGTGCCCTGAGCGCCACCGAGGCTGAGACGGCAACGCCTCCGGTGGACGGCCGACCTCTCAGAGTGTGAGGTCTTCCCTGCTTGGCCTATGGAGTTGCCAGGGAAGCCTTGACTGCGTCGGACGGGGGTGCGCAGGATGGCCCGCCTGATCGGGAGGCGAGGACGTTCCGGGAGGCCGATTCCGGCCATCGATTCCGCGCTCCGGCCGATGCCTGAGCCGATCGACCCGCTGCCAGGATGGTCCCTCGCGCCGGAGTGCTCAGCAGCCCTGCGGGTCGGCAGGGCGACCACGGCGGCGACACAGATGGGACATGTGAATCGGAGGTCTGCCGTGACATGGTCGACCGGGCCGGCCGGGCTGGCGGTCGGCCTGCTCATAGCAGTGGTGACCGCGCCGGTGGGGGTGTCGGGTGCGATGTTCCTGCTGCCGGTGCAGTTGAGCGTCCTCGGTGTACCCAGCCCGGCGGTCACACCTACCAATCTGCTGTTCAACGTGGTGGCCGGGCCCGGCGCCCTGCTGCGCCACCACCGCGAGGGCCTGCTGTACGGCCGGCTGACGCGACGCCTGGTGATCGGTACTCTGCCCGGGGTGGTCATCGGCGCCGTGATACGGGTCTTCGCCGTCCCCGGGGCCACCGTCTTCCGCCTGCTGGTCGCCGCTCTGCTGATGCCACTGGGCCTGTGGCTCATCGGGCGCACCCTAGGACGCGCCCGGCCGGCCGCCGCTGCGGAACCCTCGCCCCGGACCATCACCGGACTGGCCCTCGTCGTCGGGGTCGTCGGCGGGATCTACGGGATCGGCGGCGGATCCGTCCTCGGCCCCCTACTGGTCGGCCGGGGTATGCCCGTGGCCCGCGTGGCGCCAGCCGCCCTCGCCGCCACGTTCGTCACCTCCGTGACCGGGGCCGCGGCCTTCGCGCTGCTGTCCCTGACGGGCTCCGGTGACATCGCCCCTGACTGGTATCTCGGTCTGGTCTGCGGCCTCGGCGGACTGATCGGCGGCTACCTCGGGGCACGCCTGCAACCTCGGCTGCCCGAAACGGCACTGCGTCTCCTGCTCGGCGCCCTGGCCACCGCCCTCGGTGCCCTCTACGCCGTGCAGTCACTGCGCTGACGGCGGTTGCGGCGCAAGCGGCAGTCACCAGGGGAAGGGCGCGGCCGGACAGTGAGGTTCATGGAGCGCTTCATGCCGCGTCGCGTGGCTCAACGCGTGTTCGGACGCCGGATCACCGCGTGGGAACACGTCGTCGACGCCCCGCTCGGGCCTGCGCCACCTGGCCCAGGGTTCCCGGCCTCGGTGAGTTCCCGGCACCGGGATCCGCTCTATGGCCCGCGCCAGAGGTTGGCGAAGGCCTGGTTCTCGATGGTCCGCCTCTGGCGCACGGCCTCCAGTTCCATCACCGCGTCGTGCACGGCGGCCACCACACTCGTCACGGCTTCGTCGTCGAGGACGGTTCCCTCACCGGACCGCTCGTCGCCGATGCCCACAGCCGCGGCGAGGGCGGTCAGGGTGGGTTCCCTGTCTTTCCAGCGGTCGGCCGCGCGGCGGCGGGCGGGTGTGTCAGCCGCTTTCAGGCTTTTCGAGCCGATGGGCAGTCGGCTGTTTCGCTGCGGTGTCAGCTCACCGCTCTGCTCCAGGGCAGCCTGGTAGGCGGCTGAAAGGTCCCGCCCTCGACGCCACAGCCAGTCCTCGACCCGCTCGTAGGGCAGCTGCCGAGTGAGCCCTGCCGCGGCCTCGCCCAGAAACCGGTCGTCGAGCGGCGGCGGACTGTTCGGCACGATGCGGTCACTGTCGAGAGCGACGGCTCCCGCACCGATGAGATCGATCAGCTCGGCTCCCGCGAGTGCGAGGGACAGATCGCCCTGTCCCACGGAGTTGTCCGGGCCCATGGCGATCATGAACAGGTCTTTCGCCGTGGTCATGGGCCGGCTCCCGTCGCAGACATCGGACAAGGGTACGTCTTCAGCGAACGTGAGACTACGTGGTGTGCAGAGGTTCCCTGAAGGCCTTACGGAACACCGGCCCGGCGAAGGGAATGACCGAGGACATCACCTTCGACTTCAAGGAGGTGGGGTGCCGTTCGAGTCTCACGTCGACGCGGGTGCCGTTCTCCGAGGGGGTCATCTGGAACTGCCAGCCTCCCGAGCCGAAGGGCACCGAGTCGCGAGTGGTGACCGTGACCCTCTTCGCCGAGGGGTCCCACTCGTAGCGTGCGCGCTCCCAGGACTTCTCGTTCCCCTCGGTCACCTCCGCCCAGGTGTCACCACGCTCGTGCACCTGGAAGTGCTCGGCATCGATGGACGACCATTCCTGGAGACGGGACGGGCTGAAGTTCGTCAGGACGCCCATCACCTCGTCCGGGCTCATCGAGGAGTTCACGTGGAAGTGTAGGGACGGCATGATCTGCTCCCTGGTTCGAGAGGCCCACTGCCTGCCGACGCTTCGGCGTTGGTCGGCTCCGTGGCCGGCTCGCTTCGCCACCACCGGTCCGCAATGGCCAGAACAGTTGTGTTCCAGGATGCACCTTCCTCCAGCACTGTGCACCGGCAGCTTCCTGGCCCCGGGCCGAGACCGGCATCGGGCACAGGGTTGAGGTGCTGGAGCTGATCGATACCGGTGACTCCGACGGCCTCATCTGCACGAGCCGGACGGCCTCATCCGGAGCGACGACTGCGTCGAGCATCCGGTGCCGAGTCGGGTCAGTAGCCAGAAGGTGATGGCGGTGCCGGTGCCGTAGGCGACGTGTGCGCCGAGATCCCAGGCCAGGACCTTTGTGTCGTACCGCCAGATCGGCTGGTAGAGCCCTGCGATCGGCAGGGTGACGTAGTCACCGGCGAACACTGCGGCCCCCAGCAACACGCCGGAGACGGGAGAAGTTCTGGGCAGTGACCCGGCCACGATGCCGTAGGCGGCGCCCACCATGGAGCCGTATGCCCAGTGAGTGACGGTGCTGGTGAGCCAAGCGGAACTGTCTGGGAGCCGACGCTGGGTGAACCCTTCGATGACCCGCTTCGCCACCTGTCCCGGATCGGGGGCCTTCTCCCAGCTGTCGACCGACGCGAATTCCCAGGCGAGCGGGCTGTCCGTTCCGCCTGAGCGGCGGTACTTGAGGTAATGGACGGCATCCAGACACACCGTTCCCACTGCCCCGGCCAGCAGGCCGGCCGTCACTGCTGCGAGAGGAGTCAGCGGGTCCCGTCGGGAACGCATGACGCGGTCTCCAAATCGGTCGGGTCAGAAGGGGGGCGCCCCTGCTCGCCCGGGCGCGGCGCGCAGGCATGCCGCCCGTATCAATTATCCGGCGACCGGAGAACGCCCGCGAGCGCAGGGCGGGGCGCGTTCCCTCCTCTTCGAAACCCGAGCCGGCTCGCTCCAGGAACTGGCGGGTCCTGGCTAAACCGCGTACCGGTCCCACCCGCGCCGCCGGCCTCCTGCGTGCTCTGGTCGTCCTGACGTATCTCGCGGTCGAGTCCTGACGGACGACTTTTTGCGCAGCGTGCCGCCCTCGACTTGATAGGCAAGTCACCACTTGCCTATTCTGTGGCGGTGGCCGACGACCTTTTCAAAGCCTTGGCCGACCCCACCCGCCGCACCATCCTCGACGTGATCGCGGAAAAGTCCGGGCAGACGCTGTTCGAGATCTGCGCGCGGCTGAGCATGAAGCACCGGCTCGGCATCTCACGCCAGGCGGTCTCCCAGCATCTCGCCGTGCTGGAGACGGCCGGCCTCGTCGAGACCAGGCGGGAGGGCCGCTACAAGTTCCACGACCTGAACACGGCTCCGTTGCGGCAGATAGCCGAACGATGGCCCGTGCCCGACACCTCCGGACAGGAGAAGAGCCCCATGCAGATCCGTATGACCAGCATCTTCGTCGACGACCAGACCAAGGCCCTGGACTTCTACACCAAGATCCTCGGCTTCGTGAAGAAGCACGACGTCCCGCTGGGCGGCGAGGACCGGTGGCTGACCGTCGTCGCGCCCGACGCGCCCAGCGGTACCGAGCTCCTCCTGGAGCCCGCAGGCCACCCGGCCGTCAAGCCCTACCGCGACGCGCTCGTCAGGGACGGTATTCCGCTCGCCCAGTTCGCCGTCGACGATGTGGTGGCGGAGTACGAGCGCCTGCGGGACGCCGGGGTTCGCTTCACCCAGGAGCCCTTGGAAGCAGGCCCTGTCACCACCGCCGTCTTCGACGACACCTGCGGGAACCTGATCCAGATCGCGACGCAGGCCCAGTAGGCGGGAGGCCTCGTGCGGGCTCAGGTGACCGCCGCGACTGGGCCCTTTACCCGCAGATGCGCGATTAGACATTGAGCCTGGCGGGACGTGCAGAGCAAGGCGGCGATGAAGGCCGGGCCGAGCCGACCGCTTGTTCTTAACGCCCCAGCCAGTACGCCTGCGTGATCTGTCAGCGCTGCGTCGTCTGTCCGCGCTCGCCGTGGCAGAACTCCCGAGCGAGCTGTGCCGCCGCTCCTGGACGGGTAACCTCCGGCTCATCTGTCCGCCGGCCGCTACGGCCGTGTTACGGAACTCGTCCTGTGCGCACAGGCGCCGACTCCAGGGAAGCAGTCGCTGTTCGCCGGTCGGCGAGCAGGTCGAGGCAGCGTCTGCGCTGAGCCGGGTCCGTTGCCAGGTCGACACCGACGTGGGCGAGGGCGATCGCGGCATCGAGCACGGCGCGGTCGGCTCCCGGAGAGTTGCCGTAGCGGGCGAAGGGTGCGGTGTGGTGGAGGGCGCCCTCGGTGTCGTAGCCGATGGTCGGGTGGAGTGCGGGCAGGACGTGGGAGACGTTGCCCATGTCTGTGGAAGCAATGACCTCGCCCTGGCGGCTTACGGGGTCGCGGCCGAGGGATCGGGCAGCGCGGGTGTAGGCGGCGGTGAGGAACGCGTCCTGCCTCAGGTCGGCGAAGTCGGCGCCGTGCTCGGCGAGTTCCAGCTCGGCGCCGGTGGCCAGGGCTGCGGCCTCCAGGCATGCCCGGACCCGGCGGCGGGCGTGGACGAGGTCTTCCATGGTGCGAGCGCGCAGTTCGTAGCGGGCGCGCGCCGTTTCGGGAATGACGTTGACCGCGCGGCCGGCCTCGAAGACGACGTCGTGGACCAGGACGCCCGGGGGCAGCTGCTGGCGCAGCAGGCCCACGGCGGTGTGGGCGAGGGTGATCGCGTCCAGGGCGTTGACGCCTTCCCAGGGCGCGAGCGCGGCATGGGAAGGCTTGCCCGTGTAGGTGACGTCCCAGGCGCCGACGGCGAGAGAGGAGGCGCCCACGGAATCCTCGGGTGCGGCGTGGACCATGAAGGCGGCGGCCACGTCGTCGAAGACACCGGCGTCCAGCAGGAGCGCCTTGCCGCCGATGTCCTCCTCGGCGGGGGTCCCGATGAGCTTCACGGTGATCCCGAGCGCGTCGGCGACGGCGGCGAGACCGAGGGCGGCGCCGACGGAGGCGGCGCCGTTGACGTTGTGCCCGCAGGCGTGTCCGATGCCGGGCAACGCGTCGTACTCGGCGCACAGGGCCACGACCAGCTCGCCACTGCCATGGGTGGCGACGAAGGCCGTCGGCAGGTCGGCTACCCCGCGGGTGACCGTGAAGCCGGTGGCCGCGGCGAGGGAGGTGATCTTGGCGGCCGACTTGTGCTCGCGCATGGCCGTCTCGGGCTCCGCGTGCAGGCTGTGGCTCAGCGCGACCAGGTCGCGTTCGTGGGCCCGTACCGCGTCGGCGGCCTCGGTGAGCGCGCGGTCCCGGAACTGCCGGACGTGGCCGGTCATGCCGTCCTCCCGGTGTGCGGGACGGCGGCTCCGGACACCGGGGCGTCGGCGGGTGTCCGGAAAACCAGGCCGACCGCCGCCCCACCGAGCGCGGTCACCGCGCACGCGGTCCACGCCCACTGGTAACCCGCGCCGGTGACCGTACCCTGGGCGGTGGTGTGGGAGGACCACAGGGCGCCGATCACGGCCGCGCCGAGCGCCGCGCCGAGCGAGAGTGCCATCTCGTTGACGCCGACGGACAGTGCGGTCTCCGCCTCGTCGACCACCTCGACCGACAGGGCCCGGGTGGCGGCCTCGAACATGCCGGTGGCGAGCCCGACCACCAGCGCACCCGCCACGTACTGCGGCACGGACGAATGGAAGAGGACGAGGCTCAGGAAGCCGACCGCACCGGCGCAGCCACCGGCCACGAGCACGGCGCGGTCACCGATCAGCCGGGACAGCCTCGGCGTGAGCGTGGAGCCCAGGAAGCCGACGGCGACCATGGCGAGGGACACCAGGGAGATGGCCTGGGCGCCGAGCCCGAGCCCGAATCCGTCGCCGTCCGGTTCGGTGCCCAGGTAGACCGCGTTGGCGCCGAGGAACCCGATGGCACCGAAGGCGATGCAGAACGTGTGCGCGCTGACCGCCGCGAGCCGGGGATCGCGCAGCATCCCGAGGTTCACCAGCGGATGCGCCGAACGCTGTTCGACCAGCACCCAGGCGACGATCAGTATCAGCGCCGCTGCGACCGCCAGCAGTGACGAGCCTGATGTCCAGCCCCAGGACTGGCCTTCGGTGAGCACGAGCATCAGCGCGCCGAGCCCGCCGGTGAGCAGCAGCGCGGCGGGCACGTTGAAGCGGCCCGCGCGGGGAGCCGTACTCGTCGGCAGGGCAAGCGCGGCGCCCAGCGCGAGGGCGCCGAATGGGACCGCGGTCCACAGCCCGGCGAGGGCGTGTTCGTCGCTGAGGGTGCCGGCCGCGAAGCCTCCGGCGCCGATGGACAAGAGCAGCGCGCCGACCAGCACCGACATGCCGACCCGGCCGTGTTCGGGTGAACGCGAGCGGAGGATGCCCGCGAGCAGTGGGAAGAAGCCGACCACGGCGCTCTGCAGCACCATGCCGACCGCGAGCGTGACCGTGGTGGGTCGCGCCGCGATCAGCAGTGACCCGACGGCAACCGCCGTCACGGCCACCAGCAGCAGCAGCCGGTGACCCCACATGTCGCCCCAGCGGGACAGCAACGGCGTCAGCACGGTGAAGGCGATCTGCGACAGCAGGTACAGATTGTTCTGCCCCACGCCGCCGATCCCGACGTGCGCACCGACGACCGGCAGCAGTGGAGTGAGATACCCCTGGACGACACCGCTGCACACCACGATCACGATCATCGCTGTGATCAGCCCCCGGCCCCGGCTGATGACGTTCGTCATGGCCCCACCTTCTTGTCCCTGGCTGGAATACGACGAGGTGGCTAGAGTGCGACCGCAGGGCCAACGAGGCGCGAAAAGGGAAGAGAACCGGCAGCCAGAGGGGTCAGCGTGTTGGATTCGGTCGCGGTGAGCGAGTTGGATCTCGCTCTCGTGCACGCCCTCCAGGTCCGCCCGCGGGCTGCCTGGACGGATCTGGCGCCCCTGCTGGGCGTGACGTCGGTGACCCTCGCCCGCCGCTGGGAGCGCCTCGCCGAGGAGGGGCTGGCTTGGGTGTCGGCGGTGCCCGGACCGGCCTTCTCGCACGGCGGCTGCACTGCCTTCGTGTTCCTTCGTTGTGCGCCGGCGGCGCGGGAGCGACTGGCCGCGCGGATCGCGGAGCTGCCGGAGGCGGCGACGGTCGAACTGCTTGCCCCTGGCCGCGCCGACCTCATGCTGGACGTGCTGGCATCCGACCTCGCAAGCGTGCACCGCTTCGTGCACGAGCAGCTGGCCGCCCTGCCCGACGTCCTCGGCCTCGAGTGCGTCTTCGCCACGTCCCTGTACACCGAGGGCTCCCGATGGAGGCTCGGCTCGCTGGACGCCGCCCAGCTCTCCGTACTCGGCCGGCCCGGGACGGCCGACCTGGCGGGCGGGTCCCTCGGCGACCTGAACACGCTTGACCGTGCCCTGCTGTACGCGCTGGTGCGGGATGGGCGGACACGGTTCACGGACTTGGCCGATCTCACCGGGACCAGTGCCGCCACCGTGCGCAGGCGCCTGCACCGCCTCACCGCCAGTGGCATCGTGGGGTTCCGCTGTGACGTGGCTCCCGTCGTGTCCGGCCTGCCCGTGTCCGTCACCTTCCGCGGCCGCGCCCCGGCCCATGACGTCAACCGTCTGCACCGCACCCTCGCGACGCTGACCGAATGCCGGTTGCTCGCAGCGGTCACCGGAAGCGACAACGTGCTCGCCACCTTCTGGCTGCGCGACATGGGCGCGGTCCAGCAGCGCGAGACAGCGGCCTGCGCCCAACTGCCCGCCCTGAGCATCACCGAGCGCGTCGTCGGCATCCGTACGGTGAAACGAATGGGACACCTGCTGAACAATGCGGGGCGGCGCACGGGGGTCCGCCCGATCCGACCCTGGTAGACCGGTCGAAGCCGTTGCGGCCGCTGAGCAGATACGTGATCGGTCTCCGCCGCAACACCCAGGACAACCGGGACTCTCGCGGGCAGCGACAGCGCCGCACAGCAGGAAGCCCGGGAGACTGGGTTTGGCGTGTGTGCCGTCGATGCGATGGCTCAGGCACGCGGACAGATCAGGTGCCGATGTCGGCGCTGCGGCCGTGAGGGCGGGGGCCGTGCCAGTCCAGGCACAGGACGGTGGCGTCGTCTCTCACGTGGCCTTCGCATGCTTCGGTGACCGCGTTGACCATGGCGCGCACTGTCTCCCGGGGGTGCTCGGCAGCGGTGTCGCGCAGGAGAGCGGGCAGGTCGACAGCCTGCGCCTGTCTTTCTTGCACACCGTCGGTGTAGAGCAGGAGGCGGTCACCGGGGCGCAGGTCGAGGTCTTGCACCCGGTAGGCGCCCTGGGCGGCGACGCCGAAGGGAAGGTTCACATGCAGTTCGACTGCCTCGACGGCGCCGTCGCGCAGCCGCAGGGGCCAGGGGTGGCCCGCATTGACGAGCTGGGCGCCGGTACCGTCCAGGGCGATGCGCAGCAGCTGGCCGGTGGCGAATGTGCTGCGGCCGTGGTCGAGAAGGGCCTGATGGGCCTGGCGGGCCTGTTCGGCAAGATCGGTGCCGGCGCGGCGGGCGCCACGGGAGGCGTTGACCGCGAGAGTGGCGATGAGGGAGGCGTCGACGTCGTGGCCCATGGCGTCGGTGATGGACAGGTGCAGGGTGTTCTCGTCGAGGCTGTAGTCGTAGGTGTCGCCGGCGATGTCGGACGCTGGGACCAGGGCGCCGGCGAGAGTGAACTCGGCAGCCTCGCAGGAGGGTGCCGAGGGCAGGAGCTGGCGCTGGATCTCCGCGGCCAGGGTGACCGTGGCAGTGCGGTTGCCCCAGTGGTAGAGGTCGGTGAAGCGGCGGTCGGTGACGATGACGTATGCCAGTGCGTGCGCGGCCTCAGTCACCTGTTCCAGTAGGTCCTCGGTGACGAGGGGGAGGTAGAGCTCCAGCACCCCGATGGCGTCGCCGCGATTGGTGACCGGGGCAAGCACCCGCTGGCCACGTCCGTCCTCAGGTGCCACCACCGGTTTCTGGGTGCGCAGGACCTCGTCGTAGGCACTGCCGTCCAGGGGAACCTGATCGGCGCCGCGTTCCTGTGGTGTCGCCTTCTCCTCGTGGACCCTCAGCAGGCGCCGGCCGACGACGTCGAGGAACAGGAACGACGCATAGCGTGCCCCGAAGCGTTCGCGCAGATTGTGCGCCACCACATCGAGGGAGCGCACCGGTGCGGCATCCTCCGCCGCGGCCAGCACCTCAGCCAGTCCGATCCGATCACGCTCCACAACAGCCTCCCTCAGTCACGCATTCTCCTTCCCCCTGCTACCCCAGGCATGACACCGGCGCCCCCGCCCCAGCTCCCGCCGGTGTCCCCCACGCCACACAAACTTCGAACCCATGACCCAATGCCTGATGCAGGCGCATACCGCCTGGAACCGCCCCCTACCAAGCACTCACTCCCCTCCCCCGGCGACACCACAGCCCTGCACGGCCCACGGCCCCGGCTGCGCCTGCCCGTACGGCTGTGGTGGCACCCCTGCTGGACGACCGCCCCCCTCGGTTACCGGCGGCGCGCACCGAGCTGCGCCAGCTGGTCCGCACTGTCGTAGCGGTCTCCGACGTCGGCGCGGATTTTCGCAGTGAGGTTGCGCAGATCGAGTGGTCCATCGACCTCGGAGACCTCTTGGTCAGGGCTTCTCAGGGATCTTGGCCATGGCCGCGGCCAGCGCCGCAAGGAGCAGGACGGCCGCCGACCACCAGGCCGCGACGGTGAAACCGTGCACCATTCCCGCCCCCAGATCCCGGCTCCGGGACGGGTCGGCGTCGATGTAGCGGGTCGCGGCGGACGACACGATCGTGTTCAGCAGGACGGTGCCCAGGGAGCCGCCGATCTGCTGGAAGGTGGAGACGGTCGCGGACGTCACTCCGGCGTCCTTCGGAGCGACCCCGGCGGTCGCCGTCGCGTAGACCGGCATGAACGTCAGCCCCATGCCCAGGCCGAGCAGCACCAGCGCGGGCAGTACGCCGGTGGTGTAGGCAGAGTTCACACTCAGGCGGGTCAGGAGCAGCATGCCGACGGCCGCGAGGAGCATGCCGGGGGCCATCAGGTTTCGGGGGGCGGTGTGGGGCAGGAGCCGGGCGGCGATCTGCGTGGCACCGATGACGATCGTGACGGACATCGGAAGGAACGCCAGGCCGGTCCGTACGGGTGAGTAGTCGAGGATGTCCTGGAGGTAGTAGGTCAGGAACAGGAAGGCACCGAACATGGCGACGGTGGCCAGGCCCATCGTCGCGAGCGCCGCCGCACGGGTTCTGTCCCTGACGATGTGCAGCGGCAGCATCGGATGCTCGGCGTGGGACTGCCACCGGACGAAGACGGAGAGCAGGACCACGCCGGCTGCGAACAGGGTCAGGACCAACGGATCGGCCCACCCGACGGATGCGGCGTCACTGGAGCCGTACACGATCGCCACGAGCCCGCCGGAGGCGAGCAGCGCGCCGGGGACGTCGAGGCGCACCCCGCGCTGACCGGGGCTGTCCTTGAAGAGGGCCAGCGCGCCCCCCAGGGCGGCCAGCGCGATGGGGACGTTGACGTACAGGCACCAGCGCCAGGTCGCGTACTCGGTGAGCAGGCCGCCGACCAGCAGGCCGACGGCGCTGCCGCCCCCGGCGAGCGCGCCGTAGATCCCGAACGCTCTGCCGCGCTCGGCGGGGTCGGTGAACGTCGTCGTCAGCAGCGCCAGCGCAGAGGGGGCCAGGACGGCCGCGCAGGCCCCTTGAAGGGCCCGTGCCGCCAACAGCGTTCCGGGGCCGTCGGCCGCACCGCCGATGGCCGAGGCGGCGGCGAATCCGACCAGACCGATCATGAAGGTGCGTTTGCGGCCGACCAGGTCGGCGATCCGGCCGCCGAGGAGGAGCAGGCCGCCGAAGGCCAAGGAGTACGCGGTGATCACCCACTGCCGGTTCGCGTCCGACATGCCCAGTCCGTTCTGGACGGAGGGCAAGGCGATGTTCACGATCGTGCCGTCGAGAATCACCATGAGCTGGGCGCCTGCGATGACGGCTAGGGCCCACCACCGCTTCGGATCGGGCAACTCGGCCGCGTTCGCTGTGGTGTGGGGCACCGGCGTGGGCACGGTGTCCCCGGAAGAGGACTGCTTGGTCAAGGCGATCACATTCTGTGTCGGAGGTGTAGGAGCAGACGCGCGGTCCTACACCCGGGACGCGACACAAGGGATCGCGAGAGCAGCGGACACCACATGAGGTGCCGCAGAGGGAGAGTCCTACCGCGCGCCGAACGGGGGCACACGGCCGGGGGCAACTATGGCCGCAACACTCGTTGTCCAGTTCCAGTCCATGTTTCCCACCTCCTCCCGGCCGGGCACGCGGTACACATCGACGCCGAACGCGCCGACTGGTACGGCAGGGGACCCGCCGCACACGACCTCCCACACGATAGGTCAGCCGGCCGGCGGCGCAAACGCATTTACCGAGCGCCTGGGTACGGGCTCCTCACGCTTCGACAAGCAAAGGTCCCGCCGTGCCCAGCAGGGAACGTGCACAGGCTCGGGTCGTGGATCGGCAACCAGCGCGGCTGGGTGAAGACGTTGCCTCCGGAGAGGGTGAAGCAGCTGTCCGCAATCGGGACACGGTGGACGGAGCGGACGCCGCTCCCGTCGGCCATCACGTGTGATCGCTGAGGCGGTGCCGACCTGGTCCCGCCTGGGAACAACCGGGTGATCACCAGCCAAGCCGAACACCGTCGACAAACGCTGTCTTGGCGATCAACGAAGCCACGGGTGGGGCTGTGACTCGATCAGCACCTCGATTCGGCTGCGCACATGACCGGGCGCGAGCTACTCCACCGTTTCCCATAGGGAGTGGGTCAGGAAGCGGCGGCCTTTCGCTCTGCCTCGCTCAGGGGTGGCCCTTGCAGTTGGGGCTTCTTCGGGCCGAAGAGCATTGGGATGATCATGGCGGGCGAGAACAGTCGGGTCGGTGGCCTCTCCAGGCTCATTGCGTCCAGCAAGGCGCCCATGGCGCGAGGGTTGGTGGCACCAGTCTCGACAGCACGGTCAACGTACCGGGCGAGCAGTCTTTCCACCCTGGTAAGTGGGATATCAGTGGCACCAGGATAAAGAGCGTCCTGCCCCACTGCGAGGTCCCAAGCGGCGCTGACGGGGCGGGCAGCGGCACGCTGGATACGTTGTGCGGTACCGATAGCCGTCAAGTCTGTGGTTCGTAGGATGGCGCGCATGGCGAGAGCACATTGTGCCGCAACAGTGAGACCGTGGCCGTACACGGGGTTATAGCTAGCGATGGCATCACCGAGGACGACGAATCCGTCAGGCCACGACTTGATCTTTTCGTAGTAGCGACGATGGTTGGCAGTGGAGTGGGTGGTGGCGACGTCACCAAGGGGTTCGGCGTTCTTGAGAAGTTCACCGATGATGGGGTGGCCCAGGCCGAGCGCGAAGTCGATGAAGGCTTCGGGATCACTGCTGGGCTCGCCGCCGCGAGTGCCGGCGAGGGTGACGATCCATTGGCCGTTCTCGACGGGCAAGATGATGCCGCCCTGGCCTGGTGCCTTGGCTGGGTTGGCTTGGACGTTTATGAGTGGGAAGGCGATGTCCTCGGCTGCATGCGGGGCACGGAAGACTCGAGTTGCGTAGGTGACGCCGGCGTCGACCTGCCGTTCAGTAGCTCGGCGAAGGCCCATCGTGTCAAGCCATTGGGGGCGTGCGGGATCCGCGCCCCGAAGCGTCGATGATCAGGTCGGCCGACAGCGTCGAGTATTCGTCGCCGTTGCGGACCCGGACTGCGGTGATGTGAGCGGCATCGCCTTCCAGGCCTAACGCGATGGTGTTCTGTCGTAAGGTGACGCGCTTGTCTGCGAGAACGTGTCCATGAAGGACGCTGTCCAGCAGGTTGCGGGAGCATACGAGGTTGCGGTGGTGAGTTGCAAGGAAGCGCCTGAACCAGACCTCGTTGGGCGCACGAGAGACCATGTCGGCCATGATGTGAGCCAGACGTCCGCCGCGGGCGACGACCTCCTCGACACTGCCGGGTAGGAGGTCGTTGATGGCGTGTACCCCTCCACTCCAGACGAGGTGTGCATGCCTGGCCTGCGGCGTGCCACGGCGTGCCGCCGGGCCCTCTGGCAGAAGGTCACGCTCGACGATGACAACATCGGCGAACTCGGTGAGAGCGGCGGCAGCAAACAAGCCAGTCGCGCTGGCTCCGATGATGACGGCTGTGGGCCGACTGGTGCTAGGAGACATCCGTATCGCTCTCTCTGTGCTGGTCACCCGCTGGCGGATGCTGTCGATGAGACGAGGGCGGTGGCGCAGGGCCTGTGCGATCGCGTCGATTTGATCGCTGAGATCGGCACCTAGCTGGTGTTCTTGGAGTTCACTTGGCCTGGCCTCTCTCTGCGGTGGGCGTCGATGACCGCATGAACGGTGACGGCCCCCCGACGTCCCCGTGCTTCTTCTTCGTTGGCGCCGCTGCGTTTCCACCACGACTCGCCAGCGAATCCACCCGACACTGGCGCGGCACCTGTGTCCAGGGCAACCGAGGCAGGTCGAAGGCGAGCACCTGGTGCCGGGGATCACCGTCCATGGCTCGTGTCCCGGCCGGTGGTCGCGTTGGCGTCATCCGTGTTGGTGGACGAGGAGCATTCGATGCTGAGGTCGTCCGGCTCGCTGGTGAGTGAGGACTCGCCCGGACGGGCGGTGGGTTGTGGGTCCGTGGCGTGCTCGCGCAAGTAGTCGGCGAACGGCTGTGGCGAACTGAGGTGTTCCAACAGCGCCGGGGGCACCGTGGCGGCGTCAACCCACTCGAACGTACACCCTGCACCAGGAGCCTCTGGCGCGAGTACTAGGGCAGCTTGTGAGGCGGTCATGGCGGTTACAGGCAGGAGGCTGACAGCCAAGAGCCCCCGACGCCAGCGGCGTGGCTTGATCATGTGTCAGGTTATCCTTTTAAAGGCTGTCCCGTAACTGATCTCGAGGTCGGTTTTGACATGGTCGACCGCTGCATGAACTCACCTGTCATCCAGCGAGGTTGAGGTTGTGCAGGCGAGCGATGCCGAGCGTGGCGTAGTGGATGCCGTCGCCCTTGAGGCGGCAGTCGCGCAGGATCTTCCAGCTCTTCATGCGGGCGAAGGCGTGCTCGACGCGGGCCCGGACGCGCTTGTGCGAGCGGTTGTGTTCTTCCTTCCAAGCAGGCAGACCCTCGCTCTTGGACCTGCGGTGCGGGATGACCAGGCCGGTGCCCTGGTAGCCGCCGTCGGCGATGGTCACGGTCTTGCCGACGGCGTCCTTGGCACCGGATTCCTCCCAGCCGCGGGAGTCGTGCCGGTTGCCGGGCAAAGGACGGCCGACCACGACGACCAGCCGGGTGTCGGCGTCGATGACGACCTGGTGGGCTGTGGAGTAGCGGTAGTTCTTCGACTGCTCGGCGATCGTGCGATCCCGGGTGGGGACCAGGGTGCCGTCCACGATGAGCACCGTGTCCTTCGCGAAACGCTTGCGCGGCTGGAGCGCGAGCTGGGGCCCGAGGTGGACGATGATCCGGTCGGCCGCCGACTTCGAGATGCCGAACAGCGGAGCGAGCTGGCGCATCGTCAAGTTCGTGCGCCAATACGCGACGACCAGCAGGATGCGGTCCTCCAGCGGCAGCCCCCAGGGGCGTCCGCGGTGCTCTTTGGCCGCAGTCTCGCGGCGCACAGCCGTCACCAGCTTGCCGAAACAGCGTGGTCTCAGCCCGGTGAACGGGGCTATCCAGGACGGCTCCGACGCCGTGATCACACCGGCCATCCGGAGATCATTTCAGTTGCCGGCACCCTTCCTCATGGCGATCCTGAGCTACGAACAACCAAGGGGGACAAGGTGGGACTGATGCTCTTCCCGGGCGACGACGACGTGGCGAGTCCGGACGTCTCCTGGTCATACACCGGCTTCAGCATGTTCAGGAAGTGGTTGGCTCAGGCCGAGGGGTTCACCCTCACCGAAATGAACGGGTTCGGCGGAGAGCGCCAGTGGCGCAGTGTCTCCACCACGCTGGCGCCACTGCTCAACCATCCAGACGACGACGGCCCCGACCTGACGTCAGCTCAATGCGCGGCCTTGCTGCCCCGTCTGGAAACGATTCTCTACCAGCAGCAGTCTGACGACAGCGACCCTGTCATCCGACGGCGCATCGAAGACGTCAGGCAGTTGATCACCGTCCTGCGGTTCTGCGTGGACAAGGACGCCGAGCTCATCTTCGGGTAGCCCCGGGAGCGCGGAGTGCCCCGCCCCGCGGGGATGGGCCGTGGTTACGGGACAACCTTTAGTCTGAGGTCGGGTCACTGGAATGCTCTTTGTCGGCCAAGTGCAGCGTGCAGAAGCTGCCCCCTGACCGGGTCGTACAGCGCAGTGAGCCCGCGGTAGCGGACCTTGCTGTTCTCGGGCGGATGTGGACACGGCCTCTGTCTGATCCTGCGCTCTGGCCAAGAAGGAGCTGACCACTACGAAGGGCGTGGGGGAAGTACGCTGCCGCCGTCCGTGGGAGAAGCCGGCCGAGCCAGGCGGGCCGGCTCACCCCGGTCAAGGTCCGCCGGGAGTTCAGAAACCTCCGCCCCAACCTGCCCTGTCCGGCCCCATGGGCCGAAGCCAACCGGCCCGGCCCCGGCGCCGGGCGCCCGTCCGGCTCGAAGAATCGGCGCCCAGCCACCCGAGACGACGTGGGCAGAACGACCAGACGCCCCGCCACCATCATCGAACATGACAGCGGCGCATTGAGCGCATCCTGGAGCACGGTGTCCGTGCTCGCACTGACCGGAATACGCGCCCACGGTCGCCGGTTGCAGCGGAACGTGCATCATCCTCAGGCGTCGTACGACGACATACACCCGCTGCTTGCCAAGCGCTTCAGCCCTTACCGGTTCGACCGGTCGGGGTTGGTCGACGACCATGCCCTCGGACTGCTGCTGGAAGCCGCGCGGTGGGCGCCGTCGGCAGGGAACTCCCAGCCGTGGGGCTTCTTCACAGCTAGGCCCGGTGATCCGGAGCATGACCGGGTACTGCCCTACCTTGCGCCGAGCTCGGCCTCCTGGGCGACGGATGCGGGCCTGCTCGTCGTCGCGCTGACGCGCCGATACGTCGATGGCACACAGTTGAGCTACTCCGAGTTCGCTGACTACGACCTCGGCCAGGCCATCGCCCACATGACTGTTCAGGCCCAGGCCATGGGACTCGCCGCGCACCAGTTCCGGGCCTTCGACCTGGAAGGGCTCACCAAAGAGCTTGACCCCAACCCGGGCTGGGCAATCGTCTCCATGGTCGCGGTGGGCACGGCGGCGGATGGGCCGCCGCGGATCCGCAACCGGCGTAGCGTCGCGGAATTGCGCTCCGATCCCTGGGCAGCGGACGAGTAGGCGACGGGGCGGGCGGACGGGGTCACGATGTCCTCGGCTGGTTCGTGTTCTGGCCAGGGACTCGGGGCCTTCGCTGCAGCACCTGGGCATGGAACTCGACTCGTTACGACAGGAGTTGGCTGATGTGGTGACCGGTGCCGCCGGTCACACTGACAGCGTGCAGGGTTCCGTTGGTATCTGCAGCAGGGTGCCCGCGAGCGGGGTCATGAGGCCGTAGTTCCTTCGGATCGGACCGAGAGGCAGTCCAGACAGGCGCAGGCGGGCAGCGTCGGCACGCGCCGTGCTGCGCGGACAGTCGGCAAGGAAGAACCCGTTGAGACTGCATGGTTTCTGCAGTGATTCGTTCCGCCGCGTCTTGAGACGATGCGACGACAGCACGACGCGGCTACGACACAAGGTGGTTGACTTCATGAGGCTGGCTCACGCGACGCTCGCTCTGGCCGCCGGTGCCCTCGCACCGGCCCTGTTGCTCTCCTCATCCTCCCTCGCCGCCGACGCGGCGCCGTCGACCGCCGCGGTGGTGGCGGACGCGGGCTTCGCCTACGACGAGGCGGACACCGATGACCTGCGCGTGGCCATCGCCAGGATTCTCGCCGACCCCGACAGCGGCCGACGCGTGACACGTGAGGCCAACGAACTCCTCGACAATGGCACTGTGGAGGAGATGCGGGCCTGGTTGGAGACCGGCTACCGCCTCGCACAGGCGGAGGACGACCGCGTCGCCATCTTCCGCATACTCGGCAACCCCGACAGCGGCCGACGCGTGACCCAGGAGATCAACCAACTCCTCGACAACGACAACCCCGAAGAGATGCGGGCCTGGCTCGAAACCGGCTACCGCCTCGCACAGGCCGAGGACGACCGCGTCGCCATCTTCCGCATACTCGGCAACCCCGACAGCGGCGACGCCCTGCGCGCGGCGGCGAGCGCGGCCCTGGACGACGGCACTCCGGAAGCACTGCGCCACTTCCTTGAGATCGGGCGGTACGAGGTCGACGGCTAGAGGCCATCTCATCTGGTTGTGTTCGACAGCCTGCTGCCTGCGCCTTCATCTGGTACCGCAGACTGACTGCACCCCTCACTCTGGCTCATTCAAGATCATGAGGCTCTCGGGCTGCGGAACGGGCACGAAGCCGGCCCTCGCGTAGGCCTCGTGCGCGTCGCGCGTCGAGAGGAGCACGCGCTTGAGTCGACAGGGGGCGAGGTGGTCACGAATTGCCGTGGCAAGCCATGTCCCCAGTCCCTTGCCGCGGTGGGCAGGAGCGACGTAGACATCGCACAGCCAGGCGAACGTGGCGCGGTCGGTGACCACACGGGCATAGGCGACCTGGTCACCGGTGACCTCGTAGACGGCGAAGTCGAGTGAGCCGCGCATCGGCTCCTCGACTGTTTCCCGGGTGCGCCCAAGAGCCCAGAACGCATCGGTCGACAGCCATCGGTGCACCAGATCCACGTCGAGGCGATCGGGGTCTATGGAGAGCTCGTACCCGTTGTTCCCGCTGTTGACGATCATGGCGTGCCAGCGTAGCCATGGGCACTTGGTTTTTCCAAGTAGCGTGTTGAGTGAGATGTCCTCCGAGGTCCTGCCCCCGGGTGCCGGAGCGCGCGGATGACCGGCGAGTCCGCGCGCGGCCGGGGCGGATGCCTGCGCGGCTCGGCTCACGTCGGGGCTACCGCCACCGTCGGCACAGCCGGTGGACGCCGTCGCTTGGAGCCCCTGACGCCGCCCGGGAAGCCCCAGGCCCTGGGCGAGGCGGACTCGGTGAGCCGGTCGGAGCCGTTGTCGCAGCCGGCGCAACGCGGACCCGTGCCCGGTCGGCGGGACCGATGCAGTCGACTCCGTGCCGTACAACCTTCGCGGCCGGTCCCGAGTCTGATACTCGATGAGGTGAGGGCCTGCCCCCGAGCCGCCGGGCCACGATCGGGCACCGAGATGGCATACGATCCGCATGCCCGTCGTAAAGATCCAGTAAGAGGATGTACACGTCATGACTGCCCGTGCCCCCTATCGTTCCCTTCACGGCATATCCGCCGTTGCCGCCCTGCTTGCGCTTGGCGCGGTGGGGTGCTCGGACGTCAACGACGCCGTCGACAGCGCCAAGGACGGGGCGAAGAAGGTGGCCCGCCAGCGCTCGGTGTTCTCGTTGGACACCGGTGACTGCTACAACCCGTTCGGCAAGGCTGAGGGGACGGCGTACACCGTCGAGATCGTGCCCTGCGACGAGGCGCACGAAGGTCAGGTCGTGGGCGAGTTCTCGATGGACGAGGGTAAGAAGTACCCCGGCGACGACGAGGTCTCGGCAGTCGCGGACACCCGCTGCCCGGTCGAGGCGCAGAAGTACGCCCCGGACACCTGGGCGCTCCCCAAGGGCGCCGAGCTCTTCTACTACACCCCGACCGCGCAGAGCTGGGCGACGGGCGACCGCTCGGTGAGCTGTACCTACACCGCCGGCAAGGGCACGCTGAGCGGCACGCTGAACACCGCGAAGTCCCTGAAGCCCGAGCAGCTCACGTACCTCAAGGGAACCAACGCGGTGTACGAGGCCCTGTGGGCGAACCAGCCCGAGAAGGACACCGTCGAGGCCGACCTGCCCGGTTACAAGGCGCAGGCCAAGGCGGTCGCGGACGCTCTCCAGACCCACGTCGAGGGGCTGAACGGCATCGACGGCGCCGAGGTCGGCGCGCTCCGGACGACGCTGACGAAGGCGGCCGGCGACTGGAAGAAGGCCGCGGACGCCGCCGACGCCGACACGTTCTACGCCGCCTACGACCCGGCGTTCACCGGCATCGACCCGAACAAGTCGGTCGCCGCCCGCAAGGAGCTGGGCCTGGCCACCACCGTTCCGGCCGAAGAGGCCGAGGTCTGGGCCAGTTGACACCTCTGAGGTGCGGGCACCGGTAGGCCGGTGCCCGCGCCCGCCCGACCAGTGGCGTTGTCAGTGCAGGCCTCTAGATTCGCCACGTGACTGAGCCCTCTTACCTGGCTGAGGTCCGGGAGTCGTACGACACCGTGGCCGACGCCTACGCCGCCCTCGTCAAGTCCCCAACAGAGCTGGACCCGTTGTCACGCTCGGTGCTGACCGCGTTCGCCGAACTCGTACAGGCATCTGAGCGAGGACCGGTCGCGGACCTGGGCTGCGGCCCGGGCAAAGTGACGGCGCACCTCGCCGGGCTCGGGGTGTCCCCGATCGGCATCGACGTGTCCCCCAGGATGATCGAGCTGGCGCGCACCGCTTTCCCGCACTTGCCCTTCTCCGTGGGATCCATCACCGCCCTGCCGTTCGCAGACGACGTGCTCGGCGGCATCCTGGCCTTCTACTCCATCCATCACACGCCTCCCGAGCTGCTGCCGCTCGTGTGCGCCGAGTTTCACCGCACCCTGGCACCCGGTGGCCATCTTCTCCTCGTGAGCCATGTCGGTTCTGGTGAGCGCCGTCGTCCTGCGCAGGCCTACGGCGGTCTGCCCGTGTCCTTCGAGTCCTATCGCCTGCCTCCAGGCCGGCTTGCGCGGGTGCTGAACCTGGCCGGGTTCGCGGTCGACGCTCAGCTGGTGCAGGAGCCCGACGAGAAGCTGACATGGAAGATCGCCAGCCTTCTTGCCCACAAGCCGATTTCCGAGGAGGCCGAGCCGGCTTCTCAGGCCCCTGAGGCGTCGTTGCGGGCTCGGATGTGCGGCGTGGAAGTTGCGGGCGAACCTCAACGCGATCCAGGTAACACGTGAGCCGTCGGATACGCCGGTCTGCCGGGGCATGGCTCCCGGGGAGGCGCGTCGGCAGGCGCTCCCCCGGGGGCCGAGTCGTTCAGCTGAGGACGAGTTCCGGCCGGTAGAGGTCCAGCCACAGGGCGAGGTCGAGGGCACGTTCCAGGCCGCGCCGGTCCGCCTGGCCGCTCATCGGCGTCTCCCGCTCGGCGGCTCGCCGTAGGCTGTCGGGGTCGACGAGGTCGAAGACGGGGTGGCCGGTACGGGTGAGCAGGTCCTTGGCCTGGTCCTGGAGGGCTGCCGCGTACTTGGGGTCCTGAGTGGACGGGTAGGGGCTCTTGACCCGGTCGTACACGGACTTCGGCAACACGTCCGCGGTGGCCTCGCGCAGCAGGGTCTTCTCCCGGCCGTCGAAGGACTTCAGCGCCCAGGGAGTGTTGTACACGTATTCGACGAGCCGGTGGTCGCAGAAGGGTACGCGGACCTCCAGGCCGACGGCCATGCTGGCACGGTCCTTGCGGTCGAGCAGGATGCGTACGAAGCGGGTCAGGTGGAGGTGGCAGATCCGGCGCATCCGGTACTCGAAGTCGCTCTCGCCTTCCAGGCGCCGGATGCCGGCCACGGCGTCGCGGTAGCCGTCGGCCACGTACGCGGGCAGATCCAGTTTCGCCGCCAGGCCGGGACGCAGTACGTCTGTGTCCTCCCCCATGTGGCGGCTCATCGACACCAGCCAGGGGAAGGTGTCGGCACGGCGTGCTTCCTCGTCGAAGAACTGCAGGTAGCCGCCGAAGACCTCGTCGGCGGACTCGCCGGACAGGGCCACGGTGGAGTGGTCGCGGATCGACCGGAAGAGCAGGTACAAGGAGGCGTCCATGTCGCCGAGGCCGGCCGGCAGGTCCCGGGCGCGGATGACCCTGGCGCGGATCTCCGGGTCGGCGAGGGCCTGGGCGTCCAGCACTATGTCCTGGTGGTCGGTGCCCGAGGCGCGAGCGACGTCGTGGACGAAGGGGGTGTCGGGGGTGCCTCGGAGTTCGTCGGCGATGAAGTTCTCGGTCTGACCCGCGAAGTCCACGGCGAAACTACGTACTTTTTCGCCGTGTTCACCCAGCTGCCGGGCTGCGAGCGCGGTCATCGCGGAGGAGTCCAGTCCGCCGGAGAGCAGGGTGCAACGGGGCACGTCGGCGACGAGCTGACGGCGCACGATGTCGTCGAGGAGCGAGCGGACGTACGCGACGGTGGCGTCCCTGCCGTCCGTGTGCGGGCGGGTCTCCAACTCCCAGTAGCGACGCTGGTGCACGCCCGCGTGGTCGACCGTGACGACGGTGCCCGGTTCGACCTCGCGCATGCCATCCCAAACGGCGTGACCGGGTGTCTTGATCATGGTGAAGAGTTCCCGCAGCCCGTCGAGCCGGACCCGTCGGCGGGCCAGTGGATGGGCGAGGATCGCCTTGGGCTCGGAGCCGAACAGGACGCCGTCAGCCGTCGGGTGGTAGTAGAACGGCTTGATGCCCATGCGGTCGCGGACCATGACCAGCTTGTTCTCGCGACCGTCCCAGAGGGCGAAGGCGTACATGCCGTTCAGACGCTCGGGAAGGGTGTCACCCCATTCGAGGTAGCCGCGCAGCACGACCTCGGTGTCGGAGTCGGTGGTGAACCGGTGTCCGCGGTCCGTGAGTTCCCGTCGGAGCTCGGTGAAGTTGTACGTCTCTCCCGAGTAGACGAGCGCCACCGTGCCGTGGGGGGTGTCGACGCTCATCGGCTGCCGGCCGCCGGGCAGGTCGATGATGGCGAGCCTGCGGTGGCCGAGCGCGGCGGGTCCTTGCGCCCAGACGCCACGGTCGTCGGGTCCGCGACAGGCCATCGTCTCGGTCATCGCGTCCAGCGCCGCCTTCTCGGAGCCGAGATCGCGGTCGAAGGAGACCCAGCCGGTGATGCCGCACATACGCTACCTCCTGCGTCCGGTCCGCCAGGCAGCCCCGCACGCACAGCTGTTTTGCGACTGCGAGCAGACCGAAGGCGAACCAGTTGTAGTTGCCATCTACATTTTGAGCGTGCGTCACGCGAGTAGGCGAGGTCAATGCGGCCGTGACGGAGAGGTCGCATGACATCTCTGACTTTCGGCCACACTTTGCGTTCGCGATACCTTTCTGCCCTTCTCAGGAAGGGTCTCCGGCACACGGAATCAGCCAAGCGCAAAGTCTTCGCCAACCACTGACGGCGACGCCCCCGACCGGCGGCCCGAGCGCACTGATCGGCCGTGCGTCAGGCCCGTCTCACAGGTGGTCGCGGAGTCGACGCCGAGCCGCGGATGTGACGCATGGAGAGCGGGATGACTGCATGGGGCGACGGGTAAGTGGTGTGCTCAGCTACCGGGTTCCTGACTCTGGTCGGCCCGTCGCGGTGTCCTCGGCGTCGGTCCCGGTCGGTGGCGCTTCGACGGGGAAGAGGATCGGGCTGATGAGGTACTGCGTGCGGTCGGGTGACGGCTCGTTGGCCAGGTGGGGGGCGATCGCCTCCCGCATCCCGTCGATCATCTCGCGCAGTTCGGCCGAGCTGAGCCAGACGGCGTGCTGCCGGTATCCGACCAAGTCGGCTACCGGGTCGGCCGTGTCGCGGTCGAGGTACGCGGTGAATTCGGCAGTCAGGACTGCCAGAGCGGCAGCGAACGCGTGGCGATGGTCGTCGGGCGAGAGCGAATGGACCGTGTCCGTATTGATCCCGGCGCGGTCGCCGCGCAGCCGGTAGTGGCGCTCGACCGCGCCACGCACACGTCGTTCCTGGGCGACTTCCAGGACCCCGGCGGCTGCGAGCAGGTCGACGTGCCGGTACACCGTGGCCTTCGAGACGTCCCGAATGCGATCGCACAGTTCCGCGGTGGTCAGTTCCCTGCCGCCGCGCATCGCATGAACCACTCGCAACCGCACCGGGTGGGCCAAGAGTTCGAATGCATCCATCCCACAACGATCTCACGTCATGTTACCGTTCGCATCCCTTGAGAAAGGTTGTGATGGGATGCCTGACGGCGCTGCACCCGAGTCCATAACCGGCTCAGAACCCGCTTGGATGCCACCGCCCTACGCCGAGCCCCGCCGCTTCAGCGAGCACGAGGTCACCGTCGGCACCGGCCCGCGCGCGGTGTCGGGCACGGTGAGCGTTCCGCGCGGACAGGCCCCCGGCCCCGGCGTGGTGCTGCTCGCCGGTGGTGGGCCGTTCGACCGCGATGAGACCAGTGGACCGAACAAGCCGCTCAAGGACCTGGCCTGGGGGCTCGCCAGTCGCGGGACGACGGTGCTGCGCTTCGACAAGGCGACCTACGCCCACCGCGACGCGGCCGCGGCACCGGACCTGACGATGACGCAGGAGTACGTACCGCACGCCGTCGATGCGGTCGGTCTGCTCGGTAGCCATCCCTCGGTGGACCCCGAGCGGGTCTTCGTCCTCGGCCACAGCATGGGCGGCAAGGTCGCCCCCGCCGTCGCCGTCGCCGCACCCGCGGTGGCGGGTCTGGTGATCATGGCCGGCGACACGCAGCCGATGCACCACGCCGCTGTCCGCGTCGTCAGCCATCTCGCCACCGTGCTTCCCGACCAGGTCCCACCCGCGGTCGTCGAGACCTTCCAACGGCAAGCCGCTCTTGTCGACAGCGCGGACCTCACACCCTCGACCCCCTCGGCGGATCTGCCGTTCGGCCTGTCCGCGCCGTACTGGCTCGAACTGCGTGACTACGACCCGGTCGCGATCGCGGCCACACTCGGCAAGCCGATGCTCATCCTCCAAGGAGGACGCGACTACCAGGTCACGGTCGCGGACGACCTGGTGCGATGGCGGACAAGCCTGGCTGACCGCCCGGATGTCGATATCCGGATCTACGAAGCCGACAACCATCTGTTCTTCCCCGGCGCCGGACCGTCGACCCCCGCCGAGTACGGAGCTCCGCAGCATGTCGATCCCGCCGCTGTCGCCGACATCGCTCATTGGCTGAGCCACGGCCAGGGGTGAGCGTGGTACAACCCGGGATCCAGCACGTGGACACAGCGCCCCGCACCCGTCGGCGCGGCGCGCGGGAAAGCCGCCCGGTCACGCCACCGGCTTTGCGGCGGACTGTGCCACCTCGGCGACCAGTCGGGTGACAGCCGGCAGGGCGATGCCGTGGACGGCTCCGGCACGCAGGACGGCGCCGCCGATGGCGTCGAGTTCGAGCGGGCGGCCGGCCTCCGCGTCGCGCTGCATCGAGGACCTCATCGTCCCGGGGACCCGGTCGAAGAAGGAGAGCAGCTTCTCCGCGGTGACCGGTGCTCCGGCGGCATGGGCCACGGCCGCGATCTCGTCCAGAACGGTGAGCAGTTCGGGCCGGTGCTGATCGCGCACGGTACCGACGTCGGTCTGGTGGCGGGTGGTCAGCAGCGCGAACGGGGCGAGGAAGGCCAGCTTGTCCCAGAGCATGGCGCTCTCGTTCGCCCGGGCCGTCACGCCCAGGCCGGCCTGGCGCAGCAGTTCCGTGAAGTCGTCCGCGGGAGCGGCGAGTTCGATGTCGGCGAACGGGCTGGTGTGGGCGACGCGGCCGGGCGCCGTGCGGGTGGCCTCCACCCGGATGGTGCCCGCGACGACCCGGGCGGCCGGGAAGCGCTCGCGGAGCATGGGGAGATGGTCGATGCCGTTGAGCAGCGGGACCACGACCGCCGTGCCGAGCACGTCGACCGGGATGCGGTCGAGGGCATCGGCGAGCGCGGTCTGCTTGACCGTCACGAAGACCGCGTCCACCGGCTCGCGCAACTCGGTGTCGGACTCCACCGCCGCGGTGAACTTCCCGTACCGGTTGCTCTCGACGCGCAGACCGTCCCGGCGCAGCACGGCGGCGGTCTGCTCCCCCGCCAGGCAGACGACGCGGTGTCCGGCACGGGCGAGCAGCGCGCCCACCAGACCGCCGACGCCGCCCGGGCCGAGAATCGCCACGGTCGTCCTGGTTGTGCTCATGTGTGCTCCTGTCCGGGAACCGACGAGTCCGGGGACCGGGCAGCCGGGACGGGGTGGCCGGTCGGGGCCGTGGCGGGTCGGCACCCGCGCACGTCACGTCCGCATCCGGATTGCGGAAGAGACAGTGAGCGGGTTGCCGCCCTGGGCCCAACACGATGATCGAACCTGGCGTGATCCAAGTCAATCCACGACCTTGCTGGCAGACACCCCAGCCTAAGCTTAGGTCTCGTGACACTTGACGATCTCCGTGTCTTCGCCGTGGTCTGCCGAACCGGTTCCCTCAGCGCCGCCGCCCGTGACCTGGGCTGCACGCAGTCGGCCGTCAGCCAGCATGTGAAGCGACTCGAGCGGAAGATGGGGCTCAGTCTGCTCGAACGCCACCCGCGCGGGATCGCGCCGACCTCGGCGGGGCGTCTGCTCCATACGGCGGTGACCGAGGGACTGGGGCGCATCGACGAGGCCGTGCGCCGGATCGAGGAACTCGCCCGCGCGGAAGGCGGATCGGTACGCGTCACCACCGGGGCCACGACCGTCCGGCACTTCATGGCCGCTGCCGTGGTCGACTTCCGCCGACGCTTTCCGCGAGCCAGCCTCGAATTCCAGACCGAGACGTCCAGCCGTGGCTGCTTCGACGCGCTTGCCGCCGGTGCGGTGGACCTCGCCTGGATCACCCTGCGGTCGGCAGGCAGCGCCGTGGAGCAGCGTCCCGTCGTCCACCTGCCCTGGTCACTCGCCGTCGCGGCCGACGACCCGCTCGCCGCCAAGTCGTTCATCGAGCCCGCCGACCTGCAGGATGCCCGGCTCATCGGCCTGCCCGAGAACTCGACCGCGCGTGTCCAACTGGGCTCGCGGCTCGCCGAATCGGGGATCAGGCCCGTCTTCGACACCAGTGTCACCGACTGGGACACCGCGATCCTGCTGGCCGAGCTCGGGCTCGGTCACGCGGTCGTTCCCACCCTGCCAGAGTGGACCGGGTCCGGCCACCCCGACCTGCGACTGATCCCGATCCCGGCCCTCCCCGCGCTCACCGCGGGCTGGGCCGTCCGACGCTGGGACGCGCTCTCCCCACTGGCCCGCGCCTTCGCCGACACCGTCGCCCACCACTGCGCCCGCCAGGCCGGAAAGTGAGACAGGGAGACGGGACGAGGGCCAAGGCATACGGGTTCGCGAGTCGCACGGTGCACTGAGGTGGTGGCGTCGCCTTCGTTCGGTGGACTAGGTTGTGGGGATGACTACCGGGACGGCCTCGCGCCACACACGGATCGGTGACCCGGTGCTCCTCTGAGTGCCGTACGGGCCGGTGCGGGCCCGACGTTCGACCGAGGTCCCTGCGCTGCTGCGCGGGCTCCGCCTCCGTCGTGTTGATCGCAGGAGACATCAACCACGACAGGAGAGTTCATGCCCACCAAGATGCTGCAGATTCCCACCCCGGACGGCCAGGCCGATACCTTCGCCGCCTTTCCCGACGACGGCAAGCAGCACCCGGGGGTGCTGATGTACGCGGACGGCTTCGGCATCCGGCCCGTGGTGCGGGAGATGGCCCGCGAACTGGCCGGCCATGGGTACTACGTACTCGTCCCCAACTTCTTCTACCGGCACGGCCCGGCGCCTGTGGTCGAACTTCCCGAGCACATCGGAGAAGAGACGCGGAACGAGTTGATGAGCCGGCTGATGCCGCTGATCGAGGGACATACCGTCGAGCGGACCCTGCGCGACGCCGACGCCTACCTCGGCTGCCTGACCGCTCAGCCCGAGGTCAGCGCCGGACCCGTCGCGGTGACCGGCTACTGCATAGGCGGTCTCCTGGCGGTGCGCACCGCCGTCGCCCACCCCGGCCGAGTGGCCGCCGTCGCCGGATTCCATGCCCCCGTGGGCGCCGCCGGGCCCGACAGCCTGCGCCGACTCACGGCTCAGGTCCATTTCGGCCACGCCGCAACCGACCTGACACCCGAGGCTCTCGCCGAACTCAACCAGGTCCTGGACGCCGCGGGTGTCGACTACACCTCGGAGATCTACCCCGGCACCGTCCACGGTTTCACCATGGCCGACACCGATGCCTTCAACCCCGCCGCGTTGCAGCTTCACTGGGACCGCCTGCTCCCGCTCCTCGACCGCGCTCTGGCCGCGCTCTGACGCAAAACACCTTGTCGGTCGTGGCGTTGCTCCTTGCCGTACCGCGCGACGTTCGTCCTGGGGCGCGCTGCCGGAAACTCGTCGAAATGCTGTCCCTGCCGCAGCCCTGGACGGACCCGTTCCGACTCCTGACGGACGGCTGGGCGGCCTCGGGGCGGGGGCCCGGAAGGGGGAGCCTGTCGGGTACCTCGGGGGGCTCGCAGCAGCCCGTTCCAGCTACCGCGATCGGCCACTTGACCTGGTCTTTTACCCTCCTCGTTCCTATGATCGACCTTGTCGAAAGGGGGCCGGGTGGACCGGACCGTGCGCACCGTCGAGGACCTTCTCGCGCTTTTGGACGGGCTCTTCACATCCGCATCCGAGGCCGGCCGCTTGGGGACCGGCGACGGCAAGGACTTCTGGGACCGCTTCTACGCCGACCGGTCGAGGCCGGTCCCGTTCTTCGAGGCGAAGCCGGACGAGAATCTGGTCGCGTACCTCGACCGGGGGCTGATCGCTCCGGGTCGTGCGCTGGACCTGGGGTGCGGGGCGGGGCGCAACGCCCTGCACCTCGCGTCGCACGGCTTCGAGGTGGACGCCGTCGACCTCTCCCCGGCGGCCGTAGCCTGGGCCGAGGACCGGGCTCGACAGGCGGGAGTCGGCGTCCGCTTCTTCTGCGGTGACGCCTTCGCCTTGTCCACCACCGAGTTGACCGAGCCGTACGACCTGGTCGTCGACTCGGGATGCTTCCACCACCTGCCGCCGCACCGCCGCATCAGCTACCTGGCCCTTCTCGACCGTGTTCTGGCCCCGGGCGGGCACCTCGCGCTCACCAGCTTCGCCGCCGGCGAGCAGGGCATGGGGTCGGAGCTTCCCGACGTGGACCTCTACCGCGAGCGCGATCTGCAGGGTGGCCTCGCCTACACGCCCGAAGCACTGCGGCGGATCTTCTCCGGTCTGACGGAGGTCGAACTGCGCCGCATGCGGCACGAGCCGCGCGAATCACCACTGTTCGGCGTGACCTTCCTGTGGACCGCGTTGTTCCGTCGGGACTCGGCCGCCTCAGGCAGCGTCCGCCCTGTTCACGACCTCGGGTAGGCGCTCGTCCTGGAGTCCGGCGGGCCGGCCCACCGCGGGACCGTCCCGGGGCAGGATCTTCCGGCTCGCCCACCGGGGCTCTGCCTGGCGGGCCCCGGCGGCGTGCTGGTGAGCACGAACAGCGTCGGAGTCGACCAGCCCGACCCAGTCGAGCGCCGAAGGAGGCGGGCTAGCCGCGCTCGGGCCAGACCGGTCCCTGATCACCCCAGATGACGCCCTTGTTGCGGCACAGGCAGAAGGGGTGCCCGATCGGGTCCGTGAAGACCTGCCAGCCATAACCGTTGGGGCCGATGAAGTCCTGCTTCAGCGTCGCGCCGAGGGCGACGACGCGCCTGCTTTCGGACTCGATGTCGTCCACTTCGAAGTCGATGTGGAACTGCTTGGGGTGCTCCGTATCGGGCCACTGGGGAGCGCGGTAGTCATCCACCCGGATGAACGCCAGCTCGATCTCGCCGAACCGGATGCCTGCCCAGTCCGGCGAGCTGTCTTCCTTGACCGGACGGCCCGTCACCGCGGAGTAGAAGGCCGCCAGCTCCATCGTGTCCGGACAGTCGATGATGAAGTCGGTGAGTCGCAACATCCCGCGATCTTGGCACAAGCTCACCTGTCCGAACCTGGCGTTTTCCGCATCCTCTTCGGCTGGGTGTGATCGGCCACCCGCGGTGCCCCTTCGGACACGGCGCGAGGGCATTACTGCCTGACCTGCCTGACCTGCCTGACCTGCCTGACCTGCCTGACCTGCTGGAGCCAACGTGCGCAGCGTTCCTGCAATGGGAGAGTGCTCCGGTGTCCGGTGGCAGCAAGCCGGTGGCTGCCGCGTCTCATCCTTCCGGTACGGGGCAGGGTTCCTCCTCCGACAGCAGGAACTCCATGATGGTCTGCGCGAACTCCTTCGGTCGGGACGAGTGGATCAAATGGCCGGCCGCGATGGTGACGACTCGCCCGTCAGGAACACGACGGGCCAGCTCGGCGATGCCGTCCTGGGGCACGTGACTGCGTGGCCCGCCGGCCACGACAAGGGTCTTGGCGGTGATCCTGCTGAGGCGCTGCAGCCATTTTTCGTCCGGCGTGTCGATTTGCCGCTTGATAGCCAGCACCATGTCCCAGTCGAACGTCAGCTTCCCGTCCGGCCTGGTCGGAGTGGTCTGTTCCCGCGGCCGCGGGATCGGAACGTCCTCCAGGACGAGCCGGTCCACACGCTGCGGACAGTCCTCGGCGAGCAGGTAGGCAACGACCCCTCCCATCGAGTGCCCCAGCAGGTCCACCCGGTCAAGTGCCAGTGCGTCCAGGAATCCGAGCACGTCGTCCCGCATGCGTTGCAGCGAGTACTCCCCCGGCCAGTCACTCCGGCCGTGACCGCGGAGGTCGAGAGCGTAGACACGCCGGCTGCGGGCGAAGACGGGCGCCACGACGTCCCAGTCCGTGGCATCCTCACCCAGCGCGTGCAACATGACGAGCGGCGGAGCGTCCGACGGTCCCGAGGCCTGATAGGCCAGCCGGACGCCCTCCACGTGAATCGCGTGATGATCAACCATGCCGGGAAAATACCGGGACGCCCGCGCCGCGGAAGCGCCGTTTCACCAACGGCCGAACCGGCTCCTGCCGGCGGTGGTGGCAGCAGCCCTGCTTCGGTGACGTCCGTCGCGCTTCGGATCGGCAGGCCGGCCTGTCGAGCCCGTCGTGCCGGGCCGGGTCAGAGATCGAACTCCAGGTGCTCGATGTCCGTGAAGCGAACTTCTTCCAGTTGGCCTGCACGGCGACCGTCGTCCTGGAAGTACACCTCCTTGAGCGCTTCGGCGGCGATCTGCTGGAGCTGCCGGTCGTCGGCGCCCCGATCCTGCGCGTCGAAAAGACGGGCGGCGTACTGCGGCGGCAGCGCCACGGTCAGGTGCCGCAGCCGGTCCTCGTCCGTCGTCCCGATGGGCGCGGTGTAGCCGATCCGGGCACGGGTGTCGATGACGATGCCCTCCGTACTCGCCGCCTTCTGGCGCGCCCTGGCACGGATCTGCGGCTGCCACCGCTTCTTCACCTCACGCTCCAGGCGCGCGGCGAGCTCCGGCCGGGGCTTCCTGATCTGGTCCTTCACGTAGCGCTCGACGGTGCGCTGGGAGATGCGCAGCATCTGGGCGACCGCCCTGGTGCCCTTCAGCTGTTTGACCAGGTAGCGCATCTGCGCGCCCGCCGTCTTGGGTGCCGGGCGGGTGAACGCCTTCTGCACCGCGGCGTCCAGGCCGTCGTGGAACAGGCTCATCGCGGTCCGCCTACTCCCCGGTGTCCTGGTCGGTGACCGTGCCGTCCTTGATGTACCGGGCGAGGTTGAGCTCCGGGGCGCCGAACTGCTCGCGCACGCCTTCGCCCCACAGCACCGTCTGCGTGCCCTCCCACTTCACCAGGCCCGGGTTCACTCCGAGTTTGAAGCCGCCGGGCAGCGGCTTGCCGTCCCGGTAGGGCAGGAAGTCCAGCGGGGAGGGCCCGTCGGAGGCGTAGACGGCGCAGTCCGAGAGGACGGCCACCGGGTACTCACCGGTGAAGGCGGCGTGCTTGACGATCTTGCGGTGCATGTTGATCCGGGTACGGGAGATGACGGCCGCCCTGATGTCGGGGCGCCACGTCGGCCGGGCGAGCGCCCGCCACGGCTGCCCGGGCTTCCAGCCCTCCCCGCGCGGGCGTTCGCGCAGCTTGCCGATGCCGCCCTTCACCGTCGCCTTGATCGCGGAGACCACGACCGCCAGCTCGGGGTCACGCTGCCGGTAGCCGTCCATCGCCGCGAGAAACTCGTGCGGCGGCAGGTCAGCGCCCACTCCCAGGTCGGCCATGGTGGCGAGATAGGCATCGCGCAGCCGGTTGTACCAGGCGTCCAGGTAGCGGCCGTTGTCGTAGCGCAGGTACGCCTCGACGGGGCGTACGTCGTAGCCCAGCTCCACCGCGTACGCCACGGTCGGTGTCGCGTACCAGGCCGGGCCGGTCGGGCGCTCGCCCTTCGGGGTGAACGGGCTCGGCAGCAGATCGCCGTCCAGGTCCGTCCACTGCTTCGCCAGCTTCACGCGGGACAGGTCGACGTGGCCGAGGTCGACCAGCCAGGAGCCGGGCAGGTTCGGATCGAAGACGGGGTTCTTGACGTGCGTCGGCGCGCCCAGGCCGACCGTGAGGCCGTTCGCACCGGCGGCGAAGGCCATGTTCACGTCGATGCCCACCAGGTGGGGGCGCAGACATTCGGCGTCGGTGAGCGGGCGCGCCCAGTCGTACGCCTCCTCCACCAGAACCTCGGCCGGCGTGCGGCGGTGGAAGCGCGGCAGGTCCGCCAGGACCGGGTGCCCGTCGGGGGCTTCGCACGGCGCGCAGTCCACCGGTTCCGTGCCCAGCGAGCCGGGGTTGTGCTCGGAGTGCCGCGTGCCCGTCGCGTCCGGCTGGGACGCGCGGGTCGGCGGGTGCAGGGCGGTCATCAGTTCCAGGCCGGTCACGGCGGTCGATCCGCGTGGCGTCATCACGCGGTCGGCATAGGTGCCGAGAAGCCGGGCGAGCTCCGCCGGCGGCAGTTGTCCCGCATGTCCCCAGTGCCGGGCATCGAGCGCGTCCCACGAGGGGATGCACAACTGCACGCAGGAGCGCTCCGCGCCCGGTGCGGGGCGGTAGATCCGCACCCACGGCCCGAACCCGCGTTTCGTCAGCCGCCAGTGGGCCCGCGCCAGCTGCTTGATGACCTTGTGGCCCTCCGGCAGCCGCCCGGCCAGACGCTCCTGCTGGGTGAGTGTGACGGGCAGGCCGTAGTGCTCGCAAGCGGCCTCGGTCAGCACGATCAACGGGTCGGCGTCCTTGCCCGGTCCCGACAACTTCGGCTGACCGAGCCGTCCTTCGCGCAGGATCCACTCCACCAGCGCCGGAAGCGACTTCGCGGTGACGTCCAGGATCAGTCCTGCGACGCAGTGCGCCAGCACCTGACCGTCCGCGTCGACGTCGACGACCGCGAGCGGGCCGTTCTCGAAACGCGGATCGGCGTCTTCGGCAGGGGTGCGTGCGGGAGCGGCCCTGCGCTCGGCCGGACGGCGCGCCGTCGGCGGCCTGGCCGGGACTGCCGGAGTCGGTGCAGCGGCAGGGCCGTCGGGGCCGGATGCGGTGTGCGCGGGCTGCGCGGGTGAATGTGTGGGTCCGGTACGGGCTTGGGCCGGTTCAGGCGCCGAGGCCGCCGCAGCCGCGGGAGCGGCCGCAACGGCGCGTGTCCCGGGGGCCGCCGTGTCCTCGGCCGGCAGTGGGGCGCCGGCCGGGTACAGCCGGGCGAGCTGCTCGAGCATGCGGGCGTATGCGTCGCGCTCCGGCGGCCGCGGCTCGGTCTTGCCCGCCTCCCAGCCGCTGACCGTCGCCCGCCGCACCTGCAGTGCGGTGGCCACCTCGTCCAGCGTCAGTCCGTGCGCCTGGCGCAGCCGCTTGCGTTCCGCCGGGGGCGGCAACGGGGAGCGGGACGCGATGAGCGCGTCGACGGCGTCGAACAGCTCGGACATGCAGCACCTCCTGCCGCAACCCTAGCGCGAAGCGTACGTATCGCGTACGAAGCGCGTACGGGCCTCGAAACGGGGCCGGTGGCGCGACTGCCTTCCGACGCCGGACCCGGCTCAGCCGAGACCGCGATGGGCGGCCCACAGCGTCCCCGCGCGGCCGGCCGCCTCGGAGATCAATGCCGCCAACTCCGGCTGGTCGGGCACCGGGAACGAGACGTATGCGCCCCGGCCACCGCCGACTGGTCGGCCATAGGCCTTCGCGGCGAGACGGCCGTCCGGGAGGAGCCGGATGTTGAGTGTGGTCAGTTGGAACTCCTGACCCCGCCGGGTGTCCGTCCAGCGGAGCGCCTGCGGAATCGTGACGTTGACGGCCAGAGCACTCACTTCCAGGTCGCTGCTCATGGACGGGATGATCCCACACGGGCGGGGCCGAGGACGTGGGTGAGGACCGTGGGCGACCGCAGTGCGGACCACCCTGTCGGAGGATCGCCCGGAGACACTGAAGTGTCGCCGCTCAACGAGCCGCTGACGTCGGGCGATTTCAACCGTCGACGTCAGACGGGCGGCGTCGACGGGGTGCAGGCGTCCGCGATGGCCTGGGTGTCCCAGTAGAACGGACGGACTTCGGTGATTCTCCCGTCCCTGACCGTGATCGCTTGCAGGAGCGGGAAGCCGAGTTCGCGGCCGGTCGCGCGGGCGCGGGCTCGGATCCGGGTGAGCACGACAGCGGTCTCACCGGTGGCGAGGAACTTCTGCTCCACCATGTCGAACGACTCCCACACCTCCCCCATCACGAGGAAGAACCGCCTGATGCCTTCGTGTCCCCGCCACGTACCTCCGTAGGGCAGAGCGTCTGCCTGATGCAGCTCGACATCCGGCGAGAAGAAGGAGGCGAGCAGGTCGAACGAGGCCTCGCCGGGGCCTCCCGCCGCCAGGTACTCCGCCTCGGCGGCGTACATGCCGGTGAGGACTCTCGCTGACTCCGTGGTGAGTGACATCGTCATACCGCCAGCGTGGCCGGCACGGCAGGGCCCTGCTGGCGGTTGACGGACATCGTTGTACCGCGGACGGCAGCCGCCACCACGGCGCGGCCGTCCGCGGGTGCCTCAGGCTGTGGGGTCCCAGAGGCCGCCGGCTTCGCCGTCGGCGAGGTGCTCGGCGTAGACGCCGACCTTCCAGGCGATGACGGACCGGCACTCCTCCAGAGCCCGGATCTGTGCGTCGACACGCTGCCGATGGGCGTCGAGCAGGCGCAGGCGTTCCGCCTCGTTGCCCGGGCCGCGGCGTACCAGCTCGGCGAAGCGCTTGAGGTCGGCGAGCGGCATACCGGATTCGCGGAGCTTGACGCAGATCAGCAGCCAGTCGACATCGACGGAGGTGTAGCGCCGTCGGCCGCCCGACGTGCGCCGGACCGGGCCGACGAGCAGGCCCTCACGCTCGTAGAAGCGCAGGGCGTGCACGCTCAGTCCGGTCCGCTCGGCGACCGCGCCGATGCTCAGCGACTGCGCGGCAGCTCCGGTGGTCGCCACGCCGCTCACCCCTGAACTTGATCTGGACCTCGCTCTAGATCGTAGCGTCCTCGGTATGACCGCTACCGATCAGAAGCCCCTCGGCTCGCCCTACTCCGCTGCCACCACCGCCGAGGACGTCATGGCCGGCCATGACCTTTCCGGCACGACCGCCGTGGTGACCGGGGGCTACTCCGGGCTCGGCCTGGAAACCACCCGCGCTCTCACCGCCGCCGGAGCCCGGGTCGTCGTTCCGGCTCGCCGCCCCCACGTCGCCCGCGCCGCTCTAAAGGAGGTGGCGGGCAGCGAGGTCGTCCCCATGGACCTGGCCGACCTCGACAGCGTCCGCTCGGCCGCCGCGTACATGCACGACCGGATCGACCGGCTCGACCTCCTCATGGCCGTCGCCGGCGTCATGGCCACCCCGGAGCGGCGTGTCGGACCGGGCTGGGAAGGCCAGCTCACCGCCAACCACTTCGGGCACTTCGTCCTCGCCTGCGAGCTCTATCCGCTCCTGGCCGCGGCAGACGGTGCGCGTGTCGTGGTGAACAGCTCCGCCGGACACACCCTGACCGGCATCCGCTGGCACGACCCGCACTTCCGCACCGGCTACGACCGGTGGCTGGCCTACGGCCAGGCCAAGACCGCCAACGCCCTGTTCGCCGTGCATCTCGACGCCCTCGGGCAAGGCGACGGAGTCCGGGCGTTCAGCCTCCACCCCGGCAAGATCATCACTGGTCTCCAGCGCGAGATGCCGCTCGAGGAGCAGATCGAGCGCGGGTGGGTGGACGAGCACGGCCAGGTGATCGGCGCGGACTTCAAGACCCCCGCTCAGGGAGCGGCCACCGGCCTGTGGGCAGCCACGTCACCGCTCCTCGACGGCCGCGGCGGGCTCTACCTGGAGGACTGCGACGTCGCTCGCGTCTCCGCCCCCGGTACCCCCATGGACGACGGCGGCGTGCGCGCGTACGCCGCCGACCCCGAGGCGGCCGCCCGGCTCTGGGAGCTGTCGCTCGCCGCCACCGGCGCCACGCCGGTCGGCCGCCCGTGCGAGCCCACTGTCCCGGCCCGGCCGCGTCGTCAAGTCCTTGGAGGCACCTCCTAGCCTGGCCCCATGCCTACCCCTGTGCACGCTCTGGCCCACTGCTCCCTGTCTCCGGCCGCCGTGGCGGAGTTCCTCGCCCTGCCTCGACAACCCTCGCCAGGTGAGGAGTTCGACGCGCTCGACGCCGCCGTGCGCGCACGGGGTTGGAGTTGGGAGCACGATTGCCTCACCGACGCCTACCGCACGGGCTTCGGACACCCACTGTGCACCGAGGGCAACACCCCGTTCGGGGATCCGGCAGCGCGACGCTTCCTCGTGTTCGGGGAGCTCTATCCCCTCGACCCCGACGACGAGGACCTCGCCAACATGTCCTGGCTGGGCGAACTCGTGGACGACTGGGGTCGCGCTCCGGGCTGGACCGTCCAGCGTCCGAGCACGGTGGAGGCGTGCGTCGAGGTGCTCGACCGTGCCGCGGACGCCGTCACCGCCCATCTCGGAGCCGTTGCCGAACGGACGGTCACCAGCGACGCGGCCGTGGTGACGGGCCCGGCCATGCCTCACCGGATCTGGCGGACCGCCACCCAGGCCGTGATCGTGGGCCCACACGCCGACAACGGCCCGTACGGTTACCTCACCCATCTGCAACTCGCCGCCTCGCCCCTCGGCCTGGCCCCCGAGCTGCCGCCCGCGGACGACACCGCGGCGCTGGAGCGCTGGATCGAGACGCACGTCGACTGGTGACCTGACCGGGCGGCCGGGTTCGTCTGTGCTGCGCCGGTCGGGCGAGTGTGCGGGGCCCCGAGGGTGCGGCGGCGGACGCCGGGCGGGGAGGCTCGGCAGGATGTGGCGTCCACGGAGTGCGTGGTCGAGGAGCGGTGCCGGTGGACCGCAAGGGAGGGGCGCCGATGCCGAAGCTGCCGTCGCCCGCCGCGTCGTTCGGCGGGAGCGGGCGCGCGGTACGGGTCTCCCTCGCGTCGGCCGCCGGGTTCTATCCGGCGGCGTACGTCATGGAACGGCCGGTCGTCGCGCTGTACGCCCTCTTCACACCCATCGCATTCGGTGTCCTGTCCCCGCTGCCGGGCTCGGGGCGCCGCTGCGCGGGCAGTGTGCTGCGCGCCGCGCCGGCGGCCGCCGCTCTGGTCGCCCTCGGTACCGCCCTGGCGGTGGCCACGTGGGCGGCGGCCGTCGGCATGCTCCTCGTCACCCTCGCCCTGACGTTCGGTGCGGCGTGCGCCCCGCGGCTCGCGGCCGTCGTCCCCGGGTTGCAGCTGTGCTACATCCTGGCCTGCTTCCCGCCGTACTCCCCCGCCACCCTGCCCGAACGGCTGGGCGGCCTGGCCCTGGGCGCGACGGCGCTGCTGCTGGGCGAGCTGCTGCTGTTCCCGCCGCCGGCGCGACCGGCGTACGCCGCGCGGGTCGCGGACGCCCTGGACCTGGCGGCACACGCGGCCAGGCTGCTGTTGCGGACCGACACCATGGACGCCGGCACGGCCCGTCGCCTGCGGACGACCGGCCGGGAGCTGCGCTTCTCCCGGCAGCCCCACGGCGGGCGGCCGACCGGCGCCGGACGGAGCGACCGGGCCCTCGCTCACGCGGGTTCGGCCACGCGCCGGCTCCTGGACCAGCTGGCCGCCCTCGGTGAACTGGCGCCGGCTCCCGCCGACACGGCCTCGCAGAGCCTGCTACGCGGCATCGCGGCGGCCTGCTCCGATGCCGCGGGCGTGCTGCGTGACGGCAGGTCGGGGCGCGGCGCCGAGCTGATCGAGGAGATGACGGCGCGGTTCCTGGAGGAGCGGGACGGCCGGTCGCCGGGCCGTGACGACCGTCCGTACCCGCTCCTGCGGCGCCGGTCGACGCTGCTGACGGTGGCGGTGTCAGCGGTGACGGTGCGCACCGCGGCGGACCTCGCGGCGGGCGGCGACCATGCGGTGCCCGGGCTTCCGCACGAGCAGTTCTGGTATGCGAGGGTGCCGGCGGCGCGCCTGTGGTTCACGCGGATCCACGGCAACCTGACTGCTCGTTCCGTCCTGTTCCAGAACGCTGTGCGTACGGCCCTGGGGCTCGCCCTCGCCCGTCTGGTGGCCGGGTCGCTCGACCTGGCGCACGGATTCTGGGTGCTGCTGAGCGTGCTCACCCTGGCGCGGACGACGGCGGTCGGCACCTGGGCGGCCGTGCGGTCGGCGGCCGCGGGAACCCTGTTCGGCGCGGCGCTCGCGGGCGCGCTCATCATCGGGGCGGGTGACGCGACCGCGGTCTACGCCGCCCTGCTGGTGCCGATGATGGTGATCGCCTTCGCGGTGGGGCCCGCCGGCGGGCCCGCGTGGGCGCAGGGGTTGTTCACCCTGGTGGTGTCGACGGCGTTCGCCCAGATCGCTCCGGTGACCTGGCGGCTGGAGGAGGCACGGCTGGTGGACGTGCTGACCGGCAGCGCGATCGGGCTGGTGTGCGGGCTCCTGGCGTGGCCGGCCGGTGCGCGCAGCGAGATGCGGCGCAGTGGGGCGGCGCTGCTGCGGGCGACCGCGCCCGTGGTGCGGGACACCGCCGAGGCGGTGGCCGACCGCGGCGCCGGCGTGCTCCCCGGCACCGCCGAGCGGCCCACGATCGGCTCCCTGGCGCCCGCCCTGCACCGCCTGCGCATCGCGGAGGCGGCCTATGCGCAGTTCCGTACGGAGCCCGCCCGCCGGGCGGACGACGACGGCCCGGACTGGCTCGCCGCGCTGAACTACGGCTCCCGGGTCCTGACCGCCGCCTACTGGCTGCCCCCCACGCAGGGCGCGCCCGGCCTCCCGCCCGGCGCGCGGCAGTGGGCGCAGACGGCAGCGCGGCAGGTGGCGACCGCCTCGCTGGAGGCCGCCGATCTGCCCGCGCGGGGGGTCAGGGTCCGCATCGCGCCGCTGCCTTCGGCCGTTCCGTCCGCGACGTCGACGGCGGCGCTGTCCCTCCTGGTCGACCTGGAGGTGTGGTTGCACGCCCTTGCCGCGGACCTCGCCACTGCTACCGGTGCGGACTACCAGGCGTAGGCCTCGGGTGCCTCACCGCCGGGGCCGGGCCAGATCGCGTCGAGCCGCTTCAGGGCGTCGTCCGGGAGATGCACGTCGAACGCCCCCAGGCCCGCCGTCAGTTGCTCGGGGGTGCGCGGGCCGGTGAGCACGGAGGTGAGGACCGGGTTGTGCAGCAGCCAGGCCAGGGCCACGTCCGCGGGCTCCGCGCCGAGGTCGGCACACAGCTTCTCGTACGCCTCCAGTCGGGGCCGGTGGCGTTCGACGGTCTGCCGCATCCGTGCCGAGGCCCGGCGCCCGTTGTCGCTCTTCTTCAGGACACCGCCGAGCAGGCCGCCGCCCAGCGGGCTCCACGGGATCAGCCCGATCCCGTAGTGGCGCAGGGCGGGGACGACTTCGAGTTCGATGGTGCGGGCGGTGAGGTTGTACAGGCTCTGCTCGGAGACCAGACCCAGGAAGTTGCGGGCGCGGGCCTCGCTCTGGGCGGTCGCGATCTGCCAGCCGGCGAAGTTGCTGCTGCCCACGTAGGTGACCTTGCCCTCGCGGACCAGCTGTTCCATCGCCTGCCAGATCTCCTCCCACGGAGTCGACCGGTCGACGTGGTGCATCTGGTACAGGTCGATGTGGTCGGTCCGCAGGCGGCGCAGGCTGGCCTCGGCGGCCCGGCGGATCTTGTAGGCGGACAGGTACTTGTCGTTCGGGCCGAGGCCCATCGGCTGGTACAGCTTCGTGGCGAGCACGATCTTGTCGCGGCGTCCGCCGCCCCGGCTGAGCCAGCGTCCGATGATCTCCTCGGACAGACCGTAGCCCTGCTTCATGTCAGGGCTCTGCGGGCCGCCGTAGACGTCCGCGGTGTCGAACAGGTTGATGCCCGCGTCCACCGCGGCGTCCATGATCGCGAAAGCGGCGGCCTCGTCGGTGGCGTCCCCGAAGTTCATGGTGCCGAGCGCGAGGCGGCTGACCTTCAGACCGCTGCGGCCGAGATGTGCGTACTGCATGAAGTCCCTTCTTGGCGGCGCGGGCCGGGCGAGTGCCCGGGCCGGGCCGGTGCGTCGACGGTGTCGGCGTTGACGCGGTGATCAGTGCTGTCCCTGCTGAGACGGGCGGCGTCGGGTCTCAGTCGGTGGCGGGAGCGGCTGCGTACTCCTCGTCGGTGACGGGGATCAGCCAGTGCATACGTCGTGGTCGGCGTCCGCCTCGTTGATGGCCACGTGGACCATGAGGCGGTGGGGTGCGGCGCCGTGCCAGTGCTCCTCGTCGGCTTCGAACAGGACACGGTCGCCGGGCCGGATGACCTCGATCGGTCCGCCGCGGCGCTGGCACAGACCGACGCCTTCGGTGACGAAGACGGTCTGGCTCAGGGGGTGGCGGTGCCAGTGCGTCCGGGCACCGGGCATGAAGTGCACGAGGTTGGCGCTGACGCGGGAGGGCTCCGGGGCCGCGGCGACGGCGTCGATGTAGACGTCGCCGGTGAACCAGTCGGCGGGGCCCTTGACGGTGTTGATCGAGCTTCGGGTGATCTGCACGGTGTGTTTCTCCGCTTGCGTGAATCCGGGGGTTCCGGGTGCTGTGTTCCGGGTCCCGGGGCGGGTGGCCGCCACCCGGCGGGGCTGGTGGCTCGCCGCTGCGGTCGGGGTCTGGGTGTGGGTGTGGGTGTGGGTGTGCGTCAGGGCTTGAGCAGGGTCTTGACGGCGCGGCGCTCGTCCATGGCCTTGTAGCCCTCGGCGACCTGGTCCAGCGGGAGGGTGAGGTCGAAGACCTTGCCGGGATCGATCGCGCCGGACAGGACGCGGTCGATGAGGTCGGGGAGGTAGCGGCGCACGGGTGCGGGACCGCCGCGCAGCCCGACATGCGAGAAGAACAGCTCCTGACCGTCGACGGCGACCTCGTGCGGGACGCCGACGAAACCGACGCTGCCGCCGGGCCGGGCCGAGTGCAGCGCCTGGCTCATGGCCTGTGCCGTGCCGACACACTCCAGAACGGAGTCCGCGCCGATCCCGCCGGTCAGCTCCTTGACCCGGGTCACGCCCGCCTCGCCACGTTCGGTGACGATGTCGGTGGCACCGAACTCCCGCGCGAGCCGCTGGCGGGTCTCGTGGCGGGACATGGCGATGATCCGCTCGGCGCCCAGCTCCCTGGCGGCGACGACCGCGCACAGGCCGACCGCGCCGTCGCCGACGACCACGGCCGTGGAGCCGGGCTTCACCTCGGCGGCGTCGGCGGCCCACCAGCCCGTGCCCATGACGTCGGACACGGCCAGCAGACCGGGCCAGAACTCCTCGTCCGGCACGTCGTCGGTGGCGACCAGGGTGCCCTGGGCGTTGGGGATGCGGACGTATTCGGCCTGGCAGGTCGACATGAACTCGCGATCGAGGCAGTTGGACTGGAAGCCGTTGCGGCAGTTCGCGCAGGTGTTGTCCGACGTGGCGAACGAACCGACGACGAACTGCCCGGGCTTCACCGAGGTCACCTCGGCCCCGACCTCCTCGACGAAGCCGACGTACTCGTGCCCCATGGGGTGAGGCTGCTCGGTCGGCTCCGCACCCCGGTAGGGCCACAGATCCGAACCGCAGACACAGGTGACCGCGGTGCGGATGACCGCGTCGGTGGGCTCGAGGATCTTCGCGTCGTCCACGGTCTCGAAGCGGATGTCGCCGGGGGCGTGGATCACTGCACCGCGCATGGGGGTGACTCCTTGCATGTCGTACTCACTGACGGGGGCGCTCAGGGCGTGCCGTCCGGGCGCCGCGGGCCGGCGCGGCCGGCCGCCGGGACGGGCGGCGCCGTTCCCCGGTGGCGTGTCGGACGCCCCTGGGTTGCCCGGTTTCCAGGAAACCGCTCTTTCGCGTGCGCAGCGAGTTACCAGTGAGGGGTGTACTGGCAGTGCATGCCTTTCCCGCCGGGCGCGTCGTACCGTCGAAGACATGGACAACCGTGAGGAGGTCCGCGAGTTCCTCACCTCGCGGCGCGCGAAGATCACCCCGGAGCGCGCCGGCCTGCCCTCGGGCTCCCGCCGGCGCGTGCCCGGGTTGCGCCGGAGCGAGGTCGCGGCCCTGGCCGACATGAGCGTGGAGTACTACGCCAAACTGGAGCGCGGCCATCTCGCCGGTGTCTCCCCCGCCGTCCTCGAGGCCGTCGCCCGCGTGCTGCAGCTTGACGACGCCGAACGCGCCCATCTGCTGAACCTGGCGCAGGCCGCCGACGGCACCGATGTCCTCACCCGTCCCCGGCGCCGGCACCCGAAGGGCCGGCAGCAGGTCCACCGCAGCCTGCAGTGGACGCTGGACGCGATCACCGCCGGGCCCGCGGTCGTGTGCAACGGCCGGCTGGACATCCTTGCCTCGAACGCCCTCGCCCGCGTCTTCTACGCGGAGCTGCTCGCCGACGCGGCCAGCCGGCGGAACCTGGCCCGCTTCCAGTTCCTCGCCCCGGCCTCACGCCGCTTCTATCCGGACTGGGAACTGTTCGCCGACATGGCCGTCGCGATGCTGCACGCACAGGCCGGCCGCAATCCGTACGACAAGGACCTGCACGACCTCGTCGGTGAGCTGTCCACCCGGTCCGAGGAGTTCCGCACCCGCTGGGGTGCTCACAACGTCCGCCAGCACGGCACCGGCACGAAGCGGTTCCACCACCCGTCCGTCGGCGAACTCGTCCTCGCCTACGAATCGCTCGACCTCGCCGCCGACCCCGGTCTCCACATGACCGTCTACGCGGCCGAACCCGGAAGCCCTTCCGAAGAGGGGCTGCGCCTGCTCTCCTCCCTCGCCGCCACCGGGGACGGCACCCTGGCCACGGACCGCCCCGCCGGCTGAGTGTCGAGCCGTGCCCGCGACCGGACGGCGGCCGTGGTCGAAGGGCCCTCCGCTCGACGGAGCGGTATCACCATCGGATCGGGACCGAGTGCGTACGCCGAACGCGCGCCTGCGGGTGCCGCGCGGTTCCGCGTGACCGACAGTGTGCAACGCCGCATCCGTCCGCCCAACCGTCGCAGGGAGTCACACCATGGCGAAGCAGTCCGCGCCCCGGGAACTGGCCGGCATCGCGCCGAGACTGGTCGAGATCACCGACGAAGTGCTGTTCGCCGACGTGTGGAAGCGGCCTGGGCTGTCGCCGCGGGACCGCAGTCTGGTCACCGTCAGCGTGCTGGCCGCCCTGTACCGCAGCGAGCAGGTGGAGTTCCACCTGGGTGTGGCTCTGGACAACGGCCTGAGTGTGGAGGAGCTGTCCGAGGCGATCACCCACCTCGCGTTCTACGCCGGGTGGCCCAACGCGATGAACACCATCACCCAGCTGAAGAAGATCGTCGACGAGCGCGGCGTCTGACCCCCCTGCTCCCGCGCGACAGCGGCGTCGCGACATGGTCGTCCCCCCCATCACTTCGCGGTCCGCCCGTCCGGGCGGGCCCGGCGGCGGCGGGCGGCCGTACTCCTCCCGCTGCCCCGGTGTTCTGCCGGGAATTGAACGGCAGGATCCCTCCGGTACGCGGTACGGTGCGCCGATGTCAGCGATCAAGAAGTTCCAAGTCACCTTCGACTGCGCGGACCCCGAGCGCGTCGCTCGCTTCTGGTGCGAGGTGCTGGGGTATGTCATACCGCCGCCACCGGAGGGATTCGCCACCTGGGACGAGTTCAACCGCTCCCAGCCTCCGGAGAAGCAGGGGTCGTCGTTCGCCTGCGGTGATCCCTCTGGCGAGGGCCCGCGCCTGTACTTCCAGCGCGTGCCCGAAGGCAAGACCGTCAAGAACCGCGTACATCTCGACGTCCGGGTCGGCACCGGACTCGTGGGGGACGAGCGCCTCGCCGCACTCGAAGCCGAGTGCGCCCGGCTGGTCGCGCTCGGCGCCACCCACGTGCAGACGCTGTACGCCGACGAGGAGAACGAGTCGTGCATCCCCATGCTGGACATCGAGGGCAACGAGTTCTGTATCGACTGAGCGTTCTTCTCCCGGCAGCGTGCGACGGGAGAGGACGCGTCGACCTCCCCAGGTTCGGCGTCCTCCCCCGGCCCGCCCGGTGACTACCCGCCCGGGCCGTTCCCATCCCTCCTCTTTTTTCAGCGGCCGACCGACACATCAAGGGTCGATACGTCGACATGCCGATGCGGGACGCACTCGACGACGGGGTTGCCACGGACGCGCGCACATGGCCCGTCGGGGGCGGGGCAGGGGGAGAGCACCGCGTCAGTGGTCGGACGCGATCTCGAGCCGTCCTGAGGGGGCCGGATGTTCGAAGGGTTCGAAACCGCGCGGATCGCTGTCGGCGATGCCACCGTCTTCGTCCGCTACGGCGGGGAGGGACCGCCGGTGGTGCTGCTGCACGGGCACCCTCGCACGTCGGCCACCTGGCACCGGGTGGCTCCCCTGCTCGTGCGAGCGGGTCACACCGTGGTCTGCCCGGACCTGAGGGGATACGGACACTCCACGGGGCCACGCTTCACGGAGGACCACGCCGGCTATTCCAAGCGTGCGGTCGCCGACGACGTGGTTGCCGTGATGCGGCACCTCGGACATCGCCGGTTCGCCCTCGTCGGCCATGACCGTGGAGGCAGCGTCGCCCTGCGTCTCACCCTCGACCGCCCCGACGTCGTCTCCCGGGTCGCCTTCGCGGACTGCTTGCCCCTGACGGAACATCTGTCACGTATCACCGCCGAGTTCGCCACGCAGTGGTGGCACTGGTTCTTCTTCGCCCAGCCGGACATCCCCGAGCGGGTCATCACCGCCGATCCCGACAGCTGGTACCGCGGCGACCCCGAAACCATGGGTGAGGAGAACTACGAGGAGTGGCGCCGAGCCACCCGCAGACCAGAGGTCGTACGGGCGATGCTCGAGGACTACCGCGCGGGTCTCACCATCGACCGGCGTCACGAGGAAGCCGATCGCGCCGCCGGAGCCCGCATCACCTGCCCGACGCTGGTGCTCTGGTCCCTGCGGGACGACTTGGAGGACCTGTACGGAGATCCTCGTGCGATCTGGAGCCGATGGGCAAAGGACGTCCGCGGACACGGCATCGACTCCGGTCACCACGTTGCGGAAGAGGCTCCCGGCCCCCTGGCCTCCGCGCTCGCCGACTTCTTCGCGGCGGACCCGGGGCCCGCGTAGTCACTCTGTGGGTCTGGGAGCAGGTACCACCGGGACCTGGTCATGCCGCCTTCGCGGCCTCTGCGGCCCCCGCGGCCTCGTCGGCCTCTGCGGCCAGGAACGGGCGCAGCAGCGTGAGCAGGGCGCGCGGCCGGTGCAGGGGGATGATGTGGCCGCAGTCCTCGATGACGTGTCCGGTGAGATCGTCGGTGACCGGACGGAGCTGGTGTTCCAGCGCGGCACCGACGGGCCGGGCGCCCAGCGCCATCGTCGGCACCGTCAGGCGGGCGGCGGCAACCGCGCGCTCGATCTGCACCGCGCTCTCGGGCAGGGCCCGGTAGTACGAGAACGCGCGGCTCAACGCCTGACGGCCGGTGTACGCGCGGACGAAGGCGTCGCGCAAGGCGGGGCGCACCCCGTCGCCGAGGGTGCCCGCGCGCAGAAACCAGTCGACGTAGGCGGCCTCGTGGCCCTCCAGCACGGTCTCGGCGAGGCCGGACCCGGCGGAGTGGAAGCCGAACCACCACGGCGGCCCGTCGGCGAGGAAGTCCTCGGCGCCGGGCAGCCCGCCCAGCAGGGACTCCATGACCACCAGGCGACGGACGAGACCGGGACGACGCAGGGCGAGGAGGAAGGCGGGCGCGGTGCCCGCGTCGATGCCGACCACCGCGGCCGAGGACACCCCGAGCGTGCTCAGCAGCGCCTGGGCGTCCTCGGCGAGGGTGCCCGCGTCGTACCCGGAGGCGGCCGGGCTGCTCGCGCCGAACCCGCGCAGGTCCGGCGCGATGACGAGGTGACGTGCGGACAGGTCGGCCATGACGTCCGTCCACAGCTCCCAGGTGTGGGGGAAGCCGTGCAGCAGCAGAACGGCCGGGCCCGATCCGGCGAGGGCGACGTTGAGCTCGACACCGTTGACGGGAATGCGCCGCAGCTCGGGCATGGAGTGCTCCAAGGGGTGTGGTGAGGAAGGGGAGGTGAGGAATGGTGACCAGGTCACGGTAGGGAACTAGAGTGCTCCTACCAAGACGGCACTTTCCCTTCAGGTGGTGAGCCCGAGGTGACCACGTCCGGGCGGGGCGGACGCAACCGGCGTCCCGGTGAGCGCGGAGACCTGCTGGACCCGCGCTGCCCGACCCGCCGGCTGCTCGACCGCATCGGCACCAAGTGGACGTCGATGACGGTCAAGGTGCTGGCCGAGGAGGCTCCGGGCGAGCTCCGTTTCGCGGAACTGCGGCGCCGTGTCCCGGGCATCTCGCAGAAGATGCTGTCCGTCACCTTGCAGAGCCTGGCGCGTGACGGCCTGGTCGCGCGCCGTGTGGAGCCCACCGTGCCGCCCGCCGTCCACTACCGGCTCACCGGCCTCGGCCTGTCCCTCGAAGGACCGCTCTCCGTCCTGCGGGAGTGGGCCGAGACACACATGTCGGAGATCGACCGCAACAACCGGCTCGCCGACGAGCCACCCCCCGGCTAGCACGTGCGTCGACCGCACGGGGCACAACCGCTCGCCGATGGCCGCGCCGAGGACGGTCGCCCCGGGCGGACCGCCGACGTGACGCATCGTCGGCTCGTCGGTCGGCTCGTCGATGGCCGGCTCGTCGCATCGGCGGCTTGTCGCATCGCGAGACGGTGATGACTGCGCGATGACCCGCATTTGGGAACCGGTTGGGTTGCGCCGGACGAGCCGGTTCTGGTTAGGGTCGGTTGCAGTGCTTGGGAAGCAGGTGCTGCCCGCGGCCGGCCCGGAGGACGGCGGTCGCGGTTGCTCGTGACGCCTGCCGTACCGCATTGGAGCTCTTTCCATGGCCCCGCTGTCCCAGTACCCGAGTGGAGAAGCCACCCCGACGCCGCCGTCCGGCACCGGAGGGGGTCCGCACTGGGCGCAGGAGCAGCTCGACCGACGCAACCGGCAGTTGGGGCACGCCGGTGTCGCCCGCGCCCAGGGCATCCTTGCCGGGCGGTACCGTCTGCAGGGCGCCGACGAGGCGTTCGCGCTGCTGAAGACCGCGTCGCAGCAGTCCAACATCAAGCTCCACACACTCGCCGACGCGGTCGTCCGCACCCCGGCTCCGGACCCGGAAGCGACGGCCTGGTTTCCCGGTCGGGCCCGTTCCCTCCCTCCCCGCCTGCCCTGGCTCCGTCCGGAAGGAAGCGCGCGGGACAACCAGGGCGCCGTGCTCAAGGCGGCACTCCACCGCGTGCTGACGATCACGCAGACGCCCATGGGCAATGTTCAGCTCGCGGAGAGCGGTCGGCTGCACCTGGCCCGGCACACCGGGCTGAACAAGTACTTCACCGACTTCTTCGCCTTCGTCGAGGCCCCCACCACCTCGTGCGCACAGGCGGCTTCCGCCCGCCGCCAGGTCACGGTGCGGGACGTGGGAACCGCGGCCGTCTTCGACGAGGCCTCCCGGCACGCCATTCTCCAGACAGGCAGCCGGGCCGCCCACAGCGTCCCCCTGGCCAACGGCAACGGCCAGGTGCTGGGCATGATCTCGTCCCACCACGAACGCCCCATCAGCGGCTTCACCCGTGCCCAACTCGCCGCGCTGCAGCAGACGGGAACCGACGTGGGCCGCTGGCTCTCCTGGCACTGGCGCACCGTCGTCCTCGACGCCCTGGAACACCTGCACGCTCAGGCCATCGGCACCTGCCTCCGCCCCGACGGCACTCCCGTCGGACCGTAGCCCGTGGGTGGGCGTCCGCCCGCGGGCACTACGGCCGGTGGTCGGGCACGTCCGTGGCAAGGCGGTACCTCACGGTCACGTCGCGGTAGTCCCGCCCCGGTGTCACACGGTGCGGAAGGTTGGTCCGCTCGGAGCGGGACTCCGACGCGCGACCTCCGGTGCCGGGGAAGGACACCCTGGTCCGTGGTGCCTGCTCGAACTTCAGACGGTCGCCGCTCACCACCGCGTCGAAGCTGATGGCCGGGCCGGTGCCCGCGGAGTCGCCACCGGGGCCGTCCACGGTTCGAGGCGGTGACGCGCCCGTTCACGGCGGCTCTCCGCGCCCCCCGTCCGCACGGCGCCGGACGGGCCGGGTCGCTCCCGACTCGTCGTCCGGTACACGGCGTCTCCGGGTGGCGGAACGCCGGCCGGTCTCCTGCTTCGCCTCCCTCGCTCCGGCATCCCTGGGCGTGCGTCGTACGCTGCGCACGGCAGCCCGCCCCGTCTCCGCAGCCGCGTCGCCCTCGCCCTCGCCCTCGCCCTCGCCGTCGCCGATCCGGCCTGCCGCACCGCCGACGTCACCGACGGCTCTCCCCGCGTGCTCCCCGACCCCCTCAGCGGCCTCGCCCGCTCCCCGCGCGACCTCTCCCACGGCGTCTCCAGCCCTGCCGCCGATGCCCTCGACCGCCGAACCGGCCCCCTCTCCGACGTCCTCGACCGCCGAACCCGCCCCCTCTCCGACGTCCCGCACGGCCGTCCCGGCGCCGCGGCCCACAGCGTGTACGGCCGACCCGACGCCGCGGGCCAGGTCCTCCAGGATCTGCGGATTGCGGTCGAGCGTGGTGAGCACCCGGTTGATGATCTGCGCGACGTTGTCCAGCCGCACCTTGAGCCGGGCCTGTGCCTCGACTCCGGCGATGTCGAGGTGGACCTGGCCGAGCGCCACGTCGGCGCCCACGTTCAGCTTGAGCAGGTCGAGCACCTCGGCCTGGAGGGACACCCGGGCCCGCAGGTCCTCCACGTCGAGGTGGAGCTCGTCGACCTTGAGCTGGGGGACGTCCAGGAAGACGTCGGGGCCGTGCTCCTCGGCGACCGACGCGGCCTCGTCCGCCGCTCCGTCTTCTTCGACCGGCTCGGCCCAGTCGTCGTCCCCGTCGTAGATCCCGTCGTCGTGGACCACGTCGTCGTAGGGCTCCGGCTCCCGCGTGGGGCCCCTGTCCGTCGTGCGGTCCTCGTCGTCCTCGGCATGGTGCTGCATCGCTGCGCCTCCGCGAACTCGTCCCGTCTTACTCTCGTCCCATTTACTCCAGTATGGGGCGAAAGGGGGCGGTGAGATCGAGTTCGCGGGCGTCGCAGGGTCAGGCGTCGGTGACGGTGGTGGTCACCGGCGTGCCGATCTCGACGGTCCTGCTCACGGTGCAGAGGCTGTCGTGCGAGGCCTTGACCGCGCGGGGCAGGATCGCCCGCGCGCGCTCCGCTCCCTCACCCTCCGGGAAGGCCACGGTGAAGACGACCTCGAGGTTCGTCATGCGGTTGCCCTGGTCGTCGCTGACCTTGTCCCCCCTCACCGTCACGGAGAACCCGGTGGGCTCCGCGTGGCGGCCGGTGGCGACGTCGACGTCGACGGCCGTGCAGCCGCCGATCGCGGCCAGGAACAGCTCGACGGGGGTGAACGCGGTCCCCTGGTCGTCGTCCGAGGCCGTACCGAAACTGATCGATCCGCCGCGTGCGTTGGTGGCCACGAAGCGGCCGCTGCCGGTGCGTTCGACGACGACGGAACGTTCCGAGTGTTCGCTCATGCCGCTCACCCTAGCCACATCGACGCACCGGCTCACGGCACCGGACCGGCACGGTGTCCGGGGTTCCCAGAGACCCGGAGCAACACCTGCCGCCCCTCCCCCGCGAGCCCGTCCGGGACCCGTCCGCGCCTACCGGAAGCCGAGGTGCGGATCCGCGCCGACCAGTTCCCCGCTGGCGGCCCACAGGCGCGCCGCGACGACCGGGGCGGCCATGTGCGCGGGAACGGGCTCACGCCGCGGTTTGCCGCGCAGTCCGAAAACCCTGGGGCCCCACAGCTGCCCGCCTCGCACGGCGGGGTCGAGGACGGCACGGACGAGCGGCCACGCCCCGGCGTACTTGCCCTGCACCACGAGCGCGGAGGGCAGGCCGCGCAGCCGCTCGCCGGGGGTGGTCTCGCTGACCGTCGGACGGGACGGGGTGAGGGAGTCCAGCGCACCGCCGGGATGGGCCACCACACTGAGCACCGTGCTGCCGACGGCACGCAGCCGGCGGTCGAGTTCGAAGCCGAAGCTCATCTGCGCCAGCTTCGACCGGCCGTAGGTGCGCTTGGGCCGGTAGTCGCGGGCCGACTGGAGGTCGTCGAGGTCCAGCCGTTCGGACCGCGCCGCGAAGCTCCCCACCGTCACGATCCGGCCCGCCGGCGCCGCGGCCAGGAGAGGTGCCAGCCACTGGGTCAACGCGTAATGGCCGAGATGGTTGGTGGCGAACATCAGCTCGTGGCCGTCGGCGGTCCGCCGGCGGGGCGGGTCGTCGAGCGCGACGCCCGCGTTGTGGACCACCGCGTCGAGAGCGCCGACGTCCAGCGCGCTCACGGCGCCCTTCAGAGATGACAGATCGGCGAGGTCCAGTCGCAGGTGCCGCACCCGCGCGCCCGGAACGCGCGAGCGGATCGACGCCATGGCCCTGTCGGCTCCGGCACGGTCACGGCTGCCGATGACGACGAGGGCGCCGGTGGTGGCGAGCTGCTCCGCGACGAAGTAGCCGATGCCCGCACTGCCCCCGGTGACGAGGAAATTCCTCCCCTCGGCGGACGGCAGCCGGTGAACGTCCCACGGTCGGTTCCGGGATGCGGAGGTCACGATGGCAGACTCCTTGCGCTGACGGACGGGGTGCCCGGGCGGAGCACCGACTCGCCCAAGGTCGCACCGGCCGGCGACAGGCCGCCGACAGGTCGACGACAGCTCGCCCCTGCCACCGACAGATCGACAACAGATCGCATGCACCACCGACGGATCGGCTCACCACCGGCAGATCAGTGACGGATCGCGCCCGCCGCCGACGGACGACCGGCACCCCGGCCCTCAGGCCACCGTGAGCACGATCTTGCCGGTGGTCCGGCCCTGCTCGCCGATCTCGTGCGCCTTGGCGGCCTCGGCCAGCGGGAGGACCGTCTCGACGACCGGCCGCACCGCGCCCCGTTCGACGAGCGCGGCGATCTCCCGCAGACCGTGGTGGTCCGGCTCGACCAGCATCCACGTCGCCCGCACTCCGTCGGGAGCGGCGGGGACGTCGTCGGGACCGGGCAGCGTGATGAGGCGGCCGCCGTCGCGCAGGACGCTGATCGACCGCTCCGCCGTCCCGCCGCCGATCCCGTCCAGCACCACGTCGACGTCGGACACGGCGTCCTCGAACCGCACCGAGCGGTAGTCGATCGTCTCGTCCGCGCCCAGCTCCCGCACCAGGGCGTGCTTGGCGGCACCGGCCGTGCCGATGACGTACGCGCCCCGCGCCTTCGCGATCTGCACCGCCAGGTGTCCGACGCCTCCGGCCGCCGCGTGCACGAGCACCCGCTCGCCGGGCCGGACGTCCGCGGTGTCGACGAGGGCCTGCCAGGCGGTCAGTCCGGCGAGCGGCAGCGCCGCCGCCTCCGTATGCGTCAGAGCGGCCGGTTTGCGCGCCAGGTGCCGGGCCGGCGCCACGACGTACTCGGCGTACGCCCCTGCCTGGCGGGGGAACCTCGGCATCCCGAAGACCTCGTCGCCGGGGCGGAACAGGCCGACACCGGGACCGACCGCCTCCACCGTGCCGGACACGTCCCAGCCGACCGCCGGTACGGCGTCCCAGCCGATGAGGGCGCCGGAGGCGCGGGTCTTCCAGTCGACGGGGTTCACGCCGGCCGCGTGCACGCGCACCAGGACCTCGTTCAGCCCGGGTTCCGGGCGCTCGACCTCACGCTCGACGAGTTCCTCGGGTCCGCCCCACCGCTCCACGACCACCGCACGCATGTCTCTTCGTCCTTCGTATCGATCGGAGTGGCGCCGGGTGCTTCCCGGCGCCGCAGTTCACGATCGCCGGTCCGGGCATCGAGCAGTGTTGGCCGTACGGCCACTATGTGACAGGATTCGGCCATGGTGAGCGACGCACGGCGGACGGCGGTCCGGACAGCGCGGGACGGCGGGGACGGGCCGCACCGGATCGCGGTGCTGGCCCTGCCCGGGGTCCCGCCCTTCGAGCTGGGCATCCCGTCCCGCGTCTTCGGCAGCGCGCTGGACGACGAGGGCCGTGCGCTGTACGAGGTCACCGTCTGCACCGCCGACGGCGGTCCCGTCCTGAGCGACGCGGGTTTCGCCGTACAGCCGGCCGCCGGTGCCGCGGCTCTCGCGGAGGCGGACACCGTGATCGTCCCGCCCACGCACGCCATGCCCGAGCTGGGCCGCGGGGGCCCGCTGCCGCCCGAGGTGACGGCCGCGATCGCGGGCATCCGGCCCGGCGCGCGGCTGGTGTCCATCTGTTCCGGCTCGTACGTGCTCGCGGCGGCCGGACTGCTCGACGGGCGGCCCGCCACCACGCACTGGAACCTGACGCCCGAGTTCCGTCGCGCCTATCCCCGGGTGAAGGTCGACGAGGAGGTCCTGTTCGTCGACGACGGTGACGTGCTGACCTCCGCGGGTGTGGCCGCCGGGGTCGACCTGTGTCTGCACATGATCCGCAAGGACCACGGAGCCGCCGCCGCGAACCGGGCCGCCCGGATGTGCGTCGTGCCGCCCTGGCGGGACGGGGGGCAGGCGCAGTACATCGACCGTCCCATTCCGGACCCCACCGTGGCCGGCACCACCGACACGCGCGCCTGGGCTCTGGAACACCTCGGGGAACCGTTGTCCGTGGCGCGGCTCGCCGGGCACGCCAAGATGAGCCTGCGTTCCTTCAGCCGCCGGTTCCGCGACGAGGTCGGCATGACGCCGGTGCAGTGGCTCACCGCCCAGCGCCTGGAGCTGGCGAGGCAACTGCTGGAGACGACCGATCTGTCCGTCGACCTGGTCGCCCACCGGTCCGGTTTCGGCTCGGCCAACTCCCTGCGGGCGCACATGAGATCCACCTTCGGCGTCTCACCCGCCCACTACCGCCGCAGCTTCAGCGCACGCGCCGACGTCGACGTGTAGGTCCCCGCTTCGCCGCCTCAGCCGGCCGGCGGGATGGACTCCTCGTGCAGCAGGTCGTCCCGTCGCTCGGGGGTGGCGTGGCGGGGTGGCGGCCCGTCCGAGCCCGCCGGGTACTCCTCCAGCGGCACCAGGCCCCGCTCCCAGGCGGACAGGACCGGTTCGACGACGCGCCACGCCTCCTCGGCCTCGTCACCGCGGAGGGACAGGGCCGGGTCACCCCGGAGGACGTCCAGGAGCAGGCGGCCGTAGGCGGGCAGGTCGGGGGCGTCCATGCGGGCGGTCAACGAGAGCTGTGTGAGGGTTTCGGGACGTGAGCCGGTCGCGGTCAGGTCCATGCTCAGGCTCTCCGGCTCCAGTCCGAAGCGCAGCACGTTGGGACGGACGTCCTGGTCCTGGCCGAAGGGCAGGTGGGGCACCGAGCGGAAGCGGACCGCGACCTCCTTGCGGTCCCGGCCGAGGGCCTTGCCGCTGCGCAACCGGAACCGGGTGCCCGCCCAGCGCCAGCTGTCGAGCTCCAGCACGATCTCGGCGAAGGTCTCGGTGCGGCGCCCGGCGTCGACACCGGCCTCGTCGACGTAGGCGGGCACGTCGTGGTCAGCATGCCGGCCGCCCGCGTAGCGGGCCCGGCGGGTGCGCTGTACGACGTCGTAGTCGGTCAGCGGCCGCACCGATCGCAGCACGTCGACCTTGCGGTCGCGCAGGTCCCGCTCGCCCAGGGTGAGCGGGGGTTCCATGGCGACCAGGCACAGCAGTTGCAGCAGGTGGTTCTGCACCATGTCCTTGAGTGCGCCCACGTGGTCGTAGTAGCCGGCCCTTCCCTCAAGGGCGAGGGTCTCGTCCCAGACGATCTCGATCTCGGCGATGTGGGTGCTGTTCCAGATCGGTTCGAGCATCCTGTTGGCGAGCCGGCTGCCGAGGACGTTCTGGACGGTCGTCATGGCCAGGAAGTGGTCGACCCGGAAGACGGCGCTCTCGGGCACGAGTTCGGCGAGCAGCCGGTTCAGTTCCTCGGCGCCGGCGAGGTTCTCGCCGAAGGGCTTCTCCAGGACGATGCGGCTGCCCGGGGGCAGTCCCGCGCGGTGCAGCGCGGTCACCGTCGCCGGGAAGAGGGCCGGCGGGAGGGCGAGGTAGACGGCCACCGGGTCGTCACCGGCGACGGCTGCGGCCACGTCCGCCGGATCGGTGACGTCGGCCCTTCGGTAGTCCGCCGACGCGGTGACGGCACGCCGCGCCTCGTCGGGGAACTCGGAGCCGTGACGGACGAGTTGCTCCTCGGCCCACTCGCGGTAGCGTGCGTCGTCCCAGTCCTCCCGGCTGGCGGCCCGCAGGCCGAACCGGTCGTCGAGGTGCCCCGCCGCGTACAGGGCGGCCAGTGCCGGCAGGAGGTAGCGGCCCGTGAGGTCGCCCGTCCCCCCGAAGACGACGAGTCGTCGGACGGTCATCGGGACGCACCCCTCGCCCGGGCGAGATTGACTCCGCTGGCGATGGTCCCGATGTGGCTGAAGGCCTGGGGCGCGTTGCCCATGAAGGCTCCCGTGGTGGGGTCGATCTGCTCCGACAGCAGCCCCAGGGGGCTCGCCCGCGAGCACAGCGACGCGTACAGTTCCTCGGCCTCGTCGAGACGGCCCTGGCCGGTCAGGTTGTCCACCAGCCAGAAGCTGCACAGGACGAAGGCACCCTCCTCGCCGGGGAGACCGTCGGGGTGTTCGTCGTGCAGGTACCGGTAGAGCAGTCCGTTACCGGCCGAGAGGCGTTCGGCGACGGCGCGGGCGGTCGCCACCATCCGCGGGTGGTCGACCGGCACGACCTGGCGCAGCGGCAGGTTCAGCAGGCTGGCGTCGAGGACGCCTCCCCCGTCCATGTACACGCTGAGTGTCTGTGCGTCCTCGTCCCAGGACTGTTCCAGGATGAGTTCGCGCAGCCGGCCGGCCTCCCGGTGCCACTGGCCGACGTTGCCGGGCAGGCCGTAGCGTTCGGCGATCCGGGCCGCCCGGTCCAGGGCCACCTGGCACAGGCCGACGGAGTAGGTGAACGGGCGGCCCTCGCTGCGGATCTCCCACAGGCCCTGGTCCGGCCGGCGCCAGGCGTGGGCGGCCGTGTCGGCGAGTCCGGCCAGACTGCCCCACATCGCGGGCTGTATCTCGCCGCCCCGGCGCAGCCACTGGTCGGCGCAGTCGAGAATCTCGCCGTACACGTCGTGCTGGCGCTGGTCGGCGGCGCCGTTGCCCCAGCGGACGGGTGCGGAGCCGCGGTAACCCTCCAGCCCGGCGTCCTCGAACTCTTCGGGTACCTGCCCGCCGTCCAGGGTGTACATGATGAGCGGTCGGCGGCTGCGCTCGAACGCGTCGAGGACCCAGCCGAGGAAGGCGTCGGCCTCGCCGCCGAAGCCGATGCGCCGTAGCGCGAAGACCGCGAAGGCGGCGTCCCGGATCCAGGCGTAGCGGTAGTCCCAGTTGCGGACGCCTCCGATGGGCGCGGGCAGGGAGGAGGTGGGGGCGGCGACGAGCGACCCGTTGGCCCAGTCGTCGCACAGCTTCAGGGTGATCGCGGCGCGCCTGACGAGTGCTTCCTGCGGCCCGGCGTACTCGCAGGAGCGCATCCAGCGCCGCCAGGCTTCGGCGGTCTGCCGCAGCATGGCGTCGGGGTCGAAGCGGTGGTGGCGGTGGAAGCGCCCCCAGGACAGCACCAGGTCGAGCCGGTCACCCCGCTCCAGGTCGTGCACGGTGCGCAGGCCGCTCAGGGGGCGGTTGGAGCGCAGGTGGAGGCGCAGGCCCTCGTTGCGGGCGGGACGGACTTCGAGGCCGCTGTACAGGTGGTGGGCCTGCGCCCCGCCGCGCGGTTCCATCTCCACCCCGAGGCGTACGCGTCCCTCCAGGACCAGCACGGAGCGGACGAGTTCCCCGCGGCCGGACGGCGCGTCGTCGCTCAGGTCGGCTCCGGAGCGCAAGGCGAGCGCGTCCGTGACGCGTACCAGGCCCGTGTCGCTGCGCAGTTCCGTGTGCAGCACGCCGGTGTCGGGTTCGTAGCGTTGCCGGGCTTCGCGCAGGTTCTCGGGCGCCACGGTGAAACGGCCGCCCCGGGAGTGGTCCAGCAGCGCGCAGAACACGGGGTCGGAGTCGAACCGGGGCAGGCACATCCACGGGATGGTGCCGTCGAGGCCGACGAGCGCCGCGGTGGTGCCGTCCCCGATCAGGCCGAGGTCCTCCAGGGGCAGGTAGCCGTCCGGGCGGCGAACCGGCCGGAACGGCGGGTCGGGATCGTACATACCGTTCGCTCCTCGGAAGCCCGCCTGCGCTGGTGCTGTGACCCAGCGTCGGCCAAGCCCGCGCGCCCCGCAAACCAGGTAGCCCGGTCGGCGTCGGGCCCGCGTCGGCGGCCGGCCCGTCGCCGAACTGCGCCTGCGGCGCGGCCGGGTTTTACTGGGGGTGATCCTCCGGCCGCGGGACCACCGGTGCCCGCAGGCCGTACGCCACCGTCGAGCGGAGAGGCGTCCATGGTTGACCAGCGTGAGGGAACCGGCACCGTCGTGGTCGGAGTGGACGGATCGGACTCGTCGAAACGGGCCGTCCGCTGGGCCGTGCGTCAGGCGGAGGCCACGGGGGGCGCGGTGGAGGCCGTGACCGCGTGGGAGGTCCCGCAGTTCCACGGCGCGCTCGGCTGGCTGCCCCCGTCGAGCGGCGACGAGGCCGCTCTGGAGGCCCGGGCCCGGCAGGAACTGATCCGCACCGTCGAGGAAGCGGTGGGACCGCAGCCCCCGGTGGAGGTGCGAGCCGAGGCCCGTTACGGCACGCCGGCCGGGGTGCTGCTGAAGGCGGCCCAGGGTGCCTCCCTGCTCGTGGTCGGGAGCCGGGGGCGCGGGGGCTTCGCCGGACTGCTGCTGGGGTCGGTGGCGCAGCACTGCGTTCAGCACGCACCGTGCCCGGTCCTCGTGGTGCGCGGCGAGGACGGCTGAGGAGCCCGCATGTCACAGACGGCCGGACCGCCGGCCCGGCTGCGCAGCCGGGCCTGGTGGGACAACGCGGACAACCCGGAGATGACGGCGCTGTATCTCGAGCGGTTCCTGAACTACGGTTTGACCGCGGCGGAGCTCCAGTCGGAGCGCCCGATCATCGGCATCGCCCAGACGGGCAACGACCTGGTCCCCTGCAACCGGCACCACCTCGCGCTGGCCGACCGGATCAGGGACGGGGTGCGGGACGGTGGCGGGATCCCGTTCGAGTTCCCGGTCCATCCGTTGCAGGAGACGGGCAAACGCCCCACCGCCGCGCTGGACCGCAACCTCGCCTACCTCGGACTGGTCGAGGTCCTCTACGGCTATCCGCTGGACGGCGTGGTGCTCACCACGGGCTGCGACAAGACCACGCCCGCGTGCCTGATGGCGGCGGCCACGGTGAACCTCCCGGCGATCGTCCTGTCCGGCGGCCCGATGCTCAACGGCTACCACAACGGGATGCGGACGGGCTCGGGCCTGGTGATCTGGCAGTCCAAGCGGCTGCTCGCCGCCGGGGAGATCGACTACGACGAGTACATGACGCGCGTGGCGGCGTCGGCGCCCAGTATCGGGCACTGCAACACGATGGGCACGGCGCTGTCGATGAACAGCCTGGCCGAGGCCCTGGGCATGTCCCTGCCCGGCTGCGCGGCCATCCCGGCCCCCATGGCGGAGCGGGCCCAGATGGCCTACGACACCGGCCGCCGGGCGGTGGACGTGGTGCGTGAGGACCTGACCCCGCGCAAGGTCATGACCCGGCAGGCGTTCGAGAACGCGATCGTCGTCGCGTCGGCCGTCGCCGCGTCGACCAACGCGCCCATCCACATCAACGCCATCGCGCGCCACACGGGGGTGGATCTGTCCAACGAGGACTGGCAGCGCGTGGGACGCGACATCCCGGTGCTGGTGAACCTCGCCCCCGCGGGCGAGTACCTCGGGGAGGACTTCCACCGGGCCGGCGGGGTCCCGGCGGTCATGCGGTCGTTGCTGGAGGCGGGACACCTGCACGGTGACGCGATGACGGTCTCGGGCCGCACCGTGGCCGGGAATCTGGAGTCGGTCCCGTCCGCGGACCCCGCGGTCATCCGTCCCCTCGCCGATCCCGTGACCGCCCAGGGCGGACTGCTCGTGATGAGCGGTAACCTCTTCGACTCCGCGATCATGAAGACGTCTGTCGTCACCGACAGCTTCCGGGCCCGTCGCCTGCCGGGCCCCGACGGGTCGTCGGTGTTCGAGTTCCGCGCGATCGTCTTCGACGGTCCCGAGGACTACCACGCCCGCATCGAGGACCCGGCGCTGGACATCGACCAGGACTGCATCCTCGTCGTCCGCTACACCGGGCCGGTCGGGTATCCGGGCTCGGCCGAGGTCGTGAACATGGAGCTCCCGGCCTCGCTGAGCCGGCGGGGCCTCACCTCGCTGCCCGCGCTCGGTGACGGCCGCCAGAGCGGTACGTCGGACGCACCGTCCATCCTGAACGCCAGTCCCGAGGCGGCGGTCGGCGGCACCCTCGCCGTCCTGCGCACCGGCGACCGGATCCGCGTCGACCTGGACCGGGCACGCGTCGACGTCCTCCTGCCGGACGAGGAGATCGCCGAGCGGCTGGCCCGGCACGAGCCTCCGGCACTGGAGCACCAGACACCGTGGCAGGAGATCTACCGGGCCACGGTCGGGCAGCTGGACAGCGGCGGCTGCCTCGAACTGGCCGTGGCCTACCAGGATCTCGTCCACAGCAAGGGGATTCCGCGTGACTCGCACTGACCCGGGCCGGACGATTCTGATCGCCGACTCCGACTTCGGCGACGTGGACATCGAACGGGCCGTCGTCGAAGGCGCCGGACTCCGGCTGGTCGCCGCGCAGTGCAAGAGCGAGGACGAGGTGATCGAGGCGGGCAGGGAGGCCGGTGGCGTGCTGACCCAGTACGCGCGCGTCGGCAGCCGCGCCGTCGAGGCGTTGACGCACTGCCGGGTGATCGCCCGTTACGGCACCGGCGTGGACATCGTCGACGTCGAGGCCGCGACCCGGCACGGCGTCCAGGTCACGAACGCCCCCAACGAGTGGTGCGCCGAGGAGGTCGCCGACCACGCCGTGGCTCTCTGGCTCGCGGCGGCCCGCAAGATCTGCCGGTACGACCGGGCGACGCGAGAGGGCGAGTGGCACTGGAAGACGGGCAGGCCCGTGCGGAGGCTGCGGGGACAGGTGCTGGGCCTGCTCTCCTTCGGTGCCATCGCACGGCTCGTCGCCGAGCGGGCGCACGCCTTCGGCGTCGACGTGTGGGCCCACGACCCGTTCGTCGACGACTCCGAGATCCGCGCCTGCCGGGTCCGGCCGGTCTCCTTCGACGAACTGCTGGAGGGCGCCGACCACCTCGTGGTGCAGGCGCCGCTCACCCCGGAGACCCACCACACCTTCGACCGCGCGACACTCCGCCGGATGAAGCCGAACGCCGTCCTCGTGAACACCGCGCGCGGGCCCATCGTGGAGGACGCGGCGCTGTACCAGGCACTGACCGAGGGATGGATCGCCGGCGCGGCACTCGACGACATCGAGGAGGAACCGGCCAAGCAACGCGACTGGCAGCCGGACAATCCCCTCTTCGGCCTTCCCGACGTCGTCGTCACCCCGCACGCCGCCTACTACTCCGAGGAAGCCATCCGGACGGTTCGCACCATCGTGGCCGAAGAGGCCGTACGGGTCCTGACGGGAGAACCCGCGCGGTACCCCGTCAACGACCTGCGCGGCCGCCCCGTCCGGTGAGGGCCGCAGGGCGCACTCGCCGGGATCGCCGGCCCCTCCGGAAAACTTGATGCAAAGACTCCGTTGCAAGGACTTCTTTGCAACGCTATCTTTGTAGGTATGAACGAGCCCCAGGACTCACCCGTCCGCAATCTCGATGCCCGGTCCCTGCGTGGGCTCGCACACCCCCTGCGCATGCGGCTGCTGGACGCCCTGCGCTTCGGCGGCCCCGCCACCGCGTCCCAACTCGCTGCAAAACTAAGCGAGTCGAGCGGCGCGACCAGTTACCACCTGCGGCAGCTCGCCCTCCACGGTTTCATCGAGGACGCCCCCGAGCGCGGCAAGGGCCGGGAGCGGTGGTGGAAGGCGGTCCACACGGGCCTGCGCTTCGACGACGCCCTGCTCACGGACGCCAGCCCGGACGTGCGTGGTGCTGCCGACCTGTACGTCCACGAGGTCGCCACCACCCAGGCCCGGGACCTGTCGACCTGGCTCGGCAACCGCCCGGCGTGGCCGGCGGAATGGAACCGTGCCTGGGACATGAGCAGCGCGACGCTGCGGCTGACGCCCGAACTGACCCAGGAACTCGTCGAGAAGATGCATGCGCTCGTCGACGCCTACCGCGACCGGGCCGCCGACGAGGACGACACCGACACCGCTCAGGTACGCATCCACACCCATGCCTTCCCCCTCACCACGGAATGAAAGGGACAGCCCGATGCACCCCGAGACCCACCTCGCCCTGCACCACGCCCGCGCCGCCGAACTGCGTGCCGAAGCCGACACGTACGGTCTCCTCGCGGCGGCCCGGCACTCCCCGCACCTCCGTACCCGGCTCGGCTGGGCCCTCGTGGGCGTCGGCCTGCGGCTGGCCACCACTCCCAGGGCGGCTGCCGCCCTTCCCTAGCACCGTGCACGACGCCGCCCCCGCGGCGATCGTCACTCGACGAGAACGTGTCGGGCGTAACGGCGGCGCGCGCGGGGCACGTCGAGGATGCTTCGAGGAGGGAGCAGGACATGAGGACCCGCAAGGCCCTGGTGGTCCGCGGCGGATGGGAGGGCCACGACCCGGTCGGCTGCACCGAGGAGGTGATGCCCGCGCTGGAACACGCGGGGTTCGAGATCGAGGTCGCCGAGGACCTGGCGGTGTACGAGGACGCGGATGTGCTCGCCGCCACGGACCTCGTCGTGCACTCCTGGTCGGAGGGCGGGCTGACGGCGGAACAGGAAGCGAACCTGGTCGACGCCGTCGAGGCGGGCACCGGTTTCGCCGGCTGGCACGGCGGCGTGGTCGCCACGAACCTCGCCAGCCCCCGCTACCTCCGGATGGTCGGGGGCCGCTTCCTGTGGCACCCGGAGGGCTTCCAGGAGTTCACCGTACGGATCGCCGCCGCGCCGGGCCGGGACGCGGCGATCACGGAGGGTATCGCGGACTACGACGTGGAGACCGAGCACTACTGGGTGCTGACGGACTCCCTCAACACGGTCCTCGCCACGTCCGTGCTGACCCCGGAGGCCACGGACCCGTGGGACGGCCCCGTCGAGTTCCCCGTGCTGTGGACGCGCCGCTGGGGAGCGGGGCGGGTTTTCGTCTGCACCCTCGGCCACCGCGTCGCGGACCTCCGGGTACCGCAGACGGCGGCGATCGTCCGCCGCGGGCTCGTGTGGGCGGCGCGCGCGTGACGCCCGTGCACGCCCGGGCCGTCCGGTGCCGCGCTCCGCGTCGGGCCGGTACGCCCCGCGTGTCAGGAGCTGCCGCACACGACGCCCCGGTACCCGACGGCGTTCCGGGTGACCGCCCGGACTGACGACCGGGCTCCCCGCTCCGCACCGGGACGCAGGCGAGACGCGGCGCGTCAGGCCTCCTGCCGGGCCCTCGTACGGGCGGGCACGACCAGCCATGCCGCCGTCACCAGCAGCGCGGGGAGCAGCGGAGCGGCGGCGGGCAGCAGGCGCTCGACCAGGGTGGCGGCGGCCGCGCCGAGGATCAGGAGCCCCATCGTGACGAGGACGCTCCACCGGATGCGCCGGGCCGTCACCGCGTCGCTCACGGCCCCGGTCAACAGCCCCGTCAGGTACGCGGTCGGCGCGTGCGCGCCCATCGACACACGCACGCCGGCGTTCTGGCAGCCCATCGCGGCCGCCACCGTTCCCAGCATCACCGTGCGCCCGCCGCCCGGGGGGTCGCCGTCCACGGCGAGCCACCACCCCACGGCCGCCCACAGCAGGAGGAGTTCGAGAAGCATGAAGTCGGCCGGCCGCGAGCGTCCGCCGGGTCGGGCGCGGCCTGCCGTCCAGGCGGCTCCCGCCGCGCCGAGCACGTAGCAGACCACCGCGACTGCGGCCAGGCCGCCGAGTGCCCGGTCCCCGCCGACCAGACCGACCCCGATCAGCGCCGAGTTGGCGGTGACCACACTGGTGAAGACCCCGCCCAGGGAGAGGAAGCCCCAGGCGTTGACGGCTCCGGCGGAGAAGGTCAGCAACCGCGCCGCCCAGGTCTGCGCGTACTGCCGCGACCCCGGCGGGAGACTCCTGCGCCGCATACCCTCCGTGGTCCTCTCCTCGCCTCGACCGGACCCGGACGGAATCCTCGCCGACCGGGGCGGCGGCACGGGCCGCGACACGCGAAACGCGCACCGGCCTGCCCCGCACCGCGGAAGTCGGCGCGCGCGCAGTCACCACCCATAAGATCCCGCGCTCAGGGCATGCGGCCCCTGAACGACAGGAGGGGGTCGTGGGATGAACGCAGGGCTGGAGGTCTCCCTGGCGCGGGGCGGGACGGACGATCCGTCGGGCTGGGCGTGGGGCGCCGCGATCTTCGCGCTCTACCTGCTGATCGGCTACGGGCTGGAGTACCGGTCCAAGAGGCGCAGGGGCGCCACGCGCCCGGCGAAAGCGGCGGCAGAAGGGCTGTTCAGCGAACGTGACGGCGTCGACCCGGGGCAACGTTTCGCCAGCCGCATGGTGATGCTGTGCGGCGGACTCGCAACGGGACTGGCCGGGTTCCTCACCCGGCACGCCCACCCGGCGGTGCTGATCCCGACCGTGGGCGTCGTGGCACTGCTCGGCATCTTCGCGTGGGCGTACTTCGACTACCGCTCGGAGCCGCGCGACGGGAAGTAGTCCTGGCCGGAAGCCGGTCCGCGCACTCCGTTCGCACCTCGTGTACGGCGGACGACCGAGAGGGGCCGTCCTCCCCACCCCCGTGGGGGGAGGACGGCCCCGGTCTTCGAGGTGGCCGACCGGTCAGTAGAGCTTGTTGACGGCTGTGGTGGTGGTCTTCTTGAAGGCGGCCACGGGCGCGTCGGTGAAGTCGCCCATCTGCCCCCACTCGACGACGGTGACGGTCCTGCCGTCCCTCCCGACCGAGAACAGGGAGATGTCGGTGGCGCCCCAGGACGTCTCGGTGTGCAGGCCCCGGACCCGGGCCCCCTCCTCGACCGCGAGCGTGCCGTAGTCGCGGCCCTCGGCCTCGACGTCGGGCGTGGACTCCTCGATGCGGTCGGCGCAGGTGCGGACCAGGTCGTCGTAGTGCTTCGCCAGGGCCTTCGCCTGGGCGGCCGTACCCGCCACGACGGTCAGCTGCACGGCGCCGGTGTCCAGGTCGGTGCGGAACTGCCGGTAGCGGTAGTCGTAGGAGGGCACGCCCTCCGTGCTCACGCAGAGGCCGAGTTCCTCCGGGAACCCGTCGGTGACCGGCCCGGCGGTCCAGGAGGACGTCGGGTGCGGCGGCAGTTGGGACGCGGACAGGAACCTGGGCGCGGCGGCCTTCGGTGCGGCGCCGGCGGCCGGAGCCGTGAGGACGGTACCGGCCGCGAGAGCGGCGGCGGTGAGCGCGGTGAGCGCGCTCACCGGAATGCGCATGGACATGGATGTTCCCCCGTGGATGACGCGTGGACGTGGAGGCCGTGGCAGGCCGGCCGGTCGGCCCGGTCCTGGCCGGTGCGGCACCGAAAGCATCAGTGGTCACGGCGGCCCGACGCAACAGCGGACGGCCGGTCGGCCGCCATGGAACCATCCCAGCCCGTCTGACGTGCAGGTACATGGGGTGCCTGGGATACCGTCCCGGGCCGGACGAGGTCGTACGAGGACGGGTGGGACCTGTGTCGGCACAGGAGGACGGCGACGGCATCGACGACGTGGCCGAGTTCGCGGCGCTGCTGCGGGCGCTGAAGGAGCGCACGGACCGCAGTTACGGCTCGTTGGCCCGCCGTCTGGGCATGAACACCTCGACGCTGCACCGCTACTGCGCGGGCGACGCGGTGCCGCTCGACTTCGCGCCCGCGGAACGCTTCGCGGCCCTGTGCGGGGCGACGCCGGACCAGCGCCTGGAACTCCACCACCGTTGGCTCCGGGCGGTGGCGGCCCGTCACCGGCCTCGTACCGCGGGGGCGGGGGCGTCCGGCACCGCAGCCGCGCACGACGTGGACGGTGCGGCGGACGAGCCGGGCACTGCGGTGGCGGAGGTCCCCGGACCGGGCACGGCGCGAGCGGCCGACGGCGGCCCGGGCGCCGCCCCTGGCACCGCGCCGAAGGTCACCGGCAGCACGGGGGACGATGCGGAACGGGAGCCCGGAGCGGCCCCGGCGCCCGGACCGTCCCCGGCGCCCGCTCCCGGGCCATCGAGCCGCCTGCGGCGCGGCCGGGGACGACTCGTGGTCGCCCTGGCCTCCGTCGGCGCGGCGCTCGCCACGCTCGTGGCCCTGTCCGTGCTGCCGGACGAGGGGCCGGCGTCCGCCGACGGCCCCGCGCGGCTCGTCCGCCCCACGGCGTCCCGTGCCACGGGGTCCGGAGCAGCCGAGCGGCGGAGCGCCTCGCCCAGCCCGAGCGGCACCCCCGCCCCCGGCAGCTCCGAGCGGCCTTCGGGGTCCGCCACCGCCCCGGGGACGAAGCCGGACCCCTCCCCCTCCTCCTCCCCCGGCGCGACATCCGCCCCGCCCCACGGCGAACAGCCCGCCGGACTTCCGCTCGCCTGGTCCGTCAGTTCCCACGCCTGGAAGCTCGGTTGCGGGCACGACTACGTCATCGCCAAGCCGCCCGGCCAGGTTCCCCCTCCCCCCGCCCCGCAGGACGCGGCGCCGTGGGCGGCGACGCAGAGCGCGGTGCACGGCGGCGAGACCCTGGTGCAGCTGTCGGTGCAGGGGCGCAGCGACACGGCCGTCGTGCTGGAGGCGCTGCGGGTGCGCGTGGTCGGCCGTACGGCGCCCGCCGAGGGCAATGCCTACGCCATGGACCAGGGCTGCGGCGGCTCGATCACTCCCCGGTCCTTCGCCGTGGACCTGGACAGGGACCGCCCCATCGCCCGCGCGGTCGCCGGGAACGACGCCGGCACTCCGATCCCGGCCGTGCGCATGCCCTACCGCGTCTCGGCGAAGGACCCCGAGGTGCTCCTGGTCACGGCCGGGACCAGCGCGTGCGACTGCCGTTGGTACCTGGAGCTGGACTGGTCCTCCCAGGGCCGCACCGGCACCGTGCGCATCGACGACGGCGGCCGCCCGTTCCGCACCAGCGCCATCACGGGCCTGCCCAGGTACGTGTACGACACCCTGGCACGCCGGTGGGGGCCCTACAGCTGAGTCCGGGACGGGCCGCCCTCGCACCGGCCCGCACGGCGGACCCGGTCGCGGACACCGTGCGGAATCGGCGTCATCCGTCGGTCAGTTGCCGGATCGTCCCGAGTGCCCGGCCTGCTCCGTCCTCGGCCGCCATGTGCTGCGCCGCCCGCGCTGCGGCCCGGCTGTACGCCTGCTGCTTCACGGCCCGGCCGAGTGAGTCGGCGAGCCGTTCCGCGGTGAGTGACCGGAAGGGGATGGGGTCGGTGGCGGCGCCGACGGCGGCGAGTCGCGCCGCCCAGAACGGCTGGTCCGCGGTCACCGGCACGGTGACCGCGGGTACCGCGGCGCGCAGCGCGGCGGCCGAGGTGCCGGCCCCGCCGTGGTGGACCACCGCGGCCAGCCGGGGAAAGAGCAGTGCGTGCGGCACGTCCCCGACGGTGAGTACGTCGTCCCCGTCGGCGGCGAGCCCGGCGCTGCCGGCCTGGAGGATGCCCCGCAGCCCGGCGCGGCGCAGGGCGCGCACGGCGATCTCGCTCAGCCGTGCACCGTCGCCGGACGCCATGCTCCCGAAGCCGACGAGGACGGGCCTCGGGCCTGCGCTCAGGAAGTCCTCGATCTCGGTGGGAAGTCGTTCGGTCGCGGCGTGACGGGGCCACCAGTTGCCGGTGACCCGCAGTCCTGGGCGCCAGTCGGAGGGGCGCGGCACCAGGGCCGTGCTGAAGCCGTGCAGGACGGGCCAGTTCGCCCGCTCCTGCCGTCGCCGCATCTCGGAAGCGGAGACCGGGGGAAGCGACAGGTGCCGGCGCAGTTGTGCGACCGCCGGTTCGTAGACGCGGTCGGCCATGCGCAGGGCGAAGTGTCCCGTCGCCCGGTTGGCGAGGCGGCCCAGCGAGCGGGAACCCGTGACGACGGGTGGGAAGTCTCCGGTCGGCGCGGTGGGCTGGAGGTAGACGCCGATGCTCGGTGTGCCCGTGGCCTCGGTGAGGTGCCAGCCGAGCGGCGCCGTGGTGGCCGACAGCAGGAGCAGGTCCGTGCCCTTGTCCACCGCGTCGGCGAAGCCCCGGCCCAGCTCGGTGACGAACGCGGCGGCCGTCCGCATCAGTTCGCGTCTGCCCGCGCCGCCGCCCCGGGTCCCCGTGTCGGCGGGCAGGCTGCGGAACTCCAGTCCCGCGTCGCGAACGAGCGGGGCGAAGGTGTCGGTGGCGGCGAGGACGACGTCGTGTCCGGCTCTGCTCAGTTCGGCGCCCAGGCCCGTGTAGGGGGCGACGTCACCGCGCGAACCGGCCGCGGCGATCATGATCCTCATCGGTCCTCCTCGAAGACGGGGGTGCTGCCCGGGTGGCGGGCCGCGTTGGCGTGGACCGCCTCGCGCGTGTACGCGGCCAGGCCCGGACGCTGCTGCGACGGCGGTACGACCAGTGCGAATGCGCGTGGGTCGGTGACGAAGTCGTCGGCGATCCGCCGATGCATGTCGGGCGGGCAGGCGGTGAACCAGCGCGCGACGTGCAGGCGGTGTTCCTCGGCGAGGTCCATGGCCCGTTCGCCGTCGCTCGGCTCCCCCGCGTCGAAGGCCTCCAGCAGTTCCGCGCGCCAGGCGCCGGCTTCACCCATGAGCCGGCGCCAGTCCTCCTTGGTGTGCGCGGCCGCGCGTGCCATGGACGCGCGCTGCCCCTCCGATCGCGCCCACTTCAGCTCCGCCTCGGTGGCGTAGCTCAGGTCGAAGGTGACCTCGCCGAAGACCTCGAAGCGTTCCTGCGGGGTCAGGGACACCCCGGTCCGCTGGACCTCGATCGCCCGTTCCGCGACTTCGGCCAGCCGCTGGAGTCTGGCGATCTCCTCATGCAGCTGCCGCTGCCGGGCCCGGAGCCGCTCCAGGTGGTCCGCCTGTGGATCCTTGAAGATCGCGGCGATCTCGTCGAGGGGGAAGCCGAGCTCACGGTAGAAGAGGATCTGCTGGAGACGGACCAGGTCGGCCTCGCTGTAGAGCCGGTATCCGGCTCGGCTGCGGTCGCCGGGCGACAGCAGTCCCGCCTTGTCGTAGTGATGCAGTGTCCGCACGGTCACCCCGGCGAAGGCCGCGACCTGCCCCACGGAGTAGCTCATCCACCTGCCCTTTCGTCGGCACGAGTCTCAAGCCTGACGTAAGGGGAGGGTCAACTCGCCCTCGACGGGACGGGCGTCACGAGGGGGTGGTGCGGGACGGGATCCTCAGGCGGAAGACGGCGCCCGGGCCGGGGGCGTGCCCGGCGGTGAGGTCGGCGTCGTGGGCGCGGGCGATCTGGCGGGCCATGGCGAGGCCCAGGCCGGATCCGGGCAGGGCCCGGGCGGCGCGGGCGCGGTAGAAGCGGTCGAAGACGTAGGGGAGGTCCTCGTCCGAGATGCCCGGGCCGTGGTCGCGGACGGTCAGCTCCAGTTCCGCCGCGCCCGAGACGAGGGTGACCTCGACGGGGCGGCCCGGTGGGCTGAACTTGGCGGCGTTGTCCAGCAGGCTCGACAGCAGGCGGGAGAGACGGGCCGGGACGCCGAGCACCCCGGCGGTGCGCGCCCCGGGGTCGACCGAGAGCACCAGGGGGACGTCCGGCCAGTGGCCGCGTGCGGCGTCGACGGTGTGCGCGACGATGTCCGCGAGCCGTACGTCCTCGATCAGCGGGTCCGGTTCCTCGTCCCTGGCCAGCTCGATCAGGTCGTTGACCAGGAGGGTGACCTCGCGCATCTGGCGGCCGAGTGCGGTGGCCGCGCGCTCGCGCTGGGCGTCGGTGAGCCGGGAGGCGCGACTGAGCAGCTCGGCGTTGGTGCGCAGCGCGGTCAGCGGGGTGCGCAGTTCGTGCGAGGCGTCGGCGACCAGGCGGCGCTGTGCCGTGACGGACTTCTCCAGTGCGTCGAGCATGGTGTTGAAGGATGCCGCGAGACGGGTGATCTCGTCGTCCCGGCCGGCGCGTTCCGGCGGCAGCTCGATGCGGTGCCGTGCGTCGCGGGTGGTGGCGATGCGCTCGGCCGTGGCGGTGAGCCGGCTGACGGGGGCGAGCCCCGTGCGGGAGACCCAGGCACCGAGGATTCCGGCCAGGGCCACGCCGGCCGCTCCCAGGCCGCCGAGAAGGACGGCGGCCTGCCGCACTCCCCGATCGACGGTGTCGGCGCGCACCGCCACCTGGAGGGCGCGGTCTTCGCCCAGTGGTGTCGTCAGCATCCGGCTCCGGTGGCCCGCGAGCTGCAACTCGCTGTAGTACGGGCCGTGATCGCCGGCGGCGACGTCACGCGTGGTGGCGGTGACCGGCAGCAGGTACGGCTTCGCGGGGTCGTCGGCGGGCCGGGCGGGGACCGTCTGGGCGCAGGCCGGGGCGGCGAGGTAGCGGCACTCTCCTTGCAGCACGCCGGGCGGTTCGTGGCGTGATTGCTGGGTGGCCAGCCTGGCGGACTGGGTCAGGTGCAGGTCCAGCTGGTCGAGGAGCTGGTGGCGGATCACCAGGAAGCTGCCGGCGCAGAGTCCGACGGCGACGGCGGCCACGGCCAGCGAGGCGGCGAGGGTCAGCCGGGTGCGCAGGGGGCGGCGACGCAGCCACCGGGCGTGCCGGCGTCCGCCCGTCCGCCTCGGCCTCGGTTTCGGCCTCGGGCGAGGTCGTCGTCGCGTGTTCACGGCAGGTCCAGCCGGTAGCCGACCCCGTGCACCGTGTGGACGAGCCGGGGCTCCCCACCGGCCTCCAGTTTGCGGCGCAGGTAGCCGACGTAGACGGCGAGGGAGTTGGAGGCGGGGCCGAAGTCGTGGCCCCAGACCCGTTCCAGGATCGTCTCCCGGGGCAGGATCTGTCCGGGGTGGCGCAGCAGCAGGTCCAGCAGGGAGAACTCGGTACGGCTGAACTCGATGACGCGTCCCCCGCGTCGTCCGCTGCGGGTGGCCGGGTCGACCACGAGGTCGGCGAAGCCGGGCGGCGACTCGGGTTCGGCGAGCGGGGCGGTGCGGCGCAGCAGTGCGCGCACGCGTGCCACCAGCTCGTCCAGCGCGAAGGGTTTCACCAGGTAGTCGTCGGCGCCGGCCTCCAGGCCGTCCACCCGTTCGCTCACCGAGTCGAGCGCGGTGAGCACCAGCACCGGCGTGCGGTCGCCGAGGGCGCGCAGGCGCCGGCAGACGGCGAGTCCGTCCAGGCCCGGCATCATCACGTCCAGGACCACGGCGTCGGGCTCCCACTCGGCGACGGCGGCGAGCGCCGACGTACCGTCGTCCGTCCCGCGCACCTCGTAGCCCTCCACGGCGAGTCCGTCCTCGACGGCGAACCGCACCTCCGGCTCGTCGTCCACCACCAGGATCTTGCGTGCGTTCGCGCACCGGTCAGCACCGCTCATGGGGACAGCCTGCCAAAAGCCCGTCTTAGAAAGTTCTTAAGGCGCGTCGGCAGGGTGATCGCCATGAGGACACCTCGAACATCTCAGGCCCGGCTGTCGGTGGTGATCGGCGCGGGCGGCACGGGTGGGCACATCTATCCCGGCCTGGCGCTGGCGGACGCGCTGCGGCGGGCGGTACCGGACGTCGTGATCTCGTTCGTGGGCACCGAGCGCGGGCTGGAGACCCGGCTCATCCCCGAAGCGGGGTACCGGCTGCACACCGTCGACATGATCCCGTTCGATCCGTCGCTCGGCGCCCGGCGCTTCCTGCTGCCCGCCGCGCTGATCAAGTCCGGCGGCCAGGCCAGGGCGGTTCTGCGCGCACAGGGGGCGCAGGTCGCGGTGGGCATGGGTGGTTACCCGAGCGCACCGGTGATCGTCGGGGCGCGGATGGCCGGGCTGCCCAGTGTCATTCACGAGTCGAACGCGGTCCCCGGGCGTGCCAACCGCTTCGCCGCGCTGCTCACCGACCAGGTCACTCTGGCCTTCGAGGAGAGCCGGCGGCACCTGACCGGCAGTCGGCACGCCGACGTCGTGGGCATGCCCATCGCCGCGGAACTGGCGGCGCTGGACCGGGCGGGGCTGCGCGCCCGGGCTCGGCAGGCGCTCGGGGTGCCGGTCGAAGGGCGGCTGCTGATCGTCAACGGCGGCAGCCTGGGCGCCGCCAGGCTCACCGCGGCGGCGGCCGGTCTGGCCCGGCGCTGGCGGCACAGGCCCGACGTCCACTTGCTGGTCAAGACCGGACCCGCCGCCCTGGAGGAGACCCGCCGTCAACTGGCCGAGTCGGGCGGGGACCGGGTGGCCACCGCCGTGCCCTACCTGGACCGGATGGACCTCGCGTACGCGGCGGCCGACCTGGCCGTCAGCCGCGCCGGGTCCGCCACCGTGGCCGAGCTCGCCAGCACGCGCACGCCCGCGATCCTGGTGCCGTACCCGTACGCGCCGGGCGACCACCAGACCCACAACGCGAGGGTTCTCACCGATGTGGGTGCCGGACTGCTGCTGGCCGACGCCGATACGGACGCCGACCGCCTGGCCGCCCTCGCCGAACCGCTGCTGGCCGAACCCTCCCGGCTCGCCGCGATGTCCGCGGCCGCACCCTCCGGCCGGCACGCGCAAGCCGCCGACCTGCTGGCCGCCCACGTCCTGCGGCTGGCCGGCCGTCCTTCCTCCCGCCCCGTCCTTCCCGCAACCCGTACGGAGATCGCCATATGAACGCCGACACCCCGGCCCCCGCCCCCGTCGAGTCCGCCTTCGACTGGACCGGCCGCACCGTGCTGGTCACCGGCGCGGAGGGCTTCATCGGCTCCACCCTCGTCGATCTGCTCGTCTCCCGAGGTGCCCGTGTGCGTGCCTTCACCCACTACAAGCCCTACGGCGACAAGGGCAACCTCGCCCGTCATCTCGCCGACCCCCACAGCCCCGTCGAGACGGTCACCGGTGACGTACGGGACGCGGGACGGGTCATGGACGCAGTCGCCGGCTGCGACACCGTGTTCCACCTCGCCGCGCTCATCGGCATCCCCTACAGCTACGACTCCCCCGGCGCCTACGTGCAGACCAACGTCGTCGGCACCGAGAACGTGGCCGAGGCGTGCCGTCGGCACCAGGTGCGCCGCCTGGTGCACACCTCGACCAGCGAGGTGTACGGCACCGCGCGCACCGCCCCGATCAGTGAGGAGCACCCGCTCCAGCCGCAGTCCCCGTACTCGGCGTCGAAGATCGGTGCGGACATGATGGCGCTGTCCCACTGGCACGCCTTCGAGCTGCCGGTGACGGTGGTGCGCCCCTTCAACACCTACGGCCCCCGGCAGTCCGCCCGCGCCGTGATCCCCACCATCCTCGCCCAACTGCACTCCGGGGCGCGGCAGATCAAGCTCGGTTCGCTCACCCCCACCCGTGACTTCACCTACGTCACCGACACGGCCCGCGGCTTCCTGGCCCTGGCCGCCTGTGACCGCGCGCTCGGCCGGAGCGTCAATCTCGGCACGGGGCAGGAGATCTCCATCGGTGACCTCGCCAAGGCGCTCGTCCGCGCCTCCGGCCGCGAGGCGGAGATCCTCGTCGACCGGAGCCGGCTGCGCCCGGCCGGCAGTGAGGTGCAGCGCCTCGTCTCCGACCGCACGCGCGCCCGGAACTGGGCGGGCTGGGAACCGCACGTCTCCCTCGACGAGGGACTGCGGCGCACCTCCGACTGGATCGCCGACCACCTCGACCTCTTCGCCGCCGACCGCTACCAGGTCTGAACGCCTCGCGGTCACCGCCGTCGGCGGCCCACTCCCTCCAGTGGGCCGCCGGTCCGAGGCGGCGGCGCCCTGTGACGGCCGATGAGGACAGTCCCGTGTTCACGGCCGCGTGCCCGCCCTCCTCCCGCGCGCGCCGTTCACCGGGGCGGGCCGCCGCGGTGGTCGTCGAGCCGCCGCTCCAGCCGGTCGAAACGCTCGTGCAGCGCTCGGGTCGCCTCCGTGTACACCTCTTCGGCCGCCTTCTCGGTGTGGCGCACGAAGTGACCCCGGCGTTCCTGTTCCCTCCCGACGAACCAGGTGGCCAGTGCTGCGGTGACCAGACCGAAGGACGTGATCCCGGCGACCATCACCACCACGGCCACGATGCGTCCCCACAGGGTCACGGGATAGAGGTCGCCGTAGCCGACGGTCGTCGCGGTCTCCACGGACCACCACAGGGCCCGCGGATAGGTGGTCAGCTGCGCCCCCGGTGCGCCGCGCTCGGCGAGGACGGCGAAGTACGAACCCACGAGGACCACGACCACCAGGAGGGCCGCGGCGGCACACGAAGCCTTCAAGTGCAGCGACCTGCCCTGGCGTCCGAGCAGGAGGTCGACCAATCTGGCCAGGAGACCGGACAGCATGCGTGGCATGCTCCGGCACGGATTCACCCGGAGAGGCGACAACGCGCCGTGCCGAGTCGATCCCACCCGAACAGAGGCATGCGGTACGGCGCCGCGACGGGTGGGGAGGGCTGCGCGTCCTCGGCTCTCAGCGGGGAGAGCGGCCCGCCACGGGTCCGCACATGTAGTTGCCGGGCTCGGCCGGGTCGTCGCTGATCCAGAACTGGACCCACAGTTCGGCGAATTCGGACCGGCCGAGATGCCCGTCGGCGTCCTGGTCGAGCCGGTCGAACACGTCCTCCGTCGTGGTCTCCCGTCCGTGCCACAGGTCGATCAGCTGCTGGTGCTCGCTCCGGGAGATGCGGCCGTCGCCATTCTCGTCCACCGCGTCGAAGACCGTGTCGGCGGTGGCGGCGACCGCACCCCGCATGGAGGGCAGCCGGTCGACCATGGCGAGGAGGTCGTCCAAGTCGATCCTGCCGTCGTTGTCCGAATCGACGGCCTCCGCGAGCTGCTGCCACCACCCCAGGAGCACGCTCTCCACCCGCGTCGCCAGCTCCGTGTCCGTCCTCACGCGCGGCAGACGGCCCCATCGCGCGGCGAGGGCCTCGAAGTCCTCCTCCTCCAGGCAGCCGTCGCCGTTCACGTCGAAGGCGTCGAACATGTCCTGCAGCTTGGTCCGCTGAAACTCACTGGCCATCACAAGCCCCTTCCTTTGCGGTGCTGAGGGGATGATGTCCGCGCGCGCAGGCCGCCCAACGGCTTGTGGGAGCGCGAGGAGGCCCGGCGACGCCTCCGGGTGCCGGGCGAATGCACCGAGCGCCTGTTTGGACGACGTCGAAGCGGTCAGTGTCCGGTGCAGCGCGCCGTCAGCCGGGTCAGGAGGGCGACCGCTCGCTGAGCCGGTGAGGTGCGGCAGGAGCTTGCGGCCGTCGTCCGGGGACTGCTCGCCGTGGACCGGGCCGTCGGCGGCGAGGTCCTTGACCGGCTTGGCGGCCGACTGGTGGGTCACACCGCGCAGGCGGGCCAGGCCGGATGTGGTCAAGCGACCTCGGCGGTACGGATCCGGGAACGGCGGCCTGGCCGGGGCGCGAGTCGGGCGGCGCGGGGGCTAGGAGCCCGGGCCGGTGGCGGACGCCGCCCCCGACGGGGCGCCCTCGGTCGGCGCGGCGGACTCCCAGCGCAGCAGGTCGCCCGGCTGGCAGTCCAGCACCTCGCACAGGGCCGCGAGCGTGGTGAACCGCACCGCCTTGGCGCGGCCGTTCTTGAGCACGGCCAGGTTGGCGGGGGTGATGCCGACCCGGTCCGCCAGCTCGCCCACGGACATCTTGCGCCTGGCCAGCATGACGTCGATGTCCACGACGATCGGCATCAGATCACCTCGGCCAGCTCGGCCCGCATCCGCGACGCCTCGATGTCCCGCGCGACGGCCTGGGCGAGCAGCATGCGCATCACCAGGACGACGAGCGCGACGCCGAAGACGGCCAGCGCCGCTCCGCACAACAGGAGTACGACACCGGGGGCGACGGCCTCGCCCGGCGCCAGGACGACCCCGAGCGCGAACACCAGCAGGGCGGCTGCCAGGAAGGCTCCGATCACCCAGTGCACGTAGCGGAAGGCGGCGAGGGAGAAGACGGTGCCGCGTCGCACCATCGTCACCAACCGCCACACGCAGACCAGGACGACCTGGGCCGCCACCACGCCGAGGACCACGACCACGAGGATCGGGACGAGCCGGCCGGAGAGGGCACTGCCCTCGATGTCGGCGGCCAGCAGGACGGCCATCACCGTCTGCACGAACACCGAGCCGGCGAGCAGTGCCGCGAGCACGGCGCGCAGGGCGAGCACGGTCAGTTTTCCCATCGCCACTCCTTCGATCGAACCACGATGGGAATCTATCGCTTTTCGATAGGTCAGGCAAGGCGCAGGCACTCGATCCGGTAGTCGCCGCTGTCCGGGTCGCGCTCCACTCCATGGGTCTCGCTGTGGAAGCCGGGGAAGCGGCGGTCGAAGGACTCCAGTGCACTCAGGTAGCGCAGCAGGGGACCGTCGGGATCGCCCACCGCCTCGCCGGGCATCAGCACCGGGATGCCCGGCGGGGTGACGGTCACCATGGCCGCCGCCACCCGGCCGGAAGCCTGCCCCAGCGGCACCCGCTCGGTGCCGCCGCGCAGCAGGCGCTGGTAGCAGGGCTGCGGCGGGACCACGGGCACCGGCAGTTGCCGGAAGGCCCGGTCGAGCAGCTCGACCAGGCGTACGGAGCGCAGCTGCCCGTGCATCTCCTGGCACAGCTCGCGCAGACTGCGGCCCGCGTAGCGACCCGGGTGCCCGGCGGTCAGGCCGGGCAGCACCCGGTCGAGCGGCGCGTCACCGTCGTACAGGGCCTTGAAGTCCATCAGGGCGTCCAGCAGCGTGCCCCACTTGCCCTTGGTGATGCCCATGGAGAACAGGACCAGCGTGGTGTAGCTGTCCGTCTTCTCCACCACGATGTCCCGGGTCGCGAGATATGCGGTGAGCACTCGGGCCGGAACGCCCCAGTCGGCCATGTCGCCCGTGGCGTCGACTCCCGGGCAGGTCAGGGTGACCTTGACCGGATCGAGCATGCAGTAGCCCCGCGTCAGCCCCGGAAACCCGTGCCAGGCCGCCCCGGGTTCCAGGTGCCAGCAGGACGGCTCGGTGCGCAGCAGGTCCGCCGGGGCCTCCTCGAAGGGCAGCCGCTCGCCGCTCGCCGGGTCCGTCACCGTTTCCGGCTGCCACACGCCGAAGAACCACGGCGGCCGGTCCCCCGCGGCTTCGATACGCCGCCGCACCCGCACCGTCTCCTGCCGGAACCGGACGGCCTCGGTCACCGCCTCGTCCACCAGGCACTCGCCCTGCGGGCCGTCCATCATGGCGGCCGCCACGTCCAGCGACGCGATCATCGGATACAGCGGGGAGGTGGTGCCGTGCATCATCAGCGCCTCGTTGAACCGGTGATGCTCCACCGGCGCCCGCGGTGCGGGCCGCACGTGCACCATGGCGCTCTGGGACAGCGCGGCCAGCAGCTTGTGGGTGGACTGCGTGGCGAAGACGGTGGGACGCTCGGGTCCGGGGAAGCCGGCCGGGCCGACGGACATGCCGTACCGGCCGGCGTACAGCGGGTGGAAGCGCGCGTAGGCGAACCACGCCTCGTCGAAGTGCAGCCGCGGCGTGCTGGCGGCGAAGGCCCGTGCCGTTGCCAAGGCGTCGTAACACAGGCCGTCGTAGGTCGAGTTGGTGAAGACCGCGTACTCCGCGCCCGCGGACGACGCCTCGCGGGCCAGTGGGTTGGCGGTGATCCTGGCGGTGACCGAGGCGGCGTCGATCTCCGCCGGCGGCAGCGGCCCGGCGAGGCCGTAGCCGTTGCGGGTGGGCACCAGGTAGACGGGGCGGGCCCCGGAGAGGACCAGGCCGTGCAGCACGGACTTGTGGCAGTTGCGGTCCACCAGGGCGATCTCGTCCCGGGCGACGCTGAAGTGCCCCACCACGCGATTGCACGTGGAGTCGCCCTGGAGGACGAAGTAGGTGAGGTCCGCGCCGAAGACCCGGGCGGCGTTGCGCTCGGCCTCGCCGATGGGGCCCGTGTGCTCGAAGAGGGAGCCGAGCGCCTCGACCGAGATGGAGAGGTCGCTGCGCAGCAGCCGCTCACCGAAGTAGTCGTGGAAGGCCCGCCCCACGGGCGATTTCAGGAAGGCGACTCCCCCGGCGTGCGCGGGTGTGTGCCAGGAGTAGGCGTGCGCGTCGTCGAAGCGTCGCAAGGCGCGGAAGAACGGCGGCAGGACGGCCTCCTGGTAGGCGCGTGCGGCGGCGGTGACCCGCCCGGCGATGAAGGACGGGGTGTCCTCCAGGGGCCAGACGTATCCCACGACCGACTCCGACACCCACAGCGGCAGGTCCCGCACGCCCTCGTCCGCCATGACGAGGAACACCGGCAGACGGTGGAAGCGGCGGCCGATGTGACGCAGGACGGCGGCGCCACCGGACTCGGCGTCACCGCGGCCGCCGGCCGGCAGGTCCCAGGCCACCAGCGCGGCCGCCAGCCCCGCCTCGGTGCGCAGCACGGCGTCCGCGTCACCGGCGTCGGACACCCAGCGGACACCGCACCCGCCCGCCTCGATCCCGTCCCGGATCCTGCGCAGCTGGCCCGCGCCCACGCCCTCGCCGCGTGCCTGCTCCGGCACCGCGATCAAAATGGTGCTGTCGGTCATGTGCTCCCCCTCCCCCTGCCCCGCGGCCCCGCCTCACCGGCGGACGGTGCCACTCCGCCAGTGTCCGAGCGACACGCCGGGGGAAGGGGCCGACCCGGTCGAAACCACCCGGTCGGTGACGGCCGTTGCACGGGCGTCGGACCGAGGCACGGGTCCGGCGCGCGGCGCCGGGTGCGCGGACGGAGCGCTCCGGGACAACCGGCCCGCCGCGCGTACGGACGAGGCGCCGACCGGCCGCACCCGACCCGCCCGGCTCCGGCCGCCGCAGACCGCCCCGCGCGAGAGGACGGCGAACGGCGCCGTGCCGGTATCGGCTGGCCGACGAGTACCGCCTGCTCGCCTGCGACGGCGGGACGTCGACGGAGGTGGACGCCGAGGTCAGGGCGGAAGCCCTGCGGCTTGCCCGGCACCCTCGTCCCGGCCCGGGGCGCACGGGTTAGGGTCGTTGCCGGTCAGTGTCTTCGGGGAGGGGTTGCAGGATGAGCAGCATGGTTACGGCGGTCAGCAGCAACGGCACGTACTCGTTCACCAAGCCGAACCGGGACAGCATCAGGCTGCTCGCCGGGCTCGGTGTCGAGGGGGACGTGCATGCCGGTGTGACGGTCAAGCACCGCTCGCGGATCGCACAGGACCCCACCCAGCCGAACCTGCGCCAGGTCCACCTCATCCACGAAGAGCTCTTCGCCGAGGTCGGCGCGGAGGGGTTCGAGGTGGCGCCCGGTGACCTGGGCGAGAACATCACCACCCGCGGCATCGACCTGCTGGGCCTGCCGGCCGGCACGCTGCTGCGCGTCGGTGACGAGGCCGTGCTGGAGGTGACCGGCCTGCGCAATCCCTGTCTGCAGATCGACAACTTCCAGGACGGGCTCCTGAAGCGGGTGGTGGGCCGGGACGAGGCCGGGAACATCGTGCGCAAGGCCGGCGTCATGAGCGTCGTGAAGCACGGGGGCACGGTGCGCCCCGGTGACACGATCACGGCGGAGCTGCCCAGCGAGCCGCACCGTCCCCTCGATCGGGTCTGACGCCCCTCACGGCGCTCTCAACCCCGACGATCGTCCGGGTCCGGTGCTGCCGTTCGGCCCGAGTCTTCGGCTGTCCGCGCTTCTACGTTCGGGCCTCATGGAACGAGAATCGCGGAAGAGAGTCCCGGCCGGCCGGCTGCTCGGGACGTCGGCCGTCCTGGCCGCAGGAGCGGAAGCCGTCACGTGGTCCCCAGGCGGGCTGGGTGAGGCCGGTGCCGCCGGGCAGGGGCGGCTTCCGGCTGCTGTGCGGGCCGGTGGTTAGCATGGCCCGTGGTTCCGGGGAAGGGCCTCGGGCCGTGTGTTCGCAGAGGTTGGGGGTCCGTATGGTCGCGGGTCGTGTGGTTCGTTTCGACAGTACGCGGGGCTATGGGTTCATCGCGCCGGACGACGGCGGCGAGGACATCTTCCTGCACGTGAACGACCTGCTCATTCCCGAGGAGAGCGTGCGCTCGGGCCTGGTCGTCGAGTTCGAGGTGGAGAGCGGTGACCGGGGGCTCAAGGCGTCGGGCATCCGGCTGGCCGAGGGTGAGCGGCAGCCTCAGCGCCGCCCCCGGTCCGCAGGGCTCCGGCCCGCGGAGTCCGACGAGGACGGCCAGCCGATGTGCGACGTGCTGAGCCCCGAGGAGTACCGGCGTGAGGTGACGGAGCTGCTGCTGACCGCCAGCCCGCAGCTGACGGCGGAACAGATCCTGACCATCCGCGGCGCGCTCGTGAAGTCGGGCGAAGGCCACGGCTGGGTCGAGGACTGAGGACCGCAGGCACGCCGGAGGGGGAGGCCCGGACCGGCCGGCGAGCGGCCGCTCCGGGCCGGGGCCGCGTCGTCGGCGATTCGGCCAACCTCCGCGCTACGCACACCCGTTGCCGGGCCCGGGTCCATGCACCTGGCACGCACCGCCGCGCGTGGTTTCCCGGGGTTCCGGCAGCGACCGAAACACATGTGTTCGATATCCCGGTGCGGTCGTTGAGCAGGACGACCCTGCTCGACGACCGCCAAGGGGGACACGTTGACCTCGACCGCAGCGAACGGACCGCAGTCCGCCGCAGCCTCTCCACCACCACCGCCGCCGCAGCCGGCCGAGATCACCTACCGCGGGCGGTACTCGGTCAATCCCCTCGCCGAGGTCTCCTTCCGGCGGATGTGCGCACAGATCCCGGCCGTCCTCGGCCGGATCGTCCGTCTGTGCCGGCGGACCGACCGGCGGGCCGTGCGCCTGCTGCTCGGCTGCCAGTTGGTCACCGGCGCGTCGGCCGCCGTGCTGCTGACCGCCACCGCCCGCGCCATGGAGCCCGTCCTCGGCGACGGCTCCGCCGGTGACCGGCTGCGCGGGGCCTTCCCGGCGCTGGTGGTCGTGGCGCTCGCCGCCGCGTTCGGCCGCTGTGCGGCGGCGCTGGCCACCTATGCCGAGCGGCGGATCACTCCGAGGCTGACGACGGAGACGGACAGCGCTCTGGTCGAGGCCGTGTGCCGGGTGGAGGCGTCCGCATACGCGCAGGAGGGCTTCGCGGACCGGCACGAGGCCGCCGAGATGGGCGTGATCCGCACCCAGGTGATGGTCACCGACGCCCAGCGGTTCCTGTCCGCCGTGATCCGGATGGTCACGGCCGGCGGCGTGCTGTCGGTGCTCAACCCGTTGATGCTGCCGCTGCTCCTGCTCGCCGTCCTGCCGGCCGGCGCCGGCGCGGTCCTGACCGCCCGCGTCGACTACGAGGTCCACTACGCCAACATCGCCGACCGCAACGTACGCGGCATGATGCGCTGGTGGGCGACCACGTCGAAGTACGGCGACGAGGTCCGCGCCAACTCGATGACCGACTACCTCGTCCACTGGTACCGGTCCCTGTCCGACCGGTGCGACCGGCGGACCCTGGCGGCCGCGCCCCGCACCCTGCGGATCGCGGTGCTGTCCGCGGCGGCCGGTGGCGTCTTCCTGGTCGCGACCTGGGGAGTCCTCGCCTGGCTCACCGTCTCGGGCCGGGTCGCGCCGGCCGTCGCGGCCACGGCCGTCATCGCCGTGCAGACCACGCTCGCCGCACTCTCCCAGGTCGTCGTCAACGGCGCCGCGGTCTTCCACACCAGCCTCTACCTGAGCGACATGCAGGCCTTCCTCGACGACGCGGCGGCCCGTGCACCGCGTCGCGGGCCCCGCAGGCACGACGGGCCCACCGAGCAGATCCGGCTCGAGGAGGTCTCCTACCGGTACCCCGGCAAGGAAGAGCCGGCCGTCAGCGGCGTCAGTCTGGCCCTCGAGCGGGGCCAGATCCTCGCCGTCGTCGGGGCGAACGGCTCGGGCAAGTCCACGCTGACCCGCCTCCTGACCGGTATCTACCTGCCGGACAAGGGCCGGGTCACCTGGAACGGCGCGGACCTCGCCGAGGTGGACCCGGCCACCGTGTGGGCCCACGTCGGCCTGGTGCCGCAGATCTTCGCCCAGTGGCCGATGCCGGTCCGCGAGAACGTCACCCTCGGCCAGCCCCGCACCCACGACGACACCCCGGTGTGGGAGGCCGTGGACGCGGTCGGTCTGCGCGAAGCCGTCGACAGGCTTCCCGCGGGCCTGGACACCCTGCTGTCCCGCGACGTCTTCGGGGGCACCGAGCTCTCCGGCGGCCAGTGGCAGCGGGTGGCGTGCGCACGGGCCCTGTACCGGCGCCCGGGGCTGCTGATCCTGGACGAGCCGACGTCCCAGATGGATCCGCGCGGCGAGCACCAGATCTTCGAGCGGATCAAGGCCGTCGCCGCCGAGCGCATCACGATCGTGGTCACCCACCGTCTGGAGAACACGAAGATCGCCGATCACATCGTCGTCATGGAGCACGGCCGGATCACCGAGCAGGGCCGGTACGACGAGCTCGTCCACGCCGGCGGGACCTTCGCCGAACTCCTCGCGCTGTCCCGGGACCGCTGACCGTGCGGGACCCCGGCCGGGTCAGCCGCCCCGGACGGTGAACCGGTAGCCCTCGGGCCGGTGACCGGACGCCGGCCCGAAAGGGCTGCCCTGCACCGGCCCCGCGGTTTCGGCACCGGGACGGCCGCGCGGCACGTCCGCGGCGGTGAGCGTCAGGGGTGCCCGGTCATCGGGACGCCGCAGGACGTACCGCGGCGACGTCACGGGGGTCGTCGCCCAGGGCGAGACGCACGGTGATCCGCTTGCCGACCGGCTCGCGACGCGCTTCGAAGCCCTGGGCGACAGCCATCACGATCTCCAGGCCGTGCTGCCCCACCCGGCCGGCGTCCGCGGCTCGGGCGATCGGCAGCACCGGGTCGGAGTCCCACACCGCGACCTCCACCGTGCCCTCGTCCAGGCTCAGATCCATCAGGGCGGGTCCTGGGGCGTACTTGCGCGCGTTGGTGACCAGTTCGCTGACCACGAGCTGGGTCAGGTCCATGGCACGCTGCGACACGAGCACGCCGTGCTCGCTCTGCGCCCGGGTCAGGAACGTACCGGCCAGGTGGCGGGCCCGCGCGATGCAGCCGCCGTCACCGTCCAGTGCCGCACCGGCCCGTATGACCCGGCCGCCCGGCGCCGCGTCGTCCTGCCCCACCGGCTCTGATTCCATTACGACCGCCATTCGTTCCCCCTTGCACGGACGGCGCGTACCCCCGTATCCGCACGGCACACCGGACCCTTCTGTTGTGTGCGCCACACGGAAGCGCCGGCCGGAGTGAGGGCTCCCCTGCGCATATGCCAGCGAGTGTGCCAGGATCACCGTCATGGCTGACGCAGAGACAACAGGCACCGAACACGCCGAGCAGCTGTCGGCCGTCACCACGGACCGCGACGGCGTCCGCGTGGTGACCCTGGCAGGGGAGATCGACCACCACACCGGTGACACGCTGCGCCGGAGCCTCGACGGGACCGGCGTCCCGGGCCTGCGTGTCGTGGCCGACATGCACCAGGTCACCTTCATGGACTCCAGCGGCATAAACGTCCTCATCGCCGCCCACACCGCCCTCACGGAGGCAGGCGGCTGGCTGCGGGTGGCCGCCGCCCGCAACGCCGTGAAGCGGACCCTCGGCCTCGTGGGCGTCGACGCCTTCATCGACTGCCGCGACACGCTCGAAGAGGCGCTCACCGACTGACACCGGACGGATGCCGCGTCCGGAGGGCCGCCCCCCGCTCAAGTGCGAGGATGGTCGTATGGACGTGCGGAGCATGAACCACGTGACCGTGGCGGGCCCGGCGGACGGGTCGGACATGCCGGCACGGGCCGCCTCCCTCGCCTCGCGGAGAAGCCGGTGACGTGCCGGCCGGGCGACGGCCACGAGCCCGGTGCGCCCGCGACCGCGGGACCCGGCGCCTCCGAGGCGGCCGACGCCCCCGGCGCTCCCGGCGCTCCCGGCGGGGCTCGGGTGCCGCTTGCGGCCCTGCTGGAGGAGAGCACCGAGGACCTGTACGAGAACGCACCGTGCGGGTATCTGTCCACCCTGCTGGACGGGGACATCGCCAAGATCAACCGGCGGTTGCTCGACTGGCTCGGCTACCGGCGCGAGGACGTGGTCGGGCACAAACGGTTCGCCGACCTGCTCACCGTCGGGGGCAAGGTCTACTACGAGACGCATGTCGCGCCGCTGCTGCGCATGCAGGGAGAGCTCAGCGGCGTCGCACTGGAGCTGAGGGCGGCCGACGGCAGCCGGTTGCCCGTGCTCGCCACCTCCACCGTGAAGACCGGCGACGACGGGCAGCCGCTGCTGATCCGCATCACCCTCTCCGACGCCCGCGACCGCCGGGCCTACGAGACCGAACTGCTGCGGGCCCGGCAGGAGGCCGACCGCGAACGCGAACGGATCCAGAGCCTGGCCACCACGCTGCAGCGGACCCTGCTGCCTCCCGTCCTGGACGACGTGCCCGGCCTGGACGTGGCGGCGCACTACCACATCGCCTCCCCCGACAGCGTCGGAGGCGACTTCTACGATCTCTTCCCCCTCTCCCACGGCATCTGGGGGATGTTCCTGGGCGACGTGTGCGGCAAGGGGGCCTCCGCGGCGGCGGTCACCTCACTGGCCCGGTACACGCTGCGCGCGGCCGCCGTGTACGACCCCGACCCGGCCGCCGTCCTCGGCAACCTCAACACGGTGCTCAACCACGAGTACAACGGCGACGACCCACAGTTCTGCACGGTCGTCTTCGGCCTGCTCACCGCGGACGGCCGGGGCGGATTCCGCATCACCCTGGCCGGCGGAGGGCACCCGCCGGCGCTGGTGATGCGCGCCGACGGAAGCGCCGACTACCTGCCCACCCCGGGCGGACAGCTCATCGGGGTCCTGCCCGACGCCCACATCGTCACCGTCCCGGTCCACCTCTCCCCCGGTGACACCCTGCTCCTCTACACCGACGGACTCACCGAGGCCCACACCGACCAGTCCGGCGGACGCTACGGCGACGAGGCCCTGCTGGACTTCGCCCGGGCGCTGGCCCCCACCACCGCGTCCGCGACCGTCGAGGCGCTGAGCGGTCTGCTCGACGCCCTCGGAACCGGCGTGGACGACGACACCGCGCTCCTGGCCATCACCGTGCCCCGGCGCGCCGGTGAAGAGGAGCGGTGAACCAGCGCGCGATGCCCGCCCCGCAGGGCCCGGCGGCCGGTGAGCGGGCCTCGGCCCCTCGGCTGCCCCCCCGTCACCGCGTCAACCCGGCCCCAGGGGGTAGACGAGCCTCGACGAGGCACGGCCAGGGAAGGACCTTCACAGTGGACAAGGCGTCGGTCAGGGCGGTGGGCTGGGCCCGGTCGCTGCCGTTGAGCAGCGACGTGAAGACGGCACGGGACTGGTCCCGGGAGCGTCTCCAGACGCTCGGCTGGACCGCCAGCGCCCCGCAGACGGTGGACGCGGTCCTGCTGACCGTCTCGGAGTTGGTGACCAACGCCCACGTCCACGCCCACAGCAGCGCACAACTGGTCATGACGTGGGACACCCGCTGTCTGCACGTCGCCGTCCACGACAGCTCCTCCCGTCTGCCCACGCCCCGGCAGCCCAGCACCGAGAACCTCGGTGGGCGGGGCATGTTCCTCGTCGACGCCCTGGCGGACAGCTGGGAAGCCCGCCCGTGCCCCTACGGCAAGGCCATCGTGGCCTGCTTCCGGCCGCCCGCCGCGGCCGGACACGGCGAGCGGCAGCCGCAGAACGCGGGCTGACCGCTCTCTCCGGGCCGACGCCGGTCCTTCAAGAGGCCGCCCGGGCGGCTGGAGAGGGGCATCGGAGCACGTACACCGAGCCGGCCCGCGTCCCGGCGCCCGGACGGCGCCCGGACGCGGGCCGGCCGCTCGCTGCCGCGCCGCCTCCCCCGCCCCGACGGAACCCGCCGGGACGGGTTCCGCTCAGAGCAGGTCCCGCGGCACCGTCTCGTTCCAGGTGCGGGAGAACACGCGGCGGTCCGACTCGTAGCCGTCCAGGGTGCCCCCGCCGCGGAGGCCGGCCCCCGCCCGCGGCGGCGCGGACCGGCCGTTACTCGATCAGCGCGTCCGCGACGATGATGACGAGACCGATCAGCATGTCCATCGCCCCCGCGCGGCAGGCGGAGAGCCGGCTGAGCCCGGCGGCGCGGGCCGCGAGGACGCCGAGCCCGAAGAGGCAGACGGTGTTCAGCAGCAGGGCCGTGTCGGCGGCCGTGTCCTCCGACCACCATCCGGCCATGGCCGCCAGCAGCATCGCCACGGTCGGCAGTACGGCGGCGACCAGGGGCCACTCGGCGAGCACCGCCCGCAGTCTGCCCGGTCCGCCCTTCCCGTCGCCGGCCGCGCGCTGGGCGATGACGTGCGCGTACCCGTGGGCGGCGGCCGAGGTCAGCCCCGTGAGCAGGACCCACAGCGCGTCCTGGCCCGGGTCGGCCTCCTCTCCCGGAACGTCGAGTGCGGCCACCAGGGCGCTGGCCAGCACCAGGCCGTAGATCCCGGTGAACAGCCATCGCTCCGGCCGGCGCCGCAGGATTCCCTTCGGCGCAGGGCCTTCGGCGGGGACGTGGTGGGCACGTTCGGGCATCGCATCGCCTCGGTGCGGAGGGAGAAACAGGTCACCCCATGCTCGCCCGCGGGGCACCACGAGGCACGACGCCACGCTGCGGGCGCGGGTGTCGCGACGTCAGGCGGCGCAGTCGGGGCAAATGCCCCGATACGTCACTTCGACCTCGGAGACCGTGAAACCGAAGGCCTGGGAGGGCGGGAGGTCGGCGAGCGGGTCGCCCGTCGGCCGCACGTCGCGCATCGCGCCGCAGCGCGCGCAGAGCAGGTGATGGTGGGGACGGTGCGCGTTCGGGTCGTAGCGCTTGGCGCGGCCGTCCGTGGACACCTCGAGGACCTCGCCGCGCTGCACCAGCTCCCGCAGGGTGTTGTACACCGTCGCCCGGGAGATCTCGGGCAGTCGCTCGGCGGCGCGGGCGTGCACCTCGTCGGCGGTGAGGTGGACGTGGTCCCCGTCGAGGACTTCGGCGACCACGCGCCGCTGCGCCGTCAGGCGCCAGCCGCGTTCGCGAAGCCTCACCAGGAGATCACTCATGCGCTGCACCCTAGCAGGGATGGTCGCCAATTCAAGAGTCGATATCGCTCTGGATGGCACCTTGCCTTAGATTCCGTCCAATGTAGGGTGGTGCCCATCGACGCGCGGGGCTGCTCGCCCCGGACTGCCGGACGGCCGGGGACCGTCGGGCCTCGAACGCATGCGAAGAACCATTCCGAGGAGCAAGCCTTGCCTGAGAACAACCAGAAGCCGCTGACCACGGTTGCCGGCGCGCCGGTTCCCGACAACCAGAACAGCCTGACGTCCGGTCCGCGCGGTCCGATGCTGCTGCAGGACGTGTGGTTCCTGGAGAAGCTCGCCCACTTCGACCGCGAGGTCATTCCGGAGCGCCGGATGCACGCCAAGGGCTCCGGCGCCTTCGGCACCTTCACGGTGACCCACGACATCACGCGGTACACCAGCGCGAAGATCTTCTCCGAGATCGGCAAGAAGACCCCGCTCTTCACCCGGTTCTCCACGGTCGCCGGTGAGCGCGGCGCCGCCGACGCGGAGCGCGACATCCGCGGTTTCGCCGTGAAGTTCTACACGGAGGAGGGCAACTGGGACCTGGTCGGCAACAACACCCCGGTGTTCTTCTTCCGCGACCCGCTGAAGTTCCCGGACCTCAACCACGCGGTCAAGCGCGACCCGCGCACCAACCTGCGCAACGCCGAGAACAACTGGGACTTCTGGACCAACCTCCCCGAGGCCCTGCACCAGGTCACGATCGTCATGTCGGACCGCGGCATCCCGGCCACCTACCGGCACATGCACGGCTTCGGCTCGCACACCTACAGCCTGATCAACGCCGAGGGCGAGCGGTTCTGGGTGAAGTTCCACCACCGCACGCAGCAGGGCATCAAGAACCTCACCGACGCCGAGGCCGAGACCCTGGTCGGCAAGGACCGCGAGTCCCACCAGCGCGACCTCTTCGACTCGATCGAGAACGGCGACTTCCCGAAGTGGAAGCTGTTCATCCAGGTCATGCCGGAGGCCGACGCGGAGAACTACCGCTTCCACCCCTTCGACCTCACCAAGGTCTGGTCGAAGAAGGACTACCCGCTGATCGAGGTCGGCGAGTGGGAGCTCAACCGCAACCCCGACAACTACTTCGCGGACGTCGAGCAGGCCGCCTTCAGCCCGGCCAACGTGGTCCCCGGCATCAGCTTCTCCCCCGACCGGATGCTGCAGGGCCGGCTCTTCTCCTACGGCGACGCCCAGCGCTACCGCCTCGGCGTCAACCACCACCAGATCCCCGTCAACGCGCCGAAGAACCCGGTGAACTCCTACCACCGCGACGGCGGCATGCGCGTCGACGGCAACCAGGGCGCCACACCGGGCATCGAGCCCAACTCCTACGGCCGCTGGCAGGAGCAGCCCGCCTACCGCGAGCCGGCCCTGGCCGTGGGTGCCGTCGCCGACCGGTTCAACTACCGCGAGGACGACGACAACTACTACGAGCAGCCCGGCAACCTGTTCCGCCAGATGAGCCCGGAGCAGCAGCAGGTCCTCTTCGAGAACACGGCCCGCGCGATCGACGGCGCCTCCGAGCAGACCGTCGCGCGGCACATCGCCAACTGCACCAAGGCCGACCCGGCCTACGGCGAGGGCGTCCGCAAGGCGATCGAGGCCCTGGCCGCCGGCAACCTCTGACCTTCCGGTCGGAAAGACGTACGGCAGGCCGCACCGTGCCGGCGCGGACACCCCCGTGGTGTCCGCGCCGGCGCGGTGCGGTGCCGCGGAGACTTCATGGACATGCACAGCAGCGGCGGGCTGACTCCCGAGCAGACGGAGCGCGTCGTGGCCATCGCGATGGACCTGGCCCGGGAGGGCGACACCGGACAGCTGGTGGAGTTCGTGACGCACGGACTGCCGGTGGACGTACGCGACCCGGCGGGCAACACCCTGCTCATGCTCGCCGCCTACCACGGTCACGCCGACACCGTGCGGAGCCTGATCCGGCACGGCGCCGACCCCGACCTCCGCAACGACCGGGACCAGTCCCCCATCGCCGGCGCCCTGTTCAAGGGTGCCGACGACGTGGTGGCGGTGCTGCGCGCGGCAGGCGCCGACCTGGACGCCGGTACGCCGAGCGCGCGGGCCGCGGCGTCGATGTTCGGCCGGGACCACCTGCTCGCGGGCTGATCCGGTACGCGCCGTCCGGCGCCGGCCGGCACCTCCTAGCTGCGCACGTGCAGGCCGAAACCCCTGCTGCCCGGCGCCTCCAGACCCTCCCTGAGCCGCAGGGACGGGATCTCGTAGTCACCGCCGTTCTGAGGCCGGAAGGCGATCGGCTCGGTCGTCTCCAGCGACAGCAGCCGCTCCTTCCATGCCTTGGCGGCGTCCGCGAAGGCGCTGTCGGTGATCCTGTCGGCGCCGTACAGCACGAACGGCGGCAGCACCTCCAGGCCCGGGTAGTAGAGGATGCCGTGGTGGATCGGGAACAGCAGGTCCTCGACGGGGCCGTTGACTCCGCGGTCGGTGTAGTGGACCTCCGGTCCCCCGACGGTCACCGACAGGATCGCCCGCCGGCCTCGCAGGGTTCCCTCGCCGTAGCGCTCGCCGTACCGGGTCTCGTCGTGCACGCCGACGCCGTAGGCGAAACGGTGGGTGAACACGCGGTCCACCCAGCCCTTGAGGATCGCCGGCATCGAGTACCACCACAGCGGGAACTGGAGGACGACCGTGTCGGCCCACAGCAGCTTCTCCTGCTCGGCCGCCACGTCCGGCGTGAGGGCCCCGGCCTCGTGCGCCCGGCCGGAGCTCGACACCACCCGCAGCGGGTGCGTGGCGTGCTCCCCGTAGTCCGCCGCGTCCACCACGGCCTTCCAGTCCATCGCGTACAGGTCGCTCACCCGCACCTCGTGACCGGCGGACTCGAGGGTGGACACCGCGATGTCCTTCAGCGAGCCGTTCAGCGAGTGCGGCTCGGGGTGCGCGTGCACGATGAGCGTCTTCATGGCTGTTCCCTTCGACTTCCACGAGATCGGTCACCACTGATGCTCGGCCCTCGCGGCCGCGTTGTTCAGGGGCGCCGCTTCCGTCGGACGGGACTTCCTGGTACCGGCAGGACCACCCTCGTGCGAGCCGCCGGAGCCATACTGGGAGTCATGGACGATCTCGCGGGCTTTCTGCGCACCCGGCGCTCCCGGGTCGCCCCCTCCTCGGTCGGTGTCCCCACCGACAGCCGCCGCCGTGTCCAGGGACTGCGCCGCGAGGAGGTCGCGCACCTGTCCGGTGTGAGTGTCGACTACTACGTGCGCCTGGAGCAGGGCCGCGCCACTCAGCCCTCCGAACAGGTCCTCGACGCCCTGGCCCGGGTCCTCGGCCTCGACGAGACCGAACGCGGGCACCTGGAGCGGCTCGCGCGCCAGCGCCGCCGCCGGGTGAAGTCACCCGGCGGACGCCTGCGCCCGGAGCTGCTGCGCGTGCTGGACCTGGTCCCCGACGCACCCGCCCTGATCATGGACCACCGCCTGGACGTGCTCGCCGGGAACCGCCTCGCCGGGCTCCTCTACGGCCGGCCGCCCAAGGGTCTCAACACAGCCCGGCACATCTTCCTGGAGGAGACCGAGCGCGGCCTGTACGCCGACTGGGAGACCTGCACCCTCGACGCGGTCGGGCACCTGCGCCTGGCGGCCGGGAAGTATCCCGACGACCCTCGCCTGGCCTCGCTCATCGGCGAACTGGCCATGGGCAGCGAGCGCTTCCGCCGCCTGTGGGCTCGCGCGGACGTGCGGGCCCGCACCCATGGGCGCAAGGCGTACCGGCACCCGCTGGTCGGGCTGCTGGAACTGCACCAGGAGAACTTCGCGCTGCCGGACGAGTCGGGCATGGAGCTGCTGGTGCTGTCCGCCGCACCCGGAAGTCCCACGGAGGACGGGCTGCGCCTGCTGGGGACGCTCGGCGACGACTGACGCCCGCACATTCGTACGGATCCGGCGAGTTCGCGCACCGAAATTCCAGTCGTCGATGGCTTGATCCATCGGTGCGTGTGCGCATGGAACGCGGAAAAGCAGCACTGAACCGGTGACCCAGGAAAGCGAAGTGGCGCAAACGCATCCTTGGGGTTTCACCGGCTCGTTGATCAACTCACAAAGCTTGACCATGAATTGCACACATCCTCTCTACACGGTGGCCCCGATGGTCTAGATTGACCGTGCTTCAGCTGTTCAGGGATGAAGCGACCGGGGGAAACGATCTTCAGTTCGGGGGCAGGGGGGTCTGCTGCTGTCACTGTGAGTTGTTCACATGTGCGTGATCGAGCAGGTACGTCGTGCGCGGGCAGGCGGGGGCCGCCCGTGGGGAGGAACAGCGCGGCGCGGGAGGCGGGGGCCTCCCGAGGGGGAGGAACAGTGCTAGGCGAACACGTCGAACCACTGGGAACCTGGGGGGTTCTGTGCGGCAAGGGGGATTGGTCAGCGCGTTTCCGTCTGCGCGCGGGCAGGTGGCGGACGGGGCGATCAGCCGGCCCGCGATCGACTGGGAGCAGCGGTACCGCCGTACCGTGATCACCAGCGACACCGTGACCACTGCCTTCGTGGTGGCGGGCATAGGCAATTTCTTCGGAGTTCGTGACGCGGCCAACTGGCACGAGAAATGGGGAATTCTCGCTTTCGGCACCGAGCTGCTGGTGCTGGGCGCGCTCGCGGTCAGCCGTTCGTGGTCCCCGGCCGTGCTCGGCCAGGGCGCCGAGGAATTCCGCCGGCTCGGGCGCTCGCTGTTCATGGCGACCGTTGTCCTGGCGCTCGGTGGAATCGCTCTCACCTCACGCAACATCAAATTGTGGATCTTCGTCGCCGTCCCCGCGATCGCGGTCGTCACCATGGTCGCGCGGTATCTGCTGCGGCTGTGGCTGCACCGACAGCGCAAGGAGGGACGGTGCCTGAGACCGGTGCTCGCCGCCGGCAGCCCGGCCACCGTGCGCGACCTGATAACCCGGACCCGCCGCTTCCCGCACCTCGGCTGGCGCGTGGACGCGGTGTGCACGACGGACGGCACCGAGCTCGGCGACGGCGACCAGCTGGAGGGCGTGCCGGTCGTCGGCCCGCTGGCGGACGTCGCCGACCACGTGCGCCGGGACGGCTACCGGGTCGTCGCGGTCACCCCGGACCCGCACTGGTCACCGGACCGGTTGCAGCGGCTCGCCTGGAACCTGGAGGGCAGCGACGCCGAAATGGTCGTGGCCCCCGTGCTGATGGAGGTGGCCGGTCCCCGGCTGCACGTCGACGCGGTGCTCGGCATACCCCTGCTGCGGGTCAGCATGCCGACGTTCACCGGGGGCCGCCGGGCGGTCAAGGCGGTGGTAGACCGGCTGGGCGCGGCGATCCTGCTGACGCTGTTCGCGCCCCTGATGGTGTCCGTCGCGCTGCTGGTCGTGCTGGACAGCCGGGGCGGCGCGTTCTACCGCCAGCGCAGGGTCGGCAAGGACGGCCGCGAGTTCACCATTCTCAAGTTCCGCACCATGGTCGCCGGCGCCGACCGGGCGCGCGCCGCGCTGGCCGACCGCAACGAGGGCGCGGGCCTGCTGTTCAAGCTCCGCCGGGATCCGCGGGTGACGCGGGTGGGTGCGGTGCTGCGCCGGTACTCGGTCGACGAACTGCCGCAGCTCCTCAACGTCCTCACCGGGTCGATGTCGCTGGTCGGTCCGCGGCCGCCGCTGCCGGAGGAGTCCGCCGCGTACGGCCCGGACATCCGAAGGCGGCTGCTGGTCAAGCCCGGCCTCACCGGTCTGTGGCAGATCAGCGGACGCAGCGACCTGCCGTGGGAGGAAGCGGTCCGCCTGGACCTTCGGTACGTGGAGGACTGGTCACTGGCCCTGGACACGGTGATCTTGTGGAAGACGCTGCGTGCGGTGGTGCACGGGCAGGGGGCGTACTGATGCGCGACGGTCGCCGGACCGGCGCGCGGATCGCAGGCCGTCGAGGTCTGCCTGGGGGGAGGAACGGGTCATGAGAGTCAGTGTTTTCGGCCTGGGCTACGTGGGCTGCGTGTCGGCCGCGTGCCTGGCCGGCATGGGGCACGAGGTCGTCGGGGTGGACGTGAACCAGGTGAAGGTCGACCTGGTCAACGACGGCAGGGCGCCGGTGGTCGAGGAGCGCATCGGCGAGCTGATCGCCGAGGTCGTGGGCACCGGGGCGCTGCGCGCCACCACCGACGTCCGTGAAGCGATCATGGAGAGTGAGATATCCCTGGTCTGCGTGGGCACCCCGTCGGAGCCCAACGGCAGCCTGTGCACGACCTACTTGGAGCGGGTCACCGAGGAGATCGGCACCGCACTGGCGGAGCGCGGCGGGCGGCACACCGTGGTGTTCCGCAGCACCATGCTCCCGGGCACCTGCACCGACCTGCTGGTGCCGATCCTGGAGAAGTACGTCGGCGGGACGGCCGGGGTGGACTTCGGGGTCGCGGTCAACCCGGAGTTCCTGCGCGAGGGCACGAGCGTGCGCGACTTCTTCGACCCGCCGAAGACCGTCGTCGGCGAACTCGACCCGGCGAGCGGCGACGCGGTGCTGGCGCTGTACGACAGCCTGCCCGGCGAGGTGTTCCGGGTGCCGGTCGCCACCGCCGAGGCGATCAAGTACGCGGACAACGCCTTCCACGGCCTGAAGATCGGCTTCGCCAACGAACTGGGCGCGGTGTGCCAGGCACTCGGGGTGGACTCGCACCAGGTGATGGACGTGTTCCTGGCCGACCGCAAGCTGAACATCAGCCCCGCCTACCTGCGACCCGGCTTCGCCTTCGGCGGCTCCTGCCTCCCCAAGGACCTGCGCAGCCTGGTCCACGCGGCGCAGCGGGCCGACGTGTCCGTGCCCATCCTGTCCCATGTGCTGCCCTCCAACACCGCGCACCTGGAGCGCGCGGTGGAACTGGTGGAGCGCGCGGGCAAGCGCCGGGTGGGGCTGTTCGGCCTGTCCTTCAAACCCGGCACCGACGACCTGCGCGAGAGCCCGCTCGTCGAGCTGGCGGAGCGGCTCTTCGGCAAGGGGTACGACCTGAAGATCCACGACGCCAACGTGAGCCTGTCCCGGCTGCTCGGCGCCAACCGCGAGTACGTCGAGAACCGGCTGCCGCACCTCGCACAGCTGCTCGCGGACTCCGTCGACGAGGTCCTGGACCACGCCGAGGTGTGCCTGGTGGGGACCAGGGACCCGGCCGTGCTGGCGGCGCTGCCCCAGGGCGGCGGCCCGCTGCTGATCGACCTCATCCACCTCCCCGACGCCGACGCGCGCCGGGCCGAACCGGGGTATGTGGGCCTTGCCTGGTGACACGACGTCCGGTGGCACGCCGCTCGGCGGCGCCGGCGACCGGCCGGGACGGCGCGCGCTGATCCTGGTGGAGAACCTGTCGGTGCCCTTCGACCGGCGGGTGTGGCAGGAGTGCACGACCCTGCGCGACGCGGGCTGGGAGGTCCACGTCGTCTGTCCCCGCGGGACCACGCGGGACACGGAGGCGGAGACGGAGATCGACGGGGTCCGCATCCACCGCTACCCGTTGCGCGCGGCCACCGGAGGTCCGGCCGGCTACCTGCGCGAGTACGGGGCGGCGCTCTGGCACACGGCCCGGCTGGCCCGCAGGGTGGGCCCGGTGCACGTGGTCCACGCCTGCAACCCGCCCGATTTGCTGTTCCTGCCGGCCCTGTGGCTCAAGCGGCGCGGCTCACGGTTCGTCTTCGACCAGCACGACCTGATACCCGAGCTGTACCTCTCCCGGTTCGGCCGCGGCAAGGACCTGCTGTACCGCGCGGTGTGCGCCCTGGAACGGATGACGTACCGGGCGGCGGACATCGTGCTCGCCACGAACGAGAGCTACAAGGACGTCGCGATACGCCGTGGCGGCCGCCGCCCGGAGGACGTCTTCGTGGTGCGCAGCGCCCCGGCGACCGACCGGTTCCAGCCGGTGCCGCCCGAGCCGGGGCTGAAGCGCGGCAAGCCCCATCTGCTGTGCTACCTCGGCGTCATGGGCCCTCAGGACGGCGTCGACTACGCGCTGCGGGCCCTCGCCAGGCTGCGGGACGAGCTCGGACGGACCGACTGGCACGCGGTGTTCGTCGGCTCGGGTGACGCGTTCGACGCGATGGTGGAGCTGTCCCGGTCGCTCGGACTGGCCGACCGGGTGCAGTTCACCGGACGCATCCCGGACGCCGACCTGGTGCGCTACCTCTCCACGGCAGACGTGTGCCTCTCCCCCGACCCGCGCAATCCGCTCAACGACGTGTCGACCATGAACAAGGTCCTGGAGTACATGGCGATGGGCCGGCCGATCGTCTCCTTCGACCTCCGGGAGGCGCGGGTCTCCGCCGGTGACGCCGCCGTCTACGCGCCCGCCAACGACGAGACCGCGTTCGCCCGGCTGGTCGCGCAGTTGCTGGACGACCCGGACCGGCGGGCCCGGATGGGCAAGATCGGCGAGGAACGGATCAACGGTCAGCTCTCCTGGCGGAACTCGCAGGCGTCGCTGCTCGCCGCGTACGACGCCGCCTGCCGCGGTCGCGTACCGGGGCCGACGGGCACGGCGGACAAGGCAAGGAGAAGGCCGCGCAATTGAGTGATGACACGATACGCCTGGTCACGGTCGGGCGGATTCTCCGTCGACGGCGGCGGCTGCTCGCCGTCCTCGTCGTGGTGGGCGCGCTCGCCGGCTACGGCGTCTCGTGGCTGTTCCCGCCGCGCTACACGGCGTCGGCCTCGGTCCTGCTGCCGGGGCAGTGGGAGCAGCGCGAACTGCTCACCCAGGTGGAGATCGCGACCAGTTCGTCGGTGGTCGACCGGGCGGGCGACACCCTCCGCTGGAGCGGCGTCAGCGACAGCGAGCTGCGCGACCGGGTGAGCGCGGAGATGGCGGACGGCAACATCATCAAGATCTCCGGGACCGCCGACACCCCGGAGCGTGCGCAGCGGCTCTCCGACGAAGTGGCCCGGCAGTTCGTGACGTACGCCGCGCGCATCGCGAGCGGCACCACCGATCCCGACGGGGCGACGGGACCCGAGGCACTGCGCCGGCAGGTGAAGCGCACCAACGAGCGCATCACCGACCTGGCCGAGGCCGCCGACCCGGGACAGACCGTGGAGAGCGTGCAGGCCCGTACGGAGCTGGAGAAGCTGCGCACCGCGCTGCAGGACGCCATGGAGAAACTGGAGGAGGCCGACCAGGCGCACGGCAGGGGCAGCATGGTCGTCATGGGGCCGTCCCCCCGGCCGACCGGCGAGGCTCCGCCGACGCGGACACAGCTGGTCGGCGGCGGGGCGCTGCTTTTCTTCGTGCTGGCGGTCGTCGGCCATCTCGCCGCCGCGCGGGTGAACCGGCGGCTGCGCCTCGAACCGGAGATCGCGGCCGCGCTGGGGGCGGCGCTGCTGGGGACCGTCGACGTACCCGCCGAGCGGCGCGCGGGCCGGCCCGCGGCCCGTGGTGCGCGGGCGCGGTTGCGTCGGCTGCTGGGCGTCGACACCCGGTGGGACCTGCCGACGCCGCCGGCGTCCGGCGACGAGGCCGGCCGGCGGCTCAGGTACCGGCGGGTGTGCGCCCGCCTGCGGGAGCGTGCGCCGTCGCTCCGACGGCTGCTGGTCGTCGTGCCGGACGACGACGAGGTCGCCCGCCGGGCCGCCGGGCAGCTCGCCGACGAGGCCGCGGGAGACCCGCTGCTGCGGCTGGTGGAGGTGTCGGTGCCCCGGCCCATGGTGCCGGACCGCGGCACCGAGTCCGGTGTCCTGGTGGTGCTGAGCGCGGGCGCGCGGACCGCCGAGGAACTCGCCGGGGTCGCGGAGGCGTGTGCGGACGGCGGGCACGAGGTCGTCGGCGTCGTGGTCGCCGAAGCCGTCCGGGCCCGTCCGGCGGAGCCGGTCCGCCGGCCCGCGGAACCCGTCGTCGCGGCGGCAGCGGTGCCCGACCACGCGACGGGAGGCTCGGCGTGACGACGAGTACGGCCGACCGGTCGTCGGCCTCCGCTCCCCTGCTGGACCTGCACTCCCTGGTGGTGGCGGTGCGCAGGCGGCGCCGTCTGTGGGGCGCCCTGGCCCTGCTCGGTCTGCTGGCCGGCGCCGCCGTGGCGGTCCTGCTGCCGCCGCGGCCCGCCGCGGTGACCAAGGTGCTGGTCGCGCACAAGGAGGACCAGCCCAACGACACCGGAACGCTGATCCGCACCGACGTGGAGCTGCTGGCCACCACCCGGATCGCCGAGCAGGCCCTGCGCACCCTCGGCTCCCGGGAGAACCCGGAAGACTTCATGCAGGACTACCGGGGCACCGGACTGACCAACAACCTGATGCAGATCGACGTGACGGGCGACAGCGACGCGGAGGCGGTGGCCCGGGCCAGGGCACTGGCCGACGCGTTCGTCGCGGACCACGTACGGCGCATGCGGAAGTCCGCCGAGGCCGAGGCGGACGCCCTGCTCGACCAGCGCGACCGGATGCGCAAGGAACTCACCGACGTCAACGCGGCGATCGGGGACCGCTCACCCGGCGACGACCCGAAGGCGTCGGCGGGCATCGAGTCCCTCTACGCGCGCCGGGCCGAACTCGACTCGCGGATCGCCGAGTTCGACCAGCGCGCGGCGGAGGCGCGCACCGGCACACCCGCGGTCGTCGCCGGCACCCAGATCGTGGACGCCCCGCACGCGGTCCGGCACTCGCTGCCCCGGACCGTGGGCACCGACGGTGCGATCGGACTCGTGCTCGGGCTGGTCCTCGGACTCGTACTGGCCTCGGTCGGCGCGGTGGTCGCGGACCGCCCCGTGCTGCGCCGGGACATCGCGGCGAACCTGGGCGCCTCGGTCCTCGCGGAGCTGCGCCACGTCCCCCGCCGCTCGGCCGGACGGTGGCAGCGCCGGCGCACCCGGACGGCACGTGAACGGCTCACCACCACCCTGGCCCGCATCGTGCGCCGCTCCGCGGAACCCGTGTCACTGCTGGAACTGGGCTGCGCGCGGGCGACCGGCGCCATCGCCCTGGACGTCGCCGGGGCGCTGGAGGCGGACGGTCCCGTGGCCGTCGTCGACGCCCTGCCCGGCACGCCGCTCGCGGACGCCCGCCGCGGCTCCCCGGGGCCGGCCGTGCTCAGCGGCGAGCGCGCCGCGGCCGAGCCGCACCCGGGGCGCCGGCTCGGCGTCGGCTCGGTCGCTCCCGGCACCGCGTGGACGGACCTGCAGTACCTCGGCACCCGGACGGTGCTCGTCGTGCGGGCCGGGCACGGCAGCGCCGCGTGGCTGCACACGGTGGCGCGGCAGCTCGCGGACCAGCGCATCACGGTGCTCGGGGTGGTGCTGGTCGACCCCGATCCGCGCGACCGGACCGACGGCACCCTGTGGGACGGCCCGCGCGTCGCCCCACGCGCCCTCGACGAACGGCCCAAGCGGCACAACGCAACGGTGCGGACCAGGACGGAGCGGCCGTCGATGCCGACCGCGCGGGTCCCGGACAGCGAGCAGGAGGCGCGGTAGCACATGTGCGGCATCGCAGGCACGTACCACTGGCCGGACGGAAAGGCCGTGACCGACCGGCTCACCGATGTCCTCGCCCACCGCGGGCCGGACGGCGCGGGCCGCTACAGCCACGCCGCCGGCGACGGCGAGGTGCAGCTCGGCCACCGCCGGCTGGCCATCGTCGACCTGTCCGGGACCGGCGCCCAGCCCATGGAGTCGGACGGGCTCGCCCTCACGTACAACGGCGAGCTGTACAACGCGCCCGAACTGCGCGGCGAGCTGGAGTCCACCGGGGTGCGCTTTCGCGGTACCTCCGACACGGAGGTGGTGCTGGAGGCCTGGCGCCGCTGGGGCACGGACTGCCTGCCCAGGCTGCGCGGCATGTTCGCGTTCGCGGTCTTCGACGAGCGCACCGGTGAACTGGTGCTCGCCCGCGACCAGCTCGGCATCAAGCCCTTGTTCCTCCTCCGGCGCGGCGGGGGCCTGGTGTTCGCTTCCGAGCTCAAGGCGCTCGCCGCGGTGACCGGCGGGAAGCTGGAGGTGGACCACGCGGCGCTGGTCGCCTCGCTGCTGTACTACTGGGTGCCGGACTCGCGGTGCGCCTTCCGCGAGGCGGAGAAGCTGCCGCCGGGGAGCTGGCTGCGGTGCCGGCCCGACGGACGGGTGGAGCGCGGCCGGTACTGGAACCTGAGGGACGTCGCCGCCGAGGGCGCGGAGCGGGCCCGCAGCGGTGAGCTGCCGGACCTCGGCGCCGTCGTCGAGGAGTCGACCCGGCACCACCTGCTCTCCGACGTGCCCGTGGCGACCTTCCTCTCCGGCGGGCTGGACTCCAGCTACCTGACCGCGCTGGCGGCCCGGCACCGGCCCGGGATCTCCGCCTACACGATCGGGTTCCGCGCCGAGGACGCCAGGTTCGAGGCGATGCCGGACGACCTGCGCTACGCCCGGCAGGTGGCCGCGCGGTTCGGCGTCGACCTGCACGAGATCGAGATCGCCCCGGACGTGCTGGACCTGCTGCCCCGGATGACCTACCACCTGGACGAGCCGATCGGCGACCCGGCCGCGATCAACACGTTCCTGATCTGCTCGGCCGCCAGGGAGGCCGGGGTCAAGGTGATGCTCTCGGGGATGGGCGCGGACGAGCTGTTCGCCGGGTACCGCAAGCACCTGGCCAACCTGCTGGCGCTGCGCTACCAGCGCGTCCCACGGCCGCTGCGGCGCGGCGTGTCCGCGGCCGTGGACCGGCTGCCGGTCGCGACGAGCCGCCGGGGACTGCGCTCGGTGCGCTTCGCGAAGCGGTTCCTCTCCTTCGCCGGCCTGCCGGAGGAGACCGCGTTCCGGCGCAGCTACACCATGTACGACCGGGAGGAGCTGCTCGGCCTGATCGACCCGGATCTGGCGGGCACGGTCGAGGACGTGCTGACGGAGCACGCGGACGTCTACGAGGACAACGACCTGGACGACTTCGTGAACCGCATGTGCCTGGGCGACGCCCGGATGTTCCTGCCGGGCCTGAACCTCGCCTACACGGACCGCTCCAGCATGGCCGCGTCGACCGAGGTGCGGGTGCCGTTCGTGGACGTCGAGGTGGTGAAGGCGGCGTTCGCCGTGCCCGGCGACCGCAAGATCGTCGGGCGGCAGGGCAAGGCCGCCCTCAAGGAGGCGGCCACCTCGGTGCTGCCGCGGGAGATCGTGTACCGGCCCAAGGGGCTGTTCAGCGCGCCGCTGCGGGCCTGGATGAGCCGGGACCTGGCGCCGCTGGTGCGCGAGGTGGTCAACGACGGCGAACTGGTCCGTTCCGGGTTCCTGCGCCGCGACGCGCTGCGGCGCCTGGTCGCCGAGGACGCCGCCGGGCAGCGGGACTTCTCCAAGCACCTGTGGCACGTGCTGACCCTCGAGTACTGGTACCGCGGTGCGACCTCGGGAGCCGGCCAGGGCTCCCCGTCGGCGGTGTAGGACGCACCGGGCGCGCAGGCCCCGCACCCGGACGAGCGGCACAGGGCCGACCGGCGCAGAGACGACGGACACACAGACAACCGGCACACGGACAAGAGGACTTCGAGTGAAACAGGTCGTGCAGAACTACAAGAGCGGCGAGCTGGCGCTGCTCGACGTGCCGGTGCCGGGCTGCAAGCCGGGCGGTGTGCTGGTGCGGACCTCCTATTCGCTGATCTCCACCGGCACCGAGCTGATGAAGGTGTCCGAGGCCGGCATGTCGATGCTGGGCAAGGCCCGTTCCCGGCCGGACCAGGTGGCCAAGGTCGTGCAGAGCGTGGCCACCAACGGGGTGCCCGCCACGTACCGCAAGGTGATGGGCAAGCTGGACTCCTACACGCCGCTGGGTTACTCGCTGTGCGGGGTGGTCGAGCAGGTCGGCGCCGGGATCGACGACGTGAAGGCCGGCGACCTCGTGGCCTGCGCCGGCAACGAGCACGCGTTGCACGCCGAGCTGAACTGGGTGCCGAAGAACCTCTACGCCCCGGTGCCGGACGGCCTCGCGCCGCGGCACGCGGCCTTCGGCACCGTCGGCTCGATCGCGCTCCAGGGCGTCCGCCAGGGCGAGTCGCGGCTCGGCGAGGTGGCGCTGGTGGTCGGCCTCGGGCTGATCGGGCAGCTGGTGGTGCAGCTGCTCACCGCCTCGGGCGTCCGGGTCGTCGGGGCCGATCCCGACCCGGCGCGCTGCGAACTGGCCGAGCGGCTGGGCGCGGCTGCCTGCGGCGATCCCGCCTCCCCGGCCGTGGCGGGCGCCGTCGCCGAACTCACCGGCGGCCACGGCGTGGACCAGGTGTACCTGGCAGCCGGCGGGGGCAGCAACCAGCCCGTCGAGCTGGCCGCTCGGCTGTGCCGGGACCGCGGGCGGGTCGTCGACATCGGCAAGTGCCGCCTGGACCTGCCGTGGAACGCGTACTACGAGAAGGAGCTCGACGTCCGGTTCTCCCGCTCCTACGGCCCCGGGCGCTACGACCCGGAGTACGAGCTGGAGGGGCGGGACTACCCGATCGGCTACGTGCGCTGGACCGAGCGGCGCAACCTGGCGTGCTTCCTCGATCTCGCCGCCCGCGGCCGCGTCGACGTGGAGCCCCTGATCTCGCACACGGCCGCCTTCGACGACGCCGTCGAGACGTACCGGCGTCTGGAGGACGGCGAGCTGAAGGCCGTGGCCGTACTGTTCCGGTACCCCGGGCAGGACGCCGGGGAGGAGGCTCCGGCCGAGGCCCCGGTGCTGACCGTGCCCGCCGTGCCCGCCCCCGTGCCCGGGCAGCGGGGCCCGGTGAGGGGTGCCCGGACGCCGGTGCGCCTGGCATTCGTCGGCGCGGGGAACTACGCGAGCTCGATGCTGCTGCCCCATCTCGCACAGCGCGACGGGGTCGAGCTGTCGACGGTCGTCACCACGACGGCGCTGTCCGCGGCCAACGCGCAGCGGAAGTTCGGGTTCGCGCAGGCGACGACCGATCTCGACGCGGTGCTCGGCGACACGTCCGTCGACGCGGTGTTCGTGGTCACCCGGCACAGCTCGCACGCCGAACTGACCCGCAAAGCGCTGCTGGCCGGCAAGGCCGTGTTCGTGGAGAAGCCGCTGGCGCTCACCGAGGACGAGCTGGCCGGGGTGCTCGCGGCGGTGGAGGAGTCGGGCAACGACCGGCTGCAGGTGGGCTTCAACCGCCGGTTCGCACCCCTGCTGCACCAGGCCGGGCAGCGGTTCGGCGCCCGCTCCGGGCCGGCGAGCCTGCGCTACCTGGTCAACGCCGGCCGGCTCGACCACGGCAGCTGGTACCTGCGGCAGGACACGGAGGGTTCGCGGTTCGCCGGTGAGGGCGGGCACTTCATCGACACGGCGAGCCGCCTGATCGGCGCCGACCCGGTCTCGGTGTACGCGCTCGCCGCGCCGGGCAACGAGGACCTTCAGGTCGTGCTGGGCTATCCGGACGGGTCCACGGCCACCATCAGCTACGTCACCACCGGCGCGTCCGGCTTCCCCAAGGAGACCCTGGACCTGGTCGCGGACGGCAAGGTGCTCCAGCTCGACGACTTCGTCCGCACGTCGGTCTACGACGGCCGCAAGCGGTGGGTCAGTTCGCGGCTGCCCAAGGCCAGGGACAAGGGCCAGTCGGCGGAACTCGCGGCGTTCGTCAGGGCGGTGCGGACCGGCGGGCCGATGCCGGTGCCGCTCCGCTCCCTGGTCGCCACCACGGCGGCCACCCTGGCGGTGCGGGCCTCGCTGGCCGCGGGCGCTCCGGTGACCCTGGCGGAGGCGCGATGACGCTGAGCGCGGGCTGGTACCTGCGGCGGCTGTCCCGCATGGGCCCGCGGGAGGTCGGCGGCCGGGTGGGCGACGCGGTGCGCAGGCGGCGGTGGCGTTCGGCACAGCCGGCCGCCCCGCGCGTGACCGGCGCCCGGTTCACCGCCGTACTGCCCGCGGGGACGATCGCCGCGGTGCCGCCGGACGCGGCCGAGCGCCTCGTCGCCGAGGCGGACCGGCTGATGGCCGGGAGCGCCGAGTACTTCGGCGTGCTCCGCGACGACCTGGCCGAGCCCGACTGGTGGTACGACCCGAAGACCGGGCGCCGCGCGCCGGGGGGCTACGCCTTCGACGTGCCGTACCGCGACGAGGACGCGGCCGGGGACATCAAGCAGATCTGGGAGCCGTCGCGGCACCAGTACCTGACCGTGCTGGCCGCCGCCTACGCGGTGACCGGGAACGAGCGGTACGCCGAGCGGGTGGCCGAGCACCTGCGGTCCTGGTGGGCGTCGAACGCGCCGCTGCGCGGGGTGCACTGGGTCAGCGGCATCGAGCTGGGCATCCGGCTGCTGTCCTGGGTGTGGATCCGCCGGCTGCTCGACGGCTGGCCGGGCGCGCCCGCCCTGTTCGAGGACAACCCGGTGGCGCTGCGGCAGATCTGGCACCACCAGCGGTGGCTGGCCGCGTTCCCCAGCCGGGGGTCGTCGGCCAACAACCACGTCGTCGCCGAGGCCGCCGGGCAGTTCGCCGCGGCCTGCGCCTTCGGGTGGTTCCCCTCCTCCACACGCTGGCGGGACGACGCGCTGCGCTCGCTGGAGCGGCACCTGCGCGGCAACACGTTCCCCTCCGGCCTCAACCGCGAGCTGGCCACCGAGTACCACGGGCTGGTGCTGGAACTCGGTCTGGCCGCGCTGGCCGAGGCGGATGCGGCCGGTGTGCCGGTGCCCGCGACGGTCCGGCTCGTGCTGCTGCGGATGACCGACGCGCTCGCCGCCGTGGTGGACGACCGGCTGCGGCCGCCGCGCCAGGGGGACGCGGACGACGGACACGGCCTGGTCGTGGACGGGGCGGGCACCGACCGCTGGGCCTCGCTGCTGGCCACCGGCGACGCCGTGTTCGGGTCGCTTCCCTGGTGGCCCGAGGTGTCCGGCACCGACGTGCGCACCGGGCTGCTGGCCACGCTGATCCTGCCGTACGCGAAACAGGGCGACGCGCCGGCCGTGACCCGCCCGGCGCGCAGGCCGGCCCACTTCGCGGACGCCGGGCTCACCGTCCTGCGCGGTCCTTCGGGCATCTGGTGCCGCTGCGACGGCGGTCCGCACGGCTTCCTGTCCATCGCCGCGCACGCCCACGCCGACGCGCTGTCCGTGGAGGTGCGGCACGACGGCGTCGAGGTGCTCGCCGACCCGGGGACGTTCTGCTACCACGGGCAGCCCGAGTGGCGGCGGTACTTCCGGTCGACGCTCGGCCACAACACCCTGGAGCTGGACGGCGCCGACCAGTCGGGCTCCGGCGGTCCGTTCCTGTGGACCCGGCACGCCCGCAGTCGCGTCCTGGCCGTGGAGGCGGCCGAGGAGGGGGTGTCGCACTGGTGCGCCGAGCACGACGGGTACGGCCCGTCCGTGCACCGCCGCCGGGTGGAGCTGACGGCGGAGAGCCGTGAGCTGAGGGTGGTGGACGAGGTGCGCGGCCCGCGCCGGGCCGTGCGCCTGGCGTTCCACCTCGGGCCGGCGATCACCGCCGACCTGGCGGGCAGCCGCGCCGTGCTCACCTGGAGCCGGGACGGCGAGGAGCGCACGGCGGTGCTCGACCTGCCCGGCGAGCTGTCCTGGCGCGCGCATCGCGGGGAGACCGACCCGCCGCTGGGCTGGTACTCGCCGGGCTTCGGGCGCAAGGAGCCCGCCACCACGCTGGTCGGCTCCGGATTCACCGACGCAGCACGGGGGTTCACGACCGTTCTCGGGTTTCACGGCTAGGCACAGGAACCAGGAACAGGAAGGGGGGACTCATGGGGAACACGTGGCGGGGCCGGGTGCTGTCGGCCGCGACGCCGTCGGCACTGGGGCTGGTGCTGCTGGCGACCGGCTGTGTCGGCACGCCGGACGACCCGGCGCCGAAGCCGTCCGCTTCCCCGTCCCCCTCCGGTGCGCCGGCCGCGGCCCGGGTGTGCGCGAAGCCCTCGGCGGGGCCGGCCGAGGCGCCCGAGGGAGCGGTGACGGTCGATCCGGACGTCGTCGGTGACCTGGCCGCCAAGACCCGCACCAGCCCACCGCACACCACGTTCTGGCTCCGCCCGGGCAGGCACCGGCTCGCTTCCGACCGCTACTCCCAGGTCGTCCCCAAGGCGGGCAACCGGTACGTCGGGGCGCCGGGCGCGGTGCTCGACGGGCAGAAGACCAACCAGTACGCCTTCGGCGGGAAGGCACCCGACGTCACCCTGGGCCATCTCACCGTGCAGGGCTTCGCCGCGCCGCACGACGAGGGCGTGGTCAACCACGACTCGGCCGACGGATGGGTCATCGAGCACGCCACGATCCAGTACAACTCCGGCGCGGGGCTGATGGCCGGCGACCGGCAGCGGGTCCGCGCCAGTTGCCTGCGCGGCAACGGCCAGTACGGCATCAACGCCTACAAGGGCGACGGCGTCATCGGCGACCTGGTGCTCGAAGGCAACGAGATCGTGGACAACAACACCGGCGACTGGGAGCGCAAGCGGCCGGGCTGCGGCTGCACGGGAGGCGTCAAGTTCTGGGCGGTCCGGGGCGCCGACGTCCGGGGCAACTGGGTGCATCACAACCGCGGGACCGGATTGTGGGCGGACACCAACAACAACGACTTCCTGATCGAGCACAACGTGCTGGAGGACAACGAGGGTGCCGCGCTGATCTACGAGACCAGCTACAACGCGGTCGTCCGCGAGAACACGATCCGGCGCAACAACTGGGTCGAGGGCCGCGAGAACACCGCGGGCGGCGACACCTTCCCGTTCGCCACCGTCTACATCTCCGAGTCCGGCGGCGAGCCGAGGATCGCGGCCCGCACGGACGAGATCGAGATCTACCGCAACGTGCTGGAGGACAACTGGTCCGGGATCACCTTGTGGGAGAACGCCGACCGGTTCTGCAACAGCCCCGCCAACACCTCCTCCGGCGACTGCACCCTGCTGGTGAAGGACGTCGACCGCTGCGCGCGCCCGGCGATCGCGAAGGCGCCCCTGTACGCCGACTGCCGGTGGAAGACCCAGCGGGTGGACATCCACCACAACCGCTTCGTCCTGGACAAGACCGCCGTCGAGTGCACGGCGAACTGCGACCGCATGGCGCTGCTCGCCAACTACGGCACCTATCCGGACTGGTCCCCGTACCAGGGCGAGCGGGTGGCCGAGGCCGTCACCCTGCGGCAGCACAACCGCTGGCACGACAACGTCTACGTGGGGCCGTGGCGGTTCGTCGCCCACGACCCCGGCCGGGTCCTCGACTCCCGGGGGTGGCGGCGCGCGCCCTACCGGCAGGACTCGGGCAGCACCTTCCGTGCGGGGAGGGGTGGTTGAGATGGACGCGGACCGTTCACCGAAGCTGGTCGGCACGGCCTGGGGGCTGCTGGTCCTCAACACGCTCGGCTCCACGGGGGCGGAGACCGTCGTCCCGCTGCCCCGCTCGCTCATCCAGATGGTCACCATGGGCGCGCTGGCCGTCGCGTTCACCCTGGCGCTCGCCCTCAATCCCCGGCTGCGGGTGCGCCCCAGTGCCTACTTGCTCCTGCTCACCCTGCTGCTGGTGCCGAGCCTGATCTCCAGCGCCGACCTGGAGTCCGGGTTCGGGGCGCTGTTCCGCTGCGCCCGGCTGGCTCTCTTCGTCGCCACCCTGTGGCTGCTCAGCCGCTGGTGGGACGGCGGCACGACCTTCGTACGGCACCACATCAGGCTGTACTTCCTGGTCCTGTGCTCGGTGGCCGCGGGGGCGCTCGTCTCGCCGGGCGCGGCCATGCCCGACCTCTACGGCGGGCGGCTGGTCGGCGCTCTGTGGCCGCTCACCCCGCCGCAGATCGGTCAGTACGCCGCGGTGATCATCGGGCTCACCGTGCTGCTCCTGCTGGGCCGCCGCACCGACCGGCGCGGCGCCGCGCTCGTCATCGTGCCCTCGCTGGTGCTGCTGTTGCTGACCCACACCCGTACGGCCACGCTCGGTCTGCTCGTCGGTCTGGCGCTCGCGATCGGCTCGCTCACCCTGACCAGCGCCGCCGCCCGCCGGTTCTTCTCCTGGGCGGTGCTGTGCGCCGCGGTCGCCGCGGTGGTGTTCGCCTCGGCGCTGCGGGCGTGGTTCCTTCGGGGGCAGACCGAGGAGAACTTCAGCAACCTCACCGGCCGCGCCAAGGTCTGGGACGCCCTGCTGGCGGCGCCCCGGACGACCGGGGAGAAGGTGTTCGGCCTGGGGCTGGGCGACAAGTCGTTCGACGGGCTGCCGATCGACAACAGCTGGCTGGCCGTCTACCACGAGCAGGGCCTGATCGGCGTCGCCCTGGTGGCGACGGTCTTCGTCGTGCTGGGCGGCGTCGCGCTGCTGCGGCCGCCGTCCCCGGCGAGGGCCTGCGCGATCTTCCTGATCGGCTACTGCGGGCTGGCGTCGTACACCGAGGCGGGCCTCGGCGACGCCTCGCCGTATCTGCTGCACCTGGCGGTGGCCGCCTCCCTGCTGGCGGCCCCGGCGTCCCCGGCCGCTCCCCCGCCGGCTCCCGACATCCCCCGGCGCCGCGTCCCGCGTTGGGCCCGCACCTCGGAGGTGACCTGATCATGCACGTCCTCGTGGTGCACAACCGCTACAACTCGGCGCAGCCGAGCGGCGAGAACAACGTCGTCGACCAGGAGGTCGAGCTGCTGCGCGCGGCCGGCCACCGGGTCGGGGTGTTCGAGCGGCGCAGCGACGACATCGCCGGCCGGTCGCTGCCGGGCAAGGTCGCGGTGCCGCTCCTGGTGCCGTGGAACCCGGCGGTCCGCTCGGAGCTGGCGGCCCGGCTGCGGGCCGAGCGGCCGGACGTGGTGCACGTGCACAACGTCTTCCCGCTGCTGTCGCCCGCGGTGCTCGCGGCCTGCGCCGACGCCGGGGTGCCGGCCGTCGCCACGCTGCACAACTACACGCAGATCTGTCCGCCCGGCACGCTGCAGCGCGAGGGCCGGCCGTGCACCGAGTGCGTCGGGACGGCGCCGCTGCCCGCCGTGCGGCACGGCTGCTACCGGAACTCGCGGCTGGCGACGGTGCCGCTCGCACTCAGCCTGTCGGTCAACCGGCGGCGCTGGTGGTCCGGAGTGGAGCGGTTCTTCTGCATCTCGGCGGCGCAGCGCGAGGTCCTGGTGCGGGCCGGCATGCCGGCCGGGCGCCTCGCGGTGAAGCACAACTTCGTGCCCGACCCGGACGCCCGCCGCTCGGGCCCCGGCGAGCACCTGCTGTACCTGGGCCGGCTCGCCGAGGCCAAGGGCGTACGGCTGCTGATGGCCGCGTGGGACGAGATCGCCGCGGGCGGCGGCGTGGGCGTGCCGCTCGTCATCGCCGGGGCGGGGCCGCTGGAGGACGAGGTCACCGCCTGGGCCGCGGGCCGGGACGACGTGCGCCACGTCGGCCTGTACGACCCGGAGCAGTGCCGGCGGGCGATCGCCCGGTCGGTGGCCGTGGTGGCTCCCTCGACGTGGCTGGAGGCCTTCGGCCTGGTCGTCGTGGAGGCGATGGCGGCGGGGGTGCCGACCGTCGCCGCCGGTCACGGAGCCTTCGTCGAGCTGGTCGAGGACGGGGGGACCGGGTTGCTGCACCGGCCGGGCGAGGCCGCCTCGCTCGCCGCGTGCCTGCGCCGGATCACGGCCGAGCCGGACCTGAACCGGCGGATGGGCCTGGCGGCCCGGCGCCGTTACGAACGGGGTTTCAGCCCGGAGGTCGGGCTGGAGCGTCTGGAGGAGGGGTACCGCACCGCGATCGCGGGGCGGTCAGCACTGGCTCGCGGCGGGGACACCCCCGCGGGCAGGGGGGATGGGGGCAGTAGATGACACGATGCCGACTCTGCGGTTCGGCGGCGATGGAGAGCGTCGTCGACCTGGGAGCGACACCGCCGTGCGAGAGCTTCCTCGCGGCGGACCGACTGGACCGGCCGGAGCCGACGTACCCGCTGCACCTGCGGGTCTGCACCGACTGCTGGCTGGCGCAGATTCCCGCACTGATCACGCCGGAGGAGACGTTCACGCAGTACGCGTACTTCTCCTCCTACTCGACCTCGTGGGTGGAGCACGCGCGCACCTTCGTCTCCGGCGCCGTGGAGCGGCTGGGCCTGGGCCCGGACGCCTTCGTGGTCGAGGTGGCGAGCAACGACGGGTACCTGCTGAGGCACATGGTGGACCGCGGGATCCGCTGCCTCGGCATCGAGCCGTCGGTCAACGTGGGCGCGGCGGCGCGGGAGGCGGGCGTGCCCACGCTCACGGAGTTCCTGAGCCCGGAGACCGGCGCGGGCGTCCGCGCCGAGCACGGCCCGGCGGACCTCGTCGTGGCCAACAACGTGTACGCGCACATTCCCGACGTGGTCGGCTTCACCCGGGGGCTGCGGGCCCTGGTCGCCGACGACGGCTGGGTCTCGATCGAGGTGCAGCACCTGCTGACGCTGATCGAGGAGAACCAGTACGACACGATCTACCACGAGCACTTCCAGTACTACACGGTCGCGTCCGCGATCCGCGCGCTGGCGAGCGGCGGACTCGCACTGGTGGACGTCGAGCTGCTGCCCACGCACGGGGGTTCCATCCGGCTGTGGGCCCGGCCCGCCGAGGTGGCCGGTGAGCCGAGCGGGCGGGTGGCCGAGGTGCTGGACCGGGAGAAGGCGGCCGGGCTGCAGGAGCTGTCCGGGTACACGGAGTTCTCCGCCCGGGTGGCGAAGGTCCGCCGTGACCTGCTGCGGTTCCTGATCGAGGCGGCCGAGCGCGGTGAGACGGTGGTCGGCTACGGGGCGCCGGGCAAGGGCAACACCCTGCTCAACCACTGCGGCATCCGGCCCGACCTGCTCGCGTACACCGTCGACCGCAATCCCTACAAGCACGGCAGGTTCACCCCGGGCACCCGCATTCCGATCCTGTCCCCCGAGCGGATCGCCGCCGACCGGCCGGACTACGTCCTGGTCCTCCCGTGGAACCTGCGGGCCGAGCTGGTCGAGCAGCTCTCCTTCGTGCACGAGTGGGGCGGCCGGCTGGTCTTCCCCATCCCGGAACTGAGCATCGTCGAGGCCGCGTCCCGAGAGGTCACAGCATGAAGGTCGTACTGTTCTGCGGCGGTTACGGGATGCGGATGCGCGAGGGCGCCTCCGACGACGTGCCCAAGCCCATGGCGATGGTCGGGCCGCGGCCGCTGATCTGGCACGTGATGCGCTATTACGCGCACTACGGGCACAAGGAGTTCGTTCTCTGCCTCGGATACGGGGCCCACCACATCAAGGAGTTCTTCCTCAACTACGAGGAGACGACGTCCAACGACTTCGTGCTGCGGGGCGGCCGGACCGAGCTGCTGTCCACCGACATAGCCGACTGGACGATCACGTTCGCGCAGACCGGCATCGAGTCGCCGATCGGTGAGCGGCTGCGCCGGGTGCGGCACCACCTGGACGGCGACGAGATGTTCCTCGCCAACTACGCCGACGTGCTCACCGACGCTCCGCTGCCCGAGATGATCGACTCCTTCGCCCGGCGCGACGCGGGCGCTTCGATGATGGTGGTGCCGCCCCAGTCCTCGTTCCACTGCGTGGACCTCGGCGAGGACGGCCTGGTGGGGGGCATCACCGCGGTGAGCGACCTGCCGCTGTGGGAGAACGGCGGCTACTTCGTACTCCGCCAGGAGGTCTTCGACCACATCCCCGAGGGTGGTGACCTGGTGGCCGACGGCTGCACCGAACTGGCCAAGCGCGGGCGGCTGGTGGCGCACCAGCACCGCGGCTTCTGGAAACCGACCGACACCGTGAAGGAGCGGGCCGCGCTCGACGCCGCCTACACCCGGGGCGAGCGCCCGTGGGCCGTGTGGGAGCGGGACGGCGCGACGCCGTACGCCGGGGCGGGGTCCGCGTGATCCGGCTCGGTGCCGGGCGCACGGACCGGGTCGTCGCGGTGGGCGCGCACTGCGACGACATCGCCATCGGCGCCGGCGGCACCCTGCTGACGGTGTGCCGGGCGCGGCCGGGGGTGCGCGTCGACGCGCTGGTGCTCTCCGGCGGTGGCGGCGAGCGGGAGCAGGAGGAGCGGGACGCGCTCACCGCCTTCTGTCCGGGTGCGGACCTGCGGGTGACCGTGCTCAAGCTGCCGGACGGCCGCATGCCGGCGCACTGGGAGGAGGCGAAGTCCGCGGTCGAGGAGCTGCGGGGGCGGACGGAGCCGGATCTCGTGCTGTCCCCGCGCACCGACGACGCCCACCAGGACCACCGCGGCCTGGCGAAGCTCATGACCACGGCGTTCCGCGACCACCTCGTGCTCCGCTACGAGATCGTCAAGTGGGACGGCGACCTCGGCCGCCCGTCGGCGTACCAGCCGTTGACGCCGGAGGTCGCCGAGGAGAAGGTGCGGCTGCTGCAGGAGCACTACCCCTCGCAGCGGCACCGGCCCTGGTACGACCGGGAGGCCTTCCTCGGCCTCGCCCGGATCCGCGGCATCGAATGCCACGCGCGCTACGCCGAGGCCTTCGACGTCGCCAAACTCACTCTCAACCTGGGGGGTTGAACCTTGCGCGTACTGCTCACCGGTCATCAGGGCTACCTGGGCACCGTGATGGTCCCGGTCCTCAAGGCCGCCGGACACGAGGTCGTCGGCCTCGACGCCGGCCTGTTCGCCGACTGCGTCCTGGGACCGGCGCCCGACGACCCGCCGGGGCAGCGGGTGGACCTGCGCGACGTGACGGCCGAGCACGTGGCGGGGGTGGACGCGGTGATCCACCTGGCCGCGCTCTCCAACGACCCGCTGGGCTCGCTGGCGCCGGAGCTGACGTACGACATCAACCACCACGCCTCCGTACGGCTCGCCCGGCTGGCCCGCGACGCGGGGGTGCAGCGCTTCCTGTACGCGTCCACGTGCTCGGTCTACGGCGCCGCGGGCGGCGGCGAGCTGGTGACCGAGGACGCGCCGCTGCGGCCGGTGACGCCGTACGCGGAGTCCAAGGTGCGGGTGGAGGACGACCTGCACGCGCTGTCCGACGGCGACTTCAGCCCGGTGTACATGCGCAACGCCACCGCGTTCGGGTACTCGCCCAGGCTGCGCGCCGACATCGTGCTGAACAACCTGGTCGGTCACGCGCTGCTGTCCGGCGAGGTCCTGGTGCTCTCCGACGGCACCCCCTGGCGGCCGCTGGTGCACGCCGCCGACATCGCCCGGGCCTTCACGGCCGTCCTTCAGGCGCCGCGCGAGGCGGTGCACGACCGGGCGTTCAACATCGGCAGCGAGGTCAACAACGTCACGGTCGCCGAGATCGCCGAGGAGGTCGCCGCGGCGGTGTCCGGCTCCAAGGTGGTGATCACCGGGGAGACCGGCGCCGATCCGCGCTCCTACCGGGTGGACTTCTCCCGGTTCCGCGCGGCGGTCCCCGGCTTCGACTGCGAGTGGACGGTGAAGCAGGGCGCCCTGGAACTCGCCGACGCCTACCGGAAGCACGGGCTGACCCGGGAGGACTTCGAGCGCCGCTTCACCCGGCTCGCCGTGCTGCGCGAGGCCTCCGGCGCCGGTGCCGTCGACGACACCCTGCGGTGGCGCCGATGACCGAGTCGGGGGAGGAGATGTACGCGCTGGTGGAGCGGCTGTACCCGCTGTGCCGGAGCATCACGGGCGACGGTGTGCGCGCGACCCTGCGGATCGTCGACGAGTACATCCCTCTGCACGTGCACGAGGTGCCGACCGGGACGCAGGTGCTGGACTGGACGGTGCCGCAGGAGTGGAACATCCGGGACGCGTACGTCGCCGACGCGTCCGGCCGCCGGGTCGTCGACTTCGCCGCGTCGAACCTGCACGTGCTCGGGTACAGCGTGCCGGTTTCGGCGACCATGCCGCTGGCGGAGCTGCGCCCGCACCTGCACACCCTGCCGGACCAGCCGTCCCTGGTGCCGTACCGCACCAGCTACTACCAGCCCCGGTGGGGTTTCTGCCTGGCTCAGGAGACCCTGGACGCGCTTCCCGAGGGCGACTACGAGGTCCGCGTCGACTCCACGCTGGCCGACGGGCACCTCACCTACGCCGAGCACGTGGTCCCCGGGCAGGTCACCGACGAGGTGCTCGTCTCCTGCCACGTCTGCCACCCGTCGCTGGCCAACGACAACATGGCCGGTGTCGCGGTGGCGGTGTTCCTGGCCAGGGCGCTCGCGGAGCGGCAGCCGTACTACACCTACCGGTTCGTCTTCGCGCCCGGCACCATCGGGGCGATCACCTGGCTGGCCCGCAACCGGGAGCGGGTGGAGCGGGTCAAGCACGGTCTGGTGCTGGCCTGCGCGGGCGACCCGGGGCAGCTGACGTACAAGCAGAGCCGGCGCGGTGACGCGGAGATCGACCGGGTGCTGCGGCACGTGCTCACCGCCTCCGAACGCCCGCACCGCGTGGCCGAGTTCACGCCGTACGGCTACGACGAGCGGCAGTACTGCTCGCCCGGGTTCGACCTCGGCGTGGGCTCGCTCACCCGGACCCCTTACGCGGGCTACCCCGAGTACCACACCTCGGCGGACAACCTGGACTTCGTCTCCCCGGCGGCGATGGCGGACACCCTCGCCGTGTGCCGCGAGGCGTTCGGGCTCCTGGACCGCAACCGGCGGTACGTCAACCTCAGCCCGTACGGGGAGCCGCAGTTGGGCAGGCGGGGGCTGTACGAGTCGCTCGGCGGCCGCAGCGACGCGCAGCAGGCCCAGATGGCCATGCTGTGGGTGCTCAGCCTCTCCGACGGCGAGCACAGCCTGCTGGACGTCGCCCAGCGCTCCGGGCTGCCGTTCGACACCGTAGCCGTCGCGGCCGACGCCCTGCACGGCGCCGGACTGATCAAGGCATGACGCCGATGACCGTCGAGGGGGAGAAGGCCACCACACCGCCGCAGCCCGCCCGGCGGGGCGTCGTCGGCAGGCTGTCCTGGGGGCTGGCCGACCAGGCGGCCTCCAGCCTGTCCAACTTCGTGGTGGGCGTCTACGTGGCGCGCTCGCTGGGTCTGACCGCCTTCGGCGTGTTCAGCCTGGCCTGGGTGACCTACGGCGTGGTGCTCAACGTCTCCCGCGGGCTGGCCACCGATCCCCTCGTGGTCCGCTTCAGCGGTGTACCGGAACCGTCCTGGCGCGGGGCGGTAGCACGGTCCTCGGGTACCGCGCTCCTCGTCGGCAGCGGTATCGGCACGGTGAGTCTGGTCACCGGGCTCGTCATCGGCGGCCAGGTGGGGGCCGCGTTCGCCGCCCTGGGCGTCGTGCTGCCGGGGCTGCTGCTGCAGGACGCCTGGCGGTACTCGTTCTTCGCCGCCGGAGCCGGCCGCAAGGCGTTCGTCAACGACGTCGTGTGGGGGGTCGCCCTCGTTCCGGCGATGGTGGTGGCGGCCCACGTGGGCAGTGTGACGGCCTTCCTCCTCGCCTGGGGCGGCTCCGCCGCGGCGGCCGCCGGCTACGGCTGTCTCCAGTCCGGCATCCGGCCCCGGGTGGCCGGAGCCCGCGAGTGGCACCGCGACCACCGCGACCTCGGATACCGGTACCTGGCCGAGAACGTCGGTGTCAGCGGCGCGAGCCAGATACGGGCGTACGGGCTCGGCGCGATCGTCGGGGTCGGCGCGGTGGGCGTGATCCGCGGCGCGGAGCTCCTGCTCGGCCCGTTCCTCGCGGTGCTGATGGGCCTGTCGCTGGTCACCGTGGCGGAGTCGGCCCGGGTGCTCCGCCAGGCCCCGGAGCGGCTCGGGAGGTTCTGCTTCCTGCTCGGCGCCGGTCAGTCCGTCGCCGCCGTGCTCTGGGGCGCGGCACTGCTGCTGGTGCCAGACCGGCTCGGCGGGCTCGTGCTCGGTGACGTCTGGAGCGCCTCCTCGGAGCTCATCGTGCCGGTCACGCTCAGCGTCGCGGGCGCCGGGCTCGGCACCGGCGCGGCGGCGGGTCTGCGGGCGCTCGCCGCGGCCCGGCGCAGTCTGCGCTGTCAGTTGTTCGCCTCCGCCTGTTACGTCGCCGGCGGGCTCGGCGGCGCGGTCGCGGGCGGCACGGTCGGTTCGGCCTGGGGCGCCGCCGCCGCGTCCGTCTGCGGTTCGGCCGTGTGGTGGCTGCAACTGCGGGCCGCCCTGCGCGAGCGCCACGACCCTTCCCTTCCCGAAGTGAGGACCACATGACCCCCCACCCCCGGCTGAGCATCGGCCTTCCCGTCTACAACGGCGAGGAGTATCTGGCCGAGTCGCTGGACGCCCTCCTCGGGCAGACCTACGAGGACTTCGAACTGGTGATCTCCGACAACGCGTCGACCGACGGCACCCGGGACATCTGCCGCCGGTACGCGGCGCGGGACTCCCGCATCCGGTACATCCGGCTGCCCCGGAACATCGGCGCCGCCCCGAACCACAACTACGTGTTCACCCAGTGCCGCGGTGAGCTGTTCAAGTGGGCCTCGCACGACGACCTCTACGCCCGGGACCTGCTGCGCAGCTGCGTCGAGGCGCTGGACGAGCGGCCGGAGGTGGTCCTCGCGCACAGCGGCCAGGCGGTCATCGACGGGGACGGCAAGGTGAAGGTCCCCTACGCGTACGGTCTCGCCACCGACTCGCCGCGTGCCCCGGAGCGCTTCCGCAGCCTGCTGTTCGAGCCCGGGGGCGACGACTTCTACGGGGTGATGCGGGCCGACACCCTGCGCCGCGTGAAACCGCACGACAGCTACCACCACGCGGACCGCACGTTCGTCGCCGAGATCACCCTGCACGGGCCCTTCCACCAGGTGCCGGAGCTGCTGTACTTCCGCCGCGACCACCCCACCCGTGCCGAACGGGCGAACCCGTCCAAGCGGTCCCGGTGCGTCAACCTCGACCCGCGCCGGGCCGGGCCGCTGCACCCGACACCCCGCCTGCTCGCGGAGTACGTCTGGGGTTTCGTCTCCGCCATCGGGCGGGCGCCGCTGTCCTCGGCCGACCGGCGCGCGTGCCACCGGCACCTGGCCGCGTGGCTGACCAGCCGGGTCCGTCCCGGCGCCGGCGAGCGGGTCGAGGACCGCGCTCCGGTCGGCCCGGGCAGGCTCACCGTCTCCGTCGACTCGCTCGTCGCCGGCCGCGAGAAGGGGCAGGCATGACGTCCCACGAGAAGCCGCTGCGCATCGGCCTGTTCGGTCTGCTCGGATCGGGCAACAGCGGTAACGACGGGTCGCTCGAGGCCGTGCTGGACCATCTGCGCACCGCGTATCCCGGGGCGGTCGTGGACGCCATGTGCGGCGGTCCCGAGATAGTCGCGACGCGGTACGGAATCCCCGCGACACGGCTGAACTGGTACCGCGGGGAGTACCGGACCGCGTCACGGGTGAGCGCCGTCGCGGCGAAGGGGCTGGGCAAACTCGTCGACGTCGTGCGCACCGCCGCCTGGGTGCGCCGGCACGACGCCGTGATCGTGCCGGGCACGGGCGTGCTGGAGACCACGCTGCCGCTCAGGCCGTGGGGCTTTCCGTACTCGCTCTTCCTGCTCTGTGCGACGGGACGGCTGTCCGGCACCCGGGTCGGGCTGGTCAGCGTCGGTGCCGGCCCGATCGGCAACCGGCCGACGCGTGTCCTGACCCGCTGGTCGACGCGGCTGGCCGCGTACCGGTCCTACCGCGACACCCAATCCCGCGACACGATGCGGGCGATGGGCGTGGACACGGCGCGGGACGAGGTCTACGCGGACCTGGTGTTCGCCCTGCCGGCACCGGCGGCGAACGAGCCCGCGGGCGCACCGGGCCCGGTCTGCGTCGGCGTCATGGACTTCCACGGCAACAACGACGAACGCGACCGGGCCGAGGAGATCCACCGGCGCTACCTGGACGGGACGACGCGGTTCGTGCGCGCACTCGTCGCCGAGGACCGGCCGGTCCGGCTGCTCACCGGCGACGAACTCGACCGGCCGGTGGCCGCCGCCATCGTCGACGCGGTGGGCTCCCCGCTGGTCACCGTCGCCGAGGCGGCCTCGCTGGCCGACCTGATGAAGGAGACGGCGTGTGCCGACGCCGTGGTGGCGACCCGGTACCACAACATCGTGTGCGCGCTGAAGGTCGGCGCCCCGACCCTCGCGCTCAGCTACTCGGCCAAGAGCGACGCCCTCATGGCCGAGATGGGCATGGGCGCCTACTGCCACCCGGCCCGCGAGACCGACGCCGACCGGCTGCTCGAACAGTTCCGGGAGCTGGAGCGGAACTCGGCGCCCGTGCGGCGCACCCTGTCCGAGCGGAACCGGGCCGTCGCCCGGCGCGTGCACCAGCAGTACACCGCCCTGGCCGCGGCGCTGTTCCCGGCCCACCGCACCACCCACGCCCCGCGGGAGACACCATGAAGGCGAGAGAAGTTCCCGAGATCGCCGGCGCGTACCTGTTCGAGCCGACGCCGCACGCCGACGAACGCGGCTTCTTCTGCCGCACCTTCGACGCCGACGTGGTCCGCTCGGTGGGTCTGGACCCGGCGGCCTTCGTCCAGGACAGCGTGTCCCGCTCGGTCCGCGGCGTGCTGCGCGGCATGCACCTGCGCTCCGGCGCGGGGGAGGCCAAGCTGGTGCGGTGCTCGCACGGGGCCGTCTTCGACGTGGTCGTCGACCTGAGGCCCGACTCGCCGACGTACCTGGGCCGGGCCTCCTTCGAGCTGTCCGGCGAGACGCAGACGACCCTCTACGTACCGGCGGGATGCGCGCACGGCTTCCAGTCGCTGACGGACCCCTCGGACGTCTCGTACCGGATCGACCGCCCGCACGATCCCGCCGAGGACGTGACGATCGCCTTCGACGACCCGGACCTCGCCATCGAATGGCCGCTGCCGGTGACCTCGGTGTCCGAGCGGGACCGGCGGGCTCCGAGCCTCGCCGAGGTCCTCGAGCGCAGGGAAGGGTGACGGCCCGGGTGAACGCGGAAGAACCGACCCTGCCCCGGTCGCGGCAGGCGAACGAGCGGTTGCACGCCATGGTCCCCGGGGGCGCGCACACCTACGCCAAGGGCGACGACCAGTACCCGGAGAACCTGGCGCCGGTGATCAGCCACGGCAGCGGCGCCCACGTGTGGGACGTCGACGGCAACCGGTACATCGAGTACGGCTCCGGCCTGCGCTCGGTCAGCCTCGGCCACGCGCACCCCCGCGTGACGGAAGCCGTGCGGCGGGAGCTCGACCGGGGTGGCAACTTCGTCCGGCCGTCCGTGGTGGAGGTCGAGGCGGCGGAACACTTCCTCGCGACGGTGCCGACGGCCGAGATGGTGAAGTTCGCCAAGAACGGCTCCGACGCCACCACCGCCGCCGTGCGCCTGGCCCGCGCGGCCACCGGACGCCCGCGGGTGGCCGTCTGCGCCGACCATCCGTTCTTCTCCGTCGACGACTGGTTCATCGGCACCACGCCGATGTCCGCCGGTGTGCCGGCCGCGACGGACGCACTCACCGTGGCGTTCCCCTACGGGGACCTGGCCGCCACGGAGGAGATGCTCACCCGGCACCGGGACGAGGTGGCCTGCCTGGTCCTGGAACCCGCCACGCACACGGAGCCGCCGCCCGGCTACCTCGCCGGGCTGCGCGACCTGGCCCACCGCCACGGCTGCGTACTCGTCTTCGACGAGATGATCACCGGCTTCCGCTGGTCGGAGGCGGGCGCCCAGAGCCTGTACGGCGTCGTCCCCGACCTCTCCACGTTCGGCAAGGCACTGGGCAACGGGTTCGCGGTCTCCGCGCTGGCCGGACGCCGGGACCTGATGGAGCGAGGCGGGCTGCGCCACTCCGGTGAGCGGGTGTTCCTGCTGTCCACCACCCACGGCGCGGAGACGCACGCTCTGGCGGCGGCCATGGCGGTGCAGGCCACCTACGTCGAGGAGGGCGTCACCGCGCGGCTGCACGCCCTCGGGGAACGGCTGGCGGCGGGTGTCCGCGAGGCGGCGGCCGGCATGGGGGTCGGCGACCACGTCGTCGTCCGGGGCCGGGCCAGCAACCTGGTCTTCGCCACCCTCGACGAGAACGGGCGGCCGTCGCAGGAGTACCGCACCCTCTTCCTGCGCCGGCTTCTCGCGGGCGGCGTGCTGGCCCCGTCGTTCGTGGTGAGCGCCGCGCTCAGCGACGCCGACATCGATCAGACCGTCGACGTGGTGGCACAGGCCTGTGCGGTGTACCGCAAGGCCCTGGACGCCGCCGACCCCACACCGTGGATGGGCGGGCGGGCGGTGAAACCGGTGTTCCGCCGCACGGTGTGAGCCGCGGAGGCCGCGGCGGAAGGCCGATGACGCGACAGGCCGTCAGTGATGCCGTCGACGGCATCACTGACGGCCGGCGTCGGCCCTGCGGTCGGTGGCCCGGGCCGGCGGCGGACCGGCCGGCCGGGCTCGCTCCTCGGTCTGCCCGTCGGCCTGCCGACCGGACTGCCGGCAGGCCCTCCGCCCGGCCAGCCGGTCGGCCGTCGCGTCGACCAGGCAGGCGGTCGCCGGCACCACCGCGAGCGCGGTGCACCAGCCGCCCAGGGTGTCGGTCGGGTAGTGCGAGCCCAGGAGGACCTGCGCCCAGCCCATGACCGCGCCGGCCACCAGCCCCGCGGCGAACACGCACGTCACACCGGCCACCCGGCCGAGGCCGAGCCGGCCGGTCGCGAGCAGCGACACCATGAGGGCGATCGCGGTGAGAAAGGCGGTGTGTCCGCTCGGGTAGGACAGGTTGTCGCCGTGGATCGTACGTCCCACCACGGGCTTGAGCAGGGTCGTCGCCCCCACGGTCAGGCCGGTGCCGGTCACGAGGAACACCGCCGCGCGCGGGTCCCGCAGCAGCAGGCAGCCCGTCACCAGCACCGCGACCAGCAGCACGGCCCCCACCGGCTCCCCCACGAAGTCCGTGGCCAGGGCGACGTGCCGCCACGGCGCCCCCGCTCCGTCCACCGCCGTCCAGATCCGCAGGTCCGTGGCGCCGGGCTCGCTGTCGCGGGCGTACGCCGCACCGAGGGCGACGACCACCGACGCGGCCAGGGACGCGATCACACCCAGCCACACGCGCAGCGGCGGCGCCAGCACCGCCGACGCCGGCCGGGCGGTCACCCGTCCGCCCTCCCCGGGGGGCCTGCGGTACTCTCCCACGTCCTCGTCCACTCCCCCGCGTCGCCCGGCTCACGGGCGGTACCGCCGATCAACCTCGGGCCGAGGCAACGGTAGTCGCTCTCGCGGGCCGGACGACAGCCGATTCGGGCCATTGCGCAGAGGGTGCCGTGAATCGTTCGGCGATGTCCCGGAACTCCCCTTCGCCCGCGCGACCGACGTCCGAGCCGCCCCGCACCGCGGCCCGGCACCGCGCTACGCCTTGCGGGCCATCCCGGCGGCGATGAGGTGTTCCCAGACGGTCAACTCCCGCTCGCCGCCGCCGCCCGCCGGGCCTCGGGCGGGCTCGGGACGCCACCGGGGCGCCGGCACTATCCCGGGCTCCAGGATCTCCAGGCCGTCCAGCAGGGCCTCGATCTCCGCGTCGGTCCGCCATCTGCCCCGGCCGAACGTGCCCTGGAGGACCTTCTCGGCCTCCACCGTCTCCGGGTTGTTGCCGCAGCGGAAGTGGCTGACGAAGAAGTGACTGCCGGACGGCACCTGGTCACGCCAGTACCGGACGATCCCGGCGGGGTCCTCCTCGTCGTTGACGTGGTGGAGGACGGCGCTGAACACGACGGCGACGGGGCGGTCGAAGTCGATCAGTTCCCGGGTGTCCGGGTGGTTCCGGATCGCCTCCGGGTCGCGAACGTCGACGGGCACGACCCGGGTGCGGTCGTTCTCCTCCAGCAGCGCACGCCCGTGGACCAGGACCTGGGGGTCGGTGTCGACGTACACCACCCTCGTTCCCGGCGCGCGCCGTTGGGCGACCTGGTGCACGTTGTCGGCGGTGGGCAGGCCGCTGCCGAGGTCGATGAACTGCCGCACTCCGGCCGTCGTGACGAGTTCCCCGACCGCCCGGGTCAGCGCCGCGCGGTTGGCGAACGCGATCGCCACCGAACCGGGGAGGTCACGCTTGAACACGTCACCGATCTCCCGGTCCACCGCGTAGTTGTCCTTGCCACCGAGCAGGTAGTCGTAGACCCGGGCGATGCTGGGTCTGGTGCTGTCGATGGAGGAACTCTCTCCCGTCATGGCGCTCATCTTCTCCCCCGCCGAGGCGCCCCGGCCACCGCTTCCTTGACCTTGACACGGTGAGAAGGTCTTCACTGCTCGCCGAGGAGGTGGTCCCCATGACCATGACGGGGCAGGACACGGACCCGGTGCGAGCGCTCCGGGGTCTGGAGAACGGATCGGCGACCGTGCGGTTGCGGGCGGCCCTGGCCGTCGGCACGGCACCGGACCCGCGCTTCGTCGACGCGCTCGTCGAACGGTCGGCGGTCGAACCGGAGTTCTTCGTTCGCGACATGCTGACCTGGGCGCTCACCCGGCACCCGGTGTCCCTGACGCTCCCGCGGCTGGTCCGTGAAGTGGGCTCGACCCGTCCGCAGGCACGGAGCCAGGCGCTGCACACGCTGTCCAAGATCGGGGATCGGCGGGCGTGGCCGGTGATCACTGCGGCGGTGCTGACCGACGCCGACGACGAAGTGGCGCGCAGCGCCTGGCGGGCCGCGGTCCTGCTCGTCCCCGGGGGCGAGGAGACCGCGCTGGCCGTGGTGCTGGCGACGCAGTTGGGCCGCGGCGACCGCCCCACGCGGTTGAGTCTCAGCCGGGCGCTGGTGGCGCTGGGTGAGGCGGTCGTGGCGGTTCTGGAGACCGCGGCGAAGGCGCCGGCCGAGCCCGTGCGGGCGCACGCACTCGCCACCCTCCGGCTGCTGCGCGACCCCGACGCCGGGTTCGAGCCGGCGATCGAGGAGGCCAGACGCGTCGTGGCACTCGGCGGGCCGGATCCCGAGGGACCATAGGACGGTGTTGATCGGTGAGGTGGCGCGACGGTCCGGGGTGAGTGCCCGCATGCTCAGGCACTACGAGTCGCTCGGCCTGCTGCGGCCCTCGGGCCGTACGGGTGCCGGCTACCGGGAGTACTCCCAGGAGGACATCCGGCGGATCTTCCACGTCGAGAGTCTGCGGTCGCTGGGGCTGTCGCTGCGGGAGATCGGCCGGGCGCTCGACGAGCCCGGTTTCGCGCCCGCGGCCCTCGTCGACGACCTCGTCCGGCGCACCCGTGAACGCATCGAGGCCGAGACGGAGTTGCTCACCCGGCTGCGCCGGATCGACGCGGCGGACCCGGCAGGCTGGCAGGACGTCCTCCAGGTCGTCGCGCTCCTGCAGGCACTCGGTTCGAAGAGCGCGGACGCCCGTCAGCGCGCGGCCCTCTCGTCGGTCCACGAGGCCGCGGTGCCGGTGGAGGCCCTGGTCGAGGCCGCGTTGAACGAGACGGACCCCAACGTCGCCGGGGCCCTGCGCTGGGCGCTGGCACGGTCGGGCGACGACGGCACGGCCCTGCTGGCCCAGGGCCTCGGCTCACCGGTGGCCGCGGTGCGGAAGCGTGCGGTCCAGGCTCTGGCGGAGCTTCCCGGCGAGGAGGCCGCGGCGCAGCTGCGGCCGGCGCTCGACGCCCCGGACCCCGTGGTCCGCGGGTATGCGGCACTGGCACTGGGGACCCGTGGGGTGGACGACGCGATCCCGACGCTCGTCGACATGGTCGTGGCGGGCAGGAACGACACCGACGCGGCGGACGCGCTGAGCGTGCTGGCGGGTGAGGCCGCGACGGCGGACCGGATCGCGAGGGACCTCGTCGGCCGTCTCGACGACGAGAGCACGCGGCCGCCCGCCCGCGGCCGGCTGACCCAGGCGCTGGCCGGCATCCCGGGCACGACGGCCACCGGCGCCCTGGTGCGGCTGGCCGCGGACGCGGACCGGGCGGTCGCGCTGACCGCCGGGTATCTTCTCGGGCTGCGCGGCGACAGGTGACGACTCCCCGCCCGGAGGCGGTGCGCGGCCCGGGTGGAAAAGGCTTCGACAGTGCCACCGCCCGCCCGGCAGAATGCCGGTCCGTGACGAGCAGCGAGCTGTGGACCCGTGAGACCGCCGACCGCTACGACGCCGAGGAGACCGAGCACTCCTCGCCCGCCGTCCTCGACCCGACTCTGGGTTTCCTGACCGAACTCGCCGGAGACGGCCGGGCACTGGAGTTCGCCATCGGCACCGGGCGGGTGGGCGTCCCGCTGCGGGAACGCGGTGTGCCGGTCGTGGGCATCGAGCTGTCCGAGCACATGGCGGCGGTACTGCGCCGCAAGGTCGACGAGGCGACCCTGCCGGTGACGCTCGGGGACATGGCCACGACCGTCGTCCCCGGGGAGTTCGCCCTGGTCTACCTCGTCTACAACACCATCTCCAACCTGCTCACACAGGACGAGCAGGTCGAGTGCTTCCGCAACGCGGCACGCCATCTGCGCCCCGGGGGCCGGTTCGTCGTCGAACTGGGCGTGCCACCGCTGCGGTTCCTGCCGCCGGGCCAGGTCGCGGTGCCGTTCGACGTCTCGGAGCGCCATCTCGGCTTCGACACCTTCGACCTGGTGCAGCAGGTCCTCGTCTCGCACCACTTCACCCGGGACGGCGCCGACGGCGCCTACCGCCGCGACGACTCCCGGCACCGGTACGCCTGGCCGGCGGAGCTGGACCTGATGGCACGGATCGCCGGCCTGGAGCTGGAGCGTCGCGTCGGGGACTGGGACGGTTCCCCGTTCACCCAGGACTCCGCGAAGCACGTCTCCGTGTGGCGCAAGCCCGTCTGAGAGAGGTGGGGACCCCGCCTTACGGTGGAGTCCCCCGGCCGGTCGGCGCGGCCGCCTCAGCGGTCGCCGGCGAACCAGTCCCGCGGCGGCGTCCTGGCCGCGAGCGCACCGCAGTTGGAGCCGTAGTTCCAGGCCTGCAGGTTGTCGACGACGCCGCCCCACTCCACGCAGGCGCCGCGGGCGAACGCGTACACCGGCCCGGCGTACGACCGGTACTCCCCCGCGTCGACCTGGTCCTCGCTGCTGTCGACGTTGCGCACGTAGGCCACCATGTACGTCGGTGTGCCCGTCTTGTTGCGAATGGTCACGGTGCAGTTCTTGCCCGTGGTGGAGCTGTAGGTGAGGTACACCGTGCCGACCGTGCCGATCGGCATGGAGTTCACCACCTTGTAGCCGGAGCCGCAGACGCCGTTGTACGACGCGGCCGCGACGGCGGTCGCCGCGCCGGCGGCCGGGGCCGTCACCAACAGCCCGGCCCCGATGGCCCCGACGGCGGTCAACGTCGCCCCCACGGCTTGCATGGAACGCTTCATGGCACCTCGATCCGTGAATCGACTGGCCTCCCCCTGGTTTTGCTGAAGCCACCTGTTGAGACCTTTGCACCCCTTCAGGGGTTGTACGCCATTGCCGGACCTTTTACGGCTGTTCGCGAAGAAGATCGTCACGGGCCGGCCGCAAGCCGTGGGACACACAGAGTGAGCGGTACGCGACTTTCCGGTTCCAGGAGTGGTTGCCCCTGCCGGTCGCACTTCAGGTACCGGGTAGGTACCATGTCCGTATGCCATCACTCAACGTGACCTTCACCGAGGAAGAAATGGAAGGCGTGCGCGCTGCCGCAGCGGCGGAGGGCAAGAGCCTCAAGCAGTACATGCACGACCTCGGTGTCCGAGAGATGCAGCGCAAGCGGTTCGTCGCCGGCGCCGCCTCGTGGGCGGACCGGCTGCGCGCCGAGTTCGACGAGGCGTTCCCGGACGAGATCCCCCCGTCGCAGCGCGGCGAGGGAGTCACCGCCGCCTGATGAGCGAGCCCCTGTACATCGATGTCCCCTGGCTCCTGGACGTCCAGGACGCCGCCCTGGACAACGAGGACGTGTCCGTCACGGACTACTCGGCCCTGGTCGCGGCGGTGGCACGCCACAAGACCCGCATGCCGACCCTGGCCGCGTCCAACCCCGACAGCGCCTGGCGTGCGGCGGCCCTCCTGCACACGGTGGTGCGCCTGGAACCGCTCCCCCACCGCAACAGCCTCTTCGCGGCCTTCGTGACCGGTCAGTACATGGACCAGTCCGGGGAAGGGATCGACCCGCCCTACGGAGCCCTGTCGGACCTGATCAGGAAGGTCCGCGAGACCGGGCTGAGCATCTACGACATCGCCGAAGCGCTCCGTTCCTGGCGCATCTGACCCGGCGCGGCCGTCACCCCCGGCGGCTCCACCACCGCAGCTTCTCCGGGTTGCGGACCACCCAGATGCGGGCGACGCGGCCCTCGGCCAGATCGAAGGCGGCCACGGTCAGGACGGCGCCGGCGCGCTCGGCCACCAGGCCCGGCGCGCCGTTGACCGACCGCTCCAGGAGTTCGAGGCCGGGGGCCTTCTCGGCGATGCCGGCCATGTACTGGGCGATGCGCTCACCGCCCTCGACCGGGCGCAGGGCGGCACCGGCCAGGCCGCCGCCGTCGGCGGTCATCACGGCGGCCGGATCCAGGAGGTCGACCAGGGCCGCGATGTCCTTGGCCTCCCACGCCTCCTTGACCTGCCGGACCAGGCCGGCCTGGGCGGCAGGCGCCGGGGCGGGGGCCCGGGCGGCACGCACCCGGCGCCGGGCCGAGGCCGCGAGCTGCTTGCAGGCCGCGGGGGTGCGCCGGAGAACGCCGGCGATCTCGGCGAAGGGGTAGCGGAAGACGTCGTGCAGCACGAAGGCCACCCGCTCGGCGGGTGTCATCGACTCCAGGACGACGAGGAACGCCATGCCCACCGATTCGTCCAGGACCATCTGGTCGGCGGGGTCGGCGGGGTCGGCACCGGAGCCGGGGCCCCGCTCGGCGCGGTCGGGGAGCGGCTCGGGCAGCCATGCGCCGACGTAGCGTTCCCGCCGGGCGCGCGCCGAGCCGAGCACGTCCAGGCAGATACGGCCGGTCACGGTCGTCAGCCAGGCCCCCGGGGACACGACCTCCTGCCGCCGGCTCGGGGGCAGCGCGTACCAGCGTGCGTAGGCCTCCTGCACGGCGTCCTCGGCCTCGGCCAGCGAACCGAGCAACCGGTAGGCGACGTTGATCAGTTGACGCCGCTCACCGACCGTCGCGTCGGTGCTCGTCCCAGCCGTGCCCATGCCCGAGCGCCCCCTCGCCTTACCTTTCCCCCGCCCGTGTCGTCGAGCTGGTGAGAGCTTATCGATCAACTGCCCCACGGGGCGGAAAAGGGGACCGTCACATGGCCGTACAGGCGACCGCTCAGCGCCGCATCTCGTTCCTGCAGACCGCGATCGCCCTGCAGACACTGACCATCTTCCTCCAGGCGGTCTCCGCCGGACTGCTGCTGACCGCGTCCTACGGAGAGACCCTGCACAGCGTCGGGGCCCGGGTGATGTACGGGGCGTCGATGCTGTACGTGCTCGCGGCGGTACTGGCCTGGAAGCCGGGCGGCGGCCCGCTGCGTCCCGTCTGGCACGCCACCGGCTTCCTCGTCCTCGCCTCGGTCCAGGTCGTGCTCGGCATCGCGCACGTCCCGTCGGTCCATCTTCCGCTCGGCGTCCTGATGTTCGGGCTGAGCCTGCTGGCGCTGGCACGGCGCTGAGCGTACGGACGGCCCGGCATCACCCCCGCTGCCGGGTGTGACGGAGACAGGAGGCGGCCACCACGAAGGGCCACACCGACTGGAGCGAGGTCACGACGCGTTCCGCGACGCCGGCGTCACCGTGCCGTTGCATCTCGACGAGGAACCACACGCCGCCGGCGGCCATCAGGGCCGTCACGACGATCGAGGGCGTCAGCCGCAGTGCCCAGGGCGCGGCCGGCCCGCCGTTGACGGCCAGCACCGGCCACACCGCCAGCAGCGTGAACCCGACGACCACCACGGCTCCGTGGCGCAGCGAGCCTCCGCTGCTGGGCGCGGGAAGCATCACCAGGACCAGAGCGGCGAGCCCGCCGCCGCCGAGCGCGATGCGTCCGGCGGTGGCGGCGGCCCGCAGTCCCCAGGCGGTCAGCAGGTGGCAGACGCCCAGGGCCAGGAACGCCGCCGTCATCACCCAGAATCCGGCGGCTCCGTAGGACCCCAGAACGCTGATCGTCTGTGTGACGGGGTCGTAGGACGCCCCCTCGAAACGGGCCGCGCCCGCCCAGCCCGCGATCAGCAGCACGGGTGCGCACCCCGAGGAGAGCAGGACCCATCTGGGGACATGTCGCATCGGACCACCATAAGACGCCCGCCCGTGTGCACGTGGCGCGCGGGGCCGCCGTCGCGCCGCTGGCCGGCCGGTGTCAGCCCGGCGGCGGACGCCCGGCGCCGGGCGGACCGTCGCCCGCACCCGTGCGGCAGGCGGCTCAGGCAGGCGGGTGGAGCCTGCGGAAGTACGTCCAGCTGGTCTCGTTCGGCTCGCTCCACGTCTCCGGCGCCCGGGCGAACTCCGGGTGGTGGTCGGCGATGTACGCGCGGGTGCGCTCGGGGACCTCGGTGTACGCGCCGAGCCTGCGGCCCCGGCAGTGGTAGGTGAGCCCGCCCGGTCGTTGCCCGCGGGCCATCCACGGGACCCAGGGGGACGTCCTGGTCCACGACATGGTGGCCGGGACGCCGGGCGCCGGGCCCGCCAGGTCCTCGCGGTGGGCGAAGAACTGGAAGAGTTCCAGGGCCTTGTACGTGTCGCCTGCCGAGTGGAGGGGGTACCGGGCCACCGGCAGGGGCGAGGGGTAGGAAAGGGGGATCTCCAGACTGAAGCAGACCTGGGCGCCGAGGTCGGTCGCCGGGACCGGGAAGGGGCGCCACTTCTGGTTCGCCGGATCGTTCCAGATGTGCACCACCGGCAGGTCCCGCCAGCTCTCCAGGATGTCGCCGGTGGAGGGGTCGAGGTAGAAGGCGGCCTCGCGGCTGAGCAGCCGGTGGCTGTCCGGACCGTCCTCGGCGTCGTGGACCAGACGGGCCACGTTGACCCCCTCGAAGCCGAAGAGGCGTTCATAGGGCTCGTCGGGCGCCCAGGAGTACACGCTCCCGGACCACCAGTACGTGACTTCCGCACCGTCGAGCGAGGCCCGGGTGCGGGCGAGGGAGCGGAGCGACTCCGCGGGTGTCGTCATGGGAGGTACTCTGCGCGACGGTTGCCCTCGCCGGGCGGCAATCGGCGCGCCCCGCCCCGGAAACGGCCGGAAGCGTCCGTTCCGGGGCTCGGACGGTCCCGGTCAGCCGGCGGCCGGTGCCGGCGCCGGCGCCGGGGTTCGGTGCGCGAGCGGGACGGTCGCCGGTCCCGCGTCCTGGCCGAGGAAGAAGCGGCGTACCACGCGCTCCGCGGCGTGTCCGTCGTCGTACGGGCAGAAGCGCTCGCGGAAGGCCGCACGCAGGGTGGCGGCCTCGGTACCGCACCAACGGCCGCTGCGGAAGGTGTCGATGAGTTCGTCCTCGGTGGTGGCGACCGCGCCGGGGGTGTCGCCCGGGCGGCCGGAGAGGAGGTCGAAGGTGACGCCGCGGACCTGGGAGTAGATGTCCCAGTCGTCGGCGTAGACGACGATGGGCCGGTCGAGGTTGGCGTAGTCGAAGGCGAGGGACGAGTAGTCGGTGACGAGCGCGTCCGCCGCCAGGCACAGGTCCTCGACGGCCGGGTGACGGGACACGTCGATGACGGCGCCCCGTTCGGCGAGGTCGGTCAGCTCCGGGCTCGGGCCGTACGAGTGGTGGGTGCGGACCAGCAGGACGAAGTCGTCGCCCAGGGCCTCGGCCAGACGGGCCAGGTCGAAGGGGGGCGTCCAGCTCGTCCGGTAGTCGCGGTGGGTCGGTGCGTACAGCAGGGCGGTCCTGCCCGGGGCTATCCCGAGCCGGGCGCGGACGGCGGCGACGTCCTCGGCGCCGGCCCGGTAGTAGCGGTCGTTGCGCGGGTAGCCCGCGTCGAGGGACGCGTAGGAGCCGGGATAGGCGCGCTCCCACTGCTTGGTGGAGTGCTCATTGGAGGAGACGCTGAGGTCCCAGCGGTCCACGCGGTCGAGGAGGCGCTGGAAGTCCACCCCCCTGGCGGCCGCGGGAAAGGCCTGCTGCTCCATGCCCATGCGCTTGAGCGGGGTTCCGTGGTGGGTCTGGAGGTGCAGCTGCCCCGGACGCTTGACTATGTGGTCCGGGAAGTCGACGTTGTTCACGAAGTACCGGGCACGGGCCATCACCTCCCAGTAGCGCCGCGAGTCGCGCACCACGTAGTCGATGCCGTCGGGTACCCGGCCCGCCAGTTCCTTGCGCACCACCCAGACGCCGTGCACCTCGGGGGCGAGTTCCTTGGCCTTGTCGTAGACGGCGAGGGGGTTGCAGGACGGCAGCCGGTCCTCGTACGAGGAGTAGACGGCCAGGCGGGGGTCCGGGGAGCGCCTGCGCCGCAGGGCGTACAGGCCCGCGTACGCGTGTTTGCCGGCTTTGGTCTTGGCCTTGAGGACCTTGTTCGGCCCGGCCGCCTTGACCCGGGCGGCGAGTTGAGCGGCCTGGTAGGCGGGGTAGAGCCGGCCGGCCAGCGTCCGCATGTACACCCCGGTGGGCCCCGCGGGCACCGTGAATCCCGCCGGGACGTGCGCCGCGTAGAAGTCCGCGGTCCGCTCGAAGAACTCCTTGCGGTCGGCGGCCCTCACCCGCTCGGGGCGCTTGAGCGTGAAGAGCATGTGGAACACGGCCCGCTCGAACAGCATGGGTGTGGCCCAGGCCAGCTCCGGGCGCGCGGCGAGGAACGCGAACAGTCCCTCGTACTGCTCGAAGATGTCGAAGTGCCTGCGTCCCGGCGTCTTCGTGATCGCGCCCTGGCGGCGCTGGTGGTACTCGACACCGACCCTGTTCAGGCAGCCGATGCGCTCGGCCGTGACCATCGCCATGTGGGTGACCGGCGCGTCCTCGTACAGGCCGGGTGCGTAGCGGAACCCCTGCTCGAGGAAGAACGCGCGGCGGAACGCCTTGTTCCAGGCCACCAGGAACAGCTGGACGTACTCGGGCCGGTCCTGGAGGCGGAAGACGTCCGTGCCGGCCCGTTCGATGAGGTCCGCGGCCTGGCTGCGGCCGCCTCTGCCCCACCAGTAGGTACGCACGTGGTCGAAGACGAGGATGTCCAGCTCCCCGACGGCGTCGAGCCGCGTGGCCAGCGCCTGGAGCAGGCCGGGGGTGTAGGAGTCGTCGCTGTCGAGGAAGAGCACGTAGTCGCCCCGCGCGTGCTGGAGGCCGGTGTTGCGCGCCCGCCCCAGACCGACGTTCTCCGGCAGGTGAACGGCCTTGAGCCGGTCGTCGCGGGCGGCGTACTCGTCGATGATCGCGCCGCAGGAGTCCGGGGAGTGGTCGTCCACGGCGATGACCTCGATGTCCCGGTACGACTGTCCCAGGACGGAGTCCAGGCAGTCGCGAAGGTACCCCTGCACCTTGAACACGGGAATGACAATGCTGAACCGAGGCATGCGGGAAACTCCATGTGAAGCGGGGGTTGAGCGTGGCTGAACAGGAAGACTCACGACGCTCGTGAAACGTTGTAACGGTGTGGCGAGCGTTCCGGGCGGTCCGGTGCCGGCGGCCGTCTCGGGCCGGAGCGATGAATCGAGGCGGCGGATCGAGTCAACCCCGTATGAGCCACATCATCGCGGACATCTCCATCTCCCTGGACGGCTACGTCACCGGACCCGACCCCGGCCCGGGCAACGGTCTGGGCACCGGCGGCGAGGCCCTGCACACCTGGGCGTTCTCCGACGACCCCGAAGAGCGCCGGATGGTGCGTGAGACGACCGCCCGCACGGGCGCCGTCGTCCTCGGGCGCCGGCTCTTCGACCTGGTCGACGGTCCGGGCGGCTGGGACGACACCGTCGGATACGGCGCCGCGGAGGTCGGCAGGCCCCCGTTCGTCGTCGTGACGAGTGCACCACCGGAGTCGGTCCGTCTGACCGGCCTCGACTGGACGTTCGTCACGACCGGTCTGCCGGACGCGGTCGCCGTCGCGCGCGAGCGTGCCGCGACGGCCTCGGCGCACGCCGGCGCGGATCCCGACGTCGTCCTCATGGGCGGCGGCGCCCTGATCGGCTCGGCGCTCGACGCCGGGCTGGTCGACGTGCTGTCACTGCACCTGGCTCCCGTGGTGCTGGGCTCCGGAACACCGCTGTTCACCGCCGGGGTGCCGCGCGCGCTCGTCCAGCGCGGCGCGCACCCGACGCCGAACGCCACACATCTGCTGTACGAGGTCACCTGAGGCGCTTGGGCACGACCGCCTTCCCGGGCCTGCCGACGCGCAAGGCGGGCTCGGGTCACGGCCGTTGACGGGGCGGGGCGGCGCCTCTACGGTGCCCTCACCGCGCGTGGCGCGGTGGGTGCCGAGGGTCCCCCGGGGGGATGGTGGCTGGGCGATGAAGGCAGTGGTCCAGGAGCGGTTCGGCCCGCCGGACAGCCTGCGACTGCGCGAGGTCGACCGGCCTCGTCCCGGCGCCGGCCAGGTGCTGGTGCGCGTGCACGCCGCCGCCGTGAACCCCTACGACTGGCACATGCTGCGCGGCGACCCGTACGCGGCGCGGCTGCTGGGCGGCATGGGGGTCACGCGCCCGAAGCACCGGGTGGCCGGGATCGACGCGGCCGGGGTGGTGGAGGACGTCGGCGCGGGTGTGCGGGGGTTCGGCCCCGGCGATCCGGTCCTGGGCTTCTGCCCGGGGGCCTTCGCCGAGTACGCGTCCACCTCCGCCTCCCTGCTGGTGCCGGCGCCCGCGGACCTGACCTTCGAGCAGGCCGCGGCCCTGCCGATGGGGGCGGTCACCGCCCTGCGCGGCATCCGGACCGTCGGGCGGGTCGGGGCCGGGCAGCGGGTGCTGGTCAACGGGGCGGGCGGCGGAGTGGGCAGCTTCGCCGTGCAGATCGCGGCGGCTCTGGACGCGGAGGTCACCGGGGTGTGCAGCGCCCGCAACACCGACCTGGTGCGTTCCCTGGGCGCCACCCGGGTCCTCGACTACGCCCGGGTGGACTTCACCGGCGAGGACGAGCGCTACGACGTCGTCCTGGACAACGTGGGCAACCATCCGCCGGGGCGGCTGCGGCGGGTGCTCACCCCGTCGGGCGTCCTGGTGGCCAACGGCGGCGGCTCCCCCGGCCGCGTGTTCGGGGCGATCGGCGCCATGCTGCGTCTGGCGGCGGCCGACGCGGTCACCCGGCGGCGGCTGCGTCCGATCCTCCCGGCGGCCCCGGCCGGGCCGGTCCACGAGGACCTGCTCGCCGTCACCGCGCTCGTCGGGGCCGGGCAGGTCGCGCCCGTCATCGGCCGGACCTTCGCCCTGGCCGACACGGCGCGGGCGGTACGGCACGTCGAGGAGGGACACGCCCGCGGCAAGACCGTGATCACGGTGCGGTGAGCGTCCGGCACCCGTGGCCGTCGTTCCCGCGTCTCAGTGGAAGCCGGTGCGCGGGGCCGTGACCTCCACGGTGTCCTTCACCAGGGCCAGCGCCGCGCCCAGCGGACTCGACCGCCCGCCGCTCACGGTCACGTCACCCGCGTCCGGACAGCCGAAGACCACGGCCTTCTCGGGCCCGGTCAGCGCGTGCAGCGGATCACCCGGTTCCGTCTCCTCCAGCCGGACGTGCACGACGCGGGGTTCGGCCGCCGAAGCGACGGCGACCGCCCGCAGCCGCCGGGACCGGGACGCCGCGTCAAGGGCCCGCCGTCCGGTGCTCTCGTCGACCGGCTGCGCTCGCACCCGTACCTCCGAGGGGTCCCAGCCCCAGGCCAGCGCGGCCAGCAGCCGCACCTTCGTGGCGGCGTCCTCGCCCGACAGGTCCGCCGAGGGGTCCGCCTCCGCGATGCCCCTGCGCCGCGCGGCACGGATCGCGTCGCTCAACGCGTCGCCTTCGGCGAGGCGGTCGAGGACGAAGGTGACGGTGCCGTTGGGGCAGGCCCGGATCGTCCGGCAGTCCATACCGCGCAGGGACGTGCGCGAGAGGTCGCCCGCCGGGAGCGCCGCCCCGGTGGCGCCGGAGATCCTGATCATGCTGCCGCCGGTCCGGGCGGCCTCGTCCAGTCGCCGCCAGTGCGTGAGCAGGTGGCTCTTGGTGGCCGTCACCACGTGGATCCCCCGGCGCAGCGCGGTCACGGCCTCCGCCGCGGCGCGCTCCCGCAGCTCCGCCGAGGAGGGGACGGCCTGGACGAACACCCGCGCCCCGGTGCGGTCGAAGGTCTCCTCCAGAGGTCTCGGGGGACCCCACTGCGGGCGGGGCGGCACCGCCCCGTCGGCACCCGGCAGGCACTGGGCCGCGCTCGCGCGTACGGCGACCACCCGCGGCCGTACGCCGTGGCGGCGGGCGAGGGCCGCACCGTCCCGGGCCAGCCGGTCGGCGAACGCCTGCCCGACCGGGCCGTACCCGGCGAGGACCACACCGGTCGAGGTCGCTTCCGTCGTTTCGCCCATGGATCCGGGATCCTCTCACACCACCCCGGTGTGTCCGGCGTCGCGCCGGACCACAGGTCAGATGCCCGGATAGACGGCCAGCCGGCCGCACATCCCGAAGCGTCCCCGCGCCGCCGGTCCGCTCGCGCTCACCCGGGCGGCGGTCAGGTGGGTGCCGTCCCCGCGGCCGAGTGCGTCGAGTTGGGCCCGGGTCGCCTCGGCGGCGGCGTGCGCCCCCTCGCGCCAGCGCCGCTCCCACGCCTCCACCCGGGGCCGCACCAGTGCGGCGGCGGCCTGCCGGAACTCCTCCAGCGGCTCGGGGTCGCCGTGCTCCGCGGTCTCGCGGAGTTCGAGGAAGTGCCGGGTGGCCAGGTCACGGCGGGTGCGCGCGGCCTTCGCCTGCTCGGCCTCGGGCGCGTCGGCGGGGATGCGGATCGCGTCGGCGTACGCGACGGGGTCGGCGAGCAGGGCCCGGGGCAGGGTGAGGACGGCGTCACCCGCCTCGGGCAGGCCGCTGTTCTGCATCACCACGGTGATCTCCAGGCCGCCGTGGTTGACGAGGCGGTGGATCGTGCCGGGTGTGAACCAGGCGACCGTGCCCGGCTCCAGGGGCGTCTCCCGGAAGCCCGCGGCGGTGAGGGTCTGCACGGTGCCCCGGCCCGCCGTGACGACGTACCCCTCGCTGCATGTCAGGTGCAGGTGGGGTGTGCCGCCGCCGGGCAGCCCGTCGACCGTCGGCCAGTCGTACACGGTCAGCCGGGACAGGCCGACCGCTGCCGGGAAGCCGTCGTACGTCGCGCTCACCATCCGAGGGCCGCCAGGTGCGCGGCGACCCGCGCGCGGTCCCAGGCGCCGTCGGCGACCACCACCCGGTAGGTGCGGGCGAGGGTCTCGCCGGGCGCCAGGACCAGTTCCTCGTGGAAGGCCCAGGAGGGCGCGACCGCGGCGAAGGGGTCGCTGCGCACGAACCAGTGCGCCGGGTGGGCGCCCTTCTCGCCCGCGTGGTCGTTGGAGGGGGCGTGTTCGAAGACGAGCGTGGCGTGTCCGTCGCGTCCGTCGTGTTCGCCGACGTAGGCGAGCCAGGGGGCCTGGGAGCCCATGGGACCGTTCTCCGGCGACGCGGCGGACTCGCCGGACCGGCCGGACCCGGCCGACGTCGCGGTGAGGACGCGGCCGCCGCGGAAGGCGCGCGGGCCGCGCCAGAACAGGCCGGTGTATCCGGCGGCGGGGCGTCCGTGGGTGGTCGGGCTGCCGAACCGCAGTGGTTCGGCACGCCGGTTGGTCACCGCCGACGTCCAGGTGAGCGTCCAGCTGCCGGAGTCCGGATCGATGTCGCCGGCCTCGACGCGGCGCTCCTCCTCCGCCCACAGTTCGCCGCCGTGCGGGTGCCAGGTCAGTCTCTCGGCGATGACGGCGCGGCCGGCGCCGACGCCGACCTCCTCGAAGGAGACGTGGGCCATCGAGCCGACCCGCTCCGGCAGCGCGAGGTAACCCTCGCCGTGCACATAGGTGTTGCCGCCCCACAGGTTCTGCCCGGAGAGGTGCGAGGCGGTCAGCTGGAGCCCCTTGTGCCAGCGGTGGTCGTTGGGCCGGTAGCCGGTGACGACGGCGCCGGACAGGGTCCGGACCGGGTGGAGGTACGGTTTGGGCGCCTCCCACTCGGCCTCGGGGCGGTACACGTAGGAGAACAGCTCGGTTCCGGCCGCCCCGTGGGCCACGGTGATGCGGTCACCGTGGACATGGGTGAGCGAGAGCGTCATGCGTCGTCCTCTTCCTGTAGCAACCGCTTACCGTCCGGATGATCCACGTTGTAACCGGCACGCGCTCGCACGGTCAACCCCCCTCCTCGGCCCGGACCGGAGCGACGCGCGGCGACGGCGACGGCGCGGCGGACCGCACGGGCACCGGCCGGGGCAGAGACGAGTGCCCTCGCCGGGAACACTCCCGCTCGGCGAGACAGTGGGCCGCGCATCAGGCCGCCCTAGGCTTTTCGACCATGGAAATCCCGAGACGCCTCATCGAGCTCAGGCATGCCGTCGAGACCGCGGACGACCGCTATCGCAACAACAGGGGCGAGAACGCGACGGTCGCCCTGGCGGTCTGGTCCGACGCCACCGCCGCCCTCGCCCGCGGCATCGCCGCCTACGCCGACGAGACCGGCCTCCCGCACCGCGAGGTGGAGTCGGCCGTACTGCGCGCGGCGCAGCGGCACGCCCCTGCGGATCGAGGGCCTCTCGGGGCCCGTTGACAGGTTTGGCTAATGGCAGTAGCTTTTAGTTAATGGCGTTAGCCGAACAGGGGAGTGGGCATGACCGAGTACCTTGCCGTCGACGGTGGCACGATCGCGTACGAGGTGACGGGGGCGGGACCGTTGATCGTCCTGGCGCACGGAGTGGGGGACAGCCGTGCCGCGTACCGCGCCGTGGTCCCGCAGTTGGTCGAGGCGGGCCACCGGGTCGCCTCGGTGGACCTGCGCGGCTGCGGCGAGTCCGGCGTCGACTGGCCGGAGTGGAGCCGCACCGCCATCGCCGGTGACCTGCTCGCCCTGATCCGCCACCTGGGCGGCCCCGCCGTACTGGTCGGCCACTCGGTCTCGGGCGGCGCCGCCACCATCGCCGCGGCCCGGGAGCCCGCGCTGGTCTCCGCGGTCGTCGAGCTGGCGCCGTTCACACGGAAGCAGTCGATGGGGCTGGGAGACCTGCGGGTGCGGCGGTTCCGCCGGGGCATGCCGCGGCTGCTCGGCGCGGGCCTGTTCGGCAGCCTGCGGCTGTGGCGTTCGTACCTCGAGGTGGCGTACCCGGGCGTGCGGCCGGACGACTGGGCGGAGCGGATCGGACTCATCGAGTCCCGGCTGCGCGAGCCGGGCCGGATGAAGGCCATGCAGGCCATGGGCCGCAGCGCGCCGACCGACGCCGGTGCGCAACTCGGCAACGTGCGCTGCCCCGTGCTGGTCGTGATGGGGACGCTCGACCCGGACTGGGCGGACCCGCACGCGGAGGGTGCGGCGGTGGTCGACGCGCTGCCGTCCGGGCTCGGCCGCCTGGAGATGATCGAGGGCGCCGGCCACTACCCGCACGACCAGTTCCCCGACGAGGTGACCGCGCTCGTGCTCGCCTTCCTCCGCTCGGACGCCACCCGTGCCTAGGGCGGGCCTGGACCCGGCGGCCGTGGTCGCGGCCGGTGCGGCGCTGGCCGACGAAGTGGGCCTCGAGGGCCTGACGATGGGTCTGCTGGCCGAGCGGCTCGGCGTGCGCACCCCGTCCCTGTACAAACACGTCGGCGGCCAGGAGGACCTCAACCGGCGGATCGCGGCCCTCGCTCTCGGCCAGGCCGCCGACGCCGTCGGTGACGCGGTCCGGGGCCGTGCCGGCCGTGACGCCCTCGCGGCGGCGGCACGCGCCTTCCGCGGTTTCGTCCTGGAACACCCCGGCCGGTACGCCGCGACGATCGGCCAGGAGCCGTCGGACCCGGACGACCCGCTGGTCCTCGCGGGGCAGCGGCTGCTCACAGCGTTCGACGCGGTCCTGCGCGGCTACGACATCGACGACCGCGACGTGAATCACGCCCTGCGCCTGCTCCGCAGCCTCTTCCACGGCTTCGCCACGTTGCAGGCGGGGGCCGGCTTCCAGTGGAGCACCGACGTTGACGAGAGCTTCGAGTGGCTGATCGCCTTCGCCGACCGTGGCCTGCGCACCTTGTGACCCCGGCCCGCCGTCATCCCTGATCCGCCGTCAACCCCAATCCGCCGTCACCCCCGATCCGCCGTCACCCGGTCACGCGTCCGCGGAGCGGCCGCGTACGGCGCCGAGCTGCGGCGGGTACCGGGTGGAGGCGAGTGTTCGGGCGAGGAGACGGTGCATCGCGGCACCTGCCTTTCCACGGGGGCCGGACGGGCGCAGGCGGGGATCCTCCCCGGCGGTCCCCCGCCTCACGCCACTCGCGTCCCCGGCATCCCCCGCACCACGCGGCCTCCAGCCACACGGCCCCCTGCCACGCGGCCACCTGCCAAGCGGCCCCCAACCTCGCCGCCTCTCGTACCCGTTGCACACTCCGCAACGCGCCGGCGCACTGCTCGTGGACGAGGGCCGGGACAAGCCGTGGACAGCGACCGACCTGCTGTGATGTGATCCCTGCGGCGGAACGATCCTGCTTGGCGCGGCCACCGGGCGAGTCCCGGGCGGCGCGCGAGGCGGGCCGCCCCCTGCGAGGCGGGGCTGCCCCCTCGGCCTGCCTCCGACGCCGGTACTGCCCGCCGGCCCGTCGCGCTGCGCCACGGCGAGCGGACGGGCCCGTCCCCCCAGGCACGAAAGTTCCGTACACATGCAGAAGACCAAGGCCGCCCTCTGGGAATTCCTCCAGGGGCTCGGCAAGACGTTCATGCTCCCGGTGGCCCTGCTCGCGTTCTGCGGCATCATGCTGGGCATCGGCTCCTCCCTGTCCAGCGACGCGGTCACTGACAACGTTGCCTTCCTGAAGGGTGAGGGCTTCCACCTCGTCTTCACCTGGATGGCCAACACGGGTCTGGTCGCCTTCACCTTCCTGCCCGTCCTGTTCGCGATGGCCATTCCGCTCGGTCTCGCCCGGGAGGACAAGGGGGTGGCCGCCTTCTCCGGTTTCGTCGGCTTCGTGGCCATGAACCTCGCGGTGAACTTCTACCTCACCGCCAAGGGCGTCGACTTCCAGGACGAGAAGGCGATCGAGCACTACGGCATCGCCGACGTGCTGGGCGTGCAGTCCATCGACACGGGACTGCTCGGCGCCGTGGCCGTCGGCATCGTCGTCAGCCTGCTGCACCGGCGCTTCCGCACCCAGCGGATGCCCGACGCGCTCGCCTTCTTCGGCGGACTGCGCTTCGTCCCGATCGTCTCGGCCCTGGTCCTGAGCGTGCTGGGTCTGCTCATCCCGCTTCTCTGGCCGACCTTCAACGGCTGGATCAACGCCGTGGGACGCGGCATCGGGCACACGGGCGTCTTCGGGCCGTTCTTCTTCGGCATGGGCGAAGTGCTGCTGCGCCCGATCGGCCTGCACCACATCCTCGTCGCCATGTTCCGCTTCACCGACGTCGGCGGTTCGGGAACCGTGTGCGGCGACCACGTCTCCGGCGCCCTCAACCTGTTCTACGCCCAGCTGGACTGCTCGGCCGCTCCCAACGGCGCGGTCACCGACGCGACGCACTTCCTCTCCCAGGGCAAGATGGCGGCCTATCTCGGCGGCCTGCCGGGTGCCGCGCTCGCGATGTACCACTGCGCGAAGCGCCGTATGCGCCCGGAGATCAAGGCCCTGCTGGTGTCGGGCGTGGTGGCGTGTGTGGTCGGTGGCATCACCGAGCCGCTGGAGTTCCTCTTCCTCTTCGTCGCCCCCTGGCTGTACGTCGTCCACGCGGTCCTGGTGGGCCTGGGCTTCCTCACGGCGGCCGTGCTCGGCGTCTTCATCGGCAACACGGACGGCAACGTCATCGACTGGCTCGTCTTCGGTGTCCTCCAGGGCTCGACGACCAAGTGGTACCTGGTGCCGGTGATCGCGGCGGTGTGGTTCGCCGCGTACTACTTCCTCTTCCGCTGGGCCATCACCCGCTTCGACCTGAAGACACCCGGGCGCGAAGACCCGCCGGCGGACGAGGAGGAGGCCGGCCGGGAGCACGGGGAGGCCGAGCGCGGGGACGAGGACCGCACCGGCGAGGCCGCCGGCTCCGGCGCGGTCACGCAGGCCCCGAGGGAGCTGGTCGCGGGGAAGTACGACGCGGTCGCCGTGCTCGAGGCGATCGGCGGCGCCGGCAACATACGGTCCCTGGACAACTGCATCACCCGCCTGCGCATGACCGTGGCCGACGCCGAACAAGTCGACGAGGCACGGCTGAAGAAGCTGGGAGCCGTCGGCGTCGTCAAGCTCGACGGGCACAACGTGCAGGTCGTCATCGGCCCCCAGGTCCAGTCCCTGAAGGACGCCCTCGCCACGATGATCCCGGTGGGCTGACCGTGGCGCCGCACTCCCCCCGGCCCGGGCCGACGCCGTCGTCCCCTCCCCCGTCCCCGGTGTACGACTTCGACACGCCGGTGGACCGGCGCGGCACCTGGTGCACGCAGTGGGACTACGTCCAGGACCGGTTCGGCGTGCCGGACCTGCTGCCGTTCACGATCTCCGACATGGACTTCGAGACCGCTCCCGAGGTCCTGACGGCGCTGCGCGGCCGTCTGGACCACGGGGTGCTCGGCTACTCGCGCTGGCGCCAGGACGACTTTCTCTCCGCGATCGTGCACTGGTACGCCTCGCGGCACGGAACGGAGGTGGACCCCGGTTCGGTGGTCTACGCGCCCTCCGTCGTCTACCAGGTCTCCCGGTTGCTGCGTCTGTGGTCACGGCCGGGCGACGGGGTGGTCGCCCACACCCCGATGTACGACGCGTTCCCCAAGACCGTGTCGGCGAGCGGGCGGCGGCTGCTGGCGTGTCCGCTGGACGACTGGGCGGAGCTGGAGCGGCTGCTGGCACTGCCCGACACGGCCGTGCTGCTGCTGTGTTCGCCGCACAATCCGACGGGGCGGGTGTGGACGGCCGCCGACCTGGACCGGATGGCCCGGCTCTGCGCACGGCACGGCGTCGCGGTGATCAGCGACGAGATCCACTCCGACCTGGCGTACGCCCCGCAGGTGCACCGTCCCTGGGTCCGGCACGCGGGAGACGGCCGCTGGGCCGTGGTGACGTCGGCGTCCAAGTCCTTCAACATCCCGGCGCTGACCGGCAGTTACGGCATCATCGGCGACCCGGCCTCGCGCGACGCCTATCTGCGGGAGCTCAAGGAGGCGGACGGGCTCTCCTCCCCCGCGGTGCTGTCGCTGGTCGGTCACATCGCGGCGTACCGCGAAGGCGCACCCTGGCTGGACGCGCTGCGGACCTATCTGGCGGGGAACCTGGCGATGGTCGCCGACCGGCTCCGCGAGGCGTTCCCGCGGCTCGGCTGGCAGCCACCGGACGCCGGCTACCTGGCGTGGATCGACGTGCGGCCCCTGGGCGTCGACGACGAGGAGTTGCAGCGCGAGCTGGTGGAGGTGGAGCGGGTGGCGGTCATGCCCGGCGCGGCCTACGGCTCCCCGGGTCGGGTACGGCTCAACGTCGGCTGCCCCCGCTCGAAGGCCGAGGCGGGCGTCGAGGCCCTGGTGCGGGCGCTGCGCCGGCTCACCCGTGCCGAGCGGCCGTGAGCAGCGGCGCTCGGAGCCGGACCGGGTGCCCGTAGGCACTCACCGCGTCCGGAGTCGCCCCGGTGCGGGGTCGCCCCGTGCGAGAGCGCCCCGGTCGAAGTCGCCCCGGGTGGCCGTGAACCTGGTGCCCGCGCACCGTCGTGGGCCCTGCGAGGATGCCTCGCCGGCCCCGCGGGGCGCAGGCCACGGCCCCTCGCGTTGCGGGGGCCCCGGCCGCGGCGGAGACTGGCCGGGAGTGGCGGCGGCCGGAGAGGGCCTGGGCGATGGGTGACTACGCGGACCTTCGTGGGGTCAGCACCTGGTACGAGACCGAGGGCACCGGCGAACCGCTGGTCCTGCTGCACGGCGGCCTGTGCGCCAACGACACGTGGGGCGCCCAGCGTCCCGATCTCGCCGCCGCGTTCCGCGTCTTCCTCCCCGAGCGGCGCGCGCACGGTCACACCCCGGACGTGCCGGGCCCGCTCACCTACCGGGACATGGCCGAGGACACCGTGGCCTTCCTCGAGACCGTGGTGGGCGGACCGGCGCACCTGGTGGGCTGGAGCGACGGAGGCGTCGTCGCCCTCCTCGTCGCCCTCTCCCGGCCCGACCTGGTACGCGGACTCGTGGTGATCGGGGCCACCTTCCGGCCGGGGCCGGAATGCTTCGCCGAGCCCGGGATGCTCGACGCGATGACACCCGAGGGACCGGACCTGGCCTTCTTCCGCGAGATGTACGAGGCCGTCTCGCCGGACGGCCCGGACCACTGGCCGGTGGCGGCGGCGAAGGTGCTCGACATGTGGCGCACCCAGCCGACGCTCACCACGGACGAACTGGCCCGTGTCCAGGCACCGACCCTCGTCCTGGCCGGTGACGACGACCTGATGACACTGGAGCACACCTGCGCGCTCTACCGTGCCGTGCCCGGTGCCCAGCTCTGCGTCGTCCCCGGAGCCTCCCATCTGGTGCCGCTGGAGAAGGCAGCTTTGGTCAACGGCCTGATCAAGGACCACCTCACCCAGGGCGAGGTCGAGACGATGCTGCCGGTCAGGCGGGCTCCCGCGCGCGGCGAGTGACGCGACGTCAGCGGCGCGGGGCCACCGGAGCCGCCGGGGTCACCGGGTCGAGGGCCAGCGCGGCGAACGTCGCCAGCCAGTGGTCGGTGGTGAAGTCGCCGCGCTCCACCGCCGGCAGGCCCGCCGCGAGGTGGGCGTCGGCCGCCGCGTCCAGGCGGGCACGGACGGCTCCGCCGGGCAGGGCGTCGGCGAGGGAGCGCAGCGCGGCGGCCCTGCTGAGGGTCAGCCCGAGCAGGTGGCCGATCTGCGGGTCGGCGTGGTCGGAGACCACGGGCACCTCCAGCAGGGCGCAGGGCGCACCCGCCCGCAGTCCGGGCAGGAAGCGGTCGAGCCACGCCGCGAGCCGCTCCGGCCCGAGCACCCTGCGCATCGCGTCGGCCTCGGTGAGCGCCGGGGACAGGAAGTCCTGGCCCGAGGGTTCCCAGTGCGCGGGAGCGTCGTGGTCGTCGGCGAACCAGCTCAGCAGGCGTTCGCGCACGGCCCGGTCGGTCCCGGCCGACAGCTCGCCCGAGTCGAGTGCGAGGCCCAGTGCGAAGGCGCTGTTGGGGTGGTTGCCGTGGCGTACGGGATAGGTGGCCTTGGGCAGCCAGTGGGCCAGCAGGTCGTCGACGGCGTCGACGGCCGGTTTCAGCGCCCCGGTCCAGCGGTCGCCCTCCGCTCCCCCGTGCGCCCGGCACTCGGCGGCGAGCGCGAGCAGCCACGCCCAGCCGTAGGGGCGCTCGAAGGACGGGCGGTCGCGCAGGTAGGCGGCCTCGGTGGCGAGGTGCTCCGGGGTGAGGTGCCGGTCGAGCACGGCGACGGCCGCCGCCGTGTCCGGCAGCGCCGGGGTGCCTCCGTGCCGGCGGAGCAGGCGGACGAGCAGCCAGTGCATGTGCACCGAGGAGTGCCAGTCGTAGGCGCCGTAGAAGGCGGGGTGCAGCGAGCGGGGTTCGTGGTCCTCGTCGGCGGACGTGATCAGGTGGGCGGGGAAGTTCGGGTACGCGCGGGTGATGTTCGCCAGGGCGAGCTGGGCGAAGGGGGCCGCGTGGGCGCTGAGCGGCATCAGTGGGTGGCTCCTTCGGTGACCTTCAGGTCCTGATCGGCGGGGATGCGTGCGGCGGTGGCCAGCAGGGCGCGCAGGCCGTGGGCGACGGTGGCGGGCGGCAGGGCGGGCGCGGTGCCGTCGGGCACCTGCTCCGGCGCCCAGGGCACGTGCGCGAACCCGCCGCGCAGGCGGGGGAACTCGGTGGCGACGAGGTGGCCGAGGCCGTACGCCACGTGGTTGCAGACGAAGGTGCCGGCCGTGTTGGAGACGGCGGCCGGGACACCGGCCTCCCGCATCGCGGCGACGCACGCCTTGACGGGGAGGGAGGAGAAGTAGGCGGCGGGACCGCCCGGGACCACCGGTTCGTCGATCGGCTGCCGGCCCGCGTTGTCGGGGATGCGGGCGTCGTCGACGTTGACGGCGACGCGTTCGACGGTGACGCCGGGGCGGCCGCCCGCCTGGCCCAGGCAGAGGACCAGGTCGGGGGCCTCGGCGCGGACGGCGTCGCGCAGGACGGTGAGGGACTCGCCGAAGACGCAGGGCAGTTCGGCGGCGGTGACCGTGAGCCCGGCGGGCGGTTCGGCCGCCACCAGGGACGCCGCCTGCCAGGACGGGTTCACGCGCTCGCCGCCGAAGGGGGCGAAGCCGGTGACGAGGACACGGGTCATGGGCGGTTCCTTGCCTTGCTGGGCGGGTCGTACGGGCGCCGGTGCGGCGGGCGTACGGCCGCCGGGACGGTCTGGCGTAGCGGCGCCGGTGCGACGGGCGCACGGCCGCCGGGACGGTCTGGCGTCCGGGCGCCGGGGCGGTCTGGCGCAGCGGCGCCGGTGCGGGGCGCGGTCGGCGCCCGGAGGGCGGGGCGGTCAGACGGCGAAGAGCGCCATGATGACCGTGCAGCAGCCGAGCAGCGCGATGCCGGTCGGCAGCTGAGCCTTGATCGGCCCGTACTGGTCCTTCAGTTCGAGCAGGGTGGCCGGGACGATGTTGAAGTTGGCCGCCATCGGCGTGCACAGGGTGCCGGCGAAACCGGCCAGCATGCCGATCGCGAGGACGCCGGGCTCGTTGCCGTGCATCTGCTGGATGAGCACGGGCCAGCCGATCGCCGCCGTCATCACGGGGAAGGCGGCGAAGGCGTTGCCCATGATGACGGTGAACAGGAACATGCCCACGCAGTACGCGACGACGGCGAGGTACTTCGAGTCGTCGGGGAGGACCTTGTTCATGATGTCGCCGACCTGGTCGCCGACTCCGGCGGCGGCGAAGATCGAGCCGAGCACCGCCAGGAGCTGCGGCAGCAGCAGGGCGGAGCCCATCGCCTCCAGCATGGAGCGGCCGGAGTGGATCGGGACGGAGAGCTTCTTCTCGCCGGTGACGAGCATGCCGACGACGAGCGCGACGACGCAGCCGAGGCCGAGCCCGAGGAGGGTGGCCTTGCCCGACTCGAAGAGTCCGGACTCGTCGAGCACGGAGGCGCAGACGATGGCGACGAGCGGGATGGTCAGGGCGGGGATGAAGATCTTGTTGCCGAGCCGGGCGGCGGCGGCGTCGCGCTGCTCACCGGTGGTGGTGACCGGGACACCCTTGCCGAGGAAGTTGAAGCCGGCGAGCACGATGAGGGCGAGGACGGCGACGCCGAGCGGTTCGGCGGGCAGGGTCCAGTCCCCGTTGCCGGCGGTGGCGTTGGCGACGCCGGTGCCGTACGGGAAGGTGAGTCCGAGCAGGCCCCAGAACGCGGCGGACGTCCACCGCTTCGGGTTGCTGCGGTCGGTGGCCATCTGCACGGCCATGACGACGAAGACGAGGCCTATCAGCCAGTAGAGCCATTCGACCTTGATCACTTGTCGGCCCCCTCGGGAAGCGGCAGGTCGTGCTCGGCGGCGGCCTGGGCCATCTCGCGTTCGAGCTGCCTGTCCATGAGCAGCAGTCGGGCACCGTGGATGAGGAAGGCGCAGACGGCGAGCGGAATCGCCCACAGGGCGAGCTGGGTCGGCTCGATGTCCTGGTGGTACGTGGAGTTCACGAAGCCGGTGATCAGCAGGATGGAGCCGATGGCGATGAAGCAGTCCTCGCCGAAGAAGACGCCCACGGTGTCGGCCGACGCCGAGTAGGAGCGCACCTTCTCGCGCAGCCTGTCGGGGAGCCGCGCCCCGGTGGAGCGCTCGGCGGCCGCCTCGGCCATGGGCGCCACCAGGGGCCGCACGGTCTGTGCCGGGCCGCCGATGCTGTTGAGGCCGAAGGCCGCGGTGACCTGCCGGACCAGCAGGTAGACGGTGAGGAACCGGCCGGCGCTGAGCTTGCCCAGGCGGCCGATCAGATTGCGGGCCTGCTCACGCAGGCCGTAGCGCTCGAGCAGCCCGATCACCGGGAGCACGATGGCGTAGACGGTGACCGAGCGGCTGTCGGCGAAGGACCGGCCGAAGGCCGCGAGGACCTCCAGCGGGTCCATCTTGCCGAGCAGTCCGGTGACGATACCGGCGACGCCCACCACGAGGACGGGGTTGCGGCGCGTGACGAATCCGAGGATCACCACGACCACACCGAGGAGAACGATCATTCGGTGGCCTTCTTCAGGCATGAGGGGGCAGGGCACGGATCCGGAGCTTCGGAACGTGACTCATCGGTCCCGGGGACCATAGCTCCTGATACGTGGCAGATGCACGGACACTAGCGATCGTTCAACGATCTAACAAGAGGTGAATCCTCATCTTCTCCGGGAGCGGTCGAGCCGGTTTCCTCTTGTCGGATCGTTCAACGATCGTCTACGTTCAAGGTGTGATCGACCTCAACGCAGACCTCGGTGAGGGCTTCGGCCGCTGGACCCTCACCGACGACGACGCCCTGCTCTCCGTCGTCACCAGTGCCAACGTCGCCTGCGGGTTCCACGCGGGCGACCCCTCGGTGATGCGCCGCGTCTGCGACCTCGCCGCGGAGCGCGGGGTGCGGATCGGCGCCCAGGTGTCCTACCGCGACCTGGCGGGCTTCGGGCGGCGCGCCATGGACGTCCCCGCCGACGAACTGGCGGCCGAGGTGGCGTACCAGATCGGCGCGCTCAGGGTCTTCGCCGAGGCGGCGGGTGCCGCGGTGGCCTATGTGAAGCCGCACGGCGCGCTCTACAACCGCACCGTGCACGACGACGGGCAGGCACGGGCCGTCGTGGACGGGGTACGGCTGGCGGGTGGCGCGCTGCCGGTGCTCGGCCTGCCGGGCTCCCTGCTCCTCGCGGCCGCCGCGGACGCGGGGCTCACCGGCGTCCCGGAGGCCTTCGCCGACCGCGCCTACACCGCGCAGGGCACCCTGGTCCCCCGCCGCGAGCCGGGCTCGGTGGTGACGGACGCGGACGCGGTGGTGCGCCGTGCGGTGTCGTTCGCCGTGCGGGGCCGGGTGGAGGCCGTGGACGGTACGTCGGTGGCGGTCGCCGCCCGTTCCCTGTGCGTGCACGGCGACACACCGGACGCCGCCCGGATCGCCGCCCGGGTGCGCGCGGCGCTGGAGGAGGCCGGGGTCGGGATCGGGGCGTTCGCATGACCGTCTCCCGGCCCCTCACCGCGTATCCCGCCGGCCGCCACGCCCTGCTCGTCGAGCTGTCCGACGCCGAGCACACGGCGGCCTTCCACACCGAGGTGCTGCGCAGGCGCGCCGCCGGCTCCCTGCCGCCGGTCACGGAGGTGGTGCCGGGGGCGCGGACCGTCCTGCTGGACGGGGTGCCCGACCCGGAGGCGCTGGCCCGCCGGGTCACCGAGTGGGAGGTGCCGCCGGTCGCGGACGACACGGGTGACGTGGTGGAGATCCCGGTGCGCTACGACGGGCCCGACCTGGCCGACGTGGCGGCCCTGTGGGGGGTCGGACCCGGCGAGGTCGGCGCCCGCCACGCCTCGTTCACCTACCGGGTCGCGTTCTGCGGTTTCGCACCCGGGTTCGGCTACCTCACCGGGCTCCCCGCCCACCTGAACGTCCCGCGCCGGTCCACGCCCAGGACCCGCGTGCCGGCCGGCGCGGTCGCTCTCGCCGGCCCCTACAGCGCGGTCTACCCCAGGGCCACGCCGGGCGGCTGGCAGCTGATCGGCACGATGCCCGACCCGCGGCCGCTGTGGGACCCGGCGCGGGAGCGGGCCGCGCTGCTCACGCCGGGGACGCGGGTGCGGTTCGTCACGGCGGACGGCACGGCGGACGTCACGGCGACGAAGAGCACGCCGGAGGACGGCACGCCGGAGGACGGCACGTCGGCGGACGGCACGCCCGCGGGCGGCACGGCAGCGGACGGCAGGCCCGCGGACGGCGCCGGGCGGGGCCGCACCGCGACCGACGACAGCGCCGCGGACGGCGCGCCCCGGGAGGCCGGGGCATGACGGCCGGGTTCACGACCGTGCGCGCCGGGGCGCTCACGACGGTGCAGGACGCGGGCCGTCCCGGCCACGCCCACCTGGGCGTCCCCCGGTCCGGCGCCCTGGACGCGCCCGCCATGCGGCTGGCCAACCGCCTCCTCGGCAACGACCCGGACGCCGCCGTCCTGGAGACCACCCTGACCGGGTGCGCGCTGCGACCCGACCGGGACGTCACCGTCGTGGTCGGCGGGGCGCCCTGCCCGGTGAAGGTCGACGGCAGGCCGGCGGCCTGGGGCGCGCCGGTGCGGGTCCCGGCGGGCGCGGTGCTCGACGTCGGTACGGCGTCCGCGGGCGTCCGCTCGTACGTGGCCGTGGCGGGCGGTGTCGCCGCCCGGCCCGTCCTGGGCAGCCGCTCGACGGACCTGCTGTCGGGGCTCGGCCCCGCCCCCCTGCGGGACGGAGAGGTCGTGGCGGTGGGGGCCCCCGCGCGGCCGGTGCCGCCGCAGGTGGCCGCCCCCTGGCCCGGACCGCCCGCCGAGCTGGTCCTGCCGGTCCGTCCGGGCCCCCGCGCCGACTGGTTCTCCCCGGCCGCGCTGCGCACGCTCACCTCGGCCACCTACCGGGTCTCGCCGCACAGCAACCGCATCGGCCTGCGCACCGAGGGCCCGGCGCTGGAACGGACGTCAACGGGTGAACTGCCCAGCGAGGGCATGGTCCTGGGTGCCGTACAGGTGCCGCCGGACGGACGCCCGGTGATCTTCCTGCACGATCATCCGACCACCGGGGGCTACCCGGTCGTCGCGGTGGTGGCGGAGCCGGCTCTCGCGGCGGCGGCCCAGGCCGTCGCCGGAACACCGGTGCGCTTCACCCTCGCCTGACGGCCCACCAGCCGGCGGCCGCGCCGACCGCGTACCAGAACAGATCAGGTGCGTTGAAGGTGGAGCCGAGGACCAGCCGGGCCGCCGTGCTCTGCCGGGCGAGGTGCGCCGGCAGGTCGGTGAGCTGGAGGAACTCCACGGCCCAGCTCACGGCCAGGGCCACCGCCGCGGTCTTCGCCGGGGTGGTCCGCGGCGCCGCGACGCGGACCAGGGCGAACAGCAGCAGGGTGTACAGCGCGTCTCCGCCGTACTTGGCCACCTCCCCCGCCGCCACGGCCCTGAGCGCCAGCCCGGCGCCGGCGATCACCGCTGCGGCCCTCGCGGCGGCGAGGCGCGTCCGCGTCGGACCGGGCCGCACGGCAAGCGGGGTGGAGGAGGACGTCATGCCTCCATTGTGCGGTCGGTCCGACCGCCGGTGTACCGGGGTGGGTGGCGGACGCGCCCGGCGAGGTGGGGCGCCAAGTCGTTCCCGGCCCGGGAGCGTTGACGAGCCGGTGCGCCGCCGCGCCGCGCCGGGCGGGGCGGTGGGCACCCGGCGGAAGGGGAACCGGGTGCCGCACCGCCGCACGGCGTCGGGGGCTCAGCAGGTGGGCACGCCGGGGAGCCAGGCGTCGGCCACGTCGATGAAGATGTTGGAGACGTAGCCGCCGTAGTCGGGCAGGTAGGACCAGGCGTCGTTGCTGTAGCCGTCGTACGTCACGGGCTCGCCGTGGACCTGGCACCGCACGCGGACCGTCGTGGGGCCGGGCAGGCTCGCCACGCTGGTGGACGTGGTCGTCGCCTGCTGCCGGACGCTGACGTCGGCGCCCCAGGTCGGGAACGCCGTGGTGTCGCCGCCGCCCTCGGTCCACAGGTAGGTGACGGTCACGTAGCCGTTGTCGTTCAGGCCGACGTTGTAGAAGGTGCCGTCGGCGAGGTCGATGCCGGCCGGGTTGGCGACCTGCCGGCCGAACTCGTCGCGCCCGCCGTTGTACCCGTCCTGGTGGGCGGCCTGCGCCTCGGGAAGCCCTTGCGGCAGGTCCTTCCACTGCTCGCGCTGCGCCGAGGGGTTCCAGTGGTCGTCGTGCGTGTTCCAGGGGCCGACGTCCCACACCGGAGCCGTCTCGCACCGGGCCGGTCCGCACACCTGCACCGAGTACTGGCCGCTGCCGGCCGGCGACAGCGCCCGGCGGGAGGGGAGGGCCACGAAGTGGTCGTTCGCCTGGATGACGTGGCCGTTGGCGGTCGTGTGCCCGACGAGGCCCTCGCGGGTGGCGTAGACGCGGGCGGAGAAGGCGGCGGCCCTGGTCTCCGGTGCGGAGGCGTCGGGGGCGCCGCCCGTGTCGTCGGCCGTCAGGGTCAGGCCCCGTACGGCCGCGGTGGGCTCGTCCTCCGCGTTCCACAGGGTGAGCCGGGCCTGGACCTCGACGACGTCCCGGGGCAGTTCGGCCGGGGCGCCGGCGGCGGCCCGCCGCCACTCGGTCCAGGTGCCGTCGGCCGCGCGTCCGCGCACGTCGACCTCGACTCCGGCCGCGTCGGGCACCGTGGCGTCGAGGTCCACGGCGACCCGGTTCACGGGGCGGTCCACGGGGTGCGTCTCCAGCACGGCGGAGGCGTAGCCGCGGTCCCGGCCGAGGGAGGCGGGGCTGACGGAGCCGTCCCGCACGCGCAGGGCGCCCGACGCGTAGCGGACGTTGACGTCGTCGGCGCCGGTCCCGGACAGGTCCACGCGCCAGGACACCGGAGCGGGCGGGACGGAGGCGTCGGCGGCGGCGGGGGCGGCGGGGGCCGGCACGGCGGCCAGGGCCGTGGCGGCGAGGGCGAGCAGGCACACCGTGCCGCTCAGGGCGCGTGCGGCGCGGGGTCTGCGGCGCGGGGCGGGGCCGCGGCGTCGGAGGGAGGGGATCAGCATGCGGGCACTCCTGGGAGCCAGGCGTCGTCGACGTCGTTGGAGAGGGCGGAGAGCGTGACCGCCGTGGCCGGACAGGTGCGGCCGGGCGTCGTTGCTGTAGCCGTCGTACTCGACGAGGCCCCCGTGGACCCGGCATGCCACGCGGACGGTCGCCGGTCCGGGTGGACTCGCCACCCGTGCGGAGTCGGCCGCCGGCAACCGGGTGGGACCGTCGAGGCACCGTGCACCTGCGCCATTTGTACAGGTGAAGCTGTACAGCTCGACCTGTGCACATTAGCCTTGGGGACATGAGCGAGAACGAGAGCCCGTCGCCGTCGGCCGTCCAGGCCTCGCGCGAGGTCCGCGCGGTCATCAGCCGGCTGCGCCGACGCATCCTCAAGGCGTCCGAGGTCGAGGACCTCACGCTGAGCCAGTCCTCGGTCCTGACCCGGCTGTCCGACCAGGGAGGGGTGACGGCCAGCGAACTCGCCGCCACCGAAGGGGTCCGGCACCAGTCGATGACGGCGACGGTCACCGCGCTCGCCTCCATGGGACTCGTGGCGCGGCACCCCGACCCGGACGACGGACGGCGCCTGCTGATCACCCTCACCGCGGAGGGCGTGCGCCGCGTGGAGGAGGGGCGCCAGGTCCGGACGGAATGGCTCGCCGCCCGGTTGCAGGCCAGGTGCACGGAGGAGGAACGCCAAGCCGTCATCGCGAGCATGGCCGTGCTGCAACGACTGACCCGTGACTGAAGCGAGGACGGGCCCCGCGGCCGGGGCGCTAAGGCCCGGCTTCGACCGCAGGCTGCTGCCGCCGATGCTGCTGGGTTCGGTACTGAACCCGATCAACTCGACGATCGTCGCGGTCGCCCTCGTCCCGATCGGCAGGGCGCTCGGGGCACCGGCCTCGCAGACGGCCTGGCTCGTCTCCGCCCTCTATCTGGCCACGGCACTCGGTCAGCCGGTCGTCGGCCGGCTCATCGACATCTTCGGACCGCGTCGGCTCTTCCTCGTCAGCACCGGCCTCGTCGGCGTCGCCGGTGTCGTGGGCGCCCTCGCGCCCGGCCTCGGGGTCCTGATCGGCGCGCGGGTCCTGCTCGGGTTCGGCACCTGCGCCGGCTATCCGGCGGCGATGGCCCTGGTGCGCGGCGAGGCCGAGCGCACGGGGCGGGACAGTCCCGGCGGGGTGCTCACCGCCCTGGCGGTCGCCAACCAGACGATCGCCGTGGTCGGCCCGCTGCTGGGCGGACTGCTGATCGCGGTGGGCGGCTGGCGCGCCACCTTCGCCCTGAACGTGCCCCTGTCCGTCGCGGCCGTACTCCTCGGGCTGCTGCGGCTGCCCAAGGGCGGGCCGGCGGGCGGATCCCCGCGGCACGGGAGCCCGTCGTCCCGGCTCGACCTGCCCGGCATGGGGCTGTTCGCCGCGATGCTCGTCTCGCTGCTGCTCTTCCTGATGAATCTGCACCTGCGTGACTGGTACCTGCTCGCGCTGTCCGCCGCCGCGGGAGCCGCGTTCGCACTACGGGAACTGCGGGCCGCCACCCCGTTCATCGACCTGCGGGTGCTCGGCGGCAACACCCCGCTGCTGGCCACCTACGGCCGGGCGCTCGTCGCCTATGTCGTCGCGTACTCCTTCCTCTACGGCTTCACCCAGTGGACCGAGGAGGGCTTCGGTCTGACCCCCTTCCACGCCGGTCTGGCGCAGATGCCCATGTTCCTGCTGGCGATCGGGGTCTCGATCGTGTCGGGCCGCAGTACGAGCGTGCGGGGGAAGCTGCTGCTCGGCGCGGCCGGACAGATCGCCGCGTGCCTGGTGATCCTCACCCTGACCGGGGACAGCCCGCTGTGGACGCTGCTCCTGGTCGCGCTGGTCTTCGGCATACCGCAGGGGCTGAACAACCTGGCCCTGCAGAACTCCGTCTACTTCCAGACCGACCCGGAGCGCACCGCCTCCTCGGCCGGGTTGCTGCGCACCTTCTCCTACATCGGCTCGATGGTCGCCACCTCCGCGACCGCCGCAGCCTTCGGGCAGCATGCCGACACCGGCGGCCTGCACCGGCTGGCGTGGGTCATGCTCGGCGCCGGTGTGCTCTACCTCCTGCTGACCCTCTTCGACCGCACCCTCGGCCGCACGACGGGGGCGGGCAGGGGTGAACGGGCCGCAGGGTAGAGCCGGCCGGGCGACCGTGACCGGACGCTCACCGGGCCCCTCCCCCGGGCGGACCCGGGGTGCCGGAGCCGCCGGCGTTCAGGTGTTGCAGCGCCTCGACCAGCTCGTGGCAGGCCCGCTCGACCGACCGCCGGGTGTGGAGCTGTTCGCTGATCACCGCGGAGAGCAGCAGGGCGGTGAGCCCCAGGGTTCCGTTGAAGGCCTGGAGTCTCATCAGCGTCTCGATGTCGGTCAGCGGTCCGAAGGAACCGGCCTCCTGCCGGGCCACGACGGTGGCCGTCACCGAGACGTACAGGGCGCACGGGATGCCGCCCGCCAGCTGGAAGCGCAGCGCCGACCAGATCAGGAGCGGGTACGCCAGGAACAGCAGACTGATCGAGCTGTACATGATCAGCGGCACCACGACGCACACCACGACGGTGAGCCCGACGGCCTCGGTCCAGCGCGCGGACAGCGGCGGCAGACGCGCGCGGTAGAGCAGGAGCAGCAGCGGGGTGACGAGGACGACCCCCATGGCGTCACCGACCCACCAGGCGAGCCAGATGATCCCGAGATGTTCGGTGGGGAGCTTGTCCGACAGCAGCAGCATGCCGACGCCCGTCCCCGAGCTGATCAGCATCGCGGTCAGCGCCCCCAGGAAGACCAGCGCCAGTCCGTCCCGCAGGCGGCTCAGGTTCACCCGGAACCCGACCGCGCGCAGCATCAGCCAGGCGCAGACGGGGGCGACGGTGTTGCCGGCCACGATCCCCACGGCCTCGGGCCCCGGGGCGCCCAGGGAGACGACGACCAGCAGGGCGCCCAGGGCGATGCCCGGTAGGCACCACGGGCCGAACAGGAGCAGACAGGCCACGGCGAGACCGGTGGGCGGCCAGATGGGCGTGACGACCGCCCCGTCGGCGGTCAGCTGCTGGGACAGCCCCAGCCGCCCCGCCGCGTAGTAGCAGCCGGCGATCAGCAGCGTTGCGCAGGCGAGGAGGACCGGTCGCGGCCACGCACGAATACCCACCACAGCAGCCATCAGACACCGCCGCCGCCGGGACAGCCAGGTGAGGGCCGTCCCCGTCCCGCCCTACGGCGTAACGGCCCGCCGGTCGTGGCCGACGACGAGCACGGCGGCGTCGTCCTCGTGTCCGATCAACGCGGCGTTCTTGAGCACGGCGGCCGCCAGCGCGTGCGCCTCCATACCGACCGCGGCGGCGAGGCTCGCCAGCCGTACCACCCGCTCGAGTCCCGCGTCGACGCTCAGCGACGGGCCCTCCACGACCCCGTCCGTGACGAGGACGAACACTCCTCCCGTGCCCAGCCGGTACCGGGTGACCGGATAGTCGGAGCCCTCCATGACGCCCAGCGGGGGGCCGCCCTCGTCCCGGCACACCTCCGCCCGGCCGTCCGCGGTGGCCCGGACACACGGGATGTGACCGGCCCGGGCGCTCTCCAGCACGCCGGTCGCCGGGTCGTAGCGCATGAAGGTGCAGGTGGCGAACAGGTCCTTGTTGAGGGAGAGGACCAGTTCGTTGGTGCAGGCGAGGAGGTCTCCGGGCTCGCTGGTCACGGAGGCGAGCGCGCGCAGGCCGACGCGGACCTGCCCCATGAAGGCGGCGGCGTCGATGGCGTGGCCCTGGACGTCGCCGACGGAGAGACCGATCCGGCCGTCGGGGAGGGTGAAGGCGTCGTACCAGTCTCCGCCCACGTTGAGCCCGGCGTACGCGGGCGAGTAGCAGGCGGCGAGGTGGATGCCGGGCACGGCGGGCAGGTCCGCGGGGAGCATGTCGCGCTGCAGCGCGATCGCCAGCTCCACCTGGGACCGCCGCAACTCGGCGAGCTCCCTGGCCCGGGTGGTCAGCGAGGCCAGCCGGTCGAGCAGTTCTTCACCGTCGGGTGCGGGACGCTTGTTGAACATCGGCCACTCCCTGCCAGGCCGCCTCTCCCGGCAGGGCCTCTCGGCCCCCTGGACAGTGCAAGTCTGTCACCCGGGGTGGAAAAGGTCATGCCGGAGCCGCACCGGGCCGGCCGGGAGCGGCGCCGCGCCCGCCGGGACACCGTGCCGGCCGGGGGCGGTGCCGTGCCCGCCGGGACACCGTGCCGACCTGACGCCGTACCCGCCCGCGGACACCCGTGCCGACCGGACACCGTGCCCGCCCGCGGACACCCGTGCCCACCAGACACCGTGCCCACCCGCGGACACCCGTGCCCGCGGACACCCGTGCCCGCCCGGGACACCGTGCCGACCGGACACCGTGCCCTCCCCGCCGCGCCGGGAAGCGCCCCGCGTTCCGTACCCTTGCCGCATGCGCATGCGTCCCACTCTGAGCTGGACCCCGGGAGCGGACCTGCCGCCGGGCACCACGGACCTGGAGCCGGTCGCCGACGCGCTGCGCGCCCGCGGTGTGCTGGTGCTCAGCGGGGCGGGCATCTCCACGGAGTCGGGCATCCCCGACTACCGGGGCGAGGGCGGCAGCCTGAGCCGGCACACGCCGATGACCTACCAGGACTTCACCGGCTCTCCGGAGGCCCGCCGCAGGTACTGGGCGCGCAGCCACCTCGGCTGGCGCACCTTCGGCCGCGCCCGGCCCAACGCGGGGCACCGGTCGGTGGCGGCGTTCGGGCGCAGCGGTCTGCTGACCGGCGTGATCACCCAGAACGTCGACGGTCTGCACCAGGTGGCGGGCAGCGACGACGTCGTGGAGCTGCACGGCAGCCTGGACCGGGTCGTCTGCCTGTCCTGCGGCGCCTTCAGCCCCCGCCGCGAGCTCGCCAGGCGCCTGGCGGAGGCCAACGCGGGCTTCGCACCGGTGGCCGCCGGCATCAACCCGGACGGCGACGCCGACCTCACCGACGAGCAGGTCGGGGACTTCCGCGTGCTGCCCTGCACGAACTGCGGCGGCATCCTCAAACCGGACGTGGTGTTCTTCGGCGAGAACGTGCCGCCGTCCCGCGTCGAGCACTGCCGCGAGCTGGTGCGAGCGGCGTCCTCGCTGCTGGTCCTCGGCTCTTCGCTGACGGTGATGTCGGGGCTGCGCTTCGTCCGGCAGGCGGCCGAGGCCGGCAAGCCTGTCGTGATCGTCAACCGCGACGCCACCCGCGGTGACCGGCTGGCCGTGACCCGGATCGCGCTCCCGCTGGGACCTGCCCTGACGACGGTGGCCGAACGCCTCGGCGTCCCGGTAGAGGGCGTGGCGACGGCCTGACCGGGCAGCCCGCGTCCGGCCCGTGGTCCGCCGTCTTCCCTCGCCACCCCCTTGACCATGGCCCCTCCACTCCATATGGTCCTCGCACCTCACGAGGTACATCGATTAACCAATCGTTAACCGCTTGGTTGGAGACCACCCCTGTGCGCTCATCGCTGACGCGGCGCGAACTGCTCGCCGCCGGTTCCGGTCTGGCCGCGGCCGCTGCCCTGCCCGCTCTGTCCGGCTGCTCGTCGTTGGCGTCGGCGGACTCCGACCCGGACACCCTCGTCGTCCACACCCAGCTGGGCACCACGGCGCCGGGCTCGCCCACGTACCTCGCGGCCGTGGACCGCTTCCGCGAGGAGAACCCGGGGGTGAAGGTCAAGAACCTCGTCAACGGCGACGACCTCGCCCAGGTCTACGAGACCTCGCGGCTGGCCCGCAAGGAGGCCGACGTCGTGATGGTCAACCTCTACGACAAGACGCTGGCCTGGACGGACGTGGGCGCCACCGTCGACGTCGGGCCCTACCTCGACCAGTGGGGGCTGCGCGGGCGCGTCCTGCCCGCCGCCCTCGCCGACTGGACCGACGACGAAGGCAGGGTGCGGGCCTTCCCCTACTTCGCCACCAACTGGCCCGTCGCCTACAACCGCGCGCTGCTCGACCGGGCCGGCGTGGACGCGATACCCACCACCGGGGACCAGCTGATCGCCGCCGCCCGCAGGCTGCGCGCCAAGGGGATCGCCCCGGTGACCGTGGGCGGCAACGACTGGACCGGCCAGAAGCTGCTGGCACAGATCATCCAGACGTTCCTGTCCCAGGAGGAGGCCCGGCACGTCTACTCCACGGGCGACTTCTCCGGGCGCGGCGCGCGCCGGGGCATCGAGTACTTCACGCACCTGCGGGACGCGGGGGTGTTCGCGGACAAGGCCCAGGGCCTCACCTCCGACTCGATGACCACGCAGTTCAACACCGGGGAGGCGGCCGTCCAGTCGGCGATGTCCTCCGCCCTGGCCAAGGTGCCCGGGAAGGTGGCCCGGCACACGGAGGTGGGCGGCTGGCCGCTGGCCGACGGGGCCGCGCACGACGGTCCCACCGTCATCCGCGCGTACACCCTCATCGGCTTCTGGATCAGCCCCAACGGCGTCCGCAAGATCGAGCACGTCGAGAAGTTCCTGCGGTTCATGTACCGCGACGACACCGTCGCGCGGTTCGTGACGGAGAGCGGCCGGGACATGGCCCTGCGCACGGACGCCGTCTCCACCGGGTTCCCGCTGGTGGGGGCGGCCCAGCGGCTCGGCTCCGAGGTGAGCCAGGTGCTGCTGCCCGACGTGTACGTGCCGCCCGCCGCCGCACAGCCACTGATCACCGCGACCAGCACTTCGTTCACCCGGGGCACCAGCCCGGCCCGCGTGCGTGCCGCCCTCGAGTCCGCGTACCGGTCCGCATGAGCCGCCCGGTCGTCCTCGGCCACGCCGCCCAGGTCCCCCACGCCCCCCTCCCCCGCTCCACCCGTTCCCCGGGAGTCACCGCATGACGACGCTCACCACGACGCCGGACGGGAGCGCGGCCCGCCCGTCCGCCCCGCCCGCCTCCCCCGCTCCGGCCGGGCGCCGGCCCCGTCAGGGCGGCACCGTCCTCGCGGTGCCCGCTCTGGTGTGGTACCTGGTCTTCATGGTCGGGCCGCTGCTCGCCATCTTCGTGATCGCGGCCCTGCACTGGCCGGGCATGCTCCAGCCGGTGTCCTTCGCGGGGCTCGACAACGCCCGCACGGTGCTGGACGACCCGGTGTTCTGGGACGCGGTGCGCAACACCGCCGTACAACTGGCCGTCGCCCTCCCGGTGATGATCGTCTGCGCGTACATGCTGGGGTACTACGTGGCCCAGCGGCCTCCGGGCCACCGGGTGATCCGCTATCTGCTCTTCATCCCGGGGCTGATCTCGACGCCCGCGAAGGCGATGGTGTTCTACGCGGCCCTCTCCCCGGACGGTCTGCTCAACGGAGGGCTGGAGGGCGTCGGCCTCGGCTCCCTCACCGACGCCTGGCTGGCCTCGCCGTCGACGGCCCTGGCCTGCCTGATCGCCCTGGACGTCTGGGCCGGCATCGGCTTCACCGCCGTCCTGTTCGCCGCCCGGCTGGGCAGCGTGCCGGACGAGCTCGGGGAGGCCGCGCAGCTGGACGGGGCCGGGCACTGGCGGACGATGTGGTCGGTGCACTTCCCCGTCATCCGCGACTACGTCGGCGTGGTGACGATGCTCCAGTTCCTGTGGACGCTGTTCGGCTCCGCGCAGCACGTGCTGCTGCTCACGCAGGGCGGTCCGGGCACGTCGTCCACCACGCTGTCGTTCCTCGTCTACCAGAAGGCGTTCATCGCCGCCGACCTCGGCTACAGCCAGACCGTCGGCGTCCTCCTCTTCCTCGTCGGACTCGCCGGGCTGCTGACGATCCGCCGCGTCTTCCGCCAGACCTACTGATCGGAGCAGCACTCATGAAGCTCGGCAAGCGCTGGCTCCCGGCCCACATCCTGGTGTGGACGTACGCGGTGCTGCTCGTCGTCCCGCTGTACTACTTCCTCGCCTCGGCCTTCAAGTCGAACGACGAGATCTTCGCGCACCCCTTCGCCCCGCCGTCCTCCCTGGGGTTCGGCAACTTCCGCACCGCCTTCGAGAGCGCCGACCTCGGGCTCGCGGTCGTCAACTCGGCGCTGGTGACGGTGTTCTCGCTGGCGCTCACGCTGCTGCTGGCGATCCCGGCCGCGTTCGCGCTGGCCCGGTCGACGGGACGACTGGCGGGCGTGGTCGAGAAGGTCTTCTCGCTGGGCTTTCTGATCCCGACGTTCGCGGCGCTCTTCCCCACCTTCCTGCTCGCGGCGGCCACCGGGCTGTTCCACACCCGGATCTTCATGGTGCTGTTCCTGCCGGCGACGGCGCTTCCGCTGTCGGTGGTGATCCTGGTGCAGTTCATGCGCACCATTCCGCCGGAGATGGAGGAGGCGGCGCGGCTGGACGGGGCGTCCACGTTCGCGGTGCTGCGGCACGTCTACACGCCGATGTGCCTGCCGGGCATCGCCACGGTGCTGCTGCTGAACTTCCTGACGTTCTGGAACGAGTACCTGTACTCGTTGGTCATCATCGGCCCGGACCCGGCGCAGCGCACGGTCCAGGTGGCGCTGCCCACGCTGAAGTCGATCACCGGCACGGACTACGGCGTGCTGACGGCGGGCACGGTGCTGACCCTGGTGCCGGTGTGGCTCGTCTACACCCTGCTGCAGAAGCGCATGCAGCAGGCCCTGGTGAGCGGGGCGGTGAAGATGTGAGCGCCTCCGCCGAGCGGGCCGGACGCCGGCCCACGATCAAGGCGGTCGCCGCGGCGGCCGGGGTGTCGACGGCCGCCGTGTCCCAGGCCTTCAACAACAAGGGCCGGCTCTCCGAGGCGACCCGCCGCCGGATCCTCGACGCCGCGCTGGAGCTGGGCTGGTCGCCCAGCGCCTCCGCGGCTGCGCTGCGCAACGCGCGTACCCGCAGTCTGGCCCTGGTGGTGCGGCGGCCCACGGACGTGCTGGGGTCCGACCCCCACTTCAGCGAGCTGATCACCGGCATAGAGGGCGAGTTGGCGCCGCGCGGCTACGGCCTGCTGCTGCACCTGGTCAGCGGTCACCGCGAGGAGAACGCGCTGTACGAGCGGCTCGCCGCCGAGGGCCGGGTGGACGGCGCCGTGCTCACCGACGCCCGCGACGACGACGCCCGGCCCGCGCTGCTCGCCCGGCTCGGGCTGCCCGCCGTACTGCTCGGCGCGCCCGACGGCACGGCCGTCGTCCCGCGGGTCGGCCTGCGCGACCAGGGGGCGGGCATCGCCGAGGCCGTCGCGCATCTGCTGGACCTCGGTCACCGGCGCGTGGCCTACGTCAGCGGGCCGCCCGAGCTCCAGCACACCCGCGTGCGGCGGGCGGCCTTCGAGGGCGCCCTGCGCGAGGCGGGCCTGCGGCCGTTCGCCGTGCTGCCCACCGACTTCAGCGAGCGGCGGGCCGTCGGTGCCACCGAGGCGCTCCTCGGTGCCGCCGACCGGCCCACCGCGATCGTGTACGCCAACGACTCGATGGCGGTGTGCGGTATCGGCACCGCGCAGCGCGCCGGGCTGGCCGTGCCCAGGGACCTGTCCGTCGTGGGCTACGACGACCTGCCGCTCGGCAGGTGGCTGCACCCCCGGCTGACCACGGTCGACCAGCAGGTCCAGCGGGTGGGCGCGGCGGCCGCGCGCATGCTGCTCGCCCTGTGCGGCGAGGAGGTCGAGGACACCGCCCTCGCCGAGCGTCCCCGCCTGGTCGTACGCGAGTCCACGGGGCCCGCCCCCGCCTGACCCCCCCCCGGCCGCGGCATGCCGCGGTCACCCACGCACCGTTCGGCACCCCCACCACCCGAGAAGGACCATGCGACGCCACAGCGCCCAGCTCACCCACCAGCCCGACGTCCTGCCCTGGCTCGGCGCCAACTTCTGGTCCCGCACCGGCGGCCCGCTGATGTGGCGGAACTACGACCCGCAGATCGTCCGCGACGAACTGCGCGTCCTCGCCGACCACGGCCTGAACACGACCCGTTCCTTCTTCTACTGGCCGGACTTCCACCCGGAGCCCGACCGGATCGACGACGACCTGTGCGCGCGCTTCCAGGACTTCCTCGACGCCCACGCGGAGACCGGCATGGGGACGATACCGACCTTCATCGTCGGCCACATGTCCGGCGAGAACTGGGACCCCGTCTGGCGCGGCAACCGCGACCTGTACGAGGACGTGTGGATGGTGGGTCGCCAGGCGTGGTTCGTCTCCCGGATGGCGCGCCGCTTCAAGGACCACCCGGCGGTCACGGGCTGGCTGATCACCAACGAGATGCCGGGGTACGGGCGGATCTACCAGGTCGACCCGCCGTCCTCGGACGTGGTGACCGCGTGGGCCCAGGCCATGTGCAACGCGGTGCGGGCGACGGGCGCGACGCAGCCGGTTTCGCTGGGCGACGGGGCGTGGGGCATCGAGGTCACCGGCCGCGACAACGGCTTCTCGCTGCGGGAGACGGCCGAGTACGTCGACTTCGTCGGCCCGCACGTGTACCGCTCGGACACCGACCGGCCGCGCCAGCACTACCGCGCCGCCTTCGAGTGCGAGCTGGCCTCGGTGACCGGACAGCCCGTGGTGCTGGAGGAGTTCGGCCTGTCCACCGACACCGTCTCGGCCGCCAACGCGGGCGTCCACTACCGGCAGACGCTGCACAACTCGCTGCTGGGCGGCGCCACCGGCTGGCTCGCCTGGAACAACACCGACTACGACGACCTGTGGGAGCAGTCTCCCTACGACCACCACCCCTTCGAGATGCACTTCGGCATCACCGACGCCACCGGGGCACCCAAGGAGCCGCTGCGGGAATTGGCCGCGTTCGCGAAGGTGCTGAAAGCGGTGGACTTCCCGCGCTGCTCGCGCGCGGACGCCGACGCCGCCCTGGTCGTCCCCGCCTTCCTGGAACGGGGCTACCCCTACAGCCGCCCGGCCGACCGGCCGCTCATCTTCACCTCCCTGCACCAGGGTTACGTCACCGCGCGCTCCGCCGACCTGCCGGTGGCCCTCACCCGCGAGGCCGACGGGCTGCCGGGCGAGGCGTCGCTCTACCTGCTTCCCGCCACCCGGCAGCTCACCACCCGCACCCGCAGGGAACTGGCCCGCCGGGCCGCCGGGGGCGCCACCGTGTACCTGTCGTTCTGTTCCGGCGAGCATCCGGCCACCCGCGGCCCCTGGTTCGACGATCTCGACGGGCTCTTCGGCGTGGAACTGCAGTTGTCCTACGGTGTCGCCGAGCCGATCGGCGACGACGTGCTGGAGATGACGTTCACCGAGGACTTCGGCGATCTGCGCGCCGGTGAGGTGCTGCGCTTCCCCGTCGCGGGGAACGAGGACAGCCGCGCCTACCTGCCGGTCGTACCGCGTGCGGGCCGGGTCGTCGCGGTGGACGCCCACGGCCGGCCGGCCCTGGTCGTCCACGAGACCGGAAAGGGGCGCACGGTGCTGGCCGCGTACCCGCTGGAGCACATGGCGGCCCGCACCGCCCGCGTCAACCCGGACGTCACACAGCGTCTCTACGCCGCGCTCGCGCAGGTGGCGGGCGTGCGACGGCCCGTCACGGTCGCCGATCCGCACGTCTCGGCGGACGTCCTCGTCCATGCCGACGGCCGCCGTTTCGTGTGGCTGGTCAGCCAGAGCTCCGAGCCGCTCGTGGTCCGTCCGGCCGCCGACGGAAAGCTGTACGGCCTGGACGACGGCGCACCGGTCGAGGACGTGGCGCTCGACGCGTACGGCGTCGTGGTGCTGGAGCTGCGGTGACCGCCCCGCGTTACCGCGACCCGGCCGCGCCGGTGCCCGAACGCGTCCGTGACCTGCTCGGCCGCATGACCCTCGCGGAGAAGGTCGGTCAGCTCAACCAGCGCATGTACGGCTGGGACGCCTACCAGAGGTCCGGGGGCGGCCACCGCCTCACGGACGCCTTCCGCGCGGAGGTCGCCGCCTTCGACGGCATGGGTGCGCTGTACGGGCTGCAGCGGGCCGACGCCTGGTCGGGCGTCGGTTTCGCGGACGGCCTCGACGCACGCGACGGGGCGCGGACGGCCGCGGCCGTGCAGCGGTACGTCACGGAGCACACGCGGCTCGGCATACCCGTGCTGCTGGTCGAGGAGATGCCGCACGGCCACCAGGCGCTGGACGGCACGGTGCTCCCGGTGAACCTGGCGGCCGGAGCCACCTGGGATCCGGCGCTGTACGCCGACGCGGTGGCCGGGGCGGCCGCCGAACTGCGGGCGCGCGGTGCGCACGTCGCGCTGGTCTCGGCCCTGGACCTGGTGCGGGATCCGCGCTGGGGGCGCAGCGAGGAGTGCTTCGCCGAGGACCCGTACCTGGCCGCGCGGATGACCGAGGCACTGGTAGAGGGCGCGGGCCGGGCGGGTGTGGCCGTGGTCCTCAAGCACTTCGCCGGGCAGGGCGCCACGACCGGCGGCCGCAACAGCGCGGCGACGGAGCTGGGTGTGCGCGAACTGCACGAGGTGCATCTGGCGGCGGCCCGGGCCGGGGTGGCGGCGGGCGCGGCCGGGTTGATGGCCGCCTACAACGAGTTCGACGGCCTGCCCTGCGTCGCGAGCCGGTACCTGCTGACCGAACTGCTCCGTGAGGAGTGGGGCTTCGAGGGTGTCGTCATGGCGGACGGCACGGCGGTGGACCGGCTGGTGCGGCTGACCGGCGATCCGGTCGCGGCCGGGGCGCTGGCCCTGGACGCGGGCTGCGACCTGAGCCTGTGGGACGGTTGCTTCCCGCGGCTGGGCGAGGCCGTGGAACGCGCCCTGGTGTCCGAGGCGGCCGTGGACACCGCGGTGGCGCGGGTCCTCGCGTTGAAGTTCCGCCTCGGCCTGTTCGAGCAGCCCCTGCCCGACGGCCGGTCCGCGACCGGGGCCCTGCCGGACCCCGCCGAGCTGGGCGAGCGCGTCGCCCGCGCGTCCGTGACGCTGCTCGCGCACGAGGGCGGTGTCCTGCCCTTGTCCCGTTCGGTGCGGCGGATCGCGGTGCTCGGTCCGAACGCGGACTCCGTGGCGCGGCAGACGGGCGACTACGCGGCGCCGCAGCGCCCCGGCGCCGGCATCACCGTCCTGGACGGCATCCGCGCGGCGGTCGCGCCCGGCACCGAGGTGCTGCACGGCCCAGGCTGCGCCCTGGTCGGTGAGGACGTGGCGGACGTCGCGGCCGCCGTCGCGCTGGCGGCGGGCTCCGACGTGGCCGTGCTGGTGCTGGGCGGTTCCAGCGCCCGCTCCGCGGACACCGTCTTCGACGCGAACGGTGCGGCCGTCGCCGGAGCCGGAACGCCGTCCGGCATGACCTGCGGAGAGGGTGTGGACCTGGCGGACCTGGCGCTGCCGCCCGCGCAACGGGCCCTGTGGTCCGCGGTGTCGGCGACCGGGACACCGGTCGTGGTGGTGCTGGTCCAGGGCCGGCCGCACGCCCTGCCCGGGGTGGAGGCGCCCGCGGCCGCGGTGCTGAGCGCCTGGTACCCGGGTCCGGCGGGCGGGCGTGCCGTGGCCGAGGTGCTGTTCGGCGACGTCGAGCCGCGCGGCCGGCTGCCGGTCTCCGTGCCCCGCTCGGCCGCTCAGCTGCCCGTGTACTACAACGGCAAGGACCACCGCTATCGCGGGTACGTCGACCAGAGCGCCGGTCCGCTGCACGCCTTCGGACACGGCCTGTCGTACACGAGCGTCGCGTACGGGGCGCCGCGGCTGTCGCACACCCGGGTCGGTGCGGACGCGCCCCGTCTGACCTGCCGGGTGACGGTCCGCAACACGGGGTCCCGGCCGGCCGAGGAGACGGTCCAGCTGTACGTGCGCAGGCTGTCCGGGGGCACCTCCTGGCCGCGCGTGCGGGAGTTGCGCGGCTTCGTGCGCCTGAGCATCGCGCCGGGCGACGCGGCGGACGCGGTCTTCGAGGTGGGCCCGGAGACGCTCGCGTCGGTGGGACGCGACCTGCGTCTCGTGGTGGAGCCGGGGACGGTGGAGGTGGAGACGGGCCCGGCGTCCGACCGGACCCGGGGCGCCCGCCTGGAGATCACGGACTCGGAATCGACCGCGACTTAGGCTAGCCTTACCTTCATGGCGAAGCCAAGGCGACTCACGCCCCAGTACCCGGAGATGTTCCGCGCCCACGTCGTGCGGACCCAGCGGGTCTCCCCGTCCATGCAGCGCGTCACGGTCACCGGGCCCCGGCTCGGCGGCTTTCCGTGGCTCGGGTACGACCACTGGTTCCGCCTGTTCTTCCCCCTCGCCCACCAACGCGGCCTGCGCCTGCCGGAGTTCACCGGATCCCAGTGGTGGCAGCCGTACCTGGCGATCCCCGAGGAGGAGCGGCCGCACTGCGCCAACTACTCCGTGGCCGACTACCGCAGGCGGACGGCCGAGCTGGACATCGACTTCGTCGTCCACCGCGGCCCCACCGGCGAGATCGAGGGCCGGGCCGCGATCTGGGCCTGCGGCGCCCGGCCCGGGGACGCGCTCGCCCTGCTCGACCAGGGCGTCCTCTTCGACTGCCCGCCGGACGCCTCCGAGGTCACCGTGGTGGCCGACGAGACCGGTCTGCCCGCCACGGCGAGCATCATGCGCTCGCTGCCCGCGGGCACCAGGGGACGGCTCATCCAGGAGATCCCCACCGACGGCGACCGACGCGCGCTCCGGGCCCCGGACGGCGTGACCGTCTCCTGGGTGGTGCGGCAGGACGGCTCCTCGGTACCCGGTGCCGCCGCGCTCCGTGAACTGCACCGGCTGAACCGCGCCGACGCGACCGGTTACGCCTTCGTCGTCGGCGAGTCGACCCTGGCCACCGAGGGGCGCAGGCACCTGCACCGTCTGGGCCTGCCGAAGGAGCGCATCACCTTCTCGGGCTTCTGGAAGCACGAGGCTCTCGCGGCGGCCTGAGGCGGGCGGTCTCCCCCGCACCCGCTCTCGGCCGAGGCCGGCCGCGGCGAGAGCCAGTGCGGCGCGCAGGGCGGCGGCGAGACCGGCCCGGGTGGCCGCGGAGCCGTCCGGTTCGGCCGTCCGGCTGGCCTGGTGTTCGGCGGCCGCGCGCAGGGCGGCGTTGAGGGATGACGGCCCGGACGGTCCGACCGCCGCGTGGGCCGGCGCCCCGGCGTGCTGGGCCGACTTTTGTACAAGACCCGTGTCCGGCCGGCGGCGCACCATCGCGGCATGAGCCAGTACGACACCGATCTCTCGCACGGCATGCACGTGGTCCACGACGGCCCGCCCCAGGCGCCGCCCATGCTGCTCATCCACGGTTCCGGCGCGTCGGCCGCTTCCTGGGACCCGGTGGTCCCGGCGCTGGCCGAACACCGGCACGTCCTGCGCGTCGACCTTCCGGGCTGCGGCAGGTCCCCGGCCACCGGCTCGTACGACGTGCCATCGCAGGCAGGGCGGTTGGCGGCACTCCTGGACGACCTCGGCCTGCGTTCCGTGACCGTGGCCGGCCACTCCAGCGGCGGCTACGCCGCCACGGCGCTCGCGGAGCGACGCCCCGACCTGGTGGGCGCGTTGGCGCTGGTCAGCACGGGTCCGGGTCTGGACGCGTTCCTTCCGCAGCCGTTGCTCCTCCGGCTGCTGCTGGCCCCGCCCCTCGGTCCGCTCCTGTGGCCCTTGCGCACCGACACGATGCTCCGCAAGGGCATCGCCGCGACGGCCGCCGGTCCCGTGGAGATCCCGGACGGCATGATCGAGGACCTGCGCGGCATGTCGTACCGCTCCTTCAGGACGGTGGCGCGCGGGAACACGGCCTACCTCGCCGAGCGGGGCGTGCCCGAACGCCTCGCCGCCCTCAGCGTGCCGGTGCTGGTGCTCTTCGGTGCCGCCGACCCGCGCTGGGAACCGTCGTCGGCGCACCGGTACGCAGCCGTACCGGACACACGGCTCGAACTGCTGCCGGGGGTCGGGCACCTGCCGCCGCTGGAGGCACCCGGGGCGACCGGCGAACTGCTGCTGGGCCTCACCGCCACCGGCGCCGGCGTTCCGGCCGCCGGTCCCGAGACCTAGGGTGGTGACATGTCGTCCACCGGGGCATCGAACGGGGCGCCACCCGACTGGTCGAGCGTGGACGTGGCGGTCCCACGCCCCGAGGTCCGGCTGCCGGGGGTGAGCATGGCCGGCTTCCGTCAGGCCGTGCCGGCCTTCGTGGACATGGCCATGGTCGCGCATCCGTCGGTCACCGTCCTCATCGACCTGAGCGAGGGCGACGGCCTGCTGTACGGCGCCCGCGGGCGGCACGGGCACGGCAGCTTCGTCGTCGGGCTCGCTCCGGGAGGCCTGCGGGCGGCGGGCCGGGTGCGCGAGTGCCTGCAGATCCGGCTGGATCCGCCCGTGGCGGCCGCGGTGCTGGGCCCGGCGGGCGGGCTCGGCACGGGCGTCGAGTCGTTCGAGGACGTCTGGGGCCGCGAGGCGGCGCCGGTCCGGGACGAGCTGCGCGCCGCCGGGTCCTGGGACGAGCGGTTCGCGCGCGCGGCGGCCCTGCTGGTCCGCCGTACGGCGCGACGGCCGCGGGTCGATCCGGAGGTCGCCCACACCTGGCGTACCACGCTCGACAGCCGCGGGCGGGTGCGGATCGACGGTCTCGCCGACGAGGTCGGCTGGAGCCGCAAGCGGCTGTCGGCCCGCTTCCACGCCCAGCTCGGCATCACGCCCAAGCGGGCCGCCCGGCTGGTGCGGTTCGACCACGCCGCCCACCTGCTCGCGGCGGGCCTCGCGCCCGCCGCCGTCGCCTTCGCCAGCGGTTACGTCGACCAGTCCCACCTCCACCGGGAGGTCAAGGCGTTCACCGGGCTCACTCCCACGGCCGTGGCCGGCGCGCCCTGGCTCGCGATCGACGACGTGGCGTGGCCGGGCCCGTCACCCGGCTCTCCCCCGGGACCCGTGCTCCCGCCGCGGGTCACGGACGTTGCCGGACCTGCGGGCGCTTGATAGGCAGGTGCTGACCCGGCGGGCCCCGGCCCGCCCGAGCGTGTCGTCACCCGACGGTTCGGCACCGACGCACCGGAGCAGACTCCATGAAGATCCACCTCACCAGCGTCTTCGTCGACGACCAGGCGCACGCCCTGCGCTTCTACACGGAGGCGCTCGGCTTCCTGAAGAAGCACGACGTGCCGGTGGGGGCCGGTGGGGACCGGTGGCTGACCGTCGTCTCGCCGGAGGCTCCCGAGGGGACCGAGCTGCTGCTGGAGCCGTCCGGTCACCCCGCGGTGCGGCCCTACCGTACGGCGCTGGCCGAGGACGGCATCCCGGCGGCCTCCTTCGCCGTGGACGACGTACGGGCGGAGTTCGACCGGCTCCGCGCACTCGGGGTGCGCTTCACCCAGGAGCCGGTGGAGACGGGTCCGGTCACCACGGCGGTCCTGGACGACACCTGCGGCAACCTGATCCAGATCATGCAGGCCCCGTGACCTGGAGGGCCCCCGCCGGGGAGGGTGCCGCCTACGGGGCCGTCGCGCTCCCGAGGCGGTCGGCGAGGGTCGCGGCGAACTCCTCCGCCCGCGCCAGCTGGGTCCGCAGGTCCGCGACCCGCTGCCGGGCGGCCCGTTCGTAGGTGCGGACGCGTTCGAGGAGCCGCTCGCGCTCGTCCGCCGGCAACTGTCCGCCGGCGCGGTCCAGGCGGTCGGTGGCCTCCAGGAGGTCGCGCATCTCGTCGAGGGTGAAGCCGAGCGGCTTCATCCGGCGGACGACCATGAGGCGGGCCACGTCGGCCTCCGTGTACAACCGGAAGCCGCCCTGCGAGCGGGCGGACGGGACGACCAGGCCGGTCTCCTCGTAGTGCCGGATCGTGCGCAGCGACAACTCGGTCCTGGCCGCCACCTCTCCGATCTGCATGTGCCCGCCGCTCACGCGTGCGCCTTCCTCGTCGCCCGTCCCGCCGCCATCGCCACGGCTTCGATCCCTACCGTAACGTCAGGGTAGAGTTGCCCGGGTGCCGGGCCGCTGGGCCGCCCGGCGCGTCCATGGCCCGGAAACCCGACACGGTGCGGGAGAGCCGGTCCGCCTTGTCATGCCGGGGTCGAGGAAGCCCCCGGCGGACACCCGTGCCGGCACGAGAGAGCGAGCGCATGTCCCCGACACCCCGCGCCGCCGTCTGCCCGCCGTGACGCCTCGCCGCTGAGCGGCTGCCGCCGCGTCGGCACGCGCTCTCCCCATCCTCCCCGGTCCGCCGCCGCGCGGCCCTCGCGCGGGGCCGGCCCGGCTCCGCACTCCCCCGCACGCCCTCGCTGCCGGGCGTGCCCGACCACGACGGGTACCTTCCTCTTGTCTGTTCCGGTGCTCTCCCCCGCCGCGCGCCTGCGCGGCCTCAAGCCCGACTGGCTCTCCGACCCGAAGGTGTGGCGCACCGAAGTCCTCGCCGGACTCGTCGTCGCCCTGGCGCTGGTCCCGGAGGCGATCTCGTTCTCGATCATCGCCGGGGTCGACCCGGAGACCGGTCTGTTCGCGGCGTTCACCATGGCCGTCACCATCTCGGTCGTCGGCGGCCGCCGCGCGATGATCTCCGCCGCGACCGGCGCCGTCGCCCTGGTGATCGCCCCGCTGAACCGGGAGCACGGTCTCGGGTACCTGGTCGCAGCGGTGATCCTGGCCGGTGTCTTCCAGGTGGTCCTCGGGGCGCTCGGAGTGGCCAGGCTGATGCGGTTCGTGCCGCGCTCGGTGATGGTCGGCTTCGTCAACGCGCTGGCCGTCCTCATCTTCATGGCGCAGGTGCCCGAGCTGACCGACGTGCCCTGGCCCGTCTACCCGCTCGTGGCGGCCGGGCTCGTGCTGATGGTGCTGTTCCCGAGGGTCACGAGGGTGGTCCCGGCGCCGCTGGTCTCCATCGTCGTGCTCACGGTCGTCACCGTGGCGGCGGGCATCGCCGTACCGACCGTGGGCGACAAGGGGGAGCTGCCGCACGCCCTGCCCGTGCCCGGGCTGCCCGACGTGCCGTTCACCCTCGACACGCTGACGACCGTCGCCCCGTACGCGTTCGCCATGGCCCTGGTCGGGCTGATGGAGTCGCTGATGACGGCGAAGCTGGTGGACGACATCACCGACACCCACTCCGACAAGACCCGTGAGTCGATCGGTCAGGGCATCGCCAACATCGTCACCGGCTTCTTCGGCGGCATGGGCGGTTGCGCCATGATCGGCCAGACGATGATCAACGTGAAGGTGTCCGGCGCGCGCACCCGTCTGTCCACGTTCCTCGCGGGTTCGTTCCTGATGGTGCTGTGCGTCGTGTTCGGCCCGGTCGTGTCCGACATCCCGATGGCCGCCCTGGTCGCGGTGATGGTGATGGTGTCGTTCACGACGTTCGACTGGCACTCCGTCGCTCCGCGGACGCTCAGGCGGATGCCCGCAGGCGAGATCCTGGTCATGGTGGTCACCGTCGCCGTCGTGGTCGCGACCGGCAATCTCGCCGTCGGCGTCGTGGTCGGCTCCGTCACCGCGATGGTGATCTTCGCCCGGCGGGTCGCCCGTCTGGCCGACGTCACCTCGGTCACCGACCCCGACGGCGGCCAGGTCGTCTACTCCGTCACCGGCGAGCTGTTCTTCGCCTCCAGCAACGACCTGGTCGCCCGGTTCGACTACGCCGGTGACCCGGACCGGGTCGTCATCGACCTGTCCGCGACCCGCGTCTGGGACGCCTCGTCGGTGGCCGCCCTGGACGCGATCGAGACCAAGTACGCGCAGCGCGGCAAGCAGGTCGAGATCGCCGGTCTCGACGAGCGCAGTTCAGATCTGCGCGAACGGCTCGGCGGCACCCTGACCGGGCACCACTGACCCTCCGGGACGGCGTCACGCGTGGGACGGGCACCGGCGTCACGCGCCCGGCGGGCGGAACTGGGGTCCGTAGGTGCCGGAGCCGTCCGGGAGGTCCGTCTCCATCAGCTCCAGCGCGGGTGCTTCCAGCGCGCGCATCGTCCGGACGGCCGAGCGGAGGGTGCGTGCGTCGCCGTCGGTCCAGGCCGCCTCCAGGGTGCCGAGCACCTTGGCGTAGGCGGTGTCGAAGCGGTCGAGGAGGTTGCGGACCCGCTGCGGCGGGTCGGGCCAGCCGCCGGCCGGGACCTTGGCCATGGGGCGTGCGTCGGGGAAGGGCACGGGGGCACCGGTGAAGCTCCAGCCGTCGTCCTCCCGGCGCAGCTGCCGGCCGTGGTAGATCTCGCCGAAGGCGTAGTAGTGGGCCGGGTGGTCGTCGCCGAAGGAGTCCTCGGGGGAACTGGCGGTGCCCTCGCCCTGCTCCTTGATGATCGCGATCGCCCGTTCGACGCCGTCGAGGTCGGTCACGGGTTCCAGCACGTCGGAGCCGATGCGCTCGGACAGCTGTCCGTGGGCCGACAGTCCGGGCGCGGCGGAGCGGAAGGCGCTCAGCAGGTCGCTGTAGAAGTGGCCGACGCTGGGTGAGGCGTTCATGCCGCGGGCGAGGGGAGCCTCGGGGGCCTCGATCGCCATCATCACGTCGCGCACGAAGGGCCGGCTGAGCCCCGAGAGGTAGACCGTCACCCCCTCGCGCACACCGCCGGGCAGGGGGCCGGGATAGGCGGGGGCCGAGTCGGTGATCCGTGGCCGGCCGCCCACCGCCACCAGCAGGTTGCACACGACGCCCAGGTGGTACATCTCGTCGCCGACGATGCGCCGGATCAGCCGCGCGACATGGCTGGAGCGGTCGCCCACGGACCACCATCCGCACAGGTAGGGCGGGATCGTGGCGAGTTCGAGCGCCACGGCGACCTGCAGGGCCTCCCGCAGCCAGTCGACGCCGCGACCGCCCTTGGGGACGGCGAGCAGCTGGGCCACGGACCGGCAGCCGGACACGGCGCCCTCCGGCCGCCCCGCCGCGTGCGCGGAGGCGGCGGCCGGGAGGGGAGCGGCGGCCGTCAGAACGGCCGACGCCATGAAGGTCCTTCGCCCGAACGGGGCGCCCGTCCCCGACGATTCCTCGCGCACTCCAGTCACCCTTACTCCCTCTGCAAGCGGCGCCCGTCTCCGACCGAGACGTCCGCATTCCTCCGACGGCTGGCGAAACTAGCAGCGAAGAGGCCGTTTCCCGGGCGGGCGGCACGGAGCGGGGCATCCTCTACCCGGTCGGCCCTACCGGTGAGGGTCCGCACCGGTGCCGAGCGGCTCGCGTATCAACGACAGCAGCAGCGCATGGGTCTCGGCGTCGGCCGCGGCCACCAGACCCCGGCCCGCGGGACCAACCGGGGCGCCGTCGACTCCGGTGACGACGCAGCCGGCCGCCCGGCACAACGCGATCCCGGCGGCGAAGTGCACGCTCTCGGTGAGGCCCGTGCCGTCGGTGACGTAGGCGGCGCGTTTCCCGGCCGCGACCCAGGCCAGCGCGAGCGTCGTGGACACGACCCGCGGCCGCAGGCTGCGCCCGAACCCGGGGTGGGCGAGCAGGTCCACCGCGCGGAAGGCGGGCGCGCCGGGGAAGGGCGGGTCCAGGTTCACGTCGACCAGCCGGGTGGCCGCGGTGGGCACCAGGGGCGTGTCCCGGCCGTCGCGGCGCACCCGGGCCGTCTCGCCGTCGGTGAAGAAGACCTCGCCGCTGAACGGATCGGCGACGGCCGCGGGGCCGTCGCGCAGCGCCACGTTGACGGCCACCAGCGTGGTGCCGGCGGCGTAGTTGAGCGTGCCGCACAGGGGGTCCACGAACCACTGGCGCACCGCCCCGTCCGCTCCCTGCCGTCCGCCCTCCTCTCCGTGTACCGCGTCGTCGGGCCGGGCGGCGCGGAGGACGTCGAGGACCGCCGCCTCGGCCGCCACGTCGGCGTCGGTGGCGAAGTCCCCGCCGCCCTTGTCGATGCGCGTCAGCCGCTGCCCGTACCGGGTCCGCACGATCTCCGCACCGGCCCGGGCGGCGGCGATCGCCACGTCGGTGTCGTCCTGGCTCACAGGTGAAGTCGTCACGACTGTGCAGGGTAGACGGCGGGCCCGACCGACGACCCCACGACGGGCACCGGTTCACGGCAACCCCACTCTTGACACGGTCACGTCGACCGCTTGTATGGTCTAGTCCAACAGAACTCACCGCTCCGTTTACGGAGTTGAGCCTTGCCGGGGTCCCACTCCCCCGCGAGGACGGTGAGTGCGCGTCACCTTCGCGCCTCCTGGCCCCACCCACGAGAGGCCGTACCCCGGCGTGCGCGGTCACCCCCACACAGGACCGTGTGCACCCCGGACGGCCGGATGTGAAGGAGTTCCCCATGCACGCACGTCGGAAGACCGCTGCCCTGATCGGCGCGGTCCTCGCCCCGGTCGTCGCCGTGAGCCTGCCCGCCTCCTCGGCGAGCGCACACGGTTACATCTCCGACCCGCCCAGCCGCCAGGCCCAGTGCGCCGCAGGCACGGTGTCCTGCGGTGACATCACCTACGAGCCGCAGAGCGTCGAGGGCCCCAAGGGCCTGACCAGTTGCAGCGGCGGCAACAGCCGCTTCGCCGAGCTGGACGACGACAGCAAGGGCTGGCAGGTCACCCCGGTGCCGAAGAACACGACGTTCTCGTGGCGGCTCACCGCCCAGCACGCCACCAGCACCTGGGAGTACTACGTCGGCGGTCAGCGGATCGCCCTGTTCGACGACGGCGGCGCGAAGCCCGGCGCGGTCGTGAACCACCAGGTCGACTTCGGTGGGCTCACCGGCCCGCAGAAGGTCCTCGCCGTGTGGAACGTCGCCGACACGGACAACGCCTTCTACGCCTGCATCGACGTCAACGTCGGCGGCTGACGGGCCGGTCGGAGCAGACCGGAGCGACCGCACGCCTCCGGGACGGCGGTCGCTCCCCCCTCCACCGTTCCCACCGCGTCCCCCCACGAGCAGGAGTCGATACCGTGCAGCACCGCAAACTCGCACTGCTGGCCGCCACCGGCGCCGCGGCCGTCCTGTGCAGCCTGACCACGGCGCCGTCGGCGCTCGCCCAGAAGTCCGACAGCCGTACCGCCGCCGCGGAATTCGTGGTCAGCGAGAGCCAGTTCGACCAGATGTTCCCGAACCGGAACTCCTTCTACACGTACAGCGGTCTCACCGCCGCGCTCAGCGCCTACCCGGGGTTCTCGAACACCGGCAGCGACACGGTGAAGAAGCAGGAGGCCGCCGCCTTCCTGGCCAACGTCAGCCACGAAACGGGCGGACTGGTGTACGTCGTCGAGCAGAACACCGCCAACTACCCGCACTACTGCGACACCTCACAGCCGTACGGATGCCCGGCCGGCAACGACAAGTACTACGGGCGCGGGCCCGTCCAGCTGAGCTGGAACTTCAACTACAAGGCCGCCGGGGACGCCCTCGGCATCGACCTTCTGGGCAACCCCGACCTGGTCCAGAACGACTCGGCCGTGGCCTGGAAGACGGGCCTGTGGTACTGGAACACCCAGTCCGGGCCCGGCAGCATGACCCCGCACGACGCGATGGTCGACGGCGCCGGATTCGGGGAGACCATCCGCGCCATCAACGGCAGCCTGGAGTGCGACGGAGGCAACCCGGCGCAGGTCCAGAGCCGCATCGACAACTACGAGCGCTTCACCCAGGTGCTCGGCGTCGAACCCGGGGCCAATCTCAGCTGCTAGTGACCGGCGCCCGGCCGTCCGCCCCCTCGTCGCCACCCGAACGCCCGGCCGCGAGGGGGCCGTCGGCCGGTCCGGCACCCGGTTCGCCGAACCGGGCGAGTTCGTCGGCGTCCGGTTCCTCCAGGAGGAACCCGGCGCCGCCCTCCAGCATCCGCGCGATCTCTGCCGAGCGCGGGAGCATCGTCTTCTCGTAGGTGCGCACGGCGTCGTCGACGGTGGCCGAGCCGGCCAGGGCGAGCGCGAGTTCCGCGGCGTCCAGCATGGCGAGGTTGACGCCGACCCCGAGCGGGGGCATCAGGTGCGCGGCGTCCCCGAGGAGAGTCACCCCGGGTGTGTGCTCCCAGGTGTGCGGCACCGGCAGGGCGAAGAGCGGACGGTCGACATAGGCGCCGTCGTTCTCGGTGATCATCCGCAGTATCCGCGGCGACCAGCCCGCGTACTCGGCGACGAGCCGGGCGCGGATGTCGTCGGTGTCCTGCGGACGCAGCCCGCTCGCCGCCATCCAGTCGAGCGGCACCCGCCGCATGACGTAGACGCGCATGTGGCCGCCGCTGTTGCGCTGCGCGAACAGGCCGCGCTCCCCGTCGGCCACGTGTGCGCTGCCGCGCCCGACCAGCGCGGACAGCTCCGGGTGCGCGGTCTCCATCGCGTCGAACCGGGCCTCCAGGAAGCCGACCCCCGTGTAGCGCGGCTCGGCGTCGGACACCGCGGGGCGAACGCGGGAGAAGGCGCCGTCCGCTCCGACCACGAGGTCCGTCTCCACGGTGCTCCCGTCGGTGAACGTCAGGGTCCGTGGTCCGTCGGCGGATCCTCCCACCGACTCCAGGGTGTGCCCCCACCGCACCGTTCCGGGATCGAGCGAGCGCAGCAAGAGGTCCCGCAGCTGGCCACGGTCGATCTCCGGGCGGGCCGTGTCGCCCTCGGCCGGAAGGCGGTGTCCGAGGAGGCGCCCCGCGGTGTCGAGGCGGCGCTCCTCCTGGCTCTCGAACCTGGCGAGCGTGAAGAACTCCTCCAGCAGGCCCGCTTCCCGCAGGGCGCGCTGACCGTCCTCCTCGTGCAGGTCGAGCGAGCCTCCCTGGTTGCGGGCGGCGGCGTCCGGGTCGCGGTCGTACACGGTCGCCGCGATGCCGTGCTGCCGCAGGACACGTGCGCAGGTGAGGCCGCCCGGCCCCGCCCCGATGATGCTGATCCGCGCCTTCGCGGGTGTCGGAGAGTGCATGGCGTCTTCCTTCCGTCGGCGGTTCTTCCGCCACCACCAAAGCAGAAGTGAGTAAGAAACTGCAACTGTTCCAGTTTCTTACTCATGCCATTTCACTACTCACATCGATTACTGTGTGACTCCAGTCGTGCGGTAGGGTGGCGCTATGTCCGACTCACCGACCCCGGGCCGCCGCGAGCGCAAGAAGGCCGCGACACGGCAGGCCATCGCCGACGCGGCTCTGGAGCTTTTCCTGGAGCACGGTTTCGACCGGGTGAGCGTCCGCGACGTCGCCGAGCGGGCCGACGTGTCGACGACGACCCTCTTCGCGCACTTTCCGAGCAAGGAGGCGCTGGTCTTCGACCGCGAGGCGGACGTCGACGCCGCGCTGGCCGCCGCCGTCCGCGAACGGCCCGCGGGTCAGGGGGTGGTCGAGGCGCTCCGGACCCACGCCCTGGAGTCCTGGCTGCCGATCATGACCGATCCGCGCCGGGAGCGGTTCACGGCGCTGGTCGACGGCACGCCGGCGCTCCGCGAGTACGGGGAGCGCATGTGGATGCGGCACGCGGGCACGCTGGGTGCCGTGATCGCGGAGGAACTCGGGCGGGAGCCGGACGACCTGACGTGCGCGGCGCTGGCCCGTTTCGTCCTGGAGGTGCCGGCGCTCACCGCGGGACGGCGTGACCCGCGGGCGACCGTGGAGACGGTCTTCGATCTGCTCCTGAACGGTTGGCGGTCACAGACCGGCCCGGCGGCCGACGCGGGCGGCGACCACGTCCGCTCCGCCGGGCGCTGACTCCTCGGCTCACCCCCGCGAGCGGGCCCGCCACAGATCCCGGAGCAGAGCGATCTCGGCCATGTGGTGGATGAACTCGAGGCCGGATCCCGCCACGACGACGATGTAGGGGTCGTCGGGGTCCGAGCCGTACGGGTACTGGGAGAAACCGACGGTGTCCAGCTGCTCGTCGGTGACGGACGCGACGTCCTCGCGCCAGCGGTCGATCAGCGTCCAGAACCGATCGAGTGCCAGGTCGGCGGAGGGGGTGAAGTCGACCAGCAGATGCGGGTCCTGCCGCCGTTCACCGAAGGTCCACTCCCACTGCCCCGCGAAGCAGGAGTGCAGGTGCGCCAGCCGCCAGGCGATGGTCGTGACCGGCGTCGTGTCCGGCTCGGGCGTGCCGGTGTGGGCGAGGACCTCCTCGACCCGTGCGACGGTCACGCTCCAGTCGTCGGCGATCTTCGCGACCGGCATGCCCCCGGCGGCCTGCCGGGCCACCTCGGCGTACTCGCTCGCGGGAATGTCCGGGGCCCCCTTGTCGAGCACCCACTCGCCGGGCCCGTACGCCCTGGGCGTCACCGCCTCGCCGCGGCGCCGGACCGACCAGCACCCGGCCACCGGTTCCCACAGGTGCTCCTCGTCCCCGAGTCCCGCCATCCGTACCTGGGCCATCTCCCTGGCCTGGTCGAACTGGTCGAGCAGCAGGCCGAGTCGGTCCGTCCGCGCGCTCTCGGTCCCCATGCCCGGCTCCCTTCGCGGTGCGCTCCGCGCCGCCCGTCCGGCGCCGCGGGGGACACTAGCGGCTCGCGGCACGCGCACGCGAACGATTTCCCGCAGGACCGCCGCTCAGGAGTCGACGGACCCGGCCAGCGAACGGGGGCGCAGGTCCGTCCAGTTGGCCTCCACGTACGCCAGGCAGGCGTCCCGGGTGTTCTCCTCGAAGGCCACGGTCCATCCGCCGGGCACCTGCGCGAAGGACGGCCACAGCGAGTGCTGTCCCTCGTGGTTCACGAGAACGAGGAAACGGCCGTCGGCGTCGTCGAACGGGTTGGTGCTCATGCCCGGTACCTCCCGGAGGATTAGGTTAGGCTCGCCTAATTATCGCTGAGCCTAACCTTCCGGTGTTCCGCTCCACAAGGAGACGCGCATGGAGTTGACGGGCCACGAGCCCTTCGCCGCGTTCGGGGTGCCCGGCGCCCCTGGCACGGAAGCCTTCTGGGCGGACGCGCGCTCGCCCGCGTCGGTGCCGGACGGCGACGGCTGGAGGACCCTGTTCCTGCGTCGCGGTGGCGAGGCTGCGGTCATCGGCTTCGAGAGCTGGTCGGACCCGGTGCCACTGCGCCGGTGGGGCGCCACCGACTGCTGGTACGCGACGGTGCGCATGCCCGCGCGGCTGCGTGTGACGTACCAGTTCCTGGCCGGCGACGCGGCATACGCGGACCCGTGCAACCCGGACGGCGCGGGCGGCGACCGGTCCGTCGCCTCGACCCCCGACGCGCCTCCCCAGCCGCACTGGCCCCCGGTCGGCGCGGACGACGTCCTGCCCCTGCCCCGGACCCGGCTGCGCTGGACGAGCGAACGGCTCGGGGGCCGGCGCACCGTCCGGGTCCACGCGGCCGGCGGGGGCGGACCCGTGGTGCTGCTGCTGGACGGGGACGACTGGCTGTACCTGCATCCGGCCACCGTCGCGTTCGACTCGGCCGTCGCGAGCGGTGAGATGCCCCCGGTCACCCTGGTGTTCCTGCCCGCCAAGGACCGCGCGGCCGAGTTCGGGTGCCGGCCCGGTCTGTGGGAGGCGGTGCGGGACGAACTGCTGCCCCTCGTGGCGGAGTGCGGTGTGCCGGCCGACCCGGCCGGGCTCGTGGTGGCGGGACAGAGCCTGGGCGGGCTGAGCGCGCTGTACGCCGCCGTGGAGTTCCCCGGTCTGGTGACGCGGGTGGCCTGTCAGTCGCCGTCGTTGTGGTGGACACCGACGGCCGCGGATCCGGCGGACCCGCTGGGCGGTCCGACCGGCGGAGCCCTCGCGGACCGCCTGCGCGGGCGTCCCGACCTGTCCGGACTGCGGGTCGCCTTCGACGTGGGCGAGCACGAGACGCGGATGCTGCCGCACTGCGCCCTGGTGGAGGAACTCACCGAGCGGGCCGGGGCGACCGTGCGGGTCTCCCGGTCGGCGTCGGGCCACGACCGGGCGGGCTGGCGGCACGCCCTCCTGCGGGACGTGGCCTGGACACTGGGCCGGGACGTCCCGGGACACGCGTGAGGGTGGGCGGCACGCAGCCGCCCACCCTCAGCACCGGGACGTCCTCAGCTCTGCGGACGCCTGCCGTGGTTGGCGCCGTTCTTGCGGCGGGCCTTCTTCTTGCGACGTCGTTTCGAGGACATCGATACCTCCTTGGTGCTCGTGTTTCCACGCTTTGCACCGGATTGTCGCCACCGGTGATCACAGTGCCCCTTTCCTGGCGAGGCCCGGGGCAAACCTCCGGCACGGCGGCACCTTGTCATCTGGTCACCTGGTCACCGCCAGGCGGTACTCCTCGTCGGTGGCCAGGAGGCGGCGGTGGGTGTCCTCGGCGGTGACGACGCCCTCGTCGAGGACGAGCACCCGGTCGGCGGCGTCCAGCAGGGCGGGGCTGCTGGTGATCACCAGGGTGGTGCGGCCCCGGCGCAGTGCGGCGACGCCCCGCGCGATGAGCTGTTCGGTGACCGCGTCCACGGCCGTGGTCGGGTCGCGCAGCACCAGGACGTCGCTGTCGGCGGCCAGGGCGCGGGCCAGGGAGAGCCGCTGGCGCTGCCCCCCGGAGAGGTTGGCGCCCCGGTCGCGCACCGCGTGGTCGAGCCCTTCCCGGTGCAGGGCGACGACGTCGGTCAGCATCGAGGCCTCGACGGCCTCGGGGACCCTGCGGCTGGTGCCCGACGGGTCGATGTTGGACCGCAGGGTGCCCGCGAAGATCTCGCCGTCGTACGGATTGACCAGCATGTGCTCGCGGACCGCCGCCACCGCCAGGTCCGCGAGGTCCCGACCGCCGAGGCGCACCGTCCCCTCGTACGCGTCCGGCGGGACCTGGAGCGCGAGGACCTCGGCGAGTTCGGCCGCAGCTCGGGGCTGGTAGGCGGCGACGGCCACGAACTCGCCGGCCCGGACCCGGAAGCGGACCTTGCGCAGCGTCCCGTGGCGGACGCAGTCGACCTCCAGGTCGGTGCCCCGGACCGGCCGCCCGGTCCCCGGTGTCGTCACCGCGGGTGCCGCGAGGACCAGCGCCATCCGCTCGGCGGAGGCGCGCGCGATCATCACGTACTTCGGCATCTCCGAGAACAGCTTCAGCGGTTCCATGATGAACTGCGCCAGGCCCACGGCCATGACCAGCTCACCGATGGTGATCCGCCCCTCGAAGGCGAGCCACCCCGCCGTGAGGGTCACGGCGGCGGCGAGGACCGCGTTGAGGGCGAGCGCGGTGCCCGCGTAGACGCCACCCACCCGCGCCACCGTGACGGACTGGCGCCTCGCCTCGGTGCTGACCCTGCGGTAGGAGCGGAAGGCCGCGTGGTTGCCGCCGAAGCCGTGCAGCGGGCGCAGGCCGATGATGAGGTCGGCGACCTTGGCGCCCGCGCGCGCCACCCGCGCCTGCTGCTCACGGGTGCTGGAGCCGATGCGCCGGGACATCACGCTGAGGACGGACAGGATCGCGACGGTTCCCACGATGACCAGCAGCCCGAGCCGGAGGTCGGCCAGCCCCAGGGCGACCGCGGCGATCAGCACCGCCACGAGCGAGCTGATCAGCAGCGGCACGACCTCGATGATGTCGGCGGTCTGGTCGGCGTCCTCGGTGGCGATGGTCAGCACCTCGCCCGACTTGAGGTCGACGTCCCTGGCCACCGGCTGGAGCCCGGTCCCCGCGACCCGGACCCGCCAGTGGTGTGCCTCGGTGGTGTTGGCCTTCTGCAGGATCCGCATGCCGAACCGCCAGGACAGCGACACGGTCGTGATGATCACCGCCAGCGCGGCGACGGAGAGGCCGAGCGCCTCGGGGCTCCGGTGGCGCATGGTGTGCTCGACGATCAGGCCGAGCGCGATGGGGAAGGCCGTCTCACCGGCCTGGTAGAGGCCCATGAGGACGGTGCCCCAGGCCATCGCGCCGACGTTGCGCCGCAGGGCGGTACGGAGGATGTCGGACCCCGTGCGGGGCCGCTGGGTGTCAGGAGTGGTCATCGAGGTGGTGGGCAATCGCTTCCGGGGTTCGCAGGGTGATCAGATCGCGGACCGTGATCACTGGACCGTACTCCCGGCGGAGCAGCCCGGTCAGCCGGACCGCCAGCATGGAGTGCCCGCCGAGGGCCGTGAAGTCGCTCACGGCGCTCACCTCGTCGTCGTCCAGGTCCAGTGCCTCGGCGAAGAGTTCGCACACCGTCGTCTCCGTCTCCGTCTCCGGTGCGCGTTCCGCCGCCGTGGTGAGTGCCCCGAGCGGTTTGGCCTCGGGGAGCGCCTTGGTGTCGGCCTTCCCGTTCACCGTCAGCGGGATGCGGTCGACCCGGGCGTAGTGGGTGGGGCGCAGGAAGTCGGGGAGCGCGGCGCCGACCTCGCCGGCGACCTCGGCGAGTTCGGCGCCGTCCAGCACGAGGTAGGCGGCCAGCCGGTGGGCGCCGTCGACCTGCGGGTCGGGCTGGGCGACGGCGGCGACGAACCGCACCGCCGGGTGCGCCGCGAACACGGCCTCCACCTCGCCGAGTTCCACCCGGTGGCCCCGGATCTTGACCTGCTGGTCGGTGCGGCCCAGGTACATCAGGTTCCCGTCGGGCCGCCGCACCACGAGGTCCCCGGTGCGGTACATGCGCTCGCCCGGGGCGCCGAACGGGCAGGCGACGAAGCGGTGCGCGGTCTGGGCGGGCTGCCGGAGGTAGCCGCGTGCGATGCCGATGCCCGCGACGTACAGCTCGCCGGGGACGCCGTCGGGCAGCGGCCGGAGCCAGGGATCCAGCACGTACACGTCGGTGTTGTCGATGGCGACGCCCACCACCGGGTCGGGGCACTCGAACGTGCCGACGCCGAGGGTGTTGATGGTGTACTCGGTCGGTCCGTACAGGTTGTACCCGACGGTGCCCTCGGTCTCGGCGAGGCGGCGCCACAGGGCCGGGGTGACGGCCTCGCCGCCCAGCAGCACCAGCGCCGGCCGGCGGGCCGGGTCGTCGAGCAGGCCCTCGGCGACCAGTTGCTGCGCGTAGGTCGGGGTGACGTTGACGACGTCGATCCCGTGCTCCGCGCAGTACGCGACCAGCCGGGGCGCGTCCCGGCGCAACTCCTCGTCGCAGATGTGCACTTCGTGGCCGTCGGCGAGCCAGAGCAGTTCCTCCCACGACATGTCGAAGGCGAAGGACACGGTGTGGGCGATGCGGAAGGTCCGGTGGCCGTGGTCCGCCAGCACCGGCTCGAAGATCCGGCGCCGGTGGTTGACCAGCATGTTGGTGAGTCCGGCGTACTCGGTCACCACGCCCTTGGGCCGGCCGGTCGAGCCGGAGGTGTAGATCGTGTACGCGGGGTGCCTCAGCCGGTCCGGGTCGTCCGGCGCGAAGGTCGTGAACGGTTCGGCGTCCGGGAGCGGGCGGTCGAGTTCGATCAGGTCCCCGGAGAGCCGGTGTGCGACCGCGCTGACGGTGAGGACGACACGGGGGCGGGCGTCGGCCACGATCGCCGCGATCCGCTCGTCGGGGTGGTCAAGTTCCAGGGGCACGTAGGCGGCGCCGGTGCGCAGCACGGCGAAGAGGGCCACGATCGAGTCGAGGGAGCGCGGCAGGGCGATGCCCACCGTCGTCTCCGGACCGATGCCGCGCCGCACCAGTACGCCCGCCACCGCTCGGCTGCGGTCCCTCAGCTCGGCGAAGGTCAGGGCCGCGCCGTGGGCGACGAGTGCCACTCGCCCGGGTTCGCCGTCCGCCGCCCGGTCGAACCGGTCGACGACCGTGTCCGTGCCGACGTCGGTGCGTTCACCTGCCTCCGGGGCGGGCACGGGGCCCGGCAGGGCGCCGAGGGGCCCGTCGGAGGCGGTCAGGTCCTCCAGGACGCGCAGATAGTCGTCGAGGAGGCTCCGGGCGCCCGCGGTGTCGTGGTCGCGGTACTCCAGTTTGACGGTGAGCCGGTCGCCGGGGGTGACCACCCACGTGAACGGGTAGTGGGTGGAGTCGTCGGCCCGCACCGAGGTGATACCGTGCCGGGCGTTCATCTCGGCGAAGGCGTCCAGGTCCAGGAAGTTCTGGAGGACGAACAGGTTGTCGAACAGGGTGTCGTGGCCGGCGGCCCGCTGGATCTCGCCGAGCCCGAGGTGCTCGTGCTCCATGGCCTCGACCCGGGCCGTCTGCACGGACGTCAGGTAGGCGCGCACCGTGTCGTGCGGCCGGGCGCGCGTCCACATGGGCACGGTGTTGAGCAGGACGCCGACCACGTCGGACAGTCCTTCGCCCTCCCGCCCCGAGACGGTCACGCCGAAGACGGCGTCGCCGCGGCCGGTGCGGGCGCCGAGGAGGAGGCCGAACGCGCCGGTCAGCACGGTGTTCAGGGTGACGCCGTGAATCCTGGCCACCGCCTTCAGCGCCTCCGACTGCTCGGTGGTCAGAGTGCGCACCAGTGCGCGCGGCAGGTCGTCGGGGAGCGCGGGCGCCGGCCCGGCGAGCAGGGTGGGGCCGGTCAGGCCGGCGAGGTGCCGGGCCCAGAAGCGTTCGGAGGGGGCCGGGTCCCTGGCGGCGAGGGCCCGGGCGTGGTCCTCGAAGCCGGGACCGGCGGATGCGGCGTCGAGGGGCGCGCCGTCGAGGACGGCACGGTAGGCGTCGAACAGGTCGCGCAGCACGATCTCCCTGGACCAGCCGTCCCACAGCAGCAGGTGGTAGCTGAGGAGCAGTCCGTCGCGGTCGCCGGGCAGGCGGACCACGGTCAGCCGGATCAGCGGCGGCTCGCCGGGGTCGAAACCCGCCTCCCGGTCCCGCAGCCGCAGGGCGTCGGCCTCCGCGTCCGTCGCCGCGCCGACCGTGCGGACGGTGACCCGCCGGCCGGCGGAGAGGACCTGGACGGGACTGCCGTTCTCGTCCGTGGTGAAGCCGGCCCCCACGGCCGGGTGCCGGGCAATGACGTACGCCATCGCCTCGGCCAGCGCGTCGGCGTCGAGGCGCCGTTCGAAGGTGAACCAGCTCTGGGCGACGTAGTGCCCGGCCGGGCCCGTGAGCTGGGTCTGGAAGTACAGACCTCGCTGGAGGGGGGTGACCGGCGCCGTGCGTTCCGCGGTGGCGGAGGCGTCCGCGAGGTGTTCCAGTGCGCGCAGCCAGTGCTCGGTGATCTCGTCCGGAACGCCTTCGGCGAGGGTGAAGGTGGCGTGCAGGCTGCCGGTGGCGGCGTCGGTCCAGGCGTCGGCCTCGACGGCGTACGGGCTGCCGGGCCGGTCGCCGCCGGTGAGCCGCGGCGCGTCGGACTCGTGGCCCCGTCCCAGGTAGTTGAAGAGCACCTGCGGGTGGGCGGTGCCGAGCAGCGGCGCGGTCTGCGGGTTGAGGTACCTGAGGCCGCCGTAAGCGACGTGGGCGCGTTCGTCCGGCTGGCGTTCGGCGACCTCGCGCGCCGCGGCGACGGGGTCGGTGTGCGGAGTCAGCCGTACGGGTGCGATGGCGGTGAACCAGCCGACGGTGCGGGTGTAGTCGTGGTGGTCTAGGGCGGGGACCCTGCCGTGCCGTTCGAGGTCGACCGCCAGATCGGTGGGTGAGGGCTGGATGCGGGTGAGCGCGGTGCGCAGCGCGCCGCACAGCAGCTCGGTGAGTCCGAGGCCCAGCGCGGAGGGTGCGGTGCGGGTGACGCGGTCGCTCACCCCGGGTGGGAGGACGACCGTGCGCTCGCGCCTGCTGCCGGCGGTGGGCAGCGGCGTGGGGGCCCCGAGCGTGCTGATCCAGTGGGCCAGGCCGTCGGCCTCGTGGGCGGACCGGTGGGTGAGGGCCCGGGCGTACTCCGCGTAGGGCGTGGTCGGCGACGCCGGGGCCGCACCGCGCAGGACGTCGGCCAGGTCGTCCAGCAGGATCAGCCAGGACACGGCGTCGACGGCGAGGTGGTGCACGGCGACCACGAGGGTGCGGCTCGCCTCCAGCCAGGTGAAGGCGACGACCTCGCCGGCGCCGGGGTCGAGGCGGCCGGCCGCGTCGTCGGCCGCGCGCGCCGCATCGGTCCCGCTCCCGCGGACGACCGTGACCTCGCGGTCCGGTTCCGTGATCGGGGACCAGACGCCGTGCTCGACGCGCAGCCGCAGTCGCAGCGCCGGGTGTGCGGCGACGACGGCCCGCGCGGCGCGCTCCACGTCGGGCAGTTCGGTCCCGTCGGGTGCGGTCAGCGTCCTGGCCTGGGCGAACCGGTGGAGCGATCCGCCCAGCTCCCGCTGGCGCAGCATGATCGGTGTGGGTGGCAGCGGGCCGTCCTCGTGACGGGCGGGTGCGGGGGACGGCTCGGCACTGGGGGCACGCGCCGCCAGGTGTGCGGCGAGCGCGCGGGGCGTCCTGAGCAGGAACACGTCGCGGGGCGCGATCGGCAGGCCGATCGCCCTGGCCCGGTTGATCACGGTGATGGCGACGATGCTGTCGCCGCCGGCGGCGAAGAAGTCGGTGTCGGCGTCCGGGGCGGAGCCGGGCAGTGCCCGGGCGAAGAGGTCGACGAGGGACGCGAGCACGGCGTCGGGCCCGCCGTTCGGCGCCTCGCCCTTCGCGTCCGGTGTCCGGGCGGCGCGTTCGGTGAGCGCCCTGCGGTCCAGTTTGCCGTTGACCGTGAGCGGCAGGGCGTCCACGGTCAGCACCAGGCCCGGAACCATGTGCGGGGGCAGCTTCGCCGAGAGGAGCGCGGTGAGGTCGTCCGGCACCCGGCCCACGACGTGCGCGACCAGGTGGTCCTCGCTGTCCGCCACGGTGACGGCGGCGTCGGCCACACCGTCGAGGGCCCGGATCGCGGACTCCACCTCGCCCGGCTCGATCCGGAACCCCTTCAGCTGCACCTGGTCGTCGGCGCGGCCCACGAACTCCAGCTCGCCGTCGAGCGTGCGGCGGGCGAGGTCGCCCGTGTGGTACATGCGGGAGCCGTCCGCCCCGAACGGGTCGGCCACGAACCGGGCCGCGGTCAGTCCCGGCCGGCCCAGGTAGCCGAGGGACACCTGGTCGCCCGCGACGTAGATGGCACCCACGCGGCCGGGAGGCACCGGGCGCAGCCGGTCGTCGAGCAGGTGCGTGACGAGGCCGGGGACCGGGCCGCCGATGGGGCTGGTGGTGGCGGCGCCGGGCGCGAAGTCGGCGTCGGTCAGCACCCGGTGGGTGACGTGGACGGTGGTCTCGGTGATGCCGTACATGTTGACCAGCTCGGGCGCGGCGGTGCCGTGCCGGTCGACCCAGTCGCGCAGCCGCCCCAGGTCCAGCGCCTCGCCCCCGAAGATGATCCGGCGCAGTGCGGGCAGCGGCGTGCCCGCCCGCAGGTCGGCCTCGGCGAAGGGGTAGAACGCCGACGGGGTCTGGTTGAGCACCGTCACGCCGTGTTCGCGCACCAGGCGGTGGAAGTCGACCGGGGAACGGGTCAGTCCGTACTCCGGCACCAGCAGCTCACCGCCATGCACGAGCGCGCCCCACAGCTCCCAGACGGCGAAGTCGAAGGAGAAGGAGTGGAACTGGACCCACACGTCGTCCGGGCCGAAGCCCATCGCGGGACGGGTGCGGGCGAGCAGTGTCACGACGGCGGCGTGCGGGACGACGACGCCCTTGGGCCGGCCGGTCGATCCGGACGTGTAGATCACGTAGGCGGGGTCGTGCCATCCGGCCGCGGGCCCCGGTTCCCGGACGGCCGGCGTCGGCTCCTCCTCGGGTACCAGCACCCGGGCCGGCACGCCCGCGCGGTTCAGCAGCCGGGTGAACCGGTCGCGCTGTTCCCGGTCGACGAGGACGACCTGCGGGGCGGAGTCGGCGAGGACGTACTCCAGGCGTTCGTCCGGGTAGGCCAGGTCCAGCGGGACGTACGCCCCGCCGGCGCCGACGACGGCGACGAGGGCGACGACCTGCTCGACGGAGCGCGGCAGGGCGACGGCGACGCGCCGGCCCGGACCGGCCCCGGCCGCGCGCAGGACGGCGGCCAGCTGGTTCTTGGCTTCGGCCAGTTGGCCGTAGGTCAGGGAGCGGGTGGCGCCGTCCAGGGCGCACTGGGTGACGGCGGTGGCCGACGGGGCACGCCGTGCCGCGGCGTCGAAGAGGTCGCCGAGCGTCGCCCGGGTGACCGGCCCGGTGTGCCCGGCTTCTCGGTGTGCCAGGTCGGCGGCCGGGGTGTCCGGCCGGGTGAGCAGGCCGGTGAGGTTCCGGGTGAACGTGTGCAGGATCTCGCGGACGTGGGTCTCGCGCAGCAGCCCGGTGTCGTGGATCAGGTTGAAGCGCGGGCGGCCGTCATGTGTGCGCTCCACGACCAGGGTCATCGGGTAGTGCGGGGCGCCCTCGTTGACGATGTCGGTGACGGCGAGCGTGTCGCCGGGTCGCCGCAGCGCGTCCACGTCGGTCGCCACGTCGAACACCACCAGGGTGTCGAAGAGCGTGCCGGTGCCGGACCGGCGGGCGATCCGCGCCAGCGAGACGTGCTGGTGCGGCAGGACCGCGCTCTGGTGTGCCCGGACGGCGGCGAGCAGGTCATGCGCGGTGGTGGTGGCGGTCCACCGGGCGCGCAGCGGGACGGTGTTGATGAACAGGCCCACCATGTTCCCGATGCCGGGCACGTCCGCGTCGCGGCCGGACACAGTGGAGCCGAACACCACGTCGTCGCTGTGCAGCATGCCGCCGAGGGTGAGGGCCCAGGCGCTGTGCACGGCCACGCTCAGCGGCACACCGGCGGCGCGGGCCGCCGCGTCGACGTCGGTGTCCGCCGTCACGGCGACGTCGGCGAACCGGTCGGAGGGCGGGTGTCCCTCGGCGATCAGCGAGGGGCCGGCGAGCCCGGCCAGCTGCTGGTCCCACACCCGGTCGCTCGTGTCCTGGTCGCGTCCGGCGAGGCCGCGCACGTGGTCGGCGAAACCGCCGAGGGCGTGTCCGGAACCGGGTGCGTGGTACTCGGCCAGCAGGGTGCGCAGCATGGGCGGCACCGACCAGCCGTCGGCGATGATGTGGTGCACCGTCTGCACCAGGACGTGCCGGTCCGCTCCCGCCCGGACGAGCGTGTACCGCATCAACGGCCCGGTGGCCAGGTCGAACCCGGCCCTGCGGTCCCGCTCGGCGAGGGCGCGGATCTCGTCGTCGCCGATGTCCGGGCGGTCCAGGACGGTGAAGGGCGGCACGGCGCCGCTCTCCAGCACGCTGACCACCCGGCCGTCGGACAGGGCCACGAAGCGGGCGGCGAGGTTCGGGTGGAGGGTCAGCAGGCGGGTGGCCGCGGCCGCGAGCCGCTCGGGGTCCACCTCGCCCTCCAGGGTCAGCAGTTGCTGCTCGACGTAGCTGCCGGTGGTGTCGTCGTCGTAGACGGAGTGGAAGTACAGGCCCTCCTGCAACGGGGTGAGCGGGAGGATGTCCAGCAGCGCCGGGCCGTCCAGGGCGTCGACGTCGGCCTGGGTGAGCGTCAGCGGGCGGAAGTCGCTGGGCGAGTGGCCGCCCCGGTCGAGCGCGGCCAGGCCGGTGAGGGCCTCCTGGTAGTAGGTGCCGAGGGCGGTGATGTCCGCGTCGGTGAACATGCCGTCGGGCCAGGAGAGGGTGGTGACCAGCTCGTGAGCGCCGGTGGGGGCGGGTTCGGCGATCGCGTTGAACTCCAGGGCCCGGGGCAGGCGCATACGAGGGTCCCGCCGCTCCCCCAACTGATCGGTGGTGTGCGCGAGTTGCCAGTCGGCTGACGAACCCGCCTCGAAGCGTCCCAGGTAGTTGAAGAGCACCTGCGGCGCGGGTGCGTCGAAGGCGGCCTGGGCCAGATGGCGCAGGGCGCCGTAGGAGACGCCGTGGTCCGGGACGCGCGCGAGGTCTTCCTTGACCGCCTTGAGCGCGGCGGCCAGGTACGCGGGTGCGGTGAGGTCGGGTGCCGGGCCGGGGTCGACGGTGACCGGGAAGAGGGTGGTGAACCAGCCGACGGTGCAGGAGAGTTCGGGTTCGTAGCCGGCGGTCGGCGCGACGAACCGCGGTTCGCGGCCGTGGCCCTCGAGTTCGATGTGCGCGAAGGTCTGGTCCTGGCCGAGGTCGCGGCGCCACCGGGCGAGGGCGACGGCGAGCGCCGTCACCAGGACGTCGTTGACACCCGCGTGGAACGTGGCGGGTGTCCTGCCGAGCAGCGCGGCCGTGGTCGCGGCGTCGACCGACACGGTGCGGACGCGCTCGCGTGCCACGGTGTCGCCCTCGGACAGGGCCCGTCTGCCCAGCGGTCGGTCCGGCCCCGGCAGCGGGCGCCGGAAGCAGGTGCTGTCCGCGTCGAACGCGGCGCGCTCCAGCAGTTGGGTCCAGCGCCGGAACGACGTCCCCACCGGGGGCAGTTCGACGGGGGCTCCCGAGGCGTACTGCCGCCAAGCGGTGGCGAGGTCCTCCATCAGGATCCGCCAGGACACGCCGTCGATCACCACGTGGTGGACGACGACGACCAGTTGGCGCGCCGCTCGTCGCCAGACGGCGTGCACCATCGCGCCGCCCGTGGGGTCCAGTGCCTCGGTGGCGAGGGTGACGCACGCGTCGAGCGGCTGGTCGCTGTCCTGCCATCGGGCCGCGGCCGCGACGGTGCGGGCGTCCGCCTCCGGGATGTCGAATCCCCAGCGGTCGCCGCGGACGAGTCGGGCGCGCAGCATGGCATGCCGCTGGACGAGGGCGGCGAGGATCGTGTCGAGGGCGTCGGCGGTCAGGGTGGCGGGCGTGTTGAGCACGACGGACTGGACGAAGCCGTCGATCGCGTCGGTGGTCTCGCCGAGCCACTGCACGACGGGTGAGCCCACGACGGTTCCGGTCGCCACGTCTCGGTGGTCCACGGCCGTGGTGTCCTCGCGGCTCGCCACCGCCGCCAGCGCGCCCACCGTGCTGTGGGTGAAGATCTGCCCAGCCGTGACGTAGAGGCCCGCGTCGCGCAGTGCGCTCAGCAGCGAGATCGCCAGGATGCTGTCGCCGCCCAGCTGGAAGAAGTCCTGGTCGACTCCGACCCGGTCCAGGCGGAGCAGCGTCGCGACCGCCGCGCACACCGCGCGCTCCTCGTCGGTGGTCGGCGGGGCGGCCGGGGCGGCGTCGACGACGGGCTCGGGCAGTGCGCCGCGGTCGAGCTTGCCGTTCGCGGTGAGCGGGAACTCCGTCATCACGACGACGTGGGTGGGCACCATGTACTCCACCATGTGCGCCCCGGCCCATGCCTTGACGTCCTGCGCGCGCAGGTCCTCGTGCCCGGCGGCCGGGATCACGTATCCGACCAGGTAGGTGCCGCCTGACGCGTTCTTCTTCGCGACGACGCAGGTGTGCCGCACGTGGGGGTGTTCCGCGAGGCCGACCTCGACGTCCTCGATCTCCAGCCGCATGCCGCGGATCTTGATCTGGTTGTCGGCGCGGCCGAGGAAGTCGAGCGAGCCGTCGGGGGCGAAGCGCGCGAGGTCGCCGGTGCGGTACAGCCGGGACCCGTCGTCCGCGAAGGGGTTCGCCACGAACCGGGACGCGGTCAGCCCGGGCGCGTTCACGTATCCGCGGCCCAGCAGCAGTCCGCCCGCGTACAGTTCGCCGCCGACGCCGACCGGCACCGGGCGCAGTTCGTCGTCCAGGACGTACAGCTGGGTGTTGGGGTTGGCCCGGCCGATCGACGTCGACAGGCGTTCGGCCGCTCCCCGGTAGACGACGTGCGAGACGCCGATGGTCGTCTCGGCGGGGCCGTAGCCGTGGTACAGGGGGATGTCGAGCCGGGTGCGGAAGCGCTCGTAGAGTTCGGGCGTGAGCACCTCGCCGCCGCACCAGACGTGCCGGAGGCTGTCGAGGCGTCCCGTGTCGCCCGCCATCTCCAGCAGGACGTCCAGCATGGACGAGACGAGGTAGGTGAAGGTGACGCGCTGTTCGGCGATCACGCGCAGCAGGTGGTGCGGGTCGCGTTCGCCGCCGGGCCGCAGGACCACGAGTCTGCCGCCGCTGACGAGGGGCAGGAAGATCTCGTTGATGGAGATGTCGAAGGACAGCGGCGCCTTGAACAGGGACGCGTCGTCGGGTCCGAAGTGAAGGATCTCGTGGATCTGCCACAGCAGGCGCTCGCTGATCGCCTCCTGCCGGATCATGGCGCCCTTGGGCCGTCCGGTGGAGCCGGAGGTGAAGATGACGTAGGCCAGGGCGTCCCCGGGGGCGGTGACTCCGGTGTCCTCGGTGGGGTGGCCGTCGAACCGCCAGTCGCCGAGGTCGACGGCGACGGCCTCCGGTTCGCCCGGGGCGTGCTCGCCCGTGGAGTTGAGCTGCAGGACGACCCGGGCGTCCTCGACGACGACGGCCCGGCGCTCGGCGGGCCAGTGCGGGTCGAGCGGGACGAAGGCGCCGCCCGCCTGGAGCACGGCCAGCAGGCCGATCACCATCTCGGCGGAGCGTTCCAGGGAGATGCCCACCATGTCTTCGGCGGTCAGGCCGCGGGCGATCAGGTGGTGGGCCAACTGGGCGGACAGCTCGGCCGTCTGACGGTACGTCAGGGTGCGACTCTCGTCGGTCACGGCCACGGCGTCCGGCCTGGCGCGGGCCTGTTCGCGGAACATCTCCACCAGGGTGGGACGCACGCGGTCGGCGCCGGTGTCGTTCCACCGGGCGAGGTCCGCCAGCCGCGCCGCGGGACCGGACGGGCCGACGGTGCCGAGCGGCCGGTGCGGGAACTCGGCCAGGTCGTCCAGGGCGAGCCGCGCCTCGTCCGGTGCGACACCGTCCGGGAGGGTGATGCTGCGGCCGTCGGCGGCGACGTGCCAGCCACTCGGTGCGCTCCCGCCGTTGTCGGCCCAGGCGAGCACGTCGGTGAACAGCGTGCCCGGGGTGAGGTCGAGGCCGGCGGGGCTGCGGCCCGCGGCCCAGTACGCCAGGGCGATGGCGCACGCCTCGGCGACGGCCCGGTCGCGGTGGTCGCCGAGGCGCCGGCGCATGTCGGTCAGGTGCCCACGGGAAAGCCGGACGAGAGAAGCGGTCGGTTCCATCATCGAAGACTCAACGCCCCTTCCAAGGAGTGAAGGCAGGCTAACCTAACTTAGGCACGCCTAACCATCCCCTCGGCTGCCCTGCCGCCAGGCCCGCCACAGCCGTGCGTAGCGTCCGCCCAGGGCCACCAACTCCTCGTGCGTGCCCTCCTCGACGACTCGTCCCGCGTCCAGGACGGCGATCCGGTCGGCGGCCATGGCCTGCGTCAGGCGGTGCGCCACGAACAGCGTGGTACGGCCCGCGCACGCCGCCAGCACGGCCCGCTCCAGCTCGGCGGCGCCTTCGCTGCCCGCCTCCGCGGTCGACTCGTCGAGGACGACCACCGGTGCCCGGCCCAGCACCAGCCGGGCCAGCGCGATCTGGGCGACCTTGGTCACGTCGAGGCGCTCGCCGCCCTCGCCGACCGGGGTGGCCAGGCCGTCGGGCAGGGCGTCGACCCACGGTCCGGCGCCCACCGTGCGCAGGGCCGCCATCAGTTCGCCGTCGGTCGCGTCGGGCGCGGCCAGCCGCAGGTCGTCGGCGAGCGGCCCGGAGAACACGTGGGTCTCCTGGGTCAGGATGCTCACCAGGGCCCGCGCCCCGGCCTCGTCCAGTCCGGCCAGGTCGGTCGGCCCGACGCACACCGATCCGGCCTGCGGGGTCCCGATGCCCGCGACCAGCGCGGCCAGCGTCGTCTTGCCCGCGCCCGTGGCACCCACCAGGGCGAGCGAACCACCCGCCGGGATGGTCAGGTCGACATCCCTGAGGACGGGCTTCTCGGCGCCCGGGTAGGTGAACGTGAGGCCCCGCACCGTCACCGGGTGGGGGCCGGCCGCCGCGCCGCCGGCGGACGCGTCGCCCACCAGCCGGTCCTCCGCGTCCTCCCCCAGCACGCCGACCAGGCGGGTGAGGCTCGCACCCGACTTCTGCGCCTCGTCGAAGGTGAACATGATGGCGCCCAGCGGGGTGAACAGCCGGTGGAACAGCAACGGCGCCGCGGAGACCTCTCCGAGGGTGGCCGCGTCCGCCTCCAGGAGCGCGTAGCCGACCACGATGATGAGGGTCAGTCCGATGAACTCGGCGCGGTTCTCCCGCCCGACGAAGCGGCCGAAGAACCGGAACACCTCGATGCCGAGGTCGCGCACCCGCCACGACTCACGGGTGACCCGGTCGCGGAAGGCGTCCTCGAGGCGGTAGGCGCGGACCGTGTCGATGCCGTTGAGGCCGCTGATCAGAGCCTGCGCCCGGTCGGCCTGGGCCCTGCGCTGCTGCTGGTACAGCGGGGCCGACCTGGGCAGGTACCAGCGCAGCGCCAGCGCGTACGCGGGCAGTGCGCCGGCGCCCGCCAGACCGAGCCGCCAGTCGAGCCCGAACATGCCGGCCGTGGCGATGACGACGAGGACACCCGCCGAGAACACCGTGGGAACGGCCGTCCGGATGCCGTTGGAGATCACGGCGACGTCGTCGCCGACCCGGGACAGCACGTCTCCGCGGCCGACCTGCTCGACGCGGGCGCTGGGCATGCCCAGGACCGCACGGACGGCGCCCTCCCGCAGCCGGGCGAGCAGGTCGGCGCCCAGCCGCCCGATCAGGTAGGTCGACACCGCGGTCGCCGCCGCGCCGAGCAGCGCCGCGGCGGCCATCAGGGTCCCGATGGTGACCAGGACGGACTGCGACTCGTCCCCGGCCACCGCGTCGACCACGCGGCCGAGCAGCAGCACCGGCAGCACCTGGAGGGCCGCTCCGGCCACCGTGGTGAGCACCGTGGTGGCGCTCAGCCACGGCGCCTCGCGGCAGTGGACCGCGACCCACCGGCCGGCCTCGCGACCGGTCGCCGTACGCAGCACGGCCGGGGCCGCGGCGCCGCGGGTGTCGGTGACGCTCACACCTGCCCGGCCGACTTGACGAGTTCGTCGACGGCGTACGGCATGGACAGCAGGGTGCCCTGGGAGATGGCCGCGCCGACCGCCGGGCCCTCGCTGTCCAGCAGGTAGGTCACCTTGCCGTTCTTCACGGCGTCGAGGTTGGTGAACAGCTCGAACTTCTTCAACGCGTCCTGGTCCGCCCGGTCGTTGATGACGAAGACGCGGTCGACGTCGACCAGGTCGACGCGTTCGGGCGAGAGTGTGGTGTAGAAGTCGCCGCCGGCGACCTCGTCGATCTTGGTCTGGTACTTGAAGCCGATGCCCGTCAGCAGGCGTCCACGCACGTCGGTGGAGGTGAAGGGGGCCACCGAGTCCTTGTACCAGGAGAGTGCGACGGCGGTCTGGTCCGCGAACTCGGGGTGCGCCTTCTTGGCCGTGTCGAGCCTGCCCTGGATGTCGGCGACCATCTTCTCGCCCTCCTCGGCCTTGCCGAGGGCCTTGGCGATGTGCAGGGCGTTGTCCTGCCACGGGGCGCTGAACGGCTCCTTCTCCGCCTTGGTGCGTCCCACGGTCGGCGCGATCTTGGAGAGCTTGTCGTAGGCGGCCTGGTCGACCTCGGAGTACACCGCGATGATCAGGTCGGGGCGCAGCGCCGCGATCTTCTCGAAGTTGGGTCCGGTGTCACCGTTCTTCATGATGACCTCGGGCTCGGTGTCGCCCCACTTCTCCTTCACCCACGGCCACTGGGTGTTGATGTCGGGGCTCTGACCGGCCGGGTTCGGGTACTGGTCGACCATGCCGACGGGCTTGATGCCGAAGGCCAGGACGGTCTGGTCGTCGGTGTAGCCGACGGTGACGACCCGCTCGGGCGCCTCGGCGACCTTCGTGGTTCCGAACGCGTGCTCCACGGTGACCGGGAAGGCGCCGGCGGCGGCCGGGGTGCCGCCTCCGCCGTCGTCCGCCGAGTCGTCCGACTCGGAGCCGCATCCCGCGAGGAGGCCGACGCCGAGCACGGCGGCCGACAGGACCGCCGCGAGTCGTCGTCGGGGCCGCATACGCGTCGTTCTGAGGAGCATCCGGAGATCCCTTGCTGTCGCGCCGTCCACTGCCCCCCGTCCGAGGGCAGCAAACCCTACCGCGCCTGAGTGAGGTTAGCCTACCCTCACTGCTGCAACTCCGGTGCCGGACGGGCCGGTTCGGCGTGAGTGCGCCCGATCGGTACGACGAGAGGACGGTCGCCGACCGGATCGTCGATCACCTTGGCGCGCAGTCCGAACGCCTCGTGCAGCAGGTCGGCGGTGACCACGTCGCGCGGGTGCCCCTGGGCCAGGATCGCGCCCTCTTTCATGACGACGAGGTGGTCGCTGTAGCGCGTGGCGAGGTTGAGGTCGTGCAGCACCATGACCACGGTGCGCCCGGACTCGTGCAGGTCGTCGACCAGGTCGAGCACGTCGATCGCGTGGGCCAGGTCGAGATAGGTGGTCGGTTCGTCCAGCAGGAGCAGGTCGGTGCCCTGGGCCAGGGTCATCGAGATCCAGACGCGCTGGCGCTGTCCGCCGGACAGTGAGTCGACCGGACGGTCCGCGAGGTCGGACACCCCGGTCATGGCGAGGGCCCGCCGTACGACGTCGGCGTCGTCCGACGACCACTGCCGCAGCCAGCTCTGGTGCGGGTGCCGGCCCCGGGCGACCAGGTCGGACACGGTCAGCCCTTCGGGCGCCACCGGCGCCTGGGGCAGCAGGCCGAGCTTCTTCGCCACGTCCCGGGTCCTGAGCGCGGCGATGTCCTCGCCGTCCAGGACGACCGTGCCGCCGGTCGGCTTGAGGAGTCGCGACAGGGTGCGCAGCAGGGTCGACTTGCCGCAGCCGTTGGGTCCGACGATCGTGGTGATCACGCCGGGCGGGACGGTCACGTCGAGATCCTCGATGACGGACCGCGCACCGTAACCGACGCTGACGCCCCGGGCCGCCAGGCGTGAGGCGCCGTCAACTCCCGTCCCGGTCCCGGTGATGGACTGAACGACCACAAGGCCCCCTCGATTAGGCTCGCCTTACTTTGTACCAGCTATCGGCGGTTGGCCCGCACCAGCAGGTAGACGAGGAAGGGGCCGCCGATGGCGGCGGTGACCACGCCGACCGGGAGCGAGACCGGCAGGGCGGTGCGGGCCACCAGGTCGGAGCCGGTCAGCAGCACCGCCCCCACCAGGCCGGAAGCCACCAGCGGCGGGGTCGGGCACCTCGCCAGCCGCATCGCCACCTGCGGCGCCACCAGCGCGACGAACGGCACCGGGCCCGCGGCGCTCACCGCCACGCCGGCCAGCAGCACCGCGCACAGCAGCAGCGCAGCGCGCACCGCGCCGTACCGGACGCCGAGACCGGCGGCGACCTCGTCCCCGAAGTGCAGCGGCTTGAACTGGAAGGCGGCACAGGCCACGACGACCAGCAGGGCCGTCGTGACCCACAGGGCGACGTGCACCTCGTCCCACGACCGGTTGTCCAGCGAACCGATCAGCCACGCCTGGGCCCGGGCCACGTCCCGGATGTCGGCGGTGACCAGCAGCCAGGTGGTGGCCGCCTGCATCACGGCGTTGACCGAGATGCCGATGAGGATGAGCCGGAAGCCGTCGATCCCCCGGCGCCACGCCATGAAGTACACCAGCAGGCCGGTACCGAGGCCGCCCGCGAGGGCCGCCGCCGACAGGCCCACGGAGTCGGTCACGGCCGTCGCGGCACCGCCCGACACCGTCACCAGGAACACCGCGACGGCCCCGGCGCCGCTGGTGATGCCGAGGACGTCCGGACTGGCCAGCGGATTGCGGGCGATCGACTGGGTGAGGGCGCCGGACACCCCGAGCGCGACGCCCACGACGAGCCCGGCGAGGGCCCGGGGCATCCTCAGGTCCATGATCACGAACTCGTCGACCTGCTCGCCCCGGCCGACGATGGTGGCGAGGACCCGGGGCAGGCCGATGGGGAAGTCCCCGACGCCGATCGACAGGCAGAAAAGCAGGAAGCACGCCACCGCGAGGAGCAGCGTGACACCCGCGGTCCAGGGCCGCCACACGAACGACACACCGCCGAACCGCACCCCCGGCGCCACCGGGGCCCGCACGTCCGCCTTCACGTCCACCCCCGCATCCGCCCCGTCCACCGCCGTGTTCGCCCCCTCCGCCGTCATGTCCGCCACGTCCGCCGTCCCGTCCGGCCCGCTCACGCGCTCCTGAACTTCCCGCGCCACACCAGGACGGCGAAGAACGGCGCGCCGAGCAGCGAGACGACGACCCCCGCGTCCAGCTCCCCGGGCCTCACGACCAGGCGCCCCACGATGTCGCAGCCCAGCAGCACGACGGCGCCGAGCAGACCGGCGTACGGCACCAGCCAGCGGTAGTCCGGGCCGGTCAGGTACCGGGCGACGTGGGCCACCATGAGACCGAGGAAGGCGATGGGTCCGCAGGCCGCCGTCGCCGCCCCGGCCAGCAGGGTGATGGCGGCGATGCCGACGGTGCGGGTCAGCGCGACGTTCACCCCGAGCCCGCGGGCGACGTCGTCGCCCAGGTTGAGCAGGTTGACGGAGGGCAGCGTGGTCAGCGCCGCCAGCAGCCCGGCGGCGACGAACGCGGACACGGGCCAGATGACGTCGAAGCCGACGCCGGTCAGGGAGCCCGCGTTCCAGAACCGCAGCGCGTTCAGCGAGGCCTTGTCCGTCAGCGCGACCGCCGTGGTCATGGCCGCGAGGAACACCGTGACACCCTGCCCGGCCAGGGCCAGCGTCAGCGGGTTGCCCGCCCCGCGGCCGATGCTCGACAGCCCGAACACCACGGCCCCGGCGACCGCCGCGCCCAGGAAGCCGAACCAGACGTACTGGAACGGGCTGGTGAAACCGAAGGCGGCGATCCCCGACACCACGGCGAACGAGGCGCCGGAGTTCACCCCCAGCAGGCCCGTGTCGGCGATCGGGTTGCGCGTGTAGCCCTGGATCAGCGCGCCGCCGACGCCCAGGGCGGCGCCGGCCACGACCGCGAGCACGGTGCGGGGCACGCGCACGGTCTGCACGATGAGCCTGATCTCCGTGAGCCGCCGGTCGGACTCGGGCGCCGCGAAGAGCCCGTGCCAGACCTCGGCGGGAGTGAGCGCACGCGCACCGACGGCCAGCGAGGCCGCCGCCGCGACCAGCAGGAGCGCCGCGAGCACGCCCAGGCCGGCGAGACGGCGTTGCCGGGCCCGTGCCGGGCCGCCGGGCGCGGGCGCCGGACGCTCAACCGCAGTCGTGGTCATGGCGACGTACACTAACGCGCGCCGGTGCCGGTCCCGTCGGCGACCGTACGGGCCTCGTCGGACGCGGACTTGAGCCCCCGGTCGAGGAGCGAGTCGAGGATCTCGCCGACCCTGACGGCGGTGTTGGAGAGCAGCGACGACGTGATGCCGTGCGTGTGCTCCGTGCCGCCCTGCAAATAGATGCCGCAGCGCAGGGCGGGGTCCGTGGCGACGCGGTAGTCGCGCTCGACACGCACCCGGCCCTCGTGGTCGCGCAGGCAGCGGTCCGCGACCTCGCCGAGCAGACCGAGGGGGTCGGCCGGACCGTAGCCGGTGGCCAGGACCAGCACGTCCGCGTCCAGGAGGGTCTCCTCGCCGTCGACCAGGGAGGTCACGGTGGCGCGTACGTGGTCCGGTGCCTCTGTGACGTCGGTGAGCCGGGAGACGTTGAGGAAGCGCAGCCGCTCGGTGCCGAGGACCTTCTCCCGGTACATCTGCCGGTACAGGTCGTCGATCAGGTCGATGTCCACCACGGAGTAGTTGGTGTTGCCGTGGTAGTCCATCAGCCGGCGTTTCACGGTGCCCGGTGCGGTGAAGTAGTCGTCGACCGCCGCCGGGTCGAAGATGCGGTTGGCGAACGCGCTGTCGTCGGCCGGGCTGTAGCCGTAGCGGGAGAAGACCGCGCACACTTCCGCTCCGGGGAAGCGGCGGTGCAGGTAGGCGACGTTCTCGGCGGCGCTCTGCCCGGCGCCGACGACGACGAACCGGGAGGGCGAAGTGCCCTCCAACGCGTCGACTCTGGACAGCAGTTCGGAGTTGTGCCAGACCCGGTCGCCGCGTTCCACGCCCTCCGGCACGAGGGGGCGCAGCCCGGTGCCGATGACGAGGTTGCGCGCCCGGTGGACCCCGAGCCCCTCCCCCGAGCGGACCGTCACCTCCAGGTGGTCCACGGCTCCGTCCCGCACGACCGGTGCGACGCCGACGACCTCGTGCCCGTAGGAGACCGTGTCGTCGACCTTGGCCGCGGCCCACTCGAAGTAGTCGTGGAACTCGACCCGCAGCGGGAAGAGGTTCTTGTGGTTGATGAAGTCGATCAGCCGCCCCTTGCTCTGCAGGTAGCACAGGAAGCTGTACTCGCTGGCCGGGTTGCGCAACGTCACCAGGTCCTTGAGGAAGGACACCTGCATGGTGGCGTCGTCGATCAGCATGCCGCGGTGCCAGCCGAAGCGCGGTTGCTGCTCGAAGAAGTGCGCGTCGAGCGCCTGTTGCCCGCCGGCCCGTGCGTTGTGTTCGCGGATCGCGATCGCCATGGCGACATTGGACGGCCCGAAGCCGATTCCAATGAGGTCGTGGACCAGCGTTGCGTCACCAGGAAGAACCCGTGACATGTCACTCCCATCGAGCGCCGGAAACTTAGGTGAGCCTAAGCTAACGAGGGACGGCTGTCGATAGGCCGCGACAGCGACGGAATCGAGCCAACTGCGATGTCCCGCATGGATGTTGCGAACTAAGGTAAGCCTTGCTTAACTGCCCGGGCCATCCCCTGCTTCGAGGAGGAACCCCATGCGGGTCGTCATGTTCGGTTACCAGACCTGGGGGCACCGCACCCTGCGAGCCCTGCTGGACTCCGAGCACGACGTGGTCCTGGTGGTGACGCATCCCAGAAGCGAGCACGCCTACGAGAAGATCTGGAGCGACTCCGTCGCCGACCTCGCCGAGGAGCACGGTGTCCCGGTGCTGATCCGCAACCGCCCGGACGACGACGAGCTGTTCCAGCGTCTCGAGGACGCCGATCCGGACATCATCGTGGCCAACAACTGGCGGACCTGGATTCCCCCGCGCATCTTCGGCCTGCCCCGCCACGGCACGCTCAACGTGCACGACTCGCTGCTGCCGAAGTACGCCGGATTCTCCCCCCTGATCTGGGCACTGATCAACGGGGAGACCGAAGTGGGCGTCACCGCGCACATGATGAACGAGGAACTGGACGCCGGCGACATCGTCCGCCAGGAGGCCGTGCCGGTGGGTCCGACGGACACCGCCACCGACCTGTTCCACAAGACCGTCGACCTCATCGCCCCGGTCACCATCGGGGCCCTCGGACTCATCGCCTCCGGGCAGACCGAGTTCACCGAGCAGGACCGGTCCCGGGCGAGCTTCTTCCACAAGCGGTCCGCCGAGGACATCAGGGTCGACTGGAGCTGGCCCGCCGAGGACCTGGAGCGCCTGGTCAGGGCCCAGTCCGAGCCGTACCCCAGCGCCTTCACCTTCCACCGGGGCCGCCGGCTGGAGATCCTCGCCGCCGTGGTCTCCGAAGGCCGCTACGGCGGTACACCCGGCCGGATCTTCTACCGCGAGGGCGAGGGTGTGGTGATCGTCGCCGGCGCCGACGCGCGCCGGGGCCGCAACCACGGCCTCGCCGTCACGCGGGTGCGCACGGAGGACGGGCGGGAGTTGGCCGCGACGGAGTACTTCACCTCCATGGGCGGCTATCTGACCACCCGTCCCTGAACCTTCCCGGCCCGCGACCGCCCGCAACGGACGGGGCCCGGCCGTGCTGCCACGGCCGGGCCCCGCGCGGGACGGTGGTGCGCCGGCTCAGCCGCTCTTGCGCCGGAACGAGCGCTGACTGGCGGCCGGGCCGTGGGCGCCCCGGATCTTCGCCACGTCACCGTTCTCGGCGAGCGCCGCGGCCTCCGCCTGCTTGCCGCGCTTGCGCTCCAACGCCTGGCGGAACTTGTCCTTGAGGTCGTACCGACCGTCGGCGTCCGGTGTCAGGGCGGTGCTCTCGGCCTCCGCCGGTTCCGAACCTGCCTGCGATGAAGACTCTTCAGTCATGACGACCTCCTGGGCTCGGACGAACAGGAGCACAGCTTGTCACGACCGGCCGCCCGGAACCACCGAGAATGCGCCCGGTCCGGCCGGCAGGCTCACCGTGTACTGGCGCAGGTAGGTGTCCAGGTACGGCGAGCGGTCGCCGGCGGTGGCGACGTCGTCGGCCGGGTCGTCCAGGGCGAGCCCGAGTGCGGCCCCCCTCACCTCGATGGTCTCGCCGGAGGGCGTGTCGCGCCAGGAGCCGGTCTGGATGGAGCCGATCTCCACGGCCAGCGTGTGTCCGGCGGCGAGGGTCCAGTCGGTGGCCTTCAGGTCGACCCTCATCCGGCCGGACTTCACCAGGGAGACCTGTTCGTCGAACATGACGGCCGTGCCGTCCGGGGCGACGTCGTACAGCTTGAGCATGACGTTGCCCCTGCCGCGGGCGGTCAGGGACACCTGCGGGGTACCGGTGACGCGCGTGGCCTTCCGCAGGGGCTTGGACCATACGAAGAAGCTGGAGGCGACCTCACCCGCGCGCTGGCGCTTCGCCAGTTCCGCGGCCAGCCCGGCCGGGGCGGGCTGCTCGGTCGCGGGCGCGTTCTCCATGTCCCACCGGCCGGACGGCTGCGGCGGCGTCCTCGGCGCCGCGCCGCCGGACGCGGCCAGCCCGGCACGGGCGGACGCCCCGCCGTCGTCCACGTAGGAACCTCCGCCGAGCGGGAGGGTGACCGACCGCTCCGCGGCCGGCCAGGTGCGCTGGGCGCGCCAGGCGCCGGTGGAGTCCTCGACGGCGTAGGCCGGGTAGCGCACCTCCGGCCTGACGCCCTTCAGGTACTGGTCGTAGAAGGAAAGGGTCTCGTCGTACCAGCCCTCGCGGCCCATGGCCAGGCGCCCGTCCTCGACGCGGTCGCCGCCGCGCACGTGGTCCCACTGGCCGAGCCAGCCGCGCTCGGGGCCCCGGTGGTTGTCGAGGTACTCCTGCATCTCCTCCGGCTTGGTGTTGTTCTCGACGAAGCCCTGCGTGACGAAGAGCGGGGTGTCGCTCCCCCTGGCCATCCTCGCCAGGTCACGAGAGGTCCAGTGCTCGTCGCGCTGGTCGGATATGCGGTAACCGGCCGAGTTCTCGGTCAGGCACTGCGGGTGGCTCTCCTCGTACCGGGCGGCGGCCCGGTAGCGGGGATCGTCGTCCGCCATCGGGGGCATGGAGGCGATGGAGTTGTACGCGTCGGCGGTGCCGGTCACGTTCGGGCGGGGCACCCCGTTGGAGTAGATGTACTGGTACATGTCCCACACGGGTTCCTGGGCGACGACGGCCTTCAGGGCGTGCTGGTCCAGGTTGTTGCCGATGAGGCCGGTGACGGCGTCGTAGGACTTGCCGTACATGCCGACCGCTCCGGTGGACCACGGCTGCTTCGCCGCCCAGTCGATCGCGGCCCTGACGTCGGCCTGTTCACCGGGGCCGCCCCAGTCCAGGCAGCCGGTGGAGCCGCCGAAGCCGCGCAGGTCCACCATGACGAAGGCGTAGCCCCGGTCGAACAGGTCGGTGCCCTCGATGAAGTCCTGGAAGCGGGCGGACGGCCCGGTGTGGGTCCAGCCCTCGGGGCCGGTCTGGCCCGCGTGGGCGAAGTAGGGGCCGACCGACACGATGACCGGCACCTTCTCCTTGCGCTTCAGCCCCTCGGGGAGCAGGACGTCGGCGTGCAGCCGGGTGCCGGAGCGGTCGGAGGACGGGAAGTAGTGCTGGGTCCAGACCGAGCCCTCGGGGACCCGGTCGTTCTCCTCGTGCGTGACGGGCCCCGTTCCGGTGGCGGCCGGCTCCGGTTGCGCCTCGTGCGCCGCGACGGCGGGGCCGCCGAGGCCGGCGGTCAGGGCGAGGGCGGCGACGAGTGCCGATGCGGTCCTGACGACCGCGCGACGTGGTCTCACATGCTCCTCCTTGAACGGCGGGTGCAGGTGGTGCGGGTGGTGCAGGTCTAGCAGCGATGCCCCCGCACGTCGATGGGGCGTCCCCGCAACTACCGGCGGCACAAGGGGTATTGACGGACAGGACGGGGCGGACCGGCCCGCGCCCGTCCCGCCGGTCGCCGGCCGCCGGCTCCGCGCCTGAATCGCCCGCGCGCCGATCGCTGCCTAAGGTGGGGCACGCCGACAGGACCGGAGTCCTTCCCGACCGCAGGAGAGTGGGGCGCCATGGCGCGGGGTGTCGAGTCGATCCGGCGGACCGCCCTGGGCGTCCTCGGCGCCGTCCTGCTGCTGATCGGCGTCGCGCTGCTGGTGCTGCCCGGGCCCGGTCTGCTGCTCGTCTTCGCCGGAGTGGTGCTGCTGTCGCGCGCCGTTCCGGCACTGGACCGGTTCGTCGCCCCGGTCCGCGTCCGGGCCATGCGGGCGGCCGAGGAAAGCGTCTCCTCCCGGTGGCGGATCGCCGGCTCGGTGCTGGTGGGGCTCTTCCTCGTCGGCGCCGGGGTGACGTGGGGTGTCGTTCCCGAGGTGCCGTACTCCGGCTGGGCCACCGGGGCCAGTCTGATCATCTCCGGGTTCGTACTCTTCGCCCTGCTCGGGTGGAGCCGCCGTCGTGTTCTGGCGGCCCGGCGCGACGAGGTGCCTCAGGGGCGGGCGCGCTGAGCCTCCGCGGCGGGCGCGGCTGAGCCCGAGGGGCGGCGCACGCGGCCGGGCGCGGAGAGGCCCGCTGGTAAAATGGCCGCACGCTTTGAGGCGCCCGGGTCCGTACCGAGGGGTACGGACCCGGTCGCGTTCCGGGCGCCTGATCAGAAAGGTCCCCCATGAACGCGAAGCCGACCGCATCCTTCGACGGCCTCGGGCTGCCCCCCGTGCTGGTCGAGACCATGACCGGCCTGGGGGTGCGGGAGCCCTTCCCGATCCAGGCGGCGACGCTGCCCGAGGCGCTGGCCGGGCGCGACGTCCTCGGCCGGGCGCGGACCGGTTCCGGAAAGACGCTGGCCTTCGGGCTCCCGCTGCTGGTCAGGACGGCGGGCCGGCGCGCGGAGCCGAAGCGGCCGCTGGCCCTCGTCCTGGTCTCCACCCGGGAGCTGGCCCAGCAGGTGAGCGAGGCGCTGACGCCGTACGCGCGGGTGCTGGGCGTGCGCCTGACGACGGTGGTCGGCGGGCTGTCGATCAACCGGCAGACCCAGGCGCTGCGCGCGGGCGCCGACGTGGTCGTCGCGACGCCCGGACGTCTGGCCGACCTGGTGTCGCGCCGGGACTGCCGCCTCGACCACGTGCGGATCACCGTGCTGGACGAGGCGGACCAGATGTGCGACATGGGGTTCCTGCCCCAGGTCACCGGCATCCTGGACCAGGTCCCGTCCGACGGGCAGCGGCTGCTGTTCTCGGCCACCCTCGACCGCGACGTCGACCAGCTGGTGCGGGACCACCTGCACGACCCGGTCCTCGCCTCGGTCGACCCGGCGTCGGCCTCGGTGACCACGATGGAGCACCACGTGCTGACCATCCACCCGGCCGACAAGTACGCGACCGCGACGGAGATCGCCGCGCGGGACGGCCGGGTGCTGATGTTCCTGGACACCAAGGCGGGGGTCGACCGGTTCACCCGGCACCTGCGGGCCGCCGGGGTGCCCGCCGCCGCCCTGCACAGCGGAAAGTCGCAGCCGCAGCGCACCCACACCCTCGCCCGCTTCGTGGAGGGCGAGGTCACCGTGCTGGTGGCCACCAACGTCGCGGCGCGCGGCATCCACGTCGACGCGCTCGACCTCGTCGTCAACGTCGACCCGCCGGCCGACGCCAAGGACTACCTGCACCGCGGCGGGCGTACGGCGCGCGCCGGGCAGGCCGGGAGCGTGGTCACGCTCGTCACCCCCGACCAGCGGCGCGAGGTGAACCGGATGATGTCCGAGGCCGGAATCCGGCCGACGGTGACCCCGGTGCGCTCGGGCGAGCAGAAGCTGACGGCCCTCACCGGGGCGAAGCGCCCTCCCTCCGGCCCGGACAAGGAGGGCGGCAACGCGCCCTTCCGCGGCATGGGCACCCGCCCTGGCCGCGCCGCGAAGGGGTCGCGCAAGGCCACAGAGGCACGCAAGGCGGCGGAGGCGCGCGCGGCGGCCCGGGTGCGCAGGGGCCGCTGACCCCGAGGGGCCTCGCGGTACGCGCACCGGCGCCGGGAACTTTGAACACACCGATGACAAAGTATGGACATGTCAAGCGGAAGTCTCCTACCTTGGCGGCGGAACACCCGTCCCACCGCACAAGACCGGAGCGATATCCGGCACGGTCCGGTCCCCACCTTCCGGAGGACCAATGCGCTTACGGTTGTTGTCGCGTGCCCGAAGACACCTCATCCTCCTGCTGACGTCGGCCGTGTCGATCGGAGGTGCCTGGGCCGCTCCGGCGTCCTCGGCCGCCCCCGCCGACATCCCGCCGCAGGAACCCGGGGTCACGCTTCGCGTGTTCGACGTGCAGACGCCGCTCGACGAACTGTGCACGCTCAAGCCGGGACAGACCCCCAACCACGACAAGCTGATGCCGACCGTCGACTGGTCGGCCACCGCGGATTTCGGCGGCATCGCCGACAACTTCGTCTCCGAGGCGTCCGGCTACCTGGTCGCGCCACGTGACGGCACCTACGTCTTCAGACTGGTCAGCGACGACGGCTCCCGGCTGTCCCTGGACGACGCCACGGTGATCGACCACGACGGACTGCACGGCGCCGAGCCCAAGGACGGCACGGTCCACCTCACCGCGGGAGCGCACCCGCTGCGCATCGAGCACTTCGACCGCGGCGGCGGACAGCAGCTGCAGCTGTCCTGGATGCCGCCGGGCGCCGGCGAGTTCACCGTCGTACCCACCGAGGCGCTGAGCACCGACGCCGGGGTCGTCCGGGTCACGGCGCCGGGCCGCAAGGAGTGCGAGGCCGGGCGCGACACCCCCGGCGACGGACTGCCACTCACCTCCGTGCGCCCCGACCTCACCCTCACCGACCTGCGCCCCGAGGGTTTCGAGCCGCAGGTCACCGGCATGGACTGGCTGCCCGACGGACGCCTGGCGATCAGCACCTGGGGCGGCACCGACAACGTTGCCGGAGAGGTGTACCTCCTGGACAACGTCACCGGTGAGACCAGTCGCGACAAGGTGACCGTCGAGAAGGTGGCGAGCGGACTGCGCGAGCCCATGGGCATCAAGTACGTGGACGGGACGCTCTACGTCTCGCAGAAGCACGAGCTGACCCGGCTCGTCGACAGCGACGGCGACGACGTGGCCGACGAGTACCGCACCGTCGCCACCTGGCCCTATGGCGGCAACTTCCACGAGTTCGCGTTCGGCCTGCTCTACCGCGACGGCTACTTCTACGTGAACCTCTCCGTCGCCATCGACCTCGGCGGCGCGACCACCACCCCGCAGCCCGCACCCGGCCGCGGGACGACGTACCGGATCAGCAAGAAGACCGGCAAGACCACGCCGGTCGCGGGCGGGCTGCGCACGCCCAACGGCATCGGCTGGGGTCCCGGCGGCGACCTGTTCGCCACCGACAACCAGGGCGGCTGGCTGCCCGCCTCGAAGCTCGTCCAGATCAAGCAGGACCGCTTCTTCAACCACTACACCGAGCCCGCGGGCCCCTTCGAGGATTCCCCCGTCACCCAGCCGGTGCTGTGGCTGCCGCAGAACGAGATCGGCAACTCGCCCTCCACCCCGCTGTACCTGACCAAGGGCACGTTCGCGGGCCAGATGCTGATCGGGGACGTCACCTACGGCGGCCTGCAACGCGCCTACCTGGAGAAGGTGAAGGGCCAGTACCAGGGCGCCGTCTTCCGCTACACGCAGGGCCTGGAGGCGGGCGTCAACCGTGTCTCCATGGGCCCCGACGGCGCGATCTACACCGGCGGCCTGGGCGCCGACGGGAACTGGGGCCAGGAGGGCAAGCTCAAGTTCGGCCTGCAGAAGCTGACGCCGGGCGGCGGCAACACCTTCGACGTCCAGAAGATGCGGGCCGTGCCGGGCGGCTTCGACCTGACGTACACCCAGCCGCTCTCCCCGGAGACGGCCGCCGACCTCGCGGCCCGCTACGAGGCCGAGCAGTGGCGCTACACGCCGACCTCCGACTACGGCGGTCCGAAGATCGCCGAGAAGGAGCTGACCGTGCGGTCCGCGACCCTTTCCGACGACCGCCGCACCGTCCGGCTGCGGCTGGACGGCCTGGAACCGGACCGCGTCGTGCACGTGCGCTCGCCGCGCCCGTTCAGCTCGGCCTCCGGCGAGACGCTCTGGAGCACGGAGGCCTGGTACACGCTCAACGAGATGCCCGGAAAGCAGCCGCCCGCCGCCACGCTGTACGAGGCCGAGGAGGCGCGCCTGACCGGCAGGGCCGGCATCGACACCGACCACGCCGGCTACTCCGGCAGCGGGTTCGTCGACCGCTACGCCACCGAGGGCGAGGTCGCCACGACGTTCGACGTGACCGTCCCGAGGACCGGGACCTACGACGTGGGCCTGCGCTACTCCAACGGCCCCGACCCCTTCGCCGGCCCCAAGTCGCTCTCCCTGTACGCCGACGGGAGGAAGGTCCGCCGGACCGCACTCCCCTCCACCGGGGACTGGGACACCTGGTCCACCCGGACCGAGCCGCTGCGGCTGCGCGCCGGGCACCACACGCTCTCCTACCGCTACGACCCCGGCGACACCGGCCACGTCAACCTCGACCTGATCACCGTGCACCCGCGCGGCGCCCGGGTCGCCCTGTTCGACGGCACCGCCGCCTCGCAGGAGCAGTGGCAGCACACCGACGGGAGGAAGCCGGCCTGGCCGCTGGCCGAGGAAGGTTCGATGGAGGTGTGCTGCGGCGACATCCGCACCAAGGACGCCTACCAGGACTTCCGCCTGCACCTGGAGTACCGGGTGCCGCTGCTGCCGGACGACGTGACCGGACAGGACCGCGGCAACAGCGGCGTCTACCTCCAGGACCGCTACGAGCTTCAGATATTGGACTCCTACGGTGACACCTCCCCCGGCACCGACGAGGCCGGGGCGATCTACCTGAAGAAGGCGCCCGACGCCAACGCGGCGACGGCCCCGGAGACCTGGCAGACGTACGACGTCGTCTTCCGGGCCGCCCGCTTCGACGACAGCGGTGCCAAGACCGCCGACGCGCGGGTGACGGTGGTGTGGAACGGCCAGACGGTCCACGACGACGTCGCGCTCGACGGGCCCACCGCGGCGGGCCGGGCCGAGACGCCGGCGGCGGGGGCGATCCGGCTGCAGGACCACGGCAACAAGGTCCGGTTCCGCAACCTCCGGATCGAACCGCTGGGCTGACCCGAACGGTGCGGGGCGGTGCCCGACGGCCGCCCCGCACCCTCCGGTCACCGGACCGGTCGGGAGACCGGTGCGACGGGCACCTCTGGGTAGGCTGAACGGGAACCCCCTGCCCGTCGAACAAGGAGCGGAATTGAGCGAGCCGGCGTCCATCACCCTGCAGAAGGAGATCGCCCGGGAACTGGAGGTCGCCGAGACCTTCGACGCCGAACAGGAGATCGAGCGCCGGGTGGCCTTCCTCACCGAGCGGCTGACCTCCGCCGGTCTGCGCGCCCTCGTGCTCGGGATCAGCGGCGGTGTCGACTCGACCGTCGCGGGCCGGCTGTGCCAGCTCGCCGTGGAGCGGGCCCGGGCCGAGGGGCACGAGGCCCGCTTCTTCGCGATGCGGCTGCCGCACGGCGTCCAGGCCGACGAGCACGACGCCCAGCGCGCGCTCTCCTTCATCCAGCCCGACCAGGTGCTGACCGTGGACATCAAGCCCGCGAGCGACGCGGCGCTCGACGCCCTGCTCGCCGCCGACGTGGCCTTCCGCGACGCCCACCACCAGGACTTCGTGCACGGCAACATCAAGGCCCGTCAGCGCATGATCGCGCAGTACGCGGTGGCCGGGGCGCACGGCGGCCTGGTGGTCGGCACCGACCACGCGGCCGAGGCGGTCTCGGGCTTCTTCACCAAGTTCGGCGACGGCGCCGCCGACGTCGTACCGCTGACCGGTCTCACCAAGCGCCGGGTGCGTGCCGTCGGGGACGCGCTGGGCGCCCCGGCCGAGCTGGTCCGCAAGGTCCCGACGGCCGACCTGGAGACCCTCGACCCGGGCAAGGCCGACGAGGACGCCCTCGGAGTCACCTATGACGAGATCGACGACTTCCTGGAGGGAAAGCCGGTGAAGGAGCAGGCCTTCGAGACGATCGTCACCCGCTACCGGCAGACGGACCACAAGCGCCGGCTGCCGATCGCTCCCTGACCGGGCCGGTGGCGGCCGTCGGCCGCCACCGGTGACCACCGCGCCACGCATGCCCTTTATGTGCGGTTTGCCGGAAGCCGCCTTAATCTGGCCGAGGAGATGCCCGGACCAGGACGGACACCGGCCGGAGAGGCGGAGCGGACATGGCGGACTTCATCGGCGCGGTGGACCAGGGAACCACCAGCACCCGGTTCATGATCTTCGATCACGGGGGCAACGAGGTCGCGAAGCACCAGCTGGAGCACGAGCAGATCCTGCCCCGCTCCGGCTGGGTGGAGCACGACCCGGTCGAGATCTGGGAACGCACCAACTCGGTGATGCAGAACGCCCTGCGCAACGGCGGGCTGTCGGGGACCGACCTGGCGGCCATCGGCATCACCAACCAGCGTGAGACCACGGTGGTCTGGGACCCGCGCACCGGCCGTCCGTACTACAACGCCATCGTCTGGCAGGACACCCGCACCGACGTCATCGCGGCGAACCTGGAACGCTCCGGCCGGGGCGACGTCATCCGCCGCAAGGCCGGGCTGCCGCCCGCGACGTACTTCTCCGCCGGGAAGATCCAGTGGATCCTGGAGAACGTCGACGGCGTCCGCGAGGCGGCGGAGCAGGGACACGCGGTGTTCGGCAACACGGACTGCTGGGTCCTGTGGAACCTGACCGGCGGCCCCGAGGGCGGCATCCACGCCACCGACGTGACCAACGCCAGCCGCACCATGCTGATGGACCTGGAGACGCTCGACTGGGACGACGAGCTGCTGGGCTTCTTCGGCATCCCCCGCAGCATGCTGCCCACCATCAACCCCTCCTCGCACCCGGAGGCGTACGGCACGACCCGCACCTCACGGCCGCTGCGCGCCGCCGTCCCCATCACCGGAGTCCTGGGCGACCAGCACGCGGCGACCGTCGGCCAGGTCTGCTTCGCGCCCGGCGAGGCGAAGAACACCTACGGCACCGGCAACTTCCTGGTCCTCAACACGGGCACCGAACTGGTCCGCTCCCAGCACGGGCTGCTGACCACCGTGGCCTACCAGTTCGGCGACAACCCGCCGGTCTACGCCCTTGAGGGCTCCATCGCGGTGACGGGGTCCGCCGTGCAGTGGCTGCGCGACCAGATGAAGGTCATCAAGACCGCGGCCGAGAGCGAGGAGCTGGCCCGCACCGTCGACGACAACGGGGGCATGTACTTCGTCCCCGCGTTCTCCGGCCTGTTCGCCCCGTACTGGCGCTCCGACGCCCGGGGCGCGATCGTCGGCATGGCCCGGTACAACAACAACGCGCACTTGGCACGGGCGACGCTGGAGGCCATCTGCTACCAGAGCCGCGACGTGGTCGAGGCCATGGAGCAGGACTCCTCGGTCCACCTGGACGTGCTGAGGGTCGACGGGGGTGTGACCGCCAACGACCTGTGCATGCAGATCCAGGCGGACGTCCTCGGCGTCCCCGTCAGCCGTCCCGTCGTCGCGGAGACCACCGCTCTCGGCGCGGCCTACGCGGCGGGACTGGCCACGGGCTTCTGGCGGGACACCGACGAACTGCGCACGCACTGGAGCGAGTCCAGGCGCTGGGAGCCCCAGTGGTCCGAGGACCGGCGTGCGCAGGGTTACGCGGGCTGGAAGATGGCGGTGGAGCGCACGCTGGACTGGGCCAAGGTCCCGGAGAGCTGACCTCGGGCCGCTCATCGTCCGACGGCCCCGGCAGCCCTGTCCGCCGACCCCGCATCCCACTTTCTGGACTTGCTAGTCCATTTTCCTCGCCGCACAGTGGCATCCGGCCCCGGCGCCTGCGGGTGGGGGCCGCGAAGCGAACGGGCGAGACGTGGAACGAGGAGTGGGACATGTCCATGCGACTTGCGGACAGGACAGCGCTGGTCACCGGGGCGACCAGCAACATCGGACGGGCCGTCGCGGAGGCCTTCGCCGCCGAGGGGGCGCATGTGGCCGTCTCGGGGCGCAGCGCCGAACGGGGCAGGGAGGTCGTCGACGGCATCCGCGCCGCCGGCGGCCGGGCGGACTTCGTCCCCGCCGACCTGGACGGCAGTGAGGCCGCCTCGCTGGCCCTGGCCCGGGAGGCGACCCGGGTGCTCGGCGGACGCGTGGACGTACTGGTCAACAACGCCGGGATCTACCCGCCCGGCACCACGACCGACACCGACGAGGCGACCTTCGACCGGGTCTACGCCGTGAACGTCAAGGCTCCGTTCTTCCTCACCGCCGCTCTCGCTCCCGCCATGGCGGAGGCCGGCGGCGGGGCGATCATCAACCTGGGCTCCTGGATCGCGCGTCTGGGCATCCCGGTCGGCGCCCTCTACAGCTCCACCAAGGGCGCCATGGAAACCCTGACCCGGGCGTGGGCGGCGGAGTTCGGAGCCCGTGGTGTCAGGGTGAACGCCATCTCACCGGGTGTGGTGCGGACTTCCCCGCCCGGCTCGGTTCATCCCGCCGAGGTCATGATGAAGGGCACACCGGCAGGTCGCATGGGCACCCCGGAGGCGATCGCCGGCGCGGCCGTGTACCTGGCGGCCGACGAGTCCTCGTTCGTGCACGGCACCGTGCTCGACGTCGACGGCGGCCGCACCACGACCGCCGTCATCGCCGCCTGACACGAGGCACCGGCCGGCCCGGGCGAGGACGGACGCCCGGACCGGCCGGTGCCGGGTCTCACCGCCCGGCCGCGGCCGCGTGCCGGAGGTCCGCGATGCCCTGGTCCAGAGCGGCCCGCAGGTGCGTGGACCTCCCGGTGGACAGCAGGATGGACACCCCGCCCTGAATGGCCGTCAGCAACGCCGCCGCCCTGGTCTCCACATCGAGACCGTCGGGCAGCCTGCCCGATGCCTGAAGCGACCTGATGCCGGCCTCCAGGCTCACCTGCCACTGGCGCAGCAGTTCGACCACGATCGCGCGGGTACCCGGAGTGGAGCGTCCGATCTGCAGGAACAGCGACCCGAGCGGGCACTGGTCGCCCTGTGCCTCGTAGCGCTCGACCACGACGTCTCGCCACTGCTGCCAGGCCTCCCACGAGTCGAGGCGGCCGAGTTCGGGCTGCTGGTCCGCCAGCACCTGGTCCGCCTCGAACCGGGCCACCTCGACGAGCAGTTCGTCCTTGCCCGCGGGGAAGTAGTGGAACAGCTGGCTCTTGCTGGTGGCGGTCCGCGCCATGACGTCGTCCAGGGTCGTCGACGCGACACCCCTCTCCCGCAGCACCGCCGCGGCACCTTCGACGATGCGCCGCCGCGTCGCCTTCCCCTTGGCCGTCAACTCACCGCGCACGCCGCACACCCCGCGAAATTCTGGACTGGTCGGTCCATGATACCGGCGCCCCCGTAGGGTGATCGCATGTCTGCCGGATTGAACACCACCAGGACCAGGGCCGCGCTGCGCTCCAGTGCGCGCCTCTCGGGCGAGTTGCTGCTGATATTTGTCATGCTCGCGGTGACCTTGTGGGTCCTGGGCCGTATGTGGTCGGTGGTGTGGCCGCTGATCGTCGGTCTGCTCCTGACCACGCTGACGTGGCCGTCGGCCCGCTTCCTGCGCCGGCACGGGTGGCGTCCGGCCCTGGCCGCCACCGTGGTGACCGTGGCGTTCCTGCTGGTCGTCCTCGGCATCGTGGCCCTGATCGCGGTGCCGATGTCCTCCCAGACGGACGAGCTGACCGACGGGGTGGCCGAGGGCATCGAGCATCTGCGCGAATGGGCCGCCGGGCCGCCGCTGAACATCGGGGACGACCAGATCACCGGCGCCGTCGACTCGACGGTCGCCCGCGTCCAGGACAGCATGGGCAGCATCACCACCGCGGTGGCGACGGGGGTGGGCACGGTGGTCAACGGCCTGGTCACCGCGGTCCTCGGCGTCTTCCTGATGTTCTTCTTCCTCAAGGACGGACCGCGGTTCCTGCCCTGGCTCGCCCGCCAGCTGCCGGGCCGCCTGGCCACGGACGTGCCCGTCGTCGCCCTGCGGGGCTGGGAGACCCTGGGCGCCTTCGTCCGGTCACAGGCGCTGGTGGGACTGCTCGACGCCGTGTTCATCGGACTCGGCCTGTGGATCCTCGGTGTGCCGCTGGTGCTTCCCCTGGCGGTCCTGACCTTCGTGTCCGCGTTCGTGCCCATCGTCGGAGCCCTGTTCGCGGGTTTCGTGGCGGTGCTGATCGCCCTGGTGTCCAACGGTCTGACGGACGCGCTCATCGTGCTCGCGATCATCGTCGTGGTGCAGCAGTTGGAGGGCAACGTCTTCCAGCCCATCATCCAGAGCCGCGGCCTCGGTCTGCACGCGGCGGTGGTCCTGCTGGCGGTGACACTGGGCGGCAGCCTGGCCGGGATCGTGGGCAGTCTGCTCGCCGTGCCCCTCGCCGCCCTGATCGGGGTGGTGTGGAACTACGTGCGCGAGCAGCTGACCGCCCCGCCCGAGGCGACCGTACCCGCCGAGCGCTGAGCCGGCGGCCGGGTCCGGCTCGGCCAATCCGGTCGCGGGCCGGGCCGGCGGTGGTGTTGGCTGTCGGACGTGGATCCCTTCTCCAACTCCTGGTCGGCGTTGCTCGCCGCCGTCGCCGGCCTCTCCGACGAGGACTTCGCCCGGCCGTCCGGCTGCGCCGGCTGGCTCGTCCGGGACCTGGTGTGCCACCTGGTCATCGACGCCCAGGACGTCCTGATCACCCTGGCCACCCCGTCCGCCGAGGAACCGACCCGGAACGCGGTGACCTACTGGCGGGTCGTCGACACCCCGACGGGCGACGACCCGCTCGACGCGCTGATCGTGCGTCTGGCCGCCGCCTACGAACAGCCGTGGCTGCTCAAGTTCCACCTCGACGACGTCGGCTCCGCCGCCGGCCGCGCCGCCGCGCTCGCGGACCCCGCGGGCCGGGTCGGCACCCAGGACCTGGTCCTCACGGCGGGCGACTACCTCTCGGCGTACGTCCTGGAGTGGACCCTGCACCATCTCGACCTGGTCGCCCACCTTCCGGACGCGCCGCCACCGCCCGCCGAGGGACTCGGGTACGCGCGGGAGCTCCTGGAGAAGGTCGTCGCGGCGAGGTTTCCCACGTCGTTCACCGACCGGGACGCGCTGTTGGTCGGCACCGGGCGGCGGACGCCGACCGCGGCGGAGACGACCGCGCTGGGCGGACTGGCGGCGCGGCTCCCCTTCCCGGTCGGCTGAGCCGCCGGCCCGCCCGTCGCGGCAGCGGGCGCGGCGGCGGGCAACGCGCCCGTCCATGACAGTGACTGTCCTCGCGTAGACTCCGCGGCATGGGTCGATGGGAGCCGAACGCGCGCGGCCGCCTGGAGCAGGCGGCACTGGAGCTGTACGCGGAGCGCGGTTACGAACAGACCCCGGTGGCCGAGATCACCAAGCGCGCGGGCCTCACGGAGCGCACGTTCTTCCGGCACTTCGCCGACAAGCGGGAGGTCCTCTTCGCCGGCTCCGCCCGGCTGGAGGAACTCTGCGCGGGCGCCGTCGCGGCCGCACCCGGGACCGCGACGCCCATGGAGGCGGCGGTGGCCGCCCTGGACGCCGCCGCCGGCCTCTTCGAGGAGCGCGGCGACCTGGTCCGCCTGCGGCAGGGCGTCATCGACGCCAACGCCGAGCTGCGCGAGCGGGAGCTGACCAAGCTCGCCTCCCTCTCCGACGCGCTCGCCGACGCGCTGCGCGGCCGCGACGTGGACGACCTGACGGCGCGGCTGACGGCCGAGACGGCGATCGGCGTGCTCAAGGTGGCCTTCGGCCGCTGGATCGACGGCCCCGGGGAGCGGACGCTGCGGCAGCTCCTCGGCGAGTGCGTCGACGCGCTCGGCGCCGCGGTCGCACACGACGCGCGCTAGGGGGTGCCGTTCGGATCGTGCCGCGGTCGCGCGGTCCGCCGCGCGCGCCGGGCGCGCCGGGCACCCGGGGGCCCGAGGCAGGTCCGTCGGTGAACCGGTGTACGGGGAGGGGATGTTGCGACGTAGGTTGGGCTCAAGCACCCACGCCACGGCTGAAAGACGGACCGCACCCATGAGCGACTCCTCGACGACCCCCGGCACCACCGCGCACCAGAAGATCGACACGTCCGTTCCGCACTCTGCGCGGATCTGGAACTACTGGCTGGGCGGGAAGGACAACTACCCGGTCGACGAGCAGGCCGGCGACGCGTACACCGCCGTCTTCCCCGGCATCGTCACCATCGCCCGCAGCAGCCGCGCCTTCCTGCGCCGCAACATCACCCATCTGGTCGCCGAGGCGGGCATCCGGCAGTTCCTCGACATCGGGACCGGTCTGCCGACCGCCGACAACACCCACGAGGTCGCCCAGCGCATCGCCCCCGAGACGCGGATCGTCTACGTCGACAACGACCCGATGGTCCTCGCCCACGCCCGCGCGCTGCTCTACTCGACCCCCGAGGGGGCGACCGCGTACATCGACTCCGACGTGCTCGACCCGGACACCGTCCTCGCGGCGGCCGCCGAGACGCTGGACTTCGACCGGCCCGTCGCCCTGATCCTCAGCAACATCCTGGGGCACATCCCCGACTACGACCAGGCGCGTTCCGTCGCCGCCCGGCTCGTCGACGCCCTGCCGTCGGGCAGCTACCTCTCGATCAACGACGGCTCGCGCGGCATCGATCCGGAGTTCGACCGGGCCCAGGACGCCTACAACGAGAGCGGTGCCGCGCCGTACGTGCTGCGCACCGTCGACCAGATCGCGGCGTTCTTCGACGGGCTGGAGCTCGTGGAGCCCGGCGTGGTCCCCGTGACCCAGTGGCGTCCGGACGCGGACGTCGAGGAGACGAAGCCCATCGGCGAACACGGCGGACTCGCCCGCAAGCCGTGACCCGCTGAACCGCGCCGGCCGAGCCCACCGAGAGGACCGCACGATGTCCGCATGGCCGTTGCCCGAGTCGTTCCCCAGCCGTTCGGGCACCGTCCGCTGGAACCGGCTGGGCGCCCCTGACGGGCGTCCGGTGGTCCTGCTGCACGGCACGCCCTTCTCCTCGTACGTGTGGCGCGCGGTGGCCCGCTCGCTGGCCCGCGACCACCAGGTGTTCGTCTGGGACATGCCGGGTTACGGACGGTCGGAGAAGGCCGCCGGGCAGGACGTGTCGCTGGCCGCTCAGGGCCGGGTCTTCGCGGAACTGCTGGAGCACTGGGGGCTGGAGCGGCCCCTGGTGGCCGCCCACGACTTCGGCGGTGCCGTCGCGCTGCGGGCGCATCTGCTGCACGGCGTCCCGTGCAGGGCGCTCGCCCTGGTGGACCCGGTGGCGCTGGCGCCCTGGGGGTCGCCGTTCTTCCGGCTGGTCCGTGACCACGCCGAGGTCTTCGCTCAGCTGCCGGGGGCACTGCACGGGGCGCTGGTGCGCGAGTACGTCGGCTCCACCGGCGGCCCGGGGCTGCATCCGGCGGTCGTGGACCGGCTGGTCGAGCCCTGGCTCGGCGAATCGGGGCAGCCGGCCTTCTACCGGCAGATCGCCCAGGCGGACCAGCGGTACACGGACGAGGTACAGGACCGGTACACCGGTATCGACGTCCCCACGCTCGTCTGCTGGGGTGAGGACGATGCCTGGATTCCGGTGGCCAAGGGGCGTGAACTCGCCGGTCTCGTCCCCGGTGCCCGGTGGGAGCCGATCGCCCGTGCGGGCCATCTGGTCCAGGAGGACGCGCCGGCCGAGCTGACGACCGCCCTGCTGGACTTCTTCCGCCGACTCCCCTGAGGCCGGCGTGAGGCGGCGCCCGCGGGCCCTGCGCCCGTGGGCGCCGGCTCACACGACTCGGGCGCCGGGCATGCCGCAGGGGGGGGGGGGGGGGGGGGGGGGGGGGGGGGGGGGGGCGCCCCGCCCCCCCCCGCCCCCCCCCCCCCCCCCCCCCCCCCCCCCCCCCACGACTCGGGCGCCGGGCATGCCGCAGGGCGGGGTCCGCGGGGAACGAAGCGTTCCCCGCGGACCCCGCCCTGCTCGGCGATCTCCCGGTCAGGCGGGGGTGATGTTCTCCGCCTGCGGGCCCTTCTGGCCCTGGGTGATGTCGAAGGTCACGGCCTGGCCTTCCTGCAGCTCGCGGTAGCCCTGAGCGTTGATGTTGGAGTAGTGCGCGAAGACGTCGGGACCGCCGCCGTCCTGCGCGATGAAGCCGAAGCCCTTTTCAGAGTTGAACCACTTGACAGTTCCGCTGGCCATGCCTTTTTGCCTTTCAGCCGTTATCGGATCCGCACCGCGCGAACCCGGAGGTGGTCGTCCTGGTCCTCCGGCATTGCACAGCAAACCGCCCGCACTCCGGGCGGGCGGTCTGGGCGAACCACGACATCTGCTGCTGACGCTACACGGCATGTCCGAGCCTCACCAGTGAGTAAGGGGTGTGAGCGGCAACCTTGTTGCCGACCGGAGGTGTCGGCGGCCCTCGAACGGGTCCCCGCTGCGCCATACGGGGGAGACGGCGAGGCGGCCGCACGACCCGGTTCCACAAGTGGTCTAGCTATGAGTAGTCCACCCATGGAGTCGGAGATCGATATGACCGTCAGGAAAGCGCTGGCCCTGGTGATCGGCACCGTCATGTGCACCGGCGTGCTGGCCACCGGCTGCGCCCGGGACCACGCGGGCGCCCCTTCCCCGGACGCGCACGCACCCGCGAGCACCGCGGCCCCGCGCCCCGCTCCCCCGCGTTCCTTTCCCCGTCCGCTGCCCGGGATCGGGCCGGTCATGCGGGCTCGGCTCCCGGAGGGGACCCGGCAGGCCCTCGTGGTCACCGGCGAGGACGAGAGCTCCTCGCAGGCCGAGGTGGTGCTCTACGAGCAGTACCCCGCCGAGGGCTGGCGCGCGGTGGCCGGCCCCTGGCCCGCCCACAACGGCCTGCGCGGCTGGACCGACGACCACGAGGCGGGCGACCTGCACTCGCCCATCGGCGTCTTCGGGCTCAGTGACGCGGGGGGCCGGCTGCCCGACCCGGGCACCCTGCTCCCCTACGACGAGGACCCGGAGTTCTCCGTGTCGGGCACCGGGTACCTGGGCGAGCCCCTGGAGGGGTCCTTCGACTACGTGGTGGCCATCGACTACAACCGGGTGCCCGGCACCACCCCGCTGGACACGACCCGCCCCATGGGTGAGGACAAGGGCGGCGGGGTCTGGGTCCACGTGGACCACGACGGGCCGACGAACGCGTGCGTCTCGCTCAGCGAGGAGCACATGCGCGCGCTGCTCACCGCCCTGGACCCGGGCAAGGAGCCGGTCATCGTCATGGGTCCCGAGGAGGCGCTGGCCCGGTAGCGCCGCGGAACAGACCCTCGCGGCATGGCGGCACGCAGCAGTCGGGGGGGGCGTGGTGCCGCCCGGACGGCCGGCGGTGGGGGGCGCCGGACGGCCTGGTGACGCCACGCCGGGTGACGCCGCCAGGACGGCCGGGCGGTCGGCGGCTCATGCTCAGCCGACGGGCGGCATGTCGGTGGGCGCCGAGTCGAGGCCCGGCCTGCGCTCACGCCAGGCGCCCCGGGTGAAGTCGGGAATCTCCACGGGTCGGCCGCCCCTGGCCAGCGACGTGACGCTGAGCGGAACGGGCGAGCACCAGGCGGCCGAGTCGTAGACGTCGATGTCCGGCACCAGGCCGGCGCGCATCAGCTGGACCGTCCGCCACTGAAGGACGTAGTCCATGCCGCCGTGGCCGCCGTTGTTCGCCGCGTCGTCGCCGACCTTCTGCCACAGCCAGTGGTCGTACTCCTTGCGGTAGCCCTCGAAGTCGCGCCACGTGTGCCCGCTGTGGTCCGGCTCGACGTAGACGCGGGCACCGCTCGGAGCGGGTCCCGCGTAGTCCTCCACGATGCCGCGGCTGCCGGCGAGGGTGTTGATGCGGCTGTAGGGCCGGGGCGAACTCACGTCGTGCTCCGCGCGGATCGTCCGGCCCCGCGCCGTTTCGATCATGCACGTGACCAGGTCGCCGTTGATGTAGGTCTCCTTCCAGGACGGGTGGTCGCGCGGGACGAAGCGGGCCCGGTAGTCGGCCAGCCCCTTCGGGGCCGTCGCGGTGGCGCGCAGGGTGGTCATGCGGTCGCCGCGGTTGACGTCCATGGCCGCCGCGATCGGGGCCAGGCCGTGCATGGGGTAGAAGGAGGCGGTGCTGCGGGTGTGCCACAGGCGTCGCCAGGAGTCGGTGTAGTAGGTGTCGGAGAAGAGCAGTTCGCGCAGGTCGTGCAGGTAGCCTCCGTGGCCGTTGGTGAGCTCTCCGAACAGGCCGTCGTGCGCCGCCTTCAGCATGGCCAGTTCGTTGCGGCCGTAGTTGCAGTTCTCGGACAGGAGCAGGTGCCTGCGGGTGCGCTCGGAGGTGTCCACGAGGTCCCACAGCTGGCGCAGTTCCGTCGCGACGGGCAGTTCGACCACGGCGTGCCTGCCGCTGAGCAGGGCGGCGCGGCCGTGTTCGTAGTGGAACTCCCACGGCGTGGCGACGTACACGAGGTCGATGTCGTCGCGGCGCAGCATCCGGGCGTAGGAGTCGGCGGAGCCGCCGTACTCGGCGGGGCGCGGCCTGCCCTTGCCCTCCAGCCGGTCGGCGGCGCTTTTGGCCCGGTCGGCGCGGATGTCGCAGACGGCGGTCACGGTGCAGCCGGGCACCGCCGCCCAGCCGGTGATCATGCTCCCGCCCCGGTTGCCGAGGCCGATGATCCCGACGCGGACGGTTCTGTGGGCGGCGAACGGTACGCCGATCATCGACTTCTGGCCGGGCCTGCGGCGGGGCGCCTGCTCGGCCGCGGCCGACGCGGCGGGGGCGGCGGCCCCGATCCCGGCCGCGAGGGCGCCGGTGGCGGCGGCGGATCCCAGGAGCAGTCGGCGTGAGACAGCGGGCGTTTCGGACATGACGGCAACACTCCTCGTGGCGGTTCGCATCACGGTCGGGGCGCGGTCGTGCGGGGACGGGCGACGTCGAGCCGTCGGGCTCCGGACGTCGACCGGTCGGGCTGTCGGACACTGTCGGGGCATGACTCTGCGGGGTCTGCCGTGACATGTCAATACGTGCTCGATGTGCAGCCGTTCCGAGCACTTCCGCGCACCGGGCGGCCGGGAGGCGCCGCTAGATCCCGTCCTGCACCACCCCGCGCGTGGACAGCGTGACGGGGTCCTGGGTGGCGAAGTCCCCCGGCGGGATGCCCGGGTGGTGGCCCTGGCCCGGGGACGGCGCCTGGTCGCGCGGACCCAGGGTGAGCCGGGAGACGATGCGGTACCGGTCGCCCCGGTAGAGGGAGTGCACGTACTCGACGGGCCGGCCCCCGGCGTCGGTGGTGAGGCGCTCGAAGAGCAGGGCCGGGGAGAGTTCGGGCACGTCGAGGAGGTCGGCCTCGGCGCGGGTGACCACGGTGGGCTCGATGGACTGCACAGCTTCACTGACCCGGACGCCGTGCCGCTCGCCGAGGTGTTCGTACAGGTCGCCCTGCTCCAGTTCCTCACTGGTCAGGTCGGAGACGAGGTCGGCCGGTACGTGCAGGTACTCGATGGCCATGGGCGAGCCGTCGACCAGCCGCAGGCGCGCCACGTAGTGGATCCGCGCCGCCGGCGACGTGCGCAGCTTGCGGCCCACCCGGGCGCCCGCGGGCAGGGTGCGGACCTCCAGGAGCCTGCTGGTCCAGGCCCCGGCGGCCTGCGGGAGACTGAACGCCTGGCGGTCGGAGACCAGTTCCTGGGTGATCTTCTCGGCGGCGACGAACATGCCCCGGCCGTGCTCGCGCACCAGCAGCCCGGCGACCACCAGCTCGTCGACCGCGGCTCGCAACGTGGGCCGCGAGACGCCGAGTTCGGCGCACAGGGTGCGCTCCGAGGGAATGGCGTCACCCGGTCGGCGTTCCTCGATGAGCTCCAGGACGGCGTCGCGGACGCGCTCCCGTTTGAGCACCGCACCGGAGGCGGCGGCGTCGATCTCCATGCAGTGACTCCCGTGACTGGTCTGCTGGTCAGCGCAGCTTACCTGTCCACCTCGGTCACGAACCAGCCACTCCCGGCTTCCCGTCGGCCGAAATCCCTTGGCTACGTGAGGGGTTGACGCCCTCATTGGTCCATGCCACCTTCGTCCAACGCCGACTGGTAAGCCCAGCGCCCCTTGCTGGTCAAGTGCGGATGCGTCGTCCCTTCCAGCTCCCCCAGAGGTGAACCGTGAAGTACCGTTCGCTCGCTCTGCTGTCCACGCTGGTGCTCAGCGCCGGGCTCGCCGCCTGCTCCTCGTCCGGCGACACCGACGCGGACGGCGCCGGGGGCGGCAGGACCGCACTCGACGTGTGGCTGATGCGCGACAGTGTCTCGGCCGAGTTCCAGAAGGAGTTCGAGACGGGCTTCGAGAAGGCCCACCCCGAGATCGACGTGAAGATCCAGATCCAGGAGTGGGAGGGCATCGGCGAGAAGGTGACCGCCGCCCTGGCCAGCAACGACGCCCCGGACGTCATCGAGGTCGGCAACACCCAGGTCGCCCAGTACGCGCAGAGCGGCGGCCTCACCGACTTCTCGGACCGCGTCGAGGACCTGGGCGGCGGTGCCTGGCTGGAGGGGCTCGCGGAACCCGGCTCGTACGACGGCAAGCAGTACGGCATTCCCTACTACGCGGCGAACCGCGTCGTCATCCACCGCACCGACCTGTTCGAGAAGGCCGGAGTCGATCCCGCACGGATCAAGACCCGGGAGCAGTGGATCGACGCCACGCGCAAGCTCGACGAGGGCACGACGCAGGGCATCTACCTGCCGGGGCAGAACTGGTACGTCCTGTCCGGCTTCGTCTGGGACGAGGGCGGCGACCTGGCCGTGAGGAACGGCGACGAGTGGAAGGGCGGCCTGGACAGCCCGGAGGCGCTGCGCGCCATGGACTTCTACCGGCGTCTCCAGGCCCTGGGCAAGGGACCCAAGGACTCGGACGAGGCCCAGCCGCCGCAGGCGGAGGTGATGGCGAAGGGGCAGGTGGCCCAGATCATCGCCGTACCGGGCGGGGCCAAGGTCATCGAGGAGAAGAACCCCGAGCTCAAGGGCAAGCTGGGCTTCTTCCCGATCCCCGGCAAGACCGCCGACCGTCCGGGCGCCGTGTTCACCGGCGGTTCCGACCTGGTCGTCCCGGCCGTCGCCGCCCACCAGGAGGAGGCGTTCACGTTCCTCCGCGAACTGACCGGTGACGCCTGGCAGAAGAGGCTCGCCGTCGCCATGAGCTACGTACCGAACAAGAAGACCCTGGCGGGAGCCGTCGCCGGCGACCCGGGCACCGCGGCCATGGCGGCGGGCGCGGCGAACGGACACGCCACGCCCAACACACCCCAGTGGGCGGCGGTGGAGGCCAAGAACCCGGTCAAGGAGTACATGACGGCCGTGCTCACCGGCAAGGACGCCGCGTCCGAGGCGGCGAAGGCGTCAAGGACCATCACCGACACGCTGGGCAACGGATCCTGACCGCTCATCCCCGCACCACGAGGAACAGGAGACGACGTGTCGACCGTCCGTGAGCGGAGCATGCCGCGCGGCGCCACCCGTCGCCCCGCCGCGGCCGCCGGACCCACCGGCGGGCGCGGCGGGCGGGACGGCCGGGGATCACCGTGGCCGTACCTGCTGATCGCGCCCGCCGTGCTGGGCATGCTGTACCTGCTGCTCTATCCGCTGGCCCGCGCCGTGCTCATCTCCCTGCAGGACTTCCGGCTGCGGCAACTCATCCTGGGCGACGCCGACTTCGTCGGTCTGCGCAACTACCGGACGCTGCTCGGCGACCCGGAGTTCTGGGAGGTGGTGCGCCGCACCTTCGTGTTCATGGCGGTCTGTGTCGTCTCCATCATGGTGCTGTCCACCCTGGTGGCGCTGATGACCGAGCGGCTGGGCAGGGTGGCCAGGACCGTGGTCCTCAGTTCCCTGGTCCTGGTCTGGGCGGTGCCGGTGGTCGCGGCCACCACCGTGTTCCAGTGGCTGTTCCACTCCGAGTTCGGCATCGTCAACGAGACCCTCACCGGCCTCGGGTTCGAGTCCTACGAGGGCTATCCGTGGTTCGCGCACGGCGGGGCGGCGTTCGGCATCGTGGTGGTCCTGATCGTCTGGCAGTCCGTGCCGTTCGCCGCGATCACGCTCTACTCGGCGCTGGTCACGGTGCCGGCCGAGCTGTACGAGTCGGCCCGCATGGACGGTGCCGGGGCCGCGCGCGTCTTTCGCTCCGTCACCTTCCCGCTGATCCGGCCGATCTTCATGCTGGTGCTGTCCCTCGAAGTGATCTGGACGTTCAAGGCGTTCGTGCAGATCTGGGTGATGACCCGCGGCGGACCCGGCGAGGCCACCACCATCCTGCCGGTGTACGCCGTGCAGACGGCGCTCGCGGGACAGCGCTACGACCTCGGTTCCGCCGCCTCGATGCTCACCGTGCTGCTGATGAGCGGCGTGCTGGTCCTCTACTTCCGCCAACTGTTCCGTCAGGAGGGCGAGCAGCTGTGAGCACCCCGCGTCCCCCGCTGCGCCGCGCGCTGCGCCGCCTGCCGCTCCACGCCGCCGCCGCGCTCACCGTGGTGATCTGCCTGTTCCCGGTGTACTGGATGGTCACGACGGCCTTCAAGCCGTCCACGGACATCCAGTCCTACGATCCCCGACTGGTGCCGCGCACCTGGACGTTCGACCACTTCCGCACGGCGGTGAGCGCCGACGGCTTCGGGCTCTTCTGGCGCAACAGCCTCCTGGTCACCCTCAGTGCCGTCCTGCTCGCCCTGCTGGTCGCCCTCGGCGCGGCCTACGCCGTGGCCCGGATGCGCTGGCGCGGACGCCGGCAGTTCATGCTGGCGGTGTTCGTCGCGCAGATGGCGCCCTGGGAGTCCCTGATCATCCCGGTCTACATCATCTCCCGCGACACCGGGATGCTGGACCGGCTGCCGACGCTGACCCTCATCTACTTCATGATCACGCTGCCGTTCACGGTGGTGGTGCTGCGCGGCTTCATCGCCGGCATCCCGCCGGAGCTGGAGGAGGCGGCGCAGGTCGACGGCTGCACCCGGGCCGGCGCCTTCCGCAGAGTGGCGTTCCCGCTGCTCGCCCCCGGTCTCATGGCCACCTCGCTGTTCGGCTTCATCACCGCCTGGAACGAGTTCACCTACGCCAACTTCCTCATCATCAAACAGCAGGACAGCCGGACGCTCCCGGTGTGGCTCTCCTCGTTCCAGTCGACGTTCGGCACGGACTGGGGGGCCACCATGGCGGCCTCCACGCTCTTCGCCCTCCCCGCGCTGGTCGTCTTCCTCGCTCTGCAGCGCCATGTGACGGCCGGGCTGGCGTCGGGGGGCGTCAAGGGCTGACCCCGCCACCCGCGCCACCCCTTCCCTCCCTTCGCCCCCGCCGTCACCGCCGCGCGCCGCCCGACCGCCGTCGCGTCCGCCGACCACCGGAGCCGCCCCGTGGACCTGCCACGCCCCGAACTGGCCCTCGTCCCCCGCCCGAGCCGTATCTCCACCCGCTCCGGCCGTTTCCGCCTCGACGCGACGACCCGGCTGCGGGTCACCCCCGGGGCCGGCCCTGCCGCGCACCTGCTGCGCACCCTGCTCGCCCCGGCCACCGGTCTGCGGCTGGACTCCACCGCCGACGGTGCCTTCGTCCTCGCCCTCGACCCGGCCCTGTCGGGGCTCGGCGACGAGGGGTACGGGCTGACCGTGAGTCCGCAGGGTGTCCTGCTGCGGGCCGCCCGTCCGGCCGGCCTGCTGCGCGGTGTGCAGACGGTGCGGCAACTGCTGCCCTACGCGGCGCTGTCCGGGCGGCCGGTGCGCGGGGTGCCGTGGGAACTGCCGGCGGTGGAGATCACCGACGTACCCCGCCACTCCTGGCGCGGCTCCATGCTCGACGTGGCCCGGCACTTCCAGCCGGTGTCCTACCTGCGCCGCTACGTCGACCTGCTCGCGCTGCACAAGCTGAACGTCTTCCACCTGCACCTCACCGACGACCAGGGCTGGCGGATGCCGGTGGCCGCGCATCCCCGGCTCACCGAGGTCGGCGGACACCGGGCGGAGTCGATGGTGGGTCCCGCGGGCAGCGACCGCTTCGACGGTGTCCCGCACGGCGGTTCCTACACCCGGGCGGAACTGCGGGGCCTGGTCGCGTACGCGGCCGAGCGGGGGGTGAGCGTGGTGCCGGAGACAGGTGTGCCGGGGCACGTCCGTGCCGCGCTGGCCGCCCACCCCGAGCTGGGCACCGACCCCGCCCGCCGACTGGACGTGTGGACGCACTGGGGCGTGTGCGAGAACGTGCTGGGCACCGGCGACCACGTCCTGGACTTCTTCCGCACCGTCCTGGACGAGGTGATGGACGTCTTTCCCGCGCCGTACGTGCACATCGGCGGGGACGAGGTCCCCACCACGGAGTGGGAGCTGAGTGCGCGGGCTCGTGCCCGCGCCGCCCGTGAAGGGCTGTCGGGACCACGCGCACTGCACCCCTGGTTCATCGCGCGCATGAGCGAGCACCTGGTGCGCGCGGGGCGCCGGCCGGTCGTGTGGGCCGAGAACGGCGTCACCCTGCCGCTGGACTGCACGGTGATGAGCTGGCGCGAACCCGCGCACGCCCGGGCGGCAGCGCTGCGCGGGCACCAGGTCGTCCACGCCGACCACCGCGCGACCTACTTCGACTACGCGCGAGGCCCCGGCCCCGGGGAACCGCCCGCGCAGCCCGGCGAGATCGTCGGCCTGCGCGCCGTCCACGCCGTGGACCTCGCCCCGCCGACGCCGGAGGCGGCGTCCCGGGTGCTGGGCGCCCAGGGCCAGTTGTGGACGGAGTTCGTCCGGACGCCGGAGCACATCGAGTACCTCACCTTCCCACGGCTGTGCGCGCTCGCCGACCGGGTCTGGGACGGCGCCTCGGACTGGCGGGACTTCACGGCGCGGCTGGCCGGACACCGGGCCCGTCTCGACGCCCTGGCCGTCCCGCACGCCGAGCCGCCCGCCCACACCCCGCTGCCGCCCCGCGTCAGCGGCGTGCGCTGAACCGGCACCCCGACGCCCGGCGGCCGACAGCACCGCCCCCACGCCACGCACCCTCCACCGACGCTCCCGCACCGGCGGGAGCCTGCCGAAAGGATCCCGGATGAGAATCCGACCCACCACGGGCCGCGCCCGTCTGGCGCTCGCCCTGGCCGTACTGACGGGCGGCGGTGCGCTGACCGCCCTCCCCGCCCAGGCGGCCCCGGCGGCCGCCGGTCTCAGCGTCCAGTACCGCACCAGCGCGAGCGGAGCCACCGCCGACCAGACGGAACCCTGGTTCAAGGTCCGCAACACCGGCTCGTCCACCGTGCAGCTGAGCCAGGTGAAGATCCGCTACTACTTCAAGGCGGACTCGCCGACCGCGTCCTACCGCTTCGCCTGCTCCTGGGCGGTACGCGGCTGCTCCGCCGTCACCGGCACGTTCGGCACCCTGAGCAGTCCGACCGCGACGGCCGACCGCTACCTGGAGATCGGCTTCACGGCGGCGGCCGGCACCCTGGCGCCCGGCGCGGACACCGGCGACCTGCAACTGCGCTTCTACCAGAGCAACTGGCAGACGCTGCGGCAGAGCGACGACTACTCGTTCAACGGCGCGCAGACCGCGTACGCGAACTGGGACAAGGTCACCGCCCAGCTCGCCGGCGCCACCGTCTGGGGCGCGGCCCCCGAGGGCAACGACCCCACGGACCCCACCGACCCGACGGACCCGACGGACCCGCCCGGCGGCGGTCAGACCCTGTTCGACGACTTCGACTACGCCTCGCACACCGACCCCGCGCTCTCCGCGCACGGCTGGAACGTGCGCTCCAACAGCGGCGGTCCCGGCGTCCCCGGCGCGACGTGGGACCCGTCGAAGGTCACCTTCGTCTCCAGCGGCGGCAACTCGGTGATGAACCTGGAGACCTCCACGGCCGGCACCGGCGCCTCGACCACGCAGACCGAGGTCCTGACCAAGTCCACGAAGTTCAGGAACGGGACGTACGCCGCCCGCGTGAAGTTCTCCGACGCGCCGAAGTCGGGGCCCGACGGGGACCACCTCGTGCAGACGTTCTTCACCATCAACGACCTCAAGGCGCCGATGGCCGACGACTACGCCGAGTACGACTTCGAGTACCTGCCGAACGGAGGGTGGGGCGAGCCGTCGAACATCCTGTACACGACCTCCTGGGAGACGTACAACCCCGATCCCTGGCAGGCCGTCAACCAGCACTCCGAGCAGCGCAGCAGCTACGCCGGCTGGCACGATCTGGTGGTGACCATCGACAACAGCGCCATCACCTACTACGTGGACGGGCAGCCGTTCGGCACGCACGACGCGCAGTACCTGCCCGAGCGGCCCATGTCGATCAACTTCAACCAGTGGCTGATCGACCTGAACGGCCAGACGTCGACGACCCCGCGCGCCTACGACCAGCAGGTCGACTACGTCCTGCACGTCAAGGACCAGGTGCTCGGCCCGGCCCAGGTCGCCGCGAAGGTCGCCGGGTACCGCGCCGCCGGTACCGGATTCGTGGACGAGGTGCCCGCCTCCTGATCCCCGGCGGGGACGGTCAGAACAGCCGCTCCTGACCGGGCGCGGGCCGTCCCCGCCGACTGCGCGGCCGGTTGCCGGAGGGCGCGGTCGTCTCGCCGAACAGCGGGGCGGTGCCGTACTCGTCGGGCTCGGCCGGGACGGTGGCGGGCCCTGTGCCCACGTTGAGGACCAGTGGGGCGTCCCGGTCGAAGTCGCCGGGCGTCATCGCCACCCACTCACGGTCCTGCCGCTCTCCCACGCACCGACACCTCTCTCGCGCCCGCCGCGACCACGCGACGCTACCAGCCCCGCGGGCGCTCCGTGATCACGGCTCCCGGCGGCCCGCTTCCCCCGTTCCCGTTCCCGGGCAGCCGCGGACCGACGCATCGAAAGGAGGGAAAAGGGCCGGCGGCTTGCGACGACATGGTCCGCGCCCCACGGGGGCCTGTCGCCGCCGGGACGGTGGGGCGTGCCCGCCCGCCGGAACGGTCGGTACGCCGAGCGGGCCGTCACGCGGCACGCTGGTGCGGCCCCGCGTACGGGGGAGAACGCGGGGCCGCACCAGCAAGCTATCGGAGTAACGGGTCGCCTGCCAGACCCGGCGTCGTCACGGCCGCCACGAATCCCCCTCCCCCGCCCCCGACTCGGGCGCGGCCCCCGGCCCCGGACCGGATGCCTTCACCCGACCGGCGGACAGGAGCGCGGCCCGGAGCGGGGTGCGCCGCGAAGGCGTGCGCTGCGGGGCGGACCGCGTGGGGCCCACACTGAGATCATGGGTTACCCCGATCCGCCGTCGGCGGCGGTGTCACGGAGGTTCTCCGACGGGCCGGTGAGCGTGGCGGCGGCCCGTCGGTTCGTGGGCAGCGCGCTGGACGGTGCGGCCCCGGACCTGGTGGACACGGCCCGGCTGCTGGTGAGCGAGCTGGTCACCAACGCGGTGCTGCACGCGCGCACCGAGGTCGAGGTGAGCGTGGCACGCCTCGACGGCCGGGTGCGCGTACGGGTCGGGGACCGGCGGCCGGGCCGTGGCCTCGTGCCGCAGCGCTGCTCGCCGTACGCCGGTACGGGACAGGGGCTGGCCCTGGTGGAGCAGCTGGCCTCGCGGTACGGGGCGGACGGCGGCGAGACGGGCAAGACCGTGTGGTTCGAGCTGTGGCACGACGGTCCGCCTCCCCCGTCGTCCGGGTGGGAGACCACCGCGCCGCCGCCCGCCGACCGGACGGTCACCCTCATCGACGTGCCCACCGCGCTGGAGGCGTCGTGCCGGCAGCACCGGCACGCGATGCTGCGCGAGCTGACCCTCGCCGCGGGTGCGGGTGACCTTCTCGGAGTGGATCCCGAGGACCTCGCGGCCGCCGGCGACGTCAACAGCGTGGTCGGCGCCGGGATGATCGCCGCGCTGGAGACCCCGGTCCCCCAATCGGGCCTGCGCACCCTGTCGCTCGCGCTGTCGGCCGGCGCGGTGCCGGCGCTCCGGGCCCTGCGCCGCGTACTCGACCTGGCCGAGGAACGGGCCCGGGAGGAACGGCTGCTGACGCTCCCGGCCCTGCCCCGCGGCCACGTCTTCCAGGAGTGGCTCTTCGACGAGCTCGTCGGCCAGCTGACCGGAGATCCGCCCACCGCGTGGACCGTGATCCCCCGCGAGCCGGAGATCAGCTCCGCCGAGCTGGTGCCGTGGGACTCGGGGCAGCTGCGGGCCGGCAGGATGCCCACGATCGCCGCAGACGAGAGCAACCGGATCGTCGCGGTCAACGAGGCGGCCGCGGACCTGCTGGGATGGACACCGGACGACCTCGTCGGACGCCGTCTGACCACGCTCATTCCCGAGCACCTGCGCGGGCGGCACACGGCGGCGTTCACGTCGATGCTGCTCACGGGACGCACCCGCATCGTGGGACGCTCCGTGCCGCTCCCCGCGCTGCACCGCGACGGCCGGCTGGTGCCGGTCCGGCTGTACATCCAGACCCAGGAGACGGCCGAGGGCCGCACCGTCTTCGTCGCCCAGCTCGCTCCCCGGGCGACCACGTTCCCCGACGCGCCGAAGACGGCCGGCCGGGTACGGGAGGCGGCTGTCGGGGACCCCGGCAGGGACCAGGCGCCGGACGACCCCGCGAGCGGTGCCGGGCGGGCCCCCGACGCCCTCGGCGGGATGTCGCCACTGGACCGGCTCGGTCTCCTTGCCGAACTCGGGGCCCAGCTCAACAACACCCTCGACCTGACCGAGGGCCTCCAGCGCGCCGGCCGGCTGCTGACGCGGCAGCTGGCCGACTGGTGCGCGGTGGACCTGTTCACCCCGGACGCCCGGGTGGACCGGGTCTGCGTCGTCCACCGCGACCCCCGGGCGCTGCTCCCGGGCGCCTACGAGGGCGTGCTCTCGGAGCTCTCCGAGGAGTCGCGCGGCCCGCTCGCCCGGGTGCTGCGCGGCGCGGGGCCCCTGCTGCTCGTCGACGCGCCGCAGCCCGGCCAGACCGAGAGCGCGCTGGACAAGGAGTACGTCGACCTGTTCCGGGAGCTGGGGGCGGGCAGCGCCGTCGTCGCCCCGCTGCGGGCCCGCCGGAGGATCTTCGGCGCCCTGACCCTGGCCCGCGGGGCCGGCGGCCGGCCGTTCACGCAGGCGGACCTGACCCTGGTCGCCGACCTGGTGCACGGCCTCGCGCTGGGGGTGGACAACGCCCGGCTGTACCAGGACACCCGCTCCATCGCCGAACGGCTCCAGCGTTCGCTGCTGCCGGTGCTGCCGGAGATCGCGGGTCTGCGACTCGCCGCCCGCTACGCCGCCTCCTCGACCACCGCGCAGGTCGGCGGGGACTGGTACGACAGCTTCGTCCTGCCCGGCGGGGACACCGCGGTCGTCATCGGTGACGTGACGGGGCACGACCTCGACGCGGCCATCGCGATGAGCCAGCTGCGCAGCATGCTCCGCGGCATCGCCGTGGACCGTCAGGAGCCGCCGGCGGAGGTGCTGCGCCGGCTGGACCTGGCCAATCACAGCCTCCACCAGGAGGCCACCGCCACGTGCGTCTACGGTCTGCTCAAGGAGGCCGCGCACGGCGCCTGGGAGCTGACGTACTCCTCGGCCGGGCATCCGCCGCCCCTGCTCACCACCCACGACGGCCGGGCCCGCTACCTCGACGGCGGGGCCGGCGTGCTGCTGGGCCTGGATCCCGACCTGTCCCGGAACACGGCCCGGCACCCGCTGCCGCCCCGTTCGACGCTCGTGCTGTACACCGACGGCCTGGTGGAGCGCCGCGACGAGCCCCTGGACGACGCCCTGGAGCGGCTGCGCCGGCACGCCGCCGACCTGGCCCACGAGCCCCTCGACACGTTCTGCGACGAGTTGCTCATCGGTCTGGGGGCGGACAGCACGGACGACATCGCGGTCCTGGCGGTCCGCCCCACGCCGCCCGCGGAATGAGGTCGCGGCCGGCGGACGCGGCCGGCCTGCCCGTTCGGGCACCTCCCTCTGCCTCGGCGGCTCCTGACGCCCCCGGACGGCGGCGATAGCGTCCCGACGTGAGCACCACGTCCCGGCGAGCGGCCAGATGAACGACGAGCGGCTGACCGAGGCCCGGACCATCGGCGGCGCGGACGTCCCGCGACCGGAATCCGACCGGCCGGAACGACCGGACCCCGACCGGCCGGAACGACCGGAGCGGCCGGAGCGCACCCCCGGGCGAAAGCGGCGCGGGCCGGGGCCGGTGACCCTGTTGCTGCTGCCGGCCCTGGTGACCGTCACCGGGGTGGCCGCCTTCCTGGCGTTGGGCGGGCTGCCGAACCCGTGGCCCGACGACGACTCCGCCGCCGACCCCGCCGCGGCGGTCGACGTCGATCCCTCGTACCTCCCCTGGCTGCGCAAGGCGGCCTCGGGCTGCACCGTCCTGCGCCCGTCCGTGCTCGCCGCGCAGATCAACCAGCTCTCGGGCTGGAGCGACGACTCGGACGAACTCTCCGGCCAGAAGGGCATCGCCGCCTTCACCGACGACGAGTGGCGGACCTGGGGCAAGGACGACGACGGCAACGGCCGGTCCTCGCCGCGCGATCCGGCGGACGCCATCATGGCGCTGGGCCGGCGGGACTGCTCACTGGCCGAGAAGGTGACCGAGCTGCGCACCGAGGGCAGGATCAACGGCGACCTGGTGGAACTGACCCTCGCCGCGTACGCCGTGGGACCGGAGGCCGTGACGGAGGCGGGGAAGGCACCGGCGGCGGCGAAGACCTACCTCGGCGAGGTCCAGGGCCTGCTGCCGCGTTACGAGGCGCTCGACCGCGAGGACTCGGGCGGCGGCGCGGGCGGTGCCGCCGGCGCCCTGCTGACCGCGCCGGTGAGTCCTCTCACCATCACCTCGCCCTACGGGTCGCGCGAGCACCCGCTCACCGGGGTGACCAAGCTGCACACCGGCGTGGACTTCGCCGCACCGCAGGGCGCACAGGTCGTCGCGGCGCGCCGCGGGCGCGTCGTGTTCGCCGCGCTCACCAGCGCGTACGGCAACCGCATCGTGATCGACCACGGGACCATCCAGGGCAAGCGGGTGGAGACGACCTACAGTCACCTCTCCTCGCTGGGCGTGGCCGTGGGGCAGAGCGTGGAGGCGGGAGCCCCGATCGGGAGGGTGGGCTCCACCGGTCTGTCCACCGGCCCCCACCTGCATTTCGAGGTCGTCGTCGACGGGTACTACACCGATCCGCGCCCCTGGGTCGTCGCAAGCGGGGTTTGATCCGGCGGATCGGGTCAAAAGACTCAGCATGACCCAGTCGAAGCGCGAGACAGAGCGGAAGTACGAACCGCCCTCCGACGGTGTCGCCGGGCTGCCCGACCTCGCCGGCGCCGGTCCGGTCGCCTCGGTCACCGGGAGCGGGCCCGAGGAACTCGACGCGGTGTACCACGACACGGAGGACCTGCGGCTCGCCGCGTCCTCGGTGACGTTGCGCCGCCGTACGGGCGGGCCGGAGGCGGGGTGGCACCTGAAGCTGCCGTCGGCCGGGGACACCCGCGAGGAAGTGTCGGCTCCCCTGTCGGACGACGTGCCGGAGTCGCTGCGCGAACTGGCCCTGTCCCGCACCCGTGGTGCCCCGCTGCGTCCGGTCGTGCGGATCCGCTCCACCCGGACCGTGCGGCAGCTGCGCGACGCGGAGGGCGGGGTGCTCGCCGAGCTGAGCATCGACGAGGTGCGGGCGGAGGGGACGGCGGACGGCGGTGGCCGTGCCGCATGGGGTGAGCTGGAGGTCGAGCTCGCCGACGGCGTCCACGCCGGACTGCTGGACGTCGTCGAGAAGAAGCTGCGCAAGAAGGGGATCGTCCGCGCCGACAGCCCGTCCAAACTCGCCCGGGCGCTGCGGGAGATGGGGCGCGCGGTGGAACGACCGCGCCCGGACCGGGTGGTCGCCGGGTCGCCCGGTGCGTACGTGCTCGGGTACCTGGACGAGCAGGTCGGCAAGCTGGTGTCGCTGGACCCGGCGGTCCGGCGTGACGTTCCCGACGCCGTCCACCAGATGCGGGTCACGTGCCGGCGGCTGCGCAGTTGCCTGCGGTCCTACCGGTCGGTGCTCGACCGGCGGGTCACCGATCCCCTGCGGAAGGAACTGCGCTGGCTGGCAGGCGAGTTGGGCGTGGCGCGCGACCAGGAGGTGCTGAGCGAACGGATCGGCGCCGCGCTCGGGGAACTGCCCGACGAACTGGTGCTCGGCCCCGTGGCCGCCCGGTTGCGCGTCTGGGACGTGGCCCGGGGCGGACAGGTGCGCTCCCGCACCCGGGAGGCTCTGGCCACCGCGCGTTATCTGCGCCTGCTGGACGCACTCGACGCCCTGGTCAGGCAGCCGCCGCTGCGCGCCAAGGCGGCGGGGAAGCCCGCCCGCGTCATGGCCAAGGCGGTGCTCAAGGAGTACGGCCGTCTCGCCGGACGCATGGAGGAAGCGCTCGCGCAGCCGGCCGGCCGGTCGCGGGAGACGGGGCTGCACGAGGCGCGCAAGGCGGCCAAGAAGCTCCGCTACGCCGCCGAGGTGGCCCGTCCCGCCCTCGGCAAGCCGGTGGCCCGGCTCGGCAAGCGGGCCAAGGCGCTGCAGAAGCTGCTCGGGGAGCACCAGGACGCCGTGGTCGCCCAGGACACCCTGCGGGAGCTGGCGGTGGCCGCGCACGGGGCGGGTGAGTCCGCGTTCACGTGGGGGGTGCTGCACGGCCGGGAGCGGGCGGGGGCCGACGCCCGGCAGCAGGAGGTGCCAGAGGTGTGGCGGGCGGCGTCGGATCCCGCACTGCGGGCACCGCTCGACCACTGACCGGCGGCGCGTCCCGGGCGGGTCACAGCGCGCAGAGGGCTGGTCGTACGGGCCGTGCCGCACGGCGGGCGGGTCGTACGCGTCGTGTTGTGCGCAGGGCGGTCCGCGCTCATGCCGCGCGCGCCCGGTCCGGCACCGCGCGCAGCGGCGCCGCCGGGGTGCGGGTGGCGCTGACGCGGTAGGTGATCCGGTCCGGGTCGGCGAGCGGTTCGCCCAGCGTGATCCGGCCCGCGGCGTGCAGGGCGTCGCACTCCGCGGTCGGCAGCGCCGCGTAGCAGCCGCCCCGGCCGGTCGTGGAGTCCAGCGGGCGCCAGTAGCTGTACCTGCGCCGCCCGTCCGCCCGCACGGTGACGAAGACGGGGGTCCGCGCGTCGGTGACGATGCGCAGGACCTCGGCCTCGGCGGTACCGAGCTGGGCGCGGCGCCGGGCCCCACGGGAGGCGGCGGTGTGCGGACGTACGGCTGCGGTGAGCGGCATCGGCTGTGGCCCTTCCAGGTCAGTGACTCGAGAACGCCTACCCGGTCCGGCCGGTGTTGATCTCGATGGAGCGCATTCTTCAGCACGGCACTGACAAGTCCTGCCCGAAGTCTTGCCGCAAGTCTTGCCGGATCGATGGCTCACCACTTAAATCACACCTTGAACTAAGCCGCTGTGTCCGGCGGTTGCCCGGTCCTGTCCGCTTCCGCAGAAAGCTCGCGCATGAGACTGAGATCCCTGGGTGTCGCGCTCGTCGCCACGGCCGCGCTCGTCACCCTTCCCGCCCCGATGACGGCCACCGCGGCCGACACCCCCCTCTCCCAGGGCCGGACGGCCACGTCGTCGTCGGCCGAGAACGCCGCGACGCCGTCCGGCAACGCCGTCGACGGCGACGCGAACACCCGGTGGTCGTCCGCGCCCGGTGACGACCAGTGGCTCCAGGTCGACCTCGGCGCCACCGCCTCGGTCACCCGGGTCGTCCTCAACTGGGAGGCGGCCTACGGCAAGGACTACAAGATCCAGCTGTCCCAGAACGGAAGCACCTGGACCGACGCGAAGACGGTCACCGGCGGCGACGGCGGCACCGACACGCTCGACGTCTCCGGCCAGGCCCGCTACGTCCGCATGCAGGGCGTGCACCGGGCCACCACGTGGGGCTACTCCCTGTGGGAGTTCCAGGTCTTCGGCACCACCGGCGGCACCACGCCGGGCGGCTCGTGCGACAGCGCCAACGCCGCGCAGGGCAAGCCGGCTTCGGCCTCCTCCGTGGAGAACGCCGGCACCCCCGCCGCCGCGGCCTTCGACGGCGACGCCGGCACCCGCTGGTCCAGCCAGGCCTCCGACCCGCAGTGGGTGCGGGTCGACCTGGGCGCCGTGAAGGACCTGTGCAAGGTGGACCTGAACTGGGAGGCCGCCTACGCCAAGGACTTCCGGATCGAGGCGTCCTCGGACGGACAGAACTGGCAGACCCTGAAGAGCGTCACGGGCGCCACCGGGGGCAAGTCCTCCTACGACGTCAGCGGATCCGGCCGCTACGTCCGCATCCAGGGCACCGCCCGCGCCACCGGCTACGGCTACTCGCTGTGGGAGGTCGCCGTGCACACCGGCACCACCGGCACTCCCCCCGTCGAGGGCGGCGGCGACCTGGGGCCGAACGTCATCGTCGTGGACCCGTCCACGCCGAACCTCCAGCAGAAGTTCGACCAGGTCTTCGCCCAGCAGGAGTCCAACCAGTTCGGCAGCGGGCGCTACCAGTTCCTCATGAAGCCGGGCACGTACAACGGGATCAACGCACAGGTCGGCTTCTACACCTCGATCTCCGGTCTCGGCCTCAACCCGGACGACACGCAGATCAACGGCGACGTCACCGTGGACGCGGGCTGGTTCAACGGCAACGCCACGCAGAACTTCTGGCGTTCGGCCGAGAATTTCGCCATCACGCCGTCCAACGGCACCGACCGCTGGGCGGTCGCCCAGGCGGCTCCCTTCCGCCGGATCCACGTCAAGGGCGGCCTCAACCTCGCTCCCAACGGCTACGGCTGGGCCTCCGGCGGCTACATCGCCGACTCGAAGGTCGACGGCACCGTCGGCCCCTACTCCCAGCAGCAGTGGTACACCCGGGACAGCTCGGTCGGCGGCTGGACCAACGGCGTGTGGAACATGACGTTCACGGGCGTCGAGGGCGCGCCGGCGAGCAACTTCGAGACCGGTCCGTACACCACGCTCGACACCACGCCGGTCTCCCGCGAGAAGCCCTTCCTCTACCTGGACGGCAACGAGTACAAGGTGCGCGTGCCCGCCAAGCGCACCAACGCGCGCGGCGTCTCCTGGCCCGCCAACGCCGGCGGCACCTCCCTGCCGCTCAGCCAGTTCTACGTCGTCAAGCCCGGCGCGACGGCGGCGACCATCAACGCCGCACTCGACCAGGGCCTCAACCTGCTGTTCACACCCGGCGTCTACCACATCGACCGGACCATCGAGGTCAAGCGTGCGAACACCGTCGTGCTGGGCCTCGGGCTGGCCACGATCATCCCGGACGGCGGCGTCGACGCCATGCACGTGGCCGACGTCGACGGCGTGCGGCTCGCGGGCTTCCTCATCGACGCGGGTCCGGTGAACTCCGCCGCGCTGCTGCGCATCGGCACGCCGGGGGGCAACGCCGACCACTCGGCCAACCCCACGACCATGCAGGACGTGTTCATCCGCGTGGGCGGCGCGGGCCCCGGCAAGGCCACCGACTCCGTCGTGGTCGAGAGCGACGACGTCATCATCGACCACACCTGGATCTGGCGCGCCGACCACGGCGAGGGCGTCGGCTGGGAGACCAACCGCGCCGACTACGGCCTGCGGGTCAACGGTGACGACGTCCTCGCGACCGGCCTGTTCGTCGAGCACTTCAACAAGTACGACGTCTACTGGAGCGGTGAGCGCGGCCGCACCGTCTTCTTCCAGAACGAGAAGGCCTACGACGCCCCGAACGCGGCCGCCATCACCCATGACGGCATCGTCGGCTACGCGGCCTACAAGGTCGCCGACTCGGTGAACGTGCACGACGCGGTGGCGCTGGGCAGTTACTGCAACTTCACCGCCGACCCGGGCATCGTCCAGCACCACGGTTTCCAGGTGCCGGTCAAGACGGGCGTCAGGATGCGCAACCTCCAGGTGATCTCCCTGGGCGGCATGGGCCAGTACCGCCACGTCATCAACGACACCGGCGCGGGCACGTCGGGGACGAGCACCGTGCCCTCCAAGGTCGTCCAGTTCCCGTGACCGGCGACGAGCGGGCCGGATGAGGAGCCCGCGTACGCGTGACGCGCCCCGCAGGACCGCGGGGCGCGTCACAGCCGTCCGGGCCGGGGCCCGTGCCGGTCAGGCGAGTTGCACGAGGAGGTCGCCGCCCTCGACCTGCTGGATGCGGTTGATGGCGAGCCTGGTCACCGTGCCGGACTTCGAGGCGGTGATGGAGGCCTCCATCTTCATCGCCTCGATGGTGGCCACGGTGGCCCCGGCCTCCACCTCGTCGCCCTCCGCGACGGCGAGGGTCACCACTCCGGCGAACGGCGCGGCGACGTGGCCGGGGTCCGTCCGGTCGGCCTTCTCCGTCACCGGCACGTCGGAGGCCGCCGACCGGTCGCGGACCTGGATCGGGCGGATCTGACCGTTCAGGGAGGACATCACGGTGCGCATGCCGCGCTCGTCGGCGTCGCCGACCGCCTGCAGCTCGATGAGCAGCCGGACGCCGGGGTCGAGGTCGACCGTGTACTCCTTGCCCGGGCGCAGCCCGTAGAAGAAGTCCTTGCTGTCGAGGACGCTGGTGTCGCCGAACGAGGCGCGGTGGGTGTCGAACTCGCGGGCCGGTCCGGGGAACAGCAGCCGGTTGAGCGTCGCCCGGCGGTCCTTGCCGAGACCGGTGCGGTCGTCCGCGGACAGCTCTGCCGGCGGCTTCGCCTCGGCGCGGCCCCGCAGCGCCCTGGTGCGGAACGGCTCGGGCCAGCCGCCGGGCGGGGTGCCCAGCTCGCCGCGCAGGAAGCCGACCACGGAGTCGGGGATGTCGAACCGGCCGGGCTCCGCCTCGAAGTCCGCCGGGGACACGCCGGCGCCCACCAGGTGCAGCGCCAGGTCCCCGACCACCTTGGAGGACGGGGTGACCTTGACCAGGCGGCCCAGCATCCGGTCGGCGGCGGCGTACATCGCCTCGATGTCCTCGAAGCGGTCGCCGAGACCGAGCGCGACGGCCTGCGTGCGCAGGTTGGAGAGCTGCCCGCCGGGGATCTCGTGGTGGTAGACGCGGCCGGTCGGGGAGGCGAGGCCCGCCTCGAAGGGGGCGTAGACCTTGCGGACGCTCTCCCAGTACGGTTCCAGCTCGCCGACGGCCTGGAGGTCGAGCCCGGTGGGCCGGTCGGTGTGGTCGGTGGCGGCCACGATCGCCGACAGGGAGGGCTGGGAGGTGGTCCCGGCCATGGACGCCACCGCCCCGTCGACGGCGTCCGCGCCGGCCTGGATCGCCGCCAGGTAGGTGGCCAGCTGGCCACCGGTGGTGTCGTGGGTGTGCAGGTGCACCGGCAGGTCGAACTCCCGGCGCAGCGCGGAGACCAGCGTCGCGGCGGCCGGGGCGCGCAGCAGGCCGGCCATGTCCTTGATCGCCAGCACGTGGGCGCCGGCGTTCACGATCTGCTCGGCGAGCCGCAGGTAGTAGTCGAGGGTGTAGAGCCGCTCGGAGGGGTCGGACAGGTCGGCGGTGTAGCACAGCGCGACCTCGGCGACGGCGGTTCCGGTCTGCCGCACCGCCTCGATGGCGGGCCGCATCTGCTCGACGTCGTTGAGGGCGTCGAAGATGCGGAAGATGTCGATGCCGGTGGCGGCGGCCTCCTGCACGAAGGCGTCGGTCACCTCGGTCGGGTACGGGGTGTAGCCCACGGTGTTGCGCCCGCGCAGCAGCATCTGGAGGCAGATGTTGGGCACCGCCTCGCGCAGCGCGGCCAGCCGCTCCCAGGGGTCCTCGGCGAGGAAGCGCAGGGCGACGTCGTAGGTGGCGCCGCCCCAGCACTCCAGGGACAGCAGCTGCGGCAGGGTGCGGGCGACGACGGGCGCCACGGCCAGCATGTCCTTGGTGCGCACCCGGGTGGCGAGCAGGGACTGGTGGGCGTCGCGGAAGGTGGTGTCGGTGACGCCGATGGTGGACGACTCGCGCAGCCGCCGGGCGAAGCCCTCGGGGCCCAGCTCGGCCAGCGACTGGCGTGATCCGGACGGGGGTTCACCGGCCGGCGCCGCCGGCAGCTTGGTCAGCGGGTCGATCAGCTCGGGGCGCTCGCCGTGCGGCTTGTTCACGGTGACGTCGGCGAGGTAGGTCAGCAGCTTGGTGCCGCGGTCCGCGGAGTGCCGGGCGGTGAGCAGGTGCGGGCGCTGTTCGATGAAGGAGGTGGTGACGCGTCCGGCCTGGAAGTCGGCGTCGTCCAGGACCGCCTGGAGGAACGGGATGTTGGTGGCGACGCCGCGGATGCGGAACTCGGCGACCGCGCGCCGGGCGCGGTTCACGGCGGTGGTGAAGTCGCGCCCCCGGCAGGAGAGCTTGACCAGCATGGAGTCGAAGTGCGCGCTGATCTCGGTGCCGGCGTGGGTGGTGCCGCCGTCGAGGCGGATGCCGGAACCGCCGGGCGAGCGGTACGCGCTGATGCGGCCGGTGTCCGGGCGGAAGCCGTTGGCCGGGTCCTCGGTGGTGATGCGGCACTGCAGGGCGGCCCCGCGCAGGGTGATGTTCTCCTGGGCGAGCCCGAGGTCCGCCAGTGTCTCCCCGGCGGCGATGCGCAGCTGGGACTGGACGAGGTCGACGTCGGTGACCTCCTCGGTGACCGTGTGCTCGACCTGGATGCGCGGGTTCATCTCGATGAAGACGTGGTTGCCCTCCCGGTCGACGAGGAACTCCACGGTGCCGGCGTTGCGGTAGCCGATCTGCCGGGCGAAGTTCACGGCGTCGGCGCAGATGCGTGCCCGCAGGTCCGGGTCGAGGTTGGGTGCGGGGGCGAGCTCGATGACCTTCTGGTGGCGGCGCTGCACCGAGCAGTCCCGCTCGAAGAGGTGGATGACGTCGCCCTCGCCGTCGGCGAGGATCTGCACCTCGATGTGACGGGGTTCGACGACCGCCTTCTCCAGGAAGACCGTGGAGTCGCCGAAGGCGGAGGCGGCCTCGCGGGACGCGGCCTCGATGGACTCGCGCAGCTGGGCGGGGTCGTCGACGCGGCGCATGCCGCGCCCGCCGCCGCCCGCGACCGCCTTGACGAAGACGGGGAAACCGACGTCGTCGGCGGCCCTCACCAGTTCGTCCACGTCGGTGGAGGGCGCGGAGGAGCCGAGCACCGGCACGCCGGCCTCGCGGGCGGCGGCCACGGCACGGGCCTTGTTGCCGGTCAGTTCGAGGATCTGCGCGCTGGGCCCGACGAAGGTGATCCCGGCCTCTTCGCAGGCCCGGGCGAGCTCGGGGTTCTCCGACAGGAACCCGTAGCCCGGGTAGACGGCGTCGGCCCCCGCCCGGCGGGCGGCGCGGACGATCTCCTCCACGGAGAGGTACGCGCGCACCGGATGCCCCTGCTCGCCGATCTCGTAGGCCTCGTCGGCCTTGAGCCGGTGCAGCGAGTTGCGGTCCTCGTGCGGGAAGACGGCGACGGTGCGCGCGCCGAGCTCGAAGCCCGCCCGAAACGCGCGGATCGCGATCTCACCGCGGTTGGCGACCAGCACCTTGCGGAACATTCTTGATCCCTTCAGCCTGCCGGGTGACGAGACCATGGTGTCGGCGCCGCCCTCGGTACGCCATGTGAGCCGGGCCACTCACGGTGCTGCCGTCTCCCGGTGGAGGTGCGGGCCGGGCCGGGGGCCGTCCTCACCCCAGGGCGGCGGCGAGGCGGTGGCGGATGCGGTCGACGCCGACCGGGGTGCGGGCGGGGGCGGCAGTGGTGCAGCCGGGCAGGCCGGCCCTGGTGAGGGTGCTCAGCAGGGCCCGGGGGCCGCTGTCGAGGTAGGTGGTGAACCCGGCCCGGCGCAGCGCGCGCAGGGTGCGGTGGAAGGCCAGCGGCTCGGTCAGGTGGGCGGCGGCGACGGTGCGCAGCTGGGCCGGGGTGCGGGCGGGCTCCGCCGTGGTGGCCGTGTGGACGGGGAGCGTGGGCGGGGTGACGCGCTGGGCGCGCAGGAGGCGGCGGAAGGCGTGGTGGACGCCCGTGAGCAGGGGGTGGTGGTAGGCGGTGCGGCTGGTCAGCGGGGTGGCCCGGCGGCCGAGCGCGCGGGCGGTGCGGGTGACGGCGGCCAGCTGCTCTTCGGGCCCGGCCAGGACGGTCTGGTACGGGGCGTTGCGGGCGGCGATCCGCACCTGCGGCAGGTCCTCGGCACGCAGCAGGTCCGCCGCCTGCCCGGCGGACAGGTCGGTGGCCAGCAGGCCCGCCGCGGGCAGCGCGGCCTCGCGCAGCAGCCGGTCACGGACGTGCAGCAGCCGGACGCCCTGTTCGAGGGTGATGGCCCCGGCCACGGTGAGCGCCGCGAGGTCGCCCACGCTGTGGCCGAGCACCGCGTGCACGGGCGGTGCGGCGAGGTCGAGCAGCACGGTGGCGCAGGCGACCACCGCGGCGTAGGTGGCCAGGTCGAAGCCCAGGGGGTCGGTGCGAACCAGGTGATCGGGGTCGGGTGCCGCGGCGTCGGTGAGCAGGCGGCTGACGGGCGGGCCGGCGCGGCCGAGCGCGGCGCCGCGGGCGTCGACGGTGCGCAGCACCCGGGCGACGGACGGGACCTCGCTCAGGTGGCGCAGGGCGCCGGGCAGGTAGGCCCCCTGGCCGGGGCACATCAGCACCGTGCGCGATGTGCCGCCGGGGAGGGGTGCCGGGGGGTCGTCCCTCATGAGGCGTCGGCGAAGGCGAGTGCCACGTTGTGCCCGCCGAAGCCCATGCTCGTGGAGACGGCGGCGAGGGGCCCGGCGGGCAGGGGCACGGGGGTGCGTCCGACGACGTTCAGACGGATCTCGGGATCCACGCGTTCGAGCGTGCACGCGGGCGGTGCCGTCCGGTGCCGCAGGGCGAGGACGGTGAGGACGGCCTCGATGGCGCCGGCGGCACCGAGCGTGTGCCCGAAGGCGGCCTTGGTGGCACTGACCGCCACGTCGTCCACTCCGGCGGCGAACACGCTGTGCAGCGCCTGTGCCTCGCCGAGGTCGCCCAGCGGTGTCGCGGTGGCGTGGGCGTTGACGTGCCGGATCTGCCGCGGGAGGAGTCCCGCGTCGTGCAGTGCCGAGCCGACGGCGTCCGCGCATCCGGTGCCGCCGGGTGCGGGCCGGGCCACGTGGTGGCTGTCGTTGGTGATGCCCGCGCCGGTCAGCCGTCCGTGGACGCGGGCGCCGCGGGCGGCCGCGTGCCGGGCGCTCTCGACGACGAGCATGCCGGCGCCCTCCCCCATCACGAAGCCGTCCCGGTCGGCGTCGAAGGGCCGGCAGGCGCCCTTCGGGTCGTCGTGGCGCCGGGAGAGGGCCCGCAGCCGCGCGAAGCCGGCCATGACCAGCGGATGCAGCGCGGCCTCGGCACCGCCCGCGACCACGATGTCGGCGCGGCCGTCCCGGATCATGCCGAGGGCCTGGGCGAGGGCCTCGGCTCCGGCGGCACAGGCACTGACCGGGGCGTGCACCCCGGCCTTGGCGCCCACCATGAGTCCCACCTCGGCGGCCGGGTGGTTGGGCAGCATGATCGGGATGGTGCGCGGGCTGACCCGCCCCGGGCCCCGGCTCTCCAGCAGGCGGTTCTGCTCCAGGACGCTCGTGAGCCCGCCCAGCCCCACCCCGACGACGACGGCGACCCGGGAGCCGTCCGCCGAGAGCGACGCGGGATCGGGGTACCCCGCGTCGCGGACCGCCTCCCGGGCGGCGACGAGGGCGAACTGCGCGGCCCGGTCGCAGTGCGCCGCCTTGGCGGACGGCAGGACCGTGCCGGGGTCGACCGCGGCCGGGGCCGCGAGATACACCTGCGCGGGCCCTTCCGGTTCGGCGACGTCGAGTCGCTCGACACCGCACACGCCGTCCAGCAGGGCCTGCCAGGTGGTGGGCACGTCGCCGCCCAGCGCGGTGGTCAGTCCCAGCCCCGTGACGACGGCGGACCGGTCCTCGGGCGCGGGATCGGCCGCGTGCCGTGGGCTCACGCGGTGCCGCCCGCGGGGGCGGCGACGGCTTCGGCGAGGTGGGCGGCGATCTGCCGGACCGTCGTGAGCCGTTCCGCCTGCTCCTCGGGGACCTCGATCTGCCAGCGGTCCTCGATCGCGGCGACCAGTTCCAGCCTGGCCAGCGAGTCGACGCCCAGGTCGTCCTGCAGGGAGGCGTCGGGATCGACCTCCTCCACGGTCAGGTCCTCGACCGTGGCGGCCAGCAGGTCCCGCAGTTCGTCGAGCAGCTGTCGTTCGTCGGCGTTGGACGGCATGTCCGCTTCCTCCTCGGTCCGTGCACGGCGCGCCCGGGGGCGGTGGGCGGGAGGACCCGGCCCCGGGACGCGCCGTCGGTGTCCGGCGACCTGCCGGTTGCACGCCGACAGGCTGTCCGGCCGTCCGGCGCGGCAATCGCCGTGCTCGGGGGGACGGCGGAGCATCGGGTGCACGCGACGGGCTCCTGCGAGCACCCGTGACCTTCCTTCACGTTGAAGCGCCCCGGGGCGGACCGAGGGTGGCGGGCGCCGGGTGCGTAAGGGGGGCGGGCGGGGTGTGTGCCCGGGGAAGGGCGGAGGCCGGCGCGGTGGTGCCGCGCTTCCTCAACGGACTTTGGCGGCTCTTTTAAGGCTTTCTGAAGATGACCTTCGAACGGCCGTTTCCCTCCCGGTCGGGTCCTAGGCTCTCGAACACCCCCCACGGTCCCGGTGGGCGCGGTCGCGTCCACCGGGTACGGGGGCTCCGTCAGCCGACCGACAGACCGAGGTGTCCTGCGCATGGGTTCCCGCCGAGCCGACCGCCCGTCCCGCTCCCACGCCCGCCCCCGCGGCGGACTCAGGCACCGCGGTACCGCGCTGGCACTCGGCGCCGTCACCCTGACCGCGGGGGTCGGGATCACGCTGGCCGTCACCGACGGCGACGACGGCGGCGCCTCCGATCAGGTCACCGCGAACGCCGCGGACCGGGCGCCGAACGCCGAGGACGCGGCGGGCGGCGCGGCACCGCTCGCGTCGGCGTCGGCGAGCCCGAGCGCCACGGCGAGCAGTTCCCCGAGCAGGAGCACCGCGCCGAAGAAGAAGCCGAAGCGGACGGCGAGCCCGTCGACCAGTGCCCCCAAGGCGTCCGCGCCGGCTTCCGAGGCCCCCGTCAGGGCCACCACGAAGAGCGGCGGCGACGGATCGGGCGCCGCGGGTTCCGGCGCGGGCAGCGGGTCTGGGCAGGGCAGCGGGTCGGGGGCCGGCTCGGGTTCCGGTACGACGGGCGGGGCCGAGGCCCAGGTGCTCGCGCTGGTGAACGAGGAGCGGGCCGCGGCGGGCTGTTCGCCGGTCACCGCGAACGACCGGCTGACCCGGGCGGCCGACGACTACAGCGACGTCATGGCGAGCAGCGGGGTGATGTCCCACACGGGTCCGGACGGCTCCACCATGACGAGCCGGGTCGAGGCGGCCGGCTACCAGTGGTCGACGCTGGGGGAGAACATAGCCCGGGGCCAGGCGGACGCCGCCTCGGTGATGGACTCCTGGATGAACAGCCCCGGCCACCGGGCGAACATACTCAACTGCTCCTTCAAGGAGCTGGGCGTCGGCGTGCACTTCGGCGACGGCGGCCCCTGGTGGACGCAGGACTTCGGCACCGGCCGCTGAGACCGGCCGCCGCCCCCGTCAGCGTCCGCCGCCGGCCGCACGCCCCTCCGCCAGCGCGAACGAGACCCTCACCCGCGCGCCCCCGAGCGGCGCACGGGTGATCGTCAGTTCCCCGTCCGCCGTACGGGCCGCCCGCGCCACGATGTCCAGGCCGAGACCGGTGGAACCGCCGACGCTGACGCCCCGGGTGAGGGCCGCCTCGGGATCCGCCACGCCCGGCCCGGCGTCGTCGACCGTGAGGTACACGTGCCGGTCCTGGCGTTCCACGCGCACGAGGAAGCGGGTGCCCTCCGGGGTGTGCCGGAAGACGTTGCCGATCAGCGCGTCGACGACGGCGGCGAGGTCGTCCTCGGGGAAGGCGACGGGGGCCGGGCGCGGGGTGAGGGAGCGCTCGAAGGGGCGCTCCTGCTGGGCGGCGAGGACCGACCAGAAGTCCAGGCGCATGGCCACCACCTCGGCGACGTCGCACGGCTTCCCCGTGCCCGCCGCGCCGCCGGCGAGCTGTGCCGACGCGAGGGGTGTGCGTGCCGCCGCGATGATCGAGTCCAGCTCGCGCTCCAGTTGCCCGGCCGCCCGGGTGACCCGCTGCGCGCCGGGTGTGGCGCCCATGCGGTCGGCTTCCAGGTAGAGCGCGGTCAGCGGGGTGCGCAGCCGGTGCGAGAGGTCCGCGACCAGCTCGCGTTCGACGGCGAGCAGGTCGACGACCCGGTCGGCCATGGTGTTGAACGCCACTCCGGCCTCCTGGAGCTCGGGCGGGCCGTCCGGTCGCACCCGTACGCCGAGGTCCCCGGAGCCGAGCGCGAGCGAGGCGCGCTTGAGGCCCCGGGAGGAGCGGACCACCCGGGCACCGAGCCGGTCGGCGACCAGCACCGAGCCGCCCACCAGGCCGAGGGCCAGCAGGGCCATCACGCCCCACGAGGCCGTGACGCCCCGGGTGAGGTCCGCGGCGGGCACGTAGGCCTCGACGACGGCGACCCGGTCGCCCCGCAGGACGACGGGCTGGAGATACGCCCACCCGTCCGAGGTGTCGACGGCGAGCGTCTCGCGCCCCCGTACGGCCCGGTCGAGCGCCTCCCGGGAGGCGTGCGGGGTCCCGACGAAGCCGCCGTCGGGCAGGCGTACGACGAGCTGGTCGGCGGAGCCGAGTTCGGCGACGGCCTGCTGGACGTCGCCGCGACGGGTGGTGAGGGCCAGTACCGGTGAGAGGGCGGCGGCACGCTGCTCGGCGGCGGTGGTGACCCGGTCGCGGGCCTGTTCGCGCACGAGGAGGGCGAGCGGGATGAGGAAGGACAGCGCCACCATGGAGGTGACGGCCAGGGCGATCCCGGCGAGGGCACGTCTCATGGCGCGCTGACCAGCTTGATGCCGATGCCCCGCACGGTGTGCAGGAAGCGGGGTTTGCGCGCCTTCTCGCCCATCTTGCGGCGGAGGGCGGAGAGGTGGACGTCCACGGTCTGGTCCTCCACGTACGGCTGCTGCCACACCTCGGCGAGGATGCGCTGTCGCGAGATGACCTGGTCGGCGTTGGCGGCCAGATAGGCGAGGAGGTCGAACTCGCGCCGGGTCAGGGGGAGTTCGCGGTCGCCGAGGTGGGCGGTGCGTGCGGTGGGGTCGATGCGCAGGTCGGCGACCTGGAGGACGGGCTGCCGCGCGGCCCGCGGGTCGGCGGGCGCGGAGCGGCGCAGCACGGCGGCGAGCCGGGCGGCGAGCTGGCCGCCGGAGAAGGGCTTGACCAGGTAGTCGTCGGCCCCGGCGTTGAGCAGCCTGATGATCTCGCTCTCCTCGTCCCGGGCGGTGGCGACCAGCACCGGGACGCGCGATATGCCCCGGATCATCCGGAGCACGTCGAGTCCGTCGAGGTCGGGCAGCCCGAGGTCGAGCACGACGATGTCCGGCGGGCTCTGGGTGATCTCGCGCAGCGCCTCGAAACCCTGGTGTGCGGTCTTCACCGCGTAGCCGTGTCCGGTGAGGACCTCGATCAGCGCGGCCCGGATCACAGGGTCGTCCTCGACGACAAGTACGGAGGCCATGGGCAGGCACGTTAGCCGGTCCGTCACTATGGTGTCGTGTCCCGCCTCCTGCGCTACCTGATCATCTGGCTGTCCTGCACGGCGGCCAGTGTCACGGCTGTCATCATCACGATCCACTTCGTGGTGGGGTCGACCCGGCCGACCGCGCCGGTCGCGCAGACGGCGCCCAAGGAGCTGCCGGCATCTCCGCGCCCCACCGCTTCGAAGAGCGTGAAGCCCTCTCCAAGCCCGTCGCCGACCAGCCGGAAGCCCAGTCCGACACCGTCCCGCACCTCCGAGAAGCCGCCCGAGCCGTCTGCGACCCGTGCGCCGACGCCCGGTCCCCGCACCACTCCCCCACGGCCGACGGCCGGCGGCGGCGACCCGGGGTGCGAGGAGGGCGGGGCCGGGGTGTACACGGTGCCGTCCGAGGGCGGCAAGGCGACCGTGCGGTTCGGCGGCAGCGGGGTGTGCCTGGTCTCCGCGGTGCCGAACCAGGGCTTCACGGTGAGCACGCGGCAGAGTGCGCCGCAGACGCTGGCGGTGACGTTCACGGCGAGCCGCCACCGCTCGGAGATCACCGCGACGACGCAGCCGCAGAGCCGGGCCGATGTCCGCGAGGTGTCGTGGTGACGTCTCTCACGCTCGCCTTCTCGCCCGCCGTCGCCTTCGGCCGGCCGGGGCGGTGCCTGACCGCCGCCGGCCGGCCGGGGGGCGCGGTCAGGTGGTGGCGCAGGCCGCTCCGTCGAGGCTGAAGGCGGCGGGCGCGGTGTTGACGGCGCCCTTCTGGCCCGTGAAGCCGAGGGTCACCGTGCCGCCGGCCGGGATGGTGGCGGTGTAGGAGGCCGGGGCGACGCTCACCGCGCCGGCGTTCTGGGTGGCGGTGCCTCCCCACATGTTGGTGACGGTCTGTCCGTCGGCGAAGGCGAAGGCGAGCCTCCACGGGCCGACGGCGGCGGTGCCGGTGTTGCGGACGGTGATCTCGCCCTGGAAGCCGCCGGGCCACTCGCCCACGATGCGGTACCTGACGGAGCAGGCGCCGCCCGGGGTGCCACCGCCCTCGCCGGTGGTGACCTCGACGGTGGCGGAGCGGGCGGACCGGTTGCCCGCCGCGTCACGGGCGTAGACGGCGAAGGTGTACCGGGTCGCGGCGGTGAGGCCGGTCACGGTGGCACTGGTGGTCGTCGGGGCGGCGACCCTGGTCTCGGTGGCGCCGGCCACCCGGACGACGTCGTACCCGGTGACCGCGGTGTCGTCGGTGGCGGCGGCCCAGCCGAGCGTGACGGAGGTGTCCGTGACCGAGGTGGCCCTGGGCGTGCCGGGGGCCGTCGGTGCCTGGGTGTCGTCGCCCGGGGTGCCGCCGCCGTAGACCGTGGCCTCCTCGGCGGTCCGGGCGATGCCGTCGGCACCGTGGAAGATGCGCTCGCCCCAGTCGCTGAGCCTGCTCGGGTCGAAGTCGATCGCCAGGTCGAGGACCGGGTCGGTGTTGCCGCTCCACGACCAGGCCAGGTAGCCGAGGCGGAGCCGCTCGGCGGTGGCCATCATGGTGTCCTCGTCCGGGTCGCCGTACTGGTCGGCGGGGCCGCCGAACTCACCGATCAGGATGGGCAGTTTCGCGTCGACGAACGCGTTCAGGTAGTCGGTGATCTCCTGGGCGGTGTCGAAGACGCTGTACATGTGGATGGAGAAGATCAGGTTGCCGGTGGGGTCGGCGTCGTACACGGACTGCGCGTTGGCGCGCATCACGCCCTGCCAGTCCTGGCCCCAGTTGGGCGCGTCCACCATGATCGTGTGCTGGAGCCCGGCGGCGCGCAGCTTCTTGACGGCCGCGACGGTGGGCTCGGTCCAGCCCGCGGGGTCGGTGTTGCCCCAGGGCTCGTTGCCGATGTTGACGATGACGTAGTCCTCCTGGCCGGCCAGCACGTCCTTGAGGCCGATCCAGTAGTCGGCGGCGTGGTCGAGGGTGCCGGCCGCGGCATCCTCGCCGTATCCCGTGGTGTCGTGCACCTCCAGCACGCAGATCAGCCGGTTGGCCTTGCACTGCCCGATGACGGCGGCGACGTCCGCGGGGCCGTTCTCGCTCCAGCGGTGGCCGTCCGACAGGACGACCCGGACGCTGTTGGCGCCCAGCGCCTTGATGTCCGCCAGCGACTGCGTCTCGCCGGGGTACCAGGTGTGGGCGTGGTTGACCCCGCGCATCACGAAGTCGTTGCCGTTGCCCTCCAGCAGCCTGCCCTCGCTGATGTGCAGGCCGGCCGCCTGTGCGCCGGCCGCCCGGACCGGGGACGCCTGGGCCGGGGACGCCTGGGCCGTGGCCGTCCCCGGGAAGAGGCCACCGGCGACGACCAGCCCGATCAGCGCGGCCAGGCCGGTCAGCAGGCGGACGGAGAGTGTCTTCGGTGCTGGTGTATCGCGTCTTGCTGTGCGCACGGCGACTCCAGGACGGGTAGGGCGGACACGGGCGACGGCGGGGAGAGGCTCGTGGGAGCGCTCCCACATGCGTCCCCATAAAACTCATTGCGCCGCGTACACGTCAAGACGATGGACAGAAAACGCTTGCCGCGGGGATCCGTCCGCCGTCGCCGCCCCTGCCCGCCCCCGGCCGCCCACGACGCCGACCGGCCCCTGCTGCGGGCCGGCCGGCGGGGCCGCGGTCGGGTCGCTCAGGCGGTCACGGCCCGCTGCCTCCGGGGCAGTTCGGCGTGCCGCACCGCCTCGGAGGCGAGGGCGACGACCACGCCCAGGCTGGCGAAGACGCCGCAGCCGACGAAGACGGGGGCGGCTCCCCAGGCTCCGATGGCGGCACCGACCAGCGGGTAGCTGAGAGGGGCGAGACCGACCATGGTGAGCATGACGACGGAGGTGACCCGGCCCAGGTAGGCCGGGTCGGCCGTGGTCTGCACGAGGGCGCTGTTGAGACTGCCGAAGACACCTGCGTTCAGCCCGACGACCCCGGCCAGCACAACAGCGAGCCACAGGGACGGCACCAGCGCGATCGCGGCCGCCCCCGCACAGTCCACGAGCAGTGTTCCCGCCATCAGCAGTCCGGCCCGCGGCAGCCAGCCGGCGATCGCGAGCAGCGCGGCGCTGGCCGCGGCACCCGCGCCGAAGCTGCTGATGATCCAGCCGTAGCCCGAAGGGCCCCATCCGCGTTCGGCGTTGAGGAGCACCATGCCGACGTTGAGACTGCCGGTGAGGCCGAGTTCGCAGAGGGCGCCGGCGGCGACGAGCGGGCCGAGGAGCCGGTGGTGGCGGATGTAGCGCAGGCCGTCGAGCAGCTCCTGCCTCGCGGTGCCGCGCTCCGCCGGCTCGGCGCCGCTCGCCCCGAGGGGCCGTATGCGTGTCGTCAGCAGGAGCGGCAGGGACAGCGCGATGAGCAGTCCGGCGACGGTGAAGGCGGCCGCGGGTCCGCCGAGCCCCATGGCCAGGCCGCCGATCGGCGGGCCCGCGATCTGGCTGAGGCGCGTCGCCAGCGTACGCATGCCGGTGACCCGGGCCAGCTGGTCAGGGGCGGTGATCCGGGGCGGGAGGGCACCGACAGCGGGGACGAACAGCGCGTCGACGGCGCCGAAGACGAGCGCCACCGCGACCAGGATCCACAGGGCCGGCGCGGTCAGCGCGACACCGGCGGCCACCGCCAGGATGACGAGGCAGCGCAACATGTCACTGCCGAGAATCACCCGGCGGGGGTCGAACCGGTCGGCCACCACGCCCCCACCGAGCATGAGGAGCGCCCGTGGCAACGCTGCGGAGGCCATGACGAGGCCCACCTCGGCGGGGCCGGCGGTCTTCTGGGCGGACCAGCCGAGGGCGGCGAAGTACACGCTGTCGCCGATGAGGGAGACGGTGTATGCGGTCAGCCAGCGCAGCACGTTGCCGTCGCGGTGGGCCGGCAGGGAGGCGTGCGCGGGCAGGACGGTCTGCGGGGTGGCCATCGCGGGCTCCTGTACGTCGGGAAGGCGGCCGGGTCAGGGCCGGAAGGGGAAGCCGTAGAGGTGCACGGACACGTGCTCGCGGTCCTCGGCGTCGCCGGCCGCCCTGGCGGCCTTGCCGCGCTCCCGCCAGCGCCGGGCCAGCGCCTCCAGTTCGCCGCTCATCTCGGCGAGTTCGGCCGGGGTGAGGTCGAGCAGCCACTCGGAGCTGAAGGACGCGTCGGACCACGCCTTCCCCCAGGCGGACTTCTGGTCGAGGTACGTGCGGTACTGGGCGACACGGGTGTCGAAGATGCCGCGGCTCACCGCGCCGGCCGCGGCGGCCCCCTCGGGCGTGTCCGCGAAGTCCGAGTCGCGGAAGCCCCAGCCCTCTTCGGACGCCACCTGCCACCACCGCTCACGACCGTCGGCGCCCTCACCGCTCGCCTGCGTCACGAAGCCGTGCTCGGCCAGCTTGCGCAAGTGGTAGCTGACCAGCGACGGCGTTTCGTCGACATGCTCGGCGAGCTGGGAGGCGGTCGCGGTGCCCGCGGCGTACAGCAGCCGGTACAGCCGCATCCGCAGCGGATTCATGAACGCCCTCAACCGCGACAGCTCGGTGATCTGCTCAGGCTTCTGCTTCGGTCCCATGCGCCTACGGTATTTATGAAGCGGAAACTTCGCAATATCCGCTTCAGAATTGGGCGGGCCGGCGACCGGACCACCCGGCTCGGCCTACCGCAAGGGCCAGGACCGCTGCACTCTCCCCTCGCTGGCCGACGGACCAGGCCGGAAGACCCTTTGCCGTGGGCTTCGGAGCGAGAGAGGATGCGTTCATGATCGACACGGATGAGAACTCCAAGGAACAGGTGGCGATCGCTGCGGCGACGGACGGTGAACTGCGCCTGCACGATCCCGCCGTGCGCGCCTCCGCGGCCGGTGTCCGGTTGCTCGACCCGGAGTTCGCCGAGGTCGGCGCCTCCGGCCGGCACTGGACGTACGCGGAGATGGCCGCGGCCCTGCCCACCCTGCACGGCGGAGCGGAGAGCCCGCGCGTCGTGGTCTCCGGCATGCGGGGTGTGGTCCTCGCCCCGGACCTCGTGCACCTGACGTACGTGAGCGTCGTCGGCGGCCGCCGGGTCCGCCGCAGCTCGCTGTGGCGCAAGGGCGAGGGCGACACCGGGTGGCGGCTCTACTACCACCAGGGCACCCCCGCCCCCGAGGGCTGAACCGCCCCCGGCCCCCTCCTGTACCACGTCGCGGACGGTCCGCCCCGGCGGTGGACCGGCGGTGCCCGGCGCGGTGCCTCATCCCTGTTCGCGCAGCCCCCAGGGCGAGCCGTACTCGGTGAGGAGGTCCAGGAAGGGGCGGGGCGGGAAGGCTTCCGGACCGAGGACGCCGCTGCCCTGCCAGGCCCCGGTGGCGAGGAGTTCGAGGGCGACGACCGGGTTGAGCGCGGTCTGCCAGACGACTGCCTGCGAACCGTACTCGCGCATCGACCACTCGTTGTCGACCACGTGGTACAGGTACACCTCGCGCGCCTCGCCGTCACGGGTGCCCCGGACCCAGGTGCCGGCGCAGGTCCGGCCGGTCATCCGGTCGCCCAGGGTGGCGGGGTCGGGCAGGCAGGCGGCGACCACGTCCCGGGGTGAGACGGAGACCGGCCCGTCCGCGCCGGGGACCACGACCGGGGCGGTGGAGTCCAGGCCCAGTTCGTGCAGCGTCCTGAGCTTGGCGATGAAGTCCGCGCCGAGGCCGTACTTGAAGGTCACGCGGCGCGCGTCCACCCAGCGGGGGATCAGCAGCACCTCCTCGTGCTCGACGTTGACGCACTCCACCGGACCGATGCCCTCGGGGAAGTCGAAGGTCTCCGGCTCGCTGAACGGCGCGGTGGTGAACCAGCCGCGGTCCTTCTCGTAGACCACGGGCGGGTTGAGGCACTCCTCGATCGTCGTCCAGATGCTGAAGGAGGGTGCGAAGTCGTACCCCTCGACGGTCAGGTCGGCACCGTCACGCACGCCGATCTCCTCGATGTCGTCGAAGAGTTCGTCCGCGGCGTACCGGGCGAAGACGTCCGAGAGTCCCGGTTCGACTCCCATGCCGACCAGCGCCAGCCGCCCGGCGGCGGCCCACTGCCCGGCCAGGGCGAACTGCTCCTCGCCGAGTTGCACCCCGCACTCCTCGTGCGGGCGTGAGGCGTGCGGCACGGACAGCGACATCGCCATGTCCAGGTAGTGGACACCGCCCGCGAGAGCCGCCTCGAACAGCGGCATCACGAAGCGCGGGTCGGTGGCGTTGAGGAGGACGTCGCAGCGGTGCTCGGCGAGCGTCCGGCGCACGGCGTCACCGTCCGAGGCGTCCAGCCGCAGAGCGGTGAAGCGGTCGCCGTCTTCCCCGAGGGCCGCGACGGCGGCCCGTGCACGGGCGGGGTCGTAGTCGGCGACGACCATGTGGCTCAGGAACCGCCTGCGGGCCGCGATCCGGGTGACGGCGGTCCCGACCCCACCCGCACCGACGAGAAGTACACGCATGCCGGACACCTTTCCAAGTCGTGCCGGGAGGCGGACGCCTTCCGGGTACGCCCGATGCAACGGGACGGCGCACGACAAGGTCAACCGTGTTGGCATAAGGTCCCGGGAGACGACGAGGAGGGCGCGTGATGGCGAAGCCGGTGGTACGGGACGGGGCGCGGCGCAGGCGACGGCCGACCCGGCAGGGCACGGTGCTGTCCGAGACGCTCATCGTGGACACCGCGCTGCGGCTGCTGCGCGAGCACGGCGGCCCGGGACTGACGGCGAGGCGCCTGGGGCTGGCGCTGGGCGCGGACCCGAGCACGCTGTACCGGTACTTCGCGGGCATGGACGACCTCACCCGCGCGATCGGCGACGAGTTGATGGGCCGCGCCCTGGAGAGCTGGACGGCGACCGGTCGCTGGCGCGACGACCTGCGCGCCCTGGGCCTCGCCGTCCACTCGGCCTACCTCGCCCATCCGCAGGCCGCCGTGCTCACCGCGAGCCGCGTCACCGGGCGCCCGCGCGAGATCGCGGTGGACGAGACCATCCTCGGCATCCTGCGCGGCGCGGGGCTGCCGGACGGCGACGCGGTCCGGATCTACCACACCTTCATCGACCAGAGCCTGGCCTTCGCGGCGCTCGACGCCGGCGCGCTGGCGCTGACCGAGGAGACGCGCGCGGCGGACGAGGACCTGTGGGGCACCACCTATGCGCGGCTGCCCGCGGCGTCCCACCCGCACATCGCCGCCACCGCCCGGCTCCTGACCGAGCGGATGCCGCACAGCGCCTACCCCGGCGCCCTGGAGATGCTGCTGGAGCACACGGAGGCCCGGCTGTCCGGGAGTTGACCGGCCGACGGGCTCCCGGCCCGGACGTCTCGTCCGCGGGAGCGGCCGTCGGCCGTCACCCCGGCGGAGCGCCGTCCGCCCGCGCCGTCGGGCACGGACGGGGCGCGCACCGCCCGCCGTCACCGTGTCCCGGCTCCGGCTCCGGTCCCGAAGGCGTGGGCCAGTACCGTGCGCAGCGCGTGACGAACCGCCGTGCGCGACTCGTCGGTGAGATCGATGGTCTCGAACCCGTGGTGGCCGTTGGGCACGTCGATCACCTCGACGTCCGCTCCGCAGTCCTTGGCCGCGGCCAGGAACTCCTCGACGGTGACGGCGATCTCCGGCATCTCCCGTCCCACCCGGGTGAGCACGACGGGCAGGCCGCCCGCGTTCGCCACGGCGCGCGCCGGACGCAGCCGGGCCTCGGACAGGCCCCAGTTCGGCAGGGGCGCCAGGACGGGGTAGGTGGCCGCCAGGCAGCGCAGCCACGCCGGGGGCGCGTCGAGCCAGTCGGCGGCGATCAGGCCGCCGCCGGAGAAGAACCACAGCGCGATCCGGTCCCCGTCCACCCGCGGATCGGCCCGCGCCAGCTCCACGGCCGCGGCCACGTCCGCCGCGGCCCGCTCGTAGTCGCCGAGGTCGTGCAGGCGGTGGTCGAGAAGGACGCCCACGGCTCCCTCCCCGGCCACGCACCGTGCGTACCCCGTCAGCGCGGGCCACTCCCGGGGGGTCGGCCGTGCGTCGGCCGGGACCGGACCGCCGTGCACGAGGACCACCGCGGGTCGCGGCCCCCCGGCCTCGGGGAGATACAGGTCGACGTTCCCGTGCCGCTCCCTCGGGACGTCGGGCGTGTCCATCAGGAACGGCTTCAGGTGGGCCGGCCCCGCGACGTCGTCGACCGGTTCCAGCCGGTGTCCCTCCCCCGCCGCGGCGCGCAGCAGTACGTCCGTCAGTTCGGCGGGGCAGGACAGCATCGGCCAATGGCCGGTGGGGAGTTCGAAGAAGCTCACCCCGGGGTCGGTGAGCGGGCGCAGCGCGGGGTCGCCGAGGCCCACCAGCATCTGGACCAGTGCGATGCTCGTCCCGTTGGCGGTGCACAGCACGCCGGTGGTGGGCACCGGGTCGACCGCGCCGGTCAGTCGCAGCGGCTGGGTGAGGGTCCCGAGGGGTTGCGGCGCGGCGAGGGCGGTGAGCCGGTCCAGTGCCGCGTCGGGGACTCCCTCGGTGCTGCCCCAGCGCGGCCATTCGTCGAGCGCCGGGGGTGGCAGCAACCCCTGGGCTCCGGCTGCGACGTGCGTCCCGCCGGTCCCGGCGAGCCGCTCGCGCAGGGACTGGTCGGGCACGGCGGCCAGGGCCGGGACGCCGTTCCTGGGCAGGCCCGAGTCCAGGTGGACGATCCGCTCGATGCGCTCCGCACGCCGGTCGGCGGCGCCCACCGCCGGGTGGATGCCGTAGTCGTGGCCGACCAGCACGATCCGACGGTCCTCGGCCGCGCCCACCGAGTCGATCACCGCGAGCACGTCCGCGATGTGGGTCTCCAGGTCCACGGCGGCCGCGGTGGCGGCGCGCGGTCCGTCGAGGCCGGTGAGGGCGACCGTGTGCGCCTCGGCGCCCGCAGCGGTCAGGCGCGCTGCGGTGTCCTGCCAGATGTGCGTGCCGGTGAACATGCCCGACACCAGGATGAAGGCGGTCATGGTCCTGTCTCCTCCGTTCGTCGCGGCGGCCCGGCCCGATCACCCGGCCGCCGTCGCCGGTACGGTAGGAACTCCCCCTGAGGGAGGTTCAAGTGTTCACCTCGAAGGACGGCCTGTGCGGCATCGGCGAGCTGGCCGAGGGCGCGGGCGTCACCGTCAAGACGGTCCGCTTCTACTCGGACCGGGGGCTGCTGCCCGAGGCGTCCCGCAGTACCGGGGGACACCGGCGTTACGGTCCGGAGGCACTCGACCGGCTGCGGCTGATCCGGTCCCTGCGCGCCCTGGGCCTGGGCGTTCCCGAGGTGCGCCGCATTCTCGACGAGCGGCGCGCGGACGGCGCGCCGGGGGCCGGGAGCGGAGCGGGAGGGGCGCTGGAGGCCGCGGTGGCGGGCCGGTTGCGTGAGGTCGGCTCGGAGCTCAAGGCGTTGCGCTGGCGGGAGGCCGCGCTGCGGCTGGTGCAGGAGTCCCCGCCGGGTGAGCAGGCCGATCGGCTGCGGTTGATCGGTACCGTGTCCGTCCCGCCCAGCACGGCGCCGCTGGTGCGGTTCTGGCGCGGCTGGCTGCCGGCGCGGATGCCGGCCGGGGCGGCCCGCGCGTTTCTCGACGTGGCCGTCCCGCAGCCGCCCGCCGACCCCGCTCCGGCCCAGGTCCTGGCCTTCGCCCGGCTCAACGCGCTCGCCCTCGGCCCCTGTCCGGGCACCGGCCGGACCCAGCCCGAGGCGCACCGGGCCGCCGGGGCGCGGGGGGCCGCCGTGCTGTACACGGGGCTCGCGGAGGCGTACGAGCTGGCCGGGGTGCATCTGCGCCGGGGCCGGGCGCCGCATGCGGGTGAGGCGCTGGACGGGTTCGTCGCCGCGTACACGAACGCGTACGAGGTGCGGGACACCTCCGGCTTCCGCCGCCGGCTGGCCGGGCAGCTCGCGGCCGACCCGCGGCTGGACCGCTACTGGGAGCTGGTGGCCGAGGTGCACACCGCGCCGGGCGAACGGCCGGAGCCGACTCCGGGGACCGCGCACGACTGGCTGCTGGCGGCGCTGGCCGCTCAGACCGGGGCGGCGCCGGATCAGGGCACGTCGCCCCGCCAGTCGAAACGGCGGTCGTCGCCCGGCCTCGGGGTGTAGGAGGCCCGGCCGCCCGGACCGTAGCGGCCTATCTCCGTCGCGAGGGTCACCCCGCGCTCGTGCCCCTGTTCCGTGAGGTCCGTGACGTCCAGCAGCAGTCCGTCCAGAGGGCCGCCCACCAGGTGCGCGTAGACCCGTCCGGCACGCGGCCCCGGATTGTCGTGGTCGGCGCCGTAGACCCTGCCGCGCATGAACTCCACCTCATCCATGCGGGCAGCCTCCCATCCGCCACTGACAACGGCCCGTTCGGCGAGGGGGTGCGCTGCCGGGACGACGGGTGTCGCCGCAGTCGGAGAGGCGGACCGGCCCGCCCCCGGGGGGGGGGGGGGGGGGGGGGGGGGGGGGGGGGGGGGGGCGGGGCGCGGGGCGGGGGGGGGGGGGGGGGGGGGGCGCCGCGGGGGGGGGCGCGGGGGGCGG
>NZ_JBITFE010000001.1:0-687901 GCF_044455745.1 Streptomyces sp. NPDC051136 | reverse complement strand
CCCGCGCCCGCCCCCCCCCGCGCCGCGGCCCCGGCCCCCCCCGCCGGCCCCCCCCCCCCCCCCCCCCCCCCCCCCCCCCGCCCCCCGCCGCCCCCCCCCCCCCCCCCCCCCCCCCCCCCCCCCCCCCCGGCCCCGGGGAAGGTCCCCGGGGAAGGGTCGGATCAGGCCAGGTCGAAGCGGTCGAGGTTCATGACCTTGACCCAGGCGGCGACGAAGTCCTGCACGAACTTCTCCTTGGCGTCGTCGCTCGCGTAGACCTCGGCGAGCGCCCGCAGTTCGGAGTTCGAGCCGAAGACCAGGTCGGCGCGGCTGCCCGCCCACTTGACCTCGCCGGTGGCGGCGTCGCGGCCCTCGAACGTGGTCTGGTCCTCGGACGTCGACTTCCACGTGGTGCCCAGGTCGAGCAGGTTGACGAAGAAGTCGTTGGTCAGCGAGCCGGGCGTCCGGGTGAGGACACCGAGCTGGGACTGCTGGTGCCCGGCGCCCAGGACGCGCAGGCCGCCGACCAGGACGGTCATCTCGGGCGCGCTCAGGGTGAGCAGGTTGGCGCGGTCGAGGAGCAGGAACTCGGCCGGCAGCCGGTTGCCCTTGCCGAGGTAGTTGCGGAACCCGTCGGCGGCCGGCTCCAGCGCCTCGAAGGACTCGGCGTCGGTGTGCTCCTCCGTCGCGTCGACGCGGCCCGCGGTGAACGGCACCTCCACCTGGAAGCCGGCCTCCTTGGCGGCCTTCTCGACGGCCGCGGAGCCGCCGAGGACGATCAGGTCGGCCAGGGAGACCTTCTTCGCGCCCGAGCCGGAGTTGAACTCCTGCTGGACGCCTTCGAGGACCCGCAGGACCCGGGCCAGCTCGTCGGGCTCGTTGACCTCCCAGCCGCGCTGCGGCTCGAGGCGGATGCGGGCGCCGTTGGCACCGCCGCGCTTGTCGCTGCCGCGGAAGGTGGACGCCGAGGCCCACGCGGTAGTCACCAGCTGCGCCACGGACAGGCCGGACTCGAGGAGCTTGGTCTTGAGGGTCGCGACGTCCTCGGCGTCGATGGTCTCGCCCTCGGGCTCGGGCAGCGGGTCCTGCCAGAGCAGGGTCTCCTCGGGCACCTCCGGGCCGAGGTAGAGGGACTTCGGGCCCATGTCGCGGTGGGTCAGCTTGAACCAGGCGCGGGCGAAGGCGTCCGCGAACTCCTGCGGGTTCTCGTAGAAGCGGCGGGAGATCGGCCCGTAGACGGGGTCGAGCCGCAGCGACAGGTCGGTGGTGAGCATCCGCGGGCGGTGCTTCTTCGACGGGTCGTGCGCGTCGGGGATGATCTCCGGTGCGTCCTTGGCCACCCACTGGTTGGCGCCGGCCGGGCTCTGCTCCAGCTCGTACTCGAACTCGAAGAGGTTCTTGAAGAACCCGTTGCCCCACTGGGTCGGCGTGCTGGTCCAGGTGACCTCAAGGCCGGAGGTGATGGCGTCGCCGCCCTTGCCCGTGCCGTGGGTGCTCCTCCAGCCCAGGCCCTGCTGCTCCATGGCGGCGGCCTCGGGGTCGTCGCCGACGGCGTCGGCCGGGCCGGCGCCGTGGGTCTTGCCGAAGGTGTGCCCGCCGGCGATCAGCGCGACGGTCTCCTCGTCGTTCATCGCCATGCGGCGGAACGTCTCACGGATGTCGCGGGCGGCGGCGATCGGGTCCGGGTTGCCGTTCGGGCCCTCCGGGTTGACGTAGATCAGACCCATCTGTACGGCGCCGAGCGGGTTCTCCAGCTCGCGGTCCCCGGTGTAGCGACGGTCGTCGAGCCAGGTGGTCTCGGGGCCCCAGTAGACGTCCTCCTCGGCCTCCCAGACGTCGGCGCGGCCGCCGGCGAAGCCGAAGGTCTCGAAGCCCATCGTCTCCAGCGCGACGTTCCCGGTGAGGACCAGGAGGTCGGCCCAGGACAGGTTCTGGCCGTACTTCTTCTTGACCGGCCACAGCAGGCGGCGGGCCTTGTCCAGGTTGCCGTTGTCCGGCCAGCTGTTGAGCGGGGCGAAGCGCTGCTGGCCGGCGCCCGCGCCGCCGCGGCCGTCGCTGATGCGGTAGGTGCCGGCGCTGTGCCAGGCCATCCGGATCATCAGCGGGCCGTAGTTGCCGAAGTCGGCGGGCCACCAGTCCTGCGAGGTGGTCAGCACCTCGGCGATGTCCTGCTTCACGGCCGCCAGGTCGAGGGCGTTGAAGGCCTCGGCGTAGTCGAACCCCTCACCCAGCGGGTTGGCGACCGCCGGGTTCTTGGCGAGGATCTTCAGGTTGAGCCGCTCCGGCCACCACTGGCGGTTCCCGCCACCCTGCGTGGGGTGCGGGGCGCGTCCGTGGGCGACCGGGCAACCACCCGTCTCCTCGGCCTTCGCGTCGGTCACGATGGCGTCGTGGTTCTCGGACATGGGAATCCTTCCGAACGGGGCGGATCAAAGTGCTGGGGAACTGCCGGGGGTGGAGCAGTCGGGGCACAGGCCCCGGTAGATGACCTCGGCCTCGTCTATCACGAAGCCGTGGTCGTCGGAGGCGGTCAGACAGGGCGCGTCGCCGACGGCGCAGTCGACGTCGGCGAGGGCACCGCACGACCGGCACAGGACGTGGTGGTGGTTGTCCCCCACCCGTCCCTCGAACCGCGCCGGGCTGCCGGGCGGTTCGATACGGCGCACGAGACGGGCCGCGGTGAGGGCGTGCAGGGCGTCGTACACGGCCTGGAGGGAGACGTGCCCGACGCGTCGGCGCACCCCGAGGGTGAGTGCCTCGGCATCGAGGTGGTCGCCCTCCCGGACGGTCTCGAGCAGCGCGACGCGGGCGGCGGTCACCCGCAGTCCCGCCCGGCGCAGCTCCTCGGCGGTGGCCGGGTTCCGGGGGTTCCGGGTTGCCGTCATGGCGGCGAACCTACTCCCTCGCGCACGAACCACTCAAGGAAACGAGGGATTCCAGTCTTGTGTTGCCGCTCCGGGCGTCGTGCGGAACGCCTGCCCGGGTGGCTCCGGGTCGACGTGGTAGACAACGTGCGTGGTGGGCACTGGCAGGGGAGGCCGACCCGTACAGCGCGACGACAGGAATGAGTAGCCGGTGCTTTTGAAGACGTTCCGCTGGGCCTTCGTCGTCACCGCCCTGGGCCTGGCCGCGGGCGTGCTCTACGACGGCTGGACCGCGCTCGGCATCGTGGCGATCCTGTCCGTCCTGGAGATCTCGCTGTCCTTCGACAACGCGGTGATCAACGCCGGGATCCTGAAGAAGATGAACGCCTTCTGGCAGAGGATCTTCCTCACCGTCGGCATCGTGATCGCGGTCTTCGGGATGCGGCTGGTCTTCCCGGTGGTGATCGTGGCGATCAGTGCCCGGCTGAGTCCCTGGAACGCGGTGCACCTGGCGCTCACCGACAAGGACCGCTATCAGGAGCTGGTGACGGACGCCCATCCGTCGATCGCCGCCTTCGGCGGCATGTTCCTGATGATGATCTTCCTCGACTTCGTGTTCGAGGACCGGGAGATCAAGTGGCTGGGCCGGCTGGAGCGTCCGCTGGCCAAGCTGGGCCGGGTGGACATGCTGTCGGTCTGCATCGCCCTGATCGCGCTGCTGGTCTCCGCGACCGTGTTCGGCGCCCATGCCCACCAGCACGGCGGCACGCACGCCGACAAGGCGGAGACCGTCCTGCTCGCGGGGATCGCCGGCCTGATCACCTACATGGTCGTGGGCGGTCTCTCCGGCTTCTTCGAGCAGCGGCTCGAGGACGAGGAGGAACGCGAACAGGAGGCGGAGGAGGAGGCGGAACGGTCGGGGAGGTCCGGCTCCCCCGTCAAGCTGGCGGGCAAGGCCGCGTTCTTCATGTTCCTCTACCTGGAGGTCCTGGACGCGTCGTTCTCCTTCGACGGTGTCATCGGCGCCTTCGCCATCACCAACGACATCGTCCTGATGGCCCTCGGCCTCGGCATCGGCGCCATGTACGTCCGTTCGCTCACGGTCTACCTGGTCCGCCAGGGCACCCTCGACGACTACGTCTACCTGGAGCACGGCGCCCACTACGCCATCGGCGCCCTGTCGGTGATCCTGCTGGTCACCATCCAGTACGAGATCAACGAGATCATCACCGGCCTGGTCGGCGTCGTCCTGATCGGCGCGTCCTTCTGGTCCTCCGTGCGCCGCAACCGCGCGCTGCGGACCGGCTCTTGAGCGGGACGGCGGGTGCGCTACATTTTGCAGCGCCTTGACCGCGATCACTCGTGATCCTCACGCTACGGAGCCGGCACCGCCATGAGCGACATCGTCAACGGACTCGGCCGGGCCGCCGCCTACGGCGGCCTGGGGCTGGTCCTCCTGGTCCTCGGCATCGTCCTGGTGGACGTGCTGACGCCGGGGAAGCTCGGCCGGCAGATCTGGGAACAGCGCAACCGCAACGCCGCCCTGGTGCTCAGCTCGGCGCTGCTCGGCATCGGCGGCATCGTCTTCACCTCCATATGGACGACGTACGACGACTTCGGCAAGGGCCTGGTGTCCACGGCCGTGTTCGGGGTGCTGGGGCTCGTGATGATGGCCGTGGCCTTCCTGGTCGTCGACCTGCTCACCCCGGGGCGGCTCGGCGCGACGCTGGTGGAGCAGGAGCCGCACCCGGCCGTGTGGGTGACGGCGTCCTGCAACATCGCGGTCTCGGCCGTCATCGCGGCCTCGATCGCCTGACGCGGCGCCTTCTCACCGGAGGCGCCTGATGTCGCCGCGCACCCGGTAGAAGCCGCCCGACGCGGCGTGCAGCGCGTCGACCACGTACCGCGCGCCCGGCTCCCGGATCGCCCTCGGGAACTGGACGTTCCACGAGTGGTCGTACCCTTCGGAGATCACGTGGATCCGGGTACGGCCGTGCTCCTGGACGCACTCGACCACCACCGAGCCCGCGGGCGCCGCGCTCACGGTCGCCACGGCGGCCGCGGCGGTGGCGGGCGCGTACGTCGGCAGGGTGGCGGCGAGCTTGACGTCGCGGGCGACGGGCACCGAACCCCGCTGTGCGGCCGTGACCGCCGTCTCGCTCGCGTCCACGCACACCAGGGAGCCGTCGGTGGTGACGAGGAAGAGCCGCTCGTCGCGGTACTGCATGGACAGGGCGGAGCCGCCGCCCGTGCCGAGCTTCCACAGCCGGGTGCCGTCCCGGTCGAAGCAGTAGACGGACGACGCGGAGTCGCCGGCGAAGACGAAGCGGCCACCCGGCGAGGTGGCGCACGAGTAGACGGGGCTGTCGCAGTGGTACGTCGCCTCGACGGCACCGGTGGCCTTGGACAGCCGCTGGACCGTGTGCCGCGCGGTGCCCGCGTAGACCGCGTCGTCCTCCTGCCAGCCGAAGAGCACGGCCCCGCTGGTGGGCGTGTGCCACAACTCGGCGCTGCCGTCCGGGGTGTGGGCGGTCACTCCGCGGGTGTGCCCGTGGTAGACCGCGCGGTCGTCGGCGCGCACCATCCAGGCGTGCTCGCCGCGCCCGCCGCGCGCCCACTGGTGCTCGTCCTCGTGGTCGATGACGGTGAGCCGTCCGGCGCGGTCCGCGACGTTCAGCACTCCCTCGTGGATGTCGAGCCAGAAGATGTCCACGTCGGAGGCTATGTCGTAGGCGGCGAACGGCAGTTTGGAGGACAGGTCGTAGACCCGGCCGTCGTCGCAGCCCGCGTAGATCCAGAAGTCGTCGGCGACCAGGCACTTGACGCCGTCCGGCAGCTGGTAGCGGGCGAGGACCTCGCCGCCGTGCGCGAGGGTGTAGACGTCGCCCGCCTGGTTGCCCACCCAGCACTTGTCCTCGTCGATGTGGATGCCGAACGCTGCCGAGCCGGTGCGGAAGCGCCACAGGACCGGTGCGACCGCGCGGGCCGTGGAGGGTGCGGAGGTCACCTGCCGGCGGGTGACCGCGCGGGGTGCGCGCTGCCCCTGCACGGCCGGCGCGTACCCCTTGCGCAGCTTCTCGCCTATCTTCTTGGCCGCCGCGGCCTCGGCCTTGCGGTCGGTGGCGAAGGTGGACGTCTGGGTCTGTCCGGCGGCGCCGATCCGTCCGTAGCGCACCGACACGACCTGTCCCTGGACGGTGACTTCGTAGAACTTGTGCGCGCTCCCGTCGTCCTGCGACAGCTCCAGGTACGTCCTCGACATGGCAGACCTCTCCCCGGCCGGGCCCGCGGCGTGTTCCGCGGGTTCCACTGATCACACCGTAGGAGGTGCCACTGACAGTCGGCCGTCGCCAGGGGGAGGTGCGTGCGGCTCAGGAGACGGTCGCGGGCGGCGGGGTCCAGCGACCGGTACGGGCCGCGGCGCCGGAGACGCCGTACTCCTTCCTCAACTGCTCGGGGATCGCGTAGTGCATGACGCGTCCGCGGGTGAGGGAGGAGAGTTCGAGGGCCGTGGTGAGGTGGCCGATCCGGTCCAGGGCCCACGCGCCCAGCGGTGAGCGGTCCTCGATCGTCTCCAGGACGCCCAGGAGGTGCGGGGCGGCCTTGACCAGGGTGTCCCAGGCGGTGCGGGGCACCTTCAGCCAGTCGGCGCAGGTGTCGCCCACGAGGTAGCGGATCAGCGCGGAGACGACCGGGTCGAACAGGGTGCCGGGGACCACTTCCTCGTACAGGTCGATCAGTTGCCGGGTCAGGTGGGCGCCCTCCTCGGAGGGGCCCATGTGGCGGAGCATGTACAGGTCGAGGAAGCGGCGTGCCTCGTCGAGCGTCCTGGGGACGGCCTCCTGGTCGACGCCCAGGATGGCGCCGACGACGCGCCAGGCGTAGTAGTAGGCCTCCGCGCCCTCGGTGGTCAGGTGGACGCCGAGCCGGTGCAGGCTGTCCAGGACGAGCAGGGAGAAGAACATCTGTCCGCCGATCATGTCCTCCTGGCAGATCGGCACGCCGAGCGCTTCGGTGTCCCAGCGGTCCTCCCGCTTCAGGTGATGGCGGATGGCGGCGTGCAGGAGGCGTACCTTCTGAGCGGCCGGAAGGAAGCGCCCGCCGGCCTCGAAGGCGTCGGGCCGCATCAGGTAGACGGTGAACTGGCCGGTCTCCGCCATGCGCTTGGAGGGGTAGTTCAGGCCGTGGGTGGCCGACAGCAGCCGGGCGACGTTCGGGACGACGTAACAGGCGGGCATGGACGCGAACGACAGCGCGGTGGAGATGTGCACGTTGTTGTCGATGAAGAAGAGCCGGGCCCTCTCCATCTCGTCCCAGTCCACCCAGTCCGGCGGGGTGCCGGTCACCCGCAGGTACTCGCGGGCGACGCCGGGGAGGCCGGCCGGGAGTTCCTGGCCCGTGGTGGAGACGTAGCGCATCAGGGAGTTGAAGGTGCCGACCTCGCCGCGCTCGAACAGGGTGGCGACGACCGCGTCGGCCAGTTCGTCACCGTCGCGGCGCAGGGCGTCCATCGACTTCTCGGTGGGGTTCATCCCGTTCTCCTCGTCAGTGCAGGCGGTCGGTGGCCAGGAGGGCGAGTGCGTGCAGCGCCCGGCGTGCGTGCGGCGGCGCCCCGGCGGCGTCCAGGGCGCGGGTGGCCCGCTCCACGCGGGCGGCGATCATCTCCTCGACCCGTTGCGGTGCCTTCAGTTCGACCATGAGCCGGCGCACGTCGCGCAGGTGGGTGGCGTCCAGGTCGTCCCGGCCCAGGACGCCGTGGAGCCAGGCCCGTTGTCCGGTGTCGGCCGCCTTCCAGGTCTCGGCCAGCAGTGCGGTGGGCCGGTGGGCGCGCAGGTCGTCCAGGCCCGCCTTCCCGGTGCGTTCCTCGTCCCCGAACAGTCCGAGCAGGTCGTCGCGCAGCTGGAAGGCCTCGCCGAGCGGCAGTCCGTAGGCCCGGTAGGCGTCCCGCAGCGCGGGTGCGGCGCCGGCGAGCAGGCCGCCGATGAGCAGGGGGTGCTCGACGGTGTACTTGGCGGTCTTGTAGCGGACGACCTTCAGGGAGGTGTCGGTGTCCGGCGAACGGCCGGTGTGCAGGATCTCCAGGCACGCGCCGGCGACGAGCTCACGGGCGAGCGCGGCCCACAGGTCGCGGGCGCGGGCGAGATAGGCGGCCGGCAGGCCGCTGGTGGTGAACAGGCGGCCGGCGAGGGCCATCAGCTGATCGCCCACCAGCATGGCCAGGGAGCGTGCCGCCGTCCGGGCGCCGGGTCGGCCGTCCCGCGCGAGTACGGCTTCCAGGGCCACGTGGGCGGTGGGCAGGCCGTGGCGCAGGGGGCTGTCGTCGATGAGGTCGTCGTGGACGATCGCCGCGGCGTGCACCAGCTCCATGGAGGCGGCCGCGCGCACCAGCGCGTCGCTGTCGGGTTGTCCGGCCGCCCGCCAGCCCCAGTAGCAGAAGGCGGCACGCAGCCGTTTGCCGTGTCTTGCGGCGCCGCGCACCTGCTCGGCCACGGGGGCCAGGGCTTCGTCGACCGCCACGAGCCGGCCGGCCTCCTCGGCCAGGAAGTCCCGCAGGACACCGTCGATGCGGGCCCGGAAGCCGGCCGGGTCCCAGCGGTCAGACATCGCCGTCGTCGGCCGCCCGGCGCGCCGAAACCTGCCGGGCGAGGACCTCCAGGTGGGCGGGTGGTACGTGCGTGCAGCGGTCCAGGGCGAGTCTGCCCCGGGCCCGGAGGTCCTCCTCCGCCTCCCGCACGAGGTCGGCGGTGTCCGAGCGGCCGAGGAGCCCGCGCAGTCCGCCCACCGCCGAGCCGATCGCGCCCACCGCCAGGTCGGCCAGCCCGGCGACCAGCAGCACGGCCCGCTCTTCCCCGCCCGGTCCCTGTCGTCTCGCCTGCGTCATGCTTCTCCCCAGGGGATCACGTGGTCGGAGGCGCGTCCGGTCGACGGCGCCCCCGGTGTCCGATCATGACCGGGCTCCGGGGGCGAAAGATCCCGAATACTCCTTCGGGGGACGTGGGGAACAGGTGTCAGGCGGCCCGCTCGACGCTCCACCGCGGAAGCCGCTCGAAGAAGGCGACGGCGTCCTCGCGCCACCGCGGGCGCCAGCCCGCCGCCACCAGGCGGGCCTGCTGCGCGTACCGCCGCATGTCGGCGCGCATCCGCTCGGCAACTCCGGCGCGCTCGCCGATCGCGCGGACGGCGGCGATGGTCTCCGGCGTGCAGGCGGGGTCGCCCAGGGCACGGTGGACGAGGGTCAGCTCGGATCCGCTCGCGGCGGACAGGAGACGGGCGACGGTGTACGTATGCCGGCCTTCGCGGATGTCGGTTCCGGTCGGCTTCCCCATCGTCTCCGCGTCGCCGAAGAGGTCCAGGTAGTCGTCACGCATCTGCCCGCAGATGCCGAGCAGGCGGGCGTACTCGCTCAAGCCCGGTTCGTGGTCGGCCGGTTGTGCCCCCGCGGCCAGGAGGCCGAGACGCAGCGGGGCGAGGACCGAGTACCGGGCCGACTTGTGGTCGGCGACGGCGTGCAGGACGTCCTCGTCCGGGACGGTGGCGCCGAAGTCCCGTTCCAGGTCGGCGATCTGTCCCACGAACGTGTCGGTCGCGGCCCGGGTCTGCACCTCGACCATGGCCTGCCGCACCTCGACGGGGAGCCCGGCCTCCAGGAGCACGCGCAGGCTCAGGGCGAGCGCGAGGTCGCCCGCGAGCACGGTGAGGGCGAGCGCGGCCCGGGGGTGCCGTGGGAACTTCTCCCGGTAGGCGTAGTACGTGGTGGGCCCGCCCCTGCGGGTGGCGCTGTCGTCGATGAGGTCGTCGTGCACCAGGCCGTGGGTCTGCAGCAGTTCGATGCTCAGCGCGGCGGCGTCCAGCCCCGCGACCGGCTCGTCGGTCACCAGCCGGGCCGCCTCGTGCAGCAGCACGACCCGCATCCGCTTGCCGCCGCGCAGCGACAGGTCGCGCAGCAGCTCGACGCAGTCCGGGGTGAAGCGGCTGAAGGACGGCTTGTCCAGCGTCGCGGCCAGGGAGTCGAAGTACTCCGCGAAGAGCGCGTTGAACCGGCGCTCGTACCCGGCGACGCGGGCCGGTGGCCGCTCGGTCATGACGAAGTCCTCCTGAGGTGGGCAAGGGCGCGCTCAGCAGTGTGTCAGGAGGGTCGGTGGTGCCGTGCGGCGCGGGTCGGGTCGGGTCGGGTCGGGTCGGGTCGGGTACACCGAGCCACGGGTCGCACGACGCCGCACGGCCGGTCGCCACCGGCGGTCCCGGGGTGCCCGCACACACGCCACGGCCCGGCCCCGCGCGGATCGCGGGGCCGGGCCGTGCGGACGCGTGTCAGCCCTGGCGGGCCTTGAAGCGCGGGTCCTTCTTGTTGATCACGTAGGTGACGCCCCGGCGGCGCACCACCTGGGCGCCGGGCCTGGCCTTGAGGGCGCGCAGGGAGTTGCGGACCTTCATGACTGCCTCCTCCGGCTCCTGGGCGCCGTTCAGCGTTCCTCGCGGAACGGCACGTGCTCCCCCGCCACCGGGTCGTACTTGCGCAGGACGAGCCGGTCGGGGTCGTTGAGGCGGTTCTTGCGGGTGACGTAGGTGACGCCGGTCCCCGCCGTCGACTTCAGCTTGACGACCGGGCGTGCGGTGCTGCGTGCCATGGTGCTCCTTCCGACCGCGGCGCGGGCTGCGATTCTGTCCCGCGCATGTCAGTCGCGCGGTACAACGCCGACGGCGTCGGCCGCATTCCCGACGGGCGTGCCGGTCAGCACTCCCGCCACAGCCGGGTCATCACCCGCACCCCGAAGCGCAGCCCCTCCAGCGGCACCCGTTCGTCGACGCCGTGGAAGAGCCGGCCGTAGTCGAGGTCGTGCGGCAGCTTGAGCCCCTTGAAACCGAAGCAGCGGATGTCGAGTTTCGTGAAGGCCTTGGCGTCGGTGCCGCCCGGGTTGCAGTACGGCACCGGGTGGCCGTCCGGGTCCTCGGCGCGTACGGCGGCGCACATGGCGTCGACGAGCGGGCCGTCGAAGGCGGTCTCCATGGCGATGTCGTGGTTGACCCACTCGCGGGAGACCGAGGGCAGGAGCAGGGCGTCGATCGTGTCGATCAGCTCCTGCTCGTGGCCCGGCAGGAAGCGGCCGTCGACGCGGGCGGTGGCCCGGCCCGGGATGACGTTGGTCTGGTAGCCGGCCGTGAACATGGTGGGGTTGGCCGAGTTGCGCAGCACGACCTGCATGAAGTCGGCCACGTGCCCGAGCTTGGCCAGTTCGGCGTCCAGGTCCTCGGCGTCGAGGTCCAGGTCGGTCCCCTTGAGGCGGGCGGCCTCGGTGAGCAGGGCGCGTACCGGCTCGATCAGCCGGACGGGGAAGGTGTGCCGGCCGATGCGGGTGAGGGACTCGGCGAGGTCGGTGACGGCGTTCTCGTCGTTCGGGGAGGAGCCGTGTCCGGCGCGCCCTTCGGCCGTGAGCTCCATCCAGGCCATGCCGCGCTGGGCGTTCTCGATCGGGTAGAGGCGCCGGGTGTCGTCGAGCGCGTAGCTGAAACCGCCGCCCTCGCCGATCGCCTCGGTGACGCCGGCGAACAGGTCGGGCCGGTGCTCGACCAGCCAGTGGGCGCCGTACTTGCCGCCCGCCTCCTCGTCGGCGAGGAAGGCGAGGACGATCTCGCGGGCGGGCCGGGTGCCGGTACGGGCGAAGTGTCGGGCGGTGGCCAGCATCACGGCCACCGTGTCCTTCATGTCGATCGCGCCGCGGCCCCACAGGTAGCCGTCCCGGATCTCCCCGGAGAACGGCGGCACCCGCCACTCCGCCGGGTCGGCCGGTACGACGTCGAGGTGGCCGTGGACCAGCAGCGCGCCGCGCGCCGGGTCGGCGCCGGGGATGCGGGCGACGACGTTGGCACGGCCCGGGGCGCTCTCCACCAGTTCGGAGGTGATCCCCGCCTCGGCGAGCCGGGCCACGACCCAGTCGGCGCAGGCCCGCTCGTCGCTGGTGGGGTTGGAGGTGTCGAAGCGGATCAGCTCCGCGCACAGGTCGACGACTTCCCGCTGCGCCTCTTCGGAGGCCAAAACGGCCGGAACGGGGCCGGGTGCGGTGGTGCTCACGGTGCTCCTACGGTGGCCGTGCCGGAGGCGGCGGCCGGGGTGGGTTCGGTGGTGTCGTCGTCCAGGGCCGTGGTGCCGTAGGCCCTGATCCCTCCGGCGAGGCCGAGGACGCAGTAGAGGACGAAGGCGGTCAGCAGGGAGTTCAGGGCGGGGATGCCGCCGTCGTAGAACTTGCCGACGCAGAAGGCGGCCGCCCAGATCACCAGGGACATCGGCACCCAGGTCGGCGAGGTGGCGGGCAGGGTCCCGGCCTCGCGGGTGGCGTCCAGGGGTGCCCGCATCCGGCGCACCACCCAGTACTCGGCGACGATGATGCCGCCGACCGGCGGGATGGCGACGCCCAGCACGGACAGGAAGTCGGTGAAGTGGGTCATGATGCCGACGGCGGACAGGACGGTGCCCGCGATGCCGAGGACGATGGTGACCGCCCCGCGGTGCACGCGCTTGCCGAAGACGACCTGGAAGAAGTTGACGACGCCGAGCGAGGAGCCGTACAGGTTCCAGTCGTTGATCTTCGCGGTGGACATCAGGACGACGAGCACGCCGAAGACGCCGGAGGTGGAGAGCACGATCTGGGAGACCTGGCCGCTGCCGACCATGTGGCCGAGCAGGACGCCGGTCAGGCCGACGATGTACTCGGAGAGGATCATCGACGAGGCGCTCTGCAGGAAGACGTGGCTGCCCTTGCGGTTGTAGCGGGTCATCTCCGGGGAGACGATCGCGCCGGTCATGAAGCCGCCCGCGATGGCGGTCGCGGCGACGGCGAGCGGGATGGACTCGCCGGGCGCCGGGGAGTGGATCAGCTCGGAGAAGGAGTGGTCGCTCAGCGCGTCGGTGACCGACCAGGCGACCATGGCGAAGAACAGCGGCGTGACGATCTTCGCGAAGACGGCCATGTACCGGAAGCCGAAGATCACGAGCACGGTGATGGCGACGCCGGCGACCGTGCACCAGAGCCAGGAGGGACCGCCGACGAGCGCGGACACGCTGTCGCCGAAGATCGTGTTCTGTACGCCGAACCAGCCGACGAGGCTGACCGAGATCACCAGGCTGACCAGCGCGGACCCGTTGCGGCCGAAGCCGGCCCAGCGGGTGAGCAGGGGTGTCGCCAGCCCTTCGCGCATGCCCGCGAGACCGATCGCGAAGATCACGACTTCGAGGATCACCGCGCCGAGGGTGAACGCGAGGAAGGCGTCGCCGAAGGTCATGCCGACGCCGATGGTGGCGCCGAGGGTGAACTGCGAGATGGAGCCCGACTGCGCGAGCCACTGGAGCAGCATGGTCCAGAAGCCGAGCCGCTTGTCACGGGGGACGCGGGAGAGGGCGTAGTCGTCGCTGCCCACGGCACCGGTGGCTTCCCGGGCGGCCGTCTCCCCGGCGGGGTTCTCGTGCGTGGTCATGATCACGACCCTTCGGGTTCGCGGCCGAGGGTCTGCAGCCGGGTCAGCGGGCCGTAGCGGGACACGAGGGCGTGGAACTCCTGGTCGTCGTGGAAGTCGAGCTGCCCGCCGCCGTAGGCCTTCGCGGTCTCGACGGCGAACCGGGCGGCGGCCGCGATGTCGGTCTCGTGGCTCGCGCCCGTCTGACAGCCGGGCACCGCCGCCGCGGAGGTGATCGCGAGACCGACCACCGGTGCGGCCGTCGCCGTGGCCGGCTGCAGGATCGAATTGATGTGGTGTACACCGTTACCGTACGGGGTGATGTCCTGGGTGGTCACCGGGTACGTGACCAAGGGCTCACCGGTCACCACGGCCAGCAGCTCGCCGAGGCGCTCGCTCACCTTGAGCACCCAGCCCTCCTTGACGGTGGGCGACAGGGCGAGGCCCTTGTGGTTGATGATCCGGTTGCCCTTGGTGGTGTCGACGGAGAGCACCGCCTCCATCTCGCCGGTGACCTCGTGCCGGTTCATGGTCGCGATGTCGACGGGCGAGTCCATGAAGGGCACCGGGTCGTGCGGCGCGGTCGGGGCGTTCGGGCAGATGTGGGTGGCGACGATCACGTCGCCGTCGAGCACGTCGCCCCGGCGGCGCATGTCGAGCAGCTTGGCCGCGGTGGCGAGGGCCGCGACGGCGCCGTCGGCGTCGGAGACCAGACCGACCGCCTCCGGGCGTGCCCCGACGCCGCCGAGGCGCCCCACCACGCCGAGCGTCCGTGCGCGGCCGCCGCCGGTGCGGCCGGCCCGGCCCGGTATCCGCACGAGCACGAAGTCCGTCGAGCCGCGCTCACCGGTGACGGTGGTGACCTCGGCGCCGGAGCCCTCGGGACCCGCCACGGAGTCCAGGTGGGCGGCGACGCGCTTGCCGTCGACGTCGGGATCGTCGAGCAGATCCACGAGGTCCAGGACGTACTTCAACATGGGGCAGTTCTCCTGATCCGCACCGGGGCGGTGCTGACAGCAGGTTCGGGATCGATTAGCGTTGTCCGCAACTGTTTCCCGTTATCTGCAATACGGGTCTGCATGATGAGATCCGACGGAGAGGAGCCGCCATGGCCGGACGCGCCGTCCAGCCCGTGGACCGCAGGACCCCCGCCGGGGCGCTGCAGACCGTCGACCGCGCGCTGCTGGTGCTGCTGGCGTTCGAGCGCACCCGTCCGGACTGGGGCGTCACCGAGATCGCCGCCGAGTTCGGCTGGGACACCTCGGTCGCCCAGCGCCTGCTGTCCACCCTCGCGGGCCGCGGTTTCCTGGTCTCCGACCCGGCGACCCGCCGCTACCGGATCGGCCCGGCCGCCCTGCGCCTGGGCCGGCTGTGGGAGCGGTCGGGCTCCCTGGAGCTGCTCGCGGAACCGGTGCTGCAAGAACTGCGGGCGGCGACCGGCGACACGGTGCTCTTCTGCCTGCCCGACAGCTTCCACATGCGCTGCGTCGCCGCCGTCGAGGGCGAGGAGGGGCCGCTGCGCTACTACCCGCTGGTCGGAGAGCTGTACCCGGCGCACGCGGGCGCCACCAGCAAGTCGTTCTACGCCTTCCTGCCCGACGACCAGCGTCACCGGCTCTTCCGCGGGCGCCCCATGGCGCGCTTCACCGAGCGCACGGTCACCGACCCGGACCAGCTGGAGCGCGAGTTCCGCACCGTCCGCGCGCAGGGCTACGCGTGGACGGTCGGCGAGTACGACGCCGGCATCGGCACGGTCGCGATGCCGGTCTTCCTCGGCTCGGAGCCTTACGGCAGCCTCAGTCTCGGCGCCGCCAAGGAGCGCTTCCCCGAGGGGCCCGAGGACCGGCTTGAGGCGCTGACCCGCGCCGTCCGGCTGCTGGAACAGCGCCTGACGCACCCGCCCCAGCACCACCGGCGTCCGCGCTCACCCCGATCCGCACCGACCGCCTGACCCACCGAACCACCCGTCTGTGAGGACCGACCCCGTGAACCTCCTGCTCCTGTCCAACTCCACCCAGCACGGCCGCGGCTACCTGGAACACGCTCTCGACACCGTGACCGGCTTCCTGCCCACCGGAGCACGGCTGGCCTTCGTCCCCTACGCGCTGGCCGACCACGACGCCTACACCGCCCGGGTCCGCGGCGCACTCGGTGACGCCGGGATCGACGTGCGGGGTGTGCACGAGGGCGGCGACCCGCTCGCCCGGCTCGGCGAGGCGGACGCCGTGTTCGTCGGCGGCGGCAACTCCTTCCGGCTGCTCTCCGCGCTGTACCGCACGGGGCTGCGGGAGGCGCTGGTCCACGCGGTGAACGGCGGGCTGCCCTACATGGGGGCCAGCGCCGGGACCAACATGGCGGCGCCCTCGCTGCGCACCACCAACGACATGCCGATCGTCGAGCCGCCGTCCTTCGAGACGCTGGGCCTGGTCCCCTTCCAGATCAATCCGCACTACCTCGACCCGGACCCCGACTCCACGCACAAGGGCGAGACGCGCGAGGAGCGGCTGCGGGAGTTCCTGGAGGAGAACGACGTACCCGTGCTGGGGCTGCGCGAGGGTTCCTGGCTGCGGGTCGAGGGCGAGCGGGCCGTGCTCGGCGGCGAGCGCGACGCCCGGCTGTTCCGGCGGGGTACGGCTCCGCGCGAGCTGGCGGTCGGCTCCGATCTTTCCGGACTGCTGCACGTGAAGGGCGAGTTCGACTCCCGCTCCTGAGCACGCGGACGCCGGTGGCCCGTACGGGCCTTCGGCGTCCGCCGCAGGGCGGGTCGGTACCCGCTTCCCCCGGTCTTCACCGTCCGGGGCGCCGCGCCGCGCGGCCGCGTACCTCGGTGGACGGCGAGGCGGGCCCGCGCCCGGGCCCTCTCGCCGCGCGGTCTGTCGAAGCCGGCGCGTCGTCAATAGCCTGATGATGCCGAGCCGTTGACGAACGAGGAGCCCCATGTCCACCGCGCAGCAGATCCCCGACATCCTCTCCGCCGAGTTCGCGGCGAACCCGTATCCGGTCTACCGGATGATGCGGGAGAGCGCACCCCTCGTCCGGCACGAGGCCACGCAGAGCTGGATCGTCTCCCGCTACGAGGACGTGGAGAGCGTCTTCAAGGACCGCGCCGGTCAGTTCACGACCGAGAACTACGACTGGCAGCTCGAGCCGGTGCACGGGAGGACGATCCTCCAGCTGAGCGGCCGCGAGCACGCCGTCCGGCGTGCCCTGGTCGCCCCCGCCTTCCGCGGGGCCGACCTCCAGGAGCGGTTCCTGCCGGTGATCGAGCGCAACTCCCGTGAGCTGATCGACGCGTTCCGGCACACCGGGCGGGCCGACCTGGTCGCCGACTACGCGACCCGGTTCCCGGTCGACGTCATCGCGGACATGCTGGGCCTGGACAAGGCCGACCACGACCGCTTCCACGGCTGGTACACGTCGGTCATCGCCTTCCTGAGCAACCTGTCGGGGGACCCCGCGGTCGCCGCCGCCGGTGCGCGCACCCGGACCGAGTTCGCCGAGTACATGATCCCGGTCATCCGGGAGCGCCGCGAGAAGCCGGGCGACGACCTGCTGTCGACGCTGTGCGCCGCGGAGGTGGACGGGGTCCGGATGAGCGACGACGACATCAAGGCGTTCTGCAGCCTGCTGCTCACGGCGGGCGGCGAGACCACCGACAAGGCGATCGCCGGCATCTTCGCCAACCTGCTGGCGCACCCGAAGCAGTTGGCGGCCGTGCGCGCGGACCGGAGCCTGATCCCGCGGGCCTTCGCCGAGACGCTCCGCTACACCCCGCCGGTGCACATGATCATGCGTCAGGCGGCGACGGACGTGACGCTCAGCGGCGGCACGATACCGGCCGGCGCCACCGTCACCTGCCTGATAGGCGCGGCCAACCGGGACGAGAGCCGCTACCGCGACCCGGACCGCTTCGACATCATGCGCGACGACCTGACGACGACGACCGCCTTCTCGGCCGCCGCCGACCATCTCGCCTTCGCGCTCGGCCGTCACTTCTGCGTCGGGGCGCTGCTGGCGAAGGCCGAGGTCGAGACCGGCGTCGGACAGCTCCTGGACGCGCTGCCCGACCTGCGGATCGCCGACGGCGCGGACGTGGTGGAGCGGGGCGTGTTCACCCGGGGCCCGCAGTCCCTGCCGGTGCGCTTCACTCCGGCGGCCTGAGCGGGCGCACGGCGGTCAGGCCACCACGGGCGTGAAGAGAGCGGGCAGGGTCGTCAGACCGCGCATCCAGATGGACGGCCGCCAGGTCAACTCCCCCGGTTCGACGGCGAGTACGAGGTCGGGGAGGCGCTCCAGCAGGGTCTCGACCGCGGTGCGGGCCACGACGTCGGCGAGCAGCGGCGCCGGGTAGGGGCACCGGTGCTCGCCGTTGCTGAAGGACAGGTGCGCGGAGTTCTCGGCACCGACGTGAGCCTCGGGCCAGAGCTGCGGATCGGTGTTGGCCGCGGCGAGGCCGAGGACGAGGCAGTCGCCGGCCCGGATGTGCCGGCCGCCCAGCTGGGTGTCGTTGACGGCCCAGCGGCCGATGAAGTTCTGCGTTGGGGTGTCCAGCCACAGCACCTCGTTGAGGGCCTCCCCCACGCTGAGCCGGCCGCCCGAGACGTTGAGCGCGAAGCGTTCGTCGGTGAGCAGCAGGCGCAGCGTGTTGCCGATCCAGTTGGCGGTGGGCTGCTGGGCGGCGGCGATGACGGAGATCAGGTCCTGGACGATCTCCTCGTCGGTCAGCCCCGCCGGATGGGTCAGCATGCGGGAGGTGACGTCGGGTCCGGGGCTCTCGCGCTTGTGGCGGACCAGTCGGTGGATGCGCTCGCCCACCCGCGTGTACGCGGCGACGGGGTCGTCGCCCTCGGCCGCGTCCAGGGAGATGCGCAGGTCCTCGACGAGTTCCCGGGTCTCGGGGCCGTGGTGCGGCATCCCGCACATACGCACGGCGGCGATCATCGGCAGGGGGTGCGCGTACCCGCTCATCAGCTCGGCCCGGCCGCTGCCGGCGAAGGCCGCGATGAGCCGGTCGGCGAGCTGCCCGCAGTCCCGGGCCAGCTCGAACTGGTCGATGCCGGACAGTGCCTGGCTGATGACGCCGGCCCGCCGCCGGTGTTCCTCGCCCTCGGTGAACAGGACGGACGGCTGGTGGCCGACGTAGGGCAGCAGGGGCCAGTCGGGCGGAATGCCGCCCCACTGGTTCCAGCGCCGCGAGTCCCGGGCGAACAACTCGTCGTGGCTGGTCACATAGCTGACCTCGGGGTAGCCGAGGACCAGCCAGGCGGGGATGCCGCCGTCCAGCAGCACGGGCGCGACGGCGCCGTGTTCGCCCCGCAGTCCGCGGTACAGCTCCGACGGCGTCTGCTGGTACTCCAGTCCGGCCAGCGGTACGGCGTCCGGGTGCGCGGGGCAGCCCGGTGCGGCGACGGGGCGGGGCGAGGGGTCGAGGTCGGTCACGATGCGCTCTCCTGGGCCAGGGCCAGTTGGTAGAGGTGGTCCACGAGGGTGACCAGCACGTTCTTGCCCGACGTCCGCACCCGCGCGTCGCAGTCGATCAAAGGCACGTGGTCGGGCAGTGCGAGGGCCAGCCGGATCTCGTCCAGGGAGTGCCGGGCGGCGTCGCCGTCGAAGCGGTTCACGGCCACCACGAACGGGGTGCGGTGGTGTTCCAGCCGGTCTATCGCGTACCAGGAGTCGTCCATCCGGCGGGTGTCGACGAGCACGACCGCGCCCAGGGTGCCGGCGAACAGCCGGTCCCACAGGAACCAGAAGCGTTCCTGCCCCGGGGCGCCGAACAGGTAGAGCACCACCCGGTCGTTGAGGCTGATCCGGCCGAAGTCGAAGGCCACGGTCGTGGTCGTCTTCGCGGTGACCGAGCCGGTGTCGTCGACTCCGAGACCGGCCTGAGTCATCACCTCTTCGGTGTTCAGCGGCCTGATCTCGCTCACGGAGCGGACGAGGGTGGTCTTGCCGACTCCGAAGCCGCCCACGACGACGATCTTCAGTCCGGTCTCCGCGGCGTCGGTCAGGGGCTTGCGACCGGGGGACGCGGTGGAGCCCCGGACGGCGGTCGGCCGGAAGGCCGTCGGACCGGGGGTGCCGGGCGTGCCGGAGGCGTCAGAGGTTACGGAGTCCATGGAGCACCTCCTGGAGCAGGGCGGTGTCGGGCTGGGACGCGGCGGTCCGCCCCAGGCGCGGGTGGCGAGCGGTGATGGTGCCGGTGGCGAGCAGGTCGCCGAGCAGGATGCGGACCACCGTGATCGGCAGGGCCAGCTCGGCGGCGATCTCGACCACGGCCGTGGGGTGCCGGCACAGGTCGAGGATGCGGACGTGTTCCGACTGCATGCCGGCCGACGGCCCGCACTCGGCGACGACCAGGGTGACGAGGTCGAACGAGTCGTCGGCGCGGCTGCGCCCGCCCGTGACCGTGTAGAGCCGGTCCGGCGGACCGGTGTCCACGGGCCCGCGGCTCACGACGCGCCGCTCCCGGGGACGGCGTGGCGCGGCTCGGCCCTCAGGTGCTCACCGATCTGCTCCACCATCTCGGTCATCTGGTGGCCGACGACGCCGGGGTCGGCGTCCTCCACCGCGACGACGGCCAGGTGGGCGCCCTCCCCCGCCTCCACGATGAACAGCAGCCCGCCGTGGAACTCGGTCATGGAGTGCCGTACGCCGCCGGTGCCGTTGCCGAACTCGACGGAGGCGCCCTGGGCGAGTGCCTGGATGCCGGAGCAGATCGCGGCGAGCTGGTCGGCCCGGTCGAGCATGAGGTGTTCGGTCCAGCAGAGCTTGAGACCGTCCCGGGAGAGGACGAGGGCGTGGCGGGTACCGGGGGTGCGGTCCAGGAGGTTCTGCAGGAGCCAGGTGAGGCTGTTGTCGGTGGTCTGCATGATGGGTGCGGGGGCGGTGGTCGATGGTGCTGCGGTCACCGGCCCGGTCCTCCAATCTCACGTGCGACACGAGCTGTGGGGCGGGTGGGCACCGGTGCGCGTCCTGTGAAGCGGCGCCGGTGCGGTGCGGGCGGCACGGTCCGGCTGCTCAGCCCGGGGCGGGCCGTTCGGCCTCCGGCGCCCCGGTCGCCCCGGACCGGCGTCCGCGGTGGAAGGCGCCGAAGCTGGCCCCGGCGTCGCGGGGGGCCGACGCCGCCGGGTCGGCGGGCGGCCGGTGGGGGGCCCGGTGTTCCCGCTCGGCCTCCGCCTCGGCCATCGTGCGGCCCGGGGAGCGCATGGGCAGGCCGCCCGGCGTGGCGGCCGCGGGGCCGGGCCGCGCCGCCTGTTCGGGCGGGCCGGTCCGCTCCGCCGGCCGGACGTCCGGCACGCGCCGCGCGCGCGGCGGGGCTTCCGCGGCGGGTGCGGGCCCGGGAACGGTGGCGGCGGCGCGGCCACCGAGGGTACGGCCGGTCAGGGCGAACGCCGGGGCCCGCTGCTGGGCGAGCAGCTGGGGCGGCACCAGGACGACGACGCCCGTGCCGCCGCGCGACGAGGGCCGGTAGCTCACGCAGACGCCGTACTTGGCGGCCAGCCGTCCCACCACGGCGAGGCCGAGGCGCGTGCCCTGCAGCGAGGCCAGGTCGTTCGTCCGCCCCGACACCGCCTGCTCGGCGTGGCGCATGGCCGCGTCGGCCATCTTCAGTCCGCTGTCCTCGATGGTGACGACGATTCCGGCGGTACGTTCCTCCACGTAGACGTGGACCTCGTCGATGGGCGGCGAGAAGTTGGCGGCGTTGTCCATGAGTTCGGCCAGCAGGTGCATGACGCCCTCGGCGGCGTAGCCGGAGATCGCCGCGTCGGTGGAGCAGTGCATCCGGACCCGCTGGTAGGCGGCGATCCGGCCGACGGCGCCGCGCAGGATGCTCTCCATCACGATGGGCCTGTTCCAGGCCCGGCTGGAGCGCCCGCCCATCAGGAGGGCCAGCCGGTCGGTGATGAGGCCGAGCTGCGAGGTGCTGTGGTCCAGGCGCAGGAGGTCGCCGAGGACCTCCTCGCCGTGACGATCCTGCATGTCCCTCAGGTCGGCGAGCATGCTGACGGCCTTGGCCTGGACCCGGCTGAGCGACTTGGCGGAGGCGGCCTGCGCGGCGTGGGTGCGCCGTTCGCTGCGGGCCAGCTCCCGGACGAACAGCTCGGCACAGGCACGCGCCTGCGCTCCGCGCGGCCACTCCAGCTCGGCGAGGACGATCTCCGCCGAGGTGCCGTCCCGCAGCTTCTCCACGGCGGCGGGCAGGGTGCTGTGCGTCAGGTGCTCCAGTTCGGCGGTGCCCCGGCGTTCCTCCCGCACCGCCCGCTGCCGCCGCGACTCGGCGTCCGCGGCCTGCCGTACGGCGTCCTCCACGAGAGTGGCGAAGCTCTGGACGACCTGACGCAGGTGCGGACCCGACGGGGCGGTGCGGGCGACGGCCTCGTCCGCACCGGTACCGTCGCGCACCTGCTGCGCGACGCCCGGCAACGCGACGTTGACCAGGTGCACGAGTGCGGCGTTCTCCTGGGTCAGCTGGGACCTGAGGGCGCCGATCTCCGTGCGGCGGGCCGCCGCCGTCCTGCGGGCCCGCGCGACCAGGTGGGAGGCGAGGCAGACGGACACGGCGACGCACAGCCAGGACGTGACGGCGAGGGTCGCGGTCCAGCTCCGGGCGGCCTCGGGAGCGGCCGCCCAGGCGGCACCCGCGGCCGCGGCGGCGGCCGGCAGCACGAGCAGGGGGACGGCTGGGGTGGAGCGGCGGGGTTTCTGCGTCCGGGGCGGGGTGGGGGGTGCAGACACTGGCATTCCGCGGTCCCTCGGGTCCTTGAGAACGGGGAAAAAGGGCCGGTCGACGTGTGTCGGCCGCGGGCCGAAGCCGTGCCACCGGGTGCGTGGTGATCACTCCGGCGGGCTTGCGGCTCATGCTAGTCACCGCGTCGACCACGCAGGCCGGACCGGCCGCAGACCCCACCGAGGAGCGAACTTTCCCGACATCCCGCCGATCGAACGCACCACTGTGGTACGCGCGTTCTGCCTGGGCCGGATGTTCCGGGAGGGGATTCGGACGTCGTGGAGCGGAGAGCCGCCGGACGCGACGGCCGCTCAGTCGCCCAGATGCCGTGCCAGCACCTGCGCGACCTCCCGCGCGGCCGGCGCCGTCCACCGCCTGCGGTGCCGGGCGAGCCGCACCGGTGTGTCGGGGAAGTCGGGGCCGTCGACCCGTACCAGGCGTCCCCGCCGCAGCTCCTCGGCCACCGTGGTCAGGGGCAGCAGGGCCAGTCCCAGCCCGGCGGCGACGCAGTTGCGCGCCGCGTCGACGCTGCCGAACCTGGTCAGCCGCGGACTGCCGTCCGGCACTTCGAGCAGCCGGCGGGCCAGCGCGTCGCTGTAGGAGCAGCCCTCTTCCAGCAGGAAGAAGCTCTCCCCCGCCAGTTCCGGCCAGCTCGCCGGACGCGGCCGGCCGGCCAGCGGATGTCCGGGAGCGGCCACGAGGACCATCGGCTCGCGACCCACCGGTTCGGACGTCACGTCGGGGAACTCGGCCTCCTCCTCCAGCAGCAGGGCGAGATCGAGGCGTCCGGAGCGCAGCCCCGCCACGCTCTCCGGGGTCCCGGCGGCGTACAGGTGGACGTCCACCTCCGGGTGGCTCGCGCGCAGGGCGGCGACCAGGCCGGGCAGCCGGCTCGCGCACAGGGACTCCGGACTGCCGATCACGACCCGCCCGGACACGGCACCGGCCTCCTCGCTCCCGGCCCGCAGCCGCGCCACCGCGTCCAGCACCTCCTCGGCCCGCTCCAGGAGCCGGCGGCCCGCGTCGGTGAGCAGTGCGCCGGCCGGCAGCCGGTCGAAGAGCCGTACGCCGAGGTCCCGTTCGAGGGTGCGGATGTGCACGGTGACCGTGGACTGGGCAAGGTGCAGTTCGGCGGCGGCGGCGGTGAAGCCACCGGTACGGGCGAGCACGGTGAAGGTCGTCAGCAGTCGGGTGTCCACGGCCCTCAGGGTATGCGGTTTTCCGATGGAAGGGATCACGAACGATCGTTGGACACGATCGGTGCCCGGCTGGCAGCGTGTCCGTCATGACGACAGAGATCCTTCGCTACTCGGCCTTCACCCACGACCCGGACGGCGGCAACCGGGCCGGAGTGGTCCTCGACGCCTCCGCACTGGACGAGGCGGCGATGCTGAAGATCGCCGCCGAGGTGGGCTACTCGGAGACCGCGTTCGTCACCGCCCGCGACGTGGAGCGACGGCGTTTCGAGGTCCGCTACTTCAGTCCGCTGGCCGAGGTGGCGTTCTGCGGGCACGCGACGGTCGCGCTGGCCGTCGCCCTGGCCGAGCGGCTGGGTCCGGGAGAGATCGTCCTCGACACGCCCGCCGGTGAGATCCCGGTGTCGACCACGTCCGACGGGAGCGGAGCCGTGCGGGCCACCCTCACCAGCGTGCCGACCCGTTCGCGCCCGGCCCTGCCCGCCGAACTCGACGGCACGCTGCGGGCGCTCGGCTGGACCTCCGCCGACCTGGACCCCGACCTGCCCGCCCATGTGGCCTTCGGGGGCAACGACCACCTCGTCCTCGCGGCCGCCTCCCGGGCCCGGCTGGCCGACCTCGACTACGACTTCGACGCGCTCGCCGAGATCATGCGGCGGTACGGCTGGACGACGGTGGACCTGGTGTGGCGCGAGTCGGCCGAGCGCTTCCACGCCCGCAACCCGTTCCCCGTCGGCGGCGTCGTGGAGGACCCGGCGACGGGGGCGGCGGCCGCGGCGTTCGGCGGGTACCTCCGCGAGCTGGGGCTGGTCACCGGGCCGGGCACGATCGCGATCCGCCAGGGTGAGGACATGGGCCGGACCAGCGAGCTGCTGATCGAGGTGAGTCCGGGCGATCCGCGCACCCGGGTCACCGGACAGGCCGTTCCCGTCTCCGGTGCGGCTGTCTGAGACCGCCTCAACACCGTCTGGGCGACTGTGGGATGCGGTACGGCCCGACTGCGGTTCGGATGGGTGCCATGCGCAGACCCATAACCGTGGCGAAACGCCACTCACGCCTGCTCACCTCAGGCGTCGTCCTCGCCGCCCAGTCACTCCTCCTGACCTCGGTCGCCGTACCGGCCACGGCCTCCGCCGACGACACCCGGACGCCCGCTCGCGGCACCGCCCACATGGGCACCGGCGTCCTCGCCCACGAAGGCGTCCGGGGCCGGCCCGTCGGCACCCGCGTCGCCCAGACCGAGGGGGTGGACGTCTCCAGCCACCAGGGCAACGTCGCCTGGTCGACCCTCTGGAAGAGCGGCGTGAAGTGGGCCTATGTGAAGGCCACCGAGGGGACCTCCTACCGGAACCCGAACTTCGCCCAGCAGTACGGAGGTTCGTACGACGTCGGCATGCTCCGCGGCGCGTACCACTTCGCCACCCCCGACACCGCGGGCGGCGCCGCCCAGGCCGACTACTTCGTCGACCACGGCGGCGCCTGGTCCAAGGACGGCAAGACGCTGCCGGGCGTCCTCGACATCGAGTACAACCCGTACGGCGCCACCTGCTACGGGCGGACGCACAGTCAGATGGTGAGCTGGATCCGGTCCTTCCTGGACCGGTACAAGCAGCGCACCGGCCGTCACGCCGCCGTCTACACCTCCACCAACTGGTGGACGCAGTGCACCGGCAACTACAGCGGTTTCGGCGCGAACAACCCGCTGTGGATCGCCCGGTACGCCTCGACCGCGGGGACGCTCCCGGCAGGCTGGGACTTCCACACCATGTGGCAGTACACCTCCTCCGGGCCGACCGTCGGGGACCACGACAAGTTCAACGGAACACTGGACCGCGTCAAGGCCCTGGCCAACGGCTGACGCGCGGACCGGCGGAGCGCCGGCCGCAGCTCAGCGGCCGGCGAGGGTGCCCAGGACGTCGGCGACCTGTTCGCGCACCACGTCCCGGGCCCCGGCCGGAAGCGCGCCGACGTCCGTCCGCTCCAGGGCGCCGAGCGCGTCCTCGGCACCCGCGTCGCATCCGGTGCTCTCGCTGAGCACGTCGTAGCCGTACCGGACGGCGACGCGCAGCCGGTGCCGTCCCTCGCCGTCGGCGTGCACGGCGGTGGCGACCACCAGGGGCGGCGGCCCGCCGGCTTCGGCGGGCTGCTTGCGGTAGCCGCTGATCAGGGGGGTGCGCCAGCGCAGGGAGAGCAGCAGGTGCCGCTTGGCCATCACCTCGGCCAGGTCGGTCTCGTAGGGAAGGTCGGGGCCCAGCACCGTGGCGCGCGCGTCCAGCACGAGGGCCGCGGGCAGCAGACAGCGCAGGCTGCTGCCGACGAGGTTGCCGCCGACGGTGGCCGTCCGCCGTACGGCTCCGGTGCCCACGGAGCCGGCCGCTCGGCGCAGTACCTCCGGCACCCGGTCGTCTATCCGGTGCAGCACGACGGCGGCACCCAGCGACTCGGGTTCTACGGCGGTCGCCTCCGGCAGCCCGCGCAGCGACATGGCCAGGTCCGGGAAACCGTCGCGCTGCCAGGTGGCCCACACCAGAGTGGCCCCGCCGACGGGCACCGCCCCCTGCGCCAGGCACTCCTGCGCTTCGGACACGGACGTGGGCTGACGCAGCAGCATGGCGATCGACCTGCTTCCCGGGAGTCGGCGGTCGGACGGCACCGCGCCTCCCGCCGGGCGATCACGGTCAAGGGGATTGTCCGTACCGCGAAGGGGGCGCGTACAGGGCTCACTCGTTTCCCGTATGCGCTCTCCACGCGCCCGTCCGTCCTCGCGGGTGTCGCCTCGCGTGCTGTCCGCGGCGGCGGGCTCCTGCCGGACGGGCGGGCCGGCGCCCCTCCGGCCCCCCGTACTCCGTGTGGTCGCGGGTCACTCCTGCCGGGCAGTCGTCAGCCGTACGGCCGCGATAGCGGCGGGTCTGCCGGGGAACAGGGGTAGACATGCGCGCACTCGTCATCAACTGCACTCTCAAGCCGTCCCCCCAGCCGTCGAACACGGAGGCCCTCGCGGCCACCGTCATCGCGGCGCTCAAGGGGCACGGGGTGGAGGTGGACGTCGTACGCGCCGTCGACCTCGACCTCAAACCGGGCGTCGAAACCGACATGGGCGAAGGGGACGACTGGCCGGCCGTGCACGAGAAGGTGCTGGCCTCGCAGATCCTGGTGATCGCCTCGCCGACCTGGCTCGGCCGCCCCTCCTCCGTCGCCCAGCGGGTCCTGGAACGCATGGACGCCATGCTCGGCGAGACCGACGACGAGGGGCGGCCGATCGCCTACAACCGCGTCGCCGGTGTGCTCGTCACCGGCAACGAGGACGGCGCCCACCACGTCATCAGCGAGATCAGCGGCGGTCTCGCGGACATCGGCTACACCATTCCGGGCCAGGCCTGGACCTACTGGCACCTCGGCCCGGGCCCCGGCCCCGACTTCCTGGACGACCAGCGGGGGCACGACTGGTCGGTGTCCACCGGCCGGGCCATGGCGTCCAACCTGGTGCACGCGGCGCGCGCGCTGGGCGCGATGCCGCTGCCCGCCCCGCCGTCCTGATCCGGCACCGTCCGGGCATGTCTGCCGCAGCCGATTCGGGGCATTCGTCCACGAGCAACGACGTACGAAACGCATGAGGAGCTGAGGTCCGCCATGACGCACGACCTGACCCCGAAGTACACGGTCCCCGGCATCGAGCGCGAGGCCGCCGGACGGCTGATCGGTGTGCTGCGGTTGCGCCTGCACGCCCTCAACGACCTGCACCTGACCCTCAAGCACGTGCACTGGAACGTGGTGGGTCCGCACTTCATCGCCGTGCACGAGATGATCGACCCCCAGGTGGACCAGGTGCGCGAGATGGCCGACGACGTCGCGGAGCGCATCGCCGCGCTCGGCGGGGTGGCCCAGGGCACGCCCGGGTCGCTGGTGGCCGAGCGCAAGTGGGACGACTACTCCATCGGACGGGCGGACGCCATCGCCCACCTCGGCGCGCTGGACGTGGTGTACACGGGCGTGATCGAGGACATGCGCGCGGCGGTCGAGGAGGCCGGCAAGATCGATCCGGCCACCGAGGACCTCCTGATCGGCCAGCTCAGGGACCTGGAGCAGTTCCAGTGGTTCGTCCGGGCGCACCTGGAGAGCTCCGGCGGCACCCTGGCGACGGGCAGCGCGACGTCCGAGTCCGAGGCGGCGGCACGCGGCGCGGACGTCTCGTAGTCGCGTAGTCGCGCCGCCGGGTCGCGGGGCGGTGCCCCGGTCCCGCGACCCGGGCACGGCCCCGCGGGGGCTTCAGCGGCGGCCGAGGCGGCGTTCGCCGCGGCTGCCCGGCTCGTGGGGCAGGTGGTAGTGGGCGAAGACCGCGCCCTCGTCCTCGGCGGCCAGCTCACCGTCAGGATCGATCCCGGGCGCGTCCTTGACCAGCGACTTGTCGTAGGTCACCTTCAGGTACGACGGTCCCACAGTGGCCTTGTCCACGGGGACGAACACCAGCCGCCGACGCGTCGGCAGGCCGATCGTGACCGTGGCGAACGCCGGCCGGTCGGTGAGGGTGTCGAAGTAGATGGACTCCAGAGTCCCGATCTTGCGGCCGTCGTAGTCCACGACGTCGAGGCCGCGCCAGTCACGAATGTTCTCGGCTTCGAACATGATCAGTCATCCCTTTCCGAGGACGCGCTCACTGACGTGTTCCCCGCTTCGCCCGGCTGTCGCCTCCTTGTCCCCTCACCGGCGTACCGCGCTCCGGTCGGGATAAGCTGCCTGGCCGGAAGAGGTGCCCGGACGGCGGACGGGTGCCGGTGGAGCACCGAAGGGGATCGAGTGTGGATCGCACGGGTGCCACGGGTGGCCCGGCCTCCGTGGGGAGCGGTGCCGTACTGGACGTGGGTCCGCTGCCCGGCCGTCCCGGTATCCGGGCCAGCGGTGAGATCGGCGTGAGCACCCGGCGGTCCTGGGAGAGCGCCCTGACCGAACTGTCCCGGCGGCACACGGACGTCTCGTACGTGGAGCTGTCCGGCGTACGGTTCGTCGACGTGGCCGGGGTGACCGCGCTGGCCGTCACCGCCATGAACCTGCCCGCCGGCCGGTTCGTGGTGGAGCGGCCGCCCCCGCAGCTGGCGCGGGTCCTTAACCTGTTCTGGCCGTCCCTGCAGCGGATCGAGGTGGAGCCACGATGAGTACGGCGACCACCGACGGGACCTTCACCCATCCGGCGCTGTTCTACCGCTCGGGTGCCGAGTACGCCGACCGGACGGCAGCCTTCGTCCGGGAGGGACTGGCCGCGGGCGAACCCGTGGCGGTGGCCGTGCCGGGCTCCAACCTGGACCTGGTCCGGGCCGGGCTCGGCGCGGACGCGCGGGACGTCACCTTCCTGGACATGACCGAGGCCGGGCGCAATCCGGGGCGGATCATCCCGGGTGTGCTGAGGGCTTTCGCCGACCGTCACCCACGGGGACGGGTGCGGATCATCGGGGAGCCGGTGTGGGCCGGGCGCAGCACTGCGGAGTACCCGGCGTGCGCCCAGCACGAGGCGTTGATCAACGCGGCCTTCGCGGGCCGTGCCGTGACGATCCTGTGCCCCTACGACGAGACGACGCTGTCCGCGTCGGTCCTGGCGGACGCCCTGGTCACCCACCCGACGGTGATCGCCCAGGGGCGTGAGCGGGTCAGCGAGGCGTACGACTGGCACGCGGTCGTCACCCGCTACAACGAGCCGCTCACCGGTCCGCCCGACGCCGACCTCCTCGGCTTCGCGGCCGCGGAGCTGCCCGTTGTGCGGCACTTCGCGGTCGCCCGGGCCGCTTCGCTCGGGCTGGCCGGGCAGCGGCTGCAGGACCTGGAGCTGGCGGTGGCGGAGCTGACCACCAACAGCGTCGTCCACGGCGGCGGCGAGGGGAGACTGGCGGTGTGGACCGAGGCGGGACAGGTGGTCTGCGAGGTCCGCGACACGGGGCGGCTGACGGATCCCCTCGCCGGCCGCAGGCCGCCGGAGCGGGGACAGATCGGAGGACGCGGGCTGCTGCTCGTGCACCACGTCGCCGATCTGGTGCGGATGCACACGAGCGACGCGGGCACCACGATCCGCTTCTACCTGGGCGTCTGAGGACCGCCCTGGACCGCCGCCAAAAAATTTCTGCATACGGGGGCGTGTACGGCCTGAGCCGGGGTAAGCGATCGGGCGTCGGCCGACAAGGTGACAAGGACGACCGATCCACCGGGAGGGCACATCATGACGACGACGACCGCACGGGCCACCGAGCACGCCACTACGGCGGTGCCGGAGATCGCGGACCCGTCCAAGGTGGCGCCCAAGGACGCGCGGGAGTTGTCGAAGCTGTTCTTCGAGCAGCTGACGGTGCTGGAGGAGGGCACGCCCGAGTACCAGTACGCGCGCAACACGCTGATCGAGATGAACATGTCCCTGGTCCGCTTCGCGGCCGGCCGGTTCCGCAGCCGCGGCCCGGAGGAGATGGAGGACATCGTCCAGGTCGGCATGATCGGTCTGATCAAGGCCATCGACCGGTTCGAGTTGTCCCGCGAGGTCGAGTTCACCTCCTTCGCGGTGCCCTACATCGTCGGTGAGATCAAGCGGTTCTTCCGGGACACCTCCTGGGCGGTGCACGTGCCCCGGCGGCTGCAGGAGGCCCGCGTCCAGCTGGCCCGGGCCACCGAGGAGCTGCGCACCCGCCTGGGCCGCACCCCCACCACCCGCGAGCTGTCCGAGCTGATGAGCCTGCCCGAGGACGAGGTCGTCGAGGCCCGGCTGGCGGCCAACGGCTACAACTCCGCCTCCCTGGACGCGGCCATCAACGGCAGCGAGGACGGCGAGTCGGCCCTGGCCGACTTCATCGGCACCGAGGACACCGCGCTGGCCCTGGTGGACGACTTCCACGCCCTGGCCCCCATGATCGCCGAGCTGGACGAGCGCGACCGGCAGATCATCCACTGGCGGTTCGTCGAGGAACTCACCCAGAAGGACATCGGCGAGCGCCTCGGCGTCTCCCAGATGCACGTCTCCCGCCTGATCTCGCGGCTGCTGACCCGCCTGCGGGAAGGCATGCTCAGCACGAGCTGAGAGCGCGGTACGGCTCAGGCGGCGGTCGTCCTCTTCGGGCGGCCGCCGCTTTTGCCGAGTGCGTCGACGAGTTGCCGACGGCTCATCTTCGACCGGCCGGCGATGTCCCGTTCGGTGGCCAGCCGGTAGAGCTCGGCCTTGCTCAGCTCCCGCAGCTCGCCGGGGCCGGACGATGTGCGGCGGGAGGCGGCGGTGGCCTTCTTCCGCGCCGCGGGAGACTGGCCGGCGCCCGCTTCTCCGGCCTTGGACGACGCCCGTTCGCCGCCGCGGCCGCCGGGCCTGCCCGGCTTCTCGGTCCTGTCTGCCCGCTCTGCCTTCGCGTCCTTGCCCGCCTTCTTCGGCGTCCGCTTGCCCCCGGCGCCCTGTGCCTGTTCCAGGCTGCCGCGCAGGACCTCCATCAGGTCGACGACGTCGGTGGCCCTGGGTGCCTCCTCGGCGACGGCGACCTCCTGGCCCTCGGCCTTGGCCCGGACCAGTTCGCGGACCTTCTCCTGGTAGGTGTCGTGATAGCGGTCGGGTTCCCAGTCGCCGCTGAGGGCGTCGACGAGACGCAGCGCCATGTCCAGTTCCTTGCCGCGGCCCACCCGGTCCGACGGCAGTTCCGGCAGCTCCTCGACGGGGTCGCGCACCTCGTCGGCCCAGTGCAGGGTCTGGAGCAGCAGGACCCTGTCCTCGGCGCGCAGCGCGGTCAGGTACTGCCGGTTGCGCATGACGAAGGTGGCGACCCCCACCTTGCCCGTCTCGGCGAGGGCGGTGCGCAGCAGTTCGTAGACCTTGACGTACTCCTTGCCGCGCGGGGCGAGGTAGTAGGTACGGCCGAAGTAGACCGGGTCGATCCGGTCCAGGTCCACGAAGTCGGTGATCTCCAGGGTGCGGGAGCGTCCCGGTGCGATCTCGTCGAGCTCCTCGGGCTCCACGACGACGTACTCGCCCTCGCTCGCCTCGTAGCCCTTGACGATGTCGTCGGGACCGACCTCCTTGCCGGTGCGCTCGTTGACCCGCCGGTTGCGGATGCGGTCCGAGGTGCCGCGCTGCAACTGGTGGAAGCGGACCGTGTGCTCCTCGGTCGCCGTGAACAGTCCGACGGGCACCGAGACCAGCCCGAAGGTGATCACGCCCGTCCAGATCGCCCGTGCCATGCCGTCCGCTCCCTGTGTGCCGCCGCGTCCGCCCGGTCCCGTCCGCACCGCCGGGCCATGCCACGCTGCCACCCGGCCCGCGGCACCGCGCGCCGGACGGTGCACACGGGTGGGCCGCGGGACGACAGCGCGCGGAACGGCCGCGGCCGTTGTTCCCTGTGAGGTGCGGGACAGCCATCGCGCCCGCGCCTCGTGCCGTCCTCCCCGTCAGCAGGGGGGCCGGGCCGGGACCGAGTCGAACAGAGGGACGCGCCATGAGCTTTCGCCTGGAGCCGATCACCCGCGAGGAGCATCTGCGCTTCGTCACGGCCCGGCCTTCCGTGAGCCACCTGCAGGTCCCCTCCTGGGGTGATGTGAAGCCGGACTGGCGGGCGGAGAGCCTGGGCTGGTTCGATCAGGGCGGGAAGCTGGTGGGGGCCGGGCTGGTGCTGCTGCGGCCGCTGCCGAGGACGAAGCGGTACCTGGCCTATCTGCCCGAGGGACCGGTCATCGACTGGTCGGCGGAGGACCTGGGGCGGTGGCTGGAGCCGCTGACGACGTATCTCAGGGGCCGGGGCGCCTTCACGGTCCGGATGGGGCCTCCGGTGGTGGCGCGGCGCTGGAGTGCCGACGCGGTCAAGGCGGCGATCGCCGACCCGGGGGCACGGCGGCTGGGCGACGTGGAGGCCACGGTGCACGAGCCCGGGGCCGACGACATCGCCGAGCGGCTGCGCCGGATGGGCTGGCGGCGCACCGGGACGGGAGGCGAGGAGGGCTTCGCGGCGGGCCAGCCGCGCTACGTGTGCCAGGTACCGCTCGCGGGCCGGTCGCTGGAGCAAGTGCAGGGCGGCTTCAACCAGCAGTGGCGGCGGAACGTCAAGAAGGCCGAGAAGGCCGGCGTCAAGGTGGTCCGCGGCGACCAGGAGGACCTGCCCACGTTCTACGAGCTGTACGTCGAGACCGCGCGGCGGGACCGGTTCGTGCCGCGTCCCCTCGGCTACTTCCAGCGCATGTGGCAGGCGTTGACGGCCGAGGACCCGGACCGTATGCGCCTGTACCTCGCCCATCACGACGGGGAGGTGCTCGCCGCCGCCACGATGCTGACGGTCGGCGAACACGTCTGGTACTCGTACGGCGCGTCCACCAGCCGTCGGCGCGAGGTGCAGCCGAACAACGCCCTCCAGTGGCGGATGATGTGCGACGCCCATGAACGCGGAGCCGCCGTCTACGACTTCCGCGGCATCACCGACACCCTGGACGAGGACAACCACCTGCTGGGACTGCTCCGGTTCAAGGTGGGCGCGGGCGGGCAGGCCGTCGAGTACCTGGGCGAGTGGGAGTATCCGCTGAACCGGGTGCTGCACAAGGCGGTGGCCCTGTACATGGCGCGCCGCTGAGGAGCGCGCCGCGAGGGGGTGGGGATGGCACGACTGCTGGTGGTGCAGAACCACGGGGGCGGCGGGCCGGGCCGTTTCGGTGACTGGCTGGTCGCCCAGGGGGTGACCCTGGACGTGGTGCACGCCTACGCCGGTGCGCCGCTCCCCCGGCGTGCCGAGCACGACGGCGTTCTGGTGCTGGGCGGGGGTTACCTGCCCGACGACGACGTGCGCGCGCCCTGGCTCGCGCCCACCCGGGCCCTGGTCGCCGGGGCGGTGGACCGGGGCGCCCCGGTCTTCGGCATCTGCCTGGGCGGGCAGCTCCTCGCCCGGGTCGCGGGCGGCGAGGTGCGGGGCAGGCACGGCGAGCCGGAGGTCGGCAGCACGCCGTTGACGCTGCGGCCGGAGGCCCGGGCCGATCCGCTCTTTCGCGGACTGCCGGAGCGGGTCACGGCGGTCGAGCACCATGTGGACGCCGTCACCGCCCTGCCGCCCGGCGCCGCGTGGCTGATGACGAGCGAGCGGTGCCCGTACCAGGCGTTCCGGGTGGGCGAGCGGGCCTGGGGCGTGCAGTTCCACCCCGAGGCGGGGGCGGAGCGGGTGAGGTCGTGGGACGCGGGCCGGCTTCGGGCCCGGGGGCTGGATCCGGTGGAGCTGTCCCGGCGGGCGGAACTCGACGAACCCGCGGCGGAAGCCGTCTGGCGGGAGGTGGCCAGGCGCTTCGCCGCGGTCGTCGCCGGTTCGTGAGCTTCGGCCGAAGGCACCGCGAGGCTTCGGCCGAAGGCACCGCGGGGCTTCAGCCGAAGGCACCGCCGTCCGCGAAGGCCAGCTTGGCGAAGCGTTCGCCGATGAGGCGGTGGGTGGCGGCGTCCGGGTGGACGTTGTCCGGCAGCGGCAGCTCCGCCTCGTCGGCCTCGCCGTAGAGGTCGCGCCCGTCGAGGTAGTACAGGTGCTCGTCCTCGGCGGCCCGCTGCGCCACGATCCGGGACAGCTCCTCCCGGATGACGTTGAGGGTCAGTTTTCCGCTCGCGCGCTCCGCCGGGTCGCCCGTGGCGACGAACCGCAGCCGGTCGCCGGAGAAGTCGGGGGCGAGCGGGCCCGGGGTGTCCTCGTGCACGGGGCACAGGAGCGGTGACACCACCAGCAGCGGAGCGGTGGGGTGGCCTTCGCGGACGGTGTCCAGGAAGCCGTGCACCGCGGGACCGAAGGCGCGCAGCCGCATGACGTCGGCGTTGACCACGTTGATGCCGATCTTGACGCTGATCAGGTCCGCGGGGGTGTCGCGCATCGCCCGTGCGGTGAACGGGTCGAGCAGGGCGGCGCCGCCCAGGCCCAGGTTGACCAGTTCCACGCCGCCGAGACGGGCGGCGAGGGCCGGCCAGGTGGTGGTGGGGCCGGCGGCGTCGGAGCCGTGGCTGATGGAGCTGCCGTGGTGCAGCCAGACCCGGCGCCCGGGGTCGGACGCGGGTTCGACGGGGGCGTTGGTGCGCAGGGCGACCAGTTCGGTGGTCTCGTTGTGCGGCAGCCAGATCTCGATGTCCTTGTCGCCCTCGGGCAGGTCCGCGAAGCGCAGGGTGCCGGGCGGACCGGGCTCGACGTCCGCCGTGCCGGCGGCCATGTCGATGGTCAGGGTGTCGCCGCCCGTGACACTGGCCCGGCCCGCCGGGCGGCCGTCGACGAGCAGTTCGTAGACGGCGTCCGGGCGTGGCGGGGCGCCGACGTAGACGCGCTTGGTGGGCAGCGTGTCCAGTTCGAGGGCGGTGGCGCGGGTGCGCAGGGCCAGGCGCACGCCCGAGGGCTGCGACTCGGCCATGGCGAGCTGGCCGTCGGTGTTCTGCGCCCGGGCCCGGGCGGGCAGCCGGTGGGGCAGCAGGCCGCGCTCGGTGCGCTCCAGGTCGAGGGCGCCCCGGAACAGGTCCCGGGTGAGGGGCGTGCTGATCCAGCCGTCCTTGGTGTGCATGTCGCCCTCCGCAGTGGTGCGTCCCGCCGTTCACTTCTTCTTCCTTCACCGATTGTGCACTCACCTAATTGAACTAGGCAAATTCCTTATCGCCGTAGCATCTCCTCCGTCCCCACCCGCCTCCCGCGGGCCCGGTCCCGGTCGCGGCCCGGCCGGAGTGACCGTAGACAGGAGGCATGAGCGCAGGCAGCGAGGGGACCGGCAACGGCATGTCGCCACCTCACCTGGTCACGTTCGGGCACGGCACCGCGGGACGCGCGGAACTGGCCGGACTGTGGTGGACATCAGGACGGCGCCCGGCAGCCGCCGCGACCCCGACCTGCTGCGGGAACGCCTGGCCCGGTGGATGCCCCAGGAGGGTCTCGCCTACCGGTGGGAGCGGCGTCTGGGCGGTTTCCGCAAGCCGGCGCCCGACTCCCCCGACGTCGTCTGGCGCAACGCCTCCTTCCGGGCGTACGCCGGACACACCCGGTCGCCCGAGTTCGTCGCCGCCATGGACGAACTGCTGGCGCAGACGGCACAGGAGCGCACCGCGGTCATGTGCGGCGAGGCCGTGTGGTGGCGGTGCCACCGGCGCCTCGTCGCCGACTTCGCCGTGCTCGCCCGCGGTACCGCGGCGGACCACCTGATGCACGACGGCCGGCTGACGGCCCACTCCCCCACTCCCGGCGCCCGCCTGCGGGCGGACGGCCTGCTCGTCTACGACGACGAGGAGGCGGCGGCGAAGTCGTCCGCACCGGCCTCGGGGCGGTCGTAGCGCATCACGGGGCGGTAGTGAGGCGGTCGTAGCGGTCGCGGCGGGGACGGAGAGGGCGGCCCCGGAGACGGACACGGAGACGGAGGGTCATGCGGCGCAAGGGAGCGCGGTCCGGTGAGACGGGCGGCCGGGACGCGGAGGCGGTCGAGCAGGTCCTGGACGAGCTCTACGCCACGCCCCCGCCGGCCTTCGTCTCGCGCCGTGAGGAAGGCGCCGCGGCCGCGCGGACCGACGGGCGCAAGGAGGACGCCCGCCGCATCCACGCCGCCCGCCGGCCCACCCTCGCCGCCTGGGCGGCGAACCTGCTGACCCGAGCCCGGCCGGAGGAGACCCGGCGTTTTCTGGAACTGGGGCAGGCACTGCGCGAAGCGCACCGCAGCCTGGACGCCGCCGGGCTCAGGGAACTGTCGGCACAGCGCCGACGTGTCGTCACCGCCCTCTCCGCACAGGCCGCACAGCTCGCCGGCGAGGCCGGGCACCGCCTCTCACAGGCGGCCCAGCGGGAGGTCGAGTCCACCCTGCGCGCGGTCCTCGCCGACCCGGACGCGGCCGGACAGTGGGCCGGGGGGCGTCTCGAGGTGTCCCTCACCCCGCCGTCGGTCTTTCCCTCGGGCGCCGCCCCGGCGGCACCGGCCCGGACGGAACGCGAACCGGCGCCCCGCCCGACGCCCCACCGCGCCCCGTCCGGCACCCGCGCGAAGGACGAACTGGCCGAACGGCGCCGCAAGCGGCAGGAGGAACTCGCGCGGGCCGAACGGGAGGCCGCCGATGCCGAGCGTCACTTGCGGGACGCACGCGCGGAACAGGCGGACGCGGAGGAGTCACTGCGCGGGGCCGACGACGAACTGGCCCGCCTCCGGGAGTCGGTGGCCGCCGCCGAGGAGCGGCTGCGCACGGCGCGGGAGGACCTCGGCCGGGCCGAAGGGGACCGGCGGGAGGCCGAGGAGCGGGGCCGTACGGCCGCGCACGCGGTGGCCGAGGCCGAGCGGGAGGCGCGGGCGAGTGCGCGACGGGTGGAGCGGCTGGCCGGCCGGGTCAGGTAATACGGCTCGTCCGATTGAGTACCCGTACTCATGAGGTGCTTCCCCCCGCCGGGGGACGCTTGCCGCACCAGTCGCCTTCAGGGAGTCAACCGTGCGCACCGTTCTTCGAGTTCACCGGCCGTCGGCCACCCGAACCTTTCCCGCCACGCGGTCCGTCCGCGGTCTCGTCCTGGCCTGCGTCGCCGCGGCGGCCGTCCTGACCGGCTGCTCCATGGAGGAGGCCACCTGCGGCGGCGGCGAGTACCCGGTCCTTTCCGTCGGCGGGACCGGCTCGGCCTGTGCGCCCAACGGCGAGGAACCGCCCGAGGGTTACACCCGCTACCCCGAGGGGAAGGTCCCGGAGCACGTCGGCGACAAGTGGGACACCTACTGGCAGACACACACCGTCGACGAGAAGGGGAAGATCGTGGAGGTGCCCGAGGGCAGGTGACCGACACTCTCCGCGGTCCGAACACACGCACGAGGTTGCGGTGGCACATCCCACGCGGACGGCCATACGTGGTATACCGACTCGGCAGCGAACAGGCCGCCAACCAGGGTTGTACGCCAGCCTTCACGGCCGCGAACCAAGGAGAGTCCACACCATGTCCGAGAGCACGATGCAGTCCGCCACGGAACTGGCGTCGCAGTACAGCGTCCGGGTGACCGACGACCTGGAGCGCAACGTCAAGGAGCAGGAACGTGTCAGCACGGAGATCACGGCTCTCCAGCAGCAACTGGCCGCGTTGCAGCACGACCACGCCCTGCTGGTGAACATGCAGCAGGCACTCGGCATCACCTCGCCGCCCCGTCCCGCGCCCTCGCCGGAGACCGCACCGGAGACCGAGGCGGCCGGCGTGCCGGCGCCGCGCGACGGTGCCGCCACGAAGCCGGCCGCGGGCAGCCGGACGCGGAGCAGGAAGGCCGGCTCCGCTCCCAAGCGTGGCGCCGCCGCGAAGCCGGGTGCCAAGCAGGCCTCGAAGCCGGCGGCGAAGAAGGCCACCAGGTCGACCGCCGCCTCCGCGAACGGGGCCGCCGCCGGCGCACCCGCCGGGACGACCGCCGAGGCATCCACCGAGGCACCCGCGAAGAAGACCGCCGAGGCGGCGGCCGCCGGCAAGACCGGAAAGTCGCCGCGCAAGCCGACCGCCAAGCCCGCCGCCAAGTCCCCGGCGAAGGCGGCGAAGAAGGCGCCGGCGCGGGAGGCCGCCCGGCCCACGCTGGTGGAGCTGGTACGCGAGCACCTCGCCGGGCAGCGGGAACCGCGCTCCGCCGCCGAGGTCGCCGCGGCCCTGGGGCAGGCCCACTCCGGACGCACCGTCAAGAACACGGTCGTGCGCACCACGCTCGAGGGACTCGTCGCCAAGAACCAGGCGCAGCGCAGCAAGCAGGGCACCTCGGTCTACTACACCGCCACCGACGCCACCGCACCCGCGCCGGAGCAGGACGCGGCGAACGAGGGGTCCGCGCAGAGCGGCAGCTGAGCGGTCACCGGACCACCCCGGTACCGTCGCGCCGCGCGGCGGGCGGCGAACGGGGTGAGTATCGGTGGATGGGTTTCGTCCTGCCGGTGCTCTTCGCACTCCTCGCGGCGTTCAGCAACGCGCTGGCCACCGTGCTCCAGCGACGCGCCGCGCTGAGCGTGCCGCAGTCCCAGGGGTTCCGCCCCGGGCTCGTTCTCGACCTGTTGCGGCGGCCGGTGTGGCTCGGGGGCATGCTGGCCGTCGTGGTGGCAGGCGTGGGGCAGGCGGTGGCGCTGGCGACCGGGCCGCTGTCACTCGTACAGCCCTTGTTCGTGCTGGAGCTTCCGCTGGCGCTGCTGCTCGCCTCGCTGCTGACCGGGACCCGGTTGCCGGAGGCCATGTGGCTGGCCGTGGGCGGGGTCGTCGTGGGGCTCGGTGTCGCGCTGGCCTCGGCCGCTCCGGACGGCGGAGAGGCCGACGTGCCGCTGGACCGCTGGGTGCCGGCGCTGGCGGCCTGCGCCGGGGCGGCCGTGCTGCTGGCGGCGGCGGGCCTGAGGCGGCCGGTCGGCAAGGCCCGCGCCGGTTGTCTCGGCGCGGCCACGGCGGTGTGCTACGCGCTGACGGCGGCTCTGATGAAGGACTCCATGCGGGTCCTGGACGCCGACGGCGTGGTGGGCTTCTTCACCGCCTGGCAGACCTACGGCTTCGCCCTGGCCGGGGTGTGCGCCGTACTCCTGCTGGAGCACGCCATGCAGGGCGGGCCGCTCGTCGCCTCCCAGCCGGCCCTCACCCTCGGCGACGCGACGGTGAGTCTGCTGCTCGGCGTGGTCCTGTACCGGGAGGACGTGCGCGGCCACTGGTGGGTGGTGCCGCAACTGCTCGGGGTGGCGCTGATCGTCGTCGGCGTCCTCCACCTGGCCCGGCGGGGCGTGGACCTGCGCACCGCGCAGTGAGCCTCCGGTGGAGGCCCGCACCCGCGTGGGCGCGAGCCGGGCCGGCGGACACGTCACGCGGCGGCGCGCACCGCGTGACGTGTCCGCCGGTGCGCGACCCCGGCTTCCGACCGTGTCGCCCTCCGGTCCCGTCCGCCTCCTGCCGCGTCGGCTTCCCGCCTCAGCGGCAGAACCCGTACGCCTGCTCCAGCCACCGGTGCAGCGCGGTGTGCACACTGCCGGGAAGCACGCTGAGCTGCGCGATGGCGGCGCGGTCCCCGGCGGAGGGTGCGATGCCGGCCGCGGTGAGCAGGGCGAGCAGGTCGAGTCGGCGCAGGTCGACGGGGTCGACGCGGCAGGGGACGCGCTCGGCGGGGTGGGGAATGCGCTGGGCGGGGTCGGGTGGCTGGAGCAGGAAGTCACCCCGGGTGTCGCAGGCGCGTGAGCGCGTCGGGGCGGCGGCGGTCGGAGCAGTCGTCGGGTGCATACCGCGGTCCTCCACTGATGGGTTCGCCCGGCTGGGTCGCCATTCTCGACGGCATGAGACACCGCGGCGACGACGGTGGTTGCGGACCGTCCCGAGGACCACACGGGGGATGCAATCGGCGGCTTGTCGCACGAACCGGGCGGCCTCGCGGAGGCCCGGGCCGGCGTCCCCGGGATGCCGGTCACTGCTCCGTACGAGTGGTGCGTTCCCGAAGGCGGTCGTACGGTCGTCGGACGGGACATGCGGGACGCGGAGACAGGCGCCCCCCAGACGGCCGGGAGCAGACATGGGCAGGAACCCGATGAGGGCAGCGGTCACACTCTGTGCCGCGGCCGCGCTGGCAGTACCCCTGGGCGCGGCCTCGGCCGCACCGTCGGCGCCGTCGGCGGCACGCACCCAGCAGACGGAGGATCCGGCGCTGGTCGACTGCTCCGGGCAGCCGCAGATCGGCCCCGAGTCGTACGTGCTCGCCTGCGGTGACGGGAACAGCCGCCTGGTGTCCCTGCGCTGGTACCGCTGGGACCCGGAGGCCGCCGTGGGGCGGGGCACGAACGCCGTCAACGACTGCGACCCGTACTGCGCAGCGGGCGCCTTCCACTCGTATCCGGTGACGGTGCGGCTCGACCAGCCGACGGGCGGGGGCGAGGGCGGCGGCGAGCGGCACTTCACCCGGATCACCCTCACCTACACCGACGGCAGGCCCGACGGGTCTCCCCGTACGGTGACCCTGCCGCTGCCCGGCTGACGGGCCGGCCGGGTCGGTCCGGCAGCACGAGCCGGCAGGCGTCGCCCGGGCTCAGTCCGGCAGCACGAGCCGGCAGGCGTCGCCCGGCTGGAGGCGCACCTCGCGGTCCGGGAGCCGCACGTCGATGGGCAGCGGGCCGGCCGCGGGCACGGCGATCTCCAGCCGTCCGTGCTCCAGCCGGAAGCGCACGCCCCAGTGGCCCTGGTAGCGGACGGAGAAGCCGTACGAGGACAGCTCGGGCAGCGGCACCGGGTCCAGCCAGAGGGCGCCCGCGCGGGTCTCCAGGCCGGTCAGGCCTCGCTGGACGAGGTCCAGGGTGCCCGCCATGGCACCGAGGTGGATGCCCTCGCCGGTGGTGCCGCCCTGGAGGTCGGCGACGTCGCCCTTGAGTGCCTCGTGGAAGTAGGACCAGGCCTCGGCGCGGCGGGCGCGGGCCAGGATCCAGCCGTGGACGAGTCCGCTGAGGGTGGAGCCGTGGCTGGTGCGGGCCAGGTAGTGGTCGACGGTGCGCTGCCAGGTCAGTTCGTCGAGGCGGTATCCCAAGCGGCTGAACAGTGAGCGCAGTTCGGCCGGGGAGAACAGGTAGCCGAGCATGAGGACGTCGGCCTGCTTGGATGCCTGGTAGTTGTTGACGCTGTCGTTCTCGGCCTCCAGGACGCGGTCGAGGCGGCGGATGTCGCCGTACCGCTCGCGGTAGCCCGCCCAGTCGAGTTCGGCCAGCTCGCCGTACCCCTCGAACTGGCTGACGACGCCGTCGTGGAAGGGGACGTGGAGGGTGCGGGAGACGCTGTCCCACTGTTCCAGTTCCGCGGCGTCCAGGGCGGTCCGTTCGACGAGTTCGCGGCGCCGGGGTTCGGGCAGGTCGGCGAGGACGTCGAGGGTGCGGGAGAGGACCCAGGCGGCCGTGACGTTGGTGTACGCGTTGTCGTCCAGGCCCGGCCGGGCGGCGCCCGGGTAGGCCTCGTGGTACTCGTCGGGGCCGACGACGCCCCGGATGCGGTGCCGGCCGAGCCGTTCGTCCCAGGTGGCGGAGTCGGCCCAGAAGCGGGCGATCTGCAGCAGCATCTCGGCGCCCTTGGTGTGCAGGAACTCGGCGTCCCCGCTGGCCTCGCAGTACTGCCACACGTTGTACGCGATGGCGGAGCCGACGTGGTGCTGGAGGTGCGAGTGGTCGGGGAGCCAGCGCCCCGAGCGGGGGTTGAGGTGCAGTTGCTGGGTCTCCTCGCGGCCGTCGCTGCCGCTCTGCCAGGGGTAGAGCGCGCCGCGTCTGCCGATCGCGCGGGCCGCGGAGCGTGCCCTCTCCAGGCGGCGGTGCCGGTAGTGCAGCAGGGCGCGGGACACCTCGGGGAAGTGCAGGTTCAGGTAGGGCAGGACGAACAGTTCGTCCCAGAAGACGTGGCCGCGGTAGGCCTCCCCGTGCAGTCCGCGCGCCGGCACGCCCACGTCGAGGTCGGCGGTGTGCGGGGACAGGGTCTGCAGCACGTGGAAGAGGTGCAGGCGCAGGATGCTGCCCGCCTCGCCGGGGACCTCCAGCTCGGCGCGGCGCCACAACTGACCCCAGGCGGTGCGGTGGGAGACGAGCAGGTCGTCGAAGCCGGGAGCCTCCGCCACCCGGTCCACGGCGGCCTGGAGCGGGTCGCTGATCGCGGGGTCGCGCGAGGTGTGCAGGGCGACGACCTTGTCGACGGAGGCGGTGCGGCCCGGTTCGGCGCGCAATGTCGTGCGCTGGGTGACGCACAGGTGCTCGCGCGCCGCGCTGACCGGAGCGCCGGCGGTGGTGCGGGCGGCCAGGCCGATCCGGATGTCCGAGGTGCGGGTCCGGCAGCGCAGCCACACGGTGTCGTCGGCGGCGCTGCCGGTGTGCACGTGGACGAGGTGGCGGCCCTCCAGGTCCCGGTAGCGGGGCACCCCGGAGTTGGTGACGCCGCCGTCGAGGGCCGCCTCCACCTCCAGGTCGACGGGGCCGCCCTCGGTGGTGAACTCGGTGCGCAGGGCGGCGAGGTGGGGGTCGGCCATGTGCACCAGGCGCAGCTGGCGCACGGAGAGCACGCGGTCTTCGCCGAGCCCGAAGCTGGTGCGGCGCTCCAGCACGCCCGAGTCCAGGTGCACGGTCTGCCGGTGGTCGAGCACCTCGGCGGTGTCCGGGGTGAGCCAGTCCCCGCCGGCGGGTCTGAAGCGCAGCGGCAGCCAGTTCGGAAGGTTGACGACGTCTTCGTTCTCCACCTCCCGACCCGAGACGGTGGAGGTGAGGCGGTTGTAGCAGCCGGCGGCATAGGTGCCCGGGTAGTGGGTGTCGTCGGCGGCGCACTCGGGCAGGGCGCCGCGGGTGGCGAAGTAGCCGTTGCCGAGGGTGCACAGGGATTCGCGCAGCCGCTCCTCCGCGGCGTCGTAGTGGTCGTAGTCCCAGGTCGACGGGGTCGCGGTCACCGCGAGCCGTTCCAGGTCCAGTCGGCGACCTCGGGCAGGTCCACGCCGTGCTCGCGGATGTGGGCGTGGTGCCGCTGCCGGACGTCCTCCATCCGCTGCCGTACGGCGGCCGCGCGCACGGCGAGTCCTGGTACTCGGTCGATGACGTCCATGACCAGCCGGTAGCGGTCCAGGTCGTTGCCGACCACCATGTCGAACGGCGTGGTGGTGGTCCCGATCTCCTTGTAGCCGCGCACGTGCAGGTGGGCGTGGCCGGTGCGCCGGTAGGCGAGCCGGTGGATCAGCCAGGGGTAGCCGTGGTAGGCGAAGATCACCGGTTTGTCGGCGGTGAACAGGCCGTCGTACTCGAAGTCGCTCATGCCGTGCGGGTGTTCCCCGCTCGGCAGCAGGCGGGCGATGTCGACGACGTTGACCACGCGCACGGCGAGGTCGGGCAGGTGGTCCCGGATCAGCTGGGCGGCGGCCAGGATCTCCTGGGTCGGGACGTCGCCCGCGCAGGCGAGCACCACGTCGGGTTCCCCGGTGCCGTCCTCGGTCCCGGCCCAGTCCCAGATGCCGGCGCCTCGCGCGCAGTGCGTCCGGGCCTCCTCCATGGTCAGCCAGTCGAAGCAGGGCTGCTTGCCGGCGACGACGACGTTGACGTAGTCGCGGCTGCGCAGGGCGTGGTCGGCCACCGAGAGCAGGGTGTTGGCGTCCGGCGGCAGGTAGACCCGCACGGCCTCGGGGCTCTTGTTGAGGATGTGGTCGACGAAGCCCGGGTCCTGGTGGGAGAAGCCGTTGTGGTCCTGGCGCCACACGTGCGAGGTGAGCAGGTAGTTGAGGGAGGCGATGGGGGCGCGCCAGGGCAGGCGGCGGGTGACGCGCAGCCATTTGACGTGCTGGTTGACCATCGAGTCGACGATGTGGACGAAGGCCTCGTAGCAGGAGAACAGTCCGTGCCGGCCGGTGAGCAGATAGCCCTCCAGCCAGCCCTGGCAGGTGTGTTCGGAGAGGATCTCCATCACCCGGCCGTGCCGGTCGAGGTCCTCGTCGACGGGCAGCGTCCCTCCCTGCCAGGCCTTGCCGCTGGCGGCGTAGACGGCCTGGAGGCGGTTGGAGGCGGTCTCGTCGGGGCCTACGAGCCGGAAGTCGCGCCGGTCGCCGGTGGCCTCCATGACGTCCCGGAGCAGGTCGCCGAGGACCCGGGTGGGCTCATGGGTGCTCGTGCCGGGGCCGTCGACCGGGACGGCGTACTTCTCCAGCGGCGGCATGGGCAGCTCGCGCAGGAGGAGGCCGCCGTTGGCGTAGGGCGTGGCGCCCAGGCGGCGCGGTCCTTCGGGCACGGCGGCGAGGACGGCGGGCCGGGGTGCCCCGGCGTCGTCGAACAGCTCCTCGGGCCGGTAGGAGCGCAGCCACTGCTCCAGTTGCGCGAGGTGCTCCGGGTCGGTCCGTACGGCGGGCAGGGGCACCTGGTGGGCGCGCCAGGTGTTCTCCACGGGTACTCCGTCGACCTCGGAGGGACCGGTCCAGCCCTTGGGGGTGCGCAGGACGATCACCGGCCAGCGGGGGCGGCCGGTGGCCCCCTCCTCGCGGGCGGCGCGCTGGATCGCGGCGATGCGGTCCAGGGCGGTGTCCATGGCGCGGGCCATGGCGCGGTGGACGGCGGCCGGGTCGTCGCCGGTGACGTGGATCGGGTCGTGGCCGTAGCCGCACAGCAGTTCGTCCAGCTCGGTCTCGGGGAGACGGGCGAGGACCGTAGGGTTGGCGATCTTGTAGCCGTTGAGGTGCAGGATCGGCAGGACGGCGCCGTCGTGCACCGGGTCGAGGAACTTGTTGGAGTGCCAGGACGTCGCCAGCGGGCCGGTCTCCGCCTCGCCGTCGCCGATCACGCAGGCGACCGTGAGGTCCGGGTGGTCGAAGGCGGCGCCGTAGGCGTGCGAGAGCGCGTAGCCCAGCTCGCCGCCCTCGTGGATCGAGCCCGGCGTCTCGGGCGCGACGTGGCTCGGTACGCCGCCGGGGAACGAGAACTGCCTGAACAGCCGGGCCATGCCGGCCGCGTCCCGGGTGATGTCCGGGTAGGTCTCGGTGTACGAGCCCTCCAGCCAGGCGTTGGCCAGCACGGCGGGCCCGCCGTGGCCGGGGCCCCAGACGCACAGGGCGTCGAGGTCACGGGCCCTGATGACCCGGTTGAGGTGGGTGTGGACCAGGTTGAGGCCGGGTGAGGTGCCCCAGTGGCCGAGCAGGCGCGGCTTGACGTGCTCGGGGCGCAGGGGTTCGGCCAGCAGGGGGTTGGCCATCAGGTAGATCTGGCCGACGGCGAGGTAGTTCGCGGCGCGCCAGTGGGCGTCCAGGCCCGCGAGTTCCTCGTCGGTGAGCTCGGTGGGCGCCTGCTGCGTGTCGGCGGACATCGCTGGTCCTTCCGTGTCGGGACAGCCGGTCGGGGCGCGCGGGCACGGGGTGCCCGTGCACATCCCAACCCTGCGCCGACCGGGCGGGTACCCGAGAGGGCCGTTCGGGTCACGTGGTGTTCCGGACGAGTCGCAGGGCGCGGCCCGCGCCCGGTGGCGGGCGTCGGTGCGTGACGGCGGGCAGCACGGCCGTCACCGGCGCCGACCCCGGTGTCGACCGCGCTGGGCAGCGTGTACCCCAACTTCCTGTCACTACACAGTGGTTGTGTGCACCGGGCGGCGGACCTCCGCGGCGGCAGGACGGCGGCCCACCCGATACCGTCCGACGCCGGCCACCCGCGACGCAGGGATACCCCCCTGGGTATCTGTTACGGTGGCGGGACGGAGAAATACCCCGGGGGGTAATCGGAAAGGTGAGCGCGCCGTGTTCTTTGTCGACGTCCTGGAGACCGAGTCGCTGGGCAACCGCGGCTACCTGGCGGGCGGATCCCGCTCGGCCGTGGTGGTGGACCCGCCGCGGGACGTCGACCGCGTCATCGCCGCGGCCGCCCGGCGCGGGGTGCGGATCACCGCCGTCGCCGAGACCCACGTCCACAACGACTACGTCACCGGCGGCCCGGAGCTGGCCCGCCTCACCGGCGCGCGCTATCTGGTGCCGGCCGGGGCAGAGGTGGCGTACGCGCGCGTGGCGGTGGCCGACGGCGACGTGGAACCGGTCGACGAGGAGCTGGAGCTGCGCGCGGTGGCCACGCCGGGACACACCCCGCACCACACCTCGTACGTCCTCCGGCGGGCGGGGCGGGCCGTGGCCGCCTTCACCGGCGGTTCGCTGCTGATCGGCACCGTGGGGCGGCCCGACCTCGTGGAGCCGCGGCTGACCGAGGAACTGGCCCGCGCCCAGCACGCCTCCGCGCACCGCCTCGCCGACCAGCTCGACGACGACGTGAGGGTGCTCCCCACACACGGCTTCGGCAGCTTCTGCTCCTCCTCGGCCTCCGGCGGCGAACACAGCACCGTCGGCGCCGAGAAGGCGGCCAATCCGGCACTCCTCCAGGATGTGGAGAGCTTCGTCCGGGAGCTGCTGGCGGGACTGGACGACGTGCCCGCCTACTACGCCCACATGGCGCCGGTGAACAGCGACGGCCCCGCTCCCGTGGACCTGAGCGAACCCCGCCGCGCGGACGCGGACGAGATAGCCCGGCGTCTCGCCGCCGGCGAGTGGGTCGTGGACCTGCGCTCCCGGGTGGCCTTCGCCGCCGGTCACGTCGCCGGGTCGCTCAACTTCGAGGTCGACGGACAGCTCGCCACCTACCTGGCCTGGATGATCCCGTGGGGCAGGCCGGTGACGCTGCTGGCGCGCAGCGCGGACGACCTGTCCCGGGCCCAGCGCGAGCTGGCCCGGGTGGGCATCGACCGGCCGGCCGCGGCGGCGGTGGGCTCCCCGGCCGACTGGGTGGTGGACGGGGACCGGCCGGCCTCGTTCCGCCGTGCCACGTTCGCGGAGCTGGCCGATGCACGGCGGGACGGCGAGGACGTGGTCGTCGTCGACGTGCGCCGGGCGGCCGAACGCGCCGACGGATGGGTCCGGGGCAGCGTGCACCTGCCCGTCCACGAGATCCGGGACCGCCTGGACGAAGTGCCGCCCGGCACCGTGTGGGTGCACTGCGCGGGCGGGATGCGCGCGGCGGTGGCCGCGTCCGTGCTGGACGCCGCCGGCCGAGAGGTGGTCGCGGTCGACGACGGTTTCGCCGCGGCGGCCGAGGCCGGTCTCCCGCTCGTGACGCCCTCGGGCGACGCCGCCGCATGACGCCGCTGATCCTCGCCCTGTTCGCCGGGGCCGTGGCCGGTGCGTCCCTGGGCGCGCTGGGTGCGGGCGGCAGCATCCTCACCGTGCCCGCGCTCGTCTACCTGCTCGGCTTCACCCCGGCGGCGGCGACCACCGCGAGCCTGGCCGTCGTGATCGTCACGTCGGTCACCGCGCTGGTGGCCCACGCCAGGGCGGGAGCCGTGCGGTGGCGGGCCGGGCTGCTGTTCGCGGCGGCGGGTGTGCTGCCGGCCGCCGGGGCCGGGGCCCTGTCGGCGCGCATTCCGGGGGCGGTACTGACGCTGCTGTTCGCGGCCCTGGCCGCGCTGGCCGGCCTGCACATGCTGGGCCGGCGCGCGCCACGGGCCGAGGGCACCGTTTCGGGGGCGCGTGCGGTCGGGGCCGGGGCCGGTCTCGGTGCCGTGACCGGGTTCCTCGGAGTCGGCGGCGGCTTCCTCGCGGTGCCCGCGCTGGTGACGGTGCTGGCCGTGCCGATGGACGCGGCGGTGGGTACGAGCCTGCTGGTGGTCGGCGCCAACGCGCTGGTGGCCCTCGCCGGCCGGGCGTACACCGCCGTGCACCTGGACCTCGCGTTGCTCCTGCCGTTCCTCGCGGCCGCGGTCCTCGGCGCGTGGGACGGCAGGCGGCTGGCCGCACGGGTCTCCCCGCAGACGCTGCGGCGCGTCTTCGGCGCGGTGCTCCTGGGCGTGGCCCTGGCGATGGGCGCGGCGTCGGTCCTGTGATCCCGTACCACGCCCGGTGGACGTCAGGCCAGGGAGAGGAAGAGCTTCTCCAGCCGGGCCCGCATCTGCGCCGAGTCCCGGACCTCCGGGTCGTCACTGGTCATGCACTGCTGCAACCCCGTGGCGATGATCGAGAAACCGGCCCGGTCCAGGGCGCGGGAGACGGCGGCGAGCTGGGTGACCACGTCCTCGCAGTCGCGGCCCTCCTCGATCATCCGGATGACGCCGGCGAGCTGCCCCTGGGCGCGCCGCAGCCGGTTCAGCGCCGACTTGAGCTCGTCGGCCGACATGTCGAGTTCCATGCCTCTTCCTCTCCTCCGCCCGGTCGCACCCGGCGCCTCACCGAGCCCATATACCCCCGCGGGTATCCTACCGTGCGGGGGGAGAACAACGAGAAAGGTTCCACCCCGTGATCAACCCCGTCGAACCCGACACCACCCCGAACGCCACGATCCCGGCCGCCACGACTCCGGCCGCCGTGGCCATAGGAGAAGCGGCGACCCGCCTGTCCGAGTTCACCGTCGTCGACGTCCGCTCCCCCGGCGAGTACGCCGGCGGCCACCTGCCCGGTGCGTACAACGTGCCGCTGGAACGCCTCGACCAGGCGGCCGACGCCCTGACGGCGGCCGCCGCGCGTGGACCGCTGCTGCTCGTGTGCGCCTCCGGCAACCGGTCCGCCAGGGGCTGCGCGCGACTGGCGGCGCGGGGCGTCGAGGCGGCCACTCTCGACGGCGGCACGACCGGCTGGACCGCGGCCGGTCACCCTGTCGAGCGTTCGGCCGGGGCACGGGCGCCCTGGCCCATGGACCGGCAGGTGCGCCTGGCGGCCGGGTCGCTGGTGGCCGCCGGTTTCGTGGCGGGCCGGTTCTGGCGGCCCGCGCACTGGCTGTCCGGAGCGATCGGCGCGGGACTGGTCTTCTCCGGGATCACCGGCACCTGCGGCATGGCAGCCGCGCTGGCCCGGCTGCCTCACAACCGGCCCGCCCCCGGCGCCGTGCCCTTCGAGGAGACGCTGACGCGCCTGGCGGCCTGAGGCCGCGCCGCGCCGCGCCGGTGACGACGGGCGCCGACCCTTTTCCAGGGTCGGGGCCCGTCAATTTTGCATGACGTGCATCTTTGCATACCATGCAACTTATGTCGGAGAAGAGTGCCGCGGGGGGCGGTCTGCGGGAGCGGAAGAAGCGGGCCACACGGGCCGCTCTGGCCGAGGCCGCGGTACGGCTCGCCGCCGAACACGGGGCGGAGAAGGTCACCGTCGAGGCGATCAGCGCCACGGCCGGGGTGTCCGTGCGCACTTTCTTCAACTACTTCGACAGCCGCGACGACGCCTTCGTGGTCATCGACGCGGACGCGGGCGCACGCATGCGGCGTGCCGTCCTCGAAGCACCGGCCGAACTCTCCCCGCTGGCGGCCCTGCGCGAGGCCATGGCGGCGGAGCTGGCCGAGGCGGAGCAGCAGCACGAGCTGTGGCGGCTGCACGCCGAGGTCCTGCACGCCTCGCCGCACCTCCTGGCGCGCGGCGTCGGGGCCCACATGGCGGCCGAGGCGGACCTCGCCGACGCCATCGCCGAACGCCTGCGCGGGGCCGGCGGCACGAGCGGCACAGGGCCCGGGGCGGAGGCCGGATCCGGGCTCTACCCGCGGCTGCTGGCCGCGGTGGCGGGCGCCGCGGTGCGCACCAGTGTGGACCACTGGTCCGCCCACCAGGAGGAAGCCGCCTTCCTCGACGTCTTCCACGAGGTGTTCACCCTCCTCGCCGCCGGTCTCCCGGCGCCCCCCGCGTAGCCTCGGCGCCGCACCGCGCGTCCCATCAGACCACCACCGAAAGAGAAGTCGTGACCGCTACCCAGGCGCCCGCCGACGCGCCGCCCACCTCCATGAGCCACCGGCAGATACTCCAGGCCATGTCGGGCCTGATGGCCGGCATGTTCGTCGCGATCCTGGCCGGCACCGTCGTGGCCAACGCACTGCCCACGATCATCGCCGACCTGGGCGCCAGCCAGTCGTCCTACACCTGGGTCGTCACCTCCGAACTCCTGGCGATGACCGCGACGGTGCCGCTGTGGGGCAAGCTGTCCGACCTCTTCAACAAGAAGCTGCTGCTCCAGCTGTCGCTGAGCATGTTCGTGGTCGGCTCCCTGCTGGCCGGCTTCTCGCACGGCGTCGGGCTGCTGATCTTCAGCCGGGTCGTGCAGGGCATCGGCGCGGGCGGCCTGACCGCGCTCGCGCAGGTCGTGATGGCCTCCGTCATCCCGCCCCGCCAGCTGGGCAAGTACGCCGGCATCTTCGGTGCCGTCTTCGCCGTGGGCACGGTGGCCGGACCGCTGGTCGGCGGTGTCCTGGTGGACACCTCGTGGCTGGGCTGGCGCTGGTGCTTCTTCATCGGCGTGCCCTTCGCGCTGCTCGCCATCGCCCTGCTCCAGCGCACCCTGCGCCTGCCCACCGTCAAGCGCGAGGTGCGCATCGACTGGCTCGGCGCGTTCCTGATCGTCGCCGGTGTCTGCGCCCTGCTCATCTGGGTGTCGCTGGCCGGCAACGAGTTCGACTGGGCGTCCTGGCAGACCGGCGTCCTGACCGGCGGCGGTGTGCTGCTGCTCGTCGCCGCGGTGTTCGTCGAGGCCCGCACCGCCGAGCCGGTCATCCCGCTCGGCATCTTCAGGAACCGCACGGTCACCCTGACCACCGTCGCCAGCCTCCTGGTCGGTGTCGCCATGTTCGGCGGGACGGTGTTCCTCTCGCAGTACTTCCAGATCTCCCTGGGCAAGTCGCCGACCGTGGCGGGTCTGATGAGCCTGCCGATGATCCTCGGCCTCCTGGTGTCGTCCACCGTCGCCGGACAGGTCATCAGCCGCACCGGCAAGTGGAAGCGGTACCTGGTGGCGGGCGCGGTGATCATGGCCGTGGGCCTCGCCCTGCTGGCCACCATCGACGCGAAGACCCACTTCGGTCTGCTCAGCCTCTACATGGCGATCCTGGGAGTCGGCGTCGGCATGCTGATGCAGAACCTGGTGCTGGCCGCGCAGAACGACGTGGCCGCCACCGACCTGGGCGCCGCGACCTCCGTGCTGTCGTTCTTCCGCAGCATGGGCGGCACCATCGGCGTCAGCGTCCTCGGCGCGATCCTGGCCAACCGGGTCGCCAGTGAGACGGCCAAGGGGCTCAGCAGCGCGGGCGTCACCGTGCCCGACGGCGGCGGCTCCGGCGAGGGCAGCGTCCCGGACATGTCCACGCTGCCCGGCCCGATGCGGACGATCGTCGAGCACGCCTACGCGGTCGCCACGGCCGACCTGTTCCTGATCGCCACGCCGTTCGCCGTACTGGCGCTGGTCGCGGTGGTCTTCATCAAGGAGAAGCCGCTGAAGACCACCAGCGGCATGGAGCGGCTCGCCGAGGAGTCCGGCGAGGGCGGCGCGGCGCCGACCGAGAAGGACCCGGCGCCGGTCGCCTGAGGCGACCCGGCGAGATGACAGCGGGGCCGCCCGTCCGATCCGGACGGGCGGCCCCGCCGCCGTGTGCGGCGGCGGACCGGGGATCAGCCGCGGGCCACCGCGATCGAACCGGCCAGCCGCTCCCCCGCCTCGTAGACCATGTACGGGACGCCGTGGTCGGTGCCGAAGGACGGGGAGGCCGCACGGCCGTTCTCCGGCGCGGTGCCGCGGGAGTCGTAGAAGACACCCAGGTGCCTGCGGAGCGAGAAGTCGTTGCCGACCTCGGTGATCATCAGGTCGCCGCCGCTCTCCTTGTCCTTGTTGTAGACGACGTAGGTGCTGTCGTTCCGGTGCAGCAGGTGCGGGCCGCCCACGTTGACCGCGCCGACGTCCGTGTGGCGCACCAGGGGCTCCTGGGAGAACGTCCAGGTGCGGCCGTCCGCGGACCAGCCCCAGCCGATGTCACGGTGGTTGGTGGTGTTGTTCAGCATGAAGACCATGACGTAGTGGGCGCCGCGCGCGGGCAGTTCGTGCGGGAAGACCCGGGCGTACGAGGTCTCTGTGGTGCCGGACGGCAGCATCGAGGTGTTCAGCACGACCTTGTCGTAGCTGAAGTGGATGCCGTCGCCGGAGCGGGCGAGCCTGGTCGTGGTGTTCTCGCCGTGGAAGTACAGCCACATCTCCTTGTTCCCCTCGTGCCACATCACGTGCGGCGAGGAGACGTGGCTGACCGAGTAGTGCGGCGACCACGTGTTGGAGACGATCGGGTTGTCCGGGTACTCCGTGAAGGGGCCCTCCAGCGAGTCGCCGTAGGCCAGGCAGATGCCGCCGGGGGCGTCGTGCGGGGCGTAGTACAGGTAGTAGCGGCCGAGCCGGCCGCTCGCGGGCAGCCGGTCGTAGACGCCCCGGACGGTCGGGAAGATGATCTCGCCGGTGGGGTTGTAGGCCAGCCGGGACGGCGTCAGCAGGGTGCGGACGTAGGTGTAGTCGGGGAAGCCGCCGGGCGCGGCGGAGGCGGTGGGCACGCTGGTGGCGCCCAGCGCGAGGGCGGCGCCGGTGGCGGCCGTGCCCTTCAGGAACAGACGGCGGTCGAGGTGCGGCTCGGGCATGTCGACTCCTGGGGAGAGGGGAGGTGTCACAGGTACTGGGCGGCGGTGACGCACAGGCCGCCGAGGGCGACCAGCCACACGTAGGGCAGGGTGCGGACCATGACCTGCTGCGGTCCGACGCCCGCGTACTGGGCGGCCCACACGGTCTGGGTGCTGGTCGGGTCGGCGACGCCGAAGACCTGGTTGTACGAGGTGGCCATGCCGAGGACGGCGACGGCCGGGTAGATGCCGGTGGCGATGAGGACGCCCGCGATGCCCGCTCCGAGCCCGAACACGTTGAGCGGGCCCCGGTACAGGCACAGCGGCACCAGCGCGGTGAAGACGACGACGAACAGCACCGGGTTCTGCGGGCTGACCGCCTTCATCAGCGGCTCCAGCGCGTCCACCGCGCCGGGGAGCTTGACGGCCGCGAGCAGGATGCCGATCGCCACGAACAGGGCGAGCGGCGGCGCGGCCACCTCGAAGCCGCCGTACAGGGTGCGCAGCAGCCGCTTGTTCATCTCGCCCGGCCGGGTGGTGGTGACCAGCGCGTAGAGCACCCCGGCCAGCATCGAGGGGATGATGGCCACGTCCAGGCCGAGGGCCAGGACCAGCGGGACGACCGGGGCGAGCAGCGCGTACCAGGGTGCGTCACCGAGGCGTTCGCGGCGCGGGGCGGGGCGCGCGGAGGCGGACCTGAGCGACCACGCGTGCTCGGTGCCGCGCCGCCGGTTCTCGATGACGACGTAGGCGACGGCCGCGACCAGGGCGAACGGGAACAGCTTCACCATGAAACCGCGGACGGTGTCGACGGGCAGGTCGAGCGCGGTGGAGAAGAACTGCCAGACCGGCAGTTCGAAGGGCACACCGACGGCGATGCCCATGAGCACCGTGCCCGCGGCCGTCACCTTCGGCACGCCGACGGCGACCATGGCGGGGATGCCGATGATGCCGGCCAGCATCGCGGCGGGCGCCGAGCCGGTGACGGTGCCGACGAGCGCGGAGACGGCGAGGACGCCGAGGGCGACGACGGTGGGACGGTCGCCGCCGAACTCGACGATCTTGCGGACGAGGGTGCCGGCGATGCCGGTCTCGTCGAGCAGCTTGCCGAGCCAGGAGCCGAGGATGATGGCGACCATCGTCGCCGCGAGCGCCGGGGCGCCCTCCTGGAGCACCGTGTCCAGGACGCTGTTCTCGCCGGTCAGGGGCGCGCCGGAGAGGAAGGCGATGACCACGGCCAGCAGCACCAGCGCGAAGGCGGTGGGGAGCTTGCGGGTGAGCATCGCGGCGACGCCGGCCGCCATGACGAGGAGGATGACGACACCCATGGGTCAGTTCTCTCTTCTTGCGTCACGTGTGAGTGGTGGGGTGGACGCGCCCTCGGCTTCGGCGGCCACGGCGGCGGTCAGCAGCAGGGGGCTGCGGCCGAGCCCGCAGACGGTACGGGCGTAGGCGTGCGCGGCCACCTCCTCCGCGCCCGCGACGTGTCCGGGTACGCGCAGCCGGCCCAGCCGCAGGGCGCTGTGGCCGAGGGCGCGCTTCAGCGCGGCCTTCGCCGGACCGTGGTGGAGACGGACGTGCACCGCTTCGTGGGCGAGAGCGGCCGCCCTCACGGAGCCGGGCGGGTACCAGTCACGCCAGCCGCGGGCGTCGACGGTCCGTTCGGCCAGGTCGATGGTGTCGGTGTACAGCTCGACCGTGGGCGGCCTGGAGGTGTACCGGGCGAGCAGCCCGAGTTCCAGTCCGCCCTCGCTCTCCACGATCCGGGCGGTGCACTCGACGGGCGCGAGTGCGGCGCCGAACGCGTCGGCCGCCCGTGCCCACCGGCGCAGCAGCTCCGGTTCGCGGTGCTCGTGGGTCGGGGTGGCGGCCAGCAGCCGCACCGCCCACCCGATGTCGTCGGTGGCGGCGAGATCCGCCCGCGCGGGCGCGTTCTCGACGGTCACTCGCGCACCTCCAGTACGGCGACCACCGGTTCGTCGGCGGCGCGGGAACGCAGCTCGCTGCGGGCCAGGGCGAGCAGCGGCTGCGGGTCCAGGACGCCGGAGAGGTCGGCGATGCGGGAGCCGAGCAGCAGCCGCACGGCGGGGGCACGGACGCCTCCGTCGCCGTAGGACGTGTGCTCGGCGACCAGCTCGGCCAGCACCTCGGGGGCGGCGGCGACGGTGGTGGCCTCGACCCGGGCGTCGGTCGCGTGGTGGCGGACGACACCGTCGGCGTCGACGACCCGTACCGGGTGGCGGACGGGACGGAACCGGCGGTGGGTCTCGGCGCCGTAGACGGTGTGCGCCGGGGTGCCCGCGAGCACGCGCACCTGGGACACGTCGGTCCTGAGGCTGGTGGCGGCCAGCCGCAGGCGCTCGGCGTCGTCGGCCCGGTGGGCGCGGTCCTGGGTGCGCAGTTCGGTGGCGCCGGTGGCGACGGCGCGTACGACGTTGGTCTGCGGGTCGACGGTGACCTCGACCTCGACGCCGTCGGCGGCGGCGCCCTGGTCGACCACGGCGCGCTCGGCCTCGGCCCGCACGGCGAGGATCTGCTCCTGGGTGGCGCCGGGCACGATCCGCTCGACCTGTTCCCGGACCAGGGCGAGGGCGACGCCGATGGGGCTGATGACCTCGCTGTGCCGGGCGATGCGGCCGGTCATGCCGGTGCGGGCGGCCAGGTGCGGAGTGACGGAGGCCGCGCCGCCGCCCCCGCCGACCAGCAGAGCGGCGTCGGTGTCCAGGCGGTACTCGCGGACCAGGTCGTCCACGACGGACTTCACCTGGTCCGTCCCGGCATCCAGGAACCGGGCGGCCGCGGTGGGCACGTCGGTGCCGAGGGCGGCGGCGAGCGGGGCCAGGGCGGCCCGGGCGGTGTCGGGGTCGGCGTGGGCGAAGTCGCCCTCGGGCACCCGGCCCAGCGCGTTGGCGGCGCAGGTCATGGTCAGGGCGAACCGGCCGCCCGCCGCGTCGAGGACGGCGTAGTCGGCGGGGTCGCCGGGCAGCGGGCTGACGGTGGTCAGCTTCGCGTCCCGCAGGTCGGCCGGGTCGGCGTAACAGGCGTACGGCAGCCCGGCGATGTGGGCGCTGCGCGGTCCGGCGCCGGTGATGCGGCCGCCGGCGACGCGCACCATGGAGCCGCCGCCGACGCCGACGGTGCGGACGTCGAGGGCGCTGAGGTAGGAGGTCTGCCCGAGCAGGACGGCGTGCCGCACCGCGACCTTGCCGCGCCGGACGACGCTGATGTCGGTGGAGGTGCCTCCCGTCTCCAGGAACACGCCCTCGCTGACGCGTTCCTGCATCAGCGCGCCCGCGACGCCGGCGGCCGGCCCGGACAGGACGGTCAGCAGGGGCCTGCGGCGCATCTCGTCCAGGGACATCACTCCCCCGTCGCAGCGCATCACCATCAGCGGCGCGGTGACGCCGGCCTTGGTGATGGAGGCGTCGACGAGGTCGGCGGTGGCCAGCATGCGCGGCAGGATCGCCGCGTTGACGACGGCGGTGCGGGTGCGTTTGCGCAGCCCGTACAGGGACGTGATCTCGTGCGCCGCGGTGGTGGGCAGGCCGGTGGCGCGGGCGGCGTCGGCGACCGCCTCCTCGCCCTCCGGACGGTCGACGCCGAACGGTTCGCTGGCCACCAGGGCCTGGGCGCCGACGGCGGTGAGCCGTTCGACGGCGGCCCGGACGGCGGGGGCGTCCTCGGGGTCGGACACGTGTGCGTAGTGCAACGGCAGGCGCTTGCCGGGGGTGAGTTCGAGCTTGGCGAGCGTGGCGAGCCTGCGGGTGAAGTACGTGCCCGCGCCGGTGCCTATGCCGAGCAGGCCGACGGTGGCGACGTCGCCCTCCAGCAGGGCGTTGGTAGCCTGGGTCGTGCCGTGCGCCAGGAAGGCCACGTCGGCGGGTGCGTGCCCGGTCTGCGTCAGCAGCCGGTCGAGCGCCTCGACGATGCCGTGCGCGACACCGTCCTCGTGGTGGTGGCTCGTGGGGACCTTCACCTGGCCCACGAGCCTGAGCGTCGTGGCGTCGACCGCCACGGCGTCGGTGAAGGTTCCGCCCACGTCGATGCCGACGCGGATGCGGTGGGTGGTCATGTCCGGGCACCTCCTTGTGCTGGGTCGGTCCACGCGTGGGCGGTCACCGGGCGGGGCAGGTGGTGCTGCCCCGCCCGGACTCCCGTCCCGCGCGGGGCAGTTCAGTACCCCCTGACGTCGGGCCAGTGGCGCTGCACGCCGTCGCGGTCAAGCACCCTGGCGAACTCCTCGAACCGCTTGTCCTCGGCCTGCACCGCGTGCGGCTCGACGTCCTCGGCGAGGCAGTGCGCGGCGAGGGCTCCGGCCACCTCGCCGACGTTCCACTCCACCGGGTGCAGGCGGTAGCAGCCGTTGGTGATGTGGGTGGTGCCGAGGTTCTTGCCGGCCGGCAGCAGGTTGCGCGTCCGGCGCGGGACGAGCGCGCCGAGCGGGATCTCGAAGGGGACGGAGCCGATGTCGACGTAGCCGTCGCCGCCGGTGGAGGGGTGCAGGTCGATGCGGTAGTTGCCGACGCCCACCGAGTCGCGGTGGCGGGTGCGGCCGTAGGGGCCGAGCAGGTCGATGGAGACGTCGTGCTCGGTGACGGTGGTGACGGCCTTGATACGGCGGGACTCGCGGACGTAGGGCGCCTTGGCGAGGCCGTCGGCGGTGCCGGTCACGTCGGGGCGCGGGCGCAGTCCGGGGAAGCCGGTGCCGCCGTCGGTGCGGGGTGCCTCGGTCTGCAGCCAGTACAGCACCGACAGGGACAACTGCCGTGCCTCGCGCAGGGCTTCGGTCTCCTGGCCGATGTAGGGCTTCAGCCAGTAGTCGTTGAGCGGCCAGTTGACGAGGGTGATGTCGGAGTCGAAGGCGCCGTCGGTGTGCAGCTTGCGGGCGAGGATGCGGCGGAAGCCCCACAGTTCCTTGTCGCCCGCGTCGGCGCTCTGGTCGGCGCTGACGGCCAGCGGGTCGAGGTCGGGGTTGGGTTCGAAGGTGCGCGGCACCGGTTCCAGGGTGCGCGGGTCGGGAGCCTCGAAGCCGAGCAGCGGCCCCGGCCAGAAGTCGGGCTTGTAGTCGCGCCAGAAGCCGTAGTCGGCGGGGCGGTCGACGGTGTGGTCCTCGCCCTCGTGGTGGGAGAGGGCGAAGCAGACGGTGATGCCCTGCTGATTGCCGGGCTGGGCCTCGTCGGGTGCGTGCGGTTCGTCGAACTCCGCCCGGGACTCGGCGCCGTTGACGTGTTCGACGCCCGCGAGGTGCAGCAGTTCACCGGTCTCGGTGGCGTCCAGGACGTAGCGGGCGGAGACCGTGCGGCGGGTGCCGTCGCGCAGGTCCTCCAGGGTGACGGCCCGGACGACATCGTTGTCGGTCTCGGCGGCCACCGGACGGTGCTCGGTGAGGACGGTGAGCCGTCCGGCCGCCCGGTGCGGGGCGAGCATGCCCTCCAGGACGGCGAGGGCGACGCGCGGCTCGTGGCAGAGCTTGCTGACCCGGCCTGCGCCCGGGTTCAGGTCGGTGAGCGCCAGAGCCTCGGCGCGCAGCGGGTACCACTGGCGGTAGTAGCCGCGGATGCCCTCGCGCAGGCGCCGGTACGAGGCGGTGGTGCCGAACTGTTCGACCCAGGGGTGTTCGTCGGGCGGCACGGCCTGGCTGGTGAGCTGGCCGCCGATCCAGTCCGTCTCCTCGGTCAGGACGACGCTGCGGCCGGCCCGGCAGGCGGCGAGCGCCGCGGCGACGCCGCCGAGGCCGCCGCCGACGACGAGGATGTCGGGTTCCGGTATCACGCTGCTGCTCCTTCGGTGGTGCGGTCGGTTTCGCGGATGGGTCGGGTGGGCCGGGGGGCCGCCGGGTCAGGGGGCGGCCGGCGGGCCGGCGGTCGTGCCCGGTCTGAAGGCGCAGGCGACGAGGGTGCCCTCGGCGGGGCCGCCCGCGATACGGGCGGCGAGCAGTCTTACGGCCTCGGCGCCCAGCGCCGGCCGCGGGATGTCGAAGCCCGTCGGCACCGGTTCGTCCGCGAGGTCGGCGGGCGGGCTGCCGAGCAGGGCGAGCGACACCTCGCCGGGGCAGTCCAGCCCCGCCTCGTCCACGGCGGCGCGCAGGGCCCGCCAGGCGGCGCCGGTGTCGGTCTCCTCGGCGACGAAGGCGGTGACGCCCTCGGCCAGCCAGTCCCTGACCCGGTCGGCGGTGAGGTCGCGGCGCGGGTCGCCGGAACGGAACACGGCGCCGGCACCGGCGGGCAGGCCGCTGTCCGCGAGCCCGTCGAGAAAGCCGCGTTCACGGTCGGTGGAGGCGGGCGCGTCGTCGTCCTCGCGGACCAGCAGGACCCGGCGGTGGCCGAGTCCGGCGAGCGCGGTGACGACCTCGCGGCTGGCGCTGACGTAGTCGGCGCCGACCCAGGCGAGACCCTCCGGTTCGTCGCGGCGGCCGACGTGGACGACGGGGAAACCGTCGGCCACCAGGCGGCCCAACTCGTCGGCGGGGGCGTGGCGTCCCAGGAAGAGACAGCCGTCCGCCAGCCGAACGCGGTTGAGCGCGCCCGCTCCCCGGGCGCCCGCTCCCCCGGTGCTCGACCCGGTGAACAGCACCAGGTCGTAGCCCTGCGCGGCGGCTTCCTGCTCCACGCCGACGAGGAACGGGTAGTACGAGTGCCGCACGTCGGTCGGGAAGGTGGCGGTGAAGCTGAAGACGCCGAGCAGGTTGTTGCGGGCGGCGGCGAGGCGGCTGGCGGCCGGGTCGGGGACGTAGCCGAGGCTGCGGGCGGCGTCCAGGACCTTGGCGCGGGTCTCCGCCGAGATCGGCCGGCCCGTCGCGAGGTCGCGCCCGGACAGCACCAGGGACACCGTCGCCTGCGAGACACCGGCGAGCCCGGCCACCTCCGCCTGCCGGGGCCGGGCCCGCCGGCCGGGCTGCACGGGGGCCCTCCCGGGCCTGCCCCGCCCTGCGGCTTCCTTCGCCACCACTGCTCCTCCCCGTCGTGACCGACGCTGTTAATGCGCATTACCTCATGCGCATTACCGAGTAATGTGGAGGACCGGGGCCGCCGGGTCAAGGGGTTGCGCGAAGGAAAACGCGTGGGACGGCGGGGTTTCCCCGCCGCCCCGCGCGGTGCCGGATCAGATGCCGAACGGTGCCGCGTACCGGACCGTTCCGGCGGGCAGCGGGTGAGCGGCGTCCAGGGTGAGGGCCATCAGGGCCTCGTCCGGCACGTCGACGGTCAGGCGGATGCCGTGGGCGGAGGCCCGGGTGAAGCCGAACCGGGGGTAGTACTCCGGGTGTCCGAGCACGACGACGTGGTGCTCGCCGAGGCGCTCGGCCGCGCGCAGCCCGGCCCGTACGGCGGCCGTGCCGGCACCGGAGTTCTGGTGCTCGGGCCGGACGGCGACGGGCGCCAGGCACAGCGCCGGGCTGTCACCGATGTGGCAGCGGGTCAGCAGGGCGTGCCCGACGGGCCGGTCCGACGCGTCGACGGCGACGAGGGACAGGCCGTCGATCCACGCCGTGGGGTTGGCGCGCAGGGCGTCCACGAGGGCGGCCTCCTCCGGCGTGGGGAAGGCGGCGCGGACGAGGGCGCGGACGGCAGGGATGTCGGCGCCGGTCTCGGTGCGGGTGGTCCAGGAACGAGATGAAGGCATGACGGGACTGGGGTCCTTTTCCGTGTGCGTTCGGTTCGAGGGATGCGGGGTCCAGGCCGCCGCTCTGACACGAGGGAGCCTGCCGGGGCTGCGGGGCTCAGGCCGCAGGGGAGGTCCGGGCGTCGCGGCGGACGGCGTCGGGCTCGGTCATCTGCCCCACCTCCCTGTCCTTCCGCTCCCGCGGAGCTCGATCGAAACGCGAACGACGAACACTGTAGCCGGGCGGGTGTGCGCGCCGTGCGTGGCCGCAGGGGCTGCGCGGGCCGGGTCGGCGCCCGGACGGCAGGGGAACCGGCTGTTAGGCTGGTGGAGACGTTGATCGTGCAGCGAGGAGTCGCGGACATGGTGGGTGACGACGACATCTCCGGGTGAGACCCGGTTCCGGTAGGCCGCAGTGGGCGTTCTCGAGCGCCGTCGCAGTGGCCCCTTCGTCGTTCCCTTTTTCCTGTCCTCCCTCCCGGGCAGAGGTCTGATTCCTGCCGCTGCCCCTCACCGCGACGAGGTCGTCTCCATGTCCGACGCTGTCCTTCGCTGTTCCCACCTGTCCTTCTCCTGGCCCGACGACACCCCTGTCTTCGAGGACCTGTCGTTCACCGTGGGCGCGGGGCGCACGGGTCTGGTGGCCCCCAACGGGGCCGGCAAGTCCACCCTCCTGAAGCTGATCGCCGGAGAGCTGCGGCCCACCGCGGGCTCCGTGACGGTCTCCGGTGTCCTCGGCCACCTGCCCCAGACCCTCCCGCTGACCTCCGGCCTCACCGTGGCCGAGGTCCTCGGCGTCGACGCCGTGATCCGGGCCATCGACGCCGTGGAGTCCGGGGACGTGGCCGAGGAGCACTTCACCGCCATCGGCGACGACTGGGACATCGAGGAGCGCACCCGCGCCCAGCTCGACCGCCTGGGCCTGGCCGACCTCGCCCTTGACCGGCGCCTCGGCACGCTCAGCGGCGGCCAGGTGGTCTCCCTCGGGCTCGCCGCCCAGCTGCTGAAGCGGCCCGACGTGCTCCTGCTCGACGAGCCCACCAACAACCTCGACGCGGCCGCCCGCGGCAGGCTCCACGACGTGCTCTCCGACTACAACGGCTGTCTGCTCCTCGTCAGCCACGACCGGGAGCTGCTCGACCGCATGGAGCGCATCGCCGAGCTCGACCGCGGCGAACTGCGCCAGTACGGCGGCAACTTCACCGCGTACGAGGAGGCCGTCCGCGCGGAGCAGGAGGTCGCCGAGAAGAACGTCCGCAACGCCGAGCAGGAGCTGAAGCGGGAGAAGCGGGAGCTGCAGCAGGCCCGCGAGCGCGCCGACCGCCGGGCGAGCAACGCCGCCCGCAACCTGAAGAACGCCGGGCTGCCCCGCATCTTCGCCGGCAACATGAAGCGCGGGGCGCAGGAGTCCGCGGGCCGGGCGGGCCAGACCCATGCCAACCGGGTCGGGGAGGCGAAGGCGCGGCTGGACGAGGCGGAGCGGTCGCTGCGCGAGGAGGAGCGCATCACGCTGGACCTGCCGGACACCCGTGTCCCCGCCGGGCGCACCCTCTTCCTCGGTGAGCGGCTGCGGATCCGGCTGGGCGAGCGGGACGTGTTCGGCCCGGCGGGGGCCGACCTGACGGTCCGGGGCCCGGAGCGGATCGCGCTGACCGGCGCCAACGGCGCGGGCAAGAGCACCCTGTTGCGTCTGGTCAACGGTGACCTGGAGCCGGCGGGCGGCGAGATCCGGCGGGCCGACGGGCGCGTCGCGTACCTCTCCCAGCGGCTGGACCTGCTGGACGAGGAGCGCACCGTCGCCGAGAACTTCGCCGCCAGTGCCCCGCACCGGCCGGAGGCCGAGCGGATGAACCTCCTCGCCCGCTTCCTCTTCCGGGGCGCGCGCGCCCACCTGCCCGTCGGGCTGCTCTCCGGCGGCGAGCGGCTGCGGGCCACCCTGGCCTGCGTCCTGTGCGCGGAACCGGCCCCGCACCTGCTGCTCCTCGACGAGCCGACGAACAACCTCGACCTGGTCGGGGTGGGCCAGCTGGAGAGCGCGCTGAACTCCTACCGCGGAGCCTTCGTGGTCGTCAGCCACGACCGGCGGTTCCTGCGCGAGATCGGCGTCGACCGCTGGCTGCGGCTGGCGGACGGCGAGCTGACGGAGACGGGAGCGCCCGAGGTGTGAGGCGACGGTGGGGCAGGCCGCCCGGGCGCGATGGTCTGCGTTTGCGGTCGGAGGGTGCCGGGCGGCAGGCTGCCGGGGTGGCCACTTTGCTGATCGTGCATCACACGCCGTCGCCGAACTGTCAGGCGATGCTGGAGTCCGTCGTGTCCGGGGCGAGCGCGCCCGAGATCGAGGGGGTGCGGGTGGTCCGGCGGGCGGCCCTGGCGGCCACGGCCGTCGACGTGCTGGAGGCGGACGGCTTCGTGCTGGGCACCCCGGCCAACCTGGGCTACATGTCGGGTGCGCTCAAGCACTTCTTCGACCAGGTCTACTACCCGTGCCTGGACGGGACGCGCGGCCGCCCCTTCGGTTACTACGTGCACGGGGGCAGCGACACCACCGGCGCGGTGCGCGCCGTCGAGTCGGTCACGACCGGCCTCGGCTGGCGGCGCGCGGCGCCCGCGGTCACGGTGGCCGGTGAGCCGGGCAAGGCCGACCTGGCCGCCTGCTGGGAGCTGGGTGCCACGCTCGCCGCCGGCCTGATGGACGGCTGACCTCCCCGGTCCGGTGGCCCGGGGAGCCGCGCGCCGTCTCTCAGCCGGGCAGCGTGCCCAGGTAGCGCACGTGCGGGCGGCCGCCCGGGCCGGTACGGGTGATCTCGGCGTCGACCCGGTAGACCTTCGCGACCAGGTCGGCCGTCAGGACCTCCTCGGGTGCGCCGCGGGCCACGACCCGTCCCTCGGCGAGGACGACGAGGTGGTCGCAGTACATCGCGGCGAGGTTGAGGTCGTGCAGGGCGATCACGCTGGTGACGGGAAGGGCGGCGACGAGGGCCAGCACGTCGAGCTGGTGCTGGACGTCGAGGTGGTTGGTCGGTTCGTCGAGGAGGAGTTCGCGCGGCTGCTGGGCCAGTGCGCGGGCGATCTGGACCCGCTGGCGTTCGCCGCCGGACAGCGTGTGCCAGAGCCGCTGGGTCTGCCCCGTCAGGCCGGTGCGGTCGAGGGCGTCCGCGACCGCCTCCTCGTCGGCCGCCGACGCCGGTGCCCAGGCGCGGCGGTGCGGGATGCGGCCGAGCCGGACGACGTCCCGGACGGTCAGTTCCACCTGGGTGTCGGTCTGCTGCTCGACCACGGCGACCCGGCGGGCGACGTCCCGGCGGGCCACCCGGTCCAGGGGGCGTCCGTCGAGGGTGACGACGCCGGAGGCCGGAGCGAGTACACCGGCGAGCATCCGCAGCAGGGTGGACTTGCCGGAGCCGTTGGGCCCGAGCAGTCCGGTCGTGGCGCCGGTGCGCGGGCTCAGGTCGACGCCGTCCAGGACGAGCCGTCCGCCGGCGGTGCGGGAGACCCGTTCGGCGCTCAGGGTCACCGTGTCCTCCGGGTGCGGTGGAGCACGAGCACGAAGGCGGGCACCCCGATCAGCGAGGTCACCACGCCCACCGGGACCTCCTGCGGTTCCAGGACGGTGCGGGCCAGGGTGTCGACCCACACCAGGAACACGGCCCCGGCGAGTGCGCAGACCGGCAGCAGCCGGGCGTGTCCAGGGCCGGTGAGCGCCCGTACCGCGTGCGGCAGCACCAGGCCGACGAAGCCGATCGCGCCGGCCGAGGCGACCAGGGCGGCGGTGAGCAGGGCCGTGGCGCACAGCAGCACCAGGCGGGTACGGGCCACCCGGACGCCGAGCGCGGCCGCGGCGTCCTGGCCGAAGGCGAAGGCGTCCAGGGTCCTGGCGTGCCCGAGGCAGACGGCCAGGACCAGCGACAGCGCCGCGGCGCCGGTCCACACGTCGCTCCAGCCCGCGCCGCCGAGCGAGCCGAGCAGCCAGAACAGCACGCCGCGGGTGGTCTCGGCGTCGGCCGCGGTCATGACCACGAAGGAGGTGAGCGCGGAGAACAGCTGCATCGCCGCCACGCCCGCGAGCACCACCCGGTCCGTGGTGCCGCCCAGGCTGTGGCTGAGCAGCATCACCAGCGCGAAGGAGCAGACCGCGCCGATGAACGCCCCGCCCGGGACCGACAGCGCCCCGCCGCCCACGCCGAGCACCACGACCAGGACGGCGCCGGTCGAGGCACCGGAGGAGACGCCCAGCACGAAGGGGTCGGCGAGCGGGTTGCGCAGCAGGGACTGGAGAACGGCCCCGCACACGGCGAGTCCGGCGCCGCAGACCGCCGCGAGGAGGGTGCGCGGCAGCCGCAGGTCCCAGACGATGCCGTCGCGGATCGGCGTCACGTCCCCGGCGGTGGTGCCCGCCCCGAGGTGGGCGGCGATCACGGACCACACGTCGGCGACGCCGATGTCCGCGGGTCCGACGGTGACGGCGACGGCCACCGACGCGCACAGGGCGACGGTCCCGGCCGCCGCCCACACGGGGAGGGCGCGGCGCAGCGCGCGTATGCCGGAGAGGGAGCCCGCCCGGCCGACGGAGGTCACTTGACCAGCCCGAACTCGCGCAGTGCCGCGGCCACCTGCTCCACGCCCTCGACAGTACGGATGGTGGGGTTCATGGCCTGCCCGCTGAGCAGCACGTAGCGCTTCTCGCGGACGGCTGTCATGTTCCGGGTGACCGGGTTCGACTCCAGGAACTCGATCTTCTTCGCCGCCGTCTCGGCCGTCTCCGACCTGCGGGTGAGGTCGCCGAGGACCAGGACGTCGGGGTCCCGGTCGGCGACCGTCTCCCAGCCGGCCTGCGGCCACTCCTCGTGGGTGTCGGCCATGGCGTTCTCCGCGCCGACGGCCCGGGTGATGACGCCGGGGGCGCCACAGCAGCCCGCCAGGTAGGGCGAGGTGGAGTTGGCGAACCAGTACATGAGGGTGACACCGGAGGCGTCGATGCCGGCGGTGGCCCGGTCGATCCTGGACCTGAGGTCGGCGACGAGTTTCTCGCCGCGCCGTTCGACGTCGAAGAGGCGGGCGAGGTCGCGCACTTCGCGGTAGACGGTGTCCATGGTGAGGGTCTCGTCCCGGACTCCGTCACCGCCGCCGCTGTTGTCCTTGCCCAGGCAGTCGGACGGTGACAGGTAGGCCGGTACGCCGAGTCGCGCGAACCGCTCGCGGGTGGCGACGCCACCGGTCCCGAGCGTCGAGGCGAACGAGGCGGCGACGAAGTCGGGTTCCGCGGCCAGGACCGTCTCGAAGGAGGGTCTGTCGTCGGCGAGCCGGGGGACGCCCGCGTTCGCCTTCTCCAGTCCCTTCATGACCGGGTCGGTCCAGGTGGCGGTGCCCGCCATGCGGTCGGCGAGGCCGAGCGAGAGCAGGATCTCCGTGGTGCCCTGATTGAGGGAGACGGCCCGCCGGGGCGGTGCGGCGACCCGGACGTCCTGTCCGCAGTCGTGGACGGTGCGCGGGTGGCCCGCCGCGGCGGCCGGGTCGTCCGTGGCCGTGCCGGAACCGCAGCCGGCGGCCGCCAGGACCGTTGCCAGGAGCAGGGCGGTCGCGCTCAGGGCGCGACGGGAGGGCAGGTGCCGTCGGGGTCCGACGGGGCGTGCTGCGGGCAAGGAGGGGTCCTCCGGCGTCGAGGGCTCATGCGCGAAGCCCGTCCGTACGGTGCGGCCCGCGCCGCACGCGGCGCGGGTGCCAGCAGGTCTTCGGACTCGGGATCGACCGGACGGAACGCCTTCCCGGGTGGCGTACGCCGCCCAGTGGCCGTGTCCCGCCCGTCCCCCTCACCGCTGCGCGTCAGTTCCGGATTCGCACCGGATTCCCTGACCCACCAGGTGGGTTCGACTGGCTTGCGCAAGCTACCACAGGGTCGGCACCGCGCCGGAGGGCGACCGCCGCCCGCCCCGCCGCTCCCCCGGCCCGTCGGCCCGTCGGCCCGGGGGTCCGTCGGGCCGTGGGTTCACGGACCCGCGGGCTCCAAGACTGTTGCCGATGACGCGGCTCCCTGCGTGGGCGGTCGCGACGTTGCGGCGCCCGGCGTCACCGCGGGTCACGCCGGTGGAGCCGTCGGCCGTGCGGGGCCCGTCCGAGTCCGAGGTGGTCGGCGGCGGTCGGTCGAGGAGCGAGGGGCACTCAGAGTGGCGTCGCGGCCCGCAGGATGAGGAACATCGTGACGGCGGCGTTCGCGGACGACATGGCCGAGACGGCGGCTCCGGCGGCCGCGGCCCACGCCGCCATGCCCACCGACGTGAAGACCGGGGGCCAGGCTCGGACCGCGGGAGCGGGGCCCAGCAGGGCCGCCACCCGGCGCGGGACCGGGCCGGGCGACGCGAGACCGGCGAGGGTGGGGGCGGGGGTGCCGCGCGAGACGAGGGCGGCCTTGCCGATCGCCGTGGCCACCGCGCGGCGGTCGCCGACGGCCCGTGCGGCGGCCTCGTCCGCCCACCGCTCCGTCGTGTAGGACACGGTCGTGCGCAGGGGACGCAGGAACGGGTTGGCCAGCGCGGCGAGCCGGACGGCGAGCAGGAAGCGGTGGTGCCGGGCGGCGAGGTGAGCGCGCTCGTGGGCGAACAACGCGCGCCTCTCACCGGCATCGAGGCAGTCGAGCAGGGCCGTGCTGACCACCACGCGGTCCCGGCGGCCGCCGGGCAGCGCGTAGGCATAGGGCACACCGTCCGGCAGTACGGCGACACCGGTGCCCGGGAGACCGGCCAGCGCGCGGTGGGCGCGTCGGCGCACCCTGCCGTGCCGCCACAGGGCCCGCGCCGAGGCCGCGACCACCGCGCAGAGGGCGGGGATGGCCGCCTTGCCGACCACCTCGTCGTAGGGCACCGCCGCCCGCACCTCGGGGTCGGACCAGCCGTCGGGCAGAGGGTTGCCGGGCAGTTGGGCGGTGCCGACCACCATCACCAGTGCCAGGCACACCGTGCTGCACAGGGCCATCACGGCGGCGACGGCGGTGAGCAGCCTGGTCGCGGTCCGCGGGTGCAGGTGCTGTTCGGCCAGTCTGGCGATCGGCCACGCCGTCAGCGGCAGGACCAGCGGCAGGAAGACGAAGACCCCCATGCGGCGTCAGTCGTCCTCCGCGGCGCGGGCGTGCCCCAGCAGTGCGCGCAGCAGTCGCTCGTCGTCGGGATCGAGGCCGGTGACGAAGCTGGCCAGCACCGCTTCCCGGTCGCTCTCGCCGTCCAGCACCTTGCGCATCTTCCGCGCGGCCAGGCCCGCCTGGTCGGAGGCGGGCGTCCAGGCGAAGGACCGGCCCGTGCGCTCACGGCTGACGGCGCCCTTCTCCAGCAGCCTGGTCAGGATCGTGATCACGGTGGTGTAGGCGAGGTCGCCGCCGAGGCGCTCCTGCACCCAGCCGGCCGTCGCGGGGCCGTCCGCCCCGCGCAGCGCGGAGAGCACCAGCGCCTCGAGTTCGCCCTGCCCCCGCCGCCGCGGACGCCGGTCATCCGTCACGGCCCGCCTCCTTCCGCCGCCGTCGTCTTCCGGAGCGCCATCGTATAGAAGACTGGTTTCTACACTGCTGTAGATTGGCGGCAGGCATCCGTGACACGGCGAACGCGACGAAGGAGAACGCAGTGGGAGTTTCCCTGGCCAAGGGCGGCAACGTCTCGCTCAGCAAGGAGGCGCCGGGTCTGACCGCCGTGCTGGTCGGTCTGGGCTGGGACGTGCGCACCACGACCGGCACCGACTACGACCTCGACGCCTCCGCGTTGCTCCTGGACGCGTCGGGCAAGGTGCTCTCGGACGGGCACTTCGTCTTCTACAACAACCTCACCAGCCCCGACGGATCGGTGGAGCACACCGGTGACAACCTCACCGGTGAGGGCGAGGGCGACGACGAGGCGGTCAAGGTGAACCTCGCCGCGGTGCCGGCCGAGGTGGACCGCATCGTCTTCCCGGTCTCCATCCACGACGCGGAGAGCCGGGGCCAGAGCTTCGGCCAGGTCCGCAACGCCTTCATCCGGGTCGTCAACCAGGCGAACGACCAGGAGATCGCTCGCTACGACCTGTCCGAGGACGCCTCGACCGAGACCGCGATGGTCTTCGGCGAGCTGTACCGGCACGGCGCGGAGTGGAAGTTCCGGGCGGTCGGACAGGGGTACGCCTCGGGTCTCGCGGGCATCGCGTCGGACTTCGGCGTCAACGTCTGATCCCGTCCCGGCTCTCCGGGCCCCGGACTCGGGGTCCGGAGAGCCGGGGCACGGGGCACGGCCCGCCGGGTCAGTGGTCAGTGGTCCGTGGTGCAGCAGCCGGCGTCGCCGCCGGCCGGGGCGGCGGGTCCGGTGGTGTCGAGGCGGCAGAAGCAGGACGCCTCGACCGGCACGTCCGCCAGCGCGGCGGCGAGCCTCAGCTGCTGGGCCACGATTCGCGCCTCCCCCGCCTTGCCCAGCCGCACCAGGCACTCGTGGAGCCCGTGCAGCGCCCAGACGTTGTTCGGGTGCTGGAGCGGACGGGGCAGGGTGTCGTCCAGTCCCAGGTCGGCGCGGTAGACCGCCTCGGCCTCGGCGATCCGGCCCTGTTCCAGGAGCAGGGCGCCGTAGGCGTGCCGGGTGGGCTGCATCCAGCCCCAGGGTTCGTCGTAGGGCAGGCTGTCGTCCAGCTCGATCGAGCGTTCCAGGGCGGCGAAGGCGGCGGCGTGGTCGCCCCTGCGGTACTCCAGCTCGCCGTCGAGCATGGCCGAGGCGATGGCCAGGAGATCGGCGCAGGTGTTGTTGAACAGCGTGCGGGACTCGGGCACCCGGGCGACCGCCGCGCGGAACGAGGCCCGCTCGGCCTCCGCCTCGGTCACCCGTCCGGTGGCCGAGAGGGCGACGCCGCGGGCGTAGTGCAGCATCGCGGTCGTCACGCAGTACAGGCGCGGGTCGGCGGGCAGCGGCAGGGCGAGGATGTCCGTCCAGCGGCCGAACCGGATCAGGACGTGCACCCGCATGGCCAGGAAGCCTTCGAGCCAGTCGGCCATCGGCGGGCTCTCCACCCGCAGCAGTTCCTCGGGGATCGACGCCTCCAGCCGGGCCGCGGTGTCGAGGGCGGTCTCGGACCGGCCGAGGAACATCGCGCCGTAGATTTTGAAGTGGTAGTTGTGCGAGCGGTAGAGGGTGTAGAAGTTCATCGCACCCGACCGGGCGCGGTACTTCTCGTCGGCGACGATCGCGGCGTCGTTGTCCGACACCACCATGCGGTAGTCGCCGCACAGCACTTCGAGGTGGGACGGCATGTGCTGGAGGTGCCCCGCGTCGGGCACCAGGTCGCGCAGCCGGTCGGCGACGGTGAGGGCCGCCTCGGGAGTGGGGGACATCTCCATCAGGTGGATGTAGAGGTGCAGGACGCCGGGGTGGTCGCGCCCCCCGTCGGCGGCCAGGGCCCGCTCCAGCACCTCTTTCGCCGCCGTCGTGCGCGCGCCCTCGGCGGGCAGACCCGTGGACAGGTCCCACAGCTGCCAGGGGGTCAGGTTCATCAGGGCGTCGGCGTAGAGAGCGGCCACGTCCAGGTCACCGGGGGCCAGTTCGTGGACGGCGCGCATGCCGTCCGCGTACGGCGCGTTCCACACCGAGCAGTCCTCGACGGCGCTCGCCCGGGGGTACCGGGCGCGCAGGGCACCGATCAGGGCGCGCTCGACCGGGGAGGCCCGGCCGGCCAGACCGTGGGCACGTTCGACGGCGGCGTGGGTGCGGTCGACGGCCCGGGTCAGCTCCTCGGCGTCGAAGGCCTCCCACGGCTTGTTGTAGTTGGGGCCGAGTGCGTAGGCGATGCCCCAGTGGGCCATGGCGCACTCCGGGTCCGCCGCGGCGGCGGCCTCGAAGCACTCGACGGCCTCCTCGTGGTGGAAGGCGTACGTCCACACCAGCCCGCGGTCGAACCACCGCTGGGCCTCGGGCGACGAGGTCGTCACCGGACGGCCGTGGCCGCCCAGGTCGTAGTAGTCCATGAGGGACATATACCGGGCTCGCCCGGGTGCGGGGACGGGCAACACCCCGAAGGAGCCGGTTCGCTCGGCGCGGTGGCGTGTTCGATCCGCTCGCCGCGACGGGTGGGCGGGAGCCCCGCCCACCCGTCCGTCATGCCGGTGCCGGCCCGGTCGTCACGCACGCCGCCTGGACCGGACGAGCAGCACACATCCGCCGGCGAACAGCACGCCGCCCACCGCCGCGGGCCACAGACCGAGGCCGGAACCCGTCTCGGCGAGGCCTCCCTGTGCCTGCGGTGCGGGGGCCGGCCCGGCGTCGTCGCCGCTGCCGGCGCCTCCGGTGCTGCCGGTCTTCCCGGGTGCCGCCACGGCGCTGCTCACGGCGTCCGGGGCGTCGGCCGGTGTCGTCGCGGCCCTGGGCTCGGCGCTCGCGGAGGCTCCGGCGTCCCGGCCCGCGGCCGGGGGCGTGGACTCGTCGCCACCGGCCTGGGCGTCCTTCCGGCCGTCGTCCTGCCCGTCCCGGCCGGTCTCCTGGCCGCCCTTCTGACCGCTCTCCTGGCCGCCCTTCTGACCGCCCTCGCCACCCGGGTTCTGCGTCCCGTCCTGGTGGTGGTCCCGGCCGGGAGCGTTCCCGTCGTCCTTGCCGCCCCCTTCGTCCTGGCCGTCCTGTCCGCCCTGCCCGGCGTCCGCGGGCGCGGAGGCGGTGGCGGTGGCGGTGGCTGTGGCTGTCTGCTCGGCCGGCGGCTCGGTGCTCTGGCCGCCGTCGTCACCGGGCTGTTCCCCGCCCTCGCCCGGGTCGGTCGCCGGCGGCGTTTCCGGGCCGCACTCCCGGCCGGAGTTGATGCACTCGACCATCTCGCGCATCAGGTCCTTGTCGAAGACGTTGATGAAGTCGCTGTGGTCGGTGACCGGCTTGTGCAGCTGCTCGGGGAAGGAGTCCACGGCGAACAGCGGAGCGGTCCTGCCCCCGTCGCCGAGGCTGGGCGCGGCCACGTCGTACACGACGCGCTGCACCAGGCGCGGGACGGGCACGAAGCCCTCGGGGCAGCTGCCGTCGGCGGCGGCGAAGGCCATGTGGGTGCGGTGGTTGGCACTGTCGATGTTGCGGCCGTCCCAGCAGCTCTGGAAGGTGAAGGTGCGCACTACGTCACTGCCCGAAGGGCAGAGCGGGTACTTGTCCTTCAGTTGCCGGTCCTCGAAACCGGTGCAGCTCCAGGAGGCGTTCGCGTTGGTGTTGCCGTTGACGAACGCCTTGGCGTCACCGGTGATGATGCGCAGCAGGCGCGGCATCTCCGTGACCTTGCCGCGCTCGTTGCCCTGGAACGTCAGCGTCACCTCGGCCGGCGTGACGATCTCGCCCGCGTTGCCCTCGACGCCTCCGCCCGGCGACTGGGCGTCCTGTTCGGCGGTGCCGTTCTGGAGCCGGACCACGGGCCAGTAGTACGAGGACTTGTCGCCCTGGTCCGCGCAGCTGGTCTCGGCGGCGGCCAGGTCCTCGTCGCTGGAGAAGGCGTTGCTGTCCTGGTTGCCGACGTAGTCGTGGAAGTGGTGGGCGCCGTTGCTCACGCCCGGGGCAGCGATCAGGTTGTCCGAGTTGAACAGACCCTCGGCGTTGACGCCGCAGCTGGTGGCGAAGGAGCCGGTCGAGGCCTGCTTCTGGCGGGCCGCCCGCGCGGTGTTCGGCTGGACCGACTTGATGTCGGCGTAGTCCTCCGCCACGGGGCCGTTGCCCGCCTGTCCGCCGTTGCCGGGCTGCTGCTCGCCGCCGGACTCGCCGTCCTCGCCCCCCTGCTGCCCCTGCTCCGGTGCGTCTGTCCCTCCCTGCCCCCCGCCCTGTTGGTCCGGGCTGCCGCTGCCCGTGTCCGCCGACGCGATCTCGGTGCGGCGCAGGGTGCATTCGGCCAGGGTGTCCAGGCCCTCGGGGCTGCCACCGGCCTTGTCGATGGCGGCGGCGATGCGCTCGATCGTCGCCGCCCGCTCCTTCTTCAGCGGGTCGAGGACCGCGCCCTCGTCGAGGGTGCCGTCGTCCGCGGTGCGGGCGGCTTCCTGGAGCGTGCGGTAGGCGGCGGCGACCTGCTCGTCGAGGTGGGCGAGTTCGGTGTCGACCTCGGGCCTGGCCTGCTCCGGGACGGCCGTGAGCCGTTCGGCCGGGTCGGGGCAGTCCACGGTGGCCGCGACTCCGGAACTGCCCAGGGGTACGGCGGCGTTACCGGACTCGGTCGCGGAGGCGAAGACGTTGACGGCCACCAGACCGCCGCCCCCCAATATCAGCGCCACCGCTCCGAAGGTCGCGCGTCGCGCCCCGGTCGGGCGTCTGCGCCTGTTGTGTCCCAAGGCGTGCTCCTGTGTCGTGACGGACGTCGTGACGGACTACGACGTGAAAGGCCCCCGGCTCCATACGGAACCGGGGGCCGGAGCGTTCAACCGCCGCTGGAATTCTCAGCCTTCCCTCACCTCACGGGCGCAGGACCAGCCGGATCGGGTCGCCCTCCTTCTTCTCCAGACGGGCGACCGCCTCGGCGGCCTCGCTCAGGGGCAGGATCCCGCTGACGGACCCGGAGAAGTCCAGCCGTCCGCCCTGGATCAGCCGAAGGAGCTGCGGCAGCGCCACCGGCATGTCGGAGCCGTAGTGGCCGAGGATGCGCTGCTGGAGGTAGCTGAAGCGGGTCCCGTCCGCGACGGTGAGCGGCTTGTCGGTCAGGCCCACCAGGACCAGCCGCCCCTTGGGGGCGAGGACGGAGACCGCCTGCTCCCGCACGGGCGGCACGCCCGCGAAGTCGAAGGCGGCGGCGAGACCGAGGCCGCCGGTCGCTTCCCGGACCGTCCGGCGCAGCTCCGGGTCGGCGGAGTCCAGGGCGAGGTCGGCGCCCGCGGCCAGGGCGCGTTCGCGGGCGACGGGGCTCGGGTCGACGGCGACGACGGGACAGGCGCCGATCGCCCGGAGGAGCTGCACGGCGTGGACGCCGAGGCCGCCGACGCCCCACACGCCGACCGCCTCGGCGGGCCGGACCGCGCCGCTCTCGGTGATCGCGCCCCACGGGGTGGACACGGCGTCCGGGATGATCGCGCCCTGCTCGAAGGGGATGGCGTCGGGCAGCGGTGTCATGGCGTCGGCGGCGGAGAGGGCGTACTCGGCCCAGCCGCCGTCGTAGTCGACGCCGCGGGTGTGGACGACGCCGTCGCGCGTCTCGCCGGCATGGAGCACGACCCGCTGTCCGGGGGACCAGTCGGTGACCCCCTCGCCGGTCTCGGCGACGGTGCCGGAGACCTCGTGGCCGAGGGTGACGGTGTCCCCCCGGAGGAGCAGCGGGGTGAGGGTGCCGTCGATGAGGTGCACGTCGGACAGGCAGACGCCGGCCGCTTCGACCTTGACCAGCACCTCCCCCGGGCCCGGCTGCGGGCGGGGCACCTCTTCGAGTCGCAGGGTGCGGCTCGGGACGTGCAGGCGGGCGGCGAGCATCTGCGCCATGACAGGACCTCCTCGGTGCGGCGGCGACCCCGGGTGGTCCTCAGCGGTCCATCGCAGGTCGACTTGCTTTGACCGTACACCCAACGCAGGACGACTTGCTTTACGCTGGCAGAATGAGCACTCCGGAATCCGCCGCCCCACCTCTGCGCCGCCGTGGGGAGCGGATGCGGCGGGCGGTGCTGGCCGCCGCCGTGGACCTGCTGTCGAGCCAGGGCCTGGCGGGGACGACGGTCGGCGCCGTGGCCCGGGCGGCCGGGGTGCACGAGACGTCCGTGTACCGGCGGTGGGGCACACGCGAGAACCTGATCCTGGACGCGCTGACCACGGAGCTGGACGCGGCGCTGCCGGTTCCGGACACCGGACGGGTCCGGGACGACCTGCTGGCGTTCTTCTCCGCCCTGGCCCGGCTGCTCGCCTCCCCGCAGGGCCGGGCGCTGCTGCGGCTGAGCGTCGAGCACGACGACACCCTGGAGGACCGGCGGGGCCCCTACTGGGGGGAGCGTCTCGGCCGCGCCGTGGTGATGGTCCGGCGGGGCGTCGAGCGGGGCGAGCTGGCCGCGGACACCGATCCCGGGCTGCTGATCGAGGCGGTGAGCGGTCCGTTGTTCGTCCGGGTGCTGCTCAGCGGGGCTCCGCTGGACGACGCACTCGTCCGGGGGCTGGTGGACCTGGCCCTCGGCGGGGCCAGTCCCCGGCCCGGCGGTCCCGCCCGGCGCTCGACCGCGGTGAGGTGAAGGCCCGGATCGTGGGAACCCGGCGCTCCGCGGGCGCGGGTGCGCCGAGGACGGAGGAGCCATGGACCGCAGCAGGCCGCTCGCCCTGGTCACCGGGGCGTCCAGCGGAATCGGGTACGAACTCGCCGCGCTGTTCGCGGAGCACGGCTACGACCTCGTGGTGAACGCCGAGGACGAGCGGCTGGAGCACGCCGCCCAGCGGCTGCGGGAGACCGGCGCGGACGTACGGGCGGTGCGCGCCGACCTCAGGAGTCCCGAGGGCGTGGACCACCTGGTCGCCGCCCTGACCGGGCTCGCCGTGGACGTGGCGGCCCTCAACGCGGGGGTGGGGCAGGGCGGCGCCTTCGTCGACACCGACCCGGCGGACGACCAGTCCGTCATCGACCTCGACGTGACGTCGACCGTGCGGCTCACCAAGCCCCTGCTGCGGGACATGGTGGCGCGCGGGGTCGGGCGGCTGATGTTCACGTCCTCGGTCGCGGCGACGATGCCGGGCTCCTTCCAGGCGGTGTACAACGCGTCGAAGTCGTTCGTCCAGTCCTTCGCGCAGGCGTTGCAGGAGGAGGTCCGGGACACCGGTGTCACGGTCACCTCCTTCATGCCGGGGCCGACGGAGACCGATTTCTTCCGGCGGGCCGGCATGCTGGACACCAAGGTCGGCACGATGCCGAAGGACGATCCCGCGCAGGTCGCCCGGCAGGCGTTCGACGCCGTCATGAAGGGCCGCGGGAAGCTGGTCACCGGCTCGGCGAAGACCAAGGCCCAGGGGGTGGCGGACAAGGTGCTGCCGGACCGCGTCAAGGCCGCCGTGCACCGCCGGATGGCCGAGCCGGGGACCGCGGGGCACGACGACGAGCACGACGAGCGCTAGCACCGCCCGCGGCGACCGTTCATCCGTCCCGCCCGCGTCCGGTCCCGAGCCGTACCCGAAGGGCCTCTTGTCGGCGGCTCACCGGCGGTGGAACGATGCCCGGGCACCGGTTCACCGCACCGAAGGGACCGCCGTGACCGACGACCGGGAACGCCCGCGGGCCGCAGCCGCGTTCGACGCGCTGGGCGCCGAGTACGAGAAGGCGTTCGCCGGGTCGAGGACGCACCGCCGCTCGCTGGAGTGGCTGCTGGCGCGACTCGCGCCGGGCAGCCGGGTGCTGGACGTGGGCAGCGGCACGGGACGTCCCACCGCCGAGACCCTGGTGGACGCCGGGCACGCGGTGCTGGGCGTCGACGTCTCCCCCGTCATGGTGGAGCTGGCCGCGCGGCAGGTGCCGGCTGCCGCCTTCCAGTGCGCCGACATCCGTGACGTGCCCCTGGAGGACGCCTCCTTCGACGCCGTCTGCGTGTACTTCTCACTGCTCCAGCTGGACCGGCGGGAGCAGCGGGACCTCGTGCGGCGTCTGGCGCGGTTGCCGAAGCCGGGGGGCTACCTGGTCCTGGCCACCGTGCCGCTCGACGTGGAGGACGTCGACGCGGTCTTCATGGGCCAGCCGGTGCGCGTCACCAGCTTCCCCGCGCAGGAGCTGGTCACCCTGGTCGAGGAGGCGGGCCTAGAGGTGCTGGCGCAGGAGGCGTCGATGTTCACCCCGGCCCATCCGGACGCCCGGCCCGAGCCGCACCTCTTCCTGCACTGCCGGCGTCCGGGGCAGCCCCGGATGGGGTAACTGCGCACGCGCGGATCCGGGCCCGCGGTCAGAGTGGGCAGCATGACAGAACCTGGCGAGCGACGGCGCCGCACCACTTCCACGGCCACGCGCGAGCGGGACGTGCGGGACGCCCGTGACGCCGCCCGGCACGCCGCCGACGCGCTGTCCGAACTGATCCGGCACCGCCTCGAAGGGGTCTCCGCGGTGCGCCGGAGCGAGGACGGCGGCTGGATCGTCAACGTGGACGTGCTGGAGGTGGCACGCATCCCGGACACCACCAGTCTGCTCGCCACCTACGAGGTCGAGCTGGACGCGCCGGGCGACCTGATCCAGTACCGCAGGATCGCGCGCTACCGGCGCGGTGCCCAGGACCAGTGAGCGGGTCGTGAGGCCCGCATCCGGAAGGACCACCGCATGATCACCTACGACGACGAGGTCGTCTGCGCGCCTCGCGCCGGAACCCTCTACGACGTCCTCGAACTCATCCTCGACCGCGGCATGGTGATCGACGTCTTCGTGCGCGTCTCCCTGGTCGGCATCGAGATCCTCAAGGTGGACGCACGCATCGTGGTCGCGAGCGTCGACACCTATCTGCGGTTCGCCGAGGCCTGCAACCGCCTCGACCTGGAGCACGACGTGCGCTCCAAGACCGTCCCCGAGATGTTCGGCAGTCCGGTGGCCAAGACCGTGGGCAAGGCCGGCGCCAAGCGGACGGCGCGCTCCCTGACCGACAAGGTGCGCGACGTCCTCGCCCCGGAGCCCGACCCCGAGTCCGAGCAGGAGGAGGCGGAGGCGGAGGACAGGCGGGCCCGTCCCCGCGAACGCGCGGAGCGCGCGAGGAGCACCCAGCGGCCCCGCAACCGGCCCGCCGCCCGCTCCCGCGACGAGGACGACCGCCCCCGTTCCCGCCCGCGCCGGCGCCCCGAGACGGAGGACGAATGACCGCGCCCGCCACCACCGAGTCCCCGTTCACCACCGAGTCCCCGTACACCACTGACACCGCCGCCACCGCGGTTGCCACCACCCCCGCCGTCGCCGCCGTCACCGCCGAGGAACCGGCGACCGCGCCGAAGGCTTTGTACGTCTACGGCATCGCCCCCGCCGGGATCCGCACCCCCCGCTCCGCGGGCGTCGACGGCGCCCCGGTGCGGCTGGTGAGCGAGTCGGGACTGTGCGCGGCGGTGTCCGACGCGCCCCCGCGACTGCGGCCCCGGCGCCGTGACCTGCAGGCCCACCAGGCCGTCTTGGACGACATGGCGGCCCAAGGACCGGTGCTGCCCATGCGGTTCGCGGTCCTCAGCCCGCGGACCGACACCCTGCTCTCCCAACTGCGTGCCGACGCGACCCACTTGACGGAGCAGCTCGAAGGCGTTCGGGGGTGCGTGGAACTCAACGTCAAGGGGACGGTGGTACCCGGCCACTTCGCCGACCTGGTGCGCCGGGACGACCAGCTGCGGGCCCTGGCCCTGCGGACCCGACGCCGGCCGGACTACGAGGCCAACGTCCGGCTGGGCGAAGCCATCGCCCTGAGTGTGCGCCGCGAGGCACGGCGCGCGGCCCGGGAGGTCGTCGACCGGCTGGCCCCGCTCGCCGTACGGACCGTCCAGGGCACGACCGACGACGAGCAGGTGCTCAGCGCCTCGTTCCTGGTCCGGTCGGGGGACGAAGCGAGGTTCAGGGAGGCGGTGGCGGAGCGGGCCCGGGCCTGCGGGGACCGGCTGGCCCTCAGCGTGACAGGACCCCTGCCCTGCTACAGCTTCGTCGATCCGCGCCCCGCGACACCCGCCGGTCGGTGACCGCATGGGCATCGTGAGCGGTCTCCTCCTGCTGCCCCTCGCACCGGTGCGCGGCACGGCGTGGATCGCCGACCACCTGCTCCAGGAGGCCCGGCGCCAGGCACACGACCCACGCGCCGTGCAAGCACGACTGGCCGCACTCAACCGGGCCCTGGACGAGGGCGCCGTCGACGAGGCGGTCTTCGAACGGGAGGAGGAGCGCCTGCTCACCCTCCTGGAACGCCCGGCCCGGTCCAGCGGCCGTACGACCACCATGAAACCAGCGCGGAGACGACACCTATGAACGACACGAAGGCGGCCATGGCGGCGGCTGTGGCGGGCGGATACCTACTGGGGCGCACGAAGAAGGCCAAGCTCGCCTTCGCCGTCGGCTCCTACCTCGTGGGCAAACGCGTCGGCCTCTCCCCCGGCCAAGTACTCGGCCAGGGGCTGGGCAGCCTGCAACGGGCGCCGCAGTTCCAGGAGTTGGGCGACCAGATCCGGGACGAGCTGCTGACCGCCGGACGCGCGGCCGTCACCGCCGCGGCGAACCGCCGGCTCACCGGACTCGCGGACGCGCTGCGCGACCGTACCGACGCACTGGCCGGCGAGGGCCGGCGGGGTGACGGCCGGGACGAGGACGGCCGGGACGACGACTGGGACGAGGACGCCCCGGACGAGGACGCCTACTTCGACGAGGAGGACCGGGAGGAAGACCGACGGCCCGCGCCGTCGCCGCCCCGGAAGTCCGCCAGGAAGGCTCCGCCGCGCAAGTCCGCGGCTCCGGCGAAGAAGACGGCCAAGAAGGCCGCGAAGAAGACGGCCGCCAAGAAATCGGCACCGGCGAAGCGCACGGCGGACCGGGGCGGCAGGCGCGGAGGTGGGCGAGCATGACCCCCGACCGGCAGGACGACGGCGGACCCTCTCCCCTCGACGACCTCAAGGACGCCCTGGGCGGTTACCTCTCCGCAGCGGGGCACGGCCTCGTCGGCAGGGCGGGGGACCGGATCGGGTCCCTGACGGACCGCCTGACCGACGGCGGCGGCTCCGGAGGCGGCGGCTCCACGAACGGTGGTGGGTCCAAGGGCGGCGGATCCAATGGTGGTGGGTCCAATGGTGGTGGGTCCAACGGTGGTGGGTCCAAGAGCGGCGGCGGCTCCAAGGGCGGCGGCGGGAAGAGCGGCGGCGGCAGCGTCAAGGCGACGCACATCATGGAGACCGTCGACATCGGCGTCCCCCTGCGCACCGTCTACGACCAGTGGACGCAGCTCCAGGAGTTCAGCGGCTTCACCAAGGGCGTGCAGAGCGTCAGCCCCAACGACGAGGTGACTTCTGACTGGACCGCGAAGATCGCCTTCTCGACGCGCAGTTGGAAGGCGACCGTTCAGGAGCAGATCCCCGACCAGCGGATCGTCTGGACCTCCGAGGGCGCCAAGGGCAGCACCAACGGGGTGGTCAGCTTCCACGAACTGGCGCCCCGGCTGACCCGCGTCGTCGTGGTGGTCGAGTACTACCCGGCGGGCTTCTTCGAGAAGACCGCCAACATCTGGCGCGCCCAGGGACGCCGGCTGCGGCTGGACCTGAAGCACTTCGTGCGGCACGTGACCCTGGCGGACGAAGAGGAGATCGAGGGCTGGCGCGGTGAGATCCGCGACGGCGAGGTCGTCAGGAGCCACGAGGAAGCGCTGGAGGAGGAGAACGCCGAGGAACCCGGGTCCGAGGACGAGTCCGCCGACGAAGACGAAGACGACAACGACGGCGACGACGAGGGCGCGGAGGACGACGACGGCGAGGGCGAGTACGACGACGAGGAAGACGAGTACGACGAGGAGGAGGAGCCGTATGAGGACGAGGAAGACGACGAGGACGAGGAAGACGAGCGTCCTCGCCGGCGCCGTTGACGCCGCCGCCGCGGGGAGCACGCGGTGACCGACCTCGACCACCGGTACCCGGACCTGGAGGCACAGCCCTACGGGCCTCCCTCCGGCAGCCTCGCCGACCTCCTCGAACGCGTCCTGGACAAGGGCATCGTCATCGCCGGGGACATCAAGATCGATCTGCTCGACATCGAGCTGCTGACCATCCGGTTGCGGCTGTTCATCGCCTCCGTGGACACCGCGAAGAAGGCCGGCATCGACTGGTGGGAGACCGACCCCGCGCTGTCGTCCCGTGCCGCCCGGGACGCGCTCGCCGAGGAGAACGCACGGCTGCGGGAACGTCTCGACGCCCTGGAGGGCGCCGAGGAAGCGGCGGGAGCCGTGCGATGAGCACGGCCGGCGCCGGACCGGCGGCCCCCGGCCTCCTCTGCGCCTTCGCCGTCACCCGCACCCCGCCGGACCCCGCCGGTCTGGCGGAGGCACGGGGACACGAGGAGGGCGGTCCGCTGCGTGTCCTGACCGTCGGCGACCTGTGCCTCGTCGTCCAGGACGTCCCCGCGGCCCTGTTCGACGAGGAGGCGCTGACCGAACGTCTCAACCGGCCGGACGACCTGGAACGCTGCGCACGCGCCCACCATCGGGGCGTCGTGGCCGCGGCCGGGCGCGGCGCCGTCGTGCCGCTGCCGATGGCGACGCTGTACCGCGGCGAACCGACCGCGGCGCGGGCCGTCGCCGCCCGGCGCCCGGCGCTGGTCACACTGCTCGACCGCCTCCGCGACCGGACGGAGTGGGCGGTGAAGGTGCACGCCGCCGAGACCGTGCCGGAGCCCGCCACGGACACCGGTACCCCCGGTGACGCCGGCGGCGGACGGGCCTACCTGAGCCGGGTCAGCGCACGACGGCGTGATCGGCAGAGCGCGCACGGGAAGGCACTGGCCGAGGCGGAAGCGGTCGACGCCGAGCTGCGGCGGTACGCGGCCGACACGACACGCCACCGCCCGCAGAGCGAGCGGCTCACGGGCCGCAGGAGCCCGCAACTGCTCAATCTGGCCTACCTGGTGGACGACGCGCGGCGCACCGCCTTCACCGAAGCGCTGGCGCGTCTCACCGCCGGGGGCCGCGGTCCGTCCGTACGGGTCGACGCCTCGGGTCCGTGGATCCCGTACTCCTTCGCCCGCTGGGACGAGGACCCGCAAGCGGGCCCGGACCGGGAGGACCGCCCATGACCGTCCCGGACGTCCGCACGCCGGGCCCGGCCCCCGTGCCCTGGGGCGGCCCGGAGCCGTACGCACCGGTCGGTGTGCCCCTGGTGGACCTGCTGGACCGGGTGCTGGCGACCGGGGTCGTGGTCAGCGGCGATCTGGTGCTGGCCATCGCGGACGTCCCGCTGGTGCGGATCTCCCTGCACGCGCTGCTGTCGTCGGTGAACGAGCGGGTGCCCGCTCCCTGGCCGGACAGCGGGCCGCTGTGACCGCGTCCCGGGCCGAGGCCGACAAGACCCTGGACCTGGATCCGGAGCGGGTGACGAACGACCTGGCCGCCCTGGTCCTGACCGTCGTGGAGCTGCTGCGCCAGCTCATGGAGCGCCAGGCCGTGCGCCGCTTCGACGAGGGCACCCTGAGCGCGGAGCAGGAGGACCGGCTCGGCACGGCGCTCATGCTGCTCGACGAGCGCATGGACGACCTGTGCGCCCGGCACGGACTGAGCCGCTCCGACCTGAACCTCGACCTGGGCCCGCTGGGGTCCCTCCTCGCGGACCCGGAGCCGTAGGGGCTGCGAACGTCACGCACTCGGGACCGCAGGGGCACGGGACCGCAGGGGCACAGAACCGCAGGGGCACGGAACCGCGGGGTCACCGACACCCGGCACGAGCGATCGTTATGATGACGCGGAATCGCTCAAACGAACATTCTCGGGTGGGGAGACCTGATGCGGGAGCCGGTCGATCTCAGGCGCCAGCGGATACTGGCGGCGGTCCAGGCACGCGGCACCGCGCGGGTGCGCGACCTCGCCGACGAGTTGCAGGTCTCGGTCGTCACCGTGCGCCGCGACGTGGAGGAGCTGACACGCGAGGGCAGGCTGAGCCGCGGCCACGGGGTGGTGCGGTCGACGCTGCCGGCCCGGGAGACGGCCCCCGAACCGGTCCCGGCGGGCGGGGACCGGGTGGCCGTGGTCGTCCCCGTCCGGCACTCGTACCTGACCGAGACGCTGCACGGGGCGCGCACGGTCCTGGAGCGCGCCGGGGTGCGGATGGCCCTGCATCTCGCGCCGCGAGCGTCCGGGGCCGAGCGCCCGCTGGTGGAACGGGCACTGTCGGACGGTGCGGACGGGCTGTTGATCGCCCCGCGCTGGCGCGGCCGGGCCGACGAGGAGGCCGACCACGAGTGGCTGGCCGGGGTCGGCGTGCCGACGGTGCTGATGGAGCGCCGCCCGTGGCGCGGCAGCGCGTTGCACGCCCTGGACTCGGTCTGCTCGGACCACTGGTACGGGGCGCACCTCGCGGTCGAGCACCTGGTGGGGCTCGGCCACCGGCGTCTGCTGTTCGCCACCCGCCACGACAGCCCCACCGCCCGCTCGCTGCGAGCCGCTCTCACCGAGATCGCCGGGGCACATCCCCTGGTGGAGCGCTGGGCGTGGACGCTGATCGCACCGGAGGCCGGGGCCGACGGGCCGTATCCGGCGGACGAGAGCGCCGAGCTGCCCGCGCTGATGCGCGAGACGGGCGCGACCGCGATGGTGCTGCACGGCGACGTGGACGCGCTGATGGTGGTCCAGCGGCTCGCCGAGGAGGGCGTACGGGTGCCGGACGACTGCTCGGTGGTCGCGTACGACGACGTGGTGGCCGGGTTGACCTCGCCCCCGCTGACGGCCGTGGCGCCGCCGAAGGCGGAGGTGGGGCAGGCGGCGGCGGAGCTGCTGCTCCAGCGGCTGGCCGAGGCGGGCGGCGGCGGGCAGCCGGGCCGGCGGATCGAACTGCTGCCGCGGCTGGTGGTGCGAGGGTCGACGGACCGGCTGCCCGAACCGCTCGACGAATGAGCGTTTGAGCGTTTCATTTTCTTCTGATCGATCTATTGACCGTTTGGGTCGGGGCGTTCAGGATTCCCGTGTCTCGAAGAGTCGGGTCCGCACCTGGTGCGCGCCCGCAGGAGCCGCGGAGGCGCCATGCCCGGACGACCCAGCCGTCGCTCCGTGCTCGCCGCGATGACCGCCCTACCCCTGACAGGAGCCGCGAGCGCCTGCAGCGGGGGGAACGGCGCATCGTCGGCCCGCACGGGCACCACCACCCGCATCACCTTCTGGTCCGCCCTGCGCGGCAGCCAGGAAGTGGTCGACGCGTTCAACCGCACGCACCGCACCGTCCAGGTGGAGTTCCAGCAGATCCCCTCCGGCGGACAGGGCGGCTACGCCAAGCTCAGCAACGCGGCCCGGGCCGGGAACGCGCCCGACGTCGCCACCCTCGAGTACCCGCAGGTCCCGGGGTTCGCCATCGACGGCGTCGCCCGCGACATCACCGACCTGGTCAGTGACGGCCTGCGCCGCAAGCTGCTGCCGCAGGCGCTCGGCCTGACCACCTTCGAACGCCGGGTGTTCGCCGTGCCGCTGGACGTCGAACCCATGGTGATGCACTACCGCGCCGACCTGTTCGACCAGTACGGCCTCGAAGTCGCCCGCACCTGGGAGGAGTTCGCCGAGCAGGCCGCCACCGTGCGCCGCAAGGCGCCCGACCGCAGGCTGGTGCTCTTCCCGACCGACGGGATGACGCAGTTCGCCTGCTACGCCTGGCAGGCGGGAGCCCAGTGGTTCGACACCTCGAAGGGCGCCTGGAACGTCTCCCTCGCCGACGCGCCCTCCCGGCGCGTCGCCGCGTACTGGCAGGACCTGATCGACCGCGACGACGTCTTCCTGAACGCCGTCGAGAGCAGGCAGTCCGACGCACAGATCGGCAACGGGCTTGTCCTCACCCGGCTCAGCGGCGCCTGGGACGCCGGGGCCCAGATGAACGCGCGGCCCGGGCAGAAGGGCCGGTGGCGGATCGCACCGCTGCCGCAGTGGGACACCGGCAGCCCCTCGGCCGGCACCCACGGCGGCTCCACCTTCGCGATCACCCAGGACAGCAGGCACCCGGAGGCCGCGATGGAGTTCATCGAGTGGCAGGTCTCCCACCCCGACGCCCTGCGCGCCCGGCTCTCCAGCGGCACCAGCAGCCAGTACCCGGCCGCCCCCGGCCTGGTCGCGGTGGGCCGCGAGGCCTTCGACCGCTCGTACTACGGCGGCCAGGACATCTACGGCCTGTTCGAGCAGGAGGCCGCGAAGATCGGCGACCAGTGGCTCTGGGGTCCGCGGATGAGCGCCACCCAGAAGGTCATGCAGGACTCCTTCGCCCGCGTCGGCGGCGGCCAGGGCAGCCTCGTCGAGTCGCTGCGCACCGCCCAGGAGGGCACCATGCCCGACCTCAAGGCCCTCGGCCTGTCCACCACCCAGCACAGCACCTGAGCCGACGAAAGGCAGGTGACACACCCATGACCACGACCACCCACTCACGGGTGCCGGCCGGCGCCGCCCGCGCCGCCTCCCCGGCCCCCTCGGCCGCGGGCCTGCGGGCCCGAAGAGCCGCCAAGCGCCGTCAACTGACCGCCGCCGGCGTCCTGATGACGCCGTTCTTCGCCCTGCTGGTCACCGTCTTCCTGATCCCCGTCGGCACCGCCGTCTACCTCAGCTTCTTCAGCGACGACCAGCCCGGCCTCGGCTTCGGCCCCGAACGCACGGTCTTCGTCGGGCTGCGTTCCTACGCCGCCGTCCTCACCGACCCCACCTTCCTCGGCGGGCTGGGCACGGTCGCCCTGTACTGCCTGATCTACATCCCGCTGATGGTCCTCGGCGCACTCGCCCTCGCCCTGCTCCTGGACTCCGGCGTGGTCCGGCTGCGCGGCCTCGCCCAGCTCGGGCTGTTCCTGCCGCACGCGGTGCCCGGCATCATCGCGGCGCTGATCTGGCTCTACCTGTACACGCCCGGCATCAGTCCGGTGATCGAGCTGTTCGCCAAGGGCGACATCACGATCGACTTCCTGGGCGTGCACACGGTCGTCCCGTCCATCGTGAACATCGCCCTGTGGAGCAACCTCGGCTACAACATGGTGGTCTTCTACGCCGCCCTCCAGGCGGTGCCCCGCGAGGTGATCGAGGCGTCCGTCGTGGACGGCGCGGGGCCGGTGCGCACCGCGCTCCAGGTCAAGACGCCGCTGGTGCGGTCCTCCCTCGTGATGGTCTCGATCTTCACCCTGATCTGGGCGCTCCAGCTGTTCACCGAGCCGATGCTGCTCAGCCAGTCCTCGCCGATGATCAACTCGCGCTTCTCCCCCAGCATGTACATCTACGACGCGGCCTTCACGCGCAACAACTACAGCCTCGCCGCGGCCGCCTCGGTGGTCCTGCTGGTGTGCACCATCGCCCTGTCCTACGGCGTCACCCGCTTCACCAGCCGCACCGACTCCGAGGAGGCCCGATGAGCGCCGCGGACAGCTCCCTGCTCCGCCCGAGGCTGCTGGGGAGGGCAACGGTCAACGTCGTCGTCGCCGTCTCCGTCCTCTACACGCTGCTGCCGGTGCTGTGGCTGGTGCTGGCCTCGGCCAAGAACCGCGACGCGCTGTTCAGCAGTGACCTGCTGTCCCTGAGCGACTTCTCCCTCCTGCAGAACCTCCGGGACGTCTTCGCCATGGACGGCGGGCTGTACGGCCGCTGGTACGTCAACAGCCTGCTGTACGCGGTGATCGGCGCCGCCGTCGGCGCGCTGGTGAGCGTGGCCTGCGGCTACGCCTTCGACAAGTACCGCTTCCGGCACAAGGAGAAGCTGTTCGGCCTGGTGCTGGCGGCGGTGATGGTGCCGCAGACGGTGCTCGCGCTGCCGCTGTACCTGATGGCGTCCGAGGCGGGCCTGGTCAACACCTTCTGGGCGGTGTTCATCCCGGTCCTGTTCAATCCGTTCGGTGTCTACCTCGGCCGGATCTTCGCCCGGGGCTACGTCCCCGACGAGGTGCTGGAGGCAGCCCGGGTGGACGGGGCCGGCGAGCTGACCACCTACGCCCGGGTGGCGTTCAGGATGCTCGGACCCGGTCTGATCACCGTCTTCCTGTTCCAGCTGACCGCGATCTGGAACAACTTCTTCCTGCCCATGGTGATGCTGTCCGACCAGGATCTGTATCCCGTCAGTCTCGGCCTGTACCAGTGGAACAGCTCGGCCTCCGTGTCGCCCGAGTACTACCCCGTGGTCATCATGGGCTCACTGCTCGCCGTACTGCCGCTCATCCTCGCCTTCGTGCTGCTCCAGCGTTTCTGGCGCAGCGGCCTGACCGCCGGAGCCGTCAAGTGACCGTGCACGACCCAGGACCCGGCCGCCGGCCCCGTGCCGCCGTGGCCATGTCCCCGGACGCCGCCTCGGCCGTCCTCGATCCCCAGTCCCGGGCCGCGTTCCGCCGGGTGTGCGACCTGGCGCCGTTCCCGGTGCTCGACGACCTGACCACGGCGCGGGCGAGATCCGTGCTGGCGGACGTGGAGCTGCTGATCACCGGGTGGGGCTGTCCGCCGCTGGACGCGGAGGTGCTGCGGTCGGCGCCCCGGCTGCGGGCCGTGGTGCACACGGCCGGCAGCGTCCGCGGGCACGTCACGGACGCGTGCTGGGAGCGGGGGATCGAGGTCTCCTCGGCCGCCGCGGCCAACGCGCTGCCGGTGGCCGAGTACACCCTCGGCATGATCCTGCTGAGCGGCAAGCGGGTGCTGGAGCGGGCCCGTGACTACCGGGTGTCCCGAACGCGCGGCGACTGGCTGCGCACCTCGCGCGGCGTCGGCAACTACCGCCGCACGGTGGGCGTCCTGTCCGCCTCGCTGATCGGCCGCCGGGTCGTCGAGCTGCTGCGGCCGCTCGACGTCGAGATCCTGCTGCACGACCCGTTCGTGAGCGACGCGGAGGCGGCCGGCCTCGGCGTCGAGGGGGTGGGGCTGCCGGAGCTGTTCGCGCGCTGCGACACCGTCAGCGTGCACACCCCGCTGCTGCCCACGACCCGTGGTCTGGTGAGCCGTCCGCTGATCGACGCGATGCCCGCCGACGCGGTGCTGATCAACACCTCCCGGGGGGCGGTGATCGACCAGGAGGCGCTCACCGACGCCGTCGTGGCCGGCCGCATCCGGGCCGTGCTGGACGTCACCGACCCCGAGGCGCTGCCGCCGGACCACCCGCTGTGGGACTGCGAGAACGCCCTGATCACCCCGCACCTCGCCGGTTCCGAGGGCAACGAGTGGCGCCGGCTGGCCGACCTCGCCCTCGCCGAGACGACCCGCTGGGCCTCCGGTTCCGGCTTTCTCCATCCCGTACGACGCGAAAGGCTGGCGTTCCTGGCATGAGCATCCCGTTCGAACTGCCCTCCGAGGACCGTGCGTCGAGCTCGTACACCGGTTACACCCGCGCCCACTGGGAGGCCGTCGCGGACGGGCTGCTGTGGGCCGCGTGGCGCTGGAGCACCCCCGGCCGCGCGCTGCTGGACCTGCCGGGCCGGCCCTCGCGTTCGGGGGTGCGCTCCGACGGCCTGGAGGGGTTCGCGCGGACGTTCCTCGCGGCGGGCTTCCGGGTCGCCGGGGCGGGCGGCGCGGACCCCCGCGGCTGGCTGGACCGTTACGCGGAGGGTCTCGCCGCCGGCACCCTCACCCCCGGCCGGGACGACACCGAGTCCTGGCCGGTGATCCTCGACCACGACGTGCAGGGCCAGCCCATGGTGGAGTCGGCGTCGGTGGCGCTCGGGCTGCGGCTGACCGCGCCGTGGCTGTGGAAGCACCTCGACTCCGGCGTGCAGGACCGGGTGGAGGAGTGGCTGCGCGGTGCGCTGCGGCACGTGCCGGCGCCCAACAACTGGTACCTGTTCCCCTACACGGTCGCCGGGTTCCTGGAGTCCGTCGGCCGGGGCGACGCCGAGACGGCCGCGGCCCGGGAGCGGGCGCTGGAGCTGATGGAGGGCTGGTACCGGGGCGAGGGCTGGTACGCCGACGGCGACGGACGCGCCTTCGACCACTACAACGGGTGGGCCCTGCACCTCTACCCGGTGCTCGACGCCCACCTCGGCGGCGACACCGACGCCCTCGCCCGGTACGGGGGCCGGCTGCGGGCCCACCTCGACGGCTTCGCCCTGATGTTCGGGGCCGACGGGGCACCGCTGCACTTCGGCCGCTCGCTCACCTACCGCTTCGCGGCGTCGGCGGCCGTGGGCCTGGGCGCCCTCACCGGGCACACGCCGCTGACGCCGGGTGCCTCGCGGCGGCTGGTGAGCGGCAGCCTGCGGTACTTCGTGGACCGCGGGGCGCTGACGGACGAGGGGCTGCTGAGCCTGGGCTGGTACGGCCCGCACGAGGCGACCCTGCAGGAGTACTCGGGTCCGGCCTCCCCGTACTGGGCGTCGAAGGCGTTCGTGTCCCTCCTCGCCCCGGCGCAGCACCCGCTGTGGACGGCGGCGGAGGAGGCCGCGCCAGTGGAGGAGGCGGACCGGGTCCTGGCGCTGACCGCGCCGGGGCTGCTGGTGCAGGCGACCAGCGGCGACGGAATCGTACGGCTGCACAACCACGGCAGCGACCACGTCCGGCCGCACGAGGGCGAGTCGGCCGCCGAGGACGACCCGCACTACGGGCGGCAGGCCTACTCGACGCGGACGGGTCCCACGGCCCGGCACAACGTGGCCGACAACCACCTGTCGGTCGAGGTGAACGGCCGGTCCAGTGTGCGGCGCCGCGTCCGGCCGCTGGGCGCGGGGCAGGGCGACGGCTGGGGCTGGGCGGCGTCCTGGCACCGGCCCGTCTTCACGGACGGGCCGCCCATGGTGCCGGGGCTGCGGGTGGAGAGCGTGACCGTGGCCCGGGGACCGTACGAGCTGCGGGTGCACCGGGTGGTCGGCGCGCCGGCCGGAGCGCGGGTCACGCACACCGGGTGGGCCACCGGCCCCGAGGAGCCGCTGACCTCGACGCTGCACGGCCTGTACGGCTGGGAGCCCAAAACGGAGACCGTGCGTGCCCCGCAGGGCACCGCGTACGTGCCGTGGGCGGAGCTGCCCCGGCTGTCCGGCGCGGCGGGCGGCACCACCGTGCACGTCGGCCTGGCCGCGCTGACGGGGGAACCGGTGGGCGCCCCGGCCGCCGCCGCGGTGAGGGAGGTGGTGCCCGGCGAGGACGGCGTCGAGGTGGTCTGGGCGGGCGGCGCCCGCACCCGGGTCTCGTTCGGACCGGTGGGGGTGACGCACACGGAGGGCTAGGGGGCGTCCCCGCGACGGGAGGGCTCCGATCCGTGGCCGCGGGCGGGGCCCTTCCCGCTGTCCGCTCCCGGGCGGCGCCGCTCCCCCGCACGCCCGCCCCCGGTGGCGCGCCGCACCCGTGCCGGTGACGCTGGGACGGCACCCGTGAGAAGGAGCCGTTCCCATGCGCAAGACCTCCTGCACCGTGATCGCGGCCCTCGCCGTGTGGATGCTGTGCGCCGCCGGGGCGGATGCGGCGGTGCTCCGCGCCCCCGGGCTCCCGGGCGAGGTGACGGCGGCCGAGTGCATCCAGGGCGGCGGACTGATCATCGTCTCGGCGGACGGGGAGGGAACCGGCTCGTTCACGAAACTCTGCCGGGGCGGCATCCACGACGGGCAGACCATCACCTGAGCCCGGCCCCCTCCTTTCCCATGCCTTGACTCCCGAACGCTGGGTACGCGGTCACGGCCCCACCACGGCAGTCGGTACTCGAACACGATCGGGCGCGAGCAGCGGCCCGCCCAGAAACGGAGAAAGGCCGATGAGCGAGGCCAATCCCCTCAAGCGAGCAGTCCACAAGGTGACGGAGGGTCTGCACGGCGAGGCCGGCGGACCGCCGGACGGGATCCCCGGCCGGCCCGGCCCCGAGTCGCCTTCCGTCGCCGAACCCACCGAGCCCCGCGAGCCGCTGCCCCCGAAGCCGGACCAGAGCGGTCCGGACACGGTGTCACCGACCGGTCAGCCCACGGGAGCCGACCAGGCGCGGGTGGCGCAGTCCGGCGCCTACCTGACGGACGCTCAGGGGACGCGGCTGTACGACACCGACCACTCGCTGAAGGCGGGGCCGCGCGGTCCCGTCCTGCTGCAGGACCATCACCTGCGCGAGAAGATCATGCACTTCGACCACGAGCGCATCCCGGAGCGCGTGGTGCACGCCCGGGGCGCCGGCGCGCACGGAGTGTTCCAGAGCTACGGCACGGCCGCGTCGGTGACCAAGGCCGGGTTCCTGGCCGCCGACGTGGAGACGCCGGTGTTCACGCGGTTCTCCACGGTGGTCGGCTCGCGCGGGTCGGCGGACACCGTCCGCGACACGCGCGGATTCGCGACTAAGTTCTACACCAGCGAGGGCGTCTTCGACCTGGTCGGCAACAACATCCCGGTCTTCTTCATCCAGGACGCCATCAAGTTCCCGGACGTGGTGCACGCCGCGAAGCCGCACCCGGACCGGGAGATCCCGCAGGCGCAGAGCGCCCACGACACCTTCTGGGACTTCGTCTCGCTGCACACCGAGGCGACCCACCACACCCTCTTCTTCATGGGCGACCGGGGCATCCCGCGCTCCTACCGGATGATGGAGGGCTTCGGCGTCCACACCTTCCGGCTGGTGAACGCGGAGGGCGCCACGACGCTGGTGAAGTTCCACTGGAAGCCGAAGCTGGGCGTGCACTCGCTGGTCTGGGACGAGGCGCAGATCATCAACGGCGTCGACCCCGACTTCCACCGCCGGGACCTGGCGGACGCGATCGAGGCGGGCGCGTACCCGCAGTGGGAACTGGGCATCCAGACGTTCCCCGACAACCCGGAGCAGACCTTCGAGGGCATCGACCTGCTCGACCCGACCAACATCGTGCCCGAGGAACTGGCGCCGGTGCAGCCGGTCGGGCTGCTGACGCTGAACCGCAACCCGTCCAACTTCTTCGCCGAGACCGAGCAGGTCGCGTTCCACGTCGGGCACCTGGTGCCGGGTATCGACGTCACCGACGACCCGCTGCTCGCGGGGCGGCTGTTCTCGTACCTGGACACGCAGATCACGCGTCTGGGCGGCCCCAACTTCCCGCAGCTGCCGATCAACCGGCCGCAGGCGCCGGTCAACGACATGCTGCGCGACGGCATGCACCAGACGGCCGTGCACCGGGGCGTGGCGCCCTACCGGCCCAACTCCCTCGACGGCGGCTGCCCCTTCACCGCGGGCGCGGACATGAGCGCCTTCGTCGAGGCGCCCGTGCGGGTGCCGGAGTCGAAGAAGGTGCGGGAGGCTCCTGAGTCGTTCGCGGACCACTTCAGCCAGCCGCGCCGGTTCTGGCTCAGCATGAGCCCGGTGGAGCGCGAGCACATCATCGGCGCCTACACCTTCGAGTTGGGCAAGTGCTACGAGCAGGCCATCCGGGAACGGACGCTCCAGGTCCTGGCCAACATCGACCCCGAGCTGTGCGCGGGCGTCGCCGAGGGCCTCGGCCTGCCCGCCCCGGGGCCGACGGTGCCCCTGGCCGACGTCGAGCCCAGCCCGGCGCTGTCCCAGGTGGGCGGTGTCTGGCCGCTGGACGGCAGGGTCGTCGGCATCGTGACCGGCGGGGCCGACCTGGAGGGCGTGGGCGCGGTACGGGAGGCGGTGCTGAACGCCGGGATGGTGCCGCTGATCGTGGCGCCGACCGGCGGGACCCTCGGCTCCGGCGACGCCGCGCTGACCGTGCAGCGCAGCTATGTCACCGCGCGGTCCGTCGAGTTCGACGCCGTACTGGTCGCGGGGACGCCCGACATGGGCGGTGACGCCTACACTCCGCGGGACTACAAGGCGGGCCCGGCGCCCGCGGGGCCGGGGGCGGTCGACCCGCGGGTGAGCCTGCTGCTGTCGGAGGCGTTCCGGCACGGCAAGGCGATCGGCGTCTGGGCGGGCGGCACGCCGGCGCTGGAGGCCTCGGGTGTGCCCACCGACGCTCCGGGTGTGATCGTCGCCGACTCCGGCACCGCCGCCCTGGAGCAGGTGACGGAGCTGATGGGCTCGCACCGCGTGTGGGAACGCTTCACCACGCCGCGGGGCTGATCCACCGGGCCGCGGGGCCGGACGCCAGTACGGGCGTCCGGCCCCGCGGTGTGTTCAGCACAGGACGCGCAGCGCGCCGGGCAGCACCCTGGCCGTGACGGGCACGACGGCCTCGACCTCGCCGTCCGCGCCGTAGGGGATCGCCCGGTCCGCCTCGATGCGGACCTCCCGGCCGCGCAGGACGCGCACTTGGGGACGGCGGACGTGGGCGCCCGTCGCCAGTTCGTTCATCAGGGCGAAGAACAGCCGGCGCGGCGCCCGGTGGATCATCACCACGTCCAGCAGGCCGTCGTCCACGCGCGCGGAGGGGGCTATGAGGCGGTTGAAGCCGTAGTAGCCGGAGTTGGCGGCCACCACCGTGTAGCCGGTGAAGGCGTGCTCCTCGCCGTCGACCGTGACCCGGTAGCGCGTGGCGCGCCAGCCCGCGACGGCCCGGACCGCCCCGGCGTAGTAGGAGGCGGCTCCCCGCAGCAGGCGCGTGGTGTTGGCGTGCCGGTTGGCGAGTGCGTCCACACCGGCGTAGACGCTGCCGAGGACGACGGTGCGGTCGTGGACGGCGGAGGTGACCTCGACGGTGTCGACCGGGCGGGGCTCGCCGTGCAGCAGTACCTCGGCCAGCGGGGCCGGTTCGGTGGGCAGCCCCAGCGCCCGGGCGAAGTCGTTGCCGCGCCCGGCCGGGACGAGCCCGAGCACGGCGTCGGTGCCGCTGAGGGCGCCGCCGATGCCGCCCGCCATGCCGTCGCCGCCGACGGCGAGCACCACCCGGCCCCGCTCCCCCGCCTCCCGGGCGAGTGCGCGGGCGTGCGCGAGGCTGTGGCTGTACTCGGTCTCCAGCGCGGCCCCCGCCTGCCGCAGCAGCCGGGCCACCCCGAGCAGTGCGGCGGCCGAGGTGGCGCCGCCCGCGGTGGGGTTGACGACGGCGGTGAACTGTCGCATCGATGTGCCTCCGGGCTGACGGGTGGTGCCGGACTGTTGTCTCACGGGGGTGGGGGCGCCGGGCGGGCGGGGTCAGTCCGCGGGCAGCAGGACGCCCGGGCTGAGCAGCCCGGCGGGGTCCAGGCTCCGCTTGACGGCGCGCAGGGCCTCGACGCCGAGGGGGCCGGCCTCCCGTACGTACCAGTCGCGGTGGTCGGTGCCCACCGCGTGGTGGTGGGTGATGGTGCCGGCGGCGGCGAGGATCGCGTCGTTGGCGGCGTGCTTGGCCCGGGTCCAGTGCGCCACGGCGTCCTCGCCCTGGGCGGAGACGACCGTGAAGTACAGGGAGGCGCCGTTCTCGTAGACGTGCGAGATGTGGCACATGACCAGGGGCGGGGTGCCGGCCCCGGTGAGCGTGCCGGTGAGCGCCTCGCGGACGGCGGCGTACAGGGCGGGGAGGTGCGACCAGCGGGCGGCCGTCTCCAGGGTCTCGGCGAGGGCTCCGGTGTCGAGCAGGGCGTCGCGCAGGTACGGCGCCGAGTAGCGGCCGTGGGCCCAGCGCTCACCCGGTTCCTCGCCCGCGAAGGTGCCGCCGCTCTCGCGCAGGACGGCGGCGGCCCCTTCGCGGCGGTACGCGGTGTCCTCCTCGGTGCCCTCGAAGCCCACGACGGCGAGGCATCCGGCGTCCTGCTGCTGGAGGGAGGCGCCGATGGCGTCGGGCTGGGCGAGGCCGATCAGCGTCTCGGTCTCGTCGGACAGGCGCAGCACGGTGGGGCGGGGGCCGTCCTGGGCGAGCCGGCGCAGCGCGGCGGCGCCCTCGTCGAAGGAGCCGAAGCGCCAGCCCTCGTAGCGGCGGACCTCCGGTACCGGCCGGATGCGCACGGTGACGGAGGTGATGACGCCGAAGGCGCCCTCCGAGCCGAGGACGAGCTGGCGCAGGTCGGGTCCGGCGGCCGAGCGCGGGGCGCGGCCCGTGTCGAGGGTGCCCGCGGGGGTGGCGAGGGTGAGGCCGAGGACCATCTCGTCGAAGCGGCCGTACCCGGCGGAGGCCTGTCCGCTGGAGCGGGTCGCGGCGAAGCCGCCGATGGTGGCCCACTCGTAGGACTGGGGGAAGTGGCCGAGGGTGTAGCCGTGTTCGGCGAGCAGTGCCTCCGCCTGTGGAGCGCGCAGGCCGGGCTGGAGGGTGGCGGTGCGGGAGACCTCGTCGAGGTCGAGCAGGCGGTTCATGCGGCGCAGGTCGAGGGCGACGAACGTCCCGTCGCGCTCGGGGGCGAGGCCGCCGACGACGGAGGTGCCGCCGCCGAACGGCACGAGGGCCAGCCCGTGTTCCGCGCAGGCCGCCATGACGGCCAGCACCTCGTCGTGGCCGTCCGGCAGGACGACGGCGGCGGGGGTGTCGGCGGTGTCACCGGTACGCATCCGCAGCAGGTCCGGGGTGGACTTGCCGCGGGTGTGCCGGATGCGGCTCTCCGCGTCCGTGCGCACGTCCCCGGCACGGTCCCCGACGGCGGCCTCCAGCGCGCGGCGGGCCTGCGCGTCCAGCGGCGAGTCGGGCACGTCGATCCCCGCCAGCGGGAGGGCGGCGGTCTCGCGGGGCTTGACGCCGAGCAGCTCGCGCAGCAGTCCGGTCACCGTGTCGGGCAGCGACGTCGCCCTGGCCGGGTCGCCCCAGCCGTTCCACAGCATGTCCATGGCCTGTCGTCCTCACGGTCGCTTCGAGGGATGCCGTACGCACCGCCCCACTGGGCGTTACACTGTTACACATGACGCCTAAACGTCACAACCATGCGAGCAGGCAGAACCCCTCGGACAACGACACGGTGCTGGACGCCGTGCGCGACTGCGTGATGGCGGTCGGGGTGCGGCGCACCACGATGACCGACGTCGCCCGCCGCGCCGGCGTCTCCCGGATGACGCTGTACCGGCGGTGGCCGGACGTCCGGTCCCTGGTCGGCGACCTGATGACCCGGGAGTGGATCGCGGTGGCGACCGGCGCGATGCCCGCTCCCGCGCAGGGCACCGGCACCCGCTCGCGCATCGTCGAGGGGCTGGTGGCCGGGGTGGAGGCGTTCCGCGCCCACCCCCTCTTCCGCAAGATCGTCGACGTCGACCCGGAGCTGCTCCTGCCCTACGTCCTGGACCGGCGCGGAGCCAGCCAGGAGGCCCTGCTGGGGCTGCTGGCCGACGCGCTGGCGGAGGGCCACGCCGACGGGTCGGTCCGCCGGGTGCACACCGGGCGCCAGGCCCGGTCGGTGCTGCTGGTCGTGCAGTCCTTCGCCCTGTCGCTGCGGACCATGACCGAAGAGGAGGACGCCGACCTGTCCCCCGCCGCCCTCCTCGCCGAGTTGCGCACCGTCCTGGAGAGGACCCTCACGCCATGAGCCCCACCAGCAGCCCCGCCGCCGGGGCCTCCCTGTCCGCCGCCCGGCGCTCGCGCGAGCTGACCGGCACCGTCGGCGGCCCGGTCGTGGACGTCCTGGTCGTCGGTCTCGGCGCGACCGGCGCCGGCGCCGCCCTGGACGCCGCCGCCCGGGGTCTGAGCGTGGCCGCCGTGGACGCCCACGACCTGGCCTTCGGTACCTCCCGCTGGAGCTCGAAGCTCATCCACGGCGGCCTGCGCTATCTCGCCTCCGCCCAGCTCGACGTGGCCCACGAGAGCGCGGTGGAGCGCGGTGTGCTGATGGAGCGCACCGCGCCCCACCTGGTGCGGGCACAGCCGTTCGTGCTGCCGCTCACCCCCTTGGTCTCCCGCGCCCAGGGCGCACTGGCGTGGGCGGGGTTCCGGGCCGGGGACACCCTGCGGCTCGCGGCGCGCACCGCGCGGGCCACACTGCCCGCGCCGCGGCGCCTGTCCGCCGTCGAGACCCGGCACCTCGCCCCGGCACTGCGCGCGGACCGGCTGCGCGGCGGCCTGCTCTCCTGGGACGGCCGGCTCACCGACGACGCCCGGCTGGTGACCGCCCTCGCCCGGACCGCGGCGCACCGCGGCGCGCGGATCCTGACCCGGGTCCGGGCGCTGGAGCTGACCGGGTCGGGTGCCCGGGTGCGCGACGAGCTGACCGGCGAGGAGGGGCTGATCCGGGCCCGGGCGGTGGTCAACGCCTCCGGGGTGTGGGCCGGCGGGCTCGTGGACGGCATCCGGGTCCGCCCCTCCCGCGGCACCCACCTCGTCCTGCGCTCCGAGCACCTCGGTCCGCTCCCGGCCGGTCTGCACGTACCGGTCCCCGGGGAGACCAACCGCTTCGTCCTCGTCCTGCCCCAGGGCGACGGCCGCGTCTACGTCGGCCTCACCGACGAGCCGGTGGACGGGGACGTCCCGGACGTGCCGGAGGTGCCCGAGACCGACATCGGCTTCCTGCTGGACGTGCTCGGCTCGGTGCTGGACGTGCCGGTCCGCCGCGAGGACGTGGTGGGCGCCTTCGCGGGACTGCGCCCGCTGCTCGACACCACTCCGGCGGACCGGCCCGGCGCCGCCCCCCGCACGGCCGACGTCTCGCGCCGGCACGCCGTGCTCACTTCCTCCGAGGGTGTGATCACGGTGGTCGGCGGCAAGCTCACCACGTACCGGCGCATGGCCGAGGACGCCGTGGACGCCGCCGTCGCCGCCCGCGGTCTGGCCGCCGGACCGTCCCCGACCGCCGCGCTGCCCCTGGTCGGCGCCGCCGCCCCGCCCGCCCTGTCGGCGCTGCGGGCACCGCGCCGCCTGATCCGCCTCTACGGCACCGAGGCCCCGGCCGTCCAGGCACTCGCCACCCGGGATCCCCGCCTCGCCGAACGCGTCCTGCCCGGCCACCCGGTCACCGGCGCCGAACTGGTCTGGGCGCTGCGCCACGAGGGCGCCCTCGACGAGGCCGACCTGCTCGACCGCCGCACCCGCATCGGCCTGGTCCCCGAGGACCGGGCGGCGGCCCTGAGCGCCGTACGCGCCCTCGTCGGTGAGCACGGTGACACCGCTGGGGCCGGCGGGAACGCGGCGGCCCCCGGCTCCGCCGCGGCGGGACACGGCTGAAGCCGGCCGCCGGATCCGGCCCGCACCGGACCCGCCCGGCTCGCGGGCTGGGGCGTCGAGCCGGGCGGGTCGGGCCGGGCGGAGCCGGCCGGTGCGGCGGGCGCCCGGAGGGGCGGGCGCCCGCCCGGTCAGGAGCGGTCGTCCTCCTGGACGGCCCTGCGGAGTCTCGCCTCGATCTTGTGCCGGGACTGACCTCCCTCCTTGACGTACTCGGTCATCGCGGTCCGCGCGTCCCGGTCCAGGTCGCGCCAGGCCCGCACGGCCGTCTCGTAGGTCTCCGACTGCCGCGGGGTCCACTGATGCTGCGTGGGCGGCCCGTACGAGTCGCGCAGCTCCTCGACCCGGTGCTGTGCCAGGTCCGCCGCGCGGCGCTTGTGCACGAGCTCCTCGAATGTGTGTGCCACCACATCTCGACGGTAGTCAGCGGAGCGCCTTCGCGCGCGTCGAGCCCGCCGCGGCCGGGTCCGGCCGTTCCACTCCGGTCCGCCCAAGTGGTCCACTCGGACCCCGAAGACCCTTACCATCGACCCACCGACGACGGCCGGCCTGCATGCGGCCCACACGAGAGGCGAGATCAGCGTGGCGGAGACCGAGGGAGCGGCAGTACCGGAGCGGCTGCTGATCACCCGTACCACCGCCGGCGGCGGCGTGAGCCTCGTGATCCTCGCCGGAGAGGTCGACCTCGACGGCAGCGCCCCGCTGCGCGAGGTCCTGCTGGCCTCGGTGGAGTCGGCACCGGGCACGGTGGTGGACTTCGGCGAGGTGGGGTTCCTGGACTCCAGCGGCATCAACGTGCTCATCTCCGCACACCGGGCCGCCGAGGAGCGAGGCGTCTGGTTCCGGCTCGCCGCCCCGCGCGACGCCGTCGAACGCGTGCTGCGGCTGGTGGGCGTGGACACGCTCATCCCCTGCTACCCGAGTGTGGAGCAGGCCCTGGCCGCCTGAGTATCAGGTGAGCGGCAGGCGCGCGGAGACCGTCTTACCCGTCGCGTTCGGCTTGGTGATGACCTCGCCGCACAGCCGCGTCACGATCTCCAGGCCGTGCCGGCCGATCCGCAGGGGATCACGGGGCAGGAAGGTGGGAAAGGCGTTTCCGGTGTCCGACACCGCGATCTCCACGGCGTCACCCACCAGGGTCAGCTCCAGTCGGCAGGGGCCGGGCGCGTGCCGCACCGCGTTGGTCACCAGCTCGCTCGCCACCAGACGGGCGGCGTCCGGGAAGGTGTCCGCCAGGTCGACGTCCCGCTCGGCGAGTCGCGCGACGAAGCCGTGCACGACGTCCCTGGCGGCGGGGATCATCGCCGATCCGCCTCTGAACTCCACCACCGAGGACACGAGGGAGGAGGAGCCCGCGGTGTCGGGTCCGTGCGCCGGGGTCATACCGAGCCTCACCGTCCGGTCCGGGGCCGAGTGGAGGGAGCGAAGGTTCCCCGGCTCTCACGATACGCACCAGGGCGCTCTCCACGATCCCTTTGCCCCAACTTCCGCCGGACGCCCCGGCTTTTGAGCGGGCCGGCGCACACTGTGCCGCCACGTCCGGCGCCGCCCCGCCCCCGGGAGGAGGCGGGACGGCGCCGGACGCGGCCGAAGGGCGCGGCGGGTCAGGAGGCGGTGCACCCGCCGACCGTCGGAGCGGCGTCGCTGCCGTTCTTCGCCACGGTGAACCCGAAGCTGGTCGACGCGCCGGCCGCCAGGGTGCCGTTCCAACTCGGGCGCACCGTCAGGACGTTGCCGCTCCGGGTGGGCGTGCCGTTCCACAGGGAGGAGACGGTCTGCTGCGCGGGCAGGGTGACCGTCGCGGTCCAGGAGCTGATCGGCTCACCGCCCGCGGTGATGGTGACCTGACCGTTGTAGCCGCTGTTCCAGTCGGCGGTCCTGGTGTACGTGGCGGTGCAGCTCTCGGTGCCGTCACCCGGCTCGCCGGGGTCGTCCGGGTCGCCCGGGTCTCCGGAGCCGCCGAGGGCCGCCAGGACGGCGTCGTAGGCCGGCTTCTCGGTGTAGTTGCCGTCGAAGAGCAGCGGGGTGCCGCTGCTGCGCCACGAGTACTTGTCGGTGATGCCCCACACCGTGAGGCCGGTGCAGCGGGACACCGCGAGGCAGGCCTCGACGACCTTGGTGTAGTCGGCGGCCTGCGCCGAGCCGGAGCCCTCGATGTCCAGCTCCGTGATCTGCACGTCGACGCCGAGGTCGGCGAAGCGCTGGAGGTTCTGCCGGTAGTCGGAGGGGACCGGCGAGTTGGGGTTGAAGTGGGACTGGAAGCCGACGCAGTCGATGGGCACGCCGCGGGACTTGAAGTCCTTGACCATGGCGTAGACGGCATTGCTCTTCGCGTTGACGCCGTCGGTGTTGTAGTCGTTGTAGCAGAGCTTGGCGGCCGGGTCGGCGGCGCGGGCGGTGCGGAACGCCTCCTCGATGAAGCCGTTGCCCAGCTTGTCCTGGAAGGGCGAGCTGCGCCGGGCGCCGCTGCCGCCGTCCTGGAACGCCTCGTTGACGACGTCCCAGCTGTGGATCTCTCCCTTGTAGTGGCCCATCAGGCCGTTGATGTGGTTGTTCATCGCGGTGCGCAGGTCGGAGGCGCCCAGCGAGCCCACCCAGGAGGGCAGTTGGGAGTGCCAGACGAGGGTGTGTCCCCGCACGTCCATGCCCTGGCTCTGCGCGTGGTCCACGATCCGGTCGGCGGAGGTGAAGGTGAAGGTGCCGCGGCTGGGCTCGGTGGCGTCCCACTTCATCTCGTTCTCGGGCGTCACCGAGCTGAACTCGCGGTCGAGCGTGGCGGCGTAGTCGGCCTCGCCCAGGTGGCTCGCCGCGACGGCGGTTCCGAAGTAGCGGCCCTGGCCGGCCGCCGCGGAGCCGAGCGTGTCGGCGGCCTCGGCCGAGTGGGCCGCGGCCGTCAGCGCGGCCGCGGCCACGAGACCGGCGGTGGCCGCCCTCGACAGACGTCTCATCATGCGCATGTCATCCCGTTCCTCGAATCGGTGTGCGGGGGCCGTTCGGAAGGGCGGAAGTCGCCGAACTCGACCCGGGAGAGTCGAAAGTTTCGATGCGATTTCCGAATGTCGCGGAGGAGATTACGGACTCCCGTCCGCGAGGTCAACGCCCTCGTCGCGGTCACCTCCCGGTCACCCGTGCGCACCGACCGCGTGCGCGCCCCGCGGGTCGTGGCGCATTCTTGCTGTGTCACCCGCGCGGCGGCGCACGGACGAGGTGGGGCCGATGAGTACGGGCGCCGGGAAGACCGGGAACACCGAGAACGCCGACCGGATGCCCGGACGGCTGACGGCGCTGCTGATCGACGCCTCCACCCGGGCGATCGGCGCGGCCGGCGGCCATGTGGGCGGTGTGTACCTGCGCTCCCCCACCCCCGGCCTGCTGCGGCTGGCCGTCCTCGCCGGGCTGCCGGGACCGCTGTTCCGCCCCTGGTGGCGGCTGCACGCCGACAGTCCCTTCCCGGTCGCCGACGCCTACCGGCTGGGCGTGCGCGTGGTGCTGCCCAACGCCCCCGAGACGATGCGCCGGTATCCCCAGTTCGCGGCCGGTCTGCCGTTTCCCTTCGGGTCCCTGTACGTGCCCGTCGCCACGGCCGGCCGGACCTACGGCGTCCTGACGGTCCTGCGTCCCCCCGCCCCCGACGCCGCCGACGTGCTGGAGGGCGCGGACGCGATGGCCGGCCTGGCGCAGGACCTGGGCGCGGCACTGGAGCGGCTGGAGGCCGACCGGCACGCGCCACCGGTCTCCTGGGAGGGCGAGCCCCTGTGCGTACGGCCGCCCGCCTCGCGGCGGCTGCCGCAGCGCGCCGGAAGTTTCGGCTGGGATCCGGACTCCGGCGCACTCACTCCGGACGAGCCGCTGTGCGCCCTGCTGGGTGTCGCGGCCGAAGCGGCCGGGACCCCGGTCACGCTCGGGACGCTCACCGACGGCCTGGTCCCCGGCGACGGCCACCGGCTCGCCGCGGCGCTGCGGGACACCGCCGCCGGGCGGCCGCCCGGACTGCCCCTGCACGTGCGGACCAGGGACGGCGCGCCGCGCCTGGTGGAGCTGTGGCGGCCGCGGCCGGCGCCACCCGTCGGCGGGCCGGTGCGGGGGACCGTGCGCGACCTCTTCGCCGGCACCGTGGCCGACGCCGCGGCGGATCTGCTGCCGGAGGGTGTCCTGTGCGTGGACCGGCTCGGCACCGTCGTCTACGCGAACCCCCGCGCCGCCGGCTTGCTGGGCGGGACGCGGGCGGCGCTGCTCGGCCGTTCGCTGTGGGAGGCGGTGCCCTGGCTGGACCAGGCCGCCTACGAGGACCACCTGCGCGGTGCGCTGCTCTCCCCCGAACCCGTCCGCTTCCATGTCCGGCGACCGCCCGACACCGGCCACCGCACGGCGCCGCGGCCCTACGAGGGTGACTGGCTCGCCGTCAGCGTGTATCCCGGGCCCGACTTCATGACGGCCACGCTCCGCCCGGCCAACCGGGTGGCCGACGCCTCCGCCGGCCTCACGCCCGAGCACGGCGCGCCCGAGGCGGACCCCGCGGCCGACCCGGGTGATCCCGCGCCGCCGGTCGCCTCCACGGCTCCGGAGTACCGCCCCATCGTCCTGGCCGTGGCCCTGACCGAGGCGGTCACCGCCCGCCAGGTGTCCGCCGTGGTCGTACGGGAGCTGCTGTCGGCGTTCGGCGGCCGCCGCCTCGCCATCTACCTGCTCCAGGACCGCCATCTGCACCTGGCCTGGGAGACGGGCTTCCCGCCCGGCTTCCTCGCCCCCTTCGAAGGGGTGCCGCTGGATGCCCGGCTGCCCGGCGTGGAGACGCTGACCAGTGGCAGGCCGCTCTTCTTCGACACGATGCAGGCGCTCGCCGCCGCGTACCCGGGCATCCCGCTGGACGCCACGGAGGGCGCCCGCGCCTTCCTGCCGCTGATCGCGTCCGGGCGCCCGGTCGGCTCCTGCATCCTCGGCTTCGAACGGGCCCGGGGCTTCAGCGCCGAGGAGCGCTCGGTGCTCACCGCCCTCGCCGGGCTCATCGCCCACGCCATGGAGAAGGCCCGGCGCTACGAGTCCGAGACCGCGCTCGCCCGGGGGCTGCAGGAGGTGCTGCTGCCCCGGCGGCTGCCCGCGCACCCGCTGCTGGAGACCGCGGGCCGCTATCTGCCCGGTACCCAGGGCATGGAGGTGGGCGGCGACTGGTACGACGTGGTGGCCTCCGGGGACGGCATGGCGCTGGTCATCGGGGACGTGCAGGGCCACGGTGTGCAGGCCGCGGCCACCATGGGGCAACTGCGCAGCGCCGTGCGCGCCTTCGCCCTCGGCGACCGTCCGCCCGACGAGGTCCTGAGCGGGGTCGACCACCTGCTGGCCGATCTGGACCCGGGCCTGTTCGCGAGCTGCTGCTACATCCGGCTGGACCCGGCCACCGGACGCGCCCGCGCCGCCCGCGCGGGGCATCCGCCGCCGTTGCTGCGCCACCCGGACGGACGCACCGGGACCCTCGACCTGCCCGGCGGGATGGTGCTCGGGGTGGACCCGGGCGCGCCCTACCCGCTGACCGAGTTCGAGATGGAGCCCGGTGCCGTCCTCGCCCTCTACACGGACGGTCTCGTGGAGCGGCCCGGCGCCGACATCGACGACGGGATCGCCGCTCTGGGCCGTGCCCTCGCCCGGGCCGGGGCGCCCGCCGCACGGCCGGGGAACCGTTCGCTCGCGGGCGTCGCGGACCGCATCGTGGTGACCGCCCGGCACACCACGGACCGCCCCGACGACATCGCCCTGCTGCTCGCCACCCGCCGGGCCGGGCCCGGGAGCACCGGGTGAGGCCGGCGGCGCACGGTCCGCGTCCTCGCGCGGCGTACCCGCGCGGGCCCGGTGCGGCGGTCCGTCCTGCCCCAGGGGGTGCCCCTCGCCTCCCGGGGCCCGGCAGTGTAGACATGAGCACATGGTCCGACTGATGGGTCGATCGGGAGAGCGGTCACCCCGTCGTCCCGGCGGCCCGCACGCCCGACACCGGCAGGACGCGGACCGGTCACGGCGGGGAGGGGCCGCGGGGCGGCCTGCCTCGGCACTGCGCTCCGCACTGTCCGGACGCAGTGTGGCCGGCCAGGTCTTCGTGATGAACGTGGTCATCGTGCTGCTGCTGGTGGTGGCCGCGGCGGTGGCGCTGGTGCTCCAGGTGCGGCACGACAGCACGGTGGAGGCCCGAAACCGTTCCGTTTCCGTGGCCGCGACCTTCGCCAACTCCCCCGGCATCCGCGAGGCGCTGCGCGCCCCCGATCCCTCGGCGGTGCTCCAGCCCCGCGCCGAGGCGGTGCGCAAGGCCACGGGCGTCGACTTCGTGGTTGTCACCAACCCGGAGGGCATCCGCTACACCCATCCCAAGCCGGACCGGATCGGCAAGAAGTTCGTCGGGAACATCGAGCCCGCACTGGCCGGGGAGACGGTGACGGAGGAGATCGAGGGCACGATCGGCCCACTGGTCCAGGCCATCGTGCCCGTCGAGGACCCCGACGGCAAAGTGGTGGGCACGGTCTCGGCGGGCATCACGACGGAGAACGTGGGCGGCGTCGCCGACCGTCAGCTGCCCCTCGTGCTGATCGCGGCCGCCGTCGGACTGGCCCTGGCGACGGGGGGCACGGCCCTGGTCAGCCGGCGGCTGCTGCGGCAGACGCACGGCCTGGGGCCGCACGAGATGACCCGGATGTACGAACACCACGACGCCGTCCTGCACAGCGTCCGCGAGGGCGTGCTCATCGTCGGCGCCGAGGGCAGGCTGCTGCTCTCCAACGACGAGGCCCGGCGGCTGCTCGACCTGCCCGCCGACGCCGAGGGGCGGCCGGTCGGCGCGCTCGGACTGCCGTCGGACCTGGCGGAGCTGCTGGCCTCCGGTCAGGCCGCCACCGACGAGGTGCACCTGGTCAAGGACCGGCTGCTCGCCATCAACCAGCGCCCCACCGACGTGCGGGGCGGCCCGGCCGGCAGCGTCGCCACCCTGCGCGACTCCACCGAGCTGCGCGCCCTGTCCGGCCGGGCCGAGACCGCCCGGGAACGACTGGACATCCTCTACGCGGCCGGGGTGGGCATCGGGACCAGTCTGGACGTCACGCGCACCGCCGAGGAACTGGGCGAACTGGCCGTGCCCCGGTTCGCGGACTACGTCTCCGTCGACCTGTTCGACACCGTGCTGGCCGGCGGTCAGCCGGGCGGCGTGACACCGCTGCGCCGCACCGCGCTCAGCGGCGTCACCGGGGAGGTCCCGCTGTATCCGGTGGGACACCAGATCCGCTACGTGGACTCCTCGCCCCAGGCGCACACGCTGCGCACCGGCCGGGCCGTGCTGGAGCCCCGGCTCGGCGAGGCCCCGGGCTGGCAGGCGCAGGACCACGAGCGCTCCGCGCAGGTGGTGGAGTACGGCGTCCACTCGTTGATCACCGTCCCGCTGCGTGCGGGGACCCTGGTGCTGGGGGTGGTGTGCTTCTGGCGTTCGGTCAAGCCCGAGCCGTTCGACGAGGACGAGCTGGCGCTGGCCGAGGAGCTGGTCGCGCGGGCCGCCGTATCCATCGACAACGCCCGCCGCTACACCCGCGAGCACAGCATGGCGGTCACCCTCCAGCGCAGCCTGCTGCCCCGCAGGCTGCCCGACCAGAACGCCCTGGACGTCGCCTACCGCTACCTGCCCGCGCAGGCGGGGGTGGGCGGGGACTGGTTCGACGTGCTGCCGCTGTCCGGGGCCCGGGTCGCGCTCGTCGTCGGCGACGTCGTCGGGCACGGGCTGCACGCCGCGGCCACCATGGGCCGGCTGCGGACGGCGGTGCACAACTTCACCGCTCTGGACCTGCCGCCCGACGAGCTGCTCGGACTGCTGGACGAGCTGGTCGGCCGCATCGACCAGGACGAGGCGGCCGACGACAGCACCGCCCCGGTGACCGGCGCGACCTGCCTCTACGCGATCTACGACCCGGTCGCCGGCTCCTGTGTGATCGCCCGGGCCGGCCATCCGCCGCCCGCTCTGATCCGGCCCGACGGCACCGTGGAGTTCCCCGAGGTGCCCGCGGGGCCCCCGCTGGGCCTGGGCGGACTGCCCTTCGAGACGACGGAACTGCGGCTGGCCGAGGGCAGCCGCCTCGTGCTGTACACCGACGGACTGGTCGAGGACCGCGAGCACGACATCGACGTCGGTCTGGAACAGCTGCGCCGGGCGCTGGAGACGGCCGGTGAGACTCCCGAGGAGACCTGCCGGACGGTCCTGGACGCCCGGCTGCCGGACCGGCCGGGCGACGACATCGCCCTGCTGGTGGCCCGTACCCGGACGCTGGGCCCGGACCAGGTCGCCGAGTGGGACGTGCCGAACGATCCGGCGGCGGTCGCCCAGGTGCGTTCCCAGGTCACCCGGCGGCTGGACGAGTGGGGCCTCGACGAGCTGGCGTTCACCACGGAGCTGATCCTCAGCGAGCTGGTCACCAACGCGATCCGGTACGGGGGCGAGACGGTGCACGTGCGGGTGGTGCGTGACCGCAGCCTGATCTGCGAGGTGTTCGACAGCAGCAGCACCTCGCCCCATCTGCGCTACGCGGCCATGACGGACGAGGGCGGGCGCGGACTGTTCCTGGTCGCGCAGCTCGCGGAGCGGTGGGGAACCCGCTACACGCCGGCCGGCAAGGTCATCTGGGCGGAGCAGCCGGTGCCCTGAGGGGAGCGAGCCGGGGCGGGAGCCGGTCCGTACCAATCTTGTGCGAGGCGGGTGCCCAGTATGCCGATTGTCTGATAGGAAACCTTCCTATCAGTGCCCGGCACTCCCGACCCCCCACGACTCCTGGAGATTCCGTGCGGCACCCCATCCCTGATCCGGCGCGCCCTGAAGGTCCTTCGCGCCGTACCGTGCTCGCCATGGCTTGTGTGTCCCTGGCGACGGTCCCTCTGCTCACCCCCTCGCGCGCCTCGGCGGTGTCCGCGCGTGCGACGGGACTCGACGACCCGGCGAAGAAGGAGATCGCCATGCAGCTGGTGTCGAGCGCCGAGAACTCCTCGCTCGACTGGAAGGCGCAGTACCGGTACATCGAGGACATCGGGGACGGCCGCGGCTACACCGCCGGCGTCGTCGGCTTCTGCTCGGGCACCGGCGACATGCTCGACCTGGTCGAGCTGTACGCCCGGCGCAGCCCCGGGAACGTCCTCGCGCCCTACCTGCCGGCGCTGCGCCGGGTGGACGGCTCGGACTCCCACGAGGGACTCGACCCCGCCTTCCCGGACGACTGGCGCCGGGCCGCGGACGACGACCCGCGGTTCCGTCAGGCCCAGGACGACGAGCGTGACCGCGTGTACTTCGATCCGGCGGTGCGGCGCGGCAAGGAGGACGGGTTGCGCACGCTGGGCCAGTTCGCGTACTACGACGCGCTCGTCATGCACGGCGACGGCGGCGACCCGCTGAGCTTCGGCAGCATCCGCGAGCGTGCCCTGGGCCGCGCCCGGCCGCCGGCCCAGGGCGGCGACGAGGTCGCCTACCTGCACGCCTTCCTCGACGAGCGGGTGTGGGCCATGAGGCAGGAGGAGGCGCACAGCGACACCAGCCGGGTCGACACGGCGCAGCGCGTCTTCCTGAACGAGGGGAATCTGGACCTGGATCCGCCGCTGGACTGGCACGTCTACGGGGACGCCTACCACATCGGCTGATCCCTACGGGCACCGCGAGGCCGCCGGCCCCTTCCGGGGCCGCCCGGCACGACGCGGGCCGCGGAGCCGGCCGTCTGCCGGCTCCGCGGCCCGCGCGGGGTGCGAAGCGTTCCGGGTCAGTGCCGGAACACGTCCTTGCCCTTCTCCTTGGCCTGCCGTGCGTCGCCCTTGGACTGCTCGGCGCGCCCCTCGGCCGTCATCCTCTCGTTGCCGACGGCCCGGCCGACCGTTTCCTTGGCCTTGCCCTTGGCCTGCTCCGTCTTCGCCTTGGACTTCTCATTGGCGGCCACAGTGCTTCACCTCTCGGCGTTCGCTTGCGATGTCCTGTCCGGCGGGTCGCCCGGAACGGAGATCTCAAACGTGCGGATGTCCGCCAGGGGTGTGCGGCAGGCCGCTGGGTAACAGCAACGGCAAGGCAGTACGTCGTCGACTCGGAGGAACGAGGAACGTCATGGCCGGAGTGATGAACCGGATCAAGGAGTTCGCCCGCAGCCCGCAGGGTCGCCGGGCGGCCGAGCAGGTGCGCCGGGCCGCCTCGGACCCGCGGCGGCGCGCGCAGGCCCAGGAGATGCTGCGCAGGTTCGGCAAGCGGCGCTGAGCCCGCGGGTGGTGAGGGCCGGTCAGCCCTGGCCGGCGTGGGTGTGGCTGTGGGACGTCTCCGGCGGGCAGTCCCGGTCGTCGTCGGGTCGGTCCCGGCGCCAGTCGCGGACCGCGACGGTCAGCGCGCAGAGCATGGCGGCGACACCGGTGCCCACCGAGAGGGCCACGGCGTCGTGGTAGTCCTCGTGGGTGGCGTTCAGCGTCAGGTAGAAGAGCCCCGGCAGCGCGGCGGTGCCGACGGCGCCGCCCAGCCGCTGGCCGGTCTGCAGGGCGCCCCCGGCCGCGCCCGCCATCCGCACCGGCACGTCCCGCAACGTCATGGTGATGTTGGGGGAGATGACGCAGCCGCTGCCGAGTCCGCCGACCAGGAGGGCCGGGGCGGCGAGCCAGGCGGCCGAGCCGGAGGGGGCGAGCCAGAACAGCAGCGCGGTCGTGCCGAGTCCCGCCATCACGGCCACCAGACCCCAGACCGTCAGCAGCCGGCCGAGCCGTTCCACCAACCGCCCCGCCACGGCCGCGGCGACGGCCGAGCCCACGGCGAACGGGGTCACCGCCAGGCCGGACACGAGCGGTGAGTAGTTCAGCCCGTTCTGGAAGTAGAGCGCGAAGACGAGCCACACCCCGCTGAATCCGACGAAGTAGAGGGCGGCCAGCCCCGCGCCGGTCGCGTAGCCGCGGGTCTCGGTGAGCAGCCCCGGTTCCAGCAGGGGCTGGCCGCCCCGGCGGGCGACGCGACGCTCCCACCGGGCGAAGGCGGCCAGGACCAGCACCCCCGACGGGAACAGCCACCACACCTTGGCCAGCCCGCCGCCCTCGGCGAGGACCAGCGGCAGCATCAGCGCCAGGATGCCCGCACCGAGCAGCGTCACCCCCACCGGGTCGAGCCGCCCCTTGGCGCCGGGCGCCACCCGGGGCAGCAGGCGGAAGCCGAGGAACAGGGCGAGCAGGCCGACCGGCACGTTGACGTAGAAGATCCACCGCCAGCCCTCGGGTCCCGCCAGCGCCAGGATCAGGCCGCCGACGACCGGTCCCACGGCGCTGGAGACCCCGACGGTGGCGCCGAAGAGACCGAACGCCCGCCCGCGTTCCGCGCCCCGGAACAGCTGCTGGATGAGCGCCGAGTTCTGCGGTGCGAGGCTGCCCGCGGCGACTCCCTGGGCGAGCCGGGCGACGATCAGCAGGCCGATGCCGGGGGCTGCGCCCGCCGCGGCGCTGCAGAGCACGAAGGCGGCCAGGGCGACGAGGAAGACACGGCGCCGGCCGAAGGCGTCGCCGATCCGGCCCGCGGTCACCAGGGTCAGGGCGAAGGCGAGCGCGTAGCCGGAGACGACCCACTGCACGGAGGCGGGCGAGGCGTGCAGGCCCTGCTGCATGGAGGGCAGCGCGACGGCGACGATCGTCACGTCCAGCAGGGTCATGAAACCGGCGACCAGGGTCACCCACAGGGCCCGCCACCGGTTGGGATCCAGTTCGTCGTCCGGACGCTGCACTCGGGCTCCCCTCGCGAGACGGCTCGGGACGTGCCACCGCGTCCCCCGCCCTGCGTCACCCGTGACCGGGGCTTCAAACCCTCGCCCGGCCCTCGCCCGGCCAGCGCCGCGCCGCGGCACGGTCGGGTGCCCGGACCGGAACCCAAACCCGGACCATGACTTCCCATAAGAGCTGCTTATGACCTCATAGACCGGACCCGCGTACCGACTTAGGCTTGCCTTAGCTTAGGCTTCCCGGTGAGTCGATCTGTCACCGCTCGAAGGGAACCTGAACATGCCCCGCCCACTGCGGGTGGCCATCGTCGGATCCGGCCCGGCCGGGATCTACGCCGCTGACGCCCTGCTGAAGTCCGAGGTGGCCGCCGACCCCGGTGTTTCCATCGACATCTTCGAGCGCATGCCCGCCCCGTTCGGGCTCATCCGGTACGGCGTCGCGCCCGACCACCCGCGGATCAAGGGCATCATCACGGCCCTGCACCAGGTGCTCGACAAGCCGCAGATCCGCCTCTTCGGCAACGTGAACTACCCCACCGACATCAGTCTGGACGACCTGCGGGCCTTCTACGACGGTGTGATATTCGCCACCGGAGCCACGGCGGACCGGGACCTGTCCGTCCCCGGCATCGACCTCGACGGCTCGTACGGCGCGGCCGACTTCGTCGCCTGGTACGACGGCCACCCGGACTTCCCGCGCACCTGGCCGCTGGAGGCGGAGAAGGTCGCCGTCCTCGGCGTCGGCAACGTCGCCCTGGACATCGCCCGGGTCCTCGCGAAGACCGCGGACGAGCTGCTGCCGACCGAGATCCCGCCGAACGTGTACGAGGGCCTGAAGGCCAACAAGGCGCTGGAGGTCCACGTCTTCGGGCGTCGCGGCCCCGCGCAGGCGAAGTTCAGCCCGATGGAGCTGCGGGAGCTCGACCACTCCCCCAACATCGAGGTGATCGTCGACCCCGAGGACATCGACTACGACGAGGGCTCGATCGCCACCCGGCGTGGCAACAAGCAGGCCGACATGGTCGCCAAGACCCTGGAGAACTGGGCGATCCGCGACGTCGGCGACCGGCCGCACAAGCTGTTCCTGCACTTCTTCGAGTCGCCCTCGGAGATCCTCGGCGAGGACGGCAAGGTGGTCGGCCTGCGCACCGAGCGCACCGAGCTGGACGGCACGGGCAACGTCAAGGGCACCGGCGAGTTCAAGGACTGGGACGTGCAGGCCGTCTACCGGGCCGTCGGCTACCTGTCCGACCAGCTGCCCAAGCTGCCCTGGGACCTGGAGACCGGCACGGTCCCGGACGTGGGCGGCCGGATCGTCCAGGAGTCCGGCGAGCACCTGCAGTCGACGTACGTCACGGGCTGGATCCGGCGCGGCCCGGTCGGTCTGATCGGGCACACCAAGGGCGACGCCAACGAGACGGTGTCCAACCTGCTCGACGACTACGCGAACGGCCGTCTCCAGACGCCTTCCTCGCCCGCTCCCGAGAGCGTGGACGCCTTCCTCGCCGAGCGCAACGTCCGCTTCACCACCTGGGACGGCTGGTACCGGCTCGACGCCGCGGAGAAGGCGCAGGGCGAGCCGCACGGGCGCGAGCGCGTGAAGTACGTCGAGCGCGAGGACATGCTCCGGGAGAGCGGCGCCTGAGCAGCCCCGGCCGGCGGCCGGCGCCTCCTCGGAGGGCGGCGGCGCCGGCCGGGATCCGGCGTGCGGTCCGCCGGGGCGAAGGCCCCCGGCCCCGGACGGACGCGCGGCCGGGTTCAGACCTCCAGGTCGTTCTCGATCCGGCGCAGCTGGTGGCGGGCCATGGCCAGGTTGGCACGGCTCGCGTCCAGCACCAGGTAGAGGAACAGCCCGTTGCCGCCGCGCCCCTTGAGCAGGCGGATCATGTGGTACTGGGTGTTCAGCGTGATCAGGATGTCCTCGATCTCGTCCTTCAGACCGAGGAGCTCCATCGTGCGCAGTTTGGACCGCACGACGTCGGTGTTGCCTGCCGCGGCGACCTCCAGGTTGAAGTCCTTGCCGCCGCCCAGCGTGCCGAGCGCCATCCCGCTGGTGTAGTCGACCAGCGCGACGGCGGTGGCCCCGTCGATGGCGCTGAGGCATTCCTTGAGCGAGGTCTCCAGGTTGGACATGGTGGTTTCCTTCCGGACGTGATCGGTGCGCGATCGGTGCGCGATCGGTGATTTCGGGTGGACCCGTGTCAGGTCGACCGGTGTCAGGTGGACCGGTGATGGCCGCCGGTCCGGGGGGTGGGCTGGTGTGCGGGCCGCTGCGGCGTGCGCACCGGCAGGGTGCCGATGGGCCGGCCGGCGTCCGCGGGAAGCGTCGCCGCGTGCTCGGCTGCCGGGGCGCGGCGTTCCGGCCCGATGCGGGCGGCGACCAGCTCCCCGATCCGGGCGCCGCTGCGCCGGCCCTCCAGGTGCAGCCGTCCCACGTTGACCCGCCCGTCGGCGAGCAGGGTGAGCACGGCGGCGGGACCGGCGGCGTAGGTGGCGACGTAGCCGTCCGCCCCGCGCAGCAGCAGTTCGCGGAACCCGCCGCGCGCGGTGGCGTCCGCCATGCGGTGCGCGACCCCCAGGGCGGCCGCGGTGAGCGCGGCGAGGCCTTCGGGTTCGGTGCCCGGCGCGTCGTGGGCGAGGACGAGCCCGTCCACGGTGGCCGCGAGCGATCCCGTCAGCTGGGGCACGCGGTTGCGCAGCCGGTGCAGTTCGTCCAGGACGTCGCTCTCGACGGCCATGAGCAGTCTCCTTTCGTCGCGCCTGCGGCGCGCGCGGATCACAGGGCCTCCAGGGCGTCTCGGAGCCGTCGCAGCAGGGCCGTGTCCGGGTCGTCCCACACCACCGGCCGCGGCCCGGCGTCGGCCGGGACGGACGGGACCGCGGGCGGCGCGGCGCGGACGAGGCCGTCGGCGGCCAGGCGGCGCAGTTCGACGAGGGTGTGGTAGGTGCGACAGGCGAGCGCCGACGCGATCTGTGCGGCGGTACGGACGCCGTCGACCTGGGTCAGGGTGCGGCCCCGGCGCGCGGGCAGGTCGGCGGCGTCGGCGCCCGGCACCCGGGTCAGGGGGACGGTGTCGATGGCGGGGTCCGGCCATATCCGGTCCAGCAGCGCGCGCCGGCGTCCGGACTCGCGCACGACGACCTCGACCGGCACGGAGCGGACGGCGCCGAGCCAGTGCACCGCGCCGGGCCGGAAACGCTGCGCGCGCGTGTCGTGGGCCAGGACGAAGTAGGCGGCGTCGAACAGCGCGCCCAGGTGACAGACCTCCAGCGCGCCCGCGGCGAGCCTGCCGCTGTCCACGAGCCGGTGGCCGACCCGGTGCTGTGTCCCGCCCCGGTCGACCGCGTCCCACCAGCCGTCGGCCGGCACCGCGCCGCTGCGGGTGAGCAGGGCGCCGAGGTCGGGGGTGCAGGCCGATTCCACGTGCACGACCCGGCCCGCCGAGAGGTAGACGATGCCCCGCTCGCCCGACAGGGCGCCGGTCGCTCCTTCGGCCGCGAGGGCGCCCAGGGCGTCCGACGTCGTGTCGTGCGCGGTCCAGGTGGTCGTCACCCGGGTCATCCGAGCACCAGCCGGTCCGCCATCTCGGCCAGCCGGATGCGGGCCAGGGCGAGGTTCCCGTCGTCACGGCCGAGCCACAGGTGGAGGAAGACGGTGCTGTCGAACGGGGTGCTGACGAACCTGAGCAGGTGGTACGCGTCGCCGGTGGTGGCGATCAGGTCCTCCACCGGGGGTTCCTTGCCGGTACCGGCGTCGTCGCTCCCCGGACCGCCCGCCGCCAGGGAGCCGCTCTCCGCGACGTGCCGGCCCAGCTCGGCCGTCTCCGCGGCCGTCGCCTCCCAGTCGCCGCCCGGCGCCTCGCCGACGGCGCCGAGCGCGAGCCCGCTGATCCAGTCGACCAGCGCCGCGCCGCGGGCGCCCGGCAGTCGCATGGCTTCCAGCAGACTCTCGTCGATTCCGGGCACGCCGGATCCCCTCCCCTGCACGGCTGTACCGCGAACGTGACGACGACACTACGGAAAGTGCGCGCATCCGGTGAGCGCTTTGGCATTTTCCAGAGGAACGTGCGCGCGCCGCGGGATACTTCGGGGTTCGGCCCGTGCCGGGAGCGGACGGGCGCGCGTGCCGACGCCGGGACGGGCAACCCGGGGGGCATGCCCCGACTGCATCTCCCCTTCGGCGGGAAGCACGCGAAAGACGTCCCTGCGGACGGACCGGACGGCCGGCCCTCTCAGGAGAACGACGGTCCCGAGGACTACGGTCCGGACGCCGCCACCGAGGACGCCGCCCCGGACTCCCCCACCGAACTGCCCAAACGCTCGTGGTGGGCGCTGGTGCGGCGCGTCGTCGCCGAGTTCCAGGACGACGAGCTGACCGACCGCGCCGCCGCCCTGACCTACTACGGGATCCTGGCGCTGTTCCCGGCCCTGTTGGTGCTGGTCTCGCTGCTCGGCATCGCCGGGGAGTCCGCCACCCAGGAGGTCCTGGACAACGTGAAGAAGCTCGCGCCCGGTTCCGCGCGGGACGTCCTCACGAGCGCCGTGGAGCAGCTTCAGGCCAAGGCGGGTCTGGGCTCCGTGCTGGCGGTGGTCGGTCTGGTCGGTGCCGTCTGGTCGGCGTCCGGCTACGTGGGTGCGTTCATCCGCGCCGCCAACGCGGTCTACGACGTGCCCGAGGGGCGGCCGGTGTGGAAGGTGCTGCCGCTGAGGGTGATCCTGACGGTGGTCCTGCTGGTGCTCGCGGTGGTCAGCGCGCTCATCGTGGTCTTCACGGGAAGCCTGGCCCGGCAGGCGGGCACCGCCCTCGGGATCGGCGACACCGCGCTGACGGTGTGGTCGATCGCCAAGTGGCCGGTGCTGGTCCTGCTCGTCACCTTCATGATCGCGATCCTGTACTGGGCCGCGCCCAACGCCCGGGTCAAGGGCTTCAAGTGGATCTCCCCGGGAAGTCTGGTCGCGCTGCTGATCTGGCTGCTCGCCTCCGGCGGGTTCGCCTTCTACGTCGCCAACTTCGGCTCGTACAACAAGACGTACGGCACCCTGGCCGGCGTCATCATCTTCCTGGTGTGGCTGTGGGTGACGAACCTGGCGATCCTGCTCGGCCTGGAGTTCGACGCGGAGCTGGCCCGCCAGCGGGTCATCGACGGCGGCCACCCGCCCGAGGAGGAGCCGTACGTGGAACCGCGTGACACCAGGGCCTGGGACGACGCGGACCGGCGGCGCGCGGGCGGGGACGGAGCCGGGAACGACGGAGCCGGCTGACGGTGGGCGGCCAGGGGGCGTCGTTCGGATCAGGTCGCGTCTCGCCGACGGCGCCCTGTCGCGGCCGTCGGCGAGACCCGGACGACACCCCCTACGGCAGGATCGAGTCGACGTAGCCGCCGTCCACGCGGACGGCCGCGCCGGTGGTGGCGGAGGCGAGCGGGGAGCTGAGGTACACCACCAGGTTGGCGATCTCCTCGGGCTCGATCAGCCTCTGGAGCAGGGACTGCGGGCGGTGTTCGCGCATGAAGACGCGCTGGGCCTCGTCCCAGGGCAGGTCGCGGTCGACCAGCTGGTACACGAAGTCCTCGACGCCCTCCGTGTGGGTGGGGCCCGCGACGACGCAGTTCACCGTGACGCCGCTGCCCGCCGCCTCCTTGGCGAAGCCCCGGCCGACCGCGAGCAGTGCCGTCTTCGAGACGCCGTAGTGGATCATCTCGGCCGGGACGACGACGGCCGAGTCGCTCGCGATGTACAGCACCCGCCCCCAGCCGCGGTCCCTCATCCGGGGGAGGTGGGCGCGCGTCAGCCTGACGCCCGCGAGGACGTTGATCTCGAAGTACCGGCGCCACTCGTCGTCGCTGATCTCCAGCGCGGGAGCGGCGCCGAAGACGCCGAGGTTGTTCACGAGGATGTCCACGTCGGGCAGCGCCGCCAGGGCCTGCTCGGCGCCCTCCTCGGTGCCGAGGTCGGCCGCGACCGGCACGAACGTGCCGCCGGGTACGTCGGCCCGCAGCTTGCGGACGCTCTCCTCCAGGCGGCCGGCGTCGCGCCCGTTGACGCCCACGGTGGCCCCGGCGCGGGCCAGCCCGGCGGCGATCGCCGCCCCGATGCCCTGCGAGGAGCCCGTCACCAGTGCGGTGCGTCCGCCGAGGTCCAGGTTCATCGTCTCGCTCCTTGTCGTGCCGTACGGTCGGTCGGGTTGCTCCTGCCCACCCTCGCTCACGACGCACCCGTGACCCGGCCGCCCGCACCGCACGCCGCACCGCGCCACGCCCGGTCGGCGGACCCCCGGTGCTCTCGGCTGACCTGCGGCGACAATACTTGCCTACGTCCGTGCCCCTGCTGCCCGATGGACTCATGCCGACCTCTGCCACCGCCCGCCCCACGCATCCGCCCACGCTGTGGGCCGCTCGCGGCCGCCACGTCGGCTCCGCCGCCGAGGACGCCGTCCGAAAGAGGCTGCAGCGGCTCAAGGACGACCACGTCCTGGACGACTTCCTGGACCCGCCCGACGACCCGGCGCCCGCCGAGGCCACCGGCACCGCCGGCACCGCCGGCACCGCCGCCGGCCGGACCTTCGAGGCGCGCTGGAAGGTTCCCGGGGAAGCGGGGGACGTGACCGTGCGGGCGAGGCTGGTCCTGGAGCCCGCCTCGGCGGGCGGGCAGGAGTGGACGCTGCTCGCGGAGGCCGAGGAGGCCTGGGACCTGGGCTGGCCCTCCCCCGCCACGATGTTCTGGCCGGACGATCCGGACGTCACCTGGGACCGGGACGTCGCCACCGGCCTTCGGCTGCGGGGCCTCAACACACTGCCGGACGACGACAAGGCCGTACGGCGGCTGCTCAAGGACGCCGGGCGCAGTCCGTGGAACATCCACGTCGTGGTGCACGAGGCGATGACTCCGGACCACCGCGGCCGGGTACCCCTGGCGCGGCGGCTGCCGCCCGGCCTGCGGCACCGGGTGGTCGAGCACCGCGCCGCGCCGCAGCAGCTGCGGACGGTGAACTGGGCCCTGGAGGACTTCGGCGTCCAGGTGCCGCGCGGCGGCGCCGTGGTGCTGCCCGGCTCACCGGCCCCGGCCGACTACGCGGCCGGTGACTTCTCCGTGCGCACCGTGTTCCTGGACGGCTCCGAGCCCACCGCGCTGATCGCGGCGGTGACGTCCTTCGCCGCGCTGCCCAGGCCGCTGCCCGACGACGCGGTGGCGGCCCTCGGGTCGCTCCGGGAGGACTGGCGGCTGCTGACGCTGGAGGAGGAGCTGGAGCGCGAGCGCAGGCTGGTGGCCATGTACGCCGAGGCCCTCGAAGCCATGACCCAGTCCCGCGACCTGTACCGGGAGGCGGCGGAACGGGCGGCCGAGGCCCTCGCCGTGTACCGGGAGTCCGCCGCAGCGGCACCGGCCGGCCCCCCGCCGCCCCGGACCCCGGCGCCGTCCCCCCTGCGGAGCCTGACCCGCACACTGGACCGGTTCCGCAACCCCGCCAGGCCGCCCCGCCCGGACACACCCGCGAACGACTCCACCGGCCAGGACACCACGGACCCCGCCCCGCGCCCCGGCGACTGAGGGCCGCGGGGTGCCGGTGCACGCCCGGCCGCGAGCCCGGCGGCGCGGTACGGGACCCGGCACCCCGAAGTGCCCGGCGCTCCGGCCGGCGACCTCCCCCGGCCGCTGCGCGACCGGAGCACCGACGGACCGTTCCTCCCAGCGGTGGACCGGCGGTGGACCGGCGGCAGGGTGAATCGCGACCCGGGACGCGGACCGGCCGACCCGCTCGCCCGCGCCGCCGCGCCGGCCGACCCGCGCACAACCCGCAGACCGGACGCGGGGTCCGGACCCGCGCGCAACCCCGTAGCCCGGATCCGGGGTGACGGGGCCGGGGCCACCCCGTGCTGAGGGCAGCCTCACGTGTCATCCGGCGTGAGGTGGATACGCGGACGGCACGACTCGGCCCGTCCCGGAAGGTCAGCGACGCCATGGACAGCCAGCACGAGAGCGCCCCCGCTTCCCGCCCACCGGAGTCCTCCCGTTCGGAGACCACGCTCCGCGTCAACGGCAAACCGCACACGCTCGCCGTCGACCACCGTCGTGTCCTGCTGGACCTGCTGCGCGAGGACCTCGGTCTCGCGGGCGCCAAGAAGGGCTGCGACCACGGTCAGTGCGGCGCCTGCACGGTGCTGGTCGACGGGCGGCGGGTCAACAGCTGCCTGCTGTTCGCGGTCGCCCTGGACGGCTGCGACGTCACCACCGTGGAGGGTCTCGCCGGGGACGGCGAGGAACTGCACCCGTTGCAGCGCGCCTTCCTGGACCGCGACGCCTTCCAGTGCGGGTACTGCACGCCGGGCCAGATCTGCTCCGCGGTCGGCGCGCTCGCCGAGGCCGCGGCCGGACACCCGTCCCACGTCACCGACCCGGCGGCGCCCTCCGGGGAGCCGGTCGCGCTGGACCGGGAGGAGATCCGGGAGCGGCTGAGCGGCAATCTGTGCCGGTGCGGCGCCTATCCGCGGATCGCCGACGCGGTCGAGGACGTGATCCCGTGAAGCCCTTCGCCTACGTACGCGCCGGCAGCGTCGAGGAGGCCACCGACGCCTTCGCGGCCCACCCCGGCGCCCGCTACCTCGGCGGCGGCACCAACCTCGTCGACCTGATGAAGCTGGGCGTGGAGACGCCGGCCGCACTCGTCGACGTGACCCGCCTGCCGCTGGACACCGTGGAGGAACTGCCCGACGGCGGACTGCGGGCCGGCGCGATGGTCCGCAACAGCGACCTCGCGGCCCACCCCGCCGTGCGCGACCGCTACCCCGCGCTGTCCCAGGCGTTGCTGGCCGGGGCCTCCGGGCAGTTGCGCAACGCCGCCACCACCGGCGGCAATCTGCTCCAGCGCACCCGCTGCCCGTACTTCCAGGACGTGTCCAAGCCCTGCAACAAGCGGGAGCCCGGCACCGGTTGCGGCGCGCTGGAGGGCGTGCACCGCGACCACGCCGTGCTGGGCCACTCCGACCGGTGCATCGCCACCCACCCGTCCGACATGGCGGTCGCGCTGGCCGCCCTCGACGCGCGCGTGGAGCTGCACGGCCCCGAGGGCACCCGGAGCGTGCCGGCCGCCGACTTCCACCGGCTCCCCGGTATGCACCCGGAACGGGACACGGAGATCCACCCGGGCGAGCTGATCACCGGCGTGGTCCTGCCCGGGGCCACCGCCGGGCTCCCCTCCGCCTACCGCAAGGCCCGCGACCGGGCGTCGTACGCCTTCGCGCTGGCCTCCGTCGCCGTCGTGCTGCACGTGGCGGACGGAGTGGTGGAGCGGGCCGGGATCGCCTTCGGGGCGCTGGCGCACCGGCCCTGGCGCGCCCGGCGGGCGGAGGACGCGCTGGTGGGGGCGGCGCCCACCACGGCGGCGTTCGAGCACGCCGTCGACCTGGAGCTGGCCGCGGCCGAGCCGCTGCGCGACAACGCCTACAAGGTGCCGCTGGCCCGCCGGCTGGCCCTGGACGTCCTGGGCCGGCTCGCACCGCCCGCCACGACCTGACGACTCCCGCGTCCACGAGGAGGACCCCCATGACCGCAACCGACGCCGTCCTGGGCGCTCCCGTCGAGCGCCGGGAGGGGCGGGAGAAGGTCACCGGCACCGCCCGGTACGCCGCCGAGGTCGACGCGCCGGGTCGCGCCCACGCCTGGCCCGTCCCGGCGACGATCGCACGCGGGCGGGTGACCGGCGTCGACGCCGCCCCCGCGCTCGCGCTGCCCGGGGTGTTCGCGGTGCTCACGCACGAGAACGCACCCCGGCTCGGCGATCCCGACGACCCGACCCTGGCCCTGTTGCAGGGCCCGCAGGTCCCGCACCGGGGCTGGTTCGTGGGTGTGGTGGTGGCCGAGACGCTGGAGGCGGCCCGTGCCGGCGCCGCCGCCGTCCGGATCACGTACGAGACCGAGGCGCACGACGTGACGCTCACCGCCTCGCACCCCGAGGCGTACGTCCCCGAGTCGGCCAACGGGGGTTTCCCGGCCGTCACCGAGCACGGGGACCCGGACGGCGGCCTCGCCTCGGCCGCGGCCCGGATCGACGTCGCGTACACGGTGCCGCCGCTGCACAACCACCCCATGGAGCCGCACACCAGTACGGCGCACTGGGACGGCGACCGGCTGACCGTGCTCTCCTCCAGCCAGGGCACCACGGCGGTGCAGAAGGAACTGGCGCGCCTGTTCGCACTGCCCGAGGACCGGATCACGGTGCGGGCCGAGCACGTGGGCGGCGGCTTCGGTTCGAAGGGCACCCCGCGTCCCGAGGTGGTGCTGGCCGCGATGGCGGCGCGCGAGACCGGGCGGCAGGTGACCGTCGCGCTGCCGCGCCGCTACCTGCCCGCCGTCGTCGGGCACCGGGCGCCCACCCTGCACCGGCTGCGGATGGGCGCGGACAGCGGCGGCCGGCTCACCTCCCTCGTGCACGAGGTGACGACGTACACCTCCCGGGTCAAGGAGTTCGTGGAGCAGGCGGCGGTCCCCGCCCGGGTCATGTACGGCACCCCCGCCCTGCGTACGGCGCACCGCGTGGCCGCGCTGGACGTGCCCACTCCGTCCTGGATGCGGGCCCCCGGCGAATGCCCCGGCATGTACGCCCTGGAGTCGGCGATGGACGAACTGGCCGCCGAACTCGGTCTGGACCCGGTGGAACTGAGGATCCGCAACGAACCGGAGACCGAGCCCGACAGCGGGAAGCCCTTCAGCAGCAGGCACCTGGTGGAGTGCCTGCGCGAGGGCGCCCGGCGCTTCGGCTGGGAGGGGCGCGACGCCCGCCCGCGGTCCCGCGCGGACGGCCCCCTGCTGATCGGCAGCGGGGTGGCATCGGCCACCTACCCGGTGCTGGTCTCCCCCTGCGTCGCCTCGGCCCGGGCGCTGCCCGACGGCGGTTTCCTGGTGCGGGTCAACGCCACCGACATCGGAACCGGAGCCCGTACGGTCCTCGCGCAGGTCGCGGCCGACGCCCTCGGTGCCCCGCTGGACCGGGTGCGGATCGACGTCGCCGACAGCGGCATCGGCTTCGCCCCGATGGCCGGTGGCTCCTCGGGCACCGCCTCCTGGGGGTCGGCCGTGCACGAGGCGTGCGTCCGGCTGGCCGGGCGGCTGGCGGAGCACCCGGGCCCCCTGCCCGACGAGGGGATCGCCGCGGAGGCCGACACCTCCGGCACGGTGGACGCCGAGAGCCCCTACGCCCGGCACGCCTTCGGTGCCCACTTCGCCGAAGTGAGCGTGGACACCGTCTCCGGTGAGGTACGGGTGACCCGGCTCCTCGGGGTCTTCGCCGCCGGGCGCATCCTCAACGCCCGTACGGCCCGGTCCCAGTTCATCGGAGGCATGACGATGGGCCTGGGCATGGCACTGACCGAGGACAGCACGATGGACCCGGTGTTCGGCGACTTCGTCGAGCGCGACCTGGCCTCCTACCACGTGCCGGCGCACGCCGACGTCGCCGACCTGGAGGCGTACTGGGTCGACGAGGAGGACGCCCACCTCAACCCCATGGGCAGCAAGGGGATCGGCGAGATCGGGATCGTGGGCTCGGCGGCGGCCGTCGGCAACGCCGTCCACCACGCCACCGGCATCCGGTTCCGGGAACTGCCGCTCACCCCGGACCGGGTGCTCACCGCCCTGCTCGCACACGAACACCCCCCGGGCACGCTGGGGGCCTGAGAACGCGAGCGTGGGGGGGGGGGGGGGGGGGGGGGGGGGGGGGGGGGGGCGCCGGGGGGGGGGGCGGGGGGGGGGGGGGGGGGGGGGGGGGGGGGGGGGGGGGGGGGGCGGGGGGCGGCGGGCGGGGCCCCCCGCCCCCCGCGGCCCCGCCCCCCCCCCCCCCCCCCCCCCCCCCCCCCCCCCCCCCCCCCCCCCCCCCCCCCACGCTCGGTGGGCGGGCCCAGAGGGCGTCGTCTGGATCTTGCCGAGGGCCGGGTCGGCAGCAGGGCACCGTCGCCCGGAGCCGGCCTGATCCGGACGGCCTAGGGCGCCGTACGGCTCGCCACGGCCACGCGGCGGGCCGGTCGGCGCCGCGCGGCGGCCGGCGCGGCCACCCGCACGCACAGCGCCAGCAGGGCGACGAGCGAGGCAGCCACGGCCACCGCGACCGCGATCCAGGTGGGTGCCAGCGTGAGGTCGGTGACCGGGGAGACCTGCACCGACGGGGTGGCGCTGCCGTAGAGCTTGGCCGCGGCGAGCGCCGCCGGTCCCACCACCGCCACGGCGAGCAGCGGCACGGCGGGCCGGACGGTCAGCAGCAGGGCGAGCAGCAGGCAGGCCGCCGACAGGCCCACGGCGACCCCGTAGGCCTGCGCGGAGGCGCCGGCGCGGTGCAGCGGGAAGAAGGCCACGCCGCATCCGGCCAGGACCGCGACGGCCAGCCGGGCGGGCCAGGCCGGGCCCCGGGCGGTGCGGCGCGCCGCGCGGTCGCGGTCACGCCCCGCCCGGTCACGGCCCGCACGGCCCTGGTCGCGCTCGCGCGCGGCGCGGGCCGCGTCACGGTCCCGCCCGTCACGGCTCCCGTCGCGCTCGCGTCCCCGGCCGAACGGCCGACGGCCGGCGCGGCCGCGGCGGTCGGCGCCGCCGAAGGCGCCGCTGCGCCGGGCCGGGCGGGCGGTGGTCCCCGGTTCTCCGTCCTCGTCGGCCGCGTCCTGGGCCGCCCGCAGTTGCCGGGCGTCGGGGCTCTCCGCTCGAACGTGGCCGTCCTCGGCGAGCCGCCCTATGAGTTCGACCAGTTCCTCGACGGGCCGGCCGGTGGCGGCGGCGCGGACGGCCTCCTGACCGCAGTGCGGCTCCAGGGGCGTGCGGTGCAGCAGCGCCATCAGCCGGGTCACGTCCTCCACGGAGCGGCACTCCGCCGCGGCCCGGATCGCCTCGTCCGCGCTGGCCGAGTGGCGCGGCGGCCGGGTCAGCAGGCTCACCAGCCGGGTGACGTCCTCGACGGACCGGTTCACGCCGACCGCACGGAGCGCGTCGACCGTGGCCTGTGCGTACTGCGGCGACTGCTCCAGCATCGTGATGAGGTCGACGACCTCCTCGAGCGGCCGGTCGGCGACGGCGGCGCGCACCAGGTCGCCGACGGGATCGCCGTACGTCTGCCCCTCTCCGTCGCGGGCCTGGGCGTCGGCGTCGGCGTGGCGCGCACGGGCGCCGGGCTGCCGGAAGCCGGGGCCTTCGCGGCCGGGGCCGCCGGGATCGTGGACCGGAAAGTCGGGGTCGGGCTCCGGTTCGGGGAGGTCGGCGTCGTCCAGGTCGTCCCACAGATCGCTGTCCCGCTCGGGCGAGGGACGGTCGGCGGCGGTCCGGGCACCTGGATCCGCGCCCGGCGGTCGCACCGTGCCGGTGGTGGTCGTCGTCTCCCCGGTGGGAAGGTCCAGAGCGGATATGGCGTACTCGGGCGAGCGAGGTGATGAAGAGCCGGTGTTCATGATCTCTCCGTGTGGTGGGGGTGCGGCCGCCCTGCGTCCCCGACATGCGACTCGCGCTTGTGTGCTGCCATTACTAGGCACGTCCGTCGCGCCGTGCCACTCCGGTGGGCCACAGGGATGAGAGAGTCCGGCCCGCGGCCTTGCCGCCGCCGCGAGCGGGCATCCGGGTAGGGAGGCGCGTGCCGCGCGCCGGAGGAGGCGCTGGTGGATACGACCACAGTGATCGTCGTGGCGGTGCTGCTCGCGGCGGTCGTCCTCGCGGCGGCGGTCGCCGTGCTGGTGCGCCTGGTCCGCACCCGACGGGACCTCAGGCGGGCCGGCCTTCCCACCGGTCCGCGCTGGGTGTTCTGGGGTGCCGTCCTCTATCTGGTCCTCCCGGCGGACCTGTTGCCCGATCCGGTCTACCTGGACGACGTAGGCGTGCTGCTGCTCGCCCTGCGCTCCGTGCGCGGCTCGATCGGCGCCCGGCCCGCCGCCCCGGACCGGCGGCGTTCCCCGGATTCGCCCGGCGACTACGCAGCGTGAGGAAACCATTCACCCGTTCGACTCGTATAAGTCTCTGGAAGCCGAAGGAAGTCGGCGGACCAGGTGACGGCACAGAAGATTTCGTCGCCTGATCGGCGCAGCACCGACTAGGGGAGAGACGATGCAACCGTTCGCGCTCAACTACGCACGGCCGGCTGTGGAGTTGGAAGCCACCACCGAGTACGTCTACGACTCCGGGCTGCAGTTGAACGTGCTCCTCGACGGGCGGGTGGCCGCCTGCGACCACGCGCTGCTCAGAGAGCTGGGGACCACGACCTCCACCGCGGGGTCGAAGACTCACTTCGACGACTGAACACGGGTCGTCGACGATGACCGTGCTGATCCTGACCTGTGAAGAGGACGTCACCGCCGACATGGTGGTGGTGCACCTGAACGCGTCGGGAGTGCCGGTGGTCCGCCTGGACCCCGCCGACCTCACCGACTCCGTCGCACTCTCCGGCGAGTTCGTGCACGGCTCCTTCCGGGGCCATCTGTCCGCGGGGGGCCGGCTGGTGAGCATCGGGGGGCTGCGGTCCGTCTGGGTTCGCAGGCCGGGCGGGGCGGCCACCCGGGCCGCCGAACCGTCCGCGTGGCTGACCGAGGAGGCCGGTCAGGCGCTCTACGGCATGCTCCGCGGCTCACCGGCGCGCTGGATGAACCAGCCCGACGCCGCACACCGGGCCAGGTACAAGCCCTGGCAGCTGCGCCTCGCCCAGCGGTGCGGGCTGCCCGTGCCGGCGACACTGATCACGACGTTCCCGCGGGCGGCCCGCGAGTTCGCCGAGCGCTACCCGGATCTGGTGGTCAAGCCCGTCTCGGGCGCCCATCCGCAGGATCCGCCGCTGGCCGTGCCGACCAGCAGGGTTTCGCCCGAGGCCGACTTCTCGGCCGTCGCCCACGGCCCGACGCTGCTGCAGCGCAGGGTCGCCAAGCGTGCCGACATCCGGCTGACGGTCGTCGGCGACGTGTTGCTGGCGGCGCGCAAGACGACGCCGGCGAGCCTGGACCCCGCGGAGGTGGACGTGCGGTTCACGGCGTCGGACGAGCCGTGGCGACCGGCCCGGGTGCCGCCGCGCGTCGCCGGGGGCGTCCGGGACTATCTCCGGGAGGCCGGGCTGGCCTACGGCGCGTTCGACTTCGCCGAGGACGGCGACGGCACCTGGTGGTTCCTCGAGTGCAACCAGTCGGGGCAGTTCGGCTTCGTCGAGGTGGAGACCGGCCAGCCGATCGCCCGCACCATCGCCGAGTGGCTGGCCCGGCCGGAGGACCCCGACCCGGTGGGCGCGGGCGGTCCGGGCACGGCGGCGGTCGGATGAGTGTCCCTCGGCACGCCTGCCCGCGGGCCGCCCGTCAGTGCGGGCGGGGGCCGGGCAGCAGGGCGGTGCGCTGCCAGCCGGCGCCGGGGGACGGCTGACGTTCGGGACCCGGCAGGTATCCGGGGGTGCGCAACGGCCGCATGACCACCTCCAGTTCCCTGCTCACACGCTCGGCGTCCCGCCGCACCTGCTCGGGGACGTCACCGCGTTCGGCGACGAGTCGGTCGTAGATGGGGGAATCCTGGAACACCCGTCAACGTGCCTTTCGTGTCGTCCGCCCCCGTACGGAGGCGCGACTGAGCAGTCTAGGCGCCCGTTCACCCGCCGGTGCGCATTCCGCCAGGATGTGAACAGCTGCTCAGCCTCCGGTCGTGGAGCCGGGCCGCACGATCATGAGAACGGTCACCGTGGCCCACAGCAGGTTGAACACGCCGGTGAACATGGCGAGCCGGGCCGTACCGGCCCGCTCGACGGGCTGCCGGTCGGCCAGTTGCCCGAGGAGCTCCTCCTGACGCGGCAGGACAAAGGCGGCCAGGAGGCCCGCGGCCGCCGCGGTGAGGGTGACGGACGCGATGAGCCAGGCGTCGCCCAGGACGCCCATCGAGGCGGCGGTGGCGAAGCCGAGGACCGGCACGGCGATGCCCAGACCGGCGTAGACCCGGCAGATGCGGTGCAGGAGCCGGACGGTGCCCAGGTCACCGGCGTCCGCCGCCGCCTGCCCTGCCCCGACGGCCGCCGCCACCGGCACCCGGCGGACGGCCGCGGGGAACATGCTGGCCGCGACGGTGACGGGGCCCACGGCGATGACGGCCGCGAGGACGTGGAGGGACAGCAGCAACTTGGTCATCGGGAGGGCTCCGGGAGCTGAGGCGGACGGCGCGGTGATCGATGACCAAGGTAGAAAGACGAAGCCGGCCCGCACAGTGGCGGGAACGACAGTTTCCCACGGGATCCCGCCAGCTCCTCCCACCCGTGTCTGCCCGACCGGACCGGCCCTGACCCGGCCTTCTGTGCGTGGCGGGAATCCGCCTAGGGTGGCGCCCATGCACTCGGTGGTGATCCTGGTCCTCGACGACGTGGTGCCCTTCGACATGGCGGCGCCCATGCAGGCGTTCGACTGGACGCGGCTGCCCGACGGGCGCCGCCCCTACCGGGTGTCGCTGTGCGCCGAGTCGCCCGAGGTGCGCACCGAGGGTCTCGCCCTGCGGATCGAGCGGGGTCTGGAGGCGCTGGAGACGGCGGACACCGTCATCGTGCCGGGCCGCTCGGAGGGGTCCGGCCCGCCCTCAGGTCGCGTCCTCGACGCGCTGCGCCGGGCGGCCCGCGCCGGGACCAGGATCGCGTCGGTGTGCGTCGGTGCCTTCGTCCTCGGGGAAGCCGGGGTGCTGGACGGGCTGCGGGCCACCACCCACTGGATCGCCGCCGCGGAACTGGCCCGCCGGTACCCGCTGGTGGAGGTGTTGCCGGACGTGCTCTACGTGGACAACGGGCAGATCCTCACCTCGGCCGGCGCGGCCGCCGGTCTGGACATGTGCCTGCACATGATCCGCCGGGATCTGGGTTCGGCCGTGGCCGCGCACTCCGCCCGGATGTGTGTCATGCCACTGGAACGGGAGGGCGGGCAGGCCCAGTTCGTGGTGCACGAGCACCCGCCCGTGCCGCGGGGCTCGGACCTGGAGCCGCTGCTCGGGTGGATCGAAGACAACCTGGCCGGGGAGCTGACGCTCGGGGCGATGGCGGCCCGCTCGGGGATGAGCGAGCGCACTTTCAGCCGCCGGTTCCGCGAACAGACGGGCACCACTCCGCTGCAGTGGCTGCTGCGGGCCCGGGTGCGACGCGCCCAGTACCTGCTGGAGAACGGGGACGATTCGGTCGAGAGGATCGCCCGGCAGGCTGGGTTCGGTTCGCCCACGGCCTTCCGGGAGCGGTTCCGCCGGGTGGTCGGCACCACCCCGTACAGCTACCGCGCGGCCTTCCGGGCGAAGTCCCCCGCGCCGTCGCGCCTCCCGTGAGCCCGGGCCGTGGAGCGGCCCCGGCTCGGCGGGGCGCTCCACGGCCCGGGCCGCGAGGTGCTGCGGTGTTCAGACGGCCAGTGACAGGCCGCTCTCCCCTTCGGGATCCACCGTGCGCGCCTCCGGTACCGTCCGCCCCTTGGCGAGCAGCAGGGTGTCCGCCTTCGCCACCGCGTCGTGGATGCTGGTCGTCGCCATCATCACGCACAGGGTGTAACTGACGTCCGCCAGCTCCCGCGCCGTCGTCGTCGACTCCCTCTCCGCCTGTGCGATGCGCAGCGACGCGTACCGCGTGAGCAACTTCCTGACGGCCTTCGGGTCCGGTTCGAGCACGAAGCGCCCCTCTCTCGATTTTCGCTGCGTATGCCCGAACCCGGTCAAACCAATCGCAGCACGCGCCCCCATGCCCGTAATTGACCAGATCCTGCCCATACCTGTCCGAGCGTCGCGATGGGTGGTCGACGACTCGGGGGAAACGGACCGGCCGCAGCGGAGCGGTCAGGCCACCTGGCCGCTGTGCAGGGCCGTGTAGGCCCCTCCCCGGGCGAGGAGTTCCTCGTGGGTGCCGGTTTCCTGGATCCGGCCCTCCCCCATCACCACGATCCGGTCGGCGCCGCGCACGGTGGACAGCCGGTGCGCCACGACGAACGTGGTGCGTCCGCGCAGCAGCCGGGACAGCGCCTGCTGGACGAGCGCCTCCGAGCGGGTGTCCAGCGCCGAGGTGGCCTCGTCCAGGATCAGCACCCGGGGGTCCCGGATCAGGGCGCGGGCGATGGCGAGGCGTTGGCGCTGCCCGCCGGACAGCCGAGCACCGTGTTCCCCGACCAGGGTGTCGAGGCCGCGCGGCAGCCGGTCGACGAACTCCAGGGCGTTGGCGTCGCGCAGGGCGGCGCGCACCGTCTCCTCGTCGGCGTCGTCCATGCCGTAGGCGACGTTCTCCCGGATCGTGCCGTCGAACAGGATCGACTCCTGCGGCACCACCGAGACGAAGCGCCGGTACGTGCGCAGGTCGAGGGTGCTCATGTCGGTGCCGTCCAGCAGCAGCCGGCCCGAGGTCGGCCGCAGGAAGCCGATCACCAGGTTGAGCACGGTGGACTTGCCGGCGCCGGAGGCGCCCACCAGTGCGACGGTCTCGCCGGGTTCGACGGAGAGGGTGAAGTCGCTGACCGCGGGGCGCCCGTCGCTCTCGTAGAGGTGCCCGACGCCGTCGAAGGTGACGGCTCCGCGCAGCGAGGTCAGCTCCGTCTTGCCCTCGTTGTCCTCCAGTTCCGGGGCCTGGAGCACCTCGCCGACCGAACGGACCGACTCCAGGCCCTTGGTGATGACCGGTGCCAGGCCCGCCAGTGTCGTCGTGGAGCCGGTGAGCGTGGTCAGGAAGGCGCTGAGCATGACGACGTCGCCGGCGCTGACCCCCCAGACGTCGTAGTACGAGATCAGCGCGGCGCCCGCGAGCACCAGGACGCCGACCACGTTGAGCACCACCCAGGACAGCGAGCCGAAGCGGCCGTTGACCAGGTCGAGGCGCATCCCGGAGGTGAGCAGCCGGTCCAGGGTGCCGTCCATGCGGCGCAGCGCCTTGCCCTCCAGGCCGTGGGCGCGGGTGACCGGGATGAGCCGGGTCATCTCCGTCACCCGCGAGGACAGTGTCTCGACCTCGTGGCGGAAGTGCTCGTTGTGGGTGCGCAGCCGGGCCCGGAGCCGGGCCACCAGCAAGGAGGCGGCGGGGACGACGACGAGGAAGACGGGCAGGAACTCCGGGGTGCGCACGGCGATGATCACGAGTCCGCCGGTGAGCACGGTGAACGCGCCGAGACCGGTCTCGGCGGTCTGCTGCACCATCTGTTCCACCGTCTCCACGTCCCGGACCACCTTGGCCTGCAGGACGCCGGCGCTGACCCGCGAGTGGTAGCCGATGGAGAGCTGCTGCATCCGCGTGCACAGGGCGGAGCGCAGGGCGGTGCCCATGCGGCGCACGCTGCCGTGGAGAAGACGGACGTAGAGCAGGTGCAGCGGGTAGTTGACCACCAGGATGAACATGATGATCCCGGTGCTGGTCCACAGGTCCGCGATCGGCCCGTGCTGGACGACGGTGTCGATGATGGCGGCGGTGATGAGCGGCAGCAGCCAGACGGGGCTGTGCTTGACGGTGAAGACGGCGACCGCACCGGCAAGTCGGCGGCGGTCCGCGCGGAGCAGGTAGACGAGGGTGCGTATCGGGTGTTCGCCCCGGTAGCGGTGATCGAGCGGTTTTTCCAACGACGACGCCATCGGCGTGGTCCTCCTGGTGACCGAATGGGGCAAGCGCTTGCTTCCCGCGCTTTCCTACCCCGTCGGCCAGAAGTGCGCCACAGTGTCCCGCGTACTGGAAGGGACCCGCGCCTCCTCCCCCGTGGAGGGCGCGGGTCCCGGCGCTCGGTCCTCCGCGGGCCCGGGTCTCGGCCCCCCGGGGGCTCAGTCCCCGAGGGTGCGGGCGAGTTCGGTGGTGGCGCGCGTGATCTCGGTGTCGTCCTCGGCCAGCAGTCGCTCCAGTCCGTCCCGCCGGGCACGGACGGCCTGCCGCGCAGCGCGCTCCCACACCACCGGGTTCTCACGGTGGTTGAGCAGCTTGGGGTAGGCGGTGGCGGTGGTCTCCCACTGCCGGGCGTCGGCGATGTTCTTGAGCAGCTGGATGATCTGCGCCCGGCAGCTCACCTGCGGCCGCTGCGCCAGCTCCCACAGGAAGGGAACGGTCGCGGCGGTCGCCTGCTCGACGACGAAGCCGTACTGGCAGATGCGCTTGCGCAGGTCCCCGAGTGCGGCGCGGGCGGTTTCGGCGTCACCCCGGGCGACCTTGCGCAGCAGGCGGGGAATGGCCGCCGCCGAGCCGGTGGAGTCCTGGATGTCGCTCCAGGGCACGCCGTCGAGGCCCGCCAGCGGGGCCGCGGCGCGGGGTGAGCCGGGCGGCTGCGTCTGGTGGTCGGTGCGCTGGATGCTCGGCTTGGGTGTCGGAGCGCTGCGCATGGTGTGGGGCCCTTCCGCGGCAGTCGGGTCAGGAGAGGGGACGGGTCGACAGCGTGGCCCAGACCGTCTTGCCCGCCGGGGGACGCGGGGCCCAGCCCCACTCCTCCGCGAGCGCGTCGACGATGCACAGGCCGCGTCCGTGCTCCTGGAGTGCGGAGCCGTCGGACGGATGGAACACGGGCGCGTTGTCCCCGGAGTCGGAGACGGTCAGCGTCAGCCGGGCCGCGTCCAGGACCAGCCCGAGCCCTACTTCCGGCGCACCGGCCGCCGCGGACGGCACCGCGTGCGTCACGGCGTTGGAGACGAGCTCGGTGATCACGAGGACCGCGTCGTCACCGCAGTGCTCGAGCGACCACCCGCGCAGTGTGTCCCGCGTGAAGGCCCGGGCCCGGGCGAACCCCTCACCGCTGCACGCCACGCGCAACGCGGCGGTGGCCGCCCGGCCGGCCGGGGCGAGGGCCCTCGCGTACGGAGCGGGCATCACCCCGTCGGTCCGGCGGGCGGACCCTGGCACCGGGTACGGGAGCCCTGCGGACCGGCTCGACGCACCCGCCTCCGACACGACTTCGCCGGGCGACCGGAGCGTTGGATGCGCAGGTGACGGCACAGCATCTCCCTGATGCGACGTCAGGACGAGGCACCAACCGGGGGGTTGACGCCGCAGCTATTATCCACGCTTAGAGCGCTCCCGTGCAATTGCACGGGAAATTGCGCGAAAAAAATCGGATGGGGGCGCTCGGGGACCGGCACGACTCGGTCCGCTCCCCCCGAACGGCAAGGAGACCGCGGTGCCACCAGTGCGCAACGGAGTGCAGGCAAGCCAGTTGGACGCCTGCTGGAAGAAGAGTCGGCACAGCAACGCCGAGGGCAACTGCGTCGAGGTCGCTCTCGTGGACGGGGGCATAGCGATGCGCAACTCCCGCTATCCCGACGGCCCCGCACTCGTCTACACCCCGGCGGAGGTGGCCGCCTTCCTGGCCGGCGCGAAGGAAGGCGAGTTCGACCACCTGGTGTAGCGCGGGGCGGTGCGACGGCCGCGGATGACGGGCGACGCGGCGACGGGGCGATGCGACGACGGGGCGACGGGACAGCCGGGCGGCCCGGACGGAAGCGGAGTCCAACTACCCGATTTCTACAGGCGGATGCGGCGGGCTGGTTCGGGATGAGATAGTCTTTTCTACAAGTCTGCCGGTCTGCTGGGAGTCAGGATGTCCGCCGCGTCGCATCGCATCTCCCGACTCGAACCCTATCTGGACCGGGTCGAGCCGGCTCCGACCCTGCTGAAGATGCTCGTCGGCGTACAGCTGGCGGGTTTCCGCGAGGACGCCGGCCTCTCCCAGGACCAGGCCGCCCGCGCCGTGGGGTTCAGCGGCGCGAAGCTCTCGCGCATCGAGTCGGGCAAGGGCCGCAAGCCTCCCACGGAGAGCGACGTCCGCGCCCTCCTCGAGCAGTACGGCACCGACGCCTACGAGACCTCGGTCCTGGTCAAGCTGTTGCAGCGGGCCGGTGAACCGGGCTGGTGGCAGCGGTACGACAAGCGCCTGATGCCCGAGTGGTTCGACCGCCTGGTCGGCCTCCAGGAGGCCGCGGCGACCATCCGTACCTTCGAGATCCAGTACGTCCCCGGTCTGCTCCAGACCGAGGCCTACACGGCGGCCGTGGTGGAGCGCGGCCTGCCGAACGCTCCCGCGGCCGAGGTCCGGCGCCGGGTCGAGTTGCGCAAGCGCCGGGCGGAGCTGCTGCACCGCAGGGACGCGCCGCAGCTGTGGGCGATCATCGACGAGTCCGTGCTGCTGCGCGTGCTGGGCAGCCGCGAGGTCATGCGCGAGCAGCTCGGGCACCTGGTCGAAATGGCGGAGAAGCCCCATGTGACGCTGCAGATCGTACCGCTGGACGTGACGCACGCGTCGGCGCCCGCGATCCCCGTCACCTATCTCCGCTTCGGCGGCGCCGATCTGCCCGACGTGGTCTACCTGGAGCACATCAAGAGCGCCAACTTCCTCGAGGACCGGGACGAGACCGAGGAGTACCGGGTGGCGCTGGACCGGCTGGCCGACGAGGCGCTGACCCCGCGCGAGTCGCTGGACCGCCTGCGGGAGACGATGGCGACGCGCTACGCCGCCACCACGTAGCAGGCAGAACGACACGAGGGGGCCATGCGCGATGCGCATGGCCCCCTCGTGTCTCCTGCGGGTGATCGGTGCGCCAGGACGGCGACGACGCTCAGCGCAGGCGGCCCAGGCCGCCGAACTCGATCCACTCGTCGGTGAGCTGACGCGGCGCCACCTCGGTGTCGGGACGCCAGGTGGAGACCTCCACGAGCCCGGGCTCCAGGATGTCCATGCCCTCGAAGAAGCTTTCGACGTCCTTCGGCTCACGCACCCGGCCCCAGTGGCCCTGGGTCGCCTGGTCCATGAAGTCCGTGACGAACTTGCGCACTTCGGCGTCCTCGCTGACCAGCTGGCACATCACTGCGAAGCTGCCGGGCACGAGCCGCTCGGTCACCCGGCGGACCACCGCCTTGGGCCCGTCAGTCTCGCTGTCCGGGATGCAGTGGAAGACCGAGTTGAACAGCACGGCGACCGGCTGCGAGAAGTCGATCAGACGCTGGGTGTCCGGATGGGAGAAGATCTCCTCCGTCGAACGCATGTCGGCGTGGATGACCGCCGTCTGGTCGTTCTGGTCGAGCAGCGCCCGGCCGTGGACCAGCACCATCGGATCGTTGTCGACGTAGACGACCCGGGAGTCCGGGGCGATGCGCTGGGCGACCTGGTGCACGTTGTCCTGGGTGGGCAGGCCGGAGCCGTGGTCCAGGAACTGGCGTATGCCGTAGTCCTCGGCGAGGACGCGGACCACGCGCGCGAGGAAACGCCGGTTGTTCAGGGCCAGCCGGCGGGTGCTGGGGACGACCTTGTCGAGTTCACCGACGGCCGCCCGGTCGGCCGCGTAGTTGTCCTTGCCGCCCAGGTAGAAGTCGTACATACGTGCCGCTGTCGGCACGTTGGCATCGATCTCCGTGGACAGCTGCTTGTCGGCTTGCATCGTTCCCCCAGCTCCGTACCGGTGCCAACTGGACTGGCATGACAGACAGTACATCCTACTGACCGCGTGGTCAGCCGAACCAGGGGGCGGACCGAGCGGCCGTCAATCCGACCATGAGGCCAGGGAGTTGACGGCCGCTCGGCCGACTCAGCCGCGCCCGGCCAGGTAGGCGTCCACGCCGGGGGCCTTGTGGGCGCCCTCCGCTCCGACCAGGCCGCCGACCGCCTTGGCGTCGGGCTTCAGCACGTACGTGGACCGGCTGGCCGGCGCGGTCACGTAGGTGAAGTTCTGCGGGGTGCCGAGCCCGGTGTCCGCGTTCTTCTGCGAGCGGTGCGCCTTGACCACGTCCTGCCGGGTGAGGCTGCCGCCCTCGCAGGCCTTCTTCAGGTCGATGCCCGTCAGCTGGGCGGCGTTGTACCCGGAGAGCACACCGGAGTCGACGGGCTCGCCCGGGTACGCCTTCTGGTAGGAGGCGACCATCTTCTTGACGCCCGGCAGGTCGGAGCTGACCGCCGGAGCGGCGCTGACCACGTGCACCATGGCCTCCAGCGCGGGGGCCGCCGGTGTCTTCAGCAGCTGGGGCGCGTAGCCGGGCGCGCTGGTGACGATCGGCACCTTCAGGCCGCGCGCCGCCGCCACCCCGGCGAGCGAGGCGGTCTGGGCGGGCCCCGCGCTGATCAGGATCGCCTTCACCCCGGCCTTGCTCAGGGCCGACACCTGTGCGGTCAGATCGGTGTCCGTGGCCTTGATCTTCTGTCCGGCGATCTTCATCTCCGCCTGTTCGGCGGCCCACTCGGAGCCCTCCAGCGCGTTGGCGCCGTAGTCGCCCTCGAAGTAGACGTGACCGATCGTGTCGCCCTTGGCGAGCTTCTGGGTGCGGGTGAGGAAGTCGACGGCGGCGATCATGTCGAGGTCATAGGTGGTGCCGAGGACCTGGACGGAGTCGCGGCCGAGCAGGGAGGCGGCCCAGGCCTGCGGGAAGGTCAGCATGTGGTCGCGCTCGATGTCGTCGAGCAGGGCGGCGACCACCGGGGAGCCGATGACCTGGGGCAGGGCGACGACGTCCGGTGCGATGTCGGCGTAGGCGGTGACCGCCTTCTGCACGTCGTAGCCGTGGTCCTTGACGACGATCTCGACCTTGCGTCCGCAGATGCCGCCCGCGGCGTTGGTCTCGTCCGCCCACATCTGCTGGGCCTGCACGATGCTCTTGCCGAGGGTGGCGTAGGGGCCGGTGAGGTCGGTCAGGGCGCCGAGTCTGACGGTCTTGTCGCTGACTCCGGGTCCGGCCTTGACGCCGTCGGCGCCGTCGTCGCTGCCCCCGCCGTCCGCCTTGGAGCTGCAGGCGGTGCCCGCGAGCAGCACGGCGGCCAGTGCCGCGGCCAGGGTGGCGGTCCGGGCGGTGCGGGCGGTGCGGGGCCTGGGGTGCGTGGCGTTCACGGGGTGTGCTCCTTGGCTCGTGCGGTGGTGTCGGTGGTGGTGGCGGGGACGGTGGTCCCGGACGAGGGGCGGTTGCCGGGCGGGCCGGTGACGGACGGGCGGCGGCGCAGGCGGGCCCGGGTGCGGCGGGCCAGTCCGTGCAGGCCGTCGGGGGCGTAGAGGAGGATGACGACGATCGCCGCGCCGTAGAGGTAGCGGGAGGCCTCGGTGGGGCCGATCGAGCCGTCGCCGGACCCCGGGGCGGCCACCAGCGGCAACTGGTCGGCGTAGCGGGTCATCAGCAGGGGCAGCGCGGTGACGAAGACGGCACCTGCGGTGGCTCCGGCCACCGAGCCGAGACCGCCGATGACGATCATGGCGAGGTAGTCGACGGAGAGGGCGAGGGAGAAGTAGTCGGGCACGACGCGGCGGAAGGAGAGCGCGAGCAGGACGCCGGCCAGGCCCGCGTACATCGACGAGACGACGAACGCGGCGGAGCGGTACCGGGCCACGTGGACGCCCATGACCGAGGCCGCCGTCTCGCTGTCGCGCAGTGCCACCAGGGCCCGCCCGGGGCGTCCGCGCAGCAGTCCGCGTGCGCTGAACCAGGTGACGGCGAACAGGACGAGCCCCAGGTACCAGAGCCGTTCCTCGGCGCCGAACGGGACGCCGAGGACGGTGAGTTCCGGGTCGGCCTCGGCGAAGGCGAAGCCGCCGAGCTCCAGGGGCGGCACCGAGCGGCCGTTGAAGCCGCCGGTGACGGAGTCCGCGGTGAGCAGGACGTGGTGGCCGAGGAAGACCAGGGCGAGGGTGGCCACGCCGAGGTAGACGCCCTTCACCCGCCCGGCGACGGGGCTGAACAGGCCGCCCGCCGCCCCGGCGAGGAGCACCGCGAGGACGAGGGCCACGGCGGGCGGCAGCCCGGGGCCGGGTTCGCCCGCAAGCCAGACGTACCCGTACGCGCCGACGGCGAGGAAGAAGGCGTGTCCGAGGGAGAGTTGTCCGGCGGTGCCGCTGAGCAGGCCGAGGCCGACGGCGCCGATGGCCGCGGCCATGGAGAACAGGCCGATGCGCAGCCAGAAGGCGTCCAGGTAGAAGGGCAGGGCGCACAGGAGGAGGGCGGTCACCAGGAGCGGACCGCGCTTGCGCAGGACGGGGCCGAGGTCAGACACGGGCCGCTCCCTTCGCGGCGAAGAGTCCGGCGGGGCGCACCAGCAGGACGAGCACCATCACGGCGTACGGCGCCACGTCGCCGAAGCCCTCGCCGAGCACGTGCAGGTCGGACTGGTATCCGGCGGCGAAGGCCTCGGTGAGACCGATCAGCATGCTGCCGACCAGGGCGCCGACCGGGGAGGTCATGCCGCCGAGGATGGCGGCCGGGAAGGCCTTCAGCGCGATCTGCCCGGTGGTGCGCTCCAGTCCGGGCGCCGGGAAGGCGACGAGGAAGACGGCGGCGAGCGCGGCCAGTCCGCCGGCCAGGCACCAGGCGAGGGCCCGGACGCGGGTGAGCCGTACGCCCATGAGGGCGGCGGCTTCGCGGTCCTCGGCGGCGGCGCGCAGCGACAGGCCCCAGGGTGTGAACCGGAAGAGGGCGAAGGCCGCGCCGATGGCGACGGCGGACACCACGATCGCGGCGATGCGGCTGTCGGCCACGGTCACCGGGCCGAGGTCGGTGACGGCGGAGCCCCAGGGGTCGCCGAGCGGCAGCAGGTCGCCGCCGATGCGCCGGGCGAGGTCGGTGACCAGCACGATGTCGATGCCGATCGTGACGATGGTCTGGACGTGGGCGGCGTGCGGGTCGCCCCCGCCGACACGTTGCAGCAGCACCCGGTCCAGCAGCCCGGCTACGGCCGCCGTCACGAGGACCGCGAGGGCGAGCGCCCCGGCGAAGCCGAGGTCGTCGTGGAGGACGGCGACGAGGTAGCCGCCGAGCAGCAGCAGTGAACCGTGGGCGAAGCTCAGGACGCCGGAGGCCTTGAAGATGGTGACGAACCCGAGGGCGATCAGGGCGTAGACGGAGCCCAGGGCGAGGCCGTTCAGGAGGCTGTCGAGGAAGCCGGTCATGCCGCGTCCTCCCCCGTGGCGGTGCCGAGGTAGGCGCGCAGCACCTCGGGGTCGCGCCGGACCTCGTCGGGTGTGCCGTGGGCGATGGCCCGGCCGAAGTCGAGGACGGTGACCTCGTCGGCGAGCCGCATGACCAGGCCCATGTCGTGCTCGACCAGCACGACGGAGAGGCCGAGTTCGGCGCGGACCTCCCGGACGACCTCGGTCATGCGGACGCGTTCGGCGGCGTTCATGCCGGCCACGGGTTCGTCGAGCAGCAGGACACGGGGCTCCAGACACAGGGCGCGGGCGAGTTCCACCCGTTTGCGGTCGCCGTACGACAGCAGCGCGACGGGTGAGTCGAAGTGGGCGCCGAGGCCGGTGAGTTCGGCGATCTCACGGGCCCTGGCGAGGTGGGCGCGCTGTTCGCGCACGGCGCGGGGCAGCCGCAGGGCGCTGGCGGCGAATCCGGCGCGGGACAGGGCGTGCCGGCCGAGCATCAGGTTGTCGGCGACGGTGCCCTGGGTGGTGACGATGTTCTGGAAGGTGCGGGCGACGCCCAGGGCGGCGATCCGGTGCGGGGCGAGCCGGGTCAGCTCGGCGGCGCCGAGCCGTACGGTGCCGGCGGCGGGTCGGTACAGGCCGGACAGGACGTTGAAACAGGTGGACTTGCCGGCGCCGTTGGGCCCGATGACGGCGTGGACGCTGCCGGGGGTGACGGTGAAGGAGACGTCGTCGAGGGCGAGCAGACCGGCGAAGCGCACGGTCACGCCCCGCACCTCGAGCGCGCGGGGCGCGGCGGGGGTGGTCACGCGGCCCCCTTGTCTTCGGTGTCGTCGGTGGTGTCGCCCAGGTAGAGGCGGCGCACGGCGTCCGTCCGCGCGAGTTCGGCCGCCTCGCCGGAGAGCCGGATCTCGCCGACCTCCAGGACGTAGGCGTGTTCGGCGAGCGACAGCGCCATGCCGGCGTTCTGTTCGACGAGGAGTACGGCGGTGCCCTGGGCGTTGATCTCCCGGACGACCTCCGCGATGCGGTCGACCATCATCGGGGCGAGGCCGAGCGAGGGCTCGTCGAGGAGGAGGAGGCGGGGCGCGGCCATCAGGGCGCGGCCGATGGCGAGCATCTGCTGTTCGCCGCCGGACAGCAGACCGGCGGCCTGGCGGGTGCGTTCGGCGAGCCTCGGGAACAGGCTGAAGACGCGGTCGCGGGCCTCGTGGACCTGGGCGGGTGCCCGCCGGTTCAGGCCGAGTCCGCCGGCCCGCAGGTTCTCGTCGACCGTGAGTCCGGCGAACACCCGCCTGCCCTCGGGCACCTGGACGACCCCGGCGCGTACGGCGGCGACCGGGTCCCGGCCGTCGAGGACCGTGTCGCCGTAGCGGACGCGGCCGGCCGTGACGGCTCCGCGGTGCAGGCGCAGGGTGCCCGAGACGGCCCGCAGCAGCGTCGTCTTGCCGGCGCCGTTGGCACCGAGCAGGGCGACGACGGCGCCGTGCGGGACGGTCAGGGACACGGAGCGGAGGGCGGACAGGGCGCGTCCGTACGTCACATCGAGGCTCTCGACGTGCAGCGCGGGCGCGCCGTCCGGTGGTGCTGCGGGCATCGCGGCTCCTTGGGACCGCGCCGGGGAGGCACGGTGACGGTGAATGGGGGGGAGCTCACGACAGCACGGGCGCCGGGGGCCGTACAGGGGCCTCGGGCAGGGTCGCTGCGGGGTCCCAGTCCGGGGCGGCCGAGTCTGTGCGGATGCCCATGCGGGCGGGGCCGGAACGCCGCCCGGCACGTCCCGGGCAACCCGGCGGGTGAACCGGCCGCGCGGCACGAGCCCCGGCCCGCGGGGCGGCGGACCGGGGCTTGCGGAGGGGCGGGCCGGGCTTGCGGAGGAGCGGCCCCCGCTCGTGCAGAGGTGGGCCGGCCTTACGCAGAGGCGGGCCGCGCTCGCGCAGAGGTGGGCCGGGCTTGCGGAGGGCCGGACCGCTTACGCCAAGGGCCAGGGCCGCCTACCAGGCGAGGGCTGGCGAAGGGGCGGGGGCCACCCCGGAGGGGCAGAAGAGAGGGGCAGGGGCGCCCGAAAGGGCAGAAGGCACCGGAAAGGGGGGGGGCCGCCGAGGGCGGAGGCCACCCAACGGGCAGAGGCCACCCAGGGGGGACGGCCACGCATGGGTCGGCGCGGCGGAGATTCCGGGGACGGCCATCACGGGCTCGGCCCCGCCACGTGCCTCAGTCGCGCAGCACGCGGTGGGCGGTCAGGGCCAGGCTGAACTCGACGACGTCGGCCGGGCGGGCCAGGGAGCGGCCGGTGAGCTGTTCGCAGCGGCGGAGGCGGTTGAGGACCGTGTTGCGGTGGCAGTAGAGACGCTCGCCGGCGCGCTGGGCGGAACCGTCGCAGTCCAGCCAGGTGGTGAGGGTGTCCAGGAGCACCTCCCGGTCGGCGGGCTCCAGGCGGAGCAGGGGCCCGAGCACCTTCTCGGCCAGCGCCCGGCCCAGATCGGGGCTGGAGACGACCAGGGCGGCGGGGAGCTGGTCGGCCAGGCGCACCGTGCCGCCGGCCGCGGGGCAGATGCCCAGGGCCGTGTCCGCGAGCCTGCGGGCGTCTCCGACGGCGGCGAGGCCGACGACGGGGCTGCCGACGCCGATCCGCAGGCCGGGGTGGAGGGCTGGGCCGTGTCGTCCGCCCCCCGGCCCGGGCGGGTCCTCCGGCAGTCCCTCGCGGTCACCGACGAGGACGATCCCGTAGTCCGTCTCGGGCCCGGCGTGCCAGTGGACGCGGCTGCCCGGCGGTACGGCCGCGGCGCGGGCGACGTCGGACCGGGCCGGGGGTCCGCCGGCCACGGCGACGACGACGTACCGGCCCTGTTCCGGCAGGTCCAGGGCCCGGGCGGCCTCCGGCAGGTCGGCGATGCGGCCGGTGCCGTCGAGCAGGCCGGCTGCCAGCAGCCGGGCCCGGTTCTCGCGGCGCCGGTCGATCTGCCACTCGGTCTGCCGGTAGGCGTCCGCGACGAGGGTGCAGTGCTCGTCGACGAAGTTCCACACGTCGGCGGCCACGTGCACGAGGAGCCGTACGTCTTCGGGGGCGGCCCTGGACGTCTCCTCGACCAGCCGCTGCCACACCAGCGAGCCGCCCAGCCGGAAGGCGTGCAGCAGGGCGTCCAGCGGAAGCCCCTGTTCGGCGCGGGCGGCGCCGATCCGCCAGGAGCAGCGGCGGGCCGCGTCCCGGGCGCCGCGCGGGTCGAGCAGCGAGGCCACGCTGTGGCGCAGCGAGCGGTGGGCCTCCTGCCAGGTGGCGGCGGGGTCCTTCGTGACGCTCGCCCGGTAGGCGGGCTCCTGCTCCTCCAGCAGGGCCACCAGCCGGTCGGTCAGGTCGGGCAGGTCGTCGAGCAGGGCGCGCGCGGCCCGGTGCAGGACGCGCAGGGCGTCGGCGTCGATCAACGACGTGACACCGGGTGTCCGCGGGCGTGGAACGGGCGTCAGCCCGGTGCGGATCGCTCGTGACCGTACGGCGTGCTGCATCGCGGTCCTCCCCAGGGCAGGGCTTGCGGAGGCGCCGCCCGGCGACGGCCGTCGCGCCGCGCCGGGCCTGCCCCCTGACTCGTCCTGCCCCGAAGGATGACATACCGTCCGGTCGGTCCCTAGGGTTGTGCACCGGTCTTTTCCTGGTGCGCCGCCGCCCGCCGGGCTTCTTGGTCCTGTTCCGCCTGCCCGATCACGCGGGCCAGCTCCAGGCGGGACCGGACGCCGAGTGCGGCGAACACCTTGCGCAGGTGGTAGTCGACGGTGCGGGTGCTCACCGCGAGGGTCAGCGCGACCTCGCGGTTGGTGGCGCCCTCGGCGACGTGCCGCGCGATGCGCAGTTGCTGCGGGGTCAGGCGGCCGAGGCGGGTCGGTGCCCCGTCGCCGCCGGGCTGCGGGGCGGCTCCGAGGGCTCGCAGTTCGTCGCGTGCCTGCGCGGCCCAGACTCCGGCGCCGCACCCCTCGAAGCCGGCCAGTGCGGCGCCGAGACGGCCGCGGGCCTCGCGCGGTCTGCGGCGCCGGCGCAGCCACTTGCCGTACAGCAGCGCGGTGCGGGCCCGTTCGAAGTCACCGCCCGCTTCGTCGTGTTGGGCGAGGGCGCGCCGGTAGAGGTCGTCGGTCCGCTCCGGCGGGGCGAGCAGGGCGTGGCAGCGGGCCAGCTGGGCGGCGGCCTGCGGGTCAGCGCCGAACGCCGCCCACCCGGCGAAGTCCGCGAGGACCTCGCGGGCGTCCTCGTGACGGCCGGCGAGCACCGCGGCCTCCACGAAGCAGGGCACGGCCAGCCGCCACACGGCGAAGTGGCCCCGCCCCGGTCCCGGGAGAACGAGCAGTCCGAGCCGGTCCGCGGCGTCGAAGGGACGTCCCCGGCCGAGGTCCGCGCGGGCCGCCGCCCACTGGGCGAGGGTGAGCGCCTGCGCCAGTCCGTGCCGCCGGGCCGTGGCCAGCGCCGCCGCGACGTGCCGGGCGACGACGTCCGGCTCCTCCTCGATGGACGCCGCGAGCGCCAGCACCGCCCGGTGGTGCGCCGCCGTGTTGCGCTGCCCGGCGCGCAGTGCGGTGCGCAGCCCCTCCTCCGCGTGGGCGCGGGCCTGGGGGTGCCGGCCGGCGCGCAGTTCGGCGTAGGCGAGGTACTCCAGCGCCTGCGGCTCCAGCCGGTCCGACCCGAGCTGCCGGGCGGCGGCCAGGGCACGGGCGCCGGCACCGCGGGCCGCGTCCACGTCACCGAGCAGCAGCGCGGCCGCCGCCGACCGCAGCAGCACCTCGGGCCGGTCCTCGGTCAGGCCGCGCCGCACCACCTGCCCGAGCGGTGCGCCCGCCCGGTCGAACCGTCCTTCGAGCAGTGCCCGCATGCCGATGCGGTGGTCCCGCACGGCGGACGCCACGGACGCCGACGTGTGGGACGGGTGGGCCGGATGGGACGCGGCGGGGCGGACGGCCGGGCGCGTGTGCGGGCGCCCGTGCGGGCCCGGGGTTCCGCGCGGCCCCCGTTGTTCACCCGCCCCCGGCGCGTGCGCCCCGTGTGCCGGGATCGCGGCCGCGGCGCGCGGTGGTGCGGTGGGACCGAGCGTGGCCAGGCACGCGGACAGGTCGCCGGCCGCCCAGGCCGCGTCGGCGGCGGCCAGTGCGGCGCTCGCGGCGTCGGCGGGCGCGTCCGCGGCGAGCAGGGACGCGGCGAGCAGCAGCGACTGGTGGGCGTCGCCGACCGGGCCGTCCCGGAGCTCGACGAGGCCGCGCACCAGCTCGGCCCGGCCCCGCACGGCGGCGGGAACGGCACCCTCCCGGGCCGCGGCAAGCAGCGGGCGGGCCTGGTGCGGACAGCCCCCGAGCAGGGCCTGCTCCGCCGCGGCGGTGTACCGCTCCGCCCGCCTCGCGGCGTCGGCCGTCAGCTCGGCGGCACGGGTGTACGCCGTCGCGCGCAGCCGGTAGGTGGCCGTCACGGTGCTGTCGGCCGCCGCCCGCGCGAGGTCGTCCCCCTGCCCCGGGGCGGGCGCCGGACCGCTCAACGACCAGGACCGGTGCAGGAGTTCGGGGAGCCGGTGGCCGCCGTTCCCCAGCGCTTCGGCCAGCGCGCGGTGCACGGCGCGGCGGGCGTCCGGGCTGGCGGTGGCGTAGACCGTACGGCGGACCAGCGGGCTGTGGAAGCGGAGCCGGTCTCCGGCCGGCGCGAGCTGCTCGGGCAGCGGTTGCGAACGGGCGCCGGGCCTCGATGCCGGCCGCAGACGCAGCAGCGCGTCACGGACCAGGGCGGCGTCGGCGTCCGGCCCGTCCGAGGCCCGTACGGCGGCCGCCACCGTCAGCAGCAGGTCCCGCGCGTGGCCGGACGGGACGGCCGGTGCGCCGCCCGCGGCCTCGGCGAGGGCCGCGGCGTCCGCCAGGGGACCGGGCAGCGGCCGGTGTCCCCGCAGTTCGGCCGGTGACAGCCGCCGCACCAGGGCGGCGAGGAGGGCCGGGTTGCCGTCCGCCTCGGCGAGGAGCTGCTCGCGGACGGCGGGGGCGGCGGCGCCGTCGGTCATGTCGTCGAGCAGGGCGGCGGCCCGGGACGGTGCCAGCGGGTCCAGGCGGACGACGGGCAGGTGGGCGAACTCCGGGGCCACGGCGCGGTCCGAGGCTGCGGAAAGGAGCAGGCCGACCCGGCCGACGGCGCTCAGGTGCTCCGCCGCGCGGGCGAGCGCGGTCCGGGCCGGGGTGTCCCACAGGTGGGCGTCGTCCACGCACACGAGTGCGGGTGCCGCGTCCGCCGCCGTCCGCAGGGCGGCGAGCAGTTGCTCGGCGGTGGGGCCCGCACCCTGGTCCGGGCCCGTACCGAGGTGGAGTACGGGACCGGCGTGGAAGGAGCGGGCTGCCCACTGGAGCAGAGTGGTCCGGCCCAGTCCGGGTTCGCCGGTCAGCAGGAGTCGGCCGCCGCGGCTGGGCAGCCCGTCCAACAGTGCGCGCAACGCCTTCCGTTGCGCGCCGCGGCCGTGGATCCGCACGGCCGTGCACACGGTCGTCTCTCCGGTCATCCCCGGGAGGTTACGCGCGCGTAACCCGAGGCGGAAGGCACCCGTCCGCCCGGGCCCGCGGTGGCTTCGGCGCTGTCACCTGCGAGAGCGTGCCGGGCGCCCGGTCCACGTGCTGTGCCGCCGCCCAACCGGGGCCGGCCGGGGTGGTGCGGCCGCACAGCGGACCGGCGACGGCCGCGAGGTGTCCGCGACCGCCGCCGGCGGGTGCCCGTCGGGCGTGGGGCCGAGAGGGTGTCAGGAGCCGTGCGGGCAGTTGCCCCGGTACTCCTCGATGGTCAGGCTCGGCCGGGGCAGCGGGCACAGGAACTGCTCGTAGCGGGTGTCGTTGTCGATGAACCGCTTGAGCCAGGAAACGCTGTACTTCGCGATCGTCGTGTTGGACGTGTTGGGCGAGAAGTGGGTCGCGTTGTTCAGCTCCAGGTAGGCCCGGTCGGTGGCGGACGGCAGACCGGAGTAGAACGGCTCGGCGTGGGAGGCCACCGGGGCGATCGTGTCGCCGTCGGCCCCCACGATCAGCGTCGGGGTGCTGACTTCGGGCCAGCTCTTGTCGAGGTTCCAGGGCGTCAGCGGTATCGCGGCCTGGAGCGACGGCCGGGACTTGGCGGCCTCCAGGGTGCCGCCGCCGCCCATGGAGTGGCCCATGACGCCGAGCCGGCTGCTGTCGATCCGGCTGCGGACGGCGCTGCGCCCGGTGAGGTAGTCCAGGGCGGCCAGCAGTTGCCGTCCGCGGGAGTCGGGCTGGTCCAGCGTGGTGTTGGTGTCGATGGTGAAGACGACGAAGCCCTGGGAGGCCAGGCGCGGGCCGAGCCAGGCGATGGAGGACTGGTACGCGGTGTACCCGGGTGCGATCACGACGGCGCCGAAGGTGCCGTCGCTCGTGCTGGTCGGGTAGTAGATGGTGCCGCCGCCGAAACCGGTGACGGAGAGCGAGGAGACGCTGGTGTCGGAGACGGAGTAGGGACCGCGCAGCGCCTCGATGCTCGCCACGGTGGGCGCCGGGCCCCGCTCGTACGGGTTGTCGGCGGCCTGGGCGCCCGGGCCGGTGAGGGTGGTCAGCGCGACGACCGCGGCCACGGCGGCCGTCGTGCCGGCGAGTCGCCGCCGGGCGCCTCGCGGGGAGCGTGGGGCAGCGGTGGCGGCGTGGGTGTGGGGCTTGCGCACAGGGAGGTCCTCTCGGTCGTGGCGAGCGGCCCGGCCGGTGATCGCACACGCCCCGGAACACGTGGGGTCGCGTCCCGGGACAACCGCCGGAGGGGCTTCGCCGATGAGCTGGCGGTGCCACTGTCGACGGGCGAGGGGCCCAGCGGGATCGGCAGAATCACCGGCCTCGTGCGCCGAGGGCAACGGCCACCCCGGCGGTGGAGCCGCTCCGGCGCGCCGGAGGCACGGGCCCGGGCACGGCGGGCCGCCGGAGGACGCCCCGGCGGGAGCACTGCGGAACGCGGACATCACCAGGCCGTGCGCCGGACATCTCGGGCCTCTCGGACACCGTGGGACCCGGGCCGCGGAGGTCTCGGGCCGCCCGGACGCCGCGAGGCCCCGGCGGCGGGAGAGGCCACGGAGTTTCCCCGCCCCGCTCGGCGCCCCACGGCCCCGCCGCTCCCCCGGCGCCGCCCGCCCTGTCCTGGCCCCCGGGCCGTGTGGCACGCTCGGCATCGGCCGGGCCGTGGGGCGCCGGCCGTCCTGGAGGAACGTCGCCGGGCCCGCACCGGGTCCGGCACCGTGGAGAGGCGGCGGCATGCGCATCGGACTGCTCGGTACCGGCCCCTGGGCGGACATGGCGCACGCCCCCGCCCTGGCCGGGCACGACGAGCTGGACTTCGCGGGAGTGTGGGGGCGTCGCCCGGACGCCGCCGCGGAGCTGGCGCGGCGGCACAGCACGCGCGCCTACGACGACGTCGACGCCCTGCTGGCCGACGTGGAGGCCGTCGCCGTCGCGCTGCCTCCGGCCGTACAGGCCTCTCTGGCGGTGCGCGCGGCGCGGGCCGGGTGCCATCTGCTGCTCGACAAGCCGCTCGCGCCGACGGTGGCGCAGGGGCGGGCGGTGGCGGAGGCGGTGCGGGCGGCGGGGGTCGCCTCGGTCGTCTTCTTCACCACCCGGTTCCAGCCCGAGACCGGGGCGTGGATCACACAACAGGCGGCCGAGGACGGTTGGTTCACCGCGCGGGCGCAGTGGCTCGGCGCCGTGTTCGGCGACGGTGACAGCCCGTTCGCCGACTCGCCGTGGCGGCGGGAGAAGGGCGCCCTGTGGGACGTGGGCCCGCACGCGCTGTCCGTGCTGCTGCCGGTCCTCGGTGACGCCCGGCGCGTGGCGGCGGCCGCGCCGGGCCCCGGGGACACCGTCCACCTCGTCCTCGACCACACCGGCGGTGCGTCCAGCACGCTCACGCTGAGCCTGACGGCACCGCCCGCCGCGGCGGGGGCCACGGTGGAACTGCGCGGCCGGGCCGGTGTGACGCTGCTCCCGGAGACCGCGGAGGGCCCGGTGCCCGCCCTGCGCCGGGCCGCGGACGCGCTGCTCACCGCGGCCGGCGGCGGGCGCCCGCATCCGTGCGACGCGGCGTTCGGGCTGCGGGTCACCGAGATCCTCGCCGAGGCCGAGGCCCTGCTGACCCACCGGGACTGACCTCGGTCGGCCGTCGGCCGCTCCCGGTCGAGGGAGTCGCCGCCCCGGGTCCCGCCAGGTGCCGCAGGTCGCCCCACCGGAATCAGGCCCGATCGCCCACGGAGCGCGGCTTCGACCCGGCGACCGGGCCGCGAGGCCGCACCGGCCACCCCCGCGACCCGGTCCCGTCGTGGAGCGTCTCCCCTCGCGCTCCCGTCACGACCTGCGCGAGGCACCGGGGCACGTCCACGGTCGGCCCACGGCCGGACGTCCCCCGGTGCGGCCGGTCGCGGTCAGCGCCCGGCGTTCGCGGGACGGAAGTTGATCCGCTCCCGCACGACCGGGTAACCGGCCTTGGCGAAGTTGGCGGCCATGGGGTGGTTGCCCCGGTCCGTCCCGGCGGTGACGAACTCCGCGCCCCGCTCGACCAGGAAGTGGGTGCACTCGGCCAGCAGGTCGTAGGCGTACCCGCGCCCGCGGTGTTCCGGCACGACGCCGATGAAGCCGACGCACGGACCGGACGGGTTGTGCGCGGGGATGTGCATGCCGGCGAGTTCGCCCTGCGGGGTGTACGCCAGCTGCCACCACTCCCGCGGTGACGGGCACCAGTGGAAGAAGTCGAGCTCCGACTGCGCGGCCCGGTCGAGCCCGCCCTCCGCGATGTCCATCAGCGCGTGGGCGTCCAGGGTGACGGAGTGGATGCGGCGCACCGCGTCGAAGAACACCGCGTCGTCGGGCTCGGCGCGGAAGTCCAGGCGGCCGGGCCGCTCGGGGAGCCCGCACTCCGGTGTCCACCGGTACAGGAAGCGCTCGACCAGGAGCTCGTAACCGGCCGCCCGCGCGGCGGTGAAGCGGGCTTCGGTCGCGAGGCGCACGACGGGGTCCTCGCGCCAGGTGCCGGGCGGGTTCAGTTCCAGCTCGACCTGCCAGGGCGCGGTGCGCAGGAGTTCGGCTCCGGCCTCCTCCTCGCCCTCGGCCACGTCGAACCAGTTGACGTTGACGGGATCGCTGTCCTCGGGTCCGCCCCACCAGGCGGCCCGGGCGACGACGGTGCCGTCGCGCAGGGCGACGCGCTTCCAGTCGGGGCGGTGGACGGTGCGCCGGTGGGCCTCGCGGGCGCCCAGCGGGTCGGGCATCGTGTCGAAGAGATGGGCGTCGCTCGCGTCGAGCGCGCGGATGACCGGATCGGTCACGGGTTCCTCCGGGAAGGTGTACGCCTGGTGCGCTCCCGGTCAGTCGAGGTACGCCGGGACTACGGGGAGGGAGCGCGAGGGTGGGATGCACTGCACGGCTCGGCCCTCCTTCCGTCGGTCTCGGGGCGTCGGGCACACGGTACGGGGCGCCGCACGAGTCCCGCGACCCCTTTTCCCTCCGAGCGCCGCCTGCGCACCGCCCGCACCGCCGGACTGCCGCACCGCCGGACTGCCGTACCGCCGTACCGCCGTACCGCCGTACCGCCCGCGCCCTGCTCTCCGCGTGCGCGCGGTGCGGTGGCATAGGAGCGTGGTGGTGTGCGAAAGGTGTCCGCCCTGCCACCGCGTCGGGGCGAGGAACGGCGGAGCTGGCTGAGCGGGGCGCCGCCGCCCCGCTGGGTGCGGGTGCTCCCGCCGGCCCTCGTCGCGGCGATCTGCGCGGCGACCCTGCTCAGTCGCGAACCGCTGGAGATCGGCTTCCTGCTGGGCGCCATCCCGCCGCTGGCCGTCCTGTCGTACGGCCCGCTGGCGACCGCCCTGCTGGGCGGTGTGGTGATCGTGCTGCTGCACGTCCCGGCGCTCCAGCTCGACCGGCCGGGCGACGCCGACCTGTTGACCATCGTCTTCGTCGCCGTGCTGAGCGTCTTCGTGTCCTTCGTGCGCAGTCGCCGTGACGCCCAGCTGGGTCTGGAACGCACGGTCGCCGAGGCCGCCCAGCGTGCCGTGGCTCCCCCGCTGCCCGAGCGGGTCGGGGCGGTGCGCTGCACGGGGCTGTACCGGGCGGCGCAGCGCGGGACGCTGGTCGGCGGCGACTTCTTCGACGTGCGGGACGGGCCCTTCGGCATCCGGGTGGTGATGGGGGACGTGCAGGGGCACGGTCTGTCGGCGGTGTCCACGGTCGCCTCGCTGCTGGGGGCGTTCCGGGAGGCGGTGCTCGACCAGCCGGACCTCGCGTCGGTGGCGGGGCGCCTGGACCGCAGGCTGCTGGTGGACTCGGCGGACGCCCGGCACGCCGAGCTGTTCGCGACCGCCGCGCTGCTGGAGTTCTCCGCCGACGCCGCGCAGGTGCGCGTCGTCGTCTGCGGCAACCCGCCGCCGCTGCTGCTGCGGGGTGCCGACGCCGGGGAGCTGGAGGTGGCGCCGTGGACGCCGCTCGGGCTGGGCCTCGCGGACGCCGGGACCATCGAGGCGTGCACCGTCTCGCTGCGTCCCGGCGACCGGCTGTTCCTCGCCTCCGACGGCGTGGTCGAGGCGAGGGACGGCAGCGGCGCGTTCTACCCGCTGGCGGAACGGCTGAGCGCGCTGGCCGGCGAGGACGCCGCCGCGCTCCCGGACCTGGTGTGGGCGGACCTCGTGCGCTTCTGCCCGGACGTGCAGGACGACGTGACGATGCTCGTGCTCACTCCTTCGCCGCCCGGCCGGTGACCGCCCGCTCCCCCGTCCCCTCCGTGTCGATGTGCGGCAGGATCCGGTCGAGCCACCGCGGTGTCCACCAGGCGTGCCGCCCCAGGAGCGTCATCACGGCCGGCACCAGGAGCAGGCGTACGACGGTGGCGTCGATGAGCACGCTCACCGCCAGGCCGAGTCCGAGCATCTTGACCACGATGCTGTCGCTGATGAGGAAGGCCGCGAAGACGCTGACCATGATCAGCGCCGCGCAGGTGATGACCCGTGCGGTGATCTCCAGGGCGTGCGCCACCGCCCCCTCGGCGTCCCCGGTCCGCAGCCACGCCTCGCGCACCCGGGAGAGCAGGAAGATCTCGTAGTCCATGCTCAGTCCGAAGATGATCGCGAACATCATCATCGGGACGTAGCTCTCGACGGGCACGGTGCCGGACACCCCGAGCGCCGGGCCGCCCCAGCCCCACTGGAAGACGGCCACGACGACGCCGTAGGAGGCGGCGATCGACAGTACGTTGAGGACGGCGGCCTTGACGGCGACCAGGAGGCCGCGGAAGACGGCGAGGATGATCAGGAAGGCCAGCGCGACGACGACCCCGATGATGAGCGGCAGCCGCTCGGCGACGATGTCGCGGAAGTCCACCTGTGAGGCGGTGGTGCCGGTGACGTACCCCTTGGCGTCGGTGCCGGCGACCGCGTGCGGCAGGGTGCTGTCGGCCAGCCGGTTGCTGAGGTCCGTCGTGGCGGCGCTCTGCGGGGCGTGCTCGGGGTAGACGGTGGCGAGCAGCACGTCCCCGTCCTGGGTCGCGGTCACCGGTGTCACCGCGGCCGTGCCGGACACGTCGCCGAGGCTCCTGGTGACCTGCGAGGCGAGGTCCGAGCGCTGCGACTGGGGCACCCCGCTCTGGTCGACGACCACGGTCAGCGGGCCGTTGGAGCCGGGTCCGAATGCCTCGGACATCAGGTCGTACGCCCGCCGGTCGGTGAAGGACGTGGGGTCGGCGCCGTCACCGATGTGGCCGAGCTCGATCGAGAAGACGGGGACGGCCAGAACGACGAGGGCCGCGACGCCGCAGGCCAGGAAGTGCCAGGGCCGCCGCTCCACGCGTCGTGCGTAGCGGTGCCAGGTGCCGTGCGGCTCGGCGCCCGGCTCCGCGTCGGTCTCCGCGACGGGCCGGCGTACCCGCAGGCGGTCGACGTGCCGCCCGAGGAGGCCCAGCAGGGCCGGGACCAGGGTCAGGGCGCCCAGGACGGCCGAGACGACCGTCACGGCCGCGGCGATGCCGAGCTTGCCGATGAAGGACACCCCGGACGCGTACAGGCCGAGCAGCGCGACGATCACCGTGCAGCCGGAGACCAGCACCGCCCGGCCGCTGGTCCCGGTGGCGTGACCGGCCGCCCGCACCGGGTCGGCGCCGTCCATGAGGTTCTGCCGGTGCCGGGTGATCAGGAACAGGGCGTAGTCGATGCCGACGCCCAGGCCGATCATGGTGGCCAGCGTCGGGGACACGGTGGCGAAGGTGAACGCCGCGGCGAGCAGGCCGAGGCAGGCCAGGCCGCCGACCACCCCGATCAGCGCCGTCACCAGCGGGGCGACGGCGGCCAGTACGCTGCCGAAGCCGATCAGCAGGACGACGATCGCGACGCCGAAGCCGATGAGTTCGCTCACCCGGTCGTCGGCGTCGGGGCGGGCCAGCTCGCCGAGCGCCCCGCCGTACTCGACCTCGGCGCCCGCCGAGCGCAGCGGCCGGACCGCGTCGTCGACCCCGTGCAGGTATCCGTCGCCCAGCTGGGAGGGCTGGATGTCGAAGCGGACGGTGACGTAGCCGGTACGGCCGTCCGCGGCCAGCGGGCCCTCGTCGTGCCCGCCCGAGGAACCGGTGGCCGGCGGGGCGGTGAGCGGGTTCTGTGCGGACAGGACGTGCGGCAGCTTCTGCAGATCGGCCACCGTGTCGGCCATCTGGGAGTCCAGCGAGGTCAGCGCCTTGTCGTCGTGCACGACGATCTGGCTGCTGTAGCCGCCGGCCGCCGGATCGTGCCGTTGCAGGACGTCCAGGCCCTGCTGGGAGTGGGACGAGGGGAGGGTGAAGTCGTCGGAGTAGTCCCCGCCGAAGGAGCGGTCGGCCAGGGTCAGCGCCACCAGGGCGACCAGCCAGCCGGCCACCACGATCAGCCCGTGCCGGGCGCACCACTCGCCCCAGCGCCGCAGTCCCCCCGCTCCCGCCGTCCCCTGTCCCCCGGCGCCGGTGCGCCTGCGTGCCATCGCCGTGGTCCTTCTGCCGGGGCGGATACGCTCGGTCACTCCCATTACACGCCGAGGCGTCCCGGGCGGCACGTCGGAGCCGGTCCCGCCGTCCGCTCCCGCTACGTCGGAGCCGGTCCGGCGGACCGCTCCGGATGCGGCGGCCGCATTGGCATTGAATGGTGTTATCGGGATATTCGGGACCGACAACAGCACGGCACCGAAGCAGCGATCCGGATCCGAGGAGCACTGATCATGTCGATGTCACAGCCCGACGCCTCCCGACCCTCCGAACCCCGTGCGGACGACGACCGCGCCACTCCGGACCACCTGCTCCACGCCCGCACCGGCACGGAGGTGTCCCCGGAGGACCTCGTCCTGGCGGCCGGCCGGGACGTCACCCCGCAGAATCTGGAGTGGGCCAGGCGCAAGCTGGCCGAGGAGGGCCCCTCGGCCCTCGACAAGCTGCTGCCCTGACAGCGGCGCGGAGCCCCCTGCCGGACCTGGTCGTCCGGCAGGGGGCTCCGTCTGTCCCGTGCCTGCGTCCGTCTCTGCGTCGGTGCCGTCGGTCGCGCGGTGCCGGGGGCGCCGCCTCAGCGCTCCGGCAGCTCCGTCTCGTCCTCCACCACGTGCACCGCGGCCTCCTCGGCGCCGGCCGCTCCGCCGTCGATGCCGACGTCCTCCGCGATCGTCTCCTTGGTCGTGTCCGTGCGTACGCCCTCGTCGGGGGCGACCAGGCGGCCCGAACGGTCGGTGCCCGCCTCCGGGTCGACCGGCTCGCCCTCGCCCCCGGGCTCGTCGCCCACCCCGTCCCCCTCGGGCACCGGCACGTCCGGCACCTCCTCGGCCAGCCGCTCGTCGAGGGTCTCGCCCTCCTGCTGCTCGGCGGCCGTGGTGCCGTGCTTGGTCACGCCCAGGGGCTTCTCCGGCGGGGAGTAGCCCTCGTCGAGCGTGTCGTCGTAGGTCCGCTCGTCGAGGGCGTCCTGGAGGTCGAGGGGCGCGGCGTCCTCCTGCTCCTCGTTGCTACCGGTGGGCTGGTAGACGTCGTCGGCCATCGGGTCCGTGCCCATCGCTGCCTTCCTCTCGCGCTCGCGTCGGCTCGTGCTCCAGCTGTCTCGCTGTCCGGTTCGCGTTTCCCGATCCGCGATCTTTAACCCGGGGGCGCGACGCGGATCTCCAGGTCGGTGACGTGGTGCGGGGCCCAGTCGCGGGCGTAGCCGGGCGCGGTGCCGCCCGGTCCGGTGAGGGCGGCGACCGGCATCCGCCGGGCGGTGTCCAGGATCTCGGCGGCGGTGGTGTTCTCGTTGTTGCCGCTGACGTCGCCGGAGGAACAGCCGGTGTAGTAGCCGATCGGAATGGATTCGTGCCCGGTGACCAGACAGGGCGGGCGGACCCCGAGCGCGTGCAGTGCGTCGGCGACCCGGGCCCAGTCCGCACGGCTTGCCACGTTGCCGTTCACGGTGCCGGCGAGGACCGAGACCTGGACCGCCAGATGCCCGGCCACCGCGAGCGCGACCAGCGTCGCGACCACCGGCCGCCACCGGTCGCGCCCGGTCCTGACCAGGTGCCACAGCGCGTCGGCGACCGGAAGGGCCAGCAGGGCGTAGGCGGGCTGGAGGAAGCGGGGGGCCGCGTAACCGATCAGGAACAGGTACGGCACCGCGGCCGTGACGGCGCAGGCGAGCGGGAGCAGCGTGGCGGTGGCGCGGCGGGCCCGGACCGCGACGACCGCGCCGAGGGCGGCGACGGCCGGGAGGAGCACCCACCACAGGGTGACCACCGGGTGCGGCATCGCTCCGGTGCACGGGCGGCACAGGCCCCGCCCGCCCAGGCTGCGCATCTGGTCGTCGACCGCGAGGTTCCAGCCGAGACCGCCCTGGATCTCGGAGGCCCGCTGAAGTCGCTCCCCGACGCCGCCGTACCAGGCGTACGCCTCGATCACCCACTCCCCTCCGGCGGCCGCCAGCCCGCCCACGAGGGCGAGCAGCAGCGGCCAGTGACGGCGCAGGAGGAGGTGGACCAGCAGGGGCAGGCACACCCAGACCGCGTCGGTGGGCCGCATCAGCGCCATCAGGGCCGCCCCGGCGGCCACCCCCCACAGCGCGCCCCGGCCGTACCGTCCCCGTCCGGCTCCTCGGTCCCGTACGGCGCGCAGGGTGCAGCCCAGGGTGATCAGCGCGCCGATCGCGACCCAGTAGTTGGGCATGGCCTGCGGACCGTAGAAGAGGGTCACCCACAGGCCGGCGAAGAAGGCGCCGGCCGTGGCGAGGACCCGGACCGGGAAGAGGCCCCTCCAGACGCGCAGCGCGAGGTACAGGCCCAGGCCCGACAGCACCGCGAGGTAGACGCGCAGGAGCTCGGTGGAGGCCGACCAGGAGGCGACGGGTGCCACCAGCAGCGAGACGCCTCGGGCGCGCGGGGCGCTGAAGAAGGCTGCCGGATGGTGGGTGGTGACCTGGCTGGTGTAGACGATCTCGTCCCAGCCGAGTCCCATCGACGGGCGGACGAGGACGAGCTGGGCCAGGACGAAGACCGCGGCCACCGCCGCGACCGGCGCGTTGCCGCGCAGCCCGCGAGGGGGGCCGGGTGCCTTCCCCGCGTCGTGGCGCTGTCGCCCGTCGACGAGCACGGCGTTCGCGCCGTCGGCCATCGTGCACCCCTCACCCCCGCTCCTCGCGAGGCCGCTCGTCCCTCACCTCCAGCCGCCTGTGGCGGGAGCCCCGGAACCCGGAAAACCCGAAAAGCCCGGTAAACCCGGAAACCATGGTCAAACTAACCCGCGGGTCTCCGGGACGCAGGACGGAACTCGGCCAGTCGCGCGGTCCCGCTCGTCGGCGGGTCCCGGTCTCACTCGTCGCCGGGTCCCGACCGGTCGGTGAAGCCCGGGCGGCGGTGCGGGGGCTGTTCGGGCGTGGGCCGCCACTTCGGCGCGGTGATACCGAGGGTGACGGGCCCGTCCCCGTTCACGTGCACCTCGGTGCCGTGGTGATGGATCGTCAGGGGCGGTCCGCCCAGCAGCGAGTACGACGCCCGGTCGGGACCGATCTCCACCTGCAGGCACCGGCCGCGGAACTGGAGCCGGAAGGCGAGGCGGCTGAACTTCTCCGGCAGGCGGGGGGTGAAGTGCAGGCTGTCGCCCTCCCGCCGGGTGCCGCCGAAGCCGGCGACCAGCGCCATCCACGTGCCGGCCAGCGAGGCGATGTGCAGTCCGTCGCGGGTGTTGTGCTCCAGGTCCGCCAGGTCCATCAGGGCGGCTTCGGTCGCGTAGTCGTAGGCCAGGCGCAGGTGCCCCGTCCGGGCGGCGACGACGGCCTGGCAGCACGCGGACAGGGAGGAGTCCCGGACGGTCAGCGGCTCGTAGTAGGCGAAGTTCGCGGCCATCTGGTCGTCGTCGCAGTGCTCTTCGAACCAGCTGCCGCAGGTGTACATGGCCAGGACGAGGTCGGACTGCTTGATCACCTGCTTGCGGTAGATGTCGAAGTAGGGGAAGTGCAGCATCAGCGGGTACTGGTCGGCGCCCGTGTTCGCGAAGTCCCAGCGCTGGTGGCGGGTGAAGCCCGCGTGCTGTTCGTGCACGCCGATCTCGTCGTTGTACGGGATGTGCACCGCCTCGGCGGCGTCCCGCCAGGCGGCGCTCTCCTCCTCGTCCACGCCGAGCCGTGCCGCCTCCTCGGGATGGCGTTCGCACACGTCGGCCGCGGCGAGGAGATTGGAGCGCGCCATGAGGTTGGTGTACGTGTTGTCGTCGACGACGGCGCTGTACTCGTCCGGTCCGGTGACGCCGTCGATGTGGAAGACGCCGTGGTGGTCGTGGTGGCCGAGCGAGCGCCACAACCGGGCCGTCTCCACCAGGAGTTCCAGGGCGGTCTCGCGCTCGAAGTCGGTGTCGCCGGTGGCCGCCGTGTAGCGCACCGCGGCGTGCGCGATGTCGGCGGCCACGTGGAAGGCCGCGGTGCCGGCCGGCCAGTACGCGGAGCCCTCCGAGCCGTCGATGGTCCGCCACGGGAAGGCGGCGCCGCGCAGCCCGAGCTGGGCGGCGCGGTCCCGGGCGGCGGGCAGGGTGGCCTGCCGCCAGCGCAGCGCCTCGGCGACGGCCTTGGGGGCGGTGTAGGTCAGCAGGGGCAGCACGAACATCTCGGTGTCCCAGAACGCGTGGCCGTCGTATCCGGAGCCGGTCAGTCCCTTGGCCGGAATCGCGCGCTGCTCGGCGCGGGCCCCGGCCTGGAGCACGTGGAACAGGGCGAAGCGGACGGCCTGCTGGATCTCCTCGTCGCCGTGCACCTCGACGTCCGCGCGGGCCCAGAAGTCGTCGAGGTACTTCCGCTGTTCGGCCACCAGGCCTTCCCAGCCGCCGTGCGCGGCGGCGGCCAGCGCGGCCTCGACCTGGTCGCTCATCGCGGGCCGTGACCGGGCACCCGACCAGCCGTGTGCGACGGTCTTCTGCACCCGCAGCCGCTGTCCCGGGTCCAGGACGGAGGTGATGGTCAGGCGGGAGACGTCGGTGTTGCTCTCGCTGCTGGTGGTGATCTCCCCGGGGGCGTCGACGACGTGGTCGGCGGCCACGGCAACCCTGAGGCCGCTGCGCCGGGTGCAGTGGACCAGGCGCAGCCGCGATCCGGCGGCCAGGTCCTCCTCCGGTTCCAGCGGGGACTGGAGGGCCTTGGCCGTCCTCGGGTCGCCGTCCGGGCTGGGCAGGCTCTCGTTGGCGACCAGTTCCGACTGGATGACCACCCTGGTCCGGCTGTCGACGGGCTCGACCTCGTACTCCACGGCGGCGATGGCGCGTTGGGTGAGGGAGACCAGGCGGGTGGAGCGCACCCGGATGGTCGTGCCGGCCGGCGAGGTCCACTCGCAGGACCGCTCCAGCACGCCGCGCCTGAGGTCCAGGGTGCGTTCGTGCTTGCCGAGCCGCCCGTAGCGCAGGTCGAAGGGCTCGTCGTCGACCAGCAGCCGCAGCAGCTTGCCGTTGGTGACGTTGATGGCGGTCTGGCCCGACTCCGGGTAGCCGTAGCCCGCTTCGGCGTAGGGCAGCGGGTGCAGTTCGTAGACGCCGTTGAGGTAGCTGCCGGGCAGGCCGTGCGGTTCGCCCTCGTCGAGGTTGCCGCGCCAGCCGACGTGCCCGTTGGACAGGGCGAAGACGGACTCGCTCTGCGCGAGGAGGTCGAGGTTGAGGGCGGTCTCGCGCACCCGCCAGGGCTCCACGGTGTACGTCCGGTTGGTGATCACGCGCGGCCTCCCAGCTCGGCGAGGTCCTTGACGACGCGGTCGGCGCCGTGGGCGTACAGCGCGTCGGTCTGGCCGACCCGGTCGACGCCGACGACGAAGCCGAAGTGTCCGGAGCGGCCCGCGTCCATACCGGCCAGCGCGTCCTCGAAGACGGCGGCCCGGGACGCCTCGACGCCGAGGTCGCGGGCGGCGGCCAGGAAGGTGTCGGGGTGGGGTTTGCCCGGCAGTTTCCGCTCCCGGGCCACCACGCCGTCGATCCGTACGTCGAACAGCCGCTCGGCGTCGATGGAGCGCAGGACGTCCCGGGTGTTGGCGCTGGAGGAGACGATCGCGGTGGCGAGGCCCGCGGCGCGGACGGCGTCGATGTAGCGCAGCGTGCCCTCGTAGGGTTCGACGCCGTCGGTGCGGATCTTCTCCAGGAGGAGTTCGTTCTTGCGGTTGCCGACGCCGTTGACGGTCCGCGCGTCCGCCGGGTCGTCGGGGGTGCCCTCGGGCAGCTCGATGCCGCGGGAGGCGAGGAAGGAGCGGACGCCGTCGGCGCGGGGGCGGCCGTCGACGTACTCGTCGTAGTCGGAGTCGGTGAAGGGGCGGAAGTCCGCGCCGTCCCGCTCGCGCAGGAAGGCGTCGAAGGTCGCCTTCCAGGCGGCGGCGTGCACCACCGCCGTCCTGGTGACGACCCCGTCGAGGTCGAAGAGACAGGCCTGGATGTCGTCGGGGAGTCCGAGCTGCGTCGTCATACCCCCACAGTTCCCCGCCGGGGCGGGTCCGATCAGGTGACACACTGTGGGATGTGCCGCTGACCTTCGACGACCTGCTCTCCCGTGCCCGCCGCCTCCCCAAGCAGGGGCGGCGGGCGATCCTGGGTATCGCGGGCAGTCCCGGCGCGGGGAAGTCGACGCTCGCCGAGGCGCTGGTGCGGGAGCTGAACGGCGCGGGAGAGCCGTGGGTGGCGCACGTGCCGATGGACGGCTTCCATCTGGCCGACGCCGAGCTGGACCGGCTCGGCCGCCGGGACCGCAAGGGCGCGCCGGACACCTTCGACGCGGCCGGGTACGCCGCGCTGCTGGAGCGGCTGCACCGGGAGGCGGACGGCGAGACCGTGTACGCGCCGGGCTTCGAGCGGGAACTGGAGCAGCCGATCGCCGGCGCCGTGCCGGTGCCGCCCACCGCCCGGCTGATCGTCACCGAGGGCAACTACCTGCTGCTGGAGAGCGGGGCCTGGACGCGGGTGCGCCCCTGGCTCGACGAGGTGTGGTTCTGCTGCCTGGACGAGGCGGAGCGCGTCCGGCGGCTCGTGGCGCGGCACGCGCGCTTCGGCAAGTCCGCCCCGGCCGCGGCCGCGTGGGCGCTCGGACCCGACCAGCGCAACGCCGACCTGGTCGCGGCGACCCGGCACCGGGCGGACCTGGTGGTTCCGGCGGACGCGCTGACGGGCCCGCCCCCGGGCGGGCCGGGAGCGGCGCCCTCACCGTCCTGGTGACGCGGTCACTCCTCGTCGAAGTCGTCGGGGCGCACGTGCGCCTCCTCCAGCGCCTCGCGCATGGTCCGGCCGGTGCCGCCCGGCGGGCGGGGCTCGTCCTCCTGGCGCCGGCTCGCGCGCTGGTCGAGGACGTCGTCGGTGGTGTCGGTCTTCGGCCGGTTCTCTTCCGGGACGGTCATGACGTGGTGCTCCTCGTCCGTGTCTGCGGGTCCTTCCGTGGCTGCGGGTTCCCGTGCGGCGCGGTGCTATCCCCGTCCGGGGCGGTGCCGTTGCCGCGCGCCGCGGCCGGCCCGGCCGTCGCAGGGGGTGAGCTATGTTGACCTCCGTGGGAGACATGGGAGACACCGGAGGCGCACCCGTGCCGTCGCCGCAGCAGGCACGTGCCCAGGCGTCGGCGATCACCTCGGGACGGGCGGCCCCGCAGTCGGAGGTCTCCCCCACCTCACGGCTCAGGACGCTGTTCGACCGGCCCCGTCTCTCCCCGGGGCAGCGACGCATCGCCCAGTACCTCATCGAGCACCTCACCGAGGCGGCGTTCCTGTCGATCACCGACCTGGCCGACCGGGTGGGCGTGAGCCAGCCGTCGGTGACGCGGTTCGCCTCGGCCGTCGGGTTCAGCGGCTATCCGGCGTTGCGGGAGCAACTCCAGGCGATCGCACTGGGCGGCCGGGGCGGTTCGGCGGCCGAGGAGTACGGGGGCAACGAACTCCAGGCGGCCGTGGACGCCGAGATCGAGAACCTGGAGAACCTGCGGCGCGACTTCGCCGACGCGGACCGGGTGATCGACGTGGGCCGCAAGCTGGCCGCCTCGGCACCGCTGACCGTCCTCGGGCTGCGCATCTCCGTCTCGCTCGCCGAGTACTTCGCCTACGCGGCCCGTCGCGTCCACCCGGACGTACGGCTGGTGACCAGGGGCGGCACCGTCGCCTACGACGCCCTGCTCCAGTCCAGGGAGGCGGGCGGGACCTGGGTGCTGGCCTTCTCGATGCCCCGGCACGCCCACGAGACGCTGGGCGCGGTGCGGGTGGCACGCGACGCCGGGCTGAAGGTCGCGCTCATCACCGACCTGGCACTGGGCCCCGTGGTGGACGAGGCCGACGTCACGTTCGCCACCGGCACGGGCTCCCGGCTGGTCTTCGACTCCTATGCGGCGCCCGGCGTGATGTGCGCGGCGCTGCTCCAGGCGATGACGGACGCCGATCCGGAGCGGACGCAGGCCCGGCTGGAGGGGTACGAGCAGGTCGCCGAGCAGCACCAGTTCTTCCTGCGGGACTGAGCGGACGCGCCCGCCCCGCGCCGCCTGACGTCGGAAGCAGGCATGAATGTTTTCATACGTCTTGCAAACCGGATGGCATATATAAATACTGCTCACGGATCGCGACCCGGCCGCCCCGGAGCGCGTCCGCACCTGCCGCGAACACCCGGACGCCGAACTCCTACCCGCTCCGGTGTGCCGGGTGTTCCGGTCGGGCATCGCCTGCGCGAGCGCCCGCGGCGGTCCCGGTCGTCCCCTGGACCGGGACCGCCCCCCACCCGTCGCCCACCCCGCGACGCCGCACCTCCGGAAGCGATGATCATGCCCCTGACGACCACGCGCATCAGCCCGGACTGGCCCTGCCAGGTCAAGACTCCCGGCAGCTACGACTGGGAACGCTCGGCCACCAGGTGGCTGCGCGAGCTGGTCCCGGCGCGCTACGCCGGGTACCCGGCCCTGATCCGGCACCCGGTGCTGCTCGCCCGGCACGCTCACATCCAGGTGCAGCACGAGATCCGGGTGGCCCGCACCGCGCTGCAGACCGCCCGGGCGGACCTGCCGCGGCTCGGCCTGCACGAGGCGGCCATCGAGCACACCATCAAGCTGTACGCGGCGGAGGTCCTCCAGTTGCAGCACATCGCACGCAGCGTGCGGGCGGTCACCGAGGCACTGGCCGAGCAGGCCGCCGCCGGTCGCTGAGCGGTCCGGCGCTCGTCAGTCCACCGGATGTCCCGGCCGGATGGTGCGGGCGCCGGAGAGGCGCAGCACCGGATCGCCGGCCCCCTTCCCGCGCCCGCCCCACTCGACCGGTTCGAGGACGAACCCGACGTGGTCGCCCCCCTCGGTCCGCTCCACGACCCGCCCGACGAACCACGCCTCGGCGTCCTCCAGCACGGCGGCCCCGCCGTACGCCTCGCGCCAGCGCACCCGCCGGAACTTGTCGACGTCGTCGCCGCTGCGACCGCCGAACAGCTCGGCCGTCTCCCGTCGGTCGCGCGCGAGCAGGTGGACCGCCAGCACCTCGGCGGAGCGCGCGACGCGGAGGGTGTGGTTGACGTCGGAGATCCAGACGACGTACCGCACGGGGCGGATGGAGCACTGCGAGGAGAAGCCGACCAGGCAGCCGGCCCGTTCTCCGCCCGCGGCTGCCGTGACGACGCACATGTCAGGATCGAGCCGGTCCAGGAACACGTCCATGGCGGCCATGCTAGGTCCCGCCCGGCCCGCCCCGGCCGTCGCCCGCCTGGCCCCCTCCCTCGCCCGCCGGGCTCCGCCTCCGCCGTCCCCCGCCTCCGCCCGTCAGGTCCCGCTGCCGTCCGTCCGCTCCGGGCCCGGCCTTCGTGGCACGGCACCGGCGAGCACCGTGGTCACGAGTCTGTGGACGGTGGCCTCGGCCGGCGGGTCCGGGTCGCGGTCCGCGAACAGGAGGTGCCCGCCGCCGACCAGGGAGAGGGTGAGCGAGTCCAGGTCCGCGTCGGCCGCGACGCGGCCCCGGTCGCGCTCGTCGGCCAGGTACCCGGAGACCGCGGTCGCGACGTCGGCCAGGATCGCGATGCCACCCCCGGGTCTCGCCGCACGCAGCCGGGCGCGCAGCTCCTCCCGGAAGGTGACGAGCGGGACGATCGCCACCGGGACGGGTCCGAACAGGGCGGTCAGCGCGCTGCTGAGGTTGCCGGCGACCGTGCCGGTGCCCGCGGACTCGCGCAGGGCGGCCGCCTGACTCTCCAGCCGTGCGGCCCGGTCGAGCACCAGCTCAGCGAGGAAGGCGTCGAAGTCGGCGAAGTGCCGGTGCAGCACGCCCTTGGCGCAGCCCGCCTCGTCGGTGACGGCCCGGCTGGTCAGCGCGTTCGGGCCGGCGCGCAGCAGCACGCGCTCGGCGGCTTCGAACAGCTGCTGCCGCGCGTCGCGCAGGTGCATCCCGGTCGGCACTCATCGCTCCTCTCGTCCGTCCGGCGTCAGGGTATCCGTTGCCCAGTGGGCGCTTGCCCACTAAAGTGAACGCATGCCCACTTTACCGCAGGAGCCACAGAGCCGGCCGGAGACGACCCCGTCGTACCGGGCCCGGCGGACGGCCGAATCGTTCGGTACGGACGCGCAGCGCTACGACCGGGCCCGCCCCGCCTACCCCGACGACCTGGTGACGCGGATCGTCGCCGGGAGCCCCGGACCCGACGTGCTCGACGTCGGGTGCGGGACCGGCATCGCGGCCCGGCAGTTCCAGGCCGCAGGCTGCTCCGTGCTCGGCGTCGAGCCGGACACGCGGATGGCCGGCCTCGCCGAGAGCCGCGGCCTTCGGGTCGAGATGGCGACCTTCGAGGCCTGGGAGCCGGCCGGCCGTACGTTCGACACCGTGATCGCAGCCCAGTCGTGGCACTGGGTGGACCCGGCGGCCGGCTCCGCGAAGGCGGCGCGGCTGCTGCGCCCGAACGGGCGCCTGGCCATCTTCGGTCACGTGTTCGAGCCGCCCGCCGAGGTCGCCGAGCCCTTCGCCGAGGTCTACCGGCGGGTGGCACCCGACTCCCCGTTCGCCGGACAGCCGGCCCGCCGTCCGCCGGAGACGTACCGGGCGGGGTACGAACGGATCGCCGACACGGTCCGCGGGACGGGGCGGTTCGACGAACCGGAGCAGTGGCGTTTCGACTGGCAGCGGTCCTACACCCGCGACCAGTGGCTGAACCTGCTCCCCACCACCGGAGGCCTCACCCGCCTGCGTCCCGACCAGCTGGCCCGGATCCTGGACGTGGTCGGCGACGCCGTCGACGCCCTGGGCGGCCGCTTCACGATGCACTACACGACCCTGGCGACCACCGCCGTCCGCACCGGCGGCCGCTGAGCACCGCCCGGCAGGTGCCGGCGGCGGGTCAGGACGCGAGCAGGCGGCGCAGGGCCGTGCGCAGGGCGGCGACGAAGGCGTCGCGGGCCGGCTCGTCCAGGGCGTCCAGGGACAGGTACGGGTTGAGGTCCTCCAGTTCGACCAGCAGCAGTTCCCCGTCGGGCGCGCGGCAGGCGTCGACGCGCTGGATGCCGTGGTCGACGCGGTTCCACTCGATGAACCGCCGTGCGAAGCCGAGGTCGGCCACGGTGGCGTCGTACGGCTCCAGCTGCCAGCGGCGGTCGGGATGCGGCGCGTGCAGGGCGTACTGGTAGTCGTGGTCGACGAAGTAGAAGGAGACCTCGTAGGCGAAGTCGACGCGCGGCTGGACGAGCAGGTCCCGGGCGCCGCCCACCGCCTCCGGCACGCGCGCCGCCGGGACGGTCCGCAGGCCCGCCGAGTCCGCGCCGAGCCTGGGCTTGACCACGTACTCGTCGGCGGCGGGCAGCAGGTGGAGGTCCTCGGCGCGGTCGACGGTGGGGATGACCGGGAATTCCGCGGCGGTCAGATCGAGGAGGTACTGCTTGCCGAGCATGTCCGCCCGGCCCGTGAGCTGGTTGTAGACCCGCGTCCCGCGCTCGGCGGCGCGCTCGCGGAAGGCGTCGTAGGCGGCCTTGTACTGCTGCACCGGACCGCTGTTGCGGACGACCACGGCATCGAAGGCGTCCAGCAGCGCGGCGGCGTCCCGGGGATGGCACAGGGCCAGGTCGAACTCGTCGCGCAGCCGGGAGGCGAGGAAGATGTCCTCGTCGCAGTACCGCCGCCCGCGGGCCTGATAGGCCAGGTCGGTGACGTACAGGATGCGGGGGGCGGGCGAACGGCATGCGGGGCTCCTCCGGGGCTGACCGGAAGTGATCGTATGCGACCGGTACGGCGCCGTACTGAGTGCACTCAGTTCCCTCCAAACACTGCACTGAGTGCCACGCACCTCGATGGGCTGCTACGTTCCCCTTCCATGAGCACCAGCAGTGCGGCGCCCCGCCGCGGGGACGGGACGGACACGGCGGAGGCCAGGCCGCCGATGCGGGACGCGCTGGTCGCGGCGGCGTTCCGGCTGTTCCTCGAGCGGGGGTACGAACAGACCACGGTGGACGACATCGTCGCCCTCGCGGGCGTCGGACGGCGGTCCTTCTTCCGGTACTTCCCGTCCAAGGAGGACGTGGTCTTCCCCGACCACGAGCGGTGCCTGGCCGACATGACGGCGTTCCTGGCCCGCTCCCCCGAGGACGCCGACCCGGTGCGGCGGGTCTGCGACGCGGCCCGTCTCGTCCTGCGCATGTACGCCGAGAACCCGGCGTTCTCCGTGCAGCGCTACCACCTCACCAAGAAGGTCCCCGGGCTGCGCGCCTACGAGTTGTCGGTGGTGTGGCGCTACGAGCGCGCCCTCGCCGCGTACCTGCGCGGGCGGCTGGGCGGACGTCCGGACGGCATCCTGCGCGCCGACGTGATCGCGGCCGCGGTGGTCGCGGCACACAACAACGCCCTGCGGTCCTGGCTGCGTTCCGAGGGGCGCGACGACGCGGGCGCGGCGGTGGACCACGCGCTGGCCTACGCGCAGTCCGCGTTCGGCGGCGTGCCCGTACCGCCCCGCGGCGAGTCGCCGGAGGACGTGGTGGTCGTCGCGGCGCGCCGCGGGACGCCCCTGTGGCAGGTGCTGCGCGAGGTCGAGACGGCGTTCGCGGGCGACTGACGGCCGGCTCCGCTCCGCCCCGCTCGACCCTCGCCTCGGACAAGGGGTACCGAGTGCCTTTACGAGTGACACTGAGTGCCATACGCTGTCGTGCGTGCACGGTGGCACGGTGAGCCGCGCACCCGCGTGCCCGGGGACCGTGCACGCGGAATTCCGGCCCGAGTGCAGGGAGTTGACCAGCGTGTACCACTCAGGAAACGTCGCTCAGCAGGCGGCCGGCGCCGCGACGGGCCTGCTCGACTCCAAGCCGCAGGACCGGGCCGCGGACACCGAGGCCGTCTTCTACCAGCGCTGCACCTGGTGCGGAACCGCCATGTACCACCGGGTGCTGTGCCCGGTCTGTCGCGGCAGCGAACTGCGGACCGAACGCAGCGAGGGCACGGGGACGGTGCGGCACGCCACGGTGGTGCACCGCAACACCCCCGCGGCGCGCAATGTCTCCCTCATCGAGATGGCCGAGGGTTTCGTGGTGCGCGGCCGGGTCATGGGCCCGCTGATCGGCATCCACAGCGGCGACCGGGTGCGGCTGTCCACGGCGAAGGACCCGGTGCGGGGCGAGCCCGTCTTCCAGTTGGTCGACGAGCCGTACCGGGCCTGGACCTGAGGGCCGGTCAGCTTCCCGCCGCCGGCCCGGGTGCCAGGGTGATGCGGATGCCCACGGTGCCGTCGAGCCCCCGGCGCAGCCTGCTGCCGAAGAGGGTGAGCAGGCCGATGACGCCGTACTTGCGGATCAGCAGCTTCCGGTAGCGGGCCGTGGTGGCGGCGTCGCAGATCTCCGCCGTCCCCGGGACCTGGCCGCCGGTCGGCCTGCCGCGCACGTCGCAGGGGCCCACCAGGACGTCGGCGCGGTTGCGGACGCGTTTGACCTTCCAGGAGTCGGCCACCGTCCACACGCCGAGCGCGTCCTCGTCCCGGACGACCCACACGGGGGTGGCGACCGGGGTTCCGTTCTTGCGGTAGGTCGTGACCAGCAGGTACTTGCCGGCGCCGAGCCGGTCCAGTGACGCGTCGTCGTCCATGCTCCGGGAGTCTAGACCCGGCCCCCGGGCGGGCTCGCGGCGCGCACCGGCTCGCACGGCGCACCGGCTCGCGGCGGACCGGTCCCGTGGAGGTCCGCGGTCACTCCAGGGCCGCCGCCATCCTCCGCACCGCCTCGGTGAGCACCTCGGGCGAGGTCGCCAGGTTGAGCCGTACGTGCCCCGCGCCACCGCTGCCGAACGGGATCCCGGAGCTGAGCGCCACCCGTCCGCGGCCCAGGAAGACCTCCGCCGGGTCGTCACCGAGGCCGAGGGGACGGCAGTCGAGCCAGGCGAGGTAGGTCGCCTGCCCCGCGCGGTGGACGACGCCGGGCAGGTGCTCGGCGAGCAGGGCGGTGAGCAGGCGCCGGTTCTCGTCAAGCCCGGCGAGCACCGCGTCCAGCCAGGCGGTGCCGTCGCGCAGCGCGGCGGTGTGGGCGAGGACGCCGACGTGGCTCGGTCCGTGCCCGACCTCCTCGGGCATCCGCGCCAGGTCGGCGGCGGCGCCCGGCCCCGCCAGCGCGAGGGCCGCCTTGAGGCCGGCCAGGTTCCAGCCCTTGGACGCCGACATCAGCGCGAGGCCGCGCTCGGCGCCGGGCACGCTCAGGTACGGCACGAACCGCGCGTCGGGGGCGGTGACGACGGGCGCGTGGATCTCGTCGGCGACGACCCGGACGCCGTGGCGCTCGGCGAGGGCGGCGACGTCCGCCAGTTCGCCGGCGGAGTGCACGGTGCCGGTCGGGTTGTGCGGGCTGCACAGCAGGTAGGCCGCCCGGCCGCCGCCCGCGACGGCACGCCGGAACGTCTCTTCCAGCACACCGGGATCGATCCGCAGGTCCGGGCCGAGCGGCGCCTCCACCACGCGCCGGTCCATGTGTGCGACGAACTGGTGGAACGGCGGGTACACCGGCGGGTTGACGATCACCGGGTCCCCGGGTGCGGTGACCAGCTTGAGCATCTCGACGACGCCCAGCATCACGTCGGGCACGATCGCCGTGCGTTCCACGGCCAGGTCGTCCCAGCCCCACCGCTTGCCGGCGAAGGCGGCGAGGGCCTCGGCGTAGGCGGTCCCGACGGGGTAGCCGGTGTCGCCGCGCTCCATGGCGCCGGTGACGGCGCGCACGACGGCTCCGGCGAGCGGGACGTCCATCTCGGCAACCCACAGCGGCAGTACGTCCGCGGGGTAGGTGTGCCATTTCATGCTCGTACGGCGGCGAAGCTCGTCCAGGGTGAGCACGTGCAGGGGGTTCGGTTCTCCGGACTGGTCCCGCGGGATGCTGGTCATGGGCCCAAGATAGGACGCCCTCGCGGACGGGGTGAACACCGCGCGGCCCGCCGCCGTATGGGAGGAGGGCGCTCGACGTCCGGAGCCCCCCGCGGCGGCGACGCCGCGCGGCCGGGTTCGGGAGCGCACGCATGAGGCACGCACGACGACGCATCGTCCGGCGAGTGGCACGGCTGGCGGCCGTCGGTGGGCTGCTGGTCGGGGGCACGATGGTCACCCGGGCGGTGGCGAGCGAACCCCCGGGCGCCTCCCCCGCGCCGCACACGCTCGCGCAGAGCGCGTCCGGCGCCGGTGCGGGCCTGGTGGCGCGGCTGGGCACCGACCGTACGGCGGGTCACTGGATCGGCGCCGACGGGCGGCCGGTCGTGGCGGTCACGGACGAGTCCGCGGCGCAGGCGGTGCGGCGGGCGGGCGCCACGGCGGAGATGGTCCCGCGCAGCATGACGGAGTTGAGGTCGGCGGCCTCGACGCTGCGTGCGGCGCCCCGGGTGTCCGGTACGGCATGGGCGCTGGACTACCGGGCGAACGAGGTGGTGGTGCGCGGTGACCGCACGGTCTCCGGCGCCGACTGGTCGCGGCTGACGGACGTCGCGCAGGACATCGGCGGGTTCGTCCGCATGGAGCGCACCGAGGGCACCTTCACCACCCGTCTGAACGGTGCGGAGCCGATCCTCTCCACGGCGGGCCGCTGCTCGGCCGGTTTCAACGTGACCGACGGCACCAGCGACTTCATCCTGACCGCGGGACACTGCGGGCCGACGGGTTCCGTCTGGTTCGGTGCCGGCGGAAGCGGACGGCAGGTCGGCACGACGGTCGCGGGGAGCTTCCCCGGGGACGACTTCTCCCTGGTGCGGTACGCGAACGGCAAGGCCGGCGAGGGCGCGGGCGTGGTGGCGGTCGGCGGCGGCAAGGGGGTGGCCGTCACGGGGGTGGGTACACCGGCGATCGGGCAGCGGGTGTTCCGCAGCGGAAGCACCAGTGGGCTGCGCGACGGCCGGGTGACGGCGCTGGACGCGACGGTCAACTACCCGGAGGGCACGGTCACCGGCCTCATCCAGACCGACGTGTGCGCCGAACCCGGGGACAGCGGTGGGCCGATGTTCTCCGAGGGTGTCGCGCTGGGCGTGACGTCGGGCGGCAGCGGCGACTGCGCCAAGGGCGGTACGACGTTCTTCCAGCCGCTGCCGGAGGCCATGGAGTCGCTCGGGGTCCGGCTCGTCGTCTCCGGCGGGCCGGGAGGCGCCGCGGGCACCTCGGCGACCTCGGCGCCGAGTGCGTCGGCGCCGGGTGCCTCGGCAGCGGTGACGGGAGGCGTCGCCGGTCCGTCCCTGCTCGCCCGGCTCACGGACCGCAGGAACGCCGGCCCCGGGCTGCTGGTGGTGGCGGGCAGCCTGATGGCGCTGGTGGCCACGCGGTGGATCCGGACGGAACGGGACCGCAAGGCCTACCGGCGGCACTACTCGGCGACATGGGGATGACCGGAGCCGGGACGAGGCCGGGTCCCTGGTGTGCGGCGGCGGGCCGGGGACGAGGAGCGTGACCGCGGTCAGGCGGCGTTCACGGGCTCCGGGGCCGCGTGGGCCCACTCCATGACGAGCCGCTGGTACTGCGCACGCTGCTCGACGCTCAGTGTCCCGCCCGACCGGCGCCACAGGGCCCGGATCTCCTCGTTGACCTCGGCAGCCGATCGCTCGGAGGAGGGTTCAACAGTGGTGGACATGCTGTGAAGCATACGGGCCCCGGCGTGAAGACGATGTGAGTAATCGCGAGCCAAACGGACATACCGGACCGTGTCGCTGATCACGTCGATCTCGTCATCTGTCAAGACCTGCGGGCGAGTTCGTTCCCGTCCGATGTGTCGTGCCGCACACGGCCGGCCCTTCACAAGCGCTCCGCCCCCCGACGGCCACGCGCGGGCGGGCGGTAGGGGCGCCGCGGCGTGAGCCGGGCGCCCGTGTCCGTCAGGTGCCCGGCTTGCGCCCGTACACGTAGACGTCGTCGCCGTTCTTCAGCAGCGACCAGTACTTCTTGGCGTCGGTCTTCGTCATGTTGACGCAGCCGTGCGAGCCGGGCGGGTTCCACATGCTGACGCCGACGGAGTGGAAGGCCTGGCCGCCGTCGAAGAACTGGCTGTAGGGCATCGCCACGTGGTAGATCGTCGAGACGTGGTCGACGTGGCGCCAGTAGACCTTCTTCAGACCGGTGCGGGTCTCGTAGCCGTTGCGTCCGGTGCGCACCGGGACCGGCCCGTACACCAGCTTCTTGCCGTCCTGGATCCAGCTCAGCTGGAGGCTGAGGTTCACGCAGGCGATGCGGCCCTTGTTCGTCGGGCACTTGCCGGATTTGTTCGGGTTCTTCCCGACCGCCTTCTGCTTCGTCATGAGATCCATCACCCCCCAGGTGACGGGGCCCGCGTAGCCGGCGTTGGGCTGGATGCCGTGCTTGGTCTGGAAGGCCCGGATGGCCTTGCAGTCGGCGGTGGACTGCTTTCCGTCGGCCGTGCGGCCGAGGAACTTCTCCACCTTCTTCTGGTACGGGCCCGCTTTCGCGGTGCAGCTGCTCGCGGCCTGGGCCGGTGCGGCCGTGAGCGCGAGTGTGAGCGGTGCCACCAGTGCGGTGACGGCGAGTGCGACGGCTCCCCGTCTGCGTGTGTCCCCCATGGCCGGTCATGCCTTTCGCGTCGAGGCGGTGCGCTGGGCGGAAGGTCGCCTTCGTGCGATCCCCGCCTGCTAGACCGCCGTCCGGCCGCAATGGTTGCGCACGGTCGGCCGCCGCGACGAAACAGTGACAAAGGCCACCGGACGCTCAAGTCCGTCAGTCCGTGCCGTCCGGCTTCCTCATGGCCTGCCGGAAGCCGGTGTTGACCGCGGTCAGACCCCCGTCGACCACCAGGGTGGTACCGGTCACCCAGGAGGCGTCGTGCGAGGCGAGGAAGGCGACGGCCGCCGCGATGTCCTCGGGCTCGCCGACCCGCCCCAGCGGGTACAGCCCCCGGACCGCCGCCAGGTCCTCGTCCCGCCCCTCCCAGGCCGTGGTGCGCACCGTGCCCGGCGTCACGAGGTTGACCCGCACACCGCGCGGCGCCGCGTGTCCGGCGAGCGTACGGGTCAGCGAGGCGAGCCCGGCCTTGGCCGCGCTGTAGGCGTGGTTGCCGAAGTCCTGGACGCCGTTGACCGAGCCGATGCTCACGATCGCGCCGCGTCCCGAGGCGGCGAGGTGCGGCAGCGCCGCCCGGCAGCAGCGGTAGGCGCCGGTGAGGGTGACGTCGAGGTCGCGGGCCCAGACCTCGTCGGGTTCGTCCTCGAAGAGCGGGGCGTCGGGCGCGCAGGCGTAGGCGTTGTTGACCAGGACGTCCAGACCGCCGAAGGTGTCCACGGCGTGGGCCACGGCCGCTTCCACGGACGCGCGGTCCCGCACGTCGCAGGCGAACGCCTCGACGGCGAGGCCTCCTTCGGCCGGGTCCGCCATCCGTGCCGCAGCCCCTCGTGCCGCGTCGAGGTCCACGTCGGTCAGCAGCACCCGGGCCCCCTCCGTGGCGAGCCGGTGTGCGACGGCCGCGCCGATGCCCCGGGCGGCGCCCGTCACGAGTGCCGTGCGGTCGGTGAAACGCCTGGTGTCCGTCATGGGAGCGACCGTACTGCCGCGGTGATCGCGGGGGTAGCGTGCGGCCATGTCCGTGTTCCTGCAGCAACTCCCCGCGCTCATAGGTGTCGTGATCGGTGCCCTCGGTTCCTACCTCGCCGTGGTCCGCAGCGACCGTGCCCGGTCCGACCGTGAGACGGCGGCCCGCTGGGAGGAGCGCAGGCTCGCGGTGTACGCCGACTACGCGCGGACCCTGAAATCCTCCGTCACCCTGGCGTACCGCGTCGCCGCGCACTTCGGCAACGACCCGCACCCGCACCCGCTGACTCCGCTGGAGGCGGCGCCGTCCCAGGCCGAGGCCCTCGTCGCCCGGGATCCGGCCGGGGAGGCACTGCTCCTGCTGGGCAGCAAGGACGTGGTGGACCGGGCGCGGGTCTGGGTGGTGGCGGTGATGGACATGGAGCGCTTCCTGCGCGAGGAGACCCGCGACCCGGTGGCCTGGCGGGCCCTGCTGGAGGAACAGCGCTCCGCGCGCGAGGGCTACTACGCGGCGGTGCGCGAGGACCTGGCGCTCCCGCCGGGGCACGGCGCCCGCTGGCCGCTGCCCCCCGTCAGCGGTACCCCGTGACGTCGGCCGGCTTGTCGGGGTCCTGGACCTCGACGAGATAGCGCCAGGCGTCCGGGCGGCTGCCGTCGAGGTCGGTGAAGCCGTACTCCTGGGCGAGGGCGCCGCTGGAGAGGGACTGCCCGTTGAACCGTGTCACGGCCGGGTCGGCGGCCAGGGCGGTGACCGCGCGGCCCACGTAGCGGGGTGTCTCGGAGATGGCGAAGTGCGGGACGCGGTCGAGGGCGTCGCGCCAGTTCTCCTCGCGTACGCCGAAGTGGTCGAGCATCATCTCCGAGCGCATCCAGCCGGGGGTCAGCGCGAGCGCCGTGGCGCCGCGCGGTCCCAGTTCGTGACCGAGGGAGAAGGCCATGCGCAGGACGGAGGTCTTGGCCAGGTCGTAGAAGAAGCTGTTGCGGTAGTGGTCGCGGTTGTAAGCGTCGGTGCCGTCGGTGACCTCGACGACCAGTCCGCCCGGGCGGCGCAGCAGCAGCGGCAGGGCGTGATGGCTGGTGACGGCGTGGGTCTCGACGGCGAGCCGCAGCAGCCTCAGGCCCTTGTCGAGGTCGTGCTCCCACACCGGGCTGTCCCACTCGAAGAGGTGCTCGCCGCCCCAGATGTCGTTGACCAGGACGTCGAGGCGGGCCTGTTCCCGGGCGATGCGGTCGACGAGGGTGGCGACCTGCGCCGGGTCGAGGTGGTCGGTGGGCACGGCGATGCCGCGGCCGCCGGCCTCGGTGACCAGATCGGCGGTGTCCTCGACGGTCTCGGGGCGGTCGTACTCCGAGCGCCGCGCACGGGTGCTGCGGCCGGTGACGTAGACGGTGGCGCCGGCCGCGCCCAGTTCGACGGCGATACCCCGTCCCGCGCCGCGGGTCGCCCCTGCGACCAGTGCGACCCTGCCCGTCAGCGGACCCTTCGGTGACCCTGCCATGCCCGGCTCCCGTTCTCTCCTCGGCGCCCGCACGGGATCGGTCCCGCGCGGGCGATGTCGTGTTCGAGGGTGCCCGGGAAGCCGGACATCTTCTGTCACCTTTCACAGCGTGTCCGGGTCGCTCTCGGCGGTGTGCGTCCCGTGCGGGTCAGTGGCCGCGGCTGATCCACTCCTCCAGGTGCGGGGCCTCGGCGCCGATGGTCGTGGGATCGCCGTGGCCGGTGCGCACCTGCGTCTCGGGCGGGAGGACGAGCAGCTTGTCGCGGATCGAGTCGATGATGGTCGGGAAGTGGGAGTAGGAGCGGCCGGTGGCGCCGGGTCCGCCCTGGAAGAGGGTGTCGCCGGTGAAGACGGTGCCGAGACCGGGGTCGTGCAGGCACACGGCGCCGGGTGCGTGGCCCGGGGTGTGCAGGACGGTGAGGTCGGCGCCGGCCGCCTCGATGACGAGGCCGTCGGTCAGCCACGCGTCGGGGTTCCGGTCGGGGTGGGTCTGCTGCCACAGGGGCAGGTCGTCGCGGTGCAGCCAGATGGTGGCGCCGGTGCGCTCGGCGAGTGCGGGCGCCGCGTTGACGTGGTCGTTGTGGGCGTGGGTGCACACGATGGCGGTGAGCCGGCGGTCGCCCACCGCCTCGGCGATCGCGTCGGCGTCGTGGGCGGCGTCGATGACGACGACCTCGTGGTCGTCGCCGACGAGCCAGACGTTGTTGTCGACGTCCCAGGTGCCGCCGTCGAGGCTGAACTGTCCCGAGGTGACCAGGCGTTCGATGCGGGGGGCCATCAGAGCACCACCACCGAACGCAGCACGTCGCCGGCGTGCATCCGGTCGAAGGCCTGCTCGACCTCGTCGAGGCGGATGGTCTCGGTGACGAACTTGCCGAGGTCCAGGCGTCCTTGCAGGTGGAGGTCGATGAGCATCGGGAAGTCCCGGGAGGGCAGGCAGTCGCCGTACCAGGACGACTTGAGCGAGCCGCCGCGGCCGAACACGTCCAGGAGCGGCAGCTCCAGCTTCATCTCGGGGGTCGGCACGCCGACGAGGACGACGGTGCCGGCCAGGTCGCGGGCGTAGAAGGCCTGCCGGTAGGTCTCGGGGCGGCCGACGGCCTCGATGACGACGTCGGCGCCGAAACCGCCGGTCAGTTCGCGGATCGCCTCGACGGGGTCGGTCTCGCGGGAGTTGACGGTGTGGGTGGCGCCCATGCCCCGGGCGGTCTCCAGCTTGCGCGCGTCGATGTCCACGGCGATGACCTTCGACGCGCCCGCCAGGTGCGCCCCGGCGATCGCCGCGTCTCCGACGCCGCCGCAGCCGATGACGGCGACGGTGTCGCCGCGGGTGACGTTGCCGGTGTTGAGGGCGGCGCCGATGCCGGCCATCACGCCGCAGCCCAGCAGTCCGGCCACCTCGGCCGGGACGGCCGGGTCGACCTTGGTGCACTGTCCGGCGGCGACCAGGGTCTTCTCGGCGAAGGCGCCGATGCCGAGGGCCGGGGAGAGTTCCTGGCCGGTCGAGGCCAGGGTCATCTTCTGCTCGGCGTTGTGGGTGTCGAAGCAGTACCAGGGGCGGCCGCGCAGACAGGCCCGGCACGAGCCGCACACGGCACGCCAGTTGAGGATCACGAAGTCGCCGGGGGCGACGTCGGTGACACCGGCGCCGACCGATTCCACGACGCCCGCGGCCTCGTGCCCGAGCAGGAAGGGATAGTCGTCACTGATGCCGCCCTGCTTGTAGTGCAGGTCGGTGTGACACACCCCGCAGGCCTGGATCTTGACCACGGCCTCGCCCGGGCCGGGGTCCGGCACGACGATCGTCTCGATCCGCACCGGTTCGTCCTTGCCCGGTGCGATCACGCCGCGTACTTCCTGCGCCATGGTCCTGACCCCTTCCTCGGCCGTCCAGCGTTCCCCCAGACCCTACGCGCAAGTGATCGTGAAGCGGCAGGTGACGGGGCGGTTCGCGGGGGGGGGGCGGCAGGCCGTCCGCACGCCGGTGGTCCGTGGGCACGCACCGGGACCCGGGTGACTGGCGGTCCGCGGTACGCGGAGGCGGCGGTCACCCGGGGCCCTGCGACCGGCGGCCGGCGGGTGCCGGTGCGGGCCGCCGCGGGCGTCAGCCCAGGGCCGGGACGGCGCCGAAGAGGGGCGCCGCCAGGCCGGTGACCTGCTGGAGCTGTTGCAGGTCGCTCAGTCGGTGGAGCTGCTGCGAGGGGAGCGGCATGCGGGCGCGGTCGTCGGCGGGCATGTCACCGACCGCGAGTGAGTCGAGGGTGTTCGTCACGCTGAGTTTCTCCGTGCCCAGCGGGCCCCCGCCGGCCGCGCTCGCCATCGGGACGGCGAGACCGGTGACACCGGCGGCGAGCCCGACGACGGCGACGATACGTCGTGTTGAGATCATGTGCTGCGCAACTCCGACCGGCCGGGGCCGGACACGGGCGGGCGACGCCGGTCACCCGTGTGGACCAGTCCGGGCCGGGCGTTGCCCCGGGGGCCGGAAGGGAGGAAGCTCGAAGGAGGAGGGCCGTAACGGCCCGTTTCCGGTTCGGGCCGCGGCCTTCGACGTCCGGAGGAGGTCGTCATGAGTACCACGGCAGGCCCCGGTTTCGACACCGAAGCACTGCGCCGGGGCATCGAAGGAGAGACGGCGGCACCGCTGCTGTCGCTGTACGCGCGGGACGCCGAGGTCCGTGTCGTCGACCGGTACGACCCGCCGAGCCGCCCCAAGCTCCTGCGCGGCCGGGACGAGATCGCCGAGATGCTCGACGACGTCTACAGCCGTGACATGACCCACCGGATGGCCCGCTGCGTCGTCCAGGGCGACCAGGTGGCGTTCAGCGAGGAGTGCACCTATCCGGACGGCGTGCGGGTGCTCGCCGAGTCGATGCTGTCGCTGCGGGACGGCGAGATCGTCGAGCAGACCATCGTCCAGGCCTGGGACGAGTAGCCCGGAGCCTCGTCACGGGTGCCGGGGGCGGGTGCGGATGCGCCGGCGTACCGGTCATCGCGGTGGCAGCCGGTGCAGCTCGACGTCCCCGAGCCGGCCGTCGGCGACCGTGGCGGTCAGGTAGGTGCAGTGGGGCTGGCGGCGGCGGTCCGTGGGCGAGCCCGGGTTGAGCAGCCGCAGACCGGTGGCGGCCGTGGTGTCCCAGGGAATGTGACTGTGCCCGAAGACGAGGACGTCGAGGTCCGGGAAGCGGGCGGCGCAGCGTGCCTCGCGGCCCTGGGCGGCGCCGGTCTCGTGGACGACACCGAAGCGCAGGCCGCCCAGGTCCGCGTACGCCACCTCCGGCAGCCTGGCGCGCAGTGCGGGGCCGTCGTTGTTGCCGTACACCCCGAGGAGTCTGCGGCTGCGGCTTTCCAGCAGGTCGAGGGTGGCCGTGTCGACCCAGTCCCCCGCGTGCAGGACGACGTCCGCACGCGGGAGCTCCGCCAGCAGCGGCGCCGGCAGTTCCTTCGCCCGCTTGGGCAGATGGGTGTCGGACGTGATCAGCAGTCGCACGCGTTCCAGCTTAATCGACAGGTAAAACTGTGCAGTCTCAGCTGGACAGTTTTACCTGTCGAATTTACCGTGGTGATTCCGTACGAGACCCATCTGAGAGGCACCACCCCCATGGCCGTCACCGCCCTCGACCCCCGCACCGCCCTCGTCGTGATCGACCTCCAGGCCGGCATCGTGGCCGCGCCCACCGAGCCCTACAGCGGCGCTGAGGTCGTCGCCCGCAGCGTCGAACTGGCCGAGGCCTTCCGGGCCCGCGACCTGCCCGTGGTGCTGGTCCGGGTCTCCTTCGCCGCCGACGGCGCGGACGCCGTGCCCGGGCGCACCGAGGCCGGAGGCGCCGCCGGCCCGCGGCCGGAAGGCTGGGACGTCGTCGTCGACGAGCTGTCCGGGCACCCCGGGGATCTCACCGTCACCAAGCGGAACTGGGGCGCCTTCCACGGCACCGGCCTCGACGTCCAGCTGCGTCGCCGCGGTGTCACGCAGATCGTCCTGACCGGCATCGCCACCAGCATCGGCGTGGAGTCCACCGCCCGCGCCGCCCACGAGCACGGTTACCACGTCACGCTGGCCACCGACGCCATGAGCGACATGAGCGCCGAGGCGCACCTGGGCAGCGTCGAGCGGATCTTCCCGCGGCTGGGCGAGACCGGTACGACGCGGGAGATCCTCGACCTGCTCGCCAAGACGCACGGCTGACGGTCCGGGCGCGACAGTCCGGGCGCGACTGTCAGCCCGTGTCGGTGCGCCGCTTGAGCGGCTCCCACCAGGACCGGTTGTCCCGGTACCAGGCGACGGTCTCGGCCAGTCCGGCCGCGAAGTCGCGCCGGGGCCGGTAGCCCAGCTCCTCGCGGGCCTTGCTCCAGTCGACCGAGTAGCGCAGGTCGTGCCCCTTGCGGTCCTCGACGTGCACGACCCGCTCCGGGCCCGCGCCGCAGGCGTCGAGGAGCAGGGCGGTGAGGTCGCGGTTGCTCAGTTCCGTGCCCCCGCCGAGGTTGTAGACCTCGCCCGCCCGGCCCCCGGTCCTGACGAGGTCGACGCCCTGGCAGTGGTCGTCGACGTGCAGCCAGTCGCGCACGTGACGGCCGTCCCCGTAGAGCGGGACCCGGCGGCCGTCCAGAAGGTGGGTGACGAAGAGCGGCACGAGTTTTTCGGGGAACTGGTGCGGTCCGTAGTTGTTGGAACACCGGGTCACGCGCACGTCGAGGCCGTGCGTGCGGTGGTACGACAGGGCCAGCAGGTCGCCCGACGCCTTCGACGCGGAGTACGGCGAACTCGGCCGCAGCGGGTGGTCCTCGTTCGCCGAGCCGGACTCCACGGAGCCGTAGACCTCGTCGGTCGAGACGTGCACGAACGGTTCGACGCCGTGGCGCAGGGCCGCGTCCAGCAGGTTCTGGGTGCCGACGACATTGGTCAGGACGAAGTCGGACGCGGCGTGGATCGAGCGGTCCACGTGGGACTCGGCGGCGAAGTGCACCACCTGGTCGGCCTCGGACGTCAGCTTGTCGACGAGCACCGCGTCGCGGATGTCACCGTGCACGAACTCCAGGCGCGGATGGCCGAGTTCCAGGTTGGCCGTGGTGCCCGCGTAGGTCAGCGCGTCCAGCACCGTGATCCTCGGGGCCCCGGGGCCGTCGGAGGCGAGGAGCGCGTGCACGTACCGGGAGCCGATGAATCCGGCGGCGCCGGTGACCAGGATGTTCATGAGCGGTTCCGTGCCTTGCTGCGGTCGGGGGCGGTGCGTGCCGACGCTACCCGCGCTCCCCGCGCCCGGCGTGACCGGCCCCGGAACGCGCACCGCGCCGGCAACGAGGCCGGCGCGCTGGGCGGTGTCGCCGCCCTCGGGGCTCGCTCAGTCCTCGCCCCGGACTATGTTCGACTCCTGGCCCGCTTGCGGTGCGCGGGGGGCCGCGCCGTCCTCGACGGCGGGTACACAGGTACGCATCGCGTCCCTGCTCCGCAGGCGGCGGGCCTTTGACCAGCCGGTCTCCAGCCTGCGGACGGCGGGTTCGCCGCTGGTGTCCGTGGTCACGAATATCATCTTCCCTCTGGTTCCGCGGTTGCCGCGCCCGGGCCTCGACGTCGTCGTCCCTGCCCTGGTGCGCTCGCCCTGGCGGGTCCCCTCGCGGGGCGCCGCGAAACCCCGGACCCCTGTGAGCTCTCGCACTCAGGGGCAGGACTGCGGTCGAGCGCTCAGACGCCGCGCAGCGGGATCTCGCTCCAGACCTGCTTGCCTCCGCTGACCGGCAGCGTCCCCCAGGCCGCCGACATCGCCTCGACGAGGAGGATGCCGCGTCCGCCGGTGGCCTCCCAGCCGATACTGGTCGGCTTGGCGGGCGTGCGCGGCGAGGCATCGGCGACCGCGACGCGCAGGCGCCCGCCGATCAGGGTGAGGTCGAGGCGCACCTTGCCGTCGGTGTGCACCAGGGCGTTGGTGACCAGTTCGGAGACGATCAGCAGCACGCCGTCGATGTCGTCGTCGGGTACGCCCCAGGAGCGCAGGGTGCGCCGGGTGAAGCGGCGGGCGTGCCGCACCGCCTCGGGCAGCCGCCACACCGACCAGCTCTCCCGCAGCGGACGCAGGGACATCCCGTCGTAGCGCACCAGGAGAAGGGCGACGTCGTCGTTGCGGCGGGCGTTTCCGAGCAGGGCGTCGGCGACGAGCCCGAGGTGCGCGGGATCGGACACGGCCAGCGCGTGGGCGAACCGGTCCATGCCCTCGTCGATGTCGGACTCCGGCGACTCCACGAGACCGTCCGTGGTCAGGGCGATCAGCGTGCCGGGCCGCAGCCGCAGCGGGCTCATCGGGAAGTCGGCCTGTGTCACCACGCCGAGCGGCGGGCCGCCCTCGACTTCCGCGATCTCCGTACTGCCGTCGGGGTGGCGCAGCACCGGCGGCAGGTGCCCGGCCCGCACGCACCAGGCGGAGCCCTCCTCCATGTCGAGGTCGACGTAGACGCAGGTGGCGAAGAGGTCGGTCTCCATGCCCGTCAGCAGCCGGTTGGCGTGGGACACCACGACGTCCGGCGGGTGGCCCTCGACGGCGTAGGCGCGCAGGGCCGTGCGCATCTGGCCCATCAGGGTGGCCGCGCCGGCGCTGTGGCCCTGGACGTCGCCGATGACGAGGGCGACGTGGTGGTCGGGCAGCGGGATCACGTCGTACCAGTCGCCGCCCAGCTCCAGCCCCGCCGTGCTGGGCAGGTAGCGGGCGACGGCCACCGCGCCGGGCAGCTTCGGCAGCCGGCGCGGCAGCAGCTGGCGCTGGAGCATGCCGACCAGTTCGTGCTCGGCGTCGAAGGCGTGGGCGCGCATCAGGGCCTGCCCGGCGAGGCCCGCGGAGGCGGTGAGCAGGGCGCGCTCGTCGGGGCCGAAGTCGTGCGGGGCGTCCCAGCCGATCAGGCAGGCTCCGGCCATGCGGCCGCCCGCGGGCAGCGGCAGTACGGCCAGGCCGCCGGGGCCGACGTCGGCGAGGGCGGGCTCCAGGTCGCCGGTGCCCGCGGGCCAGATCCGGGCGCGTCCCTCACGCAGCGCGGCGGCGAGGGTGGGCATGGCCCGTACCGGCGCGTCCGGCCACTCGGTGCGCCACTCCAGCCGCCACAGCTCGGGCCAGGACTCGGGCTCCGGCGGATCGAGGACGGTGACGACGAGCCGGTCGTTCTCCACCTCGGCCAGCGCGATCCGGTCGGCGCGCAACGGCCTGCGCAGGGCGGCGACGACGGCCTGACTGACGTCGCGGACGGTCCCGGCGGTGGCGAGCGCGGCGGCGAGGCGCTGGACGCGGGCGACGTCGGTGACGTCCGGGCGCAGGGTGGAGGCGTCGGCGACGGTGCCGACCAGGCGGGCGGGCCGGCCGTCGCCGCCGGGCAGCAGGCGCCCGCTGAGCCGGAGCCACTTCGGCGGGCCGGTGGGCTGCAGCACCCGGAACTCCAGCTCGCGTTCGCCGATGCTCATGTGGTCGGACTCGGTCACCGACATCAGCGACGGCAGGTCCTCCGGCACGGTGAGACCGAGCAGCGTCTCGACCTTGCCGTCGAATTCACCGGGGGCGAGGCCGAACAGGCGCAGGATGTCGTCCCCCACCTCGGCCCGGCCGGTGTCCATGGCCAGGGTGAAGGCGTCCGGCTGGAGCGGACCGGCCTCGGCCGGCTCGGCCGGTTCTGCGGGAGCGGGGCAGGTCAGGGCCTCGGCGATCAGGGCCAGGCACGCGCGGTCGTCGGCGTCGAACCCGTCCGGGCGCTCGGTCAGGGCGAGGAGACAGCCGCCGCCGTCCCCGCCCACGGGCAGGACGGCCAGCGAGAAGCCGCTCGACGGCACGTGCCGCGACTCCGCCGATCCGGCGAACTCCTCCGGCCCGATCCACACCGTCTCACCGGTGCGGTGCGCGTCTGCGACCGGGGAGCCGCCGTCCGCGGGATAGCTGTCGCGCACGCCGTACAGGGTGCGCGGCACACCGGCCGACTCGACGAGGCAGAGCAGCTCGCGGTCGTCGCCCGGCGTGTAGAGCGCGGCGAGGGAGGCACCCGCGAAGACCAGCGCCTGTTCGAGGATCCCGCGTGACCGCTCCTGGGGCCGCGGACCGGCCGCGATCGCCTTCAGGGCGCCCTCGGCACGCAGCGTCCTCGGTCCGCGTTCCGCAGTGCCCTCTTCGACCACGTCGCCATTACAGCGCTTATGGGGCATCTGCGCAGCCCCTGCGGATCGAGTACCGGCGATCAGGAGCGTGCGGGGTGCGGGGAGGCTCTTCGCGGCGCCGTGCGGAGTCCGGGGCTTCCGGTGGGTGCGGGAGGGGACACGACTGCGGGACGACGTCCCTTGCGCGGCGGGTACCTCCGTCCGCCCGCCCACGTCCCGACGGACCGCTGCCCGGTCCTGTCGGGGGTCGGGCGCCTCCCCGGGGGGCGGACGCCGGTCCGAGAGCGGACGCGGACCGGGGGGCGCGGAACCCCGGGGGGACGGGACGACTGTCCAAGGGCGGGGCTGTGTCGAGCCCGCCGGGCGTCAGCCCGTCGGACCCGAGGCGTCCGAGCCCGGACCGCTGCCCGGCCCCATCGGGGGACGGGCGCCGGCCCGCGGGCGGACGCGGACCGGGGCCGCGGAACCCGGGGGGACGACGGTCCGGGGGTGGGCCTGTGTCGAGCCCGCCGGACGTCAGCCCTGCGGACCCGAGCCGCCCGAACCGTCCACGCCCGTGCCGTCGGGCGTCGGGCGTCAGCCGTCAGTCGTCAGCCGTCAGCCCGTCGGATGCGAGCCGTCCGAGCCTTCCAGGCCCGAGCCGTCGGACGCGTCACCGTCGTCGGCGCCGCTGCCGTCAGCCGCGCCGTCAGCCGCGCCGCCGGCGTCGGCACCGGAACCGGCGGCGCCCGAACCGTCGGCTCCGGAGACGTCACCGGCGTCACCAGCGCCACCCGCGTCACCGGCGCCGGCGCCCTCGCCGCCCAGAGTGGCGCCGACCGCCTCCAGGGCGGTGGTGACCGGCTGGAAGAAGGTCTCGCCGCCGGCCGTGCAGTCGCCGCTGCCGCCGGAGGTCAGTCCGACCGCGAGGCCGTCCTGGGTGAACAGGGAGCCGCCGCTGTCTCCCGGCTCGGCGCAGACGTCGGTCTGTATGAGGCCCGTGACCGTGCCCTCGGGGTAGTTGACGGTGGCGTCCAGGCCGAGGACCTGGCCGTCGGCCAGTCCGGTCGTGCTGCCCATGCGGAAGACCTGCTGCCCGACCGCCGCCTCCGCGGCCCGGCTGATCGCCACTGTCCGGTCGCCCAGGTCGACCTCGCTGGGGGCCTGGGTCGCGGGGTCGTCGTACCTGACGAGCGCGAAGTCGCCCTCGCCGGGGAAGACGGCCTGGTCGACGGTGGCGATCGGCTGCCCGCCCTGCGCGTCGGACCACTGGTCGGCCGCGACCCCGCAGTGACCGGCCGTCAGGAAGGCGGGCGAGCCGTCTCCCGCGGTGACGTTGAAGCCGAGCGAGCAGCGTGCTCCGCCGCCGAAGATGGCGTCGCCGCCCGAGACGAAGGTCTTGAAGGTGCCGGCGGACTTCCTGACGGTCGCCATGCCGGAGCCGAGGCCCTCGACGGTGGACTCCAGCCGGTCCCAGCGGTCGCCTGTGACGGTGCTGTCGGCGGTCACCAGAATCTTGTTGGTGCGCGGGTCGATCGCCCACGAGGTGCCCGGAATGCTCGCCCTGGACTTCAGGGTCTGCGCGCCGCTCTTCAGCTCACCCATGCTGTTGTCGACCTCGCGGACCGCCGCCCCCGCCTCCTTCGCCTCCACGACGACCTGGTCGTTGTCACCCGGGACGACGTTGACGACGAGCTGCCGGGCGCCGGGGTCGTAGTAGGAGCCGGCGAAGGTGTCGCCGAGCAGGCCGGCCAGCCGTGAGGCGAGATCCGACGCGTCCGCCGCCTTGAGGGTCCTGGGCGCCGGCGCGGCGTCCGGGGACCCGCCGTCCTGCGAGGCGTTGGCGTTCGGCAGCAGGACCGCGGCCGCGCCGAGCGCCACCACTCCGCCCGCCGCCATCGCGGCCCTGCGCTTGGGGATTCGCTTGTGACTCAACCTGCTCGACCTCCTGGGACCGGGGTCCGTGTCCACGGTCCGGCATCGGATGGGGGGCGCCTGGACGGCTGTTGGTACGCACGGGCCGGGCAGGGCGTTCAGACGGACCGTCGGATCGCGCCCCGTTCACGCGCTGTCCCGCACGGCGACGCGACACCCGTCGGCACCCTCCGCGTTCGACCGGCGACGCACTGTCCCGAACACGGAGCGGAATGACCGCTTCAGCGAATCTGCACATCGAATGCCCAACCCGGTCACCCCCGCCGGATCTTCTGCACAAGCCGACGGCGGCCCGCGCGCCTTTGCGGCGGGAGTGTCCCAATCGCACGCGTTCGGGCAAAGGGTCGTGCGCCGCGATGCCGCGCGCGGTGTGAAGAAGTCGCCGCGAAGGCGTGCGCCTTCCTGCACGCTTGGGCGCCCGGGCGTCGCAAGTGCGCTGGTGGGAGGGGTGATTGATTGGAAGCCCGCACCGGCCGCGTGCTTTGATCCATCGCACCGCGGGGGCCGCGGAGGGCTCGGGAAACGGGCCGCCCGGCGTCCGCGGTCGCGGCCGTCATCTGTCCCCAGAGGGGGCCGCTCCCCCCTTGTGAAAATGGCTATACGAAGGGAAGTTCCATCATGAACTCCACCCCCCAGGTTGAGACCGTCGAGATCTCCGACGCCGACCTCGACAACGTCTCCGGCGGCCTGAACGTGAACGCCGTCGGCACCGTCACCGGCCTGGTGGACGGCATCGCCCCGGTCTCCGGCCTGCTCAACACGGTCGTCGGTACCGTCGAGGGTGCCACCGGCCTGAACACGGCCCCGGTCACCAACCTGGTCGCCGGTCTCTGATCGCGCCCTTGCGTCGCTGAGTCCCGGAGCCGCCCAGGCTCCGGGGCTTTTCGGCCGTTCTCGTCCTTCGGCCGCTCCCGCTTCGGCCGATGGCGTTGTTCGGCCGTTCTCCACCGAGCCCTGGATACGTCAGCGTGCAGTTCCGCCAACAGGCCCTCGCAAAACTCCAGTCACCGGAGGAACTCGATCTCCCGGTGCGTTTCGCCCGTCCCCAGGGCTGGCTGGTGCTGTCCGTCACGGTGGTCGCGATGGCCGCCGCGTCCGTGTGGGCCGTGGGCGGCTCGGTGACCTCCACGGTCTCCGCCCCCGCCATCCTCACCCACGGGCAGGGCAGTTATCTGTTGCAGAGTCCCGTCTCGGGGCAGGTCACCGCGGTCCTGGCGCGCCCGGGTCAGCGCCTGGCCGCCGACGCCCCGGTGCTGAAGGTCCGTACCGCCGACGGCGAGAGCGTGGTCCGCACGGTCGACGCCGGCCGGGTCAGCGCGCTCGCGGCCACCGTCGGGCAGATCATCAGTACCGGCGCGAACGTCGCCTCGGTGGAGAAGGTCGCCCACACCGACGACCCCCTCTACGCCACCGTGTACGTCCCCGCCGAGAACGCCGCGGCCATCCCCGCGCACGCCTCCGTCGACCTGACCGTCCAGTCGGTGCCGACCCAGCAGTACGGCGTGCTGCACGGCACGGTGCAGTCCGTGGACCGCTCGGCCCAGTCGGCGCAGACCATCGGCGCGTTCCTCGGCGACAGCCAGCTCGGCGAGCAGTTCACCGAGGACGGCAGGCCGGTGGCCGTGACGGTGCGGCTGGCCGTCTCCCGGTCCACGAAGAGCGGCTACGACTGGTCCTCGGCGGACGGGCCGCCGTTCGCACTGACTTCCATGACTCTGGCGTCGGGCTCGATCCGGCTGGCCGACCAGCGTCCCGTCGATTGGCTGCTGCCGTGAGCACCGCACAGGAGACCCGGGGCAGACGCCGCGCCGCCCCGCCGAGGCGCAGCGTGCCCAAGAGCCGCGCGAAGACCGTCCGTACGCCCACCGTGCTCCAGATGGAGGCCGTCGAGTGCGGTGCCGCCTCACTCGCGATGGTGCTGGGGCACTACGGCCGCCACGTCCCGCTGGAGGAGCTGCGCATCGCCTGCGGCGTCTCCCGGGACGGGTCGCGCGCCAGCAACCTGCTGAAGGCGGCGCGCGGTTACGGCTTCACCGCCAAGGGCATGCAGATGGACCTGGCCGCCCTCGCCGAGGTGACGGCACCGGCCATCCTGTTCTGGGAGTTCAACCACTACGTCGTCTACGACGGCATGGGCCGCCGGTTCGGGCGGCGCGGGGTGTTCATCAACGACCCCGGCAAGGGCCGCCGGTTCGTGTCCCTGGAGGACTTCGACGGGTCCTTCACCGGCGTCGTGCTGACGATGGAGCCAGGTGAGGGCTTCACCCGCGGCGGACGCAAGCCCGGTGTGCTCGGTGCGATGCCGGCCCGGCTGCGCGGTACCGCGGGCACGCTGCCCGCGGCCGTGCTCGCGAGCCTGCTGCTGGTGGCGGTCGGCGCGGCGGTGCCGGCGCTCAGCCGCACCTACATCGACATGTTCCTGATCGGCAGGCAGACCTCGCTGCTCGGCGTGCTGTTCGCGTCGATGGGCGCCTGTGTGCTGCTCACCGTGGTGCTGACCTGGCTCCAGCAGGCGAACCTGCTGCACGGCCGCATCATCTCCTCGACCCTTTCCAGCGCCCGCTTCCTGCGGCACCTGCTGCGGCTGCCGGTGACCTTCTTCTCCCAGCGCAGCCCGGCCGACCTGGTGCAGCGGCTCCAGTCCAACGACGCCGTCGCCGAGACGCTGGCCCGCGACCTCGCCGCGGCCGGCGTGGACGCGATCGTGGTCGTCCTGTACGCCGTGCTGCTGTACACGTACGACCCGCAGCTCACCTTCGTCGGCGTCGGTGTGGCGCTGCTCAACATCCTCGCGATGCGGATCGTCATCCGGCTGCGCGCGACCCGTACGGCGAAGCTGCGCGCGGACACGGCCAGGCTGACCAACACCGCGTACACCGGCCTCCAGCTGATCGAGACGATGAAGGCGACCGGCGGCGAGGACGGCTACTTCCGCAAGTGGGCCGGCCAGCACGCCACCACCCTGGAGGAGCAGCAGCGGCTCGGGGTGCCGAGCGCCTGGCTGGGCGTGGTCGCGCCGACGCTCGCGACGCTGAACAGCGCGCTGATCCTGTGGATCGGCGGGATGCGCGCGGTCGAGGGCCACATCTCGGTCGGTCTGCTCGTCGCCTTCCAGGCGCTGGTGGTCCGCTTCACCGCCCCGCTGACCCGGCTGAACGGCGTCGCGGGCCGCATCCAGGACTTCGCGGCCGACGTGGCCCGGCTGAAGGACGTGGAGAACTTCCGGGCGGACCCGCTCTACGACCGCCCCGGCGGCGCCGACTCCACGCGCCGGCTGCACGGTCACGTGGAGCTGCAGAACGTCTCCTTCGGCTACAACCCGCTCGACAAGCCGCTGCTCACCGGATTCGACCTGACCGTCGGCCCGGGTCAGCAGGTGGCGCTGGTGGGCGGCTCGGGCAGCGGCAAGTCGACGGTGTCCCGGCTGATCTCCGGGCTCTACGCGCCCTGGGACGGGGTGATCCGCGTCGACGGGCAGCGGCTCGACGACATTCCGCGCGGGGCGCTGGCGTCCTCCGTCTCCTTCGTCGACCAGGACGTGTTCCTGTTCGAGGGCTCGGTGCGCGACAACGTGGCGCTGTGGGACCCGTCGATCCCCGACGACGCCGTGGTGGACGCGCTGAAGGACGCGGCGCTGTACGACGTGGTGATGCGCAGGCCGGGCGGCCTGCACAGCCCGGTCGAGCAGGACGGCCGCAATTTCTCCGGCGGTCAGCGCCAGCGTCTGGAGATCGCCCGGGCCCTGGTGCGCCGGCCCAGCATCCTGGTCCTGGACGAGGTGACCAGCGCGCTGGACGCGGAGACCGAACTGGTGGTCATGGACAACCTGCGCCGGCGCGGCTGCGCCTGTGTGGTGATCGCGCACCGGCTCAGCACCGTGCGGGACAGCGACGAGATCGTCGTCCTGGAGCACGGCACGGTGGTGGAGCGCGGGCGGCACGAGGAGCTGGTGGCGCGCGGTGGCGCGTACGCGGCGCTGGTCAGGGAGCGGTGAGATGACGACCGTGCAGGAGGGGCAGGGCGACCTGGTCCTGGGGGCGCTCGGCTCGCTGGGTACGCGCGTCGACTGCGCCGGGTTCAACCGGCTCGACCTGGAGGGGCCGCAGGTGCTGTGGCTCGTGGTGTCGGGCGCGGTGGACCTGTTCGCCGTCGACGCGCAGGAGCAGGGCCACTGGCACCATCTGGGACGCCTGGAGGCCGGCTCGGTGCTGCTGGGTCCGGTGTCCGGGCCGCAGCACACGCTGGTGGCGCGGCCGCTGCGGGACTGCGTGGTGCACCGCATCGCCCTGCGCGAGCTGTACCAGCCGGCGCACACCCAGACCTGGTCGTACGACGCCTACGGCAACCCGCAGTACGTGCCGCCGACGACGAGCCCGCTGGAGTACGCCCTCGCGCTCGGCGTGGGCCGCGGCCTGACCGTCCTCTTCCAGGCGCCGATGGCCGGCGAGCGGGCGGGTGCGCCCACCGACGACGACGTGTTCTGGATGCAGGTGCCGCCCGGCAGCGTGCAGTACGGGGCGGTCTACGGCGAGGAGGCGGCCGCCGACCTGCTGATGGACCCGGCGCTGTGGCAGAGCATGGTCGACCAGCAGTACCGGCTGCTGACCACCCTGGACCGCTGGATCGAACAGCTGGAGCGCACCCACGAGACCCGGACCGCCGCCGGTATCAAGGCCGGTGAGGCGGTACGCGCACAGGCCGACCGGACGCTGCTGGCCTCCATCGGCAAGCGGTCGGCGCAGCGCACCACGGCCGCCGACGCGGACGCCACGTACGCGGCCTGCAAGCTGGTCGCGCGCGCCGCCGGGATACCGCTGGCCGAACCGGCCGTGGGCGGCACGGAGAGCGAGCGGCTCGACCCGGTGGAGCGCATCGCGCTCGCCTCACGCGTGCGCACCAGGTCCGTACGGCTGGAGGACCGCTGGTGGCGCGACGACGTCGGGCCGCTGGTCGGGCACCGCACCCTGTCGGGGGCGCCGGTGGCGCTGCTGTGGCGGCGCGGGGGCTATGTGGCCGTGCATCCGGCGACCGGGCGCGAGACGCCGGTGGAGAAGGCCAACGCCGGGGAGTTCGAGCCGCGCGCGGTGATGTTCTACCGGCCGCTGCCGGAGCGGCGGCTCGGTCCGCTGAGGCTGCTGCGGTTCTGCCTGACCGGCACCCGCGGGGATCTGACGGGCCTGTTGCTCGCCGGTCTGGTGACAGTGGGCCTCGGCGCGCTAGTGCCGATCGCGACGGGCAAGGTGCTCGGCGAGTTCGTGCCGAAGGCGCAGACGGGGCTGATCGTCCAGGTGTGCCTCGCGGTGATGCTGAGCAGCGTCGTCGCGGCGGCCTTCATGCTGTTGCAGAACCTCACCATGCTGCGCCTGGAGGGCCGCATCGAGGCGACACTGCAACCCGCCGTCTGGGACCGGCTGCTGCGGTTGCCGACGAAGTTCTTCACCGAGCGCTCCACCGGTGAACTGGCGAGCGCGGCCATGGGCATCAGCGCGATCCGCAGACTGCTGGCGGGGGTCGGGCCGACGGTGGCCCAGTCGGTCACCGTCGGAGCGGTGAACCTGGTCCTGCTGTTCTGGTACAGCGTGCCGATGGCGCTCGCGGCGATCGGCATGCTGGTGGTCGTCGCCGGGGTCTTCCTGGGGCTCGGGCTGTGGCAGGTGCGCTGGCAGCGGCGGCTGGTCAAGCTCACCAACAAGCTGAACAACCAGGCGTTCCAGACGCTGCGCGGACTGCCCAAGCTGCGGGTGGCGGCGGCCGAGAACTACGCCTACGCGGCGTGGGCGGAGCGGTTCGCGCACAGCCGTGAGCTGCAACAGCGGGCCGGCCGGGTCAAGAACCTGAACGCCGTTCTCGGCGCGGTGTACCTGCCGCTGTGCACGCTGCTGATGTTCATGCTGCTGGCCGGTCCGGCGCGCGGTTCGATGTCGGCGGCCGAGTTCCTCACCTTCAACGCGTCGGTGACGATGCTGCTGACCTCGGTCACCCAGCTGACCGGCGCCTTCGTGTCGGGAGTGGCGGCGCTGCCGCTGTTCGAGGAGATCCGGCCGGTGCTGGACGCCACGCCCGAGGTGCGGACGGCGAGCACGCGGCCGGGACCGCTGTCGGGGGCCATCGAGGCGCGTCGGCTGTCGTTCCGGTACACCGACGACGGGCCGCTGGTCCTGGACGACGTGTCCTTCGAGGTGCGTCCCGGCGAGTTCGTGGCGGTCGTCGGCCCCAGCGGCTGCGGCAAGTCGACGCTGCTGCGGCTGCTCATCGGCTTCGACCGGCCGCTGTCGGGCAGCGTCCTGTACGACGGTCAGGACCTGGCCGCGCTCGACCGGTCGGCGGTGCGCAGGCAGTGCGGGGTGGTGCTCCAGCACGCGCAGCCGTTCACCGGCTCGATCCTGGACGTCATCTGCGGAACCGAGCCGTACACGCCCGAGGAGGCGATGGCCGCGGCCGAGATGGCGGGACTGGCCGAGGACATCAAGCGGATGCCGATGGGCCTGCACACCATCGTGTCGGGCGGCGGAGCGGTCTCCGGCGGGCAGCGGCAGCGGTTGATGATCGCACAGGCGCTGATCCGCCGGCCGCGCATCCTCTTCTTCGACGAGGCCACCAGCGCTCTGGACAACGAGACGCAGCGCACGGTGATCGAGTCCACCAAGGCGCTCAACGCCAGCCGCGTCGTGATCGCGCACCGCCTGTCCACGGTGCTGGACGCCGACCGCGTGATCGTGATGGAGGACGGCAAGGTCGCCCAGCAGGGCTCGCCGGCCGAGCTGCTCGCCGACACCGGTGGCCGGTTGCACGAGCTGGTGCGGCGACAGCTGGCCTGACCGGCGCTCACCTGGGTACCTGTTGCCCTTATGCGGATCAGCTTGGTGGATGTGGGGTCGAACACGGTCCGGCTCATGGTGGCGGACGCCGAGGGCGGGGTCCCGCTGCCGGTGCACACCGCGAAGTGGCGGCTGCGCCTGTCGGAGCAGGTGAGGCCGGGCGGTCCGGTCCCCGAGGAGGCCGTGGAGCGGCTGGTGTCGGCGGTCGCCGACGCGAGCAGGACGGCGGACCGGTGGGGTGCGTCGGGATCGCTGGCCTTCGCGACCGCCGTGGTGCGCGCCGCGCCGAACCGGCGTGAGGTGCTGCGCACCGTCCGGGACCGCACCGGGGTGCCGCTGTGCACCCTGCCCGGCGAGGTCGAGGCGGAGCTGACGTTCCTCGGGGCACGGCGCTGGATGGGCTGGCGGGCGGGTCCGCTCGCCCTGCTCGACATAGGCGGCGGATCGCTGGAGGTCGCGTTCGGACGCGGCCGGCTGCCGGGCTTCGTGGCCTCCCTGCCGCTGGGGGCGGCCCGGCTGACCCACGAGTTCCTGGCGGGCGGCCAGGGCCCGGCGTCGCCGGACCAGGTGCGGGCGCTGCGCCGCAGGGTCCGCCACCAGCTGCGGGACGCGGCGGCACGGATCCGCTGGGAGGGACCGCGCACCGCCGTGGCCACCTCGCGCACCTTCCAGCAGCTGGGGCGGCTGTGCGGGGCCCCGCCCGGTCGGCACGGGCCCTTCACGGAGCGCCGGATGCGCTGCTCGGACCTGGGGGACGCGGTCACCCGGCTGGCCGCCCTGTCCGCGCCCGAGCGGGCCCTGCTGCCCGGCATATCGGCGCCGCGCGCGGCACAGAGCCTGGCCGGCGCCGTCGTGGGCCACACTGCGATGAAGCTGACCGGTCTCGACTCGGTGGCGCTCTGCCCCTGGGCGATCCGGGAGGGCGTCCTGTTGCGCCACATCGAGGACGGCCCTTCCTGGTGGGCCGAGGTCGTCCGCCGCAGCGACGAGGCCGCACCCCCGGCACCGGCGCCACTGCGGCTCGCGTCCACGTCCGGCTGACCTTCGGAAACCCTGACGGCCGGCAAGAGCCGGCACCACCGGCACGACAAGAGAAACCCGGAAGCACCTACAAGAAGAGGAGCACTTCGTGTCCCACAACGGTGAGCACGACCACGAGCAGCCCCGGACCGCCGTCGAGGAGGTCCTGCGCGAGGTGGAGAACGCCAGGCCCCGCGACGCGGAGTCCGACGAGAAGGGGCACCGGGGCGAGGCCGGCGACGCCACCTCACCGAACACCGGCGCCCAGGAGGACGCCGAGGGCGAGTGACGCACCGCTCGGCGCGGCCGGGGGTGCGGCGGCGGTGTCCGGGTACTCGCGGCGCATGGAGTTCGACCGCGAAGGACCACGACTGCCGGCGCCCCGGGGACCGGTCTCCGAGGCAGTCGCCGCACATCTGCTGGGAACGGGCCCGCTGCCGGCCCCCGAGGCCGTCGCCGCCGCACCGGTCTACGGCGACGACCTGCAGCTGGCCCTGTACCAGTGCTACGAGCTGCACTACCGGGGCTTCGCCGGTGTCCCGCCCGACCTGGAGTGGGACCCGGACCTGCTGCGCACCCGGGCCGGGCTCGAGCGGCGTTTCCTGGCCGCCCTTCGGGCCGACACCCCCGTGCACGACAGTGTGGAGGACGCGGTGGGGGCGCTGCTCGTCGAGCCCGTCCTCGGTGAGGGTGTCAGCCACTTCCTCCGGGACGAGGGCGAGTTGTGGCAGCTGCGCGAGTACGCGGCCCAGCGTTCCCTGTACCACCTGAAGGAGGCCGACCCGCACGCCTGGGTGCTGCCGCGGCTGTGGGGCCGCTCGAAGGCGGCGATGGCGGCGGTGGAGTTCGACGAGTACGGCGGTGGCCGCGCCGACCGGGTGCACGCCCGTCTGTTCGCCGACCTGATGACGGATCTGGACCTGGACACGACGTACGGGCGCCACCTCGACGCGGCTTCGGCCGAGTGCCTGGCCACAGTGAACATGATGTCCCTGTTCGGGCTGCACCGTGCCCTGCGCGGCGCGCTGGTGGGGCATTTCGCGGCGGTGGAGATCACCTCGTCACCCGGCTCCCGGCGGCTCGCCGAGGCGATGCGCCGTACGGGTGCGGGCCCGGCCGCCGAGCACTTCTACGACGAGCACGTCGAGGCCGACGCGGTCCACGAGCAGATCGTGCGGCACGAGGTCATCGACGGCCTCCTCGAGCAGGAGCCGTGGCTCGCGCCGGACGTCGTGTTCGGCATCGACGCCACCGGATTCGTCGAGGACCGCTTCGGTGACCGGCTGCTCGCCGACTGGCGGGCGGGACGGTCGTCCCTGCGCACGCCGCTGCCGGCCACGTCGCGGGTACGTGAGGAAATCGCCCATATTCCGTGACGGCCGGGGTACCTGGGGTCCGTGAATTTCATGGTGCTACCGGGCGTCTACGCCCCCCAGGAGGACACCGCCCTGCTGGTCGGGGCACTGTCCGACGAGTCGCTCCCGCCGGGCGCGGCCGTGCTCGACGTGGGCACCGGCACGGGCGCGCTCGCCCTGGCCGCGGCCCGGCGGGGCGGCCGGGTGACCGCCGTGGACGTGTCCTGGCGCGCGGTGTGCGCCGCGCGGCTCAACGCCGCCCGGGCCGGGCTGCGGATCCGTGTCCGGCACGGCAACCTCTTCACGCCGGTCCGCGGTGAGTCCTTCGACCTGGTGCTGGCGAACCCGCCGTACGTTCCGGCGCCGGGGGGTGGCCGCCGGCCGCGCGGTGCCGCCCGGGCCTGGGACGCCGGCCACGACGGCCGCATGGTCCTGGACCGGATCTGCCGGGAGGTGCCCGGCCTGCTGCGCCCCGGAGGCGTGCTGCTGCTCGTGCAGTCGGCGCTCAGCGATCCCGCGAGGACCGAGGCCCTGTTGCGCGAGGCGGGCATGAAGGCCGCGGTGACCCGGCGCCGGCGGATCGCGTTCGGTCCCGTGCTGCGCGGCCGGGAGCGCTGGCTGCGCCAGCGCGGGCTGCTGTCCATGGCCGAGTACGAGGAAGAGCTGGTGGTGGTCCGTGCCGAACTCCCCGTCTGACACCCCTGACACCCCTGACACCCCCGGCCCGCCTCAGGCCCCGCGCCGGATCAAGATGCAGCGCCGGGGGCCCCTGCTGGTGGAGGGGCCGGTGGAGGTGGAGCTGGAGGACGGTACGACGGTGTCCTCCGACCGTTTCCGGGTGGCACTGTGCACCTGCCGCCGCAGCCGGCGTTATCCCTGGTGCGACACGAGCCACCGGGCCAGGTCGGCCGGGTCCGCCGAGGGGCGCGCCGGCCAGGAGTGACCCGGCGGCGCCTGAACCGGGAGGACGGCGGACGGCCCCACTCCGTCCGCCGCCCCCGGTGCGGGGCCGCGGGACCCGTGCGGCGGCGCTCGCACTCCCCAGTGGCGAGCCGCCGGTCACACCGCACGGTCCGGGCGGTCCCGGTCCCTCAGAACGTGAAGACGCTCTCGCTTCCCGCGTTCTTCACGCACTCGTTGGCGAAGGTGCGCTCGTAGGAGAGGCGCCGGCCCTGCCAGACCCCCTCGACGGTGACGACCACGGGGGCGTACTCCCGGGTGCACATCACCGAGTCCTCGGCGGCGAGGACGCTCGGGTCCCCGCCCGCGGCGCGCAGTTCCGCGCAGGCCGCGATGGCCGCGGGGTGGGTTCCGGAAGCCGTCGGGGCGCAGGTCAGGGTGACCGCCCGCAGGGGTGCGGCAGTGGCAGCGCTCTCTCCGTGTCCCACCGTCAGCACCAGGGCCGAGGGGGCGTAGAGCGACGCGGGGGCATGGGCCGGGGAGGCAAGGGAGGCCCCGGCGAGGGGCCCGCAGACGGCGGTGGCCGTCAGGCCCAGAGTCGCTGCCCAGCGCGCGGTGTTCCGCATTGTGTGCATCCTTCCGCTCGTTTCGAGGGTGGTGCCGGCCCGGCTCGGTCGGTGCCGGAACGGCGAGCGCGAGTCTGCCGAGTCCGGCACCGAAACTCATCTCGACCCCATGGATTTCGGTAACCTTGGGTATTCAATCAGTGGCGTGAAGTCACGGAATTAGAACGTTCCAAGTCCGGATCTGCGCGTTTCTTGATCGATTATTGAGATCAGAACTGGCCGAATGGCGTGATCCACCTCTTCGCCAATAGGCCGGAAACACTCCTGAAACAGACCCGTCGACCCCGACGGCCGCCCCTTCGTACCCGCGGGTAGGGTGCCGGCAGCGCGAGCCCGACGAGGAGAGGCGGACCCGGGATGCCGAAGCACTGGGCGGATTTCCAGTACGAGATCTATCTGAACGGCATGACGGGCGCGGTCCCGCGGCTGCCCACCGACCTGACCCGGCTGGAGGAGCTGACCGAGCGGCGCCTGGGCCCCGGCCCCTTCGGCTACGTCGCGGGAAGCGCCGGTGACGGCAGCACCGCCCGGGCCAACCGGGCGGCGCTGGACAGGCGCCGGATCGTCCCCCGCATGCTGCGGGACGTGCACGAGCGCGACCTGCGCGTCGAGGTCCTGGGCCGCGACCTGCCCGCCCCGCTGGCGCTGGCTCCGGTCGGCGTCCTGTCGATCATGCACCCGGACGCGGAGCCCGCCGCCGCCCGGGCCGCCGCCGCCCAGGGTGTGCCGTACATCCTGTCCTCCGCCTCCAGCACGCCCATGGAGCAGGTCGCCGAGGCGATGGGGGACGCCGAGCGCTGGTTCCAGCTGTACTGGCCGAAGGACCGCGAGGTGGCGCGCAGCTTCCTGGGCCGCGCCCGGGCGGCCGGGTACACCGCGCTGTTCGTCACGCTGGACACGCCGCTGCTGTCCTGGCGCCCGCGCGACCTCGACCAGGCGTACCTGCCCTTCCTGCACGGGGTGGGCACCGCCAACTACTTCTCGGACCCGGCCTTCCGGGCCGGTCTGGCGAAGCCGGTGCACGAGGATCCGAACGCGGCGGTGATGCATTTCGTCGGCATGTTCTCCGATCCCGCCAAGTCCTGGCCCGACCTGGCGTTCCTGCGCGAGAATTGGGACGGTCCGATCGTCCTCAAGGGCGTCCTGCACCCGGACGACGCCCGGCTCGCCGCCGACGCCGGGATGGACGGCGTGGTCGTCTCCAACCACGGCGGCCGTCAGGTGGCCGGTTCCGTCGCGGCGGCCGACGCCCTGCCGCGGGTGGTGGAGGCGGTCGGCGACCGGCTGACCGTCCTCTTCGACAGCGGCGTCCGTACCGGCGACGACGTCTTCAAGGCCCTCGCGCTCGGTGCGCGGGCGGTGCTCCTGGGCCGTCCCTACGCCTACGGCCTCGGCCTGGACGGACAGGCCGGTGTCGAGCACGTGATCCGCTGCCTGCTCGCCGAACTCGACCTCACCCTGGCCCTGTCCGGACACGCCTCACCGGCCACGCCGGGGCCCGCCGACCTCGTCGAGGACCCGGCGTGAGGGTGCGGTGGCGCCGACCGCCGCGTCCCTGACGGCGCCACCCGGTGCGGGGCCCCTCAGTGACCGGACAGGTCGACGGCCCGCGCTCCCGGGGCGTCGGTGCGGGCGATCGACAGGGAGCCCTCCGCCGCCGGGACCGGTTCGGTGCTCCAGCGCTGGTCGTCGGAGCGGTCGTGCACCTTGACGACGACGTCGGCGTCCGGCGCGCGGGTGGTGGTGGCGAGCGCCAGCAGCTTCTGGCCGCGCGGCACCAGCTCCCCCTGGCGCGTGAGGTCGTAGCGCACGTCGTCGCCCCGCTCGGTGCCCTCGTCGGCGCAGGTACCGAGAACGACCACGCCGGCGTCCGCCCGCGAGTCCAGGCACAGCCCCGGATCGGCGACGCTGCGCAGGAGCCCGTCCTCCTCGTGGGTCCACTGCTGGGTCCACGCCTGCGAGCACTTCGCCAGCCGGGCGGCGGCCCCGGCCCTCGGTTCGCCCCGCACGTCCAGGCACAGGTCCGCGGCGATGTTGCGCAGCCGTACGGGGTCGGCCGATGCGGGCATCCCGGCCGTACCGGGGGGCCGGGGGCGGCTCGTCGCGGACGTCTCGCCGTCGACCGCGCTGGTGGAGGCGGCCGGGTCGGCGCCCCCGCCGTCGTAGGACCAGACGCTCACCACGAGCACGACGGCCAGCACGCCGGCCGACGCGGCGCCGAACTGCCTGAGCAGTGACCGGCCCGAGCGCGGCCGTACCGGCGTCCTGCGCAGGGGCACCGGGACCCGGGCCAGCAGCCCGGGGCGCGCGCCGCGATGCCGGGCGGCGCCCTTGGCCAGCGTGCCGAGCGTCGCGCGCGCCGGGCGGGAGTCGAGATAGCGGCGGGCGCCCCAGCCGAGCACCGACTCGGCGATCAGCGTGCCCAGCTCCCCCTCGAACTGACCGAGCTGATCGGCGGCATGCCGGCAGTGACGGCAGTCCGCCAGGTGCTTGCGCACGTCCGGCAGCAGGGCGCCACCCCGGCGGATCGGGACGTCGAGCAGCCGGCTGTGGAAGCGGCACTCCTGGCTCGGCGCCAGCTGCCGGTGGGCGTGCAGACATCCCTCGCGGAATTTCTCACGCGCTTGTTCGAGAGTGGCCGACGCGGTGTCGGTATCCATGCCGAGCAGACCCGCCGGGACGCTTATGGGCTCCCCTTCGACCTCCGTGTGCCACAGCAAACAACGGGCCGGTCCGGGAAGAGAGGCGAATGCCCGGGCCGCCAGCGTGCGGTTTTCCGGGGTCAGGGACTTCGCCGCCCGCATACCGCGGCCGCCGGCCGGTTTGAGCAACTGCGGCAGGATGCCGGATATCGCGTCGTCGGCGGACCACTGGCGGACCGTGTCGCGCACGGCGACCAGCAGGCGCGGACGCAGCGCGGTGGCGGGTTCGCCCTGGGCCAGACGGTCCAGCACCCGGCGCCAGGCTACAGCGGTGACCATGGCGGCGACCTGGGCCGACGTGGCGAGGCAGATGGCCGCGTAGTCGTGCGCAGGCTGCCAGTGGCGAGCCATGAGCAGCGCGGCGATCCGGGCGGCCTCCGTCTCCGGGCCGTCCCGCAGTCGCGCGGCCAGCAACTCGTCGGACTCCCCGGGACCCCCGCCGGTGGGCGGGTGGGCGGGCCGAGGGGGGTGGGGGGTGGGCACTGAGATGTTCCTTCCCACGCGCAGGTGACTCAGAAGTTCCGAGCGCCGAAAAGGACCCACGGATTGGTGTGTACCTCTTGGACGCGGCACGGGAGGCGTGAATTCGCCATGGCGAAATCTGACCCGGCCCGTCAAAGCGCGTGCGAGACCCGGCCTTTGCCCCCCGCACGGGTGCTTCACTGTCGCACAAACCACTCATGGTCAACAAGGCGACCGGACAACATCGGCCGCCTTTGAAAGATGGTCAGAATCCCCGGCATGCCGAGAGGGCCGCACCGGCATTCCGCCTTTCTCCGCGGAAGCGGCACGGCCCTCGGGCGCGAGGCGCCGGGATCAGGGCGCCGGGGTCAACCGGTCATCCCTGGTCCGCCACGAACGAGACCATCCGGGCCAGCGCGGCGTTCCAGTTGATCGTGTGCTCGTTGGTCGACCAGGACTGGATGTCGTCGATGAAGCAGAACTGACCGACGCAGCCCTGGAGTTTGCTCTGCGCGTAGGGGTCCTGGATGTTCGAGTTCGGACCGCCGGACAGGGTGCCGTCGGGCGGCGCGGGGAGCTTCGGGTCGAGCTGGTGGGCGTACCAGCGACTGTGCTGGTTGTGCGCGTTGACCTCGCCGTATCCGGTGACGTAGGACATGTTCAGCGCGTTGCGGCCCAGGATGTAGTCCATGCTCTGGACGGCGCCGTCGCGGTACGTGGAACCGCCGGTGATGTCGTAGGCGGTGGCGAGGACGACGGCGTTGTTCAGGACCTGGTGGCTGGAGCCCCAGTCGTAGACGTTGCCGGCGGGGGCGTAGGGCATGCCGTACGGGTGTGCCTTCAGCGTGGCCAGGTAGCCGTCGGCGCCCTCCACGACGGAGCGGCGGACCTTGTCCCGGCCGGGGAGGCGGCTGGGGACGGTCGCCAGGTCGAGGCGGGCGGGGGCCGCGGTGCTCGCCCAGTCGAAGCTGACCGGCCCGAAGACGTCGGCCGTGTGCACCGGGGAGTTCAGCACGTACTCCTTGAAGTCCCGCTCCCCCGTCGTCAGGTACAGCTCGGCCGCGGCCCAGTAGAAGTCGTCGGCGACCTTGGCGTCGGGGTAGGCGCCGCCGCCTATGCCGTCGTTCTCGTCGGCGAGCAGGTCGGGGTGGGCGAGCGCCGCCTTCCAGGCGGTGCGGGCCGCGTCGAGCGCCTCGGCGGCGAACGCACGGTCGTAGGGGCGGTACAGACGGGCGGCCTGGGCGGCCGTCGCCGCCAGGTTGAGGGTCGCCGCGGTGGTCGGCGGGTGCAGCTCGCGCTTCTGCGGGTCGTCGCTGGGCAGCAGCGGCAGCCCGGTCCACTGCTCGTCGTGGATCTTGTGGTGGGCCATCCCCGCCAGCGGCTGTCCGTCCGGCACCTGCATCTTCAGCAGGAAGTCCAGCTCCCAGCGGGCCTCGTCGAGGATGTCCGGCACCCTGTTGCCGCTCTCGGGGATGCGGAGCGATCCGTCGCCGAGCTTCGAGGGCTCCCCGGTGCGGGCGTGCAGCGAGCGCTCGTACGTGCTCAGCAGCTCCCAGGTGGAGATGCCGCCGTTGACCACGTACTTGCCGTGGTCGCCCGCGTCGTACCAGCCGCCGGAGACGTCCAGGGTGTAGTCGCACTCGCCGGGCCGGCAGGGCACCTCGGTGTCGCCCTGGTTCGGCGCCGTGCCGACGTGTCCGGCGGGGCGGCCGTAGCCGGGGCGGAGTTCGTCGTTGATCGCGATGCCGCTGCGCTGCGTGTAGTAGTACTTCGCGGAGTCCAGGCGCAGTCGCTCGTAGGCGGCGGTGCCGATGTCGAAGGGGCGGCTGGTCTCGCCGTCGGCGACCAGGGTGTATCCCTCGCCACGTGTCCTGTAGCGGCCAAAGTCGATCGAGTGGACGTTCTGCCCGGAGGAGGCGTCGACGCCGCGCGGCACGCTCCAGCCGTCGGCGACGACCCGTCCGGCGTCGTTCTTCAGCTGCCAGCGCAGGCGGGAGGCCGCCTCGGTGACGAGCGTGGCGTTCTTCGGTCCGGACGGCAGGTAGGCGACCTGGTTGACCCGCACCCGCGGCCCGGTGTCCGGCACGTACGGCTCCGGTGCCACACCGCCCAGCAGCGACACGTCGTCCACGCAGAACCGCCAGGCGTCGGGCGTCCCGCCGAGCTGGAAGCCGACCTGCCCCTGGGTGGTGTCGACGGGCGAGGTGAAGGTGTACGAGTAGGTGTTGCCGGAGACGCTCAGCTGGGGGCTGATCTCGTAGTACGTGTCGTACGGGGACACCGACAGACCGACGATCGCCCGGACCACGTGGTCGGCGGGCGTACCGGTGGCGGTGAAGGAGAACTTGTACGACTCCCCCGCCACCAGGGTGACGTCGTTCTGGCCGAGAGCGGCGTCCCAGCGGTTGGCGGTGCCGCCCGGGGCGTCGGCGCACAGCCGGCCGTCGGTCACGGCCGCGGTGACGTTGCTGCTCGTCCACCAGGAGTCGGTGCCGTTGTCGAAGCTGCCGTTCCTGACCTGCTCGGTCTCCTCGGCGCCGGCCGGTGCGGCGGGCAGCGCGGTGACGGCCGCCGCCAGCAGCGCCGTCAGGGAGACGAGCGCGGTTCTGCGTCTTTTCACGTCCGGGCTCCTCAGGGGAGGTGGCGCTCGCCGGGAATGGGAGCGCTCCCAAATGCGGTCGCAGGACATGCTTGTGGCAGACATGACACACAGTCAACGGTCCGGACGGGACCGGTTTCCCGACCGGTTCCCGTCCGGAGCGCGATGCGAGGGCTCAGGCGGCGGGCGCCTCCAGGCGGCTGACGCGGATCGCTCCCCGCGTCTCACCGGGGTGGCGGCTGGTCAGCGTGAGGCGGACCCGGGAGCCGCGCTGCCGGTCGAAGGTGACGACGGTGGGCGCGTCGGAGGCGGTGGCCCAGTCGGTCCGCGTCCCCCGCGCCGTACGCCAGGTGCGGCCGTCCCAGACGGCCACCTCGACGGCCGCGGGCAGGCTGTGCCCGTCGTCCACGGTGAAGGAGACCTCGATCCGGTCGTAGGCGCGGGTGCGTCCGTGGTCGACCGAGATCCAGTCCCCGGCGCGGGCCCCGTCGAAGGCGGGCAGCAGGGCGGTGGCGTCCTTGTGGAAGCCGTTGGACCAGCCGGTGGCCGGGTCTCCGTCCAGCACTGCGGCGGGCAGGGTGTCCGGCCGGCCGGAGTAGCTCGCGTCCGCGGACGGGTGGTCCTCGGGCGCCGGGTGCTCGGGGCGGAACCGGGGGGCCGGTGTGGTCGCCCGGTCCGCCGCCCGCCGGGCGCGGACGGTCGCCGTGCCGGTGCGCAGCCCCTCCGCCCGGGCCGTCACCCGGACCGTGCCCGTCCGGGTGCCGGACCGCACGATGGCCAGCGCCTTGCCGTGGAAGGCGGTGCGGGTACTGGCCTGGTAGCGCTCGGCGCTCTCCTGGCGGCCGTTGTCGACACCGGCCAGCGAGCCGCCCGCGACGTCGAAGGAGATCAGGTGCTCGGCTCCGGGCACCACCACCCCGTGCCGGTCGACCACCTCGGCGGTCACGAACACCAGGGAGCGGCCGTCGGCGGCGACGGTCTCGCGGTCGGGGGTGAGGCGCAGGGCGTGCGGCGCCTGGGCGGTGCGCAGCACGTCGGTGGCGACCGATCTGCCGCCGCGCCGGGCGACCGCTTTCAGCTCGCCCGCCTCGAAGGGCACCTTCCAGGTCAGGTGCAGCTTGCCCGCACTCCCGTTGGGGCTGGTGTAACTGCCGGGGTAGGGGCCGTCGGTGAAGGTCTTGTCGTCGCCGGTGGCCTCGGTCGTCTCCAGGTAGGCCCGGCCGTCGACGGTCTCCTTCCGGTCGAAGCGGCGGGTGGCGAGGGACTTCCCGTTCAGGTACAGCTCCACGGTGTCCGCGTTGCTGTACGCCCAGACCTCGACGGTGTCGCCCTCGCGGTGGTTCCAGGTCGCCGGCAGCAGGTGGACCATCGGCTCCTCGGTCCACTGACTGCGGAACAGGTGGTACATGTCCTTCGGGAACCCGGCCGTGTCGACCGCGCCGAAGAAGGACGCCTTCACCGGGAAGACGTCGTACGGCGTGGGCTCCCCGATGTAGTCGATGCCGGACCACAGGAACTGCCCGGCGAACCACTTGCGGTCCCGGTCCTTCTTGTGGCCGTACTCGCCGCTCATCGTCCAGGAGGCGAGGTTGTTGTCGTAGGAGGAGGTGGCCCGCCCGCCCGGCGTGTGGTTCTCGCCGGTGTTGAGGTGCTCCGGCTCCTGGTAGGTGCCGCGCGTGGAGGTCTCGGACGACGACTCGGACTCGAAGAGGAACAGGTGCGGGTAGGCCGCGTGCAGGTCGTCCACCGACTTGGCGGTGTTGTAGTTCAGGCCGAGTCCGTCCAGCTTGGCCAGCATCAGGTCGGCGGCCGAGCCCTTGGCGGGCATCCGGCGGTACTTGTCGGAGCCGATGACGAGCGGGCGGGTGGCGTCGGCGGCGCGGACGGCGTCGATGATGCGGTCGGCCATGGCGAGTCCGGCGGTGGCGGTGGAGTCGGGGATCTCGTTGCCGATGGACCACATGACGACGGCGGGCGAGTTGCGGGCCGCGAGCACCATCTCCGTGGCGTCCCGCTCGCACCACTCGTCGAAGAACCGGCCGTAGTCGTAGGGGTTCTTGCCGGTGCGCCAGCAGTCGAAGGCCTCCACCAGCATGATGATGCCCAGCTCCTCGCAGACCTGGATCATCTCGGGCGAGGGCGGGTTGTGGGAGGTGCGGAAGGCGTTGACGCCCATCGACCGCATGAGGGTCATCTGGCGGCGGATCGCGTCGATGCTCACCGCCGCGCCGAGCGCGCCGAGGTCGTGGTGCAGGTCGACGCCCTTGATCTTGGCGTGCCTGCCGTTGAGGTGGAAGCCCTCGTCGGGGTCGACCCGGAAGGTGCGGATGCCGAACGGGGTGCGGTACGTGTCGACGATCCGGCCGCCGACGCGCAGTTCGGTGCGCAGGGTGTAGCGGTGCGGGCTCGCGAAGTCCCAGAGCCGCGGGCGCTCGACGGTGAGTTCGTGGGTCTCGGTCGCCGCGTCGGTGACGTCCACCGTGGAGGCGGTGCGGGCCACCGTGCACCCGTCCGCGTCCTCGACCGCCGACCGGATCTCGACCTCGCGCCCGGCTCCCGAGGCGTTCACCACCGACGTCTCCACCCGGACGGCGGCGCTGCCCGCGCTCACCCGCGGCGTGGTGACGTACGTGCCCCAGCGCCGTACGTGCACCGGTTCGGTGACGACGAGGCGGGCCTCGCGGTAGATGCCGCTGCCGGAGTACCAGCGGCTGCTGGGCAGCCGGTTGCGCACCTGCACCGCGAGGACGTTCTCGGTGCGGCCGTCGGTGTGCACCAGTCCGGTCAGGTCGAGGGCGAACCCGGTGTAGCCGTACGGGTGGTGGCCGGCCTCCCGGCCGTTGCAGTGGACGCGGGAGTCCATGTAGACGCCGTCGAACTCGACCGAGATCCGCTTCCCGGCGAACGCGGGCGGCAGCGTGAAGGCGAGGCGGTACCAGCCGAGGCCGCCCGGCAGGAAGCCGGTTCCGCTGGTGGTGCCGTGTTCGGTGGTGGGCGTCTGCTCGATGCTCCAGTCGTGCGGGACGGCGACCTCGCGCCACGCCGAGTCGTCGTGGGCGGGATCGGCGGCGTCCGTGGTGTCCTCGGCCGCGCCGTCGGCGTCGACCAGCCGGAAGCGCCAGCCGTCGCGCAGGGCGAGCGTGCGGCGGCCCGGGGAGTCCGCGGCCCCGTCCGCGGCCCACGCCGACGGGGCGGTGAACGCAGTCCCGGCCGCGGGCGCGGCGGCGGAGGCGATCAGAACCGTTCTACGCGTGACCGACACGACGGATCTCCCTCATAGGAACTCAGCAGACATCAACAGCACCCAGCAGAACCCAGAAACACTCACAAGCGATCGCGAACAAACAGATTCTGACGTCGAGCCCTATGCGCCCGTCAAGGGCACGGAAAGCACTTTCTGCCCTGCGTCGGACGGGCCCGCCGCGGACTCTCGCGACGGCCGGGCGCCGTGGGCCGGGTGGGTTCGGGTCCGCGCGGGCCCCGAACCCACTAGGCTGGGGAGAAGGTGACGCGGTGATCACTGTGGGTGCGCGCAATGGAGTGGCGACGATGAGTCCGGTCAACCCGTTCGACGATGCCGCCACGGCCCGCGCCGTCGTCGACGGCTCCGGCACCGTGCGGGAGTGGAACGAGGGCGCCCGCCTGCTGCTGGGCCACCCTGCCGCCGAGGTCGTGGGCCGTCCCGCCACCGACCTCCTCGCGGACGGCCACGAGGGCACGCCGCCGGGACACGACGACGAGCAGTGGAGCGGCATCCTGACGCTGCGCCACCGCGACGGGCACACCGTGCCCGTGTGGGTGCTCGCGCACCGCCGGCCCGCGGCGGACGGCGCTCCGGCCTCGTGGCTCGCCGTGACCCCGCTGGAAGCCGGACCGGAACCGGACGACGACTCACTGGTCAGGGCGGCGCTCACGCAGTCCCCCTGCGCCATGATGATCTTCGACGACCGGCTCCTGCTGCGCGGGGTCAACGACACCATGGCACGGCTGATGGGGCTCCCGGCCGACCGGGTGCGCGGCCTGCGCGCCACCGACATCAGCGGCCGGCCGCAGAACGCGGAGCTGGAACGGCAGATGAGGCGCGTGCTCGCCACCGGCCGCCGGCAGGACATGCAGGCCCGGCTCAGGGCCGTCGGCGAGAGCCGCGCCCACGCCTGGAACGCCCGGATCGCACCGCTCACCGACGCCGACGGCCGGGTGTGCGGCGTGTGCGTGAGCGCCCACGACTTCACCGAACAGCACCGCGCCCGCGAGCGGCTGCAACTGGTCAACGAGGCCAGCGTGCGCATCGGCACCACCCTCGACGTCACCCGTACGGCACAGGAGCTGGCGGACGTGTGCGTGCCCGCGCTCGCCGACTTCGTCAGCGTCGACCTGCTGGACCCGCGCGAGAACGGCGGCGAGCCCGCCGCCGTGGTCGAACCGCCGGTCGGCCTGCGCCGCACGGCGCACCGGTCGGTCACGGCCGACTGCCCGCAGGCGGTGACCGAGACCGGACGGCTGGACGTCTACCCGGCCGGCTCGCCCCAGGCCGAGTGCCTGCTCTCGGGGCAGGCGATCGTGGCTTCGACTGCCTACGGCGACCTCGAACGCTGGCTGCAGTGGGACCCCGCCCGCCTGAAGCGGATGGAGGAGTACGGCATCCACTCCACGATGTCGGTGCCGCTTCAGGCCCGCGGCACCACCCTCGGCGTCGCGGTCTTCACCCGCTTCCGGCGTCCCGACCCGTTCACCCACGACGACGTGCTGCTGGCCGAGGAGGTCAGCGCCCGCGCCGCCGTCTGCATCGACAACGCCCGCCGCTACTCGCGCGAGCGAGAGGCGACACTGACTCTCCAGCGCAGCCTGCTGCCCCGGTGGCTGCCGCCGACCGCCGCGGTGGAGGCGGCCTCCCGCTACCTGCCGGCGGCCCGCTCGGGCGTCGGCGGCGACTGGTTCGACGTCATCCCGCTGTCGGGGATGCGGGTCGCCATGGTCGTCGGGGACGTCGTCGGCCACGGCATCCCGGCCTCGGCCACCATGGGCCGGCTGCGCACCGCCGTGCGCACCCTGGCCGACATCGACCTGACGCCGGAGGAGTTGCTCACCCACCTCGACGACCTGGTGGTCCGGCTCTCCGAGGAGTCCGGTGACGACCGGGCGGGCGAGGTGGGCGCGACCTGTCTGTACGTGGTCTACGACCCGGTCTCGCGGCACTGCGCCATGGCCCGGGCCGGGCACCCGGCCCCGGTGCTGATCCCGCCGGACGGCCCGCCCGAGCAGGTCGAGCTGCCCTCGGGGCCGCCGCTGGGGGTGGGCGGGCTGCCGTTCGAGTCGGCCGAGATGCAGCTGCGCGAGGGCAGCGTGCTGGCGCTCTACACGGACGGTCTTGTGGCGAGCCGGGACCGGGACACCGACGTCGGCCAGGCGCTGCTGCGCGAGGCGCTGGCCGTCCCCGCCGCTTCCCTGGACGCCGCCTGCGACCGCGTCCTGCACACCCTCCTGCCCGCGGGCAGCGCGGCGGACGACGTGGCCCTGCTGCTGGCCCGGACCCGGGGGTTGCCCGCCGGCCAGGTCGCCACCTGGGACATCCCGGCCGACCCGTCGCTGGTCGCCCCGGTCCGCAAGCAGGTACTGGAGCAACTCTCCGACTGGGGCCTGCTGGAGGCGACCTTCACCGCCGAGCTGGTGGTGAGCGAGCTGGTCACCAACGCCATCCGCTACGGCTCCCCGCCGATCCGGCTCCGGCTGATCCACGACACGGCCACCCTGATCTGCGAGGTCTCCGACACCAGTCACACCGCGCCGCACCTGCGCCGGGCCAGGACCTGGGACGAGGGCGGGCGCGGTCTGCTCCTCGTGGCCCAGCTCACCCAGCGCTGGGGCAGCCGGCACACGACGGAGGGCAAGACGATCTGGGCGGAGCTGGGGCTGCTCGACGACGAGGAGTGAGCCCCCGCGACTCGATGCGGAGCGCGCGCCCTCGTTTCCCGGGCCGCGCGGCGGGACACTCGGCAGTAGGAGTCGCGCGGGGCGGCCGGTCGTCGCCGGACCGTGCGCACGAGCCCGACGGGAGGGTGAAGAAGCGATGGCGAACACGCCCCAGCCACTGCGCCGTACGGCCCTGCTCGTGAGCGGGGTCGCCGTGCTCGGTCTGCTGACCGCCTGCGGCAGCGAGAGCGCCACGTCGAGCGGCAGCCCCGAGTCCGCCGCGACCGCTCGCGGCAGCGCGGAGCCGACCGCCGGCCCGGCGACACCCGGGGCCACCTCCCCCACGGTCGGCGCCTCGCCCAGCGACACCGCGGGCTCGGCCTCCGCCTCGGCGCGCACCGACGGCCGCTGCCGCACCTCCGAACTGCGGGCCGCCGTCGGCCGCGTGGACCCGGGGGCCGGTCAGCGCAACTTCCCCGTCGTGCTGACCAACACCTCGGACCGCACCTGCACGGTGTACGGCTATCCGGGTGCCGCCTTCGTGGACGCGTCCGGCAAGCAGCTCGGCCCGGATCCCGAGCGCGTGTCCGGCTCGCCCGAGACGGTGACGCTGACGGCGGGCAGGAGCGCGTGGGCCGGACTGTCGTTCTCCAGCCCTCAGATCAGCGGCGCCCGCACGGCCGCTCCGGCGGCACTGCTCGTCACGCCGCCGGACGAGAAGGAGCCGCTGAAGGTGACGTGGACGGCCGGCGAGGTCCCGGTCGGCGGCAACGCGTCCTCGGTGTCCGTCACCGCCCTGGAACCGGGCACCGGCCCCTGAGGTGCCGTACCCCGGGGGTCCGGGACTCCGGCCCCGTGATCAGTGACCGGCGATCGGGTGCGGTGCGTAGGAACGCTCCAGCTCCTCGATCTCCTCGTCGGAGAGTGTGAGTTCGACCGCCGCCACCGCGTCCTCGAGGTGGCCCGGCTTCGAGGCGCCGACGATGGGCGCCGTCACCGTGTCCTGGTGCAGCAGCCAGGCCAGGGCCACCTGGGCGCGCGGAACGCCGCGTTCGCCGGCGATGCGGGTGACCGCCTCGACCACCGCGCGGTCGCCCTCCCGGTAGAGGGTGCTGCCGAAGTCGTCGGTGGCGCTGCGCTCGGTGGCGGTGTCCCAGTCCCGGGTGAGGCGACCGCGGGCGAGCGGGCTCCAGGGCAGCACGCCGACGCCCTGGTCCGCGCAGAGAGGCAGCATCTCGCGCTCCTCCTCGCGGTAGACGAGGTTGTAGTGGTTCTGCATGGACACGAACTTCGTCCAGCCGTGCCGCTCGGCGGTGTACTGCATCTTGGAGAACTGCCAGGCGTACATCGAACTGGCCCCGATGTAGCGGACCTTGCCCGCCCTGACCAGGTCGTGCAGCGCCTCCATCGTCTCCTCGACCGGGGTGTGCGGGTCGAAGCGGTGGATCTGGTAGAGGTCGACGTAGTCGGTGCCCAGGCGGCGCAGGCTGTGCTCGATCTCGGTCATGATCGCCTTGCGGGACAGTCCGGCGCCGTTCGGCCCGGGCCGCATCCGCCCGTTCACCTTGGTCGCGAGCACGACGTCGTCCCGGCGGGCGAAGTCACCGAGCGCCTTGCCGACGATCTCCTCGCTGGTGCCGTCGGAGTAGACGTTGGCCGTGTCGAAGAAGGTGATGCCGGCCTCCAGCGCCTGCCGGATCAGCGGACGCGACGCCTCCTCGTCGAGGGTCCACTCGTGCGTGCCGCGGCCGGGAACGCCGTAGGTCATGCAGCCCAGGCAGATCCGCGACACGTCCAGACCCGTCGCACCGAGCTTCACGTACTGCATCGTTGCTGCTCCTGTCTTCGCCGGTCATCGGTGACAGGGCGAGCGTACGTCTTCGTGCGGGCTCGAACTCCGTCCGGATCAGCGCCGCTCGTCGAGCAGGTCCAGGGCGCGTTCCCAGCCGAACCCGGGTCGGCCGCCGTCCTGCTCCGTGTCCCCGGTGTACGGGTCGCCGAAGCGCACGCCCATCCCGCGCAGCCGGGCCAGGCTCTCCCGGTACGCGGGGTGCGAGGCCAGCGCGTCGGAAACGCAGGGCAGGACGGCGACGGGGACGCCCAGACCGCTCGCCTCGCACAGGGTGGCCACGGCGAGGGTGTCGGCCAGGCCCGCGGCCCACTTGTTGATCGTGTTGAAGGTGGCGGGCGCGACCACGACGGCGTCGGGCGGCGGGAAGGGCCGCGGATCACCCGGCGTGCGCCAGGCGGAGCGGATCGGCCGGCCGGTCCGCTCCTCGACGGCCGCCGTGTCGAAGAAGCCGTTCATGGCGACCGGGGTCGCCATGACCCCCACCTCCCACCCGCGTCCCCGCGCGGCGTCGATCAGCCCACCGACACCTTCGGCGACGCCCGCGGCGCAGACGACGACGTAGAGGAAGGGCCTCGCGGCCGCGTCACTTCCAGCCTGTTCGCTCACCCCGGAACCCTACTGGGCGGGCGTCCGCCGGGGACGGGCACGGACGCCGGGGTCAGCCCACCCGTTCCGAGACGGTGATCGCGCCCACCGGGCACGCACGGGCCGCCTCCCGCACCAGCGCGCTGCCGCCGCCGTCCTGGCGGCCGGGAAGCAGAGTGCTGTAACCGTCGTCGTCCTGGGTGAAGACGTCGGGAGCGGTGAGGGCGCACTGGCCCGCGCCGACGCAGGTGTCCTTGTCGATGCCGATACGCATGTCCGTACCCTCCTACCAGGTCACGGGGAGTTCCAGCATCCCCTGGACGGTGTCGCCGGGTTTGAAGGGGATCTCGTCCGCCGGAGCGGCCAGGCGCAGCGTGGGCAGCCGTTCGAAGAGGGTGCGCAGGGCGATCTCCATCTCGGCACGGGCCAGGTTCTGACCCAGGCACTGGTGGATGCCGAAGCCGAAGGCGACGTGGTGGCGGGCGGGACGGTGCCAGTCGAGGGCGTCCGGTTCGGGGTAGACGGACGCGTCGCGGTTGATGACGGAGGTCGAGAAGACGACCCCGTCGCCGGCCCGGATGGTCTGCCCGTCCACCTCGATGTCGTCGGTGGCCATCCGCAGCAGTCCGTCCGCGATCGACAGGACGCGCATCAGCTCCTCGACGGCGCCGGGCAGCAGGGCGGGATCCGCCCGCAGTTCGGCCAGCCGCCCGGGGTTGGTCAGGAGGGTGTAGGTGCCCAGCGAGATCATGTTGGCGGTCGTCTCGTGTCCCGCGACCAGCAGGATCACCGCGAACGCGATCAGCTGCCCGCGGTCGGCCGTGCCCTCGTTCAGCTGCCGCCGGACCAGGTCGTCCAGGAGGCCCTCGCCGGGTGCGGCCCGTTTGCGGTCGATCAACTCCCCCAGGTACGCCTCCAGTCGCTCGCGAGCGTCCTGGGTGTCGGCGGGCAGGGGGCCGCGCAGCAGGCGGCGGGACTGCTCCTCGAAGAAGTCGTGGTCGGCGTAGGGCACTCCGAGCAGCGCGCAGATCACCGTCGAGGGCACGGGCAGGGCGAAGTCGGTGACCAGTTCCGCGGGCGGGCCCTGCGCGGTCATCGCGTCGATCCGTTCGTCGACGATCCGCTGGATGCCCGGGCGCAGTGCCGCGGCGCGTTTGAGGGTGAACTCCGGCAGCACCATCTTGCGCTGGGTGCGGTGCTCGGGGTCGTCGACTCCCAGCAGGGCGGTCCTGCGTCCGCGGACCGCGGCCAGCCGCGCGGAGGTGGCGGGGAAGCCGTCGCGGGTGCGGTCGCTCGACAGGCGTGGGTCGGCCAGCAGCCGGCGTGCGGCGGCGTGGCCGGTCACCAGCCAGGCCCGACGTCCGTCGTAGAGCGTGACCCGGGCCAGCGGCCGGGCGGCGCGCAGCGGGTCGTAGGCCGCGGGCGGTTGGTAGGGGCAGGTCCGGTCCTGCGGGAAGGCGACGGGGTCCGCCGTGTCCTCGCCCGTCGCCCCGGTGGTGCCGGTCGTCGTGTCGGTGTCCGTCATGGAAGACCTCGCAGACGAAGAGTGCGTCGTACCGATCTTCATTAGATGCCTCGGGCATCTACAGGGGGACGGCAAGTTCGGCCAGATCGGTGGCGTGGGCAGACTGGCCGGGGATCACCGGTCCGTGACGGCCCGGCCCGCCCGGGCCTGCCGGGGCCGCGGCGCGAGTGGCGCGAACCGGCCCTCCGGCTGCCCTGGCCGCCCCCCGTGACTGGCCGAGCGGGTGGGGGTGGCGCGCCGGCGGCCGGAGTTGCTCCGTCCGGATGTCCGCGCCGCCGTGGGGTACGCGAGGCGGGATGCGGTAAGGATGGTTGCGGGCCGGCGTCGGTGCCCACCGCCTCGGCCCGCCCCGGCGACGACGACACGGACGGACACACATGCCTCTTGACGGCGAGTACGAGCCCAGCCCCACGCAGTGGGTGCGCGAACAGGTCGAGCGGTACGAGAGTTCGGGCGGCACCGAGGGGACGACCCTGCGGGACACCGGCCTGCCCGTGATCGTGCTGACCACGCGGGGAGCGCGCAGCGGCAAGGTGCGCAAGACACCGCTGATGCGCGTGGAGCACGAGGGCCGCTACGCGGCGGTCGCCTCCCTGGGCGGGGCCCCCAAGCACCCGGTCTGGTACTTCAACGTGATCGCCGACCCCCGGGTGGAGCTCCAGGACGGCCCGGTGAAGCGGGACATGACGGCCCGTGAGGTCACCGGGGCGGAGAAGGCCGAGTGGTGGGAGCGCGCGGTCGCGGCGTTCCCGCCGTACGCCGACTACCAGGAGAAGACCGACCGGGAGATCCCGGTCTTCGTCCTGGAGCCGTCCGGCGCGCACTGAGCCGGGTGGGCGGAGGTTTCCCGGATCACCGTGAATGAACCGGCGTCTGCCGGGCAGACGCCGGTCAGGCCCCGCCGCGTTCCCCCGTCGCGGCGGGGCTTTCCGCTGCCGCCGCCGGGCAGTCGGCCGCCTCGCGTGCGCTCCGGTCCGTGACGTCGAGGAAGACCTGCCCCGCCTCGGGGACGGTGCGCGTGATCGACCGCTTGATGCGCACGGAGACCTCCTCCACCCGTTCGCTGTCCAGGCCCGGCACCAGGTCGACGCGGGCGGCCACCAGGGTGGAGTCGAGTCCGGTCTTCATCGTGAACAGCGCCTCGACGCTGTCGATCTCCGGCTGGGCCCGCAGCAGCGCCCGGATCCGGCCGCTGGCCTCGGCGTCGGCCGCCTCGCCGATCAGCTGGTCGCGGGCCTCGCGGCCCAGTCGATAGGCCACGTAGACGAGCAGGCCGCCGATCGCGAGCGAGGCGCAGGCCTCCCACACCACCTGCCCGGTGACCATGTGGAGCGCCATGCCGGCCATGGCGAAACTGACGCCGAGCACCGCGGTGCCGTCCTCGGCGACGACCGTGCGCAGCGCCGGGTCGCGCAGCCCGTCGGCGAGCCCGCCCTGCCCCCGTACCTGGTGCAGGGCCCGCAGCAGGGACGCGCCCTCGGCCAGGAAGGCGATGCCGAGCACGACGAGTCCGGCCACGTAGCCGCTGAGGCTCTCCTCCGCTCCGTTGCGCAGGGCTTCGATGCCCTGGAAGAAGGAGAAGCAGCCACCCATGACGAAGATGCCGACGGCCGCGAGGAGCGACCAGAAGAATCGTTCCTTGCCGTAGCCGAAGGGATGCTTCCGGTCGGCGGGGCGGCGGCTTCGGCGCAGCGCGGCGAGCAGGAAGATCTCGTTCAGGCTGTCCGCCACCGAGTGGGCCGCCTCCGACAGCAGTGCGGGCGATCCCGCGACGAACCCGCCGATCGCCTTGGCGACGGCGATCACCAGGTTGGCCGCCAGGGCCACGAGTACGGTCACGCGTGTCTTGCGGTCGGCCTTCCGGCCGGACTTCTCTTCTCCGTCTGTCCCAGTCACGAAGCCCCGACTGCCCCCTGCCGGGGCGGCTCACACCCGCCTGGCGGACGGCCACCAGTGCCGACGGGCGAAAACGGGGAACGCCTCTACAAGGCACCGGTGCGCGGGCATACGCATCCACGGATCCGGACACACAGCCACTCGGACGACTCGAACGCGGAAAGGCAGGCAGGGCCATGAGCGGTGACGACGGGACGCCCGGCAACAGCGGCTACGGAAGGAAGGCGTTCAAGCGGTCCCGGAGCCACTTCGCGGACCGGATCACCGCGGACGGCCGGGACGGCTGGCCGGTGGAGGCCGGCCGCTACCGGCTGGTGGTGAGCCGCGCCTGCCCGTGGGCGAGCCGGGCCCTGGTCTCCCGGCGGCTGCTCGGCCTGGAGGACGCCCTGTCCCTGGCGGTCGCCGATCCGGTCCAGGACGACCGCAGCTGGCGGTTCACGCTGGACCCGGACGGCCGGGACCCCGTCCTCGGCATCCGCTACCTCAGCGAGGCCTACGACCGGCGGGAGACCGGCTACCCGGGCGGGGTGAGTGTGCCGGCCGTCGTGGACGTGCCGAGCGGGGCCCTCGTCACCAACGACTACCAGCAGATCACGCTCGACCTGGCCACCGAGTGGACCGCTCTGCACCGGCCGGGCGCGCCCGACCTGTATCCGCAGGCGCTGCGCGACGAGATCGACGAGGTGATGGCCGGGGTCTACGAGGACGTCAACAACGGTGTGTACCGGGCGGGATTCGCCACCGGGCAGGAGGAGTACGAGGCCGCGTGCGCCGGGGTGTTCCGGCGGCTGGAGCAGCTGACGCCCCGGCTGGAACGGCAGCGCTACCTGGTCGGTGACTCGATCACGGAGGCGGACATCCGGCTGTTCACGACGCTGGTGCGCTTCGACGCGGTCTACCACGGCCACTTCAAGTGCAACCGCTGGAAGCTGACCGAGAACCCGGTGCTGTGGGGGTACGTCCGCGATCTGTTCCAGACGCCCGGATTCGGGGACACGGTCGACTTCGACCACATCAAACGCCACTACTACCAGGTGCACACCGGCATCAACCCGACCGGCATCGTGCCCCTGGGCCCGGACCTGGCCGGCTGGCTGACCCCCCATCACCGTCAGGAGCTGGGCGGGCGCCCGTTCGGCGACGGCACCCCGCCGGGGCCCGTCCGGGCCGACGAGGAGGTACCGGTGCGGGGCAGGCCCTGACCCGGTTCGCGTACGACCATTCAGCTGATACGAGGCAAGGAGATACCCATGGCGAAGACGAAGAAGAAGAAGCTCCCCCTCGCCTACAAGCCCGTCGGGTTCGCGCTCGGCTGGCTCGGCGGCACGGTGGCGGGGATGGCCTTCCAGAAGACCTGGAAGGTGCTCCGGCACGAGGACGACGCGCCCGACGCCCTGGACCCGGACCGCGGCTGGGGCGAGATCCTCCTGGCCGCGGCCATCCAGGGCGCCATCTTCGCCGCGGTGCGCAGCGCCGTGGACCGCACGGGCGCCAAGGCCATCGAGCGCTCCACCGGCGTCTGGCCGGTCGGTGACAAGGGCGGCCGGGACTGACTCCCCGGGGAGTGCCGTTCGGATCGCCGGGTCACCGGGCACCGAGGCCCGCGGCCGGCTGATCCGGACGGCACCCCCTAGCCCTGTTTGGGTGCCGTCGGGGCGAGCGTCCGCAGGGTGAAGGAGTGGCCGGCCGGGTCCGAGTAGCCGCGCTCCTCGTGCGGACCCGCCGGGTCCTTCGCCTCCACCGGGCGCCCGCCCAGCCCCACGATCGCGCGCTCGGTCTCGTCCAGGTCCGACACCACGAAGTCCAGGTGGACCTGGAGCGAGTTCTCCGGGCGCGGCCAGCTCGGCGGGGTGGCGTTCACGTCCCGCCGGAAGGCCATCCGGAAGCCGCGGGGGCCCTCGATCTCGATCCGGTTGGCGCTCGCGTCGCTCTCCTCCGCGCCCAGCAGCCCCTTGTAGAACTCGGCGAGCCGCTCGGGTTCGGCGCAGTCGAGCACCACGACGCCCGCGTTGACCAGTGCCATGTCTCCTCCGAAGGATTCCGGGTCCGGAGCGCCGTGCCCCGTGCCCTGTACCTTGCGGATATCCCCGCCCGGCCGAATCAGTCGACGGTCAACAGGAGGCCGTCACGCGCCGGTTCGCGTTCGCCGTCGCAGCCCTGGCGGATCCGGGCCGGTCGTCCCGGCAGCGACCGGCACGGCGTGACGACCGGCCCGGCTCGATCGTGTCGTCCCGCGGTGCCGTGGGGCGCCGGGAATGGCACGATCACCTCGGGGGTTGCAGTCCCTGTCGCCCGTCCCCTCCCCGAAGTGCGAGGTCCCGATGAACACCATGCGCGCCATCAGCCAGGACGTCCTCGGCGGTCCCGAGGTCCTCAAGGAGGTACGGCCGGCCCGCCCCGAGCCGCGCCCGAACGAGGTCCTGGTGCGGGTGCGCGCCGCCGGGGTGAACCCGACGGACTGGAAGCACCGGGCGGCCGGCGGCTTCCTCGGCGAGCCGCCCTTCGTACTGGGCTGGGACGCGTCCGGCACGGTGGAGGCGGTGGGGGTCGGCGTCGCCGCGTTCCGGCCGGGCGACGAGGTCTTCGGCATGCTGTCCTACCCCTTCGGCCACGGTTCCCACGCGGAGTACGTCACCGCCCCGGCGCGCACCTTCGCCCACAAGCCGGCCGGCATCGACCACGTCCAGGCGGGCGCCCTGCCGCTGGTCTCGCTGACGGCGTGGCAGGCCCTGGTGGAGCGTGCGGAGCTGCGACCGGGGCAGCGGGTGCTCGTCCACGCGGCGGCCGGCGGGGTGGGCCATGTGGCGGTGCAGATCGCCAAGGCCCGGGGGGCGTACGTGATCGGCACGGCCAGTGCGGGCAAGCACGAGTTCCTGCGCTCCCTGGGAGCGGACGAGACCGTGGACTACCGGGAGACGGACTTCGCCCAGGTTGTGAAGGACGTCGACGTCGTCCTGGACACCATCGGCGGGGACACGTCCCTGCGGTCACTGCGTGTGCTGCGGCCGGGCGGCGTCGTGGTGTCGATCCTGCCGGTCGGGTCGGACGAGTTCTTCGAGGGGGCCGACCGGCTGGGTGTCCGGGCGGTGCGGATGCTGGTGGACGCCGACCGGGCCGGCATGGAGGAGATCGCCCGTCTGGTCGAGTCGGGACAGCTGCGCGCCACGGTCGCGCAGACGTTCCCGCTGGCGGAGGCGGCGCGGGCGCACGCACAGGGCGAGACCGGCCGGACGACGGGCAAGCTCGTCCTCGTGGTCGACTGACCCGGGGCTCGGTCGCTCCCTCCCGACGGGCTCATCCGGGGCTCCGCTCGTCGCCCGGGCGGCCTCGTACACGGGGCGGCGAGACTTCGATGACATATGTCAATCGAACATGCTCAAACTCGCTCGATCGGGGTAACTTTCCGGGCGGGCTGGGTAGTTGAGTCCCCGGAAGCAGGCCGGAAGGGCCCGCGACAGGCTGGAGGCAAGGTTCGTGCGGCAGAAATCCGGGTCGCCCACCCGGCACCTGCGGGTGCGCCACCACCGGGGGCACACGGTCCTTGAGTTCCGGGGCGAGATCGACATCGCCTCGGCGGCGGAGATCGTCCCGCACCTGGACCGGGAGACGGCGCGCCCCGGCGCCCGGATCGTGCTGGACCTCGGCGGTATCGAGTTCTTCGACTGCTCCGGGCTGCGCCTGCTGTACCGGGCCCGCAGCCAGGTGCTGGACCAGGGCGGGCAGGTGCACCTGGTGTGCGCCCACCCGCTGACCCTGCGCATGCTGCGGATCACCGGCCTGGCACGGCTGCTGCCGCCCCGGCCGACCCTGGACGAGGCCCTCGACGTCAGCCCTTCGGCCGGGCCTCGAACAGGGCGCTGACCGACTCGCCGTTGTGGATGCGGCGCACGGCCTCGGCGAGCGCCGGGGCGATCGACAGGATCCGCAGCTTGTCCGTGTGGTGGTCCACCGGCACCGGGACGGTGTTGGTGCACACGATCTCCAGCACGTCCGGCTGCTCGCTGAGCCGCCCGAGCGCACCGGCCGCGAACAGTCCGTGCGTGCAGGCGAGGCGGATGCTGCGCGGGCCCGACTCCCGCAGCCGGTCGAGCAGTTCCAGCACCGTGCTGCCCTTGGCGATCTCGTCGTCCAGCACGATCACGTCCCGTCCCGCGATCTCCCCGATCACCGCGCTGATGCTGACCCGGTCGTCCGCGTACCGCTGTTTGGCCCCCGCCGCCACCTGGGCGCCGAGCATCCGGGCGAACGCGGCGGCCTCCTTGGCGTTGCCCAGGTCCGGTGAGACGACGGTCGCGCGGGAGAGGTCGTACTGCCGGAAGTGCGCGGCCAGTTCCCGCAGCGCGTGCAGGTGGTCGACCGGGACCGAGAAGAAGCCGTGCACCTGGGGCGAGTGCAGGGTCATGGCGAGGACCCGGCTCGCGCCCGCGGCCACCAGCAGGTCGGCCACCAGGCGGCCGCCCAGCGAGATGCGCGGGGCGTCCTTCTTGTCGGAGCGGGCGTAGGAGTAGTGCGGCATGACCACGGTGATGCGGCCGGCCGACGCACCGCGGGCCGCGTCGCACATCAGCAGCAGCTCGACGAGGTGTTCCTGCACCGGCTCGACCAGCGGCTGGACGAGGAACACGTCCCGCTCGCGGCAGTTGGCCATCAACTGCACTTCCAGGCAGTCGTTGGCGAACCGGCTGACCCGGGTGGGGCTGAGCGGCACGCCCAGCTGGGCGCAGACCTCCTCGGCCAGCCCGGGGTGGGCACTACCGCTGAACACGGCGATGTCTCGCACGGACCGCTCCTCGGGTGATCCTGTCCGGCCGGGACCCTCAGCTTACGGAAATCCCGTTGCGCCGCTCCCGGGGCCCCGCGCCATGATGGTCCCCGTCCGTGCCTCTCCCCCGCTCCCCACACGTCAGGACACCTCGCATGCGCCGACTCCTCGAAACCTCCCAGTGCCCCTTCCGGCCCACGGCTTTCGAGGACTCCTCCACGCATGCGCACCCTGAACATCGGCATCCTGGCCCACGTCGACGCGGGTAAGACCAGCCTCACCGAACGCCTGCTCTTCGACCACGGTGCCGTCGGCCGGCTCGGCAGTGTCGACGCCGGCGACACCCGTACGGACGACGGCACCATCGAGCGCCGCCGCGGCATCACCATCCGCTCGGCCGTCGCCTGCTTCGACGTCGGCGACCGGCGGGTCAACCTGATCGACACGCCGGGACACTCCGACTTCGTCGCGGAGGTCGAGCGCGCCCTGGAGGTGCTCGACGGCGCGGTGCTGCTGCTGTCGGCCGTGGAGGGCGTACAGGCGCGGACCCGCGTCCTGATGCGCACCCTGCGGCGGCTGCGGATGCCCACTCTCCTCTTCGTCAACAAGATCGACCGGACCGGGGCGCGCCCCGACGGCCTGCTCGACGACGTCCGGCGCCTGCTGACGCCGCATGTCGCGCCGCTGACCGAGGTGACGGGCGCGGGCACCCCGCACGCCCGGGTCACCCGCCGCCCACCGGACGGGCGGACCGCCGAGGCGCTCGCCGAGGTCGACCAGGACATCCTGGCCGCTCTGGTGGACGGCCCCCGGCCGACCGCGCAGGACCTGGCCGGGGCACTGGCCGCCCGTACCGCCGACGGCTCGTTCCATCCGCTGTACCACGGCTGTGCGCTCGGCGGCCAGGGCATCGCGGAGCTGGTCGAGGGCCTGGTGCGGACGGTGCCGGGCACCGCGCCCGGCGCGGACGGCACCGCCGAACCGCGCGGCACCGTCTTCGCCGTACGCCCCGGACCCGCCGGCGAGCGCACCGCGTACCTCAGGCTGTTCGACGGTGAGGTGCGTCCGCGCCGGCGGCTCACCTTCCTGCGGCGCGGGGCCGACGGGCGGACCACCGAGGTCGGCGGCCGGGTGACCCGCCTCGACGTGGTCGGCGGGGACCCCACGCTCACCGCCGGGAACATCGCCGCGCTCACCTTCCCCGGGGGCCTGCGGGTCGGTGACCGGCTCGGTGAGCCGGCCGGCCGGGCACCGCGGTTCGCGCCGCCGACCCTGCGGACGCTGGTCCGGGCGGTACGGCCGGAGCAGGCCGCGCCGCTGCGCTCGGCGCTGCTGGCGCTGGCCGACCAGGACCCGTTGCTGCACGTCCGCCCGGCGGCGTCCGGCGCCACCGTGCTGCTCCTGTACGGCGAGGTCCAGATGGAGGTGCTCGCCGCGACGCTGGCCGAGGAGTTCGGCATCGAGGCGGAGTTCGCACCGGGCCGTGTCCGGTTCCTGGAGCGCCCGGCCGGTACCGGCGAGGCCGCGGAGGAGATGCCGTGGCTGGACCGCACCCGGTACTGGGCAACGGTCGGGCTGCGCGTGGAGCCGGGGCCGCGCGGCTCCGGCGGGGTGTTCGCCCACGAGACGGAACTCGGCGCGCTGCCCCGCGCCTTCCACCAGGCGATCGAGGAGACGGTGCACGCCACGCTGCTGACCGGCCTGACCGGGGCCGCGGTCACCGACTACCGGGTGACGCTGGTCCGCTCCGGATTCTCCTCGCCGGTCAGCACCGCCGCCGACTTCCGCGGGCTGACCCCGATCGTGCTGCGCCGCGCCCTCGCCCGGGCGGGGACCGTGCTGTACGAGCCCTGCCTGGCCTTCGAGGCCGAGGTCCCGCCGGACGCGCTGGCGGCCGTGACGGCCCTGCTGGGCTCCCTCGGCGCCGACTTCACCGGCACGACGGGCGGCGACCCGGCCTGGATCGTCACCGGCGAGCTGCCGGCCCGGCGGGCGCGGGAGGCCGAGTTGCGGCTGCCCGGGCTCACGCGCGGGGAGGCCGTCTGGTCGACGCGGCCCTGCGCCGACCGGCGTCTCGGGGCGGGGCGCTGAGCCGCCGTACGCCCGGCGGCCCTCACCTCTCCGGGCCGTGCGCCAACTGCGCTGTCTGCCGCCGGAGATGACGGGCATCAGGGTCAGTAGGAAGGAGGGCCGTCGCCATGACGACTCCCGTCAAGAAGCCCACGAGTTCCGTCGAGAGGCCCGCGCGGCGCATCCCCGGCTGGGCCAAGGCGCTGACCGCGTTGCTGCTGGTGCTCGTCGTGCTGTTCGCCGGGTTGCGGCTGAGCATCGTGCCGGGGCTGAAGGACCTGTTCGGCTCCGAGACGCAGGACCGCTCGGGCCCCGCGCTGCTCAAGTCCGTGCAGGACATCAGCCGTTACGACGCCGCGTCCGGCAACTTCCAGGTCGTCGTGGACCTGGAGAAGGACGCCAAGTTCCTGCCCGACGCGATCCGCGGCAGCCGCACCCTGTACGTCGGGGCGGGCACCGTGGACGCCTTCGTCGACCTCGGGAAGGTGGGCGAGAACGACGTCACGGTCGACGACGAGCGGACGTCGGCCACGCTGCGGCTGCCGCACGCCGCGCTCGGCGAGCCGGCCCTCGACCCCGACCGCTCCTACGCGGTCTCCAAGCAGCGCGGACTGCTCGACCGGCTGGGTGACCTGTTCTCGGACAACCCGAACAGCGAGCAGGCCGTGCAGAAGCTCGCCGCCCGGCACATCGGCGAGGCCGCGAAGGACAGCGAGTTGAAGGCGCGCGCCGAGAGCAACACCACCGCCATGCTCCGGGGCCTGCTGACCTCCCTCGGCTTCGAGGAGGTCCGGGTGACGTACGGGACGACCTGACCCCGGCCCGCGGGCACGGCCGGCCCGGCCCACCCGGCGGCACACCACCCCGGGGTCAAGGGGCGTGCCCGCGCTCGGGGGGATCCGCGGCACGGCGAGACGGGGGACGAGGGCGGGGGCGGCCGGCCGGGCGATCGCCGGGCATGCTCGGCGCGACGGCGGGCATCCTCGGCCATGGAGCGGGTAACCGCCCCACCACGCGGGGACGTCGAGACTGGAGGACTGACATGATTCGTGCCGCCTCACGGGTGCGTCCGTGGCCGCGCCCCCGCGCCGCCAGGACGCCGGAGGCCGAGCCGCAGAAGCCCGAGCGTCGCGAACGGCACGCGCTCGCCTGGCCGTTGCGCCTGCTGGCGACGGCGTGCGCGTTCGTCTTCATGGTGGCGTTCGCCGTGGTGCTGGCGCGGCTGACCCTGAACCCCTCCCCCGCGTCCGAGGCCCTGACCCACACGAACCTGCACCCCGGGCGCTCCGTGCGGGCCTACCTGGACCAGCCCGCGCTGCGCGACGCCGTCAAGCAGATCGGCGGGAACATCCTGCTCGGCGTGCCGTTCGGCGTCCTGGTCCCGGTCGTCGCCCCCCGCACGCGCGGGGTGCTGCGCGTGGCGCTGCTGACGGCCGTCGTGATGCTGCTGGTGGAGTTCGCCCAGGGCGCCCTGGTCACCGGGCGGGCCTTCGACATCGACGACGTCATCCTCAACACCACCGGCGCGCTGATCGGTTATCTGCTCCTCGGCCGGCGGATGAGCCGCACGGTGCACGCCCGCGTGACCCGCGCCTGAGGGCACGTTCCGGAGCGCGGGCCGCGGATGCGGTCGGAGGGCGGCGACATCTGGTCCGTACCAAGGTATTGACCACCCCTTATCTCACTACTTGAATAAAGAGGCGACACACTTCCCACCCCCACCTCGGTCGGCGCCCGCCCCGGGCGCCGTACGGAAGGGAGAGCCGTGGCACGTCCACGCCTGCTCCGCAGATGTCTCCTCGCCGCCGCCCTGTCCGCCGGACTGGCCGCGACCCTCGTGACCGGCCCCGCCCAGGCGGAACCCGGCACCTCCCCGGCCGCCGGGGCCGTCGGCGCCTCGTCCTCGGCGGCCGCCGCCGTGACCTTCTCCGACACCTTCGACGGACCGGCCGGCGCCGCCGTCGACTCCTCGAAGTGGCAGATCGAGACCGGCGACAACGTCAACAACCACGAGCGGCAGTACTACACCTCCGGCAACAAGAACGCGGCCCTGGACGGACAGGGCCACCTGGTCATCACGGCCCGCAAGGAGAACCCGGCCAACTACCAGTGCTGGTACGGCTCCTGCCAGTACACCTCCGCCCGGCTCAACACCTCCGGCAAGTTCACCGCGCAGTACGGGCACGTCGAGGCGCGCATGAAGGTGCCGCGCGGACAGGGCATGTGGCCGGCGTTCTGGATGCTGGGCACCCCGGTGAACTGGCCGGACTCCGGCGAGGTCGACATCATGGAGAACGTCGGCTTCGAGCCCTCCACCGTGCACGGCACCCTGCACGGCCCCGGCTACTCGGGCTCCGGCGGCATCGGCGCCGGCTACACGCTGCCGGGCGGGCAGGCGTTCGCGGACGCCTTCCACACCTTCGCCGTCGACTGGGCGCCCGACTCGATCACCTGGTCGGTGGACGGCAACGTCTACCAGCGGCGCACCCCGGCCGACCTGGGCGGGAAGCAGTGGGTGTTCAACAGGCCGTACTTCCTGATCCTCAACCTGGCGGTCGGCGGCTACTGGCCGGGCGACCCGGACGGCTCGACGGTCTTCCCGCAGACCCTGGTGGTGGACCACGTCTCGGTGACCACGGGCGACTCGTCGGCCGGGGGCGCGATCCGCGGTCTGGCCGGCAAGTGCGCGGACGTCGCCGCGGCGAACACCGCCAACGGCACCCCCGTACAGCTCTACGACTGCAACGGCACCGCGGCCCAGCGGTGGACGGTCGGGTCCGACGGGACCGTCCGGGCGCTCGGCAAGTGCCTGGACGTCAACGCCGGCGGCACGGCGGACGGCACGGTCGTCCAGCTGTGGGACTGCAACGGCAGTGCCGCCCAGCGGTGGGTCGTCTCCGCCGCGCGCGACATCGTCAACCCCCAGGCGAACAAGTGCCTCGACGTCACCGGCAACAACTCGGCCAACGGCACCCGGCTGCAGATCTGGACCTGCACGGGCGGCGCCAACCAGAAGTGGACGGTGGGCTGAGGCACCGGGCGGGGACGGCCCGGGGCGCCCCTCAGTGCGCGGCCCAGGTGAACTTGTCCCCGCCCACCCAGCGGACGACGGCCGGATCGTCCAGGTCGTGAACGGTGATGCCGAAGGCGGCGGCCGCCTCCAGCACGTCGGTGACGGCCCTGGCCTCACCGACCACCTGGCCGTCGATTTCCACGATCCGGAACGGTGGCGGGCCCGGGTGCACCCCGAACACGAGGATCCTCGGACTGCCGATGTACGGGCTGTCGATCTCGGTCATGCCATCGAGGGTAGGCCGCGACGTCCGCGAGCGGGCACCCGTGCCCGGCCCGGCACCGGCCTGCCACCCGTCTCGTGGTGCGGGTCCCGGCCCTCTGGGGAACCCTGGACAGTGCCGGTGAGGGCCGGTGGGCCGGGCCGAGGGCGCGCGAGGAGGCGGCGATGGACCCCGTCGAGGCGCTGGAGCGGATCGCGTTCCTGCTGGAGCGGGCCCAGGCACCGACGTACCGCGTCCGCGCCTTCCGTACCGCCGCCGGAGTGCTGGGCGGGCTCCCGGCCGGCGAGCTGCGCGAGCGGGCGGGGTCGCTGGAGTCGCTCAAGGGGGTCGGACCCAAGACGGCGCAAGTGGCACGCGAGGCGCTGGACGGACAGGTGCCGGGCTATCTGGCGAAGCTGGAGGCGGAGGCGGACACGCCGCTCGCCCGGGGCGGCGAGGAGCTGCGGGAGCTGCTGCGCGGCGACTGCCATCTGCACTCGGACTGGTCCGACGGCGGCAGCCCGATCGAGGAGATGGGCCGGACCGCGGCGGCGCTCGGGCACGAGTGGGCGGTCCTCACCGACCACTCGCCCCGGTTGACGGTGGCCCGCGGGCTCTCCCCCGCCCGGCTGCGCGAGCAGCTGGACGTGGTGGCGGAGCTCAATGCGGCCTGGGCGCCGTTCCGGCTGCTGACCGGCATCGAGTGCGACATCCTCGACGACGGCTCGCTCGACCAGGAGCCGGAGCTGCTGGAGCGGCTGGACGTGGTGGTCGTGTCCGTGCACTCCAAGCTGCGGATGGACAGCCGTTCGATGACCCGCCGGATGGTCGCCGCCGTCCGCGACCCGCACGCCGACGTGCTCGGGCACTGCACCGGCCGGCTGCTGACCGGGCGCGGCAGGCCGGAGTCGGAGTTCGACGCGGACGAGGTGTTCGCCGCCTGCGCCGAGTCGGGTACGGCCGTGGAGATCAACAGCCGCCCGGAGCGGCTCGACCCGCCGCGGCGGCTGCTGCGCCGGGCGGTGGCGGCCGGCGTGCTGTTCTCCGTCGACACCGACGCCCACGCGCCCGGTCAGCTGGACTGGCAGATCCACGGGTGCGCCCGGGCCGAGGAGTGCGGGGTGCCCCCGGAGCGCGTGGTCACCACCTGGTCCCTGGAGGAGCTGCTGGCCTGGACGCGTGAGGGCCGCACACCGCCTGGAGTGGCGGACCGCTGACGCGGGTACCCGCCCGCCGATCCACCCTCCGCGCACCACGAAAGGGACACCGCATGCAACGGGCGGCCGTGTTCGACGTCGACGGAACCCTCGTCGACACCAATCACCTGCACGTGACGACCTGGTGGGAGGCGTTCCGGCAGGCGGGCCACCAGGTGCCGATGCACGCGATCCACCGGGCGGTGGGGCTCCCCTCCACCGACCTGATCGCCCACCTGCTGGGCGAGGAGCGGGACACGGACCAGGACGCCGCGCTGAGCGCCGCCCACAAGGCCCTCTACGGCCAGTACTTCGACCGGCTCCCCGCCCTGCCGGGCGCCGGTGAGCTGCTGCGCCGGCTGGCCGGGGACGGCTGGACGGTGGTGCTGGCCACCTCGGCGGGCGGTGCGGAGCTGGGCGCCCTGCGGCGGGCGATCGACGCGGACGACGCGATCGCCGCCACCGCGAGCGCCGACGACGTGGACGCGGGCAAGCCGGACCCGGAGCCGGTGCAGCACGCCCTGGAGCTGGCCGGGGTACCGGCCGAACGGTCCGTGTTCGTCGGCGACACCGTGTGGGACATGCGTGCCGGCAGCCGGGCCGGAGTGCGCTGCGTGGGCGTGCTGTGCGGCGGCCTGCCCCGCGCCGACCTGGAGGAGGCGGGGGCGCAGGCGGTCTACGCCGACCCGGACGACCTCCTGTCCTCGCTGCACGGGAGCCCCTTCGCATGAGCCGCGTTACCATGTCCCACCGCCCGACGTTCCGCCCCCGTACCAGTCCGCCGGCCGGGCGGACGTCCCGCACCGCATGACCGCTGTGACACCCACCCGCCGGGAGACGCTCCGGGGGCGGCGGCCCCTGGCCGCCGTGTGGTGGGAGCTGTGTGCCGTCGGGCGGGCCGTGCGGGCCGCCTGGCGAGGTCCCGGACGGGAACGCGACCTGGTGGTGCAGTCTCTGAAGGCCGCCGGCGCGGCGCTGCTCGCCTGGGCCGTGGCGGGCGTGTGGCTGGACGACCCGATGGCATTGATGGCGCCCTGGGTGGCGCTCGTCCTCGTCCAGGCCACCGTGTACAGCTCGGTGCGGCAGGCCGGACAGCAGTTCGCGGCGATCTGCGCGGGAGCGCTGGTCGCGTCGGCCGCGCAGGCGATCACGGACGACACCACGGGTGCGCTGGCGCTGTCCCTGCCGGTGCTGATGCTGATGGCGAACTGGCCCCGCTTCGGCCGGCAGGGCATTTACACGGCCACCACGGCGGTGTTCGTGCTGGCCTCCGGTACGGCGGTGTCGGCCCCCGCGGTCGGCCACCGGATCGGGCAGGCCGCGCTCGGCGCGGTCATCGGCGTGGCGGTCAACGCCCTGGTGCTGCCGCCGATCCACCTGAGGGACGTCCGCGAGAACCTCGCGGCGCTGGCCCGGGAGTCGGGTGACGTGCTGTGCACCGTCGCCACCGACCTGCGGGAGACCGAGTGGGAGCAGAGCGCGGCCGCCTGGTCGAGCGACGCCGCGCGCCTTCAGCGGCGGCTGGGGGCCCTGGAATCCGCCCGCTCGTGGAGCCAGGAGAGTCTGCGCCTCACCTCCCGCTCGCTGCGCAGGCTGCACCGCGCACCCGCCACGGTGCCGCCGGAGGACGAGGACCAGCGGTGGAGCCGGGTCACCGGGAACATCACGGCGCTGATCCGGACGCTGGCGGTGGCGGCCGACGAGCGGCGGACACCCGCCCCGCCGGAACGCCCGGTGCTCGACCTGTACGCGCGCCTGCTACGGCTGATCGCCGAAGCCTGCCACGCCGAGGCTAGCCGGCTGATGGGCGAGAGGCCCGGGCCGGACACGAAGGCGGCCGCCGAGGAGACGATGGAGGAGCTGCACCTGCAGTTGCAGGAAGGGCTGCGGGAGCACGCCGGACGGGAGGCGGCACGGGCGGCGGTCCTCGGCACGCTGCTCCTCCAGGCGGAGAACCTGTGGGCCGAGGTCGTGCCCGAGCCCCGGGACTCCGCGGCACGTCCCGCGGAGCACTCCGCGGACGACGGGCAGTGACGCACCTCACCGCACACCACGGCGAACGGTGGAACACCCGCCGGTCGTTCACCGTTGAACAGACCGTGGGTACGGAGGGGACAGTGTCCCCGGGCCTCACCTATTGCCCACAGGGACGATCGTTCGGCTGAAGCCCTGTGGAGCCTTTCGCCGCGAGGCGACCGCCCTCCGTATCCGCCCCGGTCCGCCCCGGCCGTGATTCCCCCGTCACGGTCGGGGCTTCTCCTTGCCCGCCTGCCCGGCTCCCGCGCCCTTCTCGCGCGTGCTCTTCCCGGGCGGCGGGTACCCGGTGCTCTCCGCACGGACAGGCGGCCGAGAGGAGCACAGGGTGAGCAGCACGACGGGCGGCAGGATCGTGGTCACGGGCGCGACGGGCAACGTGGGCACCAGCGTGGTGCGGCTCCTGTCCGAGGACCCGGAGGTGGGGTCCGCCCTGGGACTGGCGCGGCGGGTGCCCGGGTGGTCGCCCGCGAAGACGGAGTGGGCCGCGGTGGACCTGGCCTCGGAGCGGACCGACCTGGCCGGCCACTTCGCCGGGGCCGACGCCGTGATCCACCTGGCCTGGGCGTTCCAGCCCACCCACGACCCGGCGACGACCTGGCGCACGAACGTGCTCGGCTCGATCCGGGTCTTCGAGGCGGTGGCCGCGGCCGGGGTGCCGGCGCTGGTGCACGCCTCGTCGGTCGGCGCGTACTCGCCGGGGCCGAAGACCCACGCGGTGGACGAGTCGTGGCCGACGCACGGCTGGCCGGACGCCGCGTACTGCCGGGAGAAGGCGTACCTGGAACGGGCCCTGGACATCTTCGAACGCGATCATCCGGGCATCCGGGTGGTGCGGATGCGGCCGGCCTTCCTGTTCAAGCGGGAGTCGGCCAGTGAGCAGCGCCGGATCTTCGGCGGCCGGTTCCTGCCGGGCCCGGCGGCGCGGGTGGAGCTGCTGCCCTTCCTGCCGGACGTCCCCGGTCTGCGGGTGCAGGCCCTGCACACGGACGACGCGGCCCACGCCTACCGGCTGGCGGCGCGCTCCGAGGACGCGCGAGGTGCGTTCAACCTGGCCGCGGAGCCGCCGGTGGACGCGGAGGTGCTGGGCGGGATGCTCGGGGTGCGTCCGGTGCGGCTGCCCCGCACCGCGGCCCGCTCGGCGATCGCCGCCGCCTGGGGGCTGCGGCTGCTGCCTGCCTCGCCGCACCTGTTCGACGCGGTACTGCGATTGCCGATCATGGACTGCGCTCGGGCGCGGGACGTACTGGGCTGGCAGCCGACGCGTACGGCCACGCAGGTGCTGGAGGAGTTCCTGCGGGGCCTGCGGGAGGGCGCGGGGGCGGACACCGAGCCGATGCGCGGGCGCAAGGTCGGCTGAGCCCCACGGGTGAGGGGCGGCGGGCACAGTGCCCGCCGCCCCTCGCACGTGAGAGCGCACGGCGCGACCGGCTGACTCGCCCGGCCGCCCCGGTCAGCCCGAGGACTCGTCGGGCACCGGATGCTCGGGGTGTACGGCGCCCGAGTGCGGCGCACCCTGCCGGCCGGTTCCCGCCTCGTCGGTGTCCGGTACGTCGGCCGCCGGCTCCGACTGCGCGTCACCGGCCCCGTCGGCGCCGCCGTCCTCGGACCGCTCGTCGTCCAGGCCCTGCTGGTGCTCCAGCTGCTCGCGGGTCGGCGAGGCGGCCTCCCACGGGTCGTCGTGGTCCCCGGCCTGCTGGTCCGGCATGTCGCGGGGGACGGGGCCACCGTTCTCCCCCGGTCCCTCCTCGCGGTGGTCGGACACTGCGCACTCCTTCCCGATGGTTCACCAAGGCGTCCGGTGCCGGCCGGCGGTCGCCCACCGGTGCCGGTCTCCGGCGGCGCCGGGTACCTCCTCGGGGCCCGGCGAAACCTCAGTGCGGCGCCCGCTCCTCGAGCGCCGTGCGCCAGGCGGGGACCGGGTACTCGGGGGCCGGCTCGGGACGCCTGCCGCCGCGCGCGAAGAAGTCGGCCAGGGGCAGGATCGCGGCGCCGACGGTCACGGCGTCGGGGCCGAGCCGCCCCAGGTCGACCGTGACCTTCCTGGCGGGGTGGCGCAGGGCGTAGGACACCGCGTGCCGGCGTACGGCGGGCAGGAAGCGGTCGCCCAGCTGGAGGCCGGCCCAGCCGCCGATCAGGATCCGCTCGGGCTGGAAGAGATTGATCAGGTCGGACAGGCCGGCGCCCAGGTACTCGGCGGTCTCCTCCAGGACGGCGAGCGCGACCGGGTCGGCGCCCTCGCCGTCGGCGGGATAGGCGGCGGCGAGCAGCGCGGTGAGGGCGCTCTCCTCGTCGGTGCCGTCCGGCACCCGGCCGCCCGCCTCCCGCCAGCGGGCCAGCAGCGACTCGGCGCCCGCGTACGCCTCCAGGCAGCCGAGTGCTCCGCAGCGGCAGCGGCGCCCCCTGACCCGGACCGTCAGGTGGCCCCACTCGACCGCCCGGCCCTGCTCCACCTCGGGGGTGACGAGGCTGGCGCCGACGCCGGAACCGAAGAGGACCACGACCGCGTTGCGGGCGCCGCGTCCGGCGCCGAACCACATCTCGGCCTGGCCGAGGGTCTTGGCGCCGTTGTCGATGAGGTAGGGGACGGTGTCGGGCAGCGGGGAGCCGGCGCGCAGCAGCGCCTCCAGCGGGACCGCGTCCCAGCCGATGGTCTGGCCGTGCACCACGGCGCCGCGGTCGGCGGTGTGCTCGACGATGCCGGGCACGCCGATGCCGGCGCCTAGCAGCCTCCCGGGCGGGAGCCCGGCCGTGGCCAGGACCTCGGCGATGCCGTCGCGGATGTGTCCGACGATGACGTCGACGTCGTAGCGCTGCTGGGCCAGCGGGTGTTCCGCGCGGGCGAGTTCGGTGAGGGTGAGGTCGAACAGCTCGACCCGCACCCGGGTCTCGCCGACGTCCACGCCGATCATGTGGCCGCTCGCGGGGGCCACGCGCAGCAGGGTGCGGGGCCGGCCGCCGTCGGAGTCGACGCTGCCGGCCTCCTCCACGAGTCCGTCGGCGACCAGGTCGGCGACCACGTTGCTCACGGAACCCGAGCTGAGTCCGGTCGCCGGCCCCAGCTCGAAGCGGCTGAGCGGTCCGTCGAAGTAGAGCCGTTGCAGCACGGCCGTACGGTTGGCCCTCCTCAGGTCGCGCACCGTGCGTCCGTTCCGCCCCGCCATGTGGCTCCTCCCGTACGTGCCCGGTCTGCAACATACCTCTGCCGGACAATCGCACGCGACTTCCCTTCGCCCTTAATTCATGCTATGAACTCGCGCTCGCCGAGAAATCGCTGGCCCTCTCCGCCGTAAGCTATCTACGCTAGGCGTAAACCTAGAGAGTCTAGTTTCGATGTCCATGTGCAAGGGAGGCTCCCATGAGAGCACTCGACGAGCAGGCCGTCCGCGCCTCTTTCATCAACTGCTCGAAGGGCGAGGCGAAGCGCCTGGCCGTGCCCCGTGATCTCGACGAACGCCCCTGGGACGACCTCGACTTCCTCGGCTGGCGTGATCCCGGAGCGCCGGACCGCGGTTATCTGGTCCTGGAGGAGGGCGGCCGCCCCACCGGTGTGGCGCTGCGGTTCCAGCCGCCGCGCAGCGGCTTCCTCCAGCGCAGCATGTGCGCGCTGTGCCTGACCACCCATCCCCGCGGCGGTGTGTCGCTGATGACGGCGCGCAAGGCGGGAGCGGCCGGCCGCGAGGGCAACTCGGTCGGCCTGTACATGTGCACGGACCTCGCCTGTTCGCTGTACCTGCGGGGCAAGAAGGTGCCGGAGAGCGGCGGCCGGTTCGAGGAGAGCCTCACTCTGGAGCAGCAGATCGCCCGGACCGTGGGCAATCTCGCCGCGTTCGTCGCCAAGGTGACCGGCTGACCCGTCCGGCGGCGCCCGGCGCGTGAGAGGGGTCCGGCCGCCCGCGTCCGGCTACCGTCCTGATCGGACACGTTCGAGGCGCCTGCGGAAGGGAACAGCCCGAGGATGCGGGATGTGCTTGAGGCCGCCAGGGCGGCTCTGCGTCGGGTGAAGTGGCTGCGGGACCCCGTGGTCGTGCAGGCCCTGCGCTCCGCCGCCGCGGCTTCGATCGCCTACGTCATCGCGGTGCGGCTGTCCCCCGACAAGTCGGCGGCACCGCTCACCGCGCCCCTGACCGCGCTGCTGGTCGTCCAGGTCACCCTGTACGCCACGCTGAAGATGAGCTTCCGCCGGGTGAACGCCGTGGTCGCCGGCGTCCTGGTCGCCATCGCCTTCAGCCAGCTGGTCGGGCTGAGCTGGTGGAGCCTGGCCCTGATCATCGTGGCGGCGCTCGGCGTCGGGCACCTGGTGCGCGCCGAGGAGTTCACCGCCGAGGTCGCGATCAGCGCGATGCTGGTGCTCGGCGTGACCTCGCACGGGAGCCTGGCCTGGGCCCGGGTGGTGGAGACCCTGATCGGGGCGATCGTCGGTCTGGTCTTCAACCTGATCCTCGCGCCACCGGTGTGGGTGGAACAGGCCGGCGAGTCCGTCGTGGGACTGGCCCGGCAGGTGCGTCAGCTGCTGCTGCGCATGGGCGAGGAGGCTTCGGGCAGTACGCCGTTCCACGAGGCGGCGGCCCGGCTGCACGAGGCGCGCCGGCTCGACCACGACATCGGCGAGGTGGACGAGGACCTGCGCCAGGCCGAGGACAGCCTGCGGTTCAACCCCCGGGTGCGCGAGGGACTGCTGCACCGGGTCGTGCTGCGCACCGGCCTGGACACCCTGGAGATCTGCACGGTGGTCATGCGGGTCCTCGCCCGCAGCTTCACCGACCTGGCCAAGGAGCGGGAGCCGGAGCCTCTGTTCGCGCCGGAGACGGGGGCCGCCGTCCAGCAGCTGCTGTCCGAGATCGCCGACGCCGTGGTGAGCTTCTCGGTGCTGGTCACCAGCAGCGCGAGCGAGAGCGCCGAGTCCGCGGAGGAGCGGCTGGCCGCCGAGCTGCGCCAGGCCGCGGCCACCCGGGACCGGCTGGCCGACCTGCTCCTCGAAGAGGTCCGGCGCGACTCCCGGCAGTGGCAGCTGCGGGGCGCGGTGCTGACCGAGGTGAACCGGATCATCGACGAGATGGACACCGAGCACCGCTCCCGCCGGCTCCTGGAGGAGCTGGACCGCCACACCCGCGAGCAGCGCGAGCGCATGCCGCGGCTCACCCGGCTGCGGGACCGGGTGCGGGGCCGGCTGCGCAGGCGGAACCGCGGGGCCGCCGCGCGGCGTTCCTCTTGAGGAGCGACGAACAGGCACGGCGGATGAGGGGCGTTCGGATGACCGACACCAGTGTGCGGATCGACGGGAACCGGCTGACACTGCCGGGGGGTGCGGCGGTGCGCTTCGTGCGCACCCTGCGGCTGCCCGAGACGGGGACGCACCCGCTGCCGCCGGGGCTCGGCGAGTTCCCGGTCCGGCGGGTGGCCGACTACGCCGACAGCGTGCCCGAGGCCTGGCGTGCGCGCGGCGGCGTGATGCTGCCGGTGTACCTGCGCGAGGCCATGTGGCTGAGCTTCGCGGGCACCCGGGAGCCCGCCGCCCTTCAGGTGGGGGTGGGCAAGGTGTGCGCGGTCTCGGGCCGGCCGTGGAGCGACCGGCTGTCCCGCGATCCGCAGAACTACGTGGTCCTCCCCCGCCAGCCCTGGCTGGACGGCATCAACTCCGGGTCCGGCACCGTCCGGCAGTTCGTGGCGGTGCCGCTCGGCATGGGGGCGACCGTCGAGGGCCAGGTGACCGGCGAGGAGGTCTGGGGAGGCGTCCAGCTCCAGGCGTTCACGCTGGGCGAGGCGGAACTGGCCCGGTGGCGCGAGGAGGAGCGGCGCCGCGCGGAGTCGGCACGCAGGGCGGCCCCCTCCGGCGGCGCCTTCGGGGCCGCGGCGCCGGCGATGGCCCCGCCGGCCCCGGGTGCGGCTGCCGGGTACGGCGGTGCGCCACGGGCCCGGTCCGCGCCGGCCATGGGCCTCGGCGTCGGCGGCTCCATGCGCCAGGAGGTGTACCGCGACGAGCGGCCGCTGACGGACTGGGCCGGGCGCCCGGCCGGGCGGGTCTTCGTGCACCTGGTGACGCCGCCCGAGTGGCGCCGCATCACCGGCGAGGCGCCGCCGCCCTCGCCGGTGGACCGGGCGGCGTACACACGCGCCGGTCTGCCCTGGTACGACTACTACGACCAGGACGCCGACGACCTCGCGCCGACCGAGCCGCTGCGGGACGTCAAACCGGTCGGGGAGTGGGTCGGCGACGACCACGAGCCGTGGCAGGCCCCCGCGCCCGGCCAGGTCCACCCGCTGGGGGGCGCCCCGGGCAAGCCGGTGCAGGACGGGGACTGGTAGCCGCGCGAGCCGGGGCGGGCGGGGGACCATCGGACGACAGGGGCGGCTCGCACGGCCGCCGGGACCGGCACGGGAGGCGGCATGAGCGGTCACGGGTTCGACAGGCGCCGGTTCGTCGGGCTCCTCGCACGGGCCGCCACCACGGCGGCGCTCCCCGCGGCAGCGGCCTGCGGCGGACGGACGGATACCGACCGCCCGGCCACGACGGCCACCGCTCCCGGGGCGAGCCGCAACGCGGCGGGCGGGCGGCGGGAGGCATCAGGACCGCGCCCGCTCCTCCTCGGCACGTACACCTCCGCCGACGGCGGCGGCAAGGGCATCGGGCTGGCCGAGTACGACCCCGGCACGGGACGCGTCACCGGCCGGGGGATCCTCGCCGAGGTGGACGACCCGTCGTACCTGGCGGTGCATCCCGACGGCCGCACCCTGTACGCGGTGAACGAGCGCGAGGACGGGGCGGTGACCGCCGTCCGGCTGGCGGACCGCACGGTGCTGGGCAGCCGGAGCACCGGTGGCGCGGCGCCCTGCCACCTGTCCGTGCACCCGGGCGGACGCTGGCTGCTCAGCGCCAACTACGGTTCGGGCAGCGTGGCCGTGCACCCGATCGACGCCTCGGGCGCGCTCGGGGAGCGCACCGACCTGGTCACGCACACCGCTCCCCCGCCCGGCCCCGGACAGCGGGGTCCGCACGCCCACCAGGTCGTCACCAGCCCGGACGGCGGCCACGTCCTGGTCGTGGACCTCGGCACGGACACCGTGTACACCTACCGCCTGGACGAGAGCGCGGGCACCCTCACGGAGGTCTCCCGGGCGCGGACCCGGCCCGGCGCCGGACCACGGCACCTGACCTTCCACCCCGGCGGACGCCACGCCTACCTCGCCGACGAGGTCGACGACACCGTCGCGGTCTGCGCGTACGACCCGGAGACGGGACGCCTGACCATCGGCGAGGGCCAGTCCACCGGCACCGGGCCGGACCCGGGGTCCGGCACCAACTACCCGGCGCAGCTGCTGGTCACGTCCGACGGCGCGTACGCCTTCCTCGCCAACCGGGGGCACGACAGCCTCGCGCGGTACGCGGTGGAGGAGCGGGGGGCCCGGCTCCGGCTGCTCGGCACGGTGCCGGTCGGCGGCGCGTTCCCGCGGCAGATCGCGTTCTCCCCGGAGGGCGGGCTGCTGTTCGCGGCGAACCAGCGGTCCGGCACCGTCAGCGCGTTCCGCGTGAGCGGGGACACCGGCCGGCTGAGCCCGGTGGGAGAGCCGTTCGCCTCACCCGTCGCCGTCTGCGCGCTGCCGCTGTAGGGCCCGCGGGCAGGAGGCGGCGCTCGCCTGCGCGAGCAGTACGTGCACCCGCTCCGTGAGCTGCGCGACCTCGTCGGCGGGCGCGTGGAAGGGCAGGCGGACGTCGCCCTGCCCGCGGACGCGTTCGATGCGCAGGGTCAGCCCGTGCCGGTCGACGGCGAGCGGCCGCACCCGGACCGCTCCGTGCAGGCTGTCCGGATCGACGAGCCGCGTCAGCCGCTGCACGGCGTCGTCGTGGCAGTCGGCGAGATGGGTCAGCAGCCGGGCCTCGGCCAGGGCCAGCGGATCGGGCGCGGCGGCGGTGAACTCGTCGACGTCGACCACCACGGCCCCGGACGGACGCCGCAGCACCACGCGGGTGGGCCGGAAGGCCAGGTGCTCTTCCTCCACGGCCATCCAGCCTGCCAGCCAGAGCCGGGCCCTGATCCGGCTGTGCACCGGGACGGGCGCCACGTCGGCGAACTCCAGCACGGCGGACGGCTCTCCGCGGGGCGCGCAGAGCGCCGCCGCGAGCAGGGCGCTGTCCTCAGGCACCCGCAGGAGCACCCGTCCGTCGTCGGCCACGGTGTGCGCCCCGACGAACTCCTCGCGGCCGCCCTCCGCGGTCACCGCGCAGGACCAGGCGGCGGCGAGCACCGACCGGGCCTGCTCCGCCGCGGCCGGCGCGGCCGTCCAGGCGTGGTTGTCACCCATCCCAACCCCCATTCGGGGCACTTCATTAGGTAAGGCTCACCTAACCTATCGGAGATCGGGGAGCGCGCCAACCACGGCACCGGCTCCGTCCGCGCGGCCGCCGTGCCCTCAGGGCGCGATGGCCCCCAGCAGCGCCCGTGCGCACAGGTCGCGCACCTGCTCGCGGGCGGGCTCCGGGTCCCGCAGCCACTCCAGGCAGACGGCGGTGGTGAAGGCCAGCCAGCCGCGCACCGCGAGCCGCACGTCGCCGCGCTCCGCGAAGGCCGGACCGAACTCCGGGTCGGCGGCCAGGGCGGCGAGGATCTGCCGCTCCTGCACCGCGAGCGCCCGCCGGTACACGCGGCGCACGGCCCGGTCGCCCGCGGCGTCGGCGCGATGGAAGGCGCGGTAGCCGTGCGCGTGGGCCCGGACGTGCTCCAGGTACGCGTCGAGGCCCGCGGCGAGCTGCTCGCGGACCGGGACGCCGGGCACGGCCGCCGTGAGCCGCAGCATCCGCTCGCTCTCCCGCTCGACGACCGCGGCGAAGAAGTCCCGCTTGTTCGGGAAGTAGTGATACAGCAGCCCGCGGGAGACCCCGGCGATCTCGGCGACCTGCTCGATCCGGACCTCGTCGTAGGGGCTCTCGGAGAACAGTCGCGCGCCCACCGAGAGCAACTGCTCCCGGCGCTCGGCGGTACTGAGCCGGCGGCGGGTGCGCTCGCCCTGGTTCGCGGCCATGCCCGCACCTTACTTGACGCCGGTTCAACAACGGGTCGAGACTGGGCGCGTTATTGAATCCATGTACAACACGCTCGCCTCGGCTCGTGCAACACGCCGCAGCGTCAAGGGAGACCGCGTCATGGCCCAGACAGCGAGGGAGACGACCCGAGGCGGACTGCCCAAGGGTTTCCGCAGTGCCGAGCAGGGCTGGCCGGAACTGCACCGCATCCCGCACCCGCCGTACCGGCTGCCCCTGCTCGGCGACGTGGTGGGGGCGAGCCGGCGCACGCCGATGCAGGACTCGCTCGGGTACGCGCGGCGGCTGGGGCCGATATTCCGGCGGCGCGCGTTCGGCAAGGAGTTCGTCTTCGTGTGGGGCGCGTCCCTGGCCGCCGACCTGGCGGACGAGGCGCGGTTCGCCAAGCACGTGGGACTCGGGGTGGCCAACCTGCGGCCGGTCGCCGGGGACGGGCTGTTCACGGCGTACAACCACGAGCCCAACTGGCAGCTGGCGCACGACGTGCTGGCGCCCGGCTTCAGCCGCGAGGCCATGGCCGGGTACCACGTGATGATGCTGGACGTGGCCGCCCGGCTCACCGGCCACTGGGACCTGGCCGAGGCGGCCGGGCGGGCGGTGGACGTGCCCGGCGACATGACCAAGCTGACGCTGGAGACCATCGCGCGCACCGGGTTCGGGCACGACTTCGGCTCCTTCGAACGCCCCCGCCCGCATCCCTTCGTCACCGCGATGGTGGGCACGCTCGGCTACGCGCAGCGTCTGAACACGGTGCCCGCGCCGCTCGCCCCCTGGCTGCTGCGGGACGCGAGCCGCCGCAACGCCGCCGACATCGCCTACCTCAACCGCACGGTGGACGACCTAGTCCGCGAACGCCGGGCGGGCGCCGGCGCGGACGGCCGGGGCGGTGACGGCGACCTGCTCGACCGGATGCTGGAGACGGCCCACCCGGAGACCGGGGAGCGGCTGTCGCCGCAGAACGTGCGCCGCCAGGTCATCACCTTCCTGGTCGCCGGCCACGAGACCACCTCGGGCGCGCTCTCCTTCGCCCTGCACTACCTCGCCCGGAATCCCGAGGTCGCGGCCCGGGCCCGCGCCGAGGTGGACCGGGTGTGGGGCGGCACCGAGGCGCCCGGGTACGACCAGGTGGCCAAGCTCCGGTACGTGCGCCGGGTGCTCGACGAGTCGCTGCGGCTGTGGCCGACCGCGCCCGGCTTCGCTCGGGAGGCCCGCGAGGACACGGTGCTCGGCGGCGCGCACCCGATGCGGCGGGGGGCCTGGGCGCTGGTGCTCACGGGCATGCTGCACCGTGATCCCGAGGTGTGGGGTCCGGACGCCGAGCGGTTCGACCCGGACCGCTTCGACGCCAAGGCGGTGCGGTCGCGTGCCCCGCACACCTTCAAACCGTTCGGGACGGGAGCGCGGGCGTGCATCGGGCGGCAGTTCGCGCTGCACGAGGCGACGCTGGTGCTCGGGCTGCTGCTGCGCCGCTACGAGCTGCGGCCGGAGCCCGGCTACCGGCTGCGGGTGACGGAGCGGCTGACGCTGATGCCGGAGGGCCTGCGCCTGCACCTGGCCCGGCGGGCCCCGTCGGCGCCGGCACCCGCTTCGCGCACCGGGGCCGACGCGGCCGACGGCACCGCGGACGCCCGGAGCGACGTGTCAGCGCCCCGCTGTCCAGTGCACCGGACGGGCGACTGAGTCCGGCAGTCTGGTGCCGGGGCCGCCGCGGGCCGCGTCGACCTGCGGCTGGGTGAGGAAGAACGCGCCCGTCAGGTCCGCGTCGCTCAGCTCGGCGTCGCGCAGGTCCGCGCCGATCAGGTCGGCGCCCCGCAGGTCGGCGCCGGTGAGGTCGGCGGCGATGAGGTAGGCCCCGCGCAGATCGGCGCCTGCCAGGTCGGCGCCCTTCAGGCGGGCGCCCATCAGGTCGGCGTTGCGGCGGTTCTTCTTCCGGCCGCGGGAGCCGGCGCGGGCCAGCTCGCTGGTGCGCAGCAGGAGCGCGTTGACGCGCTGCCGGTGTGCGGCCACGTCGAGGGCGGCCAGCTCCTCGGGGGTCCCCTCGGCGAGGCGTTCGGTGTCGGTGAGGGCGCCGCGCAGGTCGGCGTGGACCGGACGGGCGGCGGGCAGGGTCAGCGCCTCGGTCAGGTACCAGAGCAGTTCGTGCAGTTGGCGGACGACCGGGAACACGTCGAACATGCGCCGGGTCCGCTCCGGCGGGCCGGTGCGCCAGTCCCGGCCGCCGAAGGTGACCTGCGAGACCCGCTGCCCGGCGCCGAAGCAGTCGTAGACCGTGCAACCGGTGAAGCCCCGTTCGCGCAGCGTCGTGTGGATGCCGCAGCGGTGGTCGGTGCGCAGGTTCGCGCAGGGCGTCCCGGCGTCCTTGTCGACCGCGAAGTCCGCCGAGCGGGCGAACGGCAGGGCCACGCAGCACAGGCCGAAGCAGCTCCCGCAGTCGCCGCGCAGTTCCGCACCGGGCCGGTCGCCCACCCGGTCCCCCTCGTGTTCTCGCATGTCGTCGAGGATACGGACCGCCGGGGCGCGGGTACGAGGCCGGCCCCGCGCCCCGGGTCAGGCCTCCACCGCGGGCAGGTCCAGCCGGGCCAGCCGCTCCGGGTCGGACAGGATGTACAGCCCCGTGATGAGCCCGTCCGCGACGGTGACGTAGGTGACCGACACCGCGCGCCCCTCGGACACGGCGACGGTGCCGACCGCGCCGTTGACCAGGACGACGCGGGCGCCTCCGGCGAGGTGGCGGAAGTGGAACGCCCCGGTGGCGACCGTCCGCGCGCCCCGCACCACCTTCGAGGCCGCCACGCCGAGGGCCGCCGGGCCGGCGTCGGCCCGCAGCACCACGTCCGGGTGGAGCACGGACACCAGCGCCTCGAAGTCACCGGCGCGGCTCGCGGCCAGGAACGCCTCGACCACCCGGCGCTGCCGGCCGACGTCCGGGTCGGCGGCGGGGGTCGCGTCCCGCACCCGGCGGCGGGCCCGGCTGGCGAGCTGCCGGGTGGCGGCTGGGGTGCGCTCGACGACCGGCGCGATGTCGTCGAAGGGCACGGCGAACATGTCGTGCAGGACGAACGCCAGCCGCTCGGCCGGTTCGAGGGCTTCCAGCACCACCAGCAGGGCGATGCCCACCGAGTCGGTGTGCAGGGCCTCCGCCTCCGGGTCGGCCCCGGGCAGGGCCCGCAGGACGGGGTCCGGCACGAAGGAGTCGAAGCCCTCGGTCATCGGCTCCTCGCGGCGCGCGGTGCGCGAGCGCAGCAGGTCCAGGCAGATCCGGCCGGTCACGGTGGTCAGCCAGGCGCCCAGATTGCCGACGCCCTCCCCGCCGGAGCGGTCGAGCCGCAGCCAGGCCTCCTGCACCGCGTCCTCCGCCTCGGCCAGTGAGCCGAGCATGCGGTAGGCCACCGCCCGCAGCTGCCCGCGATGCTCCTCGAACCGCTCCGCGAGACGCTGCCGCCCCCGTACGTCCCGCACGTCCTGCTCCCCCCGCACGTCCCGCTCCCCCGTCATGCCGCTACCGTCCGAAGACCTCGAAGGTCACCGCGGGCTTTCCGCCGAACCGCTCCCCCGCGGTCCGGGCGAAGCCGATGAGGAAGCCGCGCACGTACGTCTCCGGATCCTCGTCGGTCAGCACCTCGATGTACGTGCGGTGTTCGAGCAGCGAGCGCACCGCGCGCTCCAGTCCCGGGCCGGCGTCCACGGCGTGGGTCGGCGAGGAGGAGCCGGCCACCGCGACCCAGCGCACGCCGTTCCACGGTTCGAGGCCCTGCTCGGTCAGCTCCGGGAAGATCCACCGGTTGCCCGCGTCGGCCGCGGCGTCGAGTGTGGCACGGCCGACGGCGACGTGGTCCGGGGTGTTCCAGGCGACGCCGCCCCAGGTGTCCCGGTGGTTCATGGTGATGACCAGCTCGGGCCTGTGCCGGCGGATCGCGGCGGCGATGTCGCGGCGCAGCGCGGTGCCGTACTCGACGACGCCGTCCCGGTGGTCGAGGAACTCCACCTCGCTCACCCCGACGACGGCGGCGCTCGCACGCTGCTCCCGCTCGCGCACCGGGGCGCACTCCTCCGGCGGCAGCGTGTCGATGCCCGCCTCGCCCCTGGTGGCGAGCAGGTAGGCGACCTCGCGGCCCTCGTCGGTCCAGGCCGCGATCGCCGCGGAGCAGCCGTACTCCAGGTCGTCGGGGTGGGCCACGACGGCGAGGGCGCGGCGCCAGGCGCCGGGCATGGGCTCCAGTTGGGTGATCGTCGGCTCCGTCATGCCCGCACAGTAACCCGCGCCGCCGACACCGGGCCCGGATTTCCGGCCCTTGCCCGTCCTGCCCCGCAGCGTCCCCGGCCCCGCAGCGTCTCCCGCCCCCGCAGCGTCGCCCCGCCCCGCAGCGTCCCCCGCCCCGCGCGTCAGGTCTCGTCGCGGGCAAGGGCGAGCAGCCGGTCCAGGACGCGGGGGCCGCCGGCGCGGACGCCGTCGTGCTCGAACTCGTCGGTGACCCAGGTGCGCAGGCCCCGGATCGCCCGGGCTGTGGTGAGGGCGTGGGCGGTGTCGACGTACATGTCGTCGTGGTAGACGGCCGCGGCGGCCGGGACCTCGTTGGCGGCGAGGCGGGCCGGGTCGTACAGCGGTGTCCAGTCGGTGCGCGCGGCGAGCGCTTCGGCCGTCTCGCGCAGCGGGCGCAGGGCCGGGTCGCAGTCGAACGTCCAGGGGTGGACGGACTCGCCGGTGAAGAGGAGCGGTTCGTCGCCCGCGAGGGTCTTGGCGGCGTCGAAGCGCGGGAACTCGGCGCGGACCCGCTCGGCGGACCAGTCGGTGGGCCGGGCGTCCTGGCCGTAGATGGCCTCGTGGACCAGGGCGTACAGCGGGTGGCTCGCGTAGGACAGCAGGCCCTGGGCCTGCTCCTGGAAGGCGTCGGAGAGGGCGTGTCCGTGCGGGGTGCGGACGAAGGCGTCCTCCAGGAGGAAGTGCAGGTGGTGGCTGCCCTCACCGCCGCCGAGCACGATGCCGAGGGACTGGAAGGCCTCCACGGTGAGGCGGTAGCCGTTCGGCAGGACCACGTCGTGGGTGAGGAGGTGGTCGGCGATGCGGCGGGCGCGCTCGACGTCTTGCGGGTAACGGGCGTAGTGGGCGGCGACCTTGCGCTCGATGCGGGGGTAGGCGGCCCGGTAGACGTCGTCGGCGTGAGCGTCGAGGGAGGGCAGGCCGCCGGTGATCAGCGCGGCGTTCAGGCCCTCGGGAGCCAGCGACAGGTAGGCGACGGTGCAGAAACCCCCGAAGCTCTGGCCGAGGACCGTCCAGGGGGCGCCGCCGGTGACCTCGCGGCGGACCGCCTCGCAGTCCCGGACGATGGCGTCGGCGCGGAAGTGGGTGAGGTAGTCGGCCTGCTCCGCGGGGCCGCCGCGCAGCGGGAGCGTCTGGCGGTTGGCCGGGGTGGAGGCGCCGGTTCCGCGCTGGTCCAGGAGCAGCACGCGGTACTCGTCGAGGGCGCGGCCGAGCCAGGCGGGGCGGCCGACGAAACGGTTCGCCCCGAAGCCGGGGCCGCCCTGGAGGTACAGCAGCCACGGCAGGTCCTGGTCGGCCTTGCCGCTCGCGACCACCTCGCGGGCGTACAGCTCGATCGTCTCCCCGGTGGGGTCGGCGTGGTCGAGGGGCACGGTGAAACGGCGGTCGGTGAGGACGACACCTGGCTGGCGGTAGCTGAGGCTCAACGGGTCTCCCGGGACGGACGGACGCGACGGCCGGATCTTTCGGCCGTGTCCCAGTTCAGCACACGTTCCCGCGGCCTCCGCCCCCCGGGATCACGCCATCTTCCTGAACGGCCGGTCAGCGGGCGGCGAGGCTGGAGCGGCGCACCACCAGTTCGGGCTGGAGGACGACCCGCCGGTGCGGGTGGGCGCGGTCGGTGCCCGCCAGCTCCGTCTCCTCGAGGAGCAGCTCGGCGGCCATGGCGCCCATGGTGACGGCGGGCTGGCGCACGGAGGTGAGGGGCACGGCCGCGGCCGCGGCGAACTCGATGTCGTCGTAGCCCACGATCGCGAGGTCGTCCGGGACGCCGACCCCGGCGGCGTACATGGCCTGGAGCACGCCGAGGGCGAGCAGGTCGTTGGCGCAGAAGACGGCGGTCGGCCGGTCGGCGAGGCCCAGCAGGCGGGCGCCGGCGTCCCGGCCCGCGGCGACGTCGAGCCGCTCGGTGGGCACCTCGCGCAGCGCGTCGGGGCCGAGTCCGGCCTCGGCGAGCGCGGTGAGGGCGCCGGTGCGGCGGTCGCGGACCTGGTTGAGGCCGGGCGGACCGCTGACGTAGGCGATGGAGCGGTGTCCGGCGTCCACGAGGTGGCGCACGGCCAGCGCACCGCCCGCGACGTCGTCGACGGAGACCGAGCACTCGGTGGTGCCCTCGGCGACCCGGTCCACGAGCACGAAGGGGATCCGGTGGCGCCGGAAGCCCTCGATGTTGCGGCCGGTGGCGTCGGCGGGGGTCAGCAGGACGCCCCGGACCCGCTGCTCGGCGAAGAGCGAGAGGTACTCGGCCTCCTCGCCGGGGCTCTGCGCGCTGTTGCAGACCATCACGCCGAGCCCGGCCTCGCGGGCCGCCCGCTCGGCGCCGCGTGCGACGTCGACGAAGAACGGGTTGCCCATGTCCAGGACGAGCAGCCCCATGATGCGGCTGCGGCCCGCGCGCAGCTGGCGTGCGGACTCGCTGCGGACGTAGCCCAGCCGGTCGATCGCGGACAGCACGCGCGCGCGGGTCTCGGTCGCGACGGTGTCGGGGCGGTTGATGACGTTGGAGACCGTGCCCACGGAGACTCCGGCGGCGCGGGCGACGTCCTTGATACCCACGGAATGGGCCATCGGGCAGGGACCTCCGAGGTCGGGCTGGGGGTGAGGGGCGGCCGCAGGACCTTCACACAGTACCCGCGCCGCCCCTGGACGGCCCCGTCAGGCGAGGTGGAAGACCTCGGTGAGCGGCTTCATCGCCTCGTCGGGGCGGGCGCCGTCGAGGGACTCGAAGAGGGGCGCCATCTCGGCCTGCCAGCGGCCGTTGACCTCGGTGGCCTCCATGCCGGCCCGGGCGGCGGCGAAGTCCTCGGTCTCCAGGTAGCCGACGAGCAGGCCGTCGTCCCGCAGGAAGAGCGAGTAGTTGTGCCAGCCGGTGGCGGAGAGTGCCTCGCACATCTCCGGCCACACGGCGGCGTGGCGTTCGCGGTACTGAGCGATGCGGTCCCGGCGGACCTTGAGCAGGAAACAGACGCGTTGCACGAAGGCCCCTCCCTACGGGGCTAGAAGTCGAAGTCGTCGACGTTGTCGGCGGTGAACACGGTCGGCTTGCCGAGGTCGATCACCCCGTCCTTGCCGATGGTGTACTCGCCCAGGGCGCCCGCCTCGAAGGTCTCGCCCTCCTTGCCGGTGATCTGGCCGGAGGACAGGGCGACGGCCGTGCGGGCGGCCAGCTCGCCGAGCTTGGCCGGGTCCCACAGCTCGAACGCCTCGACGGTGCCGTTCTTGACGTACGTGCGCATGTCGTTGGGGGTGCCGAGGCCGGTCAGCCTGACCTTGCCCTTGTACTTGGAGCCGGACAGGTACTGGGCGGCGGCCTTGATGCCGACGGTGGTCGGGGAGATGATCCCCTTCAGGTCCGGATGCTCCTGGAGCAGGCCCTGGGTCTGCTGGAAGGACTTCTGGGCGTCGTCGTCGCCGTAGGCGACCTTGACCAGCCTGACGTCCTTGTACTTCGGGTCCTTCAGCTCGTCCTTCATGATGTCGATCCAGGCGTTCTGGTTCGTCGCGGTCTGCGCGGCGGACAGGATCGCGATCTCTCCCTTGTTGCCGATCTGTTCGGCGAGCTGCTGCACCTGGGTGCGGCCGATGTCGTCCGCGGAGGCCTGGGAGATGAAGGCGTTGCGGCACTCGGCGTTGGTGTCCGAGTCGTAGGTGACGACCTTGATGTCGTTCTTCATGGCCTGCTTGAGCGCGGTGCACAGCGCGCCCGGGTCCTGCGCGGAGACGGCGATGGCGTCGACCTGCTGCTGGGTGAGCGTGTTGACGTAGGAGACCTGGCCGGCGGTGTCGGTGCCGCTGGAGGTGCCGACCTCCTTGTAGCTCGAGCCCAGCTCCTTGAGCGCTTTCTCGCCACCCTTGTCGGCGACGGTGAAGTAGGGGTTGTTGACCTGCTTGGGCAGGAAGCCGACGGTCAGTCCCTTCTTCGTCTCGGCGTTCGGGTCCGCCTTGCCCGCAGTGGCGGCCTTGCCCCCTCGTCCTTGACGTCCTCCTTCGTGGTGCCGCCGCAGGCGGTGGCCGCCAGGGCGAGGGAGGTGACGGCGGCGAGGACCGCGCAGGTGCGGCGGACGGACGACTTGCGCATGGTGGGTTCCTTACGGGGGTGGGTGAGCCGGGACGGAATCACGCGGTGGGTGCGGGCGCCTCGGGCGGGGGCGCCGAGGCGGCCCTGCGTCCGGCCCTCGCGACGGAGATCTGCCGTGCGAGGCGGGGGCCGAGCACGGAGAGGACGAGCAGGACGCCGGTGACGACGGTCTGGGACTGGGCGGAGACGTCCCGCAGGCTCATCACGTTCTGCAACGCGCCGAGCAGGAACACCCCGGCGATCGCCCCGCCGAGCGTGCCCTTGCCGCCGTCGAAGTCGATGCCGCCCAGGAGCACGGCGGCGACGACGGAGAGTTCCAGGCCGGTGGCGTTGTCGTAGCGGGCGCTGGCGTAGTGCAGCGCCCAGAAGACGCCGGTGAGGGCCGACATCAGACCGGTCAGCGTGAACAGGATCAGCTTCTGCCGCTTGACCCGGATGCCGGCGAAGCGGGCGGCCTCCTCGTTGGCCCCGACGGCGAACAGCGACCGGCCGAACGGCGTGGCGTGCAGGGCGACCACGGCGACGGCCAACAGCACGAGGAAGGGGAGGAAGGCGTACGGGAGGAAGGTTCCGTCGACGCGTCCGGCGGCGAAGTCCAGGTACTGCGAGGGGAAGTCGGTCACCGCGTCGGAGCCGAGGACGATCTGCGCGATGCCCCGGTAGGCGGCCAGTGTGCCGATGGTGACGGCGAGGGAGGGCAGCCCGAGCCGGGTGACCAGCAGGCCGTTGACGAGGCCGCAGGCCACCCCGAGCAGCAGGCACAGCGGGATGATCGTCTCGATGCTCATGCCCTGGTTCCACAGGGCGCCCATCACCGCGCCGGACAGGCCCGCGGTGGAGGCGACCGACAGGTCGATCTCGCCGGAGACGACCAGCAGGGTCATCGGCAGGGCGATGAGCGCGATGGGCAGGGTGTTGCCGATGAGGAAGGACAGGTTGAGGGCGTTGCCGAACCCGTCGACGAAGCCGAAGGAGAGCAGCAGGACGACCACGAGCAGGACGCCCACGGCCCCGTCCCACCGCAAGGAGGCGGGCCGCAGGACGGCGCGCTTCGGGGAGCTGTCAGCCATGGCGGGCGTTCCTCTTCTTCAGGGCGTCGGCCACGCGCAGGGCGACGATCCGGTCGACGGCGATCGCGAGGACGAGCAGGACGCCGTTGATGGCCAGCACCCACACGGAGCTGACGCCGAGGGCGGGCAGCACGCTGTTGACGGAGGTCAGCAGCAGCGCGCCGAGGGCCGCGCCGTAGACGCTGCCGGAACCGCCGGTGAAGACCACGCCGCCGACCACCACGGCGCTGACGACGGTCAGTTCGTAGCCGTTGCCGGTGCCGGAGTCGACGTTGCCGAACCGGGCGAGGTAGAGGGCGCCGGCGAGTCCTGCGAGGGCGCCGCAGCAGGTGTAGGCGGCGAGGATCCGCTTGCGGACGGGGATGCCGGCCAGCCGGGCGGCCTCGGGGTTGGAGCCGAGCGCGTACAGCTCGCGTCCGCCGCCGAAGTGCTTGAGGTAGTACGCCGTGGCGACGAGCACCGCCGACGCGATCAGTGCGAGCCAGGGCACGGCGGAGATGCCGCCGGAGCCGAAGTCGACGAAGCCTCCGGGCAGGTCGGCCGCGGTGATCTGGCGGGAGCCGACCCAGATGGAGTCGATGCCGCGGATGATGTAGAGGGTGCCGAGGGTGACGACCAGGGCGGGCACCTGGCCGAGGCTGACCAGCAGGCCGTTGACGAGGCCGAGGCCGACGCCGAGGAGCACCGCGAGCAGCACGGCGACGAGGGGGTTGCCGCCGCCCTGGAGGAAGGTGCCGGCGGCGAAGGCGCTGATGCCGAGGGTGGAGCCGACGGACAGGTCGACGTTGCGGGTGATGACGACCAGGGACTGCCCGGTGGCGACCAGGACCAGGATGGTCGCGTTCAGCAGCAGGTCCTTGATGCCCTGCTCGGAGAGGAACTCGCTGTTCCCGGCCTGGGTGACGGCGATCATCACCAGGAAGACGAGCAGGATGGCCAGTTCGCGCATCCGGAAGATGCGGTCCACCAGCCGGGTGGCGCCGGCCCCCGGCACGTCGGTCGGGGGAGCCTGGTCTGGTGCGGTGACCGTCATGCGGCGACCCTCCCCGTGGCTGCGGCCATCACGGTCTCCTCGGTGGCGTCGGTGCGGGACAGCTCGGCGGTCAGACGTCCCTCGTGCATCACCAGGACGCGGTCGGCCATGCCGAGCACCTCGGGCAGGTCGGAGGAGATCATCAGGACGGCGACGCCGTCGGCTGCGAGCCGGCTCAGCAGCCGGTGCACCTCGGCCTTGGTGCCGACGTCGATGCCGCGGGTGGGTTCGTCGACGATCAGCACCTTCGGGCCGGTGGCCAGCCACTTGGCGAGGACGACCTTCTGCTGGTTGCCGCCGGACAGGGTGGCGACGGTGTCGGCGAGGCGGGCGTACTTGACCTGGAGCCTGACGGCCCAGTCGAGGGAGCGGCTGCGTTCGGCGCCGCGGTCCACGAGGCCGGCCCTGACGGTCGTCCGCAGGCCGGTGAGGCCGATGTTGCGCTCGATGGACATGCCCATCACGAGCCCCTGGGCGCGGCGGTCCTCGGGGACGAGGGCGATTCCGGCGGCCATCGCGGCGGAGGGCGAGCCGTTGACGAGCGGCTTCCCGTCGACCTCGACCTCCCCGGCGTCCCGGCGGTCGACGCCGAAGACGGCACGGGCGACCTCGGTGCGTCCGGCGCCGACCAGCCCGGCCAGCGCGACGATCTCGCCGCGGCGCACCTCGAAGGAGACGTCGGTGAAGACGCCCTCACGGGTCAGCCTGCGGACGCTGAGGGCCCGTTCGCCGGGGGTGACCTCCTGCTTGGGGTACAGCTCGTCGAGGTCGCGGCCGACCATGCGGCGCACCAGGTCGTCCTCGGTCATGCCGGCCAGCGGCTCGGCGGCGATCCGGGCGCCGTCGCGCAGGGTGGTGACCCGCCCGCAGATGCGGAAGATCTCCTCCAGCCGGTGGGAGACGAACAGCACCGCGGCGCCCTGTTCGCGCAGGGTGCGCACCACGCCGAAGAGCCGGGCCACCTCGCTGCCGGTGAGGGCGGCGGTCGGCTCGTCCATGATCAGGACGCGGGCGTCGAAGGAGAGCGCCTTGGCGATCTCCACGATCTGCTGGTCCGCGATGGACAGCCCGCGCGCGGGCCGGTCGGGGTCGAGTTCGACACCGAGGCGCAGCATGAGGGCGGCGGTGGCGGCGCGGGTGGCCCTGTGGTCGATGCGGCCGAGGGAGCGGCGCGGCCGGCGGCCCATGAAGATGTTCTCGGCGATCGACAGGTCGGGAAAGAGGGTCGGCTCCTGGTAGATCACGGCGATACCGGCGTCGCGGGCGTCGCCGGGACCGTGGAAGACGACCGGCGCGCCGTCGAGCAGCACTTGGCCGGCGTCCGGCCGGTGCACTCCGGCCAGCGTCTTGATGAGGGTCGACTTTCCGGCACCGTTCTCGCCGGCGAGGGCGTGCACCTCGCCGGGGAACAGCTCCAGGCAGACGTCCCGCAGCGCACGGACCGCGCCGAAGGACTTGGAGACGTCCCTGAGCGCCAGGACCGGGGCCGTACCCGTGTCGGACGGGTGGGTCATGGGGGCTCCTCGACGACACCGGGCGGGATGGCCCTCACGGTGTCGTGAAAGGTTTCAACTCGGTTGCCGGGGACGTTAGGCAGCGGGGCCATGTCGCGTCAATGGTTCCGGATCGAAAAAGTGTCGAACGCCTTAGGTTACGACGGAGTCACGGTGCGCCGGGGCGGCCGGAAGGGTTGACACCCCTTCGGGCGGCTCATAGCTTCACGTTCTGAATCGTTTCACACCTAGGTCGTGCTCACAGCGGACCACGACCCGATGCCACAGGAGCGCCGAAGTGACCGAGCTCGCCGCGGTGAAAGCCGCGCTCAGGACCCAGGCCGTCGAGACGCCGTCGTGGGCGTACGGCAACTCGGGTACCCGCTTCAAGGTGTTCGCCCAGGCCGGCGTTCCGCGCGACCCGTTCGAGAAGCTGGACGACGCGGCCAAGGTGCACGAGTTCACCGGCGTGGCCCCGACCGTGGCGCTGCACATCCCCTGGGACCGGGTCGAGGACTACGCCGCGCTGGCCGCGCACGCCGAGAAGCGGGGGGTGCGGATCGGCGCGATCAACTCCAACACCTTCCAGGACGACGACTACCGGCTCGGCAGCATCTGCCACCCCGACGCGGCGGTGCGCGCGAAGGCCGTCGGCCACCTGCTGGAGTGTGTCGACATCATGGACGCCACCGGGTCCGGCGACCTGAAGCTGTGGTTCGCCGACGGCACGAACTACCCCGGCCAGGACGACGTCCGCGCCCGGCAGGACCGGCTGGCGGACGGCCTGGCCGAAGTGTACGAGCGGCTCGGCGAGGGGCAGCGGATGCTGCTGGAGTACAAGCTCTTCGAGCCGGCGTTCTACACGACGGACGTGCCGGACTGGGGAACGGCGTACGCGCACTGCCTGAAGCTGGGCGACAAGGCGCAGGTCGTGGTCGACACCGGGCACCACGCGCCGGGCACGAACATCGAGTTCATCGTGGCGACGCTGCTGCGGGAGGGGAAGCTCGGCGGTTTCGACTTCAACTCGCGCTTCTACGCCGACGACGACCTGATGGTGGGCGCGGCCGACCCGTTCCAGCTGTTCCGCATCATGTACGAGGTGGTGCGCGGGGGCGGGTTCACGTCCGACGTCGCGTTCATGCTCGACCAGTGCCACAACATCGAGGCGAAGATCCCGGCCATCATCCGGTCGGTGATGAACGTGCAGGAGGCCACGGCGAAGGCGCTGCTGGTCGACGGGGCGGCGCTGGCCGCCGCGCAGGCGTCGGGGGATGTGCTGGAGGCCAACGCGGTGCTGATGGACGCGTACAACACGGATGTGCGGCCGCTTCTTCGGGAGGTGCGGGAGGAGTCGGGGCTGGACCCCGAGCCCCTCAAGGCTTACCGGGCGTCCGGTTGGGGCGAGAAGGTTGTCGCCGAGCGGGTCGGTGGCGAACAGGCGGGGTGGGGGGCCTAGTCCGCAAGCGTCTGCCGGGTTTGTGTTGTTCGCGGGCTGCGGGCCGGTTGTGGCTGGTCGCGCAGTTCCCCGCGCCCCTCGGGGGCGCGTCTCCTCCCCCTCGACCGAAAAGGCACCGTCATGACATCTCACCCCGAAGCCGCCGCCCTCCTCGCCCGCTCCCATCGGCTCGGTTCCGACCCCCGGAACACCAACTACGCGGGTGGCAATGCCTCCGCCAAGGGCACCGGCACCGATCCCGTCACCGGGGGTGACGTCGAGCTGATGTGGGTCAAGGGGTCCGGTGGGGACCTCGGGACGCTCACCGCGGCGGGCCTCGCCGTGCTGCGGCTGGACCGGATGCGGGCGCTCAGGGACGTCTACCCGGGCGTCGAGCGCGAGGACGAGATGGTCGCCGCCTTCGACTACTGCCTGCACGGCAAGGGCGGCGCCGCGCCCTCGATCGACACGGCGATGCACGGACTCGTCGAGGCCGCGCACGTCGACCACCTGCACCCGGACTCCGGGATCGCGCTGGCCTGTGCGGCGGACGGCGAGGAGCTGACCGCCGAGTGCTTCGGCGACACCGTGGTGTGGGTGCCGTGGCGACGGCCCGGCTTCCAGCTCGGTCTGGACATCGCCGCCGTGAAGAACGCCCACCCGCGGGCGATCGGCTGCGTGCTGGGCGGGCACGGCATCACCGCCTGGGGCGACACCTCCGAGGAGTGCGAGCGCAACTCGCTGCACATCATCCGCACCGCCGAGGCATTCCTCGCCGAACGGGGGAAGGCCGAGCCGTTCGGCGCGGTGGTCGAGGCGTACGCTCCGCTGCCCGAGGCCGAGCGGCGTCGGCGGGCGGCCGCGCTGGCGCCGTACGTGCGGGGGCTGGCATCGCGGGACCGGCCGCAGGTCGGGCACTTCACGGACACGGACGTCGTGCTGGACTTCCTCGCGCGGGCCGAGCACCCGCGGCTCGCCGCGCTCGGCACCTCCTGCCCGGACCACTTCCTGCGCACCAAGGTGCGGCCGCTGGTCCTGGACGTGGCACCGACCGCGCCGCTGGACGAGGCCGTCGCCCGGCTCGGGGAGCTGCACGCCGCCTACCGCGAGGAGTACGCCGCCTACTACGAGCGCCACGCCGAACCGGACTCCCCCGCCATGCGCGGCGCGGACCCGGCGATCGTGCTGGTGCCCGGCGTGGGCATGTTCAGCTTCGGCAAGGACAAGCAGACCGCCCGGGTGGCCGGGGAGTTCTACGTCAACGCGATCAACGTGATGCGCGGCGCCGAGGCGGTGTCGTCGTACGCGCCGATCGAGGAGTCGGAGAAGTTCCGCATCGAGTACTGGGCGCTGGAGGAGGCCAAGCTCCAACGGATGCCGAAGCCGAAGCCGCTGGCCACGCGGGTCGCCCTGGTGACGGGTGCGGGCAGCGGGATCGGCCGGGCAATCGCCCGGCGGCTGGTCGACGAGGGCGCCTGCGTGGTGGTGGCCGACCTGAACGGCGAGAGCGCGGCCGAGGTCGCCGAGGAGCTGGGCGGGGACGACAGGGCCGTGGCCGTGACCGTCGACGTCACCTCGGAGGAGCAGATCGCCGGGGCGTTCGAGGCGGCCGTGCTCGCCTTCGGCGGGGTCGACCTGGTGGTCAACAACGCGGGCATCTCCGTCTCCAAGCCGCTGCTGGAGACCACGGCCGAGGACTGGGACCTCCAGCACGCCATCATGGCCCGCGGCTCCTTCCTCGTCTCGCGCGAGGCGGCCCGGGTGATGACCGCGCAGGGACTGGGCGGCGACATCGTCTACATCGCGTCGAAGAACGCGGTCTTCGCCGGCCCGAACAACATCGCCTACTCCGCCACCAAGGCCGACCAGGCCCACCAGGTGCGCCTGCTGGCCGCCGAGCTGGGCGAGCACGGCATCCGCGTCAACGGTGTCAACCCGGACGGTGTGGTGCGGGGTTCCGGGATCTTCGCGGGCGGCTGGGGGGCCCGGCGCGCGGCGGTGTACGGGGTGCCGGAGGAGAAGCTCGGCGAGTTCTACGCACAGCGCACGCTGCTCAAGCGCGAGGTGCTGCCCGAGCACGTGGCGAACGCCGTGTTCGCGCTGACCGGCGGCGACCTGACCCACACCACCGGCCTGCACGTCCCGGTCGACGCCGGCGTCGCCGCGGCCTTCCTGCGATGAGCACCGCCGGGGACGTCAGGGCGTACGCCGCGGTCGACCTCGGCGCGTCCAGCGGGCGCGTCATGGTCGGCCGTGTCGGCCCGGACCGGCTGGAGCTGACCGAGGCGCACCGGTTCCCCAACCGTCCGGTCCGTACCCCGGAGGGCCTGCGCTGGGACGTCCTCGCGCTGTACGCCGGTGTGCTGGACGGGCTGCGGGCGGCGGGCCGGGTGGACTCGGTCGGCGTGGACGGCTGGGCCGTGGACCACGGTCTGCTGGACGCGGACGGGGCGTTGCTCGGCAACCCCGCGCACTACCGCGACGCCCGCACCGAGGGTGTCGCGGAGCGGGTCTGGGCCACGCTGCCGGCCGCGGAGCTGTACGCGGCGACCGGGTTGCAGTACGCGCCCTTCAACACCCTGTACCAGCTCGTCGCCGCCCGGGGCACGGCCCAGTTCGCGGCGGCCCGGCGGCTGCTGCTGATCCCCGACCTGCTGGCCTACTGGCTGACCGGCGAGCAGGGCACGGAGCTGACCAACGCCTCCACCACCCAGCTGGTCGATCCGCGCACCGGGGACTGGTCGCGGGAGGTGGCGGACCGGCTGGGGATCGACCTCGGCCTGTTCGCGCCGCTGCGCCGGCCCGGCGATCCGGCGGGGCTGCTGCGGCCTCAGGTGCTGGAGGAGACGGGGCTGACGGGACCCGTGCCGGTGACGGCCGTCGGCTCGCACGACACCGCCTCCGCGGTGGCCGCCGTACCGGCCACGGGGGAACGGTTCGCGTACATCTGCACCGGCACCTGGTCGCTGGCCGGCCTCGAACTGGCCGCTCCCGTACTGACGGAGGAGAGCCGGGCCGCCAACTTCACCAACGAGCTGGGGCTGGACGGCACCGTCCGCTACCTGCGCAACATCATGGGGCTGTGGCTGCTCCAGGAGTGCGTACGGGCCTGGGGCGACCCGGATCTGGGTGAGCTGCTGCGCGCGGCGGCCCGGGCACCGGCGCTGCGGTCGGTGGTCGACGCGGGTGACGCGGCGTTCCTGGCGCCGGGCCGGATGCCGGAGCGGATCGCGGAGGCGTGCCGGGCGTCCGGGCAGCCGGTGCCGGGCACGCCCGCCGAGGTGACCCGGTGCATCCTCGACTCGCTGGCGCTGGCCCACCGGGGAGCGGTGGCGGACGCCCAGCGGCTGGCCGGGCACCCCGTCGACGTGGTGCACGTGGTCGGCGGCGGCACGCGCAACGCGCTGTTGTGCCAGCTGACCGCCGACGCCTGCGGGCTGCCGGTGGTGGCGGGGCCGACGGAGGCCGCCGCGCTCGGCAACGTCCTGGTGCAGGCTCGCGTGCACGGACTGGCCGGCGACCTCCGCTCGATGCGCCGGCTGCTGGCGCGCACGCAGCCGCTGACCCGGTACGAGCCGCGCGGCGGCACGGCCCGGTGGCGGGCGGCCGCGGCCCGGATCGCCGACCGGTGAGCCGCGGCTCCCCCCGGCCCGGCCGGCCGACTAGCCTGCACTCACGTTCGTCCCACGACCGACAGCGAGGAGCCGCGATGCGTGTCGCCCTGTTCCTGACCTGCGTCAACGACACGCTCTATCCGGACACGGGCCGTGCCGTGGTGAAGCTGCTCACCCGGCTCGGTGTCGAGGTCGACTTCCCGATGGCTCAGACGTGTTGCGGACAGGCCCACTACAACACCGGTTACCGGCACGAGGCCGAGCCGCTGGCCCGGCACTTCGCCGACGTGTTCGCGGACCACGACGCGATCGTGACGCCCTCGGGCTCGTGCGGCGCGATGGTGCGGGAGCTGTATCCGCGGATGGGCGAGCGGGCACGGGCGGAGGGCCGCGGGGACGCGCTCGCGGCCACGCTGGCGCCGGTGGCGCCGAAGACGTACGAGCTGACGGAGTTCCTCGTCGACGTGCTCGGGGTGACGGACGTGGGGGCGTACTACCCGCACCGGGTGACGTACCACCCGACCTGCCACGGCCTGCGGAGCCTCGGCCTGGGCGACCGGCCGCGGCGGCTGCTGGAGGCGGTGAAGGGGCTGGAGCTGGTGGAGCTGCCGGGCGCCGAGGAGTGCTGCGGGTTCGGCGGCACCTTCGCCGTGAAGAACTCCGACGTGTCGGCGGCGATGGGAGCGGACAAGGTGCGCAACGCGGAATCCACCGGCGCGGACGTGCTGTGCGCGGCCGACAACTCCTGTCTGATGCACATCGGCGGGACCATGACGCGGCTGCGCACGGGCCTGCGACCGGTGCACATCGCGGAGATCCTGGCGAGCACCGAGGAGGCGGCGGCCGTATGAGCGGGACGTTCGTGGGGATGCCCGCCTTCCCGGTGGCGGCGCGGGAGGCGGTGGGCGACACGACGCTGCGCGGCAACCTGCGCCACGCCACCCGCACCATCCGCGACAAGCGGGCCCGCGCGGTCGCCGAGCTGGACGACTGGGCGGCGCTGCGCGAGGCCGGGAAGCAGATCAAGGACCACACGCTGCGCCACCTGGACCGGTACCTGGTGCAGGTGGAGGAGGCGGTCACGGCGGCCGGCGGCACCGTGCACTGGGCCGCGGACGCGGACGAGGCCAACGAGATCGTCGCCCGGCTGGTCGAGGAGACCGGTGAGAGGGAGGTCGTCAAGGTCAAGTCGATGGCGACGCAGGAGATCGCCCTCAACGAGGCACTGGAGGCGCGGGGGATCCACGCCTACGAGACCGATCTCGCCGAGCTGATCGTGCAGTTGGGCAAGGACCGGCCCTCGCACATCCTGGTCCCCGCCATCCATCGCAACCGCGGGGAGATCCGGGACATCTTCCGCTCCGAAATGGGCGAGTGGGGCCGTCCCGCGCCCGAGAACCTGACGGACACGCCCGCCGAACTCGCGGAGGCGGCCCGGCTGCACCTGCGGGAGAAGTTCCTGCGGGCCAGGGTCGGCATCTCCGGCGCCAACTTCGTCGTGGCGGAGACCGGCACGCTGGTGGTCGTGGAGTCCGAGGGCAACGGGCGGATGTGCCTGACCCTGCCCGAGACGCTGATCTCGGTCGTCGGCATCGAGAAGATCGTGCCGACGTGGCGGGACCTGGAGGTCTTCCTGCAGACCCTCCCCCGCTCCTCCACCGCCGAACGCATGAACCCGTACACCTCCATGTGGACCGGCACCACCGACGAGGACGGCCCCGGCACCTTCCATCTGGTCCTGCTGGACAACGGCCGCACCGACACCCTCGCCGACCAGGTCGGCCGCCAGGCGCTGCGCTGCATCCGCTGCTCGGCCTGCCTGAACGTCTGCCCGGTGTACGAGCGGGCCGGCGGTCACGCCTACGGCTCGGTCTACCCCGGCCCGATCGGCGCGATCCTCAGCCCGCAACTGCGCGGCACCGGAAGCGAGATCGACGCCTCGCTGCCGTACGCCTCCTCGCTGTGCGGGGCCTGCTACGAGGTGTGCCCGGTCGCCATCGACATCCCCGAGGTGCTGGTGCACCTGCGGGAGCGGGTGGTGCAGGGCGGGCCGGCCGTCCGGCACGGCAACCGGGTGGTGCTGAAGCCCGCCAAGGGCCATGCCGCCGAGCGGGCGGCGATGCGGGCGGCGCAGTGGGCGTTCACGCACCCGGGCGCGCTGCGGGCCGGGCAGCGGCTGGCCTCGCGCACCCGCCGCCTGCACCCGCGCACGCTGCCCGGTCCCGGCCGGGCGTGGAGCGGCAGCCGGGACCTGCCCGCGGTGCCCGCGGAGCCGTTCCGGGACTGGTGGCAGCGCACGCACGGCGGGAAGGGCGGAGCCAAGTGAGCAGCAGGGAACGGGTCCTGGGCCGGGTACGGCGGGCGCTGGCGGACGTGCCGGCCGACCCGAGGCCCTACGAGGAGGCCGTCGCGCGGGACTATCTGCGCGAGCACGGGCACCGGTCGGCCGCGAAGACGGTGGACCTGCTCGCCGAGAACCTGGCGGACTACCGGGCGGTCGTGCACCGCGCGGACGAGGAGGAACTTCCGCTGCTCATCGAGCGGTTGCTCGCCGAGCGCGGCTCCCGGCAGGTGCTGGTGCCGCCGGGTCTGCCGCCCGGGTGGATGCCGGCCGCCGGTCCGGCCCGCGTGCACGACCGGGCGGCGAGCACACCGCACGAGCTGGACCGGGTGGAGAGCGTCGTGACCGGCTGCGCCGTCGCCGTCGCCGAGACCGGCACGATCGTCCTGGACGGCTCCCCCGACCAGGGGCGGCGGCGCATCAGCCTCGTCCCCGACCACCACATCTGCGTCGTGCGGGTGCCCGGGCAGGTCGTGTCGTCGGTGCCCGAGGCCCTCCGACGCCTCGACCCGACACGCCCGTTGACGTGGATCTCCGGCCCCTCCGCGACCAGCGACATCGAGCTGGACCGGGTCGAGGGGGTGCACGGTCCGCGCACCCTGGAGGTGGTGCTGCTGGGCGGCCCGTAGCGCGGCCGGGGTGTCGCTGAGTACACCCTCCGATACGGGCTCTGCGCCCCGTGTGGCAGGGCGCCGCTCTCCGTAGCGTCTTCCACGAGGCGCCGCACAGGGCGGGCCGCACGGAAGGTGATGACGATGTTTCGTTCCGGCGCACGAGGCTCCCACGACCCGGGCCCCGCCCCGGAGGCCCTCCGGCTCGTCAAGGTGACCCGGACGTACGGCTCGGCGGACAACGCCGTGACCGCCCTGGACGGTGTGACGCTGAGCCTGGGGCGCGGCACCTTCACCGCGGTGATGGGACCGTCCGGTTCGGGCAAGTCCACGCTGCTCCAGTGCGCGGCGGGCCTGGACCGGCCGGACAGCGGCATCGTCTGCGTGGACGGCACGGAGCTGACCGGCGGCGGCGAGGCGGAGCTGACGAGGTTCCGGCGGGGCCGGGTCGGGTTCGTCTTCCAGCAGTACAACCTGCTGGAGACGCTGACCGTCGCGCAGAACACGGTGCTGCCGCTCAAGCTGGCCGGACGCCGCGTCGACCGGAAGCGGGTGCGGGAGGTCCTGGCGTCGGTCGGCCTCGGGGACCGGCTCGGTCACCGTCCCGCCCAGCTCTCCGGCGGTCAGCGGCAGCGGGTGGCGATCGCCCGGGCCCTCGTCACCGAACCGCGGGTGATCTTCGCGGACGAGCCGACGGGCGCGCTGGACACGCGCAGCGCCCGGCAGGTGCTGCTGCTCCTCCAGGAGGCGGTGCGGGTGCACGGGCGGACCGTGGTCATGGTGACGCACGACCCGGTGGCCGCCTCGTACGCCGACTCGGTGGTGTTCCTCGCCGACGGCCGGCCGGCGGGGCGGATGGACGCCCCGACTCCGGACGCGGTCGCGGAGCGCCTGGCGCACCTGGGCGACGACGTGCCGGCGGGGGTGTGAGCGATGGTCGTTCTCGCTCTGCGGTCGATCCGGCGGCGCCCCGGACGCTTCCTCGCGACGCTGCTGTCCGCCTTCCTGGGGGCGGCGATCATCATGACGTTCAACTCGATGCACGACACGGCCGGGCAGGACGGCGTCGACCCGGTCAGCTCTCAGACCCTGGGCACGGCGGCGGGGGTCGTCGGCGGGTACGGCACCCTGCTGGTGTTCTTCGCGGTGGCCTCGACGCTGACGGTCAACGTGCGTCAGCGCACCGCCGAGCTGGAGCTGCTGCGCTGCTCGGGGGCGACCCCGGCGCAGCTCAAGCGGATGGTCGTGGGCGAGGCGGTGGCCGTGGCGCTGGTGGGCGCCGCGCTGGCGATCGGCCCGGCGATGCTCGGCGGACGGGCGCTGCTGGACATGTTCCAGGACAGCGGCCAGGTGGCCCGGTCCGTGGACTACTCCTTCGGTCCGGTCGCGCTGCTGAGCGGCGTGGACATCACCCTGCTGGCGTCCGCGGGCGCCGCGTTCCTCGCGGTGCGGCGGCTGACGCGGGGCGGCCGGGAGCGGGCGGGGGCGAAGCGGTTCCTGGCGTACGCGGCGCTGGTCACCGGGGCACTCGGGGCCTGCTCGACCTTCTTCTTCTCCGCGACGGACGAGGCGCTGATGGCGGCGCCGGCCTACGGGGCGATCCTGCTGTCGGCCGGTTTCGCGCTGCTGTCGCCGCGTCTGCTGAAGGGCCTTCTCGACCGGCTGCCGCTGAGCGGTGCGAGCGGGTGGCTGGCCGTGCGGAACCTGCGGGAGCGGGCGGTCCATCTGGCCGGGGTCCTGGTCTCGTTGATCATGTTCACCGCCGTGTCGACGGCGACGGTCACGATGCAGGCGGTGGAGAGCGACGCGGTGAAGGCCTCTGGTCTGGTCAAGTCGGTCGACGCGAAGAACCTGGAGACGCTCAACCTCACGGTGGTCGGCATCATCGCGGTGTTCGTCTGCGTGATGCTGGTGAACTCGCTGTACGCGGCGACGACCTACCGCTCGCGTGAATTCGGTCAACAGCGGCTGGCGGGGGCGACGCCCGGCCAGGTGCTGGGTGTGGTGGCCGTCGAGGGCGTGATCCTCACGGTGACGGGGGTCCTGCTCGGCACGGCGGCCGCGCTGGCCGGTGTGGTGCCGTTCACGGTGGTCCGCACCGACGCGGTACTGCCGGACCAGTTCCCCGGGGTGTGGCTCACCATGGTGTCGGTGTCGGCCGCGGTGACGCTGGGGACGAGCCTGGGCACGGCCCGGCGGGTGCTGCGGACGCCGGCGGTGCGGGCGGTGACACCGGCCGCGTGAGAGCCGGGGCGAGACCCGGGGCGAGACCCGGGGCGAGCGAAGGGGCGGCCGCCGTGGCGGTCGCCCCTTTCCTCCTGCCTCCCGACGTGGCTAGTCGGCCTTGGCGTACTCCTTCGCCATGCTGCCTGCGAAGTCGTACACGACGCACTGTCCGTCCCCGACGACCCAGGCGTCGTGGCCGGGCGAGCAGACGAACACGTCGCCTGGACCCACCTCGCTCTCCGCGCCGTCGTCCATGCGGATGTGCATGCGTCCCTCGGCCACGTAGCAGTTGTGGTGGATCATGCAGCTGTCGGTGCCCGCGATCGGCGCCACGGACTCCGACCAGCGCCATCCCGGCTCGAAGGTGGCGACGGCGAAGTCGAGCCCTTCCATGTGCACGGCCTCGATGTGCCCGCGGGGGAAATCGCGTCGCTCGTCCGGCTTGTCGAGCGTCTTTGCCTCCAGCATGACGCTCCTCCTTCCCTGGCCCACCACTCCATCGTCCACCTGTCAACCCGGGGGCGCCATCCGGGGGACGCCCGCCGTCAGCGGGGCGCGCCGCAGAGACCGGCGAAGCGGGCCGCGTCCACGTTGCCGCCGGAGAGGATCACGCCGACGCGGCCGGGCAGGGCGTCGATCCGGCCGGCGAGGAGGGCGGCGAGCGGGGTGGCGCCGCTGGGTTCGAGGACGGTCTTCAGCCGTTCGAAGGCGAAGCGCATGGCGCTGCGGATCTGGTCGTCGGACACCAGCACGACGTCGTCCAGGAGCCGCCGGTTGAGGGAGAACGTCAGCTCGCCGGGGGTGGGCAGGGCCTGGCCGTCGGCGATGGTGCGCGGGACGGGCACCGTCACGCGCCGGCCCGCGGCCAGCGAGCGCCTGGTGTCGTCACCGGCCTCCGGTTCGACGCCGATCACCCGGGTGCCGGGGTGCAGGCCCTTGACCGCGGTGGCGCTCCCGGCGATCAGTCCGCCGCCGCCGACCGGTGCGACCAGTGCGTCCAGCTCGCCCGTCTCCTCGACCAGTTCGAGGGCGGCGGTGCCCTGCCCGGCGATGACGTGCGGGTGCTCGTAGGGCGGGATCAGGGTCAGGCCCCGCTCGGCGGCCAGCGCCTCGGCGAGGGCCACGCGGTCGCCGGTGTAGCGGTCGTAGGTGACGATCTCGGCGCCGTAACCGGCGGTGGCGTCCCGTTTGGACGGCGGCGCGTCCTCGGGCATGACGATCACGGCGGTGGTGCCCAACTCGCGGGCGGCCAGGGCGACCGCCTGGGCGTGGTTGCCCGAGGAGTAGGCGGCGACTCCCCGGGCCAGCTGCTCCGGCGTGAGGCGGGAGACCGCGTTGTAGGCGCCGCGGAACTTGAAGGCGCCGACCCGCTGGAGGTTCTCGCACTTGAGGAAGACCTCGGCGCCGACCCTGGCGTCCAGGGTGCGCGAGCGCAGCACGGGCGTGCGGTGCGCGACGCCCTCGATGCGGGCGGCGGCGGAGCGGACGTCGTCGAGGGTGACCGGCGGGGTGGTGGTCGTCACGGGTGTCCTCAGGGGGTGTCGGCGGCCGGTCCGGTGACGGCGCGGGCCTGGGAGAGGTAGTGGTAGGCGGAGGCGCGGGAGATGCCGAGCCGGGCGGCGACGTGCTCGACCGAGCGGCGTACGGCGAACACGCCGCGCGCGTCGAGGTCGCGGAACAGTTCGAGCCGCCGGTCCCGGTCCAGCGCGGCCCAGCTGGTGTCCCGGCGCAGCGGGTGGTCGTCCACGATGGCGTCGACCACGGCGTCGATGTCGTCGCCGAAGGTGGTCGCCGGTACATCGGCCGGGGTGCGGGCGGTGCCGGCGAGGGCGCCGAGGAGGGCGTGGGCCCGGTCGACGGCGGTGACGTCCAGGTTGACGCACAGGGCGCCGAACACGGAGCCCGTGGAGTCGCGCAGCACCATGGTGGAGGACTTGAGCAGCGTGCCGTCGGCCGTTCGCGTGACGTAGTTCAGCTCGTCGCGGGCCTCGTCGCCGCGGGCGAGCACGCGCATGCCGATCTCGCTCATCGCCCCGCCCGCCGTCCGCCCGGTCACCGAGCCGGCGACGGCGACGACGGAGTGCTCGGGGTGACGGTAGTCGTGCAGCACCGCCTCGCAGACCGGTCCGAAGGTCGCGGCGATCCCCTCGACGACGGGGCGCAGCGCGGCCAGGACGGCATCGCGCTCGGCGTCCGGTGCGGCTTCGGTCATCCGGCCCTCCTGGCTCCGTCTCCCCGCGGGGACTGCTCTGGTGGACTCCTCTTCCCGGACTCCACGTCCAGACTACACGTCCAGGAATTGGACGAACAGTCCAGCGCTTCCCGCCCGACAGGCGTCACCCGTCGGCCGGACACCGCGGGAGCCCGCGGCCCGGCACGGGTATGTGTCCCGCTGCCCACGAGGCCGACGCGGCCGGCGACCACCGGACCCCGCGCGGCACTCCCCCCGCCCGAGCCGCTCGTACGGAGGTCGCCCCCCATGCCCGAGGACGCCAGGTCCCCCAGGAAGCCGCGCGGCAACCGCGCCGCGCTCACGCACAAGCTCGGGTACGCCCTGCGCCACCCCGAGCGCGTCGCGCCGTACCTCCGCCGGGCCGGCCGGGACGCGTGGCTGCGCGCCCGGCACCCGGACCACGTCGGCTACTACCGCGCGGTGATGACCTCCGACACCCGGCGCAGTCCCGAGGCCGCGGTAGGGAGCCGTACCCACGACCGCTGGCTGGCACTGGGGGCGATGCAGTTCGACTACCTGATGGAGCACGGGCTGCGACCCGGGCACCGCATGCTGGACATCGGCTGCGGCAACCTGCGCGGCGGCTGGCGGTTCATCGACCACCTCGACACCGGCCACTACTACGGCGTCGACATCTCGCCGGACATCCTGATCGCCGCCAAGGAGACGGTGACCGAACGCGGGCTGCAGGCCAAGCTGCCCCACCTGACGCTCACCGCGGACCTCCGCCTGGACTTCCTGCCGGAGAACCACTTCGACGTCGTCCACGCGCACAGCGTCTTCTCGCACTCGCCGCCGCGCGTGATCGACGAGTGCCTCGCACACGTCGGCCGCGTCCTGACCGACACCGGGTTCTTCGACCTCACCTTCGACCGGACCGAGGACACCGAGCACCAGGTGCTGCGCGAGGACTTCTACTACCGCACGGACACCCTGCTCACCCTGGCCGCCCGGCACAGACTGCACGCGCGGTTCATGGAGGACTGGGAGAAGCGGCCGCACGGCCAGTCCAAGATCCGGGTGAGCCGTTCGCCGCTCCCGTCGTAGACCACGGAGCGGACGCGACCGCCGCCGGCCGAGGCGGGTGCCGGCCCTCTACGGGCGCGGATTGACGCGCCGCCAGGCGGGCCGGGCGTCCGCGCCCCGGCGGCCGGCCGCGGCGGCACAGCGGGGGCAGACCCGGCGCACGGCGTCGGCGGCGCCGCCGGACTCGGGCAGCACGTCGGTCCACGCGACGCCGGAGAACCGGGAGAGCCGTGAGCGGTGCAGGGACAGACCGCACACGGTCTCGTTCCTGCCCTGCTCCCACGCGTGCACCTCGCCGGCCGGCAGCCAGCGGTTGTCGTCCTCGTCCCACCAGCGGCCGGAGGCCGCCACGTCGTAACGCCGTGTCCTGGCCATCGGTTCGGCCCTCCGCCTTCCTCTCCCGTACGCCCACGCCTCGCGGCTTCCGGGTGCCCCGAGGGTGCCGCGCCCACACGCGCGTACCTCCTCCTGTGTGATCACTCCGCAAGCCCTGCCCGTTTGGGGCGTTTTGTCTGCTTAGCATGCGGGGTCCGCGCATCGCGGGGCCGGCGCCGCCGAGCGACGGGACCCCCGGCACGGACTGCCACGCCCCGTACGAGAGGACAGCAGATGGCGACCACGGGCCGTCCCGGCGCACTGGCCGAGCACGCCTTCTCCCCGCACGACGCCGTGATGGGCGCCGCCGTCCGGCACCTCGGCCGGCGGCGCTTCCTCACCGTGACCGCGGCCGCCGCCGCGCTCGCCTTCTCCACCAACCTGCCCGCCCGCGGCGCGGTCGCCGCCCCCCAGCGCAGGGCCCGGATCGACAAGGACCCCTTCACCCTCGGTGTCGCCTCCGGCGATCCGCTGCCGGACTCGGTGCTGCTGTGGACCAGGCTGGCGCCCGAGCCGTTCCTGGAGGACGGCGGGATGGGCACGGAGCGGGTGACGGTCGAGTGGGAGGTGGCCCTCGACGAGTACTTCGCGGGCGTCCTCTTCCGCGGCACCGCCGACGCCCACGCCGAGTACAACCACAGCGTCCACGTCGACGTGAAGGGCCTGACGCCCGGGACGGTCTACTACTACCGGTTCCGCGCCGGTGTCTGGCTCAGCCCCGCGGGCCGCACCCGCACGGCGCCCGCGGCGGGCAGCGCCACCTCTTCGCTGAAACTCGCGGCGGTCGCCTGCCAGGCCTACATGGACGGCTACTACACCGTGCTCCGCCACGTCGCCCAGGACGACGTGGACGTGGTGTTCCACCTCGGCGACTACCTGTACGAGTACGCGGTGAACCCCGAGGGCGGGGAACGGCACTACACCGGCGTCACGCTGCCCGACGTGTTCAACCGGGAGACGATGACCCTCGCGGACTACCGGCTGCGCTACTCCCTCTACAAGAACGACGAGGACCTGCGTGCCGCGCACGCCGCCCACCCCTTCGTCGTCACCTGGGACGACCACGAGACCGAGAACAACTACGCGGGCAGCATCCCGGAGAACGACATCCCGCCGGAGGAGTTCCTGCTGCGCCGGGCCGCCGCCTACCGCGCGTTCTGGGAGAACCAGCCGCTGCGCGCCGCCCAGCTGCCGCAGGGCCCGGACGCCCAGCTGTACCGCCGCCTGCACTGGGGCACGCTCGCCCAGTTCGACCTCCTCGACACCCGCCAGTACCGCTCCGACCAGGCCTACGACGACCGGCCGCACGCCCCCGGGGCCGAGTCGGACGACCCGGCGCGCACCATCACCGGCGCCGCGCAGGAGCAGTGGCTGCTGGACGGCTGGAAGGGCTCGACGGCGCTGTGGAACGTGATGCCCCAGCAGGTGTGCTTCTCCCAGCGCAAGTTCGACGTGACCGCCGACGCCGCGCTCTCCATGGACGCCTGGGACGGCTACCGCGCCTCGCGCGGCCGGGTGATCGCCGGGGCGAAGGCCGCCGGGGTCGACAACTGGCTGATCCTCACCGGTGACGTGCACGTGGGCTACGCCCTCGACGTCAAGGAGGACTTCGACGACCCGGACTCCGCCACCGTCGGCACCGAGGTCACCTGCACCTCGGTGGCCAGCGGCCGGGACGGCGTGGAGAAGCCCGCCAACTGGGACCTGTACATGCAGGCCAACCCGCACATGAAGTTCTACAACGGCAAGCGCGGTTACGTCCGGGCCGAACTCGGCCGGCAGGCCACCCACCTCGACTTCCGGACGGTCTCCGCCATCAGCACCCCCGGCGCCCCGGTCACCACGGTCGCGTCCTTCGTCACCGAGGCCGGCGAGCCGGGACTGAAACCCGCCTGACCCCGCCCGCCCGCACGAGGCCGCCCGCGTACTGCACATGGCACCCACGGCGTCCCCCATCGCGCGAAACAGGCCCGCGCCGGGCATCACCGCGGATCTTTGCGGCAAGGCCTGTGACTTCGCCGCAGGCGCACCGACATCCACGGTCGCCCACCGCACACCGCTGTCTCGCACAGCACTCGAAGGAGGCACATCGCATGGTCGGCAGACATGCCGCGCGCAGCCGCCGCGCAGCCCTCACCGCGCTCGGCGCCCTGGTCCTGACCGCACTTCCCTCGGCCGCGTCGGCCGCGCCGCCGCCCGTCCCGGGACCGCGGCCGGCCGCGGCCCGCACGCCGGACGCCGCCGTGGCCCCGGCGCGGCTGCTCAGCGCCATGGAGCGCGACCTGAAGCTGGCGCCCGGGCAGGCGGCGGCCCGGCTGGTCAACGAGGCCGAGGCGGGCACCCGTGCGGGCATGCTGCGCAACACGCTGGGCGACCGCTTCGCCGGTGCCTGGGTGAGCGGTGCGACCTCCGCCGAGCTGACCGTCGCCACCACCGACGCCGCGGACACCGCGGCCATCGAGGCGCAGGGCGCCGAGGCGGCCGTCGTCGACCGGAACCTGGCGGAGCTGCGCGCCGTCAAGGAGAAGCTGGACACCGCCGCCGTGCGGATGGGCACCCGGCAGACACCGGTCTGGTCCGTCGACGTGAAGGCCAACCGGGTCGCCGTCCAGGCCACCGGCAAGGCCCTCGCGAAGGCCTTCCTCGCCGTCGCCGGGGTGTCGGACAAGGACGTCGACGTCCAGGTCTCGTCCGACCAGCCCCGGGTGCTGGAGGACCTCGTCGGCGGCGACGCCTTCTACATCGACGACCAGGCCCGCTGCTCCATCGGGTTCTCCGTCACCAAGGACGAGCAGCAGGGCTTCGCCACGGCCGGGCACTGCGGCACCCCGGGCGCCACCACCACCGGGTTCAACGAGGCCGCCCAGGGCACCTTCCAGGCCTCGACCTTCCCCGGCAAGGACATGGCCTGGGTGGCGGTCAACTCCGGCTGGACCGCCACACCGGACGTGAAGGCACAGGACGGCGAGAAGATCCAGATCGCCGGGTCGGTGGAGGCGCTGGTGGGGGCGTCGGTGTGCCGTTCCGGTTCGACCACGGGCTGGCACTGCGGGACCGTGCAGCGGCACGACACGAGCGTCACCTACCCGGAGGGCACCGTCGCCGGGCTGACGCAGACGACGGTGTGCGCCGAACCCGGCGACTCCGGCGGCCCCTACGTGTCGGGCACGCAGGCGCAGGGCACCACCTCCGGCGGCTCGGGCGACTGCACGAACGGCGGGACGACCTTCTACCAGCCGATCAACCCGACGCTCAGCGACTTCGGCCTCACCCTGAAGACCACCTCCGCGGCGTCGCAGACGCCCGCGCCGCAGGACAACGCGGCGGCGGACGCGTGGGCCGCGGGCCGGGTCTACGAGGTCGGCACCACCGTGTCCTTCGACGGGGTGCGCTACCGGTGCCTGCAGAGCCACCAGGCGCAGGGCGCGGGATCACCGGCGAGCACGCCGGCCCTGTGGCAGCGGGTCTGACCGGCGTCGTACTCCGTCTCCGGCGCGGGACCGCTCGACGCGGTCCCGCGCCGGACGCGTCTGTTTATCCCTCCGCGAGGAGCGCGTAGGCGGTGGCGATGAACGGGTCCCGGGCGCGGAACCGCCGGGTGCACACCGCCGCCAGGGCGGTGTCCGTGTCCGGCCGGAAACCCAGGAACGCCTGCTGGCCCAGGGTGGCGCCGCTGTGGAAGTACATCGGTCCGCCGTCCGTGGGATGCCGGAACCAGCCCACCGTGTGCACGTGCCGGTGCCCCCGGCCCCGCCGCAGCACCGGCACCCGCACCGCCCGCAGCGCGCCGGCGGCCGGTGAACGGGCCGGGTCCAGGTGCGCCTCCAGGAAGGTGAGCAGGTCGAAGGGGGTGGAGCGGACGGCCCCCGCGGCCACGAAACCGCCCGCGTCGAAGGCGGGGACGGGGGTGCGGCCGTCCTTGCGGTGACCGACGGCGTCGGTCCCGGGGCCGTGGGCCCGCAGCGCCGTGCCGCTGAGCCCGAGTGCGCGCAGCACCTGCCCGCCGATCAGGTCCTCCCAGGGAGTGCCGGTGGTCGCGGCGATCGCGTGGCCGAGCACGGAGACGCCGTAGTTGGAGTAGTGCCAGCGGGTTCCGGGCCGGTGCCTGGGCGGGTGGCGCAGGAAGGTGTCGGTCAGCCGCTCGGCCGGGTAGCGGGCGTAGGGGTTGGTGCGCCAGGCGGGCAGGCCCCGGCGCACGAAGTCGGACGGCAGGGCGGGCAGTCCCGAGGTGTGGGTGATCAGGTGGGCGAGCGTCACGGGGTGCGGGCCGGCCGGCCTGCCGGGATCCAGGCAGTCGGCGGCCGCCTCGCCGCCGGTGAGCACCCCGCGCCGGATCAGGCGGGTGAGCAGCAGCGCGGTGAACGTCTTGGACGCCGAGCCGATCTCGTAGCGCAGGGCCTCGCGGGGGACGTCGGGCGGCGGCGCGGTGCCGCCGCTGTGCAGGGTGCGCCGGCCCCGCCGGGAGACGGCGAAGACGACGTCGGGCGCGTCGGAGGTGTCCACGGCCTCGGCCAGCCGCCCGCGCAGCGCCGCGTCGTCGGCCGGCCCGGGCTCCGGCACGGCGTGCTCGTCGGAGTCGGGGACGCCCGGCCAGGGCGTACGACGGCCCGTCACGACGCGGAGTGCGCCAGCTCGGTGAGGGCGCGTGAGGTGGCCAGCAGGGAGGCGAAGGCAGCGACCAGGGTCGGGTGGTAGACCACGTCGAACACCGTGTCGGCGTCGCCCTCGGGCATGGTGCGTACGGCGGGCATGGCGCCGTCGGGCTGCTGCGCGGCGGCGAAGCCCCGCCAGGCGGCCTCGTCCAGGGTGGGCCGGGGCAGGCAGGCGTCCACGACGAGGAGTTCGCCGAGCAGATCCCAGCGTTCCAGGTCCAGCCAGTCGTCGATCCAGACCGGGAGCCAAACGGCCAGGTAGTCGGCGACGTCGGGCGGCAGCCCGCCGGGGTTCTCGCCCCAGTCGGTGAGGTGGAAGACGGTGTGCGTGATGTCGTACGCGGTGTGGCCCTCGACCGTCCACGGTTCGGGGGTGCCCGCCAGCCAGGTGGTGGCGGCGAGTTCGGCCTCGGGCGGCCGGGCGCTCAGGCCGAAGCGGCGCTGGAAGGCGGACAGACCGAGGCGCCGGGTGGGGGTCACCGGGAAGCGTGTCCAGCTGTCCAGCCGGTGGTTGAGGAGCGTGGCGGCCTCGATCTCGGGCTGGCTGTGGCCCAGCTCCTTGAACGGCAGGTAGACCTCGAAGGGGACGGGCGAGAACGGTTCGATGCGCTGGGCGCGCACCAGCATGCGGCCGCCGTCCAGGGTCTCGCGCCAGGTGTGGTCGAGCAGTTGGCGCGCGAGCTGGGCCTGCCGGGACCCGGCGACGCCCTCGCGGAAGAGCACCGTACAGATGAGGGCGAGTTCGCCGATCGGCTTGAAGCGTTCCAGGAAGCCGATCTCGGGGTGCACATCCGGTTCCAGGCGGAATCCGTCGCGGTGGGCCCACAGCCACTCCAGGGCACCGGCTCCGACGCGGTGGATCAGGCGGGTGTCCGTCATCCCGGCGCTCCTTGTCCGGCGTGCTGTCCTCGGCGGGGCGCGGTGCGCCGCACGTCCGGCGGGCGGGTCGTGGCCGCCGTGGTGAGGGCCGCCGCGAACGCCGCCATCAGGGTGGAGTGGTAGCAGTCGGCGAAGTCGTAGGGGTCCGGTGCCGGGTCGGGCCCGGCGGCGTCCTGGGCGGCGCCTTCCTCGGGGATCGCGCCGGAGCGGTCCTGGGCGGCGGCGACGCGCTGCCAGGCGTCCTCCAGGACGGCCGGCTCCGGCGGGTGCGGCAGGCTCGCGGCGACCGCGAGCAGCTCGCAGCTCAGGTCCCACATCCGGGCGTCCAGGCAGGTGTCGAGCCAGGGCGGCAGCCAGTGCAGCAGGTAGTCCGCGAGGCCGGGCGGCACGCCCCGTGCGGCGCGTCCCCAGTCGGTCAGGTGGAAGACGACGTGGGTGAGCGCGTATCCGGCCGCGCGTTCGAAGGTCCACGGCTCGGGCAGGCCGCCCAGCCAGGTGCGCTCCAGCGCCCGCGGCGCGTCCCCGTGCGGCGGGATGCCGCTGTGCCGCTCGGCCTCGAGCACGCCCAGGCGGCGGGTGGGGTACTGCTCGGTCAGCCGCCAGCCCCGGGTGCGGGCCACCACGGCGGCGGACGCCTCGTAGCCGGGGTGGCGCAGTCCGGCCGAGGCGAAGGCGGCGTACACCTCCAGCGGATAGGTGGCGAAGGGCTCCAGCGACTGCATGAGCGGGAAGAGTTCACCCCGGTGCGTCTGCTGCCAGGCGAAGTCGAGGAGTTCGCAGACGCGGGTGTGCAGCGGGTCCCGGGGCGGGGTGCACAGGGACACCGAGGCGCAGACCCGGGTCAGCTCGCCCAGGGGCTTCCACGTCCGGTTGACCTGCCCGTCGGCCGCCAGCGCGTCGTCACCGAGCGCGAAGCGGTCGCGGTGGGCCCACACCCAGTCCAGTGCGGCCTCCTCGACGTCCCGGACGCCTGCGCCCCGGACGCTCACAGCAGGACTCCGGCCGGCATCAGCCGCGCCGCCTCCAGTTGCAGGGCCACCCGCGGGTCGGAACCGCCCATGAGGCGTACGAAGTCCAGGCCGGCCTCCAGGCCGAGGGTGTCCGGCACCCCGTCAAGGAGCGTGAGCCAGCGTCCGGCTCCGGCCGCCTGCTGCCAGTCGCGGCGGCGCACCGCCCGGACGAAGCCGCGGGCGACGTCCACGGGCCGGCGGCGTGCCGCCCGGGTGACCGCGCACTCCTCGCCGGGCAGTGCGAGCGGGGCCAGGACGGCGAGCTGGTGGGTGAGGAACTGCCAGCCGGCGTCCTCCAGCCAGCGGGCGTCCGGCTCGGCGTCCGGCTCGTCGGCGAGGGGGCCGTTCAGGGGTTGTTCGACCCGGCGCAGGGCACGGGTCATGGCCCAGTGGCTCCACGCGACGGTGGGTGCCGCGTCGTCGCGCGGCGGATGGGCCGCCACGGCGTCCTTGAACACGGCGACTTGCCCGGGGTCGGGCGGAACGCCCAGCAGGACGCTGGGCAGCAGGGTGTCCGCGCCCAGGACGCGTACCGCCGCACGTGCGACGCCGTCACCGGCGCCGTCCCGGGTCAGGGTGCCGCCCGCTCGCACGTGGTCTCCGCTCCGAAGAGCGGAGACCACGTCTGAAGCGAGGTCCAGCACCGTTCCCTGCAGGAGGGCCGATGTGCTCGACTGCTCCATCTCATTCTCCCGTCGGTCCGTCAGCCCTTCTTCGGGCGCGGGGTCGGCGGCGAGAGCAGGAGGCTGGTGCCTCCGGACTGCAGGGCGAGCGCTGCGCACTCGCGACTGTCGCGGAAGACTCCGTCGGGCTCGGCGGGGTCGAGTACCGCGTCGATGTCGATGTTCTCGGTGCGGGTGACTTCCTTGAGCACCTTGTCCTTGGAAGGCATTTCACCATCTCCCTCTGGTAGCCAAATGGCCTTCACATCCAAGGGTGTCCGGTAAGTCCCAGAACATGCCTTTCTTCACAAAATTCTCTTAGGTCACTCATTCAACAACCGTGCGACGCAGGCGCCACACGTGGTCGTCGCGGAAACCCTCGGCGCCTTCGGGGGACATGCTGGGCCTGCGAGCGGTCCTGCGGGTCACCACGGTCCACTCGTCCCGCGGCAGGGCGAGTTCGGCGAGGACGCCGTCCAGGGTGGGGAAGACGGCGTCGAAGGGCGGTTCGGTCTGCCAGGAGGGCCAGCCCGCGTGCATGACGACCAGCAGGGTGCCGCCGGGCGCCACGGCCCGGGCCGCCGCGTGCAGCACGGACCGCTGGTCGAGGGCGACCGGGGACTGCAGGTAGTGGGCGCTCACCAGGTCGAAGGAGCCCCGAGGGAACGAGGGGCCCAGCTCGTGGCGTTCCCAGGCGACGCGGTCGCCGACCCCGGCGTCCGCGGCGTGCCCGGCCGCGCGCGCGAGGGCGGTGGCGGAGATGTCCGCGCCGGTGACCCGCCAGCCGCGCGAGGCCAGCCACACGGCGTCCGCCCCTTCGCCGCAGCCGAGGTCCAGCGCGGTTCCTGGGGCGAGGGCGCCCGCCTCCTGGACGAGCAGCTCGTTGGGGCGCCCGCTCCAGACGCGGCCGGTGTCGCGGTAGCGGGCCTCCCAGAACTCCTCGGCGGCAGCCGGCGCGGGGGTGTCGGACATGGTGGGTTCCTCCTGGTGCGGGACGGTCGCCTGCTCGGCCGGGCGCGCGACGGGCACGCGCTCCGTGTGCAGGCTGCCCCGGTGCACCGGGAGGCGCCAAAGATGTTTGCCGATCCGGCAAGTGCGGCACCGGCGGCCGATCCGGCAAGTGCGGCACCGGCGGCCGATCCGGCAAGTGCGGCGCCGGCGGCCGGCCCGTCAGCCCGTCAGCGCTTCCGACCGGCCGTCGGGGCCGTCCCCGCGCAGCCACCCCGTCCGCCGCGGGAAGGGGTCCTCGACGCCTGCCTCGTCCAGCGCCTCCTTGACCCGGCGGCGCAGCTCGCGCGTGACGCCCCACTGCTGCTGCGGCACCGTCTTGGCGGCGAGGCGCACCAGCACCCCGTCGGCGTCCACGGACTGCACGCCCCAGACCACAGGTTCCTCCAGCAGGACGTCGGCGAAGTCGGGCTCCTCGCGCAGGGCGCGGCCGGTGTCCTCGAGGATCCGGTAGACGGTGTCCAGGTCGGCGTCGTGGGCCACGGCGACGTCCAGGACGGCGCGGGCCCACTCCTGGCTGTCGTTGCGCACCCGGAGGATCTCACCGTTGCGGATGTGCCACAGACCGCCGTTGAGGTCGCGCACATGGGTCAGGCGCAGCCCGACGTGCTCCACCTCGCCGACGGCCTCGCCGAGGTCCACGGAGTCACCGACGCCGTACTGGTCCTCGACCATGATGAGCAGCCCGGAGAGGTAGTCCGCGACCAGGCTCTGGGCACCGAACCCGATGGCCAGGCCGACGACTCCGGCACTGGCCAGCAGCGGGCCGAGGGCGATGCCGACCTGGTCGAGCACCATGGCCACGCCGATCATGAAGAGCACGATGGTCACGGCGCTGCTGAGCACCGACCCGATGGTGCGGGCCCGCTGTTCGCGGCGCTGCCGGGCCCGGGACCGGTCGCGGTGCAGGACGGCGGCGCCGCGGGCCGGCCTGCGGGGGCGGCCGCGTTCGGCCTCGCCCGCCGAGGGTTCCAGGACCCGCTGGACGACCCGGGTGATGGCCCGTTTGGCCACCGCGCGCAGTACGAGCAGGACCACGACGATCAGCGCGATGCGCAGCGGGATCCCGATCAGCGCCGTGGTGTGGTCGCCGATCCAGTCCGGCCACGAGGCCGCCAGCTGCGGGTTCGTGACCGGTCCGGCGGCCGGGGAGGTGTACGACATGGACTCGGCTGCTCCGTTCCTCTGGACGATCTGTCTGCCGTCGCAGCCGCCTACCCGTCCGCCGTCCGAACATGACGACCGGCGCGCATCGGGACGGCCGCCGCCCTTCGCCCGACTTGCCCTTTATGCCGGACGGTCGCGTCATCTTCACCCCGGCGGGCCCATCGTCCGCGTCCGCCGGGGCACCCGCGGGGAGTCGTCCACAGCGGAGGGGGCCTGCGGCGTGGTTGTCGTTGCCGTCCTGCTACTGCCCGGACTGGGGCTGTTGCTGTTCACCATGACGTACCTGGAGGACCGGCTGTTGCGTGATCCGGCCCCGCCCCGGCACGCACGGCGGGGACATCTGCGTCTGCTCCCGGGCGGGCGGGGCCACCACTCCCGCCCGCGACCGGAGCCGGCCGGGGCCCACGCGTCCGAACGGGACGCCGCCTGACCCGCCCCGGCCGCCGCCCGGAACCCCCTGTCCCCACCCCGCCGAGCGGGCGTCCGGCCCGCCGGGCGATGCTGTTCCGGAAGGGACACACGCGGCGCGGGTGAGGAGAGCGGATGGACGCCGGGGAACAGCACGACGGGGACGACGAGTTCGTCCGGTTCTGGCAGGAGCGCCGGGTGTGCTTCCTGTCGACGCCGCGGGCCGACGGGACCCCGCACCTGGTCCCCGTCGGGGTGACGTACGACCACGCGACCCGTACGGCGCGGGTCATCACGGGCCGGGACACCACGAAGGCACGCAACGTGCGGCGGGCCGCCGGGGCGGTCGTCGCCGTGGGTCAGGTGGACGGCAGGCGCTGGTCCACCCTGGAGGGCGTCGCGTCCGTGCGGGAGGACGCCGGGTCCGTCCGCGACGCGGAGGCCCGGTACGCCGCCCGTTACCGGCAGCCCCGGGTGAACCCGGAGCGGGTCGTCATCGAGATCGCCGTACGGCGCTTCCTCGGCACGGTACGGCCGCCGGAGGCCTGAGACCCCCGGCCGGGCGGGTCACTCCCGCCCGGCACCGGCCCGGCGCCCCGGCCGCCCGGGCCACCAGGCGGGGGCGCCGATGTCGCGGGCGAGCGCGGGAACCAGCAGCGAGCGCACCACCAGTGTGTCCAGCAGGACGCCGAAGGCCACGATGAAGGCGATCTGCACCAGGAAGGCGAGCGGGATCACCCCGAGCGCGGCGAAGGTGGCGGCGAGGACGACGCCCGCCGAGGTGATCACTCCGCCGGTGGCCGTCAGACCGCGCAGGATGCCCTCGCGCACCCCGTGGTGCAGCGTTTCCTGCCGTACCCGGGACATCAGGAAGATGTTGTAGTCCACGCCGAGGGCGACCAGGAAGACGAACCCGTACAGCGGGACGGAGGCGTCCGTGCCGCTGAAGCCGAACACGTGGGTGAAGACCAGCGCCGAGACGCCCAGGGTGGCCAGGAAGTTCAGCGCCACCGTCGCCACCAGCAGCACCGGCATCAGCAGCGAGCGCAGGAGGGCGATCAGGATGACCAGGATGATGGCGAGGACCACGGGCACGATGAGCGTGCGGTCGTGCTCGGCGGTGCGCTGGGTGTCGTACTGCTGGGCGGTGTAGCCGCCGACCAGGGCGTCCGCGCCGGGCACGTCGTGGACGGCCGACCTGAGGCGGGCCACCGCGTCCTTGGCCGCGTCGCTGTCGGCCGGCGCCTGGAGTGTCGCGTCGATCCGCACCCGCCCGTCGACCACCTTGGGGTCGCCGCCGCCGGGGCGGCCGGACGCGGTCACCGGGGCGGCCGAGGCGACGCCGCGGGTGTCCCGGGCGGCCGCGAGGACGGGGTCGAGGCGGTCGGCGTCGGCGATGATCACGGCCGGGTTGCCGGAGCCGCCCGGGAAGTGCCGGGCCAGGGTCTGCTGCGCGGTGACCGAGGGGGTGTCGTTCACGAAGATCTCGTCCAGGGGCACGCCCTTGGAGGTGAGGGTCGGCGCGAAGGCGGCGCAGGCGACCAGCGCGGCCAGGCAGATCGCCCAGATGCGGCGCGGGGCCCGGTCCACCAGCGCGGCGACGCGGTGCCACAGCGGGTGTCCGCCGGCCGCATCCGGGTCACCGGCCGGTGCGGGCTTCGCGGGCCAGTACGCGGCCCGGCCGAGCAGCACCAGGACGGCGGGCAGGAAGGTGAGCGTGCTCAGTACGGCACAGACGATGCCGATGGCGCCGACGGGCCCGAGCGCGCGGTTGTTGGTCAGGTCGCTCAGCAGCAGCGCCAGCAGGGCGAGGGCGACGGTCGCCGCGCTGGCCACGACGGCGCTCCAGGAGGCCCGCAGGGCGGCGCGCACGGCGGTGAAGCGGTCGGGGTGCCGGGCCAGTTCCTCGCGGAAGCGGGCGGTGAGCAGCAGGGCGTAGTCGGTGGCGGCGCCGATGACGAGGATGGAGAGGATGCCCTGGACCTGCCCGTCGACCCGTACGACGTCGCGCTGGGCGAGCGCGTAGACGATCGCGCAGGCGAGGCCGAGGGCGAAGACGGCGCCCAGGATGATGACCAGGGGCAGCAGGACGCTGCGGTAGACGAGCAACAGGATCACCAGCACGGTGATCAGTGCGACGCCGAGCAGCAGTCCGTCGATGCCGGAGAAGGCGTCGGAGAGGTCCGCCTGGGAGGCCGCGGGGCCGGCCAGTTGCGCCCGCGTGCCGGGCACCTGTCCGGCGGCGTCCTCGACCTGCGCCAGGACGTCGGGCAGGGCGTCGCCGAGGTCGGGCTCGACCTGCACGACGGCCTGGAGCGCCTCGCCGTCCTCGGAGGGCAGCGCGGGCGACGCCTGCCCGACGACGCCCGGTTCGCCCCGCAGGGCGGCGAGGGACCGGGTGGCCTCGGCCCGGTGAGCGGTGACGGAGCCGCCGCCGTCGGCGGTCCACACGACGATGACCGGGAGCGTCTCGTCCTGCTGGAACGCCTTCTGGGCGTCGACGACCCGGGTGGACTCGGCACTGCGCGGCAGGAACGCGGCCCGGTCGTTGGTGGCGACCTCGCCGAGCTTCCCGGCGTAGGGCCCGAGGGCCCCGCCGATGCCGAGCCAGACCAGGAGCAGGAGGGCCGGGACGAGCCAGCGGGCCCGTCGGGAGGGGGTGGACATCGGTGTGGGGTCTCCAGGTCTCCAGCGGCGCGGAAAGTGACTCGATCATAAACAATCTCAATGATCGAGTTACCTGAGATCGTCGTGACACACCGACGTGTTCCCCCGGAGCCGCCCCGGACGCGGTACGGGCGGCGGATTCAGCCCTCGTCCGTGCGCACCAGGCGCAGTTCCTCGTTCATCGCCGTCAGGAAGCGGATCACGACGGCCATTTCGTCGTCGTCGAAGCGGGATCGGGTCGCGGCGGCGGCCTCGGCCAGCGGCATGAAGTACCTGCGGGCCGTCTCCCGGGCCTCGGGCACGTAGTGCAGGTGCACGACGCGGCGGTCCGCGTTCTCCCGCACCCGCCGCACGTGCCCCGCGCGCTCCAGACGGTCCACGCAGGCCGTCACCGCTCCCGAGGTCAGCCCCAGGTGCTCGCGCAGCCGCCCCGGCGTCATCGGCTCGCGCGCGTCCAGGATGGCGGCCAGCGCCTGGACGTCGGTGGCGTGCAGTCCGTGGCGGCCGGCGAACGCGTGCACGAGACGGTTGATCTCGCCGTTCATCCGCCTCAGCCGGGCGGCCAGGACGTGCAGGTCGCTCGCCTCGGTGCCGGGTCCGGCTCCGGGCCCCCGCTCGTGCGCGTGCTGTCCGCGCTGGTTCGCTGTCGCCACGCGATCAGCGTATAGAAGGGTCGACCTGGGCCGGGACGCGTCCGCCGCGGGCCGTCGGGGGGAAGGGTGCATGTGACCGACTGTCCCGCGAGCGACGGAGCGCCATGAGCCAGGCAGACGAAGGACCCGACCGGACGAGCGACGAGGGCGGCGGAGCGGGCCTGCGCTGTCTGGTCACCGGCGCGACGGGATACATCGGGGGCCGCCTCGTGCCCGAGCTGCTCGACGCCGGGTACCGGGTGCGGTGCCTGGCCCGCTCCCCGGACAAGCTGCGCGACCATCCGTGGGCGGGGAAGGCGGAGGTGGTGCGCGGGGACGTCACCGACGCGGACTCGGTGGCCGGGGCGATGGAGGGCGTCGACGTCGCCTACTACCTGGTGCACGCGCTCGGCAGCGGCGACGACTTCGAGGCGACCGACCGGCGGGCGGCGCGCGTCTTCGCCGAGCGGGCCGAGGCGGCGGGCGTGCGGCGCATCGTCTACCTGGGCGGTCTGACGCCGCCCGGTGTGCCGGAAGGCGAACTCTCCCCGCACCTGCGCTCCCGCGCCGAGGTCGGCCGCATCCTGCTGGCCTCCCGGGTGCCCACGACCGTGCTGCGCGCGGCGATCGTCATCGGCTCCGGTTCGGCCTCCTTCGAGATGCTGCGCTACCTCACCGAGCGGCTGCCGGTGATGGTCACGCCCAGCTGGGTCCACACCCGCATCCAGCCGGTCGCCGTCCGGGACGTGCTGCGGGCCCTCGTCGGCAGCGCGACCATGCCGGCCGAGGTGTCCCGGGCCTTCGACGTCGGCGGTCCCGACGTCCTGACCTACCGGGACATGATGTTCCGTTACGCCGAGGTCGCCGAGCTGCGCCGGCGCCTGATCCTGCCGGTGCCGATGCTGTCCCCCGGCCTGTCCAGCCACTGGGTCGGCCTGGTCACGCCGGTCCCGGCGGGCATCGCACGGCCGCTCACCGAGTCGCTGCGGCACGAGGTGGTGTGCCGCGAGAACGACATCGTGCGGTACGTGCCGCCCCCGCCGGGGTATCCGCTGGGCTTCGACGACGCGCTGCGGCTGGCCCTGCAACGGGTGCGGGACGCCAGGGTGACCACCCGCTGGTCGTCCGCGTCCGTGCCGGGGGCGCCCAGCGACCCCCTGCCCACCGACCCGGACTGGGCCGGCGGCAGCCTCTACACCGACCACCGCACGCTGACGGTCGACGCGCCGCCCGACGCGTTGTGGCGGGTCATCGAGGGCATCGGCGGCGACAACGGCTGGTACTCCTTTCCGCTGGCCTGGGCGGTACGGGGCCGGCTCGACCGGCTGGTCGGCGGGGTCGGCCTGCGCCGGGGGCGCCGGGACGCCGCGCGGCTGCGGGTCGGCGACTCGCTCGACTTCTGGCGGGTGGAGGAGATCGTCCCCGGCCGGCTGCTGCGCCTGCGTGCCGAGATGCGGCTGCCGGGCCTGGCCTGGCTGGAGATGTACGCGGAGACCGACGACGCCGGACGGACCCGGTACCGCCAGCGGGCGCTGTTCCATCCCCACGGGCTGGCGGGCCACGCGTACTGGTGGAGCGTGTGGCCCTTCCACTCCGTGGTCTTCGGCGGCATGGCCCGCAACATCGCCCGCGCCGCCGTCCGCGCGTCCCGACCTTCGCACCCGGCGTCCGAGAACCCCGGCGCGTGAGGGCGGGTACGCCGGATCGCCCGGCCCCGCGGGGACACGGCTCCGTCCGGCGCGTACGCCGTATGCAGCCACCCCCGCCGTCGGCGCCTCGCAGCACCGGGCGACGACGGCGGCCGGAGACCCCGTACCGGCGGCTCCTTCCATCGGGGCGGTGATCACGGCCCTGTACGGTCCCCCGGCCGGCTCCGGGCCGGCCGGCGTGGACGGCGGGGACGGTCTTTTCCGGTCGTCCGCGTCGTTCCCGGTGCCGGGGCGGCGGCTCCCGCGCGTCCCCGGCCGAGGCACCCCCCGGTCCGGTACCGTCGCCCGCCCGACACCCCTGCGAGGAGCGCCATGACCACGTCGGTCGTCCTGTTCACCCGCGATCTGCGGCTGCACGACCATCCGCCGCTGCGGGCGGCCCTGGACCGCTCCGCAGCCGTGGTGCCGCTGTTCGTCCGTGACCGGGCCGTGGACGCCGCCGGATTCGCCGCGCCCAACCGGCTCGCCCTCCTCGCCGACTGCCTGCGGGACCTGGACGCGGGCCTGCGCGACCGGGGCGGGCGGCTGGTCGTGCGTTCCGGGGACCTCGTCGCGCAGGTGTGCGCGGTGGCCGGGGAGGCGGAGGCCGACGAGGTGCACATGGCGGCCGACGTCAGCGCGCACGCGCACCGGCGCGAGGAACTCCTGCGGTCCGCGCTGGAGGCGCGGGGCTGCCGGCTGCACGTGCACGACGCCGTGACGACCGTGCTGGCGCCGGGGGCCGTCACCCCGGCGTCCTCCGATCACTTCGCGGTCTTCACGCCGTACTTCCGGCGTTGGTGCGACCACCGGGTCCGCGAACCGCTGGCCGCCCCGCGCGGGGTCCGTGTCCCGGACGGGGTCGGTTCGGAACCGCTGCCCGGCCGCGGGGCGCCGGCGGAGCTGTCGCCCGGGCTGGCGGCCGGCGGGGAGCGGGAGGCCAGGAAACGGATGACGGCCTGGCTGCGCGACGGAGTCTCCGGTTACGCGGACCACCACGACGACCTGGCGGGCGACGCGACCTCCCGGCTCTCCCCCGACCTGCACTTCGGCGCGCTCTCCCCCGTCGAGCTGGTGCACCGGGCGCGCGGTGTGGACGGCCCCGGCCCCGAGGCCTTCGTACGGCAGCTGGCCTGGCGGGACTTCCACCATCAGGTGCTGGCCGCCCGCCCGCACTCCTCGACCGCCGACTACCGCACCCGGCACGACCGCTGGCGCACCGGTGCCGCCGCCGAGGCGGACGCCGCCGCGTGGCGGGAGGGGCGCACGGGCTACCCGATCGTGGACGCCGCGATGCGCCAGCTGCGGCACGAGGGCTGGATGCACAACCGGGGCCGCCTGCTCGTCGCGAGCTTCCTCACCAAGACGCTGTACGTGGACTGGCGGGTCGGCGCCCGGCACTTCCTGCGCCTGCTGGCCGACGGCGACGTGGCCAACAACCAGATGAACTGGCAGTGGGCCGCGGGCACCGGCACCGACACCCGGCCGCACCGTGTCCTCAACCCCACCACCCAGGCACGGCGGTTCGACCCCGACGGGACCTACGTCCGGCGCTGGGTGCCCGAGCTGGCGGGACTGGAGGGCCGCTCCGTGCACGAGCCGTGGCGGCTGCCGGCGAAAGAGCGGTCCGCGTACGACGCCTACCCGGACCCGATCGTCGACCTCGCCGAAGGCCTGGACCGCTTCAAGCGGGCCCGGGGACGCGACTGACCCCCGGGCCCGCCGGGAACGGTGGAGCGCCGGGCCCGTTGAGGACGGCGGTCAGTCGGGGCTGCCGGGGCGGGACGTGTGGTCCGGGTGGTTCCGCGTACGGCGGGCCTCCTTCAGCTCCGCCTCGAACAGGTGGTCGCGTCCCTGGGCGAGACGCGCCACCGCCTCCCGCTCCAGGTCCCGGAACGCCTGGTAGTACGTCCGGTCGTACGCCTCGACGATCTGGAACGTCCAGTGGCCCGGGATGACGTTGCGGCCGACGATCTCCGTGCGGACGCGCTCCGCCCAGTCCTCGTGACCGGCGGCGCGCAGCAGCTCCACCGCGCGGTCGAGTTCGAGGTCCGCCGAGCCGGTGAACTGGTGGAAGGCGAACAGGTGGCCGCGGGCGCACTCGGTCGTCTCCAGCGCCTTGGACAGCGACCCGAGGGCTTCGACCGTCGCGTCGCTGACCCCCTCGGGGCGCCGGTGCGCCTCGTCAGCCATGGTTCTCCAAGGGGTCGTGGCCCCAGTTCATGAGCGAGTACCGCCACCGGGTGTCCTCGACGTCGCCCGACGGGCGCTGGGCGAGGTGCCGGCGCACGTAGCCGACGACCTTGCGCATGTGCTCGTAGTCGTCGTCGGACAGATCGCCCTTCTTCTTCCGCTGGATCTCGGCGATCCTGCGGCCGGACGCGTGCCCGACGGACTCGCCCCCGTCCTTGTGGTGCCCGGCGTCCCGCGACTCGTCACTGTCCAGCCACTTCTCCAGCTCCGCCGGTGTCATGTTCACCAGCTCCTGGAAGGCTTCCCGGGTCTCGTCCCGCTCGTCGCCGTCCATGGCCCCTCACTTCTTCTTCAGCGCGGACGGCTTGTGCACCGCCGACCTGCCCGACTTGTCACTGCGCACCTCGTACTGCGGGTCGTCCGAGGAGGCGTCCACGGTGCGGCCGGACGCCTCGGTACGCTCGGTGATCTTCTTCTCCACCTCGCCCTCGGTGCGGGATCCGTGGCTGCTCCAGGTGACCTTGTCGCCCTTCTTCAGGTGCTCGCCGTCGTCGCGGTTCTTCGCCATCGTGGTGCTCCTTCGCCTGCGCGCCCCTCGGCTTACCGGACACCCTGGGTTCCCAGCCGGGGGCCTCCCACTCGGGCCGGGCCGGATTCGCCGCCGAACTATCCTGGTCGCGGCCCCGGCGCCACCCGTTCGGCCCGCGTCCACGCCCTCCACGCCGCCGTCGTTCCAGGAGCAGCCCGTTGAACACCAGCACAGCGACCCCGGACAGCTACTACGAGCGGATCGACGAGCACCGTTACAAGCCCACCCCGCACGCGGGCGGCGCGTGGAGCCCGGACGAGCAGCACTTCAGTCCGCTCGGGGGGCTGGTCGTCCACGCCGTGGACCGCCATCTCGCGGGCCGGGCCGGTGCGGACATGTCACTGAGCCGGATCAGCTTCGACATCCTGGGCCGCCCGGCGCTGGACGAGTGCGAGATACGGGTGGAGACCGTCCGGCCGGGACGCACCATCGAACTGGTCGAGGCGACGGTGCTGATCGCCGACCGGTCAGTGGCGCGGGCCAGGGCGTGGCTTCTGGCGGACGGGGACACGAGCGGCGTCGCGGGGGGCGGCGCCGACCGGCTCACCGCTCCGGACACGCTGGCCCCTTGGCCGATGGCGGCCCAGTGGCCCGGCGGCTACATCGCCTCCCTGGACGTCCGCCCGCTCTCCCCGCCCCGGCCCGGCCGCACCACCGCCTGGGTCTCCACCGCCCTCGATCTGGTCGCCGGGGAGAGCGCGAGCCCGCTGGCCTCCTACGTCGCGCTGGTCGACACGGCCAACGGCATCGCGGTACGGCAGTCGCCACGGGAGTGGATGTTCCCCAACGTGGATCTGACCCTGCACCTGCACCGCGCGCCGCGCGGCCGCTGGACCGGTCTGGACACCACCGTCGTCTTCGGGCCCACCGGCCAGGGCATCACCAGCACCGTGCTGCACGACGTGGACGGCCCCGTGGGCCACGCCCAGCAGCTGCTGACCGTCCGTCCGCAGCCCTGAGCGGCCCGCGCCGGCCGGCCCGAACGGCCCGTCAGCCAGGCGACAGGACCACCGGCCCGAAGGGCCCGTCAGCCAGGCGTCAGGACCAGCCGTCCCCGCACCTCCCCGGCCTCCAGCCTGCGGTGCGCCTCGGCCGTGTCCGACAACGGCAGGCGGTCGGCGATGTGCGGGCGCCACGGCGTGTCCCCGAGCACCATGGCGACGCCCCGGGCCGCGTCGGCGAGGTCGGCGGTCGTGGCGTTGCTGATGGCGAAGCCCACGATGCTCGCGTCCCGGGTGTAGAGCCGGCCGAGCGGCAGCTCGACGGCTCCCCGGCCGAGCCCGACCATCGCGACCAGCCGCCCGCCGTGGGCCAGCAGGTCCACGGCGTCGGCCAGCTCCCCGTGCCCGGACGTGTCCAGGTGCACGTCGAAGCCGTCGGGAGCCGCCCGGCGCAGTTGCCCGCCGAGATCCGGAGCCCGGTAGTCGAGGACCTCGGCCGCGCCCAGGCGCCGCACCTCGGCTGCGTCCTCGGGCCGGGCCGTGGCGACGACGCGCGCGCCGGCGCGGGCGGCGAGGGCGACGGCGGCACCGCCCACGTTCCCGGCGCCGCCCCCGACGTACACGGTCTCCCCCGCCCGCAGCCGGCCGTGCCGGAACAGCGCCAGCCAGGCGGAGGCCGCCGGGTGCGCGGCGGCCACCAGGTCGTCGGCGGCGACGCCGGGCGGGACGGGGTAGAGCCGGTCGGCGGCGACCGCCGCGTACTCGGCGAAGGAGCCCTGCCGTCCCGCGTGGCCCAGGCTGTTGCACCACACCGGCTGTCCGGCGGAGAAACCCGCCGTGCCCGGTCCGGCCGCCGCGACCTCGCCCACCAGGTCGCGGCCGACGACGAAGGGAAGCGGCAGCGGGGTGGCGTACGCCCCGGACCGCACGAAGGTGTCCACCGGGTCGGCCGCGACGGCGCCGACTCTCACCAGGACGTCCGTGGGCCCGATCGGCGGCACGGGGAGTTCGCCGTACCTGATCGTTTCGGCCGGTCCGACGGCGTCGATGTACGCCGCCCGCATGGTGTCGGAGACTGTGCCGTTCATGAGGGCATGCTACGAACGGCCGGCCGCGACCGGCGACCGCGCCGGGTGAGTCCCCAGGGCTTGAGCAGCGAGAGCACCGTCATGAAGACGTAGGCGGACAGCGAGACGACCGGCCCGAAGAGCACGTCGCCCGCGTCGGGCAGCGGTGCGCCGGCGGCCACGGCGGCGAACGCCGAGTTCACCCCCGGGCGCAGTGCGAAGAAGGTGGCGAGGGCCGTGCCCAGGGTCAGCCAGAACTTCGTGTACACCCACCGGTACCGGGCCAGTCCCCACGGCGTACCCAGGGCCAGCACCAGGCCACTGGTCAGGGTGAGCAGGGCGAGGGGCAGCAGCAGCCAGTCGGCGAACAGCTTCATGCCGCGGACACCGGCCGCCACCGTCTCCGGGGCATCGGTGGTCGCGGCGGTGACGCCGAGGGCCAGCAGTCCGAGCGTGAGCCCGAGCCAGGCGGCGGAAGCGACGACGTGGACGACGAGGGCGGCCCTGCGGGCGGGGCGGGTGAGTTTCACGCCCCTCACGCTGCCGCTCCCCCGCCGTCAGGGCGTCCCGCGAGGGGAGTAACCCGCCCTACCGGCCCGGGCGTACGCGGCGGCCGTCACCGTGCCCCGATCGGAGCAGGCCGCGGACACCCGCGCTGCGAGGGGCACTCACGCGCCGTAGCCTGAGCCTGTCTCCAGGAAACACCGCTAGGAGGTCCCATGCGTCTGCCCATCGCACTCCGGCACGTCGCCCCGCGACTTGCCACCGGGGCCTTCATCCTCAACTCCGGCCTGGCCAAGCGCGGTGGGGACGAGCAGACCGCCGCGATGATGCACGGCATGGCGAAGAACGCCTATCCGTTCCTCGGCAGACTCCAGCCGGCGACGTTCCTCCGGCTGTTGTCCGCGGGTGAGATCACGCTCGGCACGGCGCTGCTCCTGCCGGTCGTACCGACGGCTCTGGCCGGCATCGGCCTGACCGCCTTCTCGGCCGGACTGGTGGGCCTGTACCTGCGCACCCCCGGGATGCGCGAGGAGGGCAGCCTGCGTCCGACCCAGGACGGCATCGCCCTGGCCAAGGACACCTGGATGCTCGGCATCGGGGTCGGGTTCGTCGTCGACGGGGTCACGAGCAGGTCGCGCTAGCGACACCGGAAGGCCGGCGGAGCCACGCCTCGGGGGTCACCGGCTCGTGGCCGGGCCCGTGTTCCAGGGCACCGTCGCCCGGCACCAGTCCTGCTCGGTGAGGGCCAGCATGGCTCCGACGGTGTCCGCGTCGGGCAGCGGCCCGTGGTCCCCCACGACCTTCAGCGCGGAGGCGGCGGTGATGTGGCCGAGGCGCAGGGCCCGGGTCAGGTCCGTCCCGCCGCACAGCCCGGCGAGGAATCCGGCGGCGAACGCGTCCCCCGCGCCCACCGGCTCCACCACCTCGGTGGCCAGGGCGGGCACCGTGCACACCGCCCGCTCGGTGAACGCGGTGGCTCCCCGCCCGCCGTCCTTGACGACGAGGACACGCGGGCCGCTCAGCAGGCGGCGCACGTCCGCTGCGGTCAGGTGCTCGCCCCACAGTTCCTGGGCCTCGTCCAGGCCGACGAAGACGATGTCGGCGCGGTCGGCCAGGTCCCGCAGCACCGAGGGGGCGGTGTCCGGCGGCCACAGCGCGGGGCGGTGGTTGACGTCGAAGCTGACCGCGTGGGCGCGTCGCGCCGGCGGGGTGTGCAGCGCCCGTTCCACCAGGGCACGGCAGGCCGGGGAGAGCGCGGGGGTCACCCCGGTCAGGTGAAGGAGGGCGGCCGTGCCGAACCGTTCGTCGTCCAGGACGCCGGGACCGAGGGCCGAGGCCGCCGAACCCCGGCGGTAGTAGTGCACGCGCGTCCCGGCGGCGCCCGGGTCCTTCAGGAGCAGGCCGGTCGGCCGGTCCGGGTCGGTGCGCACACCGGAGACGTCCACGCCCGCCCGTGCGACGGCAGCCCGCACGCGCCGGCCGAGCGCGTCGTCCCCGACCGCCGAGAGCCAGGAGACGGGCAGGCCGAGGTCCGCGAGGTACATGGCCACGTTCGACTCGGCGCCGGCCACCGACAGGCGCAGGGAGTCGGCCGAGTCGAGCGCGTGCGGCGGGGGCGGGGCCAGGGCCGCCATGGTCTCCCCGAGACACACCACGGGCCCCCGCGCCGGCCGCCAGAAGGCCGCGTCCGCCGCGGCGGGGGCGTCGTCGTCCGTGCACGTGCGCAGGACGGCCTCCCGCATGCGTACGGCGGCGTCCGGCTTGCGTGCCGGGGTGTCCGGCGTGCGTACGGCGGCGTCCGGCGTCTGTGCGGAGGCGTCCGGCGCGTGTGCGGGGGCCGGCGCGCTCACGGGGGCCGGCGTGCTCGCGGGGACCGGTGTGTGTGCGGGGGCGCGGGTGCCGTCGTGCCCCTCGGCGGCGGCGGGCGGCGTGCCGGTCACGGCCGGGCCTCACGGACGGCGGCGCGGAAGGCGCGGGCGCGGGCGCGGAGGGCGTCGAGGCTGCCTCCGTCGGCGGCGTCCCCGATCAGCGGGGACCCGACCCCGACCGCGGTGGCGCCGGCCGCCAGGTGGGCGCGGGCGGCCGCCTCGTCGACGCCGCCGACGGGCACCAGCACCTCGTGCGGGAAGGGTCCGCGCAGGGCCTTGACGTAGGCGGGTCCACCGGCCTGGGCCGCCGGGAAGATCTTCAGCGCGGCGGCGCCGAGGGTGCGCGCGGTGATGACGTCGGTGGGGGTCATGACGCCGGCCAGAACGGGCACGCCGCGCTCGCGGGCCGCCACGACGCCCTCCCCCAGGCCCGGGGTGACCGCGAAGTCGGCGCCGGCGCGGTGGGCGGCCACGGCGTCGTCGGCGGTGAGCACCGTGCCGGCGCCCAGGGGCCGGTCCGGCCCGAGGGCCGCTCTGGCCCGCTCGATGACCAGGAGGGCGTCCTTGCCGGTCAGCGACACCTCGATGAGTTCCACGCCCTCGTCGGCCAGGGTCAGCACGGTGTGCAGCGCGGCGTCGGCGTCGTTCCCGCGCACGATGGCGACGAGACGGTGGGCGGCGAGGGCGGCTCGCAGGTCCACGGGCGAGGCTCCTTCTCCGGGAGGTCCCGGTGTTGCGGATCGGTCGGCGCGCAGCGGCACCCGGCGGCCAGCGTAGGACGCCGGCTCGGCGACGTCGCAGGCCGGGGACCCGGAGGCGTCGGCGAGGCGGCGTGGTAACGCGGTGCCGGCACCGGGCCGCCCGCGGCCCTCCACCCTTCCGACCACCAAGTCCGGATTACGCGTTTTGCCGCATTCGTCATGGTGACCCGGACGGAGGACATCCACGTGCGACGAGGTGAGAATCATGCTGGTGCTGGGCCTCCTGCTCATGGCGGGCGCCGCCGCCTTCGCAGGCCTGCTGATCGCGTACAACCTGTCCGGCGGTCCGGACTACACCGTGACGCTGCTGGGGAGCGAACCGTTCACGATCAGCACCCTCGGGGCGTTCCTCGGCGGTATCGCGCTGACCCTGATCTTCGGCCTGGGCATGTGGATGCTCCTGGCCGGGACGGTGCTGGCGCGCCATCGGGGCAAGAAGCGCCGCGGTGACCGCGAGACCGCCAGGCGCGCCACCGCGGAGCGCGACGAGCTGGCCGGCCGTCTGGAGGGTCAGGGCAGCAGCACGAGCGCCGCGGACGAGCCGTCCGGGCACCGTCGCCCGGCCGCCCACCGGCCGCAGTGGCTGCGGCCGCACGGCCACCATTGACCGACGGCGTACCGGCCGACCGGCCCGGCTCCCCCGCCGGGCCGGTCGGCCGTATGCCCGTCGTGCGGACCTCGGTCGAGGCGTTGAGTGGTCAACTCCCGGCCACGACCGGCGGATTGGCTGCTTCTGGTCTGCCTCCCCCCGGCCTCCAGGCGCTTAATGGTGCTCCTGCGGTGTGCGGGTGGGACGACGACACGGGGGAGTCATGGATCACAGAGGAACCGTCGGCGCATCGCCACCCGAGCCACCGGAGCCACCGCGATCGCCGGAGCCGCCGCAGGCGCCGCAGGCGCCGTTCCCGCCTCCCTCCGTGCCGCCCGGTCCTCCGCCGCTGCCGCCGGCCCCGTCCAAGGGGGGTCCCCTGGTCCTCCGCGTCAGCCGCCGCATGCTGTGGGTGGGGTCGGCCGCGATCCCGCTGCACAACATCACCTGGGTCGACGCCTATCGGATGAAGCCCGACTGGAGTTCGGCCGGCGCCCGCCTCCTGGCGTGGCTGCTCGGCGCCGTGGTGGTCTACGTGCTGATCAACTCCGCGAACGACGGCGAGGCACGCGCCGGGGACAGCGGCAACCTCTGGATCCTCATCGTCGCGGTCGGTCTGGCCGTCGTCTCCAAGGGGCTCTTCGTGTCGGCCAAACCGGTGCTGACCGTCGAGATGGCCAGTGGCTCCAAGGTGATCGTGACGCTGCCGAGCATGGACGAACTGCGCCGGATCGCCGGACGGATCGCGTACGCGATCGACCATCCGGAGGCCGAGTTCACCGCGCTGGTGCAGCAGTACAACAACACGAACAACTACGGTCCGGTCGTCAACATGAGGGACGGCCGGGGAAACACGGGGTTCAAGCTGTGAGCGACGCGTCGAACTACTACGGCCCCACGGTCAACATCACCGGCGGTCGCGAGAACATCGGCTTCAACTACGGCACCGCCGGCGGCGCCTCCCAGGACGCCGAGCTGCGCGCCGCCGTCGAGGACCTCACCCGCTTCCTGCGTGAGCTGCGTCCGCACCTCACTCCCGACCAGACCCGGACCGTCGACGACGCGCTGCCCGAGCTCACCCCGGACGCAGGCGCTCTGCGCGAGCGCGGCATCGTCCTGGCGTCCGTCGCGCAGATCGCGGCCGCCGTCGGCGCGGTGGGCCAGCCGGTGTCGGAGGCGGTGGGAAGACTGCTGGCACTGCTGGGCGGCCAGTGACCCGGGGGCGGGCGGCCGTCGACAGCGGCGACACACTCCCCGCCGGGCGCGCCGGGCGGGGAGCAGTCGGTCGTGCGCGGCCGAACCGCTGCGGACGGGTCCGGCGTCACGTCATCCACCCCTGATCACGCCCAGGACGTCGAGGAACTGGTGCACGCGACGGCCGTACAGCACGACGAGGACCACGGTGCCGCAGCCGCCGATGACGTAGGCGTCCGCGCCCTCGGGCAGCGGAAGGAGGGCGGCCCCGACCGCGCAGGCCGCCACGAGCACGGCGGCGGCCGCCAGCCGGAACGGCTCGAAGTCCCGGGCGGGCGTCAGGTCTTCGGGGAGGTGCTGCTCGTCGAGGAGCGCACCGATGCGTCCGTCGGCGATGCGCTCGGCGACGGCGGCGAGGAGGGAGGCCAGCGGCGCGAGCGCGGCATCCCCGTCGCTGTCGATGCGCGCCTCCGCTCGGCGCAGGGCCGCCACGACGAGCCCGGCGTGCCCCTTGAGCTGCTGCCTGCGATGGGACCGCACGGGCAGGCGGCCGCTCGTACGGTGCAGACGCATGACCTCGTCCTCGACCCGCGACAGGGCGCGGGCCAGACGCCGCAGTTCCCGGGGCTTCTTCTGCCACCGTGCCTCCCTGACGCGAGCGCACACGGAGATCGCGTTCGCGGTCGCGCTGACGGAACGGAACCGCGTCGCCATACGAGTCGACCTGGACAGGGACCAGCCGCGCCCCGCCGAGGTCGCGAAGGCGAGTACGGGAGGGACGACCCAGAACAGCAGAAAGATCGCCGCCGCCACACACGGCATCACGACGGAGGTGCTCAGCGTCTCGGAGACGGTGTCGAACTGCCCGCTCCGCAGGGCCTGCCAACCGTCGACGGGCACTTGCGCGAACGGCTTCAGCGGAAACCACAGCCTGCCCTTCACCCACGTCGTGGTGATGGCGTCGACCCACAGCACCGCGACGAGCAGGGAGGGGATCTCGATCGCGGCCAGCATCAGAGGAGACGCGCGGTGCCTCGCCCGGACGGCCACGCGCAGGCGCCGGGAGGCCGGCGGAAGCCCCAACTCGCCGAGGTCGCCGTTCAGTCTGGCTATGGCTTCGTCGGCGGCCTTCCGGCTACGCGCTCGCAGCTTCCCCCTCATGCCACCCACTATCCCGCGGCCGGGCCATGGGACGGACGGTGTCATGCGAAGGAGCCTTCGGTGGTGTGCGCCCGGCGGCGGGACGGCGGTCGGCTGCCGGTGGCCCGCGGCGCGGAGCCACCGGCAGGGGCGGCGGACCCGCGAGCGGGCGGCCGAGTGGAACCGCCCGCCGCCTTGGGCAAGACCCGCCGGGGGGGGGGATGACACCGGCGCCGGTCAGTCCGCGCACATCTGTTCGTCCATGAGCGTCATCATGGCCTGCTCGGTGTCGGGGCCGCCGTCGCTGGTCACGTACACCGATACGGACCGGGTTCCGTCGCGGGTGATGCCGGCCCAGGTCCGGTAGCCGAGAAGCTCGCCGCGGTGGCCGAAGTAGCTGCCACCGCAGGTGAGCGGAATCTGCGCCAGGCCGAGGCCGTACGCCACCCCGTCCCCCAGTTCGGCGGCGGGCACCGTGGCCGTCATCTCGCCGAGTCGGGCCGCGTCCAGCAGGCGGCCGTCGAAGAGTGCCGCGTAGAACCGGTTCACGTCGTGCGTGGTACTGATGACGGAGCCCGACCCGGACGCCATGCTCGGATCGAGCAGCGTCACATCGGTGCCGGGATCCCCGCCGTGGCCGGCTCCGAATGCGGTGTAGGCGTGGGCGTGCGGGCCCAGGACGAGGGGAAAGGCACCGGGGACACCGGTGTCGTGCAGTCCGAGCGGACGGATGATCCGGTCGGTGACCTCGCGTTCCCAGCTCCGTCCCGTGACCCGTCCGACGAGCATCGCCGCGAGTACGTAGTTGGTGTTGGAGTAGGACCAGGTGGCGTACGGATCCGCGGGGTCGGAGACCGGCGCGGGACGTTGCCGCAGGGCCATGTCCACCAGCTCCTGCGGACGGTAGGTGCGCAGCCGCTCGGCGCGGTAGCCGTCCGCGCTGCTCATGGACGCGACCCTCGGGACGTCGGGGATGCCGCTGGTGTGCCGGAGGAGGTCCCGTACGGTGATCCGGTTCCCGTCGTAACCGTTGCCGTGGACGACGCCCGGCAGCCATTGCCCGACGGTGTCGCTCAGCGACATCCTCCCCTCGGCCACCAGTTGCAGCACGACCGTGGCGGTGAACGTCTTGGTCGCGCTGCCTATCCTGAACCGGCCCTGTTCGGGCATCGGTCGCGGCGAACCCCAGCGGGCCGTCCCGGCGCTCTCGGAAAGGCGTACGCGCGACGACAGCACCTCGGCGGAGACGCCCACGACACCCGTGTCGTGGATCGCCTCGACCTGGTGGGAGAGGCCGTCGTCGTGCCGTGTGGCCACTGCGGCGACAGGACCGGTCGACGCGCAGACGAGCACGGTCGCGGTCAAGGCGGTGGTGGCGAGCCGTCGCAGTCGCTGATGGCAATTCCCCTTCTCGTCCTGTCGCCCCGCGGGGACGCTCACCGGCCCACGACCGGTGCCTCGTCCCGTTCGGATGCGGTGATCGACCGCCATCCCACCAGCCGGGCGAAACCGGGCCCAGCCTGCTGCCCCCAGCAGGGTCGCTCGGGCAGGCCCCCGGGCGGTGCCGGGGGCCTGCCGTGCCCGGACACTGCAGGTGCCCCCCTTGCCTCACCGGCAGAGGCGATCCGGACCTGGTCGATGCCCCGCCGCCATGCCGCCGCCGCCCCCCGCGCCTCGTCTCCCTTCGCGGCGGAGCCCTCATTTTGTCTAGACCTATTGCCCCGCCCGTACGCCGGCGGCTACGTTTCGCGCTGTCGGGGGAATCCCTGACTGTCCGTCAACTCCCTTTTCCAACCGGGTAGAAGGAGCGTGGCCGCATGCAGGTCCGGAATCCGTCGAGGCGGGCCGTTCTCGCCTCCGCGACCGTTGCCGCCGCGAGTGCCACGGGCGTCGTGGGCGTGACGGCCACTCCCGCCGTCGCGCACGGGCGCGACCGCCGCCTCAGGGCCCTCATGTCGAGGATGAGCGTCGAGGCGAAGGTCGGCCAGCTGTTCGTGCCGTACTTCTACGGCACGTCGGCGACCTCCCCCAGCCAGTTCGACCAGGACCGGAACCTGAAGGAACTCGGTGTCCGCACCGTTGCCGAGCTGATCGCCAAGTACCACGTCGGCGGTGTCGTCTACTTCTCGGGCTGGGCGAACAACATCCAGGATCCCCGCCAGGTCGCGGAGTTGTCGAACGGCGTGCAGCGGGCCTCGCTCGCCCTGCCCACCCCCGTCCCCGCCCTGATCTCCGTGGACCAGGAACACGGGGCCAACGTGCGCATCGGAAGCGGGGCGACCCAGCTGCCGGGAGCGATGGCACTCGGCGCGGGCCGCTCGTACTCCGACGCGTGGACCGCCGCCCGGATCTCGGGCACCGAACTCGCCGCCCTGGGCATCCACCAGAACTTCGCGCCGGTCGCCGACGTCAACGTCGATCCGGCCAACCCCGTCATCAACGTCCGTTCCTTCGGCGCCGACGCCCGCGACGTCGGCCGCATGGTGGCGGCCCAGGTGACGGGTTACCAGCAGGTCGGTGTCGTGGCCTGCGCCAAGCACTTCCCCGGTCACGGGGACACCGGGGAGGACAGCCACACCGGACTGCCCGTGATCACCCACTCGCGGGAGGAGTGGGACCGTATCGACGCCCCGCCCTTCCGGGCCGCGATCGCCGCCGGCGTCGACTCGGTCATGACCGCCCACCTCCAGGTGCCCGCACTGGACCCCAGCAACGAACCGGCCACCCTGTCACCCACGATCCTCCAGGGGGTGCTGCGCGACGAACTGGGCTTCGAGGGCGTCATCGTCACCGACGCCCTCAACATGCGCGGTGTGCGCACCAAGTACGGCGACGACCGCGTGCCCGTCCTGGCCCTCAGGGCCGGTGCCGACCAGCTGCTGTTCCCACCGGACATCGCGGTCGCCCACCAAGGCGTCCTGACCGCCGTCCGCAGCGGGGAGATCAGCGAGGAGCGGCTCGACGAGTCGGTTCTGCGCATCCTGCGCCTCAAGGACAAGGCCGGCCTGCTCAGCGGCAGCCCCTACGTCTCGCCGAAGGAGGTCGACCGGGTCGTCGGCGCCCGGGGGCACCGGATCGCCGCCGCACGGATCGCCGAGCGCACCACGACCCTGCTGGTCAACGAGGGCGGGGCGGTCCCGCTGCGGCGCGGGCGGCAGAAGCTGCTCGTCGTCGGTGCGAGTCCGGCCTTCCCGACCGACGCGACCCGCAGCACGGTGCCCGAACTGGCCGCGGCCTTCGAGGCACTGGGGTACCGCGCCACCCACCTCGCGACCGGTCCGGCACCCGACGCGGCGAAGATCGACGAGGCCGTCGCCGCCGCTCGGGGACGGGACGCGGTGGTGGTCACCACGGACAACGTCGGCGCCACCAGCGCGCAGCGCACCCTGGTGGCCCGGCTGCTCGCGACCGGCGTTCCGGTGATCCACCTCGCGGTGCGCAACCCCTACGACATCGCCCACCTCGGTGGGGTACGGGCGTCCCTGGCCGCCTACTGCTGGACCGAGGTCGAACTGCACGCCGCCGCCCGGGTGATCGCGGGCCGGGTCGGACCGCGCGGCAGGCTGCCCGTGCCCGTCCAGCGGGCGGACGATCCGGCCGAGGTCCTCTTCCCCACCAGGTACGGCCTGTCGTACGACGACTGACCTCGCCCACCCGCGCCGGTCCGCCGCCCGCGGCCACCTGCGCCGGCGCGTTCGCGCGTGTCAGCGCACCCTTCCCCGCGGCTTCAACGGCACGGGCGGCAGCTCAGGTGCGGGCAGCGGCGCGCCGTCGTACCCCTTGACCTCGCCGAACCGTGTCCCTTCCGTCCAGTCCCTGCGGGCCTGCACGATCTCCTCCTGGGAGCGTCCGATCCAGTTCCAGAACATGATCAGCTCCTCCTCGAACGGCTCACCGCCCAGGAGCATCAGGCCCGCGTCCGAGTCGGCCCGCAGGGGCAGTTCGCGGCGGCCGCAGCCGAGGTAGAGCATGGAGCCCGGCACCAGGGGGACGCCGTCGACGTGGGCCTCGCCGCTCATGGCGAGGACGGCGTACTCGAAGTCCCGCTCCAGCGGCAGGCGTACGTCCGTGCCGGCGGTGAGGGCGAGGTCGGCGCCGACCAGGGGGGTGTACGTCGTGCCGGGCGAGGTGGCGCTGTCAAGGGTGCCGAGGAGCACGGTGGCCGTCAGGCCGGGCGCCGTGACGTGGGGCAGTTCGGCGTGGAACTCGAAGTGCGGGTCGGTGTGGCGGTGGGCGTCCGGGAGGGCCACCCACAGCTGGGCGCCGTGCAGGAGACGGGCGTGGGCGCGCGGGCTCTCCTCGGAGTGGCTGATCGCGCGGCCGGAGGTCATCAGGCCCAGCTGGCGCGGTCGGATGGTCTGCAGGCTCCCGGTGGAGTCGCGGTGCAGCACCTCGCCCTCGTGCAGCCAGCTCACCGTCTGCAGGCCCATGTGCGGGTGCGGCGGGACCTGCATGCCGGGCTCGTCGGCGATGTCGTCGGGGCCGTAGTGGTCGACGAAGCACCACGCGCCGATCATGCGCCGGCCCAGGTTGGGCAGCAGGCGGCGGACCTCGGTGGACTCGCCGAGTTTCACGCTGCGGGGGCTCAGGAGTTCGCGTACGGGCTCCGCCACCACGAAGCCGCGGCCGCCGCACAGGCTGGGGACCGCGTCCCGGTCAAGGTTGCTCATACCGCCAAAGTAGCCCCCGGCCGGTGCTCCGCGTGGGGCGGTCCCCGAGGCGTCACCGTGGCGGGCGACGAACAGTAGTGGAATGTTCAACCGTGTGGCGTGGTTACAGGGGCCGAAGGAGGTCTCTCGTGGACACGACGTACTACGACCACGGAACGCCGGCGGAGCGCTGGGAGCGCGCGCGGATGTTCTTCGACGCCAGGGACTACGCCGCCGCGGCGCGGGTCCTGGACGGACTGGTCGGGGAGGTCCCCGAGCAGACCGGCCCGCGGCTGCTGCTGGCCCGTTCCTACTACCACTCGGCCCAACTGCGGCGGGCGGAGGCCGAGCTGCGGGTCATCGTGGAGCGCGATCCCGTCGAGCGGTACGCCCGGCTGATGCTGGGCCGCACCCTCGAACGGCAGGGGCGGCAGGAGGAGGCCGACGCCCAGCTGCGGATCGCCTCGGCCCTCGGGGGCGACTTCACCGAGGTCTGAGCGTGGCATCCTGGCGCGATGGGAACCGCGATGGGAGCCGGGATGGACAATCCGCGTGATCGTGCCCCGCTCGCCGAGCGGGTCGAGGAACTGCTCGCCGTCGGCGGCCCGTTGCCGATCGTCGCGGCCGGGGACCCGGTGCTGCGGCGCGCGGCCGAGCCGTACGACGGGCAGCTGGCCCCCGCCCTGCTCGCGCGGTTCGTCGAGGCGCTGCGGCTGACCATGCACGCGGCGCCGGGTGTGGGCCTGGCCGCGCCGCAGGTCGGGGTGGGGCTCAGGATCGCGGTGATCGAGGACCCGGCGCCGGTGCCGGACGAGGTGCGGGTGGCGCGGGGGCGGGTGCCGCAGCCGTTCCGGGTGCTGGTGAACCCGTCGTACGAGCCCGTCGGCGGCGGGCGGGCCGCGTTCTTCGAGGGCTGTCTGAGCGTGCCGGGCTGGCAGGCGGTGGTGGCGCGCCCCGCCGAGGTCAGGTTGCTGGCGCGGGACGAACGGGGCCGGGCGGTCGACGAGGTGTTCGCGGGCTGGCCGGCCCGGATCGTGCAGCACGAGACGGACCATCTGGACGGCACCCTGTACCTGGACCGCGCCGAGCTGCGTTCGCTGGCGTCGAACGCCGCGATGGCGGAGCTGTGGTCGCAGCCGACGCCGCGGCGGGCGGCGTCGGAGCTGGGGTTCGAGCTGCCCGGCCCGGCGGCCTGACCGGCCGCCGGGCCCGCGGACGCCCGGACGGATCCCGTCAGTTGTCCCGGTAGGTCTCCAGGAGCCGCAGCCACACCTCGCTGATCGTGGGGTACGACGGGACCGCGTGCCACAGGCGGCTGACCGGCACCCGGCCGGCGACGACGACGGTCGCGGAGTGGAGCAGCTCTCCGACCCCGGGCCCGACGAAGGTGACGCCGCGCACGATCTCGTCCTCCAGGTCGACCACCATGCGGGCGCGGCCCTGGTAGCCGTCGCCGTACAGGCTCGATCCCGCCACCGCGATGGGGACGTCGACGGCGCGGACGCGGTGTCCCGCCCGCTCGGCCTCGGCCAGGGTGAGGCCGACGGACGCGGCCTCGGGGTCGGTGAAGACCACCTGGGGCACGGCGTCGTGGTCGGCGGTCGCGGCGTGCGCGCCCCACGGGCCGGACTCCGGGTCCGGTACCCCGGAGGCGCGGGCGGCGATGGCGGCGCCCGCGATGCGTGCCTGGTACTTGCCCTGGTGGGTGAGGAGGGCGCGGTGGTTGACGTCGCCCACGGCGTAGAGCCAGTCGTGGCCCGTCACCCGGAGGCTGTCGTCGACCTCCAGCCAGGAGCCCGGTTCCAGTCCGACGGTGTCCAGGCCGATGTCGCCGGTGCGGGGGGTGCGGCCGGTGGCGAAGAGGATCTCGTCGGCCTCCAGGCGGTCGCCGGTGTCGGTGACGGCCACGACGGTGCCGTTCTCACGGGTGACGGACTCGACGGAGACGCCGGTGCGGATGTCGACCCCGGCCTCGGTGAGCGCGTCGGCGACCAGTTCCCCGGCGAACGGCTCCATGCGGGCGAGCAGTCCGCCGTCGCCGCGCACCAGCAGCGTGACCCGGGAGCCGAGGGCCTGCCAGGCGGTGGCCATCTCGACGGCGACGACGCCTGCGCCGACGACGATCAGGCGGCCGGGCGCGCTCTTGGCGCTGGTGGCCTCGCGGCTGGTCCAGGGACGCACCTCGGCGAGCCCGGGCAGCGGGGGCAGCGCCGCGGCGCTGCCGGTGCAGACGGCGACGGCGTGCCGGGCGGTGAGGGTCCTGCGGGTGCCGTCGGGGCCGGCCACCTCCACGGTGCGTGGTCCGGCCAGCCGTCCCTGCCCGCGGAACAGGTCGGCGCCGATGCCCTCGACCCACTGGACCTGGCCGTCGTCCTTCCAGTGCGAGGTGAACTCGTCGCGGCGGGCGAGGACGGCCGCGGCGTCGAGGGGTTCCTGGACCGCTCCGGCGAGGCCGGGCAGGCGGCGGGCGTCCGCGCGGGCGATGACCGGGCGCAGCAGCGCCTTGCTGGGCATGCACGCCCAGTAGGAGCATTCGCCGCCGACCAGTTCGCTCTCCACGATCGCGGTGGACAGTCCGGCCGCGCGGGTGCGGTCGGCGACGTTCTCGCCGACGGGGCCCGCGCCGATCACGACGACGTCGTACGTGAGGGAATCCGATTGCGTCATGGGGTCAGTCTGGTGGGTGGTGTGCGGCGTGGCCACATGGGTACGCGCGCGGAATACCCACCAGGTCGGCAGTGTTGTGCCGACGGCTTCTCCCCCGAACCAGGAAGAGGGAACACCTCATGACCAGCACCGTGGAACTCACCAAGGAGAACTTCGACCAGACGGTCACGGACAACGAGTTCGTGCTGATCGACTTCTGGGCGTCGTGGTGCGGTCCGTGCCGTCAGTTCGCCCCGGTCTACGAGAAGGCCGCCGAGGCCAATCCCGACCTGGTGTTCGGCAAGGTGGACACCGAGGCGCAGCCGGAGCTCGCGCAGGCGTTCGGTATCCAGTCGATTCCGACCCTGATGATCGTACGGGACCAGGTGGCCGTGTTCGCGCAGCCGGGCGCGCTGCCGGAGGAGGCCCTCACCGACGTCATCGGGCAGGCCCGGAACCTGGACATGGACGAGGTCCGCAAGGCCGTCGCCGAGCAGCAGGCGCAGGCCGGGCAGAACGGCGAGGACGGCCAGGGCGGCCAGTAACCTGCGGTCCGGCCGCCGTCAGCTCGACTCCCGGTGCACCACCGTCGCGCCCAGCACCTTGTGGCGCTCGGGCGGGGCCTCGGGGTCGTGCACCGCCCGGTCGACGAGCGCCGCCAGGTCGCGGCCGGCGGGCAGTTCCAGGTGGACGGTGCTCAGCCGGGGCCGCAGCAGCCGGCCCAGCATCAGGTCGTCGGCGCCGATCACGGCGGCGTCGCGGGGAATGTCCAGGCCCTCGTCCTGAAGGGCCCGCATCAGCAGCATCGCGTACTCGTCGTTGTACGCGAAGACCGCGTCGAGTCCGAGGGAGCGCCAGCGCGCGGCGAGGCGGGCCGCGTCGCGCTCGTCGTAGCGCAGCGGCAGCTCGGTGACGGTGGCCTCGGTGCCGGCCACCGCGCGGCGTGCGCCGCGGAGGCGGGGCGCCGAGAAGACGTCCAGGTCCCCTTCCGCGGGCACGAGGACGCCGATGCCGCGGCGGCCGCGGTCGTGGAGGTGGCGGGTCGCGGCTCGGCCGACGCCCTCCTGGTCGGTGAGCAGGGCGTGCGCCCCGTCGACGGAGTCGGGACCGAGGGTGACGACCGCCCGGGCCCCGGAGCGTTTGAGGACCTCCACTCCCTGCGGGCCGAGGCCGGAGCCGGGTACCAGGACGGCGACCGGGCGCAGCTCCGCCCAGGCGCGGGCGGCGTCGTCGCCGTGAAGGCCGACGGTGCCGTACTGCACGACCGTGTAGTCGAGGCGGCCGAGCGCCCACTGGAGTTCACTGAGGAAGCGGCTGTAGAGCGGTCCGACGGGGAAGGACGGCGCCGGCATCAGGACCATCCGGCTGTGCCCGGCGCGCAGTGACCGGGCCGCGGCGTGCGGGACGTACCCGAGCTCCCGGGCGGCCTCGCGGACGCGGTGACGGGTGGCCTCGCTGATCCTGACGGCGCCGGTGTTGTTGAGCACGTAGGAGACGGTCGCGCGCGAGACGCCGGCCAGGCGGGCCACGTCGGCGCTCGTGGGAACGGAACGCGGGCCGGAGGACTCGGGGGGCGGCGGATTCGGTGTCTGCACCATGTCGTACGGCATCCTGGCAGAAGCCGCTCACGGAGCAGCGGGCGGGTCAACGTCGGCCGCTCCGGGCGGAGTTCAGACCGGCGGCGCGGCAGCCGAGGGCGCGGCCCCGGCGGCGGGGGGCTCGGTGCGGGTCACCCGCGCGACCAGGTCGAGCCAGCCGGCCCGCACCCGCTCGGGGGGCATCCCGCACTGCTCGATGAGGTGGTGGACGAGGGGCGCGTCGAGGTAGGCCATCAGGGTGTGCGAGAGCAGTTCGCAGTCGGCGTCCGGCACGGCCTCCCGCAGCAGCAGCGCCACGTGCTGGCGCAGGAAGCGGCGCGGGGGAAAGCTGTGGCGCCGTTCGGCGCTGGGCTCCCCGGCCAGCAGCAGGTCGAGCTGGTCGACGGAGCGGCTCAGCAGCGCGCAGCCGAAGGCCCGCAGCCGCTCGACCGGCGGTGCGCCGGGGCCGAGCGGCGGCGGCCCGCTCAGGAGCGCGGCCTGGAACTTGCGCTCGGAGTGGTCGAGCATCGCCGCGAGCAGCCCGGTGCGGTCGCCGAAGCGGCGGAAGACCGTGCCCTTGCCCACACAGGCCGCCGCGGCCACCGCCTCCATGGTGAGGGCGGCCGCGCCCTGCTCGGCGACGAGGCGCTCGGCGGCCTCCAGGAGGCGGGCGCGGTTGCGCGCGGCGTCGGCGCGCAGGCAGCGCTCGTCCTCGTCGATCCCGGAGCCGAGCTGCAGCAGCTCGGACGGACCGGCGTTCTCCTGAGGCGACTGCGGGAGGGGCGGCAGGGCGGCGGACATGAAGCCAGCGTAAAGCACCGGGAAGAAAACTGGACCGCGGTCCGTTTGCCGTGCTAGAAAATTAAACGGACCCCGGTCCGGATCGTTTCCGCAGTGTTTCGGCCCGCCCGTCACCCTCTGTTTTCGTGGGAGTACTCATGTCTGTCCGCATCCTTGCGCTCGTCGGCAGCCTTCGCGCCGGTTCGCACAACCGTCAGCTCGCCGAGGCAGCCGTCCAGCTCGCGCCGGAGGGCGCCGAGGTGCAGCTGTTCGAGGGGCTCGCCGAGATCCCCTTCTACAACGAGGACATCGACGTCGAGGGCAGCGTCCCGGCCGCCGCCGCCAAGCTGCGCGAGGCCGCCCAGGGCGCGCAGGCCTTCCTGCTCTTCTCGCCCGAGTACAACGGCACCATCCCGGCCGTTCTGAAGAACGCCATCGACTGGCTGTCCCGCCCCTACGGCGCCGGCGCCTTCACCGGCAAGCCCGTCGCCGTCGTCGGCACCGCCCTCGGCCAGTACGGCGGTGTGTGGGCGCAGGACGAGGCCCGCAAGGCCGTGGGCATCGCCGGCGGCAAGGTCATCGAGGACATCAAGCTGTCCATCGCCGGTTCGGGCACCCGCTTCGCCGAGACCCACCCGGCGGACGACGCCGAGGTCGCCGCGCAGCTCACCGAGGTCGTCGCCCGCCTGCACGGCCACGCGGACGAGCCCCTCGCCGCCTGACCGGCGCCGCACGACTCACCACACGACGGGACCGGAGCTCGACCGAGCTCCGGTCCCGTCGTGTGCCGGGCCACCGCCGCGCCGGGCGTCACGCCCGCTCCCGCCTCCTCGTCGTCCACAGACTCGTCGCCGTCGTGACCGCGAGGACCAGCACGATGAAACCGAGCGAGAACGGGATGCCGATCTCCGGCACGTGGACACCGGACTCGTGCAGGGCGTGCAGCACCAGCTTGACGCCGATGAACCCCAGGATGACCGACAGGCCGTAGGAGAGGTGGACCAGCTTCTTCAGCAGGCCGCCGATGAGGAAGTACAGCTGACGCAGGCCCATCAGGGCGAACGCGTTGGCCGTGAACACGATGTACGGGTCCTGGGTCAGCCCGTAGATGGCGGGGATGGAGTCCAGGGCGAACAGGACGTCGGTGAACCCGATGGCGAGCATCACCACCAGCATCGGGGTCATGACCCGCCTGCCGTCCTGCCGCACCCAGAGTCTGGTGCCGTGGTACCGGTCGGCCACGCCGAAACGGCGCTCGATCGACTTCAGCAGCTTGTTCTCCTCGTACTCCTCCTGCTCGTGCCCTCCCCCGCGGGCGTCCTGGATCAGCTTCCAGGCGGTCCAGATCAGGAAGGCGCCGAACAGGTAGAAGACCCAGGAGAAGGCGGAGATCAGGGCCGCGCCGAGTGCGATGAAGACCGCCCGCAGCACCAGGGCCACCAGGACGCCGACCATCAGCACCCGCTGCTGGTACTGCGAGGGCACCGCGAACTTCGCCATGATCAGGACGAAGACGAAGAGGTTGTCGACGCTGAGCGACTTCTCGGTGAGGTAACCGGCGAAGAACTCGCCGCCGGGACCGCCGCCGCAGAGGACGAGCAGCCCCACCCCGAACAGACAGGCCAGCGCCACCCACACCGCCGTCCAGATCCCGGCCTCACGCAGGGACACGTCGTGCGGCTTGCGCCCGATGAAGAAGTCGGCGGCGACGAGCACGCACAGGCCCGCGACGGTCAGCAGCCAGACGCTGAGGGTGACGTTCACCGGTACTCCTCGTGCGGGGCGGGATCGCGGACGGGCCGTTCCTGATCAGGGTGTTTCCGCGCCGCCGGGCGGGCAACCCGGCAGCGTGCGCGGCACCGCGCGCCGAGCCGGGCGCGCGTCGGCACGACCGTGACGTGACGGGAGTCCCGGATGACTCTTCGGCCCTCGCATCCGCACCCCGCCCGCCGGGGCCCGCGCATCGGCGTACTGGGTTCCTACGGCGGCTTCAACACCGGCGACGAGGCGATCCTGACCTGTGTGCTGAGCTGTCTGCGCGCCCGGCGCCCGGACGCACGGCTGGTCGTCCTGAGCCGGAACGCCGAGCACACCCGCGCACACCACCCGGACGCCGACGAAGTGGTGCCCTGGGAGCGGGTCAGCCGCAACCACGTCCTGGACGTCCTGCCGGGCCTCGACCTGCTGGTGCTGGGCGGCGGCGGCATCCTCTACGACGGCGAGGCGCGACGCTACCTGCGGCTGGTGCGCGCCGGGCAGACCCGCCGGGTGCCCACCTTCGCCTACGCCGTCGGTGCCGGGCCGCTCACCGACGCCGAGGACCGCGAGGCGGTGCGCACGGTGCTGGCGGAGATGGACGACGTCGTGGTGCGGGACGAGGAGTCGCGGCTGGTGCTGGAGGAGGTCGGCCTGGAGCGCGAGGTCGCGGTCACCGCGGATCCGGCGCTGCTGCTGGCCCCGGAGCCCTTCACCGAGGCGATGATGCGCGACGAGGGGATCCCGTCCGGCACCCGGCTGGTGGGGATGTCGGTGCGGGAGCCGGGGCGGGCCGCCGAGAAGCTCGACGAGGGCGACTACCACGCGCTCCTCGCCGACGTGGCGGACTTCCTGGTCCGCCGGCTGGACGCGCGCGTGGTGTTCCTGCCGATGGAGCGGCACGACGTGCGGCACGCGCACGCGGTGCTCTCCCACATGACGGCCCCGGACCAGGGTCGCATCCTGCACGGCGACTACAGCCCGGGACAGGTTCTCGGTTTCATGCGCCATCTCGACCTGGCCGTCGGCATGCGGCTGCACTTCGTGATCTTCGCCGCGCTCACCGGCGTACCGGTGCTGCCGCTGCCGTACTCCGGCAAGGTCTTCGACTTCGCGCGCCGGCTGGGCGCCCCGGCGCTGGTGGGCGTGGCGCGGGAGCAGGCCGGGCTGCTGCTGGCGGAGGTGGACCGGCTCTGGGACGAGTATCCGCAGCGCAGGGGCGACCTCGCGGACCGGATGACGGAACTGTCCGCGTCGGCCCGCCGGACCTGCGAACGGTGCGGGTCCCTGCTGGACGGGATCGCCGCCGCGCGCGAGCCGGGCGGCGTCCCGGCGGCGGGAGCGGCGGCCCCGGGGACCGCGGGTGCCGTGCCCTCCGACGAGGGGCAGTACCGCGCCGAGCCGCGTCCGCTGAACGCCTGACGGGAGGTGACCGATGCCGGTCGTCCCTACCGGGTCCAGCGCGAGCTGCCGCGCCAGGGGCTGGCTGCGGACGGAGCCGCACTGGCGCCCGGCGCGAGCGCGTCGGCGCCCGGCGGGGTCAGCTCGCCCAGTCCAGCAGGCGTTCTCGCTGCTCGGGGGCGCGCAGGTGGGCGAGCGATGCCTTCTCCAGCTGACGGACTCGTTCGCGGGTGAGGCCCACGTGCTCGGCGACCTGCTTCAGGGTGCGCGGGCGGCCGTCGTGGAGGCCGTACCGCAGGCTGAGGATCAGGGACTCGCGCGGAGCGAGGGTCCCGACGGCCTCCCGCAGTTCCGCCGCGAGCGCCTGGAACTCGGCGACCTCCGGGGCGCGCAGCACCTCGGCGTCGGGGATGAGGTCGCCGACCACGGTGTCGCCGGTCTCGTCCACGGGGGTGTCCAGGCTGACCGCGTCCCGTCCGACGCGGCGCAGCCACACGACCTTGTCGGCGTCGATGCCGCTCTCCGCGGTGACCTCCTCGGTGGTCGGCTCGCGGTCGAGGCCCGCGCGGAGCTTGCGTTCGACCTTGGCGAGCTTCTGCAACTGCTCGACGACGTGGACCGGCAGCCGTACGGTGCGCGCGTGGGTGGCCAGGCCCCGTTCGATGGCCTGGCGGATCCACCAGGTGGCGTACGTCGAGAACTTGAAGCCCTTGGTGTGGTCGAACTTCTCCACGGCGCGGATCAGTCCGAGGTTGCCCTCCTGGATGACGTCGAGGAGCGGCAGCCCGCGGTGCGCGTGGCGCTTGGCCATCGACACCACGAGCCGCAGGTTGGCCCGCACCATGTGGTCCTTGGCCTCCTGGCCGTCGTGGACGCTCTCCTCCAGCGCCCGGCGCCGCGCGGGGGTGGGGCCGGGCTCGCCGCCGTCGGCCGCCTCCAGCTCCTCCCTGGCCCGGACGCCCGCCTCGATGCGGGTGGCGAGCCGTACCTCGTCCTCGGCGGTCAGCAGAGGCGTGGCGCCGATCTGGGTCAGGTACTGGCCCAGCAGGTCGGGTTCCTCGTCGGGTTCGGGGATCCGGCTGCGCAGCCGGGCGGTGCGGGCGGTGGCGCGGCGGTCGTCCCGGGCGGGTGCCCCGCGTGTGCGTGTCGTGGGCGCCATGTCGCCTCCTCCGTCCCCCCTCGTCGCGGGCGGGTACCCGGGGCGGGCCGGGACAACCCCGCCCGACGTGCCGCCTCGGGGCCCGGCGCGCCTCCGCCGACCGTCGAGGCCCGCACGTCGCGGCCGTCGGCGCCAGACCGGACGGCGGTCGGCACGAGACCGGACGGCGGTCGGCACGAGACCGGACGGCGGTCGGCGGTCAGCGGTCAGCGGTCAGCGGTCGACGGTCAGCGGTGCGCATGCCCGGTGCCGACACCCTCGGGCCGGCCGTCGGCCCCGGTCTCCTCGTCGCGCACGCACGGGTCGTCCCGCACGCACGGGTCCCCCACCGCGACCGGCCCCACCCGGTGCACCCGGGTCAGCGGCGAAGCCGCCGTGCACCGCCCGCTGCGGGACGGCCCGGAGTGCGCCGAGGCCCGGGGACACCGGCGTGCCCGGCCTCCGGGTGTGCGGACCGGGTCGGGTCCTGTTCTCGCCCGGACCGGCACGCGCGACACCGGTCCGGCGACGTGCGGCGGACCGCGGGGACCGTGCTCCCTGGCTCGCGGGGCCGACCCGCAGGGCCTGCGCGCAGTCCTCGCCGCGACGAGTGTGCCGTGGCGCGGGGCCGCTCCGCCGTCACGTCCCCAGGGCCGCGCGGATCGCCCCGAGCCATCCGTCGACCGGGCCGAAGGTGAGCAACCCGCTGCCCGCGCCCGCGAGTTCACCGGAGGCGGGCAGCAGCCTGTCGTACGTCCGCCGCAGCGCCGGGCGGTCGCCGAGGCGAAGGGCGAGCGCGGCCTCGGCGCAGCACAGGGCTTCGTAGAGGAGGTCGGGCGGTGGCTCGGGCAGGGCCCGCAGGGCGCCGCGGGCCTCGGTGTCACGGCCTGCGGCCAGGAGGGCGAACGGCTCGGCCCAGGGCCGGTAGGGCCCCCAGTCCGCGTCCGGGTCCACCCGCACGGGCCGCCCGTGGGCCAGCCGCAGGCCGAGCAGCGCCAGGGGCAGCAGCCCGCGCTCCAGCCCCGGCATCCCCGCGCCGTCGAGCCGTGCGGCGGCCGCCCGGAAGGCGTTCTCGGCGCCGGCGCAGGACCCGCCGGAGGCCGCCTCGCGCAGGGCCAGGTACCACGCGGTGAAGACGCCGACGAGGGGACGCCCGTGGCGCTCGGCGAGTCGGTCCACGGCCCTCGCGTGCTCGTCGGCCGCGGTGAGGTCGGCGAGGGCCGCGCGGGCCTGGAGCCGGATCAGGTGGCCGAGCACCTCGTGGTTGACCAGGCCGTGCCGGGCGCCGAGCGCGACGAGTTCGGCGCCGATCGCGTCGCGGCGCGGTGCCAGTCCCGCGCGGGTGCAGGACTGCATGAAGAGGCCGTTGAGCGCGAACGCGAGCAGCGCGGGGTCGTCAAGGCGGCGGGCGATCCGCTCGGCCTCGGCGGCCGCCCGCGGCCCGCGCGGGGACCGCACGCCCCGTGATTCGAGGGCGACGGTGGCCAGCAGGCGGCAGCGTGCCGGGTCGGCGGTGGGGTCCTCGGGCAGCGCGCCGAGGGTGCGCTCGGCGGCGGCGACGATCCGCCGGGCCAGGTCGGGGTCGTCGCTGCGGGTCCAGTTGGCGGGGACGTCGTAGGCACCGATCACCCGGGCCGTCAGGTCCGTGTCGCCCGTCTCCTCCGCCGCGCTGACCGCCGCCATGCGATGCTGCCGGGCGGCTTCCAGGCCTCCGCCGCCGGTGACGGCGAGGCCGCGCAGCAGGCCGACGGTGGATTCCAGGCGGGCCGGGGCCCCGGCGGCGACCGTGCGGTCGTACGCCTCGGTCGCCCGGGCCCACAGCCGAGCCGCCGCTTCCGCCGGTTCACCGGGCGGGTCGAGTTCCGGGTCCTGGGCGAGGATGCCCGCCTCCAGGCGGCGCAGCCGGGGCCCGGGGTCGAGACCCAGGTCCCCGGCCAGCCGGGCGCGGGCCCGGCGCAGCACGGCGAGGGCGTCCGCCTGCCGGCCGGTCCGGTACAGGGCGAGGGCGAGCAGGCGCCAGGACTCCTCGCGCCAGGGGTGGTCGGCGAGGTGCGCGTCGAGGTCGGGGACCGCCTCGGCGGCGCGGCCGAGTTCCACCAGCAGCTCCGCCCGGCGCTCCACGGCGCGCAGCCGCAGTTCGGTGAGCCGGGCGCGCTCGCCCCGGGCCCAGTCCTCCGTGCCGAACTCGGCGTAGGCGGGGCCTCGCCACTCCTCCAGGGCCGCCCGCAGCCGCTCGGGTGCCTGGGCGGCGGGCAGCCGGTCGGCCTCGGCAACGGCGGCCTCGAAACGCCACGCGTCCACGGCGTCCGGTGCCGCGCGCAGGGCGTATCCGGGACCCTCGGTGACCAGCAGCCGGGCCGGGGCGCGCGGCGGACGGTCGGGTTCCAGGGCGCGGCGCAGGTCCCCGACGAAGGTGCGCACGGCGCCGACGGCTCGTGGCGGTGGCTCGCTCCACAGGTCCTCGACCAGGCGGGCGACGGGGACGACCCGCCGCCGGGCCAGGACCAGCCGGGCGAGTACGGCGCGGTGCCGGGGGCCCTTGAGGCCGAGCGTCCGGCCGCCCCGCCGGGCGGTGACCGCGCCGAGCACGCCGAACGTGACCGCGTCCATGTCCCGTGTTCCGTCCGCTCCGCTCGCCACCGCTCGTGCCCTGACCACGGTACGCGTGCGGGCCGCTCCCCGGCCGGTCGCCGAACGGTCGCCGGCGGTCTTCCCGCCGGGCCCCGGCCGGCTGCTGACGGTCGCTGATCGGTCGCTGATCGGTTGCTGATTCGCGGGCGGGAGCCTCGGAGGCGTCACGCAGGCGCGTGGCGCGAGCAGGAACAGAGAGGCACCCACCCCATGGAACCGACGATCCCCGGCTTCACCCACGACCGTGTGACGGTCGCCGACGGCATCGGCCTGCACGTGGCCGTCGGCGGCACCGGCAGCCCGGTCGTGCTGCTGCACGGCTTCCCGCAGACCCACCTGATGTGGCGGCACGTCGCCGCCGACCTGGCGGCCGACCACACGGTCATCTGCCCCGACCTGCGCGGCTACGGCGCCAGCGACAAGCCCGCCGACCCGGACGGCACCGCCTACGCCAAGCGGACCATGGCCGCCGACGTGGTAGATCTGGCCCGGCGCCTGGGCCACGAGCGGTTCGCGCTGGCCGGTCACGACCGCGGTGCGCTGGTCGCGGTGCGCGCCGGGCTCGACCACCCCGGCGCGGTGACGCACCTGGCCGCGCTGGACGTGCTGCCCACCCTGGACATGTGGGACGTCCTGGGCGGCACGGCGGCGGCGGTGGGCTTCCACCTGTATCTGATGGCGCAGCCTCCGGGACTGCCGGAGCAGCTGATCGGCGCCGCGCCGGACGCGTTCTTCGGTCACTTCCTCGACGTCTGGACCCGGGACCCGGACGCCCTGCCCGCCGACGTCCGCGCCGCCTACCTGGCGGCCTCCCGCGCGGCGGTGCCGTCCATCGTGGCCGACTACCGGGCCTCTGCGGGCATCGACGTCGACCACGACCGGACGGACCGGGAGCTCGGCAACCGGCTGGGGATGCCGGTGACCGTCCTCCAGCAGGACTGGGGCGCCGCGCTGGGCTACGACGCCGCCGCGCTGTGGCGGGCCTGGGCGCCGGACCTGCGGCACGAGACGGTCGGCTGCGGGCACTTCATGGCGGAGGAGGCGCCCGACGCGGTGGCCGGGGCGCTGCGCGACCTGCTGACCCGGTAGGCGGGACCGGCCCCGCACGCGCACAACGACCGGTTGTACCTTGTGCCCCGCCGGTTGTTTGATCCGCCCGGCCCCGGATCGTTTTGATGTCGGCGTGACGAAGTCGGGTGTGGTCGGGTCGGACGTGGTGGGCGGCGGGCCGACGGGGCGGGGGTTCGGCCGGCTGTGGGCCGCGTACGCGGTCAGCACGTTCGGCACGCGGCTCGCGTTCGACGCCTTTCCGTTGATCGCGGTCGTGGTGCTGGACGCCGGACCGGGACGGGTGGCGGCGCTCGCGGCGGCGGGGGCGGCGGTGGGCGCGGTGGTGGCGGTGCCGCTGGGACCGTGGGTGGAGTTCCGGCGGAAGCGGCCGGTGATGGTCGCGATGGACCTGGTGCGGTGCGCGGTGCTGCTGAGCGTGCCGCTCGCGTACGCCTTCGGGCGGCTCGGCTTCGTCCAGCTGCTGGTCGTGTCGGTCGTCGTCGCCGCGGCCGACATCACGTTCCGGACCGCCGCCGGTTCCTGCCTCAAGGCGCTGGTGCCCCCGGCCCGCCTGCTGACCGCGAACGGCCGGTTCGAGGCGACGACCTGGACCGCGACCATGCTCGGGCCACCGGTGGGCGGGGTGGTGATCGGGCTCTCCGGCCCCGTGGTGACGGTGGCGGTCGACGCGGTGAGCTACCTCCTGTCGGCACTGGGCATCGGCGCGATCGGCGGTGAGGAGCCGCGCCCGCCGCGCGCGGGAGCGAACCGGTCGGGCGCCGGTGACCTGCTCGACGGCTGGCGGTACGTGCTCGCCTCACCGGCGCTGCGCCCGCTGTTCCTCAACACGGTCCTGGTCAACGGCCTGATCATGGCGACGGCACCCCTGCTCGCCGTGCTCATGCTGGGCGATCTGGGCTTCGCGCCCTGGCAGTACGGTCTCGCCTTCGCGGTGCCGTGCGCCGGCGGACTGGTCGGATCGCGGCTGGCCCGCCCGCTCGTGGCGCGTTTCGGGGAGCACCGCGTTCTCGTCGTCAGCGGGGTGCTGCGCGTGTGCTGGCCCGTCGGGCTGGCCTTCGTCGGCCCGGGGACGGCGGGTCTCGTCCTGGTGATGGTGGTCGAGTTCGGGCTGATCACCTCCGTGGGCGTCCACAACCCGGTGGCCGCGACCCGTCGGCTGGAGCTGACCCCTGCGGACAGGGTGGCGCGCACCCTGTCCGCCTGGACGATCAGCGCGAAGCTGACGACCGCGGCCCTGACCGCGGTATGGGGTCTGCTGGCCGGCCTGACCGGGACGCGGACCGCGGTCGCGCTGGCCGGCGTGCTGATGCTGGCGACCCCGCTGCTGCTGCTGCCGCGGCGGGCCCACGCGCCCGCTCCGGCCCTGCCGGAGCCCGCCGGTGACGGGTGAGGCACCGGCGCTCGCCGGTGCCTCACGTACGGTCGGCGGGTGCCCGTCAGCGGGCCCCGGGCACGTCCTCCGTGACGCCGTTCAGCGGAGAGGACGGGTCACTGCCGTAGGGGCGGGTGAAGGCCTCCATGCCGTGCCCGGCCGGGTCGGTGAAGTACACGCCCCGGCCGCCGTCGTTGCGGTTGATCCGGCGCGGGTGCCGGCCCTGCGGGTCGGCCTGGATGGGGGTGCCGCCCTCGACGAGCCGGGCGAGGACGGCGTCGAACTCGTCCTCGGAGACGAGGAACGCGTAGTGCTGCACGGGGATCTCGATGTCGACGGTGGCGAAATCGAGGGTGACGCCGTTGGCGGTCGTCACGGGCAGGAACATTCCGGCCGGCTCGCCGACCTCCAGGCCGAGGATTCCGGCGAGGAAGCGGGCGGACTTCTCCCGGTCTCGGGAGAGGACGATGGTGTGGTTGAACTCGACTGACACGGTCAATGCCTCCACGGGCATCTCCACGGCGCCTCCATGCCTCACCCGGACGGTGACCGACACGCGATGCCGCCCCGCGATCATAGTCCGCGTCCGTCCCCGCGTCCCGGCCTCAGCCGGACTGGTCGCTGTCCTTCATCGCACCCCAGCCGTGCCAGCGCTCCACCTCGACGAAGGCGCTGACCCGGGGGCGCTTGCGGTCCGGGTACGGGTTGCCGGTGTAGTGCCGGGAGAGCCGGTCGATGCCGGAGAGGTCCTCGTCGTCGCGCATCTCGGCGACGCGGCCGATGAGGGTGACGTGCGTGTACCAGTCGTCGCCCGCGAGGACGGTGAGGGTGACGCGCGGGTCGCGGCGCAGGTGGCCGAGGCGCACGCGGCCCGCGTCGAGGTTGATCAGCACACGGCCGTCGTCGTCCCAGGCGTACCAGGTGGGCGTGGAGACGGGGGCGCCGTCCGAGCGGAGGGTGGCCATGACGCAGGGGTTGGGGCGGCGCAGCAGTTCTACGGCCTCGGCCGGCAGCGGCGGCTTGGACATGCGGGCTCCTCTGGATGGTGGTGCGGTCCGGGCCGGGTCCGGTCCCGGTGTTCGGTTGTTCCGTGCCTCCGGTACCCCGGGCGGGCTCAGTCGGTCGCCTTCTCCTCGAAACTGGCGAAGTAGGCCGCCGCCATGTCCTCGTCGCCGTGCCCCTGGGCGGCGGCCCGGGCGAACCGCTGCGCACCGGCGGCCGCGAGGTCCAGGCGGACGCCGTTGGCCTCACCGGCCTCGACGATGAGGCGGGCGTCCTTCTCGGCGGTGGTGACGGCGAACTGGGCCGGCGTCAGCGACCCGTCGCGGATCAGCGCGGCCTTGGCGTGGAGGTAGCCCATGTCGAGCGGACCGCCCGCGATCGCGTCGAAGAAGCCGTCCGGGTCCACGCCCAGCGCCTTGGCGAGCGACAGGGCCTCGCCGACCGCGTTGGTGGCGGCGAGGACCCAGCTGTTGGCCACCAGCTTCAGCCGGGTGGCGGTGCCGGCCGCGCCGTCCTCGCCGGTCCACACGGTGCGGGAGCCGACGGCGTCGAACACGGGCGCCACCCTGTCCCGTGCCGCGCCGGGACCCGCGGCGAGCACCAGCAGTTGGCCGGCCTCGGCGGGCTGCCGGGTGCCGAGGACGGGGGCGTCGAAGAAGACCAGGTCGTGTTCGTGGGCGAAGGCGGCCAGGTCGGCGACGGCGTCGACGCCCGCCGTGGTGGACTGCGCCCACACGGTGCCGGGACGCAGGCCGGGCACGGCCCGCCGCATGACGTCGAGGGCGGCCGGGCCGTCGTACAGCATCGTGAGGACCGCGTCGGCGCCGCGTACGGCCTCCTCCGGGCTGCCGGCGACGTGCGCGCCGTCGGCGGCCAGCGGCTCGGCCTTGTCCCGGCTGCGGTTCCAGACGCGGACGCGGTGTCCGGCGCGGGCGAGGTTGCGGGCCATCGCGGCACCCATGATGCCGGTGCCCAGGACGCTCACGGTGAGCTGGTCGGTCATGACGTCGCCTTCTGCCTCGTGCTGCCTCGTGCGGTTCATCGGCCGGGCCTTCCGGGCGCGGGCCCGGAGGCCAGCCTGCCACCGGATCCGGGTCCCCGCGCGTCCGCGCGGCCATGTCCCGTACGGTACGGCCGTGAGCCCCTTTACCGACGACGTCGACAGCAACGGCGGGAACGCCCCCGGCCGTTACGGCCCCTCCGCCACCACCGAGGCCGACCCCCGGAAGGTGGGCCGGGTGCGGACCGAGTACTCCCCCGCGCACGACGGCGACCCCGATCCCGGCGAGATCGTCTGGACGTGGGTGCCGTACGAGGAGGCGGACGGGCGGGGCAAGGACCGGCCGGTGCTGGTCGTGGCCCGGGAGGCGGCCGGGACGGTGCTGGCGGTGCAGCTGTCCAGCAGGCGGCATGATGGTGACCGGGAATGGGTGCCGATCGGGAGCGGGCCATGGGACCGCTCCGGGCGTGACTCCTGGGTGGACGTGGACCGGGTGCTGCGGCTGCACGACGCCGGTATGCGCCGGGAGGCGTGCGCCCTGGACCGGATGCGCTTCGACCTCGTGCGGCAGCGGCTGCGGGAGCGCTACGGCTGGAGCTGACCGGAGCCGGCGGCCGCGCCCTCGGGGAAGACGCGGTCGAACGCGGCCCGGACGGCGCTGCCCGGGGTGCGGTCCAGGATGCCGAACGCCACCCGTTCGAAGGTCCCGGCGAAGCGTCCGCCGGGACCGAGCAGGGTCCGGAAGGCGCCCGCCACCTGGGCGGGGTCGTTGCGGAACACCCCGCAGCCCCAGGCTCCCAGGACCAGCCGCCGGTACCCGTGCGCGGCGGCCGTCTCCAGCACCCGCTCGGCGCGCGCGGCGAGGACGGCGGGCAGCTCCGCGGCGCGCTCCGGGGCCGTGCGCAGCACCACGCCCGCGTTGGGCGCGGCGGCGGTGAGGAAGCCTGCCGAGAACGGCTCGTCCAGCAGGCGGCCCCGGTCGTCGCGGAAGACGGGCACACCGGGCGAGTGGATGACGCGGTCCGTGTAGAACGGGTCACGGTGGGCGCGGTGGTGGTCGTAGAACTCGGGGGCCCGCAGCAGGCAGGTGTACAGGGCGGAGGCGCGGCACAGGGCCTCCTCCTGGGCCTGGGCGCCGTTGAGGTAGCCGCCGCCGGGGTTGCGCGCGGAGGCGAAGTTGAGGACGGCGACCTCGCCGCCGAGCCGTCGGGCGGCCTCCAGGCTGCTCTCGCCGGTGACCTCGAAGACCGTCCGCACCGGCGTGGCGGCGGGCGGCTGCACGGGCCCCGGGCCGTACATGCGCGTGCCGTCCCGTGCCGCCTCAACGGCGGCCGCGACGGACACCTCCCGGCCGACGGACGTGCGGTAGGACCCGGCCGCGACGATCTGTTCCGTCTGCTGTGCGATGTCCCGCAGGCGCGCGCTCACGGCGCCACCCCCGTGGACGTCGTGACCGTGCGCCGCGCGGTCTCCCCCGTGGTGCTCATGAGGGAATCCTGGGTGATGCTGGGGGTGCGGTGCAACGGAGTTTCCCGACCGGCGAACGACACGAACGACACGAACGACGGGGAAAGTCCCCGGGAACGGACGGATCGCGGAGATTGCCGAGCGGGAACGTCCCGATATGCATCCTTGTGCGGAGCGGCACGAGGGTCTTGGGTGGGACGAGTGTGCCGGCCCGGCCCGCTGCAGATGGGCCGGCGGCATGGTGGAATCTCAGGAGGATCCCGACATGTCCGATTCGGTTGGGGGCTGTATCCGGCCCCGTACCGCCGTCAGTGAGGCCGAGGTCGAGGCGCTGGTCCGCGGCATCTGCTTCAAGACCGGTCCGCCCAGGCTGCTCGGCGTCGAGGTGGAATGGCTCGTCCACGAGCTGCGCGCACCGCGGCTCCCCGTGTCACCCGAACGGCTCCGGGCGCTGTACACCGCGCTGCGGGCCGTGCCCCTGCGGTCGGCGCTGACCGTCGAACCCGGCGGCCAGCTGGAGCTGAGTTCGCTCCCCGCCGCCTCGCTGACGGAGTGCGTCCGCTCCGTCTCCGCCGACCTCGACGCCGTCCGTGCCGTCCTGCGCGAGGACGGCCTCGCCCTGGTCGGTCTCGGCCACGATCCCTGGCACCCGCCGCGCCGCTACCTCCGGCAGCCGCGCTACGACGCCATGGAGGCCTGTCTCGACCGTTCCGGCGACGGTGGCCGCTTCATGATGTGCGCCTCCGCCTCCGTGCAGGTCTGCGTGGACGCCGGGCACGAGGAGCCGGGGCCGCAGGGGTACGTACGCCGGTGGTGGCTGGCCCATCACCTGGGCGCGGTCCTGCTGGCCGCGTTCGCCAACTCCCCGCTGTCCTGCGGCCGGCCCACGGGCTGGCGGTCCACCCGGCAGCTGCGCTGGACGCAGATCGGCGTGGGCCGGGCGGGCGGCCCGCCGCTGGACGGCGACCCGCGCGGCACCTGGTCCCGGCACGTCCTGGACGCCCCGGTGATGTGCGTGCGCCGGGACTCCGGTCCCTGGGACGTGCCGGAGGGCCTGACCCTGCGGGAGTGGACCCGCGACACGCTGGCGGGGCCGCCGACCCGGGAGGACCTGGACTACCACCTCACCACGCTCTTCCCGCCGGTCCGTCCGCGCGGCCACCTGGAACTGCGCATGATCGACGCGCAGCCCGGGGACGACGGCTGGATCGTGCCGCTGGCGGTGACCGCCGCGCTGTTCGACGACCCGGAGGCCACCGAGACCGCCTACCGCGCCGTCAAGCCCCTGGCCGAGCGCTCGCTCGGGCTGCCCGCGCCGCACAATCCGCTGTACGAGACGGCGGCCCGGGACGCCCTGACCGACCCCGAGCTGCGCGAGGCGGCCGTCGTCTGCTTCACGGCGGCGCTGTCCGCGCTGCCCCGGCTCGGCGCCGGCCCGGAGGTCGTGGACGCCGTCGGCGGGTACCTGGAGCGCTACGTCCGCAGGGGCCGCTGCCCCGCCGACGATCTGCTGGAGATGCCGGGCGGCGCGGACCGTGGCCCGCACGGGAGGGAGACCCGCTCATGACCGACCCCACTGACGCGACCACGGCCGCCGAGGCGACGGCCACCGCCGGGGCGACCGGCACCGCCGAGACGACCGGCACCGCCGAGACGCTGCGGGAGCGGGCCCTGTCCACCCTCGTCGCGGCCCGCGAGCGCACCACGCTGCTGACCGGCTGCGTGGAGGGCCCCGACCTGACCGCCCAGGTGTCGCCGCTGATGTCCCCGCTGGTGTGGGACCTGGCGCACATCGGCAACCAGGAAGAGCAGTGGCTGCTGCGCGCGGTCGCCGGGCACGAGGCGATACGCCCGGAGATCGACAGCCTGTACGACGCCTTCGAGCACCCCAGGGCCGAACGGCCGAGCCTGCCGCTGCTGTCGCCCGCCGACGCCCGGCGGTACGCGGCGGACGTGCGCGGACGGGCCCTGGACGTGCTGGAGAGCACGGCGTTCGAGGGGACGCGGCTGACGGAGGCGGGCTTCGCCTTCGGGATGATCGCCCAGCACGAGCAGCAGCACGACGAGACCATGCTGATCACGCATCAGCTGCGCAGGGGCCCGCAGGCCCTGACCGCGCCCGACCCGGATCCCGTGCCGCTGTTCACCGGACCGGCCGAGGTCCTGGTGCCGGGTGGCCCGTTCCTGATGGGCACGTCCACGGAACCGTGGGCGCTGGACAACGAGCGTCCCGCGCACCCGCGTGAGGTCGCGCCGTACTTCATCGACACCGTCCCGGTGACCAACGGCGCCTACCGGGCGTTCATCGACGACGGCGGCTACGACGACCCGCGCTGGTGGACCCCCGAGGGCTGGGACCACGTCCGCCGGCACTCCCTCACCGCCCCGCTGTTCTGGCGCCGGGACGGCGGGCAGTGGCTGCGGCGCCGCTTCGGGGTGACCGAGGTGGTGCCGGCCGACGAGCCGGTGCTGCACGTGTGCTGGTACGAGGCCGACGCCTACGCCCGCTGGGCCGGGCGCCGGCTGCCCACCGAGGCGGAGTGGGAGAAGGCCGCGCGGTACGACCCGGCCGGCGACCGCGTGACGCGCTATCCGTGGGGCGACGCCGACCCGGGCCCGGAGCACGCCAACCTCGGGCAGCGGCACCTGCGCCCGGCACCGGCGGGCAGCTATCCGGCCGGTGAGTCGCCGCTCGGCGTACGGCAGCTGATCGGCGACGTGTGGGAGTGGACGTCGAGCGACTTCGCCCCGTACCCGGGGTTCAGGGCGTTCCCGTACCGGGAGTACTCGGAGGTGTTCTTCGGCCCCGACTACAAGGTGCTGCGCGGTGGTTCCTTCGCCGTGGACGCGGTGGCCTGCCGGGGCACGTTCCGCAACTGGGACTATCCGATCCGGCGGCAGATCTTCTCCGGGTTCCGCACGGCCCGGTCGGCGGAGGTCGCCTGATGTGCCGTCACCTGGCCTACGTGGGCCCCGGGGAGCGGCTCGGCGAGCTCGTGGTGGCGCCGCCGCACGGTCTGTACCGCCAGTCGTGGGCGCCCCGGCACCAGCGGCACGGCACGGTCAACGCCGACGGGTTCGGTGTCGGGTGGTACGCCGAGGGCGACCCGGTTCCCGCCCGGTACCGCCGGGCCGGTCCGATCTGGGCCGACCTGTCCTTCGCCGACCTGGCCCGGGTGGTGCGGACCGGCGCGCTGCTCGCGGCCGTGCGGGACGCGACGCTGTCCGGCGCCGACGCGGAGGCGGCCGCGGCGCCGTTCGCCGCGGGGACCTGGCTGTTCAGCCACAACGGCGCGGTGGGGGGCTGGCCCGGCTCGCTCGCCCCGGTGGCCGCGACGCTGCCGCCCGGGGAACTGCTGGCGCTTGAGGCGCGCAACGACTCGGCGCTCGTGTGGGCGCTGGTCCTGGCCCGGCTGCGCGCCGGGGACGACGAGGGCCGGGCGCTGGCCGAGACGGTGCAGGAGGTCGCCGCGGCGGCTCCCGCCTCCCGGCTCAACCTGCTCCTCACGAACGGCTCCACCGTCACCGCCACCACCTGGGGCGACACCCTGTGGTACCTGTCCCGGCCCGGGGGCGGCACGGTCGTCGCCTCCGAGCCCTACGACGACGACCCGCGCTGGCAGGAGGTCCCCGACCGCTCCCTGCTCGCGGCGAGCGGCACCGAGGTGCGGCTCACCCCGCTCAAGGATCCCGGCACGATTGCCCGCGCAGACGCTTTCGCCACCCCGAAGGAGCCCCGCACGTGAGCCAGTTCCGTCTGACCCGGACGCTGCCCGAGGACGCCACGGACGCCGCCCTGCGCGCCGACGTCCTGGCGGGCCTGACGAGCACGCCCAAGTGGCTGCCGCCGAAGTGGTTCTACGACGCTCGGGGCAGCGAGCTGTTCGAGGCGATCACCGCACTGCCCGAGTACTACCCGACCCGGGCCGAGCGGGAGATCCTCGTCGACCGGGCCGCGGAGATCGCGGCGGCGACCGGCGCGCGCACCCTGGTCGAGCTGGGTTCCGGGTCCTCGGAGAAGACGCGCGTCCTGCTGGACGCGTTGACCGAGCGGACCGGGCTGAGCGGCTACGTGCCGGTCGACGTGAGCGAGAGCGCCCTCACCCTGGCCGGAGAGGCGCTCGTGGCCGAGCGTCCCGGCCTCCAGGTGCACGCGCTGATCGCCGACTTCACTGCGGGGCTGACGCTGCCCGACACGCCGGGCCCCCGGCTCGTGGCGTTCCTGGGCGGCACCGTCGGCAACCTGCTGCCCGAGGAGCGCGCCGCGTTCCTGGCCTCGGTCCGGGCCCTGCTCTCGCCGGGCGACACCCTGCTGCTGGGCACGGACCTGGTCAAGGACGAGGGGGTGCTGGTCCGCGCGTACGACGACGCGGCGGGGGTGACGGCGGCGTTCAACAAGAACGTGCTGTCGGTGGTGAACCGCGAGCTGGAGGCCGACTTCGCGCCCGCGGCCTTCGAGCACGTGGCGCTGTGGAACGCCGAACGGGAGTGGATCGAGATGCGGTTGCGCTCGCGCACCGCGCAGACGGTCAAGGTCCAGGCGCTCGACCTGGCCGTGGACTTCGCGGCCGGGGAGGAGCTGCGCACCGAGGTGTCCGCGAAGTTCCGCCGCGAGGGCGTGCGGACCGAACTGGCGGCGGCCGGTCTTGACCTGACCCACTGGTGGACGGACGGGGAGGGCCGTTTCGCCCTGTCGCTGAGCGTGGTGCGCTGAGGCCGGGCGCCGAGCGCACCGGCGCGTCGGCGGTGGCGAGCCGGGGGGGGGGGGGGGGGGGGGGGGGGGGGGGGGGGGGGGGGGGGGCCGCGGGGGGGGGGGGGGCCGCGCCCGCGGGGGCGGGCCGCGCCCGGGGGGGGGGGCCCCGGGGCGGGCGGGCGCGGGCCCCGGGCCGCCCCCCCCCCCCCCCCGGGCGGGGGGCGCCCCCCCCCCCGGGGCCCCGCCGGGGGGGGCCCCCCCCCCCCCCCCCCGCGCCGGTCAGCGCGCGTTGGCGTCCAGCAGCCCGGTGATGCGGTCGGAGGCCTTCCGGGCCTCCGTCTTCGCGTCGGCGCCCTTGAGCACCTTCGTCATGTACGCCTTGATCGGGTTGTCGGCCTCGACCGCGCCCCAGCGGGGCGTGCCGGGGGTCGCCCGGCCCTGCGCGGCGCCGGCCGCCATGGCCTCGATCCCCTCTTCGCCGGACACGTCCTCGGCGAGCGACTTCTTGTTGGGGACGTAGTTCATGGTGCGGGCCAGGTCGGTGTTCCACTCGGTGCTCACGAGCGCCTCGACGACGGCGCGGGCCCCGTCCTCCTGGTCGGTGTTCTTCGGGACGACGAGGTCGGAGCCGCCGGTGAAGACGGCCCCGGGCCGGCCGGCGTTCCTGCCGGGCACCGGGAAGAAGCCGATCTTCCCCTTGAGGTCGGGGTTCTCGCGCAGGATGGACTGGGCCTGGCCCGGCACGGCGATGATCTGCGCGGCCCGGCCCTCGGCGAAGACGCCGGACTGCGGCGGGTGTTCCTCGTCCGCGTCGACCGGCCCGTCGCCCAGGGCCTGGAGTTCGCGGTAGAAGTCCATGCCGCGCAGGGCCGCCTCGGAGTCCAGGGCGCCGGTCCAGACACCGCCGTCACCGTCCTGGGTGGCCAGCTCGCCGCCCTCGTCCCAGATGAAGCCGGAGAGCGTGTACCAGTCCTGGCCGGCCAGGTAGATGCCCTGGTCACCGTTCTTGTCGAGCTTCTCGGTGGCGGCGAGCCACTCCTCACGGGTACGGGGCGGCTCGCCGACGCCGGCCTGCTCGAAGAGGTCCTTGCGGTAGATGACGACGCGGTTGGCGGCGTACCAGGGGATGCCGAACTGCTGGGACATCCACTGTCCGGGCTCGGCGAGGCCCGGCAGCCAGTCGCGGATGCCCCAGTCGCGCATCGACTCCAGGGTCAGGTCCTGCAGCAGGCCGCCCTCCGCGTACTGCGGGACCTGGGTGTTGCCGACCTCGACGACGTCGGGCCCGTCGGTGCCGTCGGCCTTCAGCGCGGCCTGCACCTTGTCGCCGATCCCGGTCCACTCCTGGATGCGGATGTCCAGGTCGAGGTCGGGGTGGTCGGCTTCGAAGTCCTCCGTGAACCGCTTGAGGAAGTCCTGCGAGGCGCTGTCCTTCATGAGCCACAGGGTGACGGTGTGCCCCCCGCTCCCGCCGTCCTGCGAGACCAGCCCGCAGCCGCTGAGCACGGAGGCGGACACACAGACAAGGGCGAGGAGGCGACGTCTCACGAGGGGTCCTTCTGGCTGACGAACACAGGGCTGAGGCAGGGGGACCTGCCGACGCGAAGGGAGACCCGACGTGGGGGACGAGCCCGAGGCTCGAACGGGTGTCTGGGATTTTGGTATGGACCAATACAAAGGTCAAGGGGAGTACCGGAGGGTTTCCGCCAGGAAGGCCGATGCCTCGCGCTCCGTCCCGACTTGGGGCACGGTGGAGTGACGCAGAGCACACCGGCGTCCTGCGGAAGGGAGCCCCGCATGTCCAACCACACCTACCGGGTCACCGAGGTCGTCGGCACCTCGCCCGACGGCGTCGACCAGGCCGTCCGCAACGCCATCACCCGCGCCTCGCAGACCCTGCGCAAGCTGGACTGGTTCGAGGTGACACAGGTGCGCGGCCAGATCGAGGACGGACAGGTCGCACACTGGCAGGTCGGCCTGAAGCTCGGCTTCCGCCTGGAGGAGTCGGACTGACGCGCCGCTCGCCGGGGCACCGGGCGGTCACGTCGGTCAGGTACGGCCCTCGCGCTCCTGCGCCGCGCGCAGTTCGGCCGACCGGGCCGCCCAGCGCGCCCGGAGCACGGTGAAACCGGCTCGTTCGGCGTCGTCGCAGACCAGTTCGTCGTCGTCCACCAGGATCCGGACTGCGCGGGTCCGCGCGAGCCGCCGCAGGATCTCCAGCTTGGTGCGCCGGGCGGGCCTGCGGTCGGTGTCGCCGCGCATGTGCACGGTCCCGTCCGGCAGACCGTGCGCGGCCAGCCAGTCGAGCGTGTCGCGACGGCAGCGCTCGGGCCGCCCGGTCAGGTAGACGACCTCGCACTGCTCCGCGCTCTCCCGCACCAGCGCGACACCCTCCGCGAGCGGCGGATCGTGCGGCGCGGCGGCGAAGAAGGCGTCCCAGTCACGCGGCCTGCGCTCCAGGAACCGCTGCCGGTGCGCGGTGTCGGCGAGGGTGTTGTCCAGGTCGAACACGGCCACCGGGGGCTTGCTGCTGTCGCTCACCCGGCCACCCTAGGGCGTGGCGCGCAACGCCTGCCGGGAATCGCGGGCCGGAATCCGCGTGCCGGGAATCTGTGCGGTGTGCGGGCGTTGAACACCGTGTGACCTCAGCGCTCTCCGGTACCCGCTTCTCCGTCCTCGACCGTTCCCGTATCCGGGCGGGCCGCACTGCCGCACAGGCGCTGCGCGACACCGTGGAGCTGGCGCGGGAGGCGGAGCGGCTCGGCTACCACCGGTTCTGGGTGGCGGAGCACCACGGCGTGCCCGGGGTGGCGGGATCGGCGCCGACCGTGCTCGCCGCCGCCGTGGCCGGGGCCACCCGTCGCATCCGCGTCGGCACCGGGGGCGTGATGCTGCCCAACCACCGGCCGCTGGTCGTCGCCGAGCAGTTCGGCGTGCTGGAGTCGCTCTTCCCCGGCCGGATCGACATGGGGCTCGGCCGCTCGGTGGGCTTCACCGACGGCGTCCGGCGGGCGCTGGGCCGGGAGAAGGACGACGCCGAGGACTTCGAGGCGCAACTGGCCGAGCTGCTCGGCTGGTTCCGGGGCACCTCGCCCACGGGCGTGCACGCGCGTCCGGCGGAGGGACTGACCGTCCCGCCCTTCGTGCTGGCCGTCGGCGAGGGCGCGTCCGTCGCCGCCCGGGCGGGGCTGCCGATGGTCATCGGGGACCTGCGGGACCGGGACCGGCTGCGCCGCGGCATCGACCGCTACCGCGCCGGGTTCCGCCCCTCCGAGTGGAGCGCCGAACCGTACGTCGTCGTCTCCGGCACCGTCGCCGTGGCCGCCACCGGCGAGGCGGCCCGGCGGCTCCTGGTCCCGGAGGCGTGGTCCATGGCCCACGCCCGCACGCACGGCTCCTTCCCGCCCCTGCCCCCGGCCGAGGAGGTCGGGGCGCGGACGATGACCGCCAGGGAACGCGACCTGTACGAGGCCGGGCTCGCGGGCCACGTCACCGGCACCGAGGAGCAGGTCGCCGCCGAGCTGGAGACGCTGGTGAAGGAGACCGGAGCGCAGGAGGTCCTGGTCACCACCAGCACGTACGACCGCGAGGCTCTCCTGGACTCCTACCGGCGGCTCGCCCGTGTCACCGGTACGGGACCGGCGGGCACCCCGGCGTAGAATCGCGGGGTTTGTCCCGCCCACCGTACGGAGTCCCCCGCGATGCACAGCCCCCACGATCCGTACGTGCGAGTGCGCGACGCCCGCGAGCACAACCTCAAGGGCGTGGACGTGGACGTCCCCCGGGACGTGGTCGCGGTGTTCACCGGCGTCTCCGGCTCGGGGAAGTCGTCGCTGGCCTTCGGGACGGTCTACGCGGAGGCGCAGCGCCGGTACTTCGAGTCGGTCGCGCCCTACGCCCGGCGGCTGATCCACCAGGTCGGCGCCCCCAAGGTCGGCGAGATCACCGGACTGCCGCCCGCCGTGTCGCTGCAGCAGCGGCGGGCGACGCCGACGTCGCGCTCCTCGGTGGGGACGGTCACCAACCTCTCCAACTCCCTGCGGATGCTCTTCTCCCGCGCCGGCGACTACCCGCCGGGCGCCGAGCGGCTGGACTCCGACGCCTTCTCGCCGAACACGGCGGCCGGCGCCTGCCCGGAGTGCCACGGGCTCGGCCGGGTCCACCGCACGACCGAGGAACTGCTGGTCCCGGATCCGTCGCTGTCGATCCGGGACGGGGCGATCGCCGCGTGGCCGGGTGCCTGGCAGGGCAAGAACCTCCGGGACGTCCTGGACGCGCTCGGGTACGACGTGGACCGGCCCTGGCGCGACCTGTCCGCCGAGGCGCGCGAGTGGATCCTGTTCACCGACGAGCAGCCGGTGGTCACGGTGCACCCGGTGCGGGAGGCGGGACGGATCCAGCGGCCGTACCAGGGCACCTACATGAGCGCCCGGCGCTACGTGATGAAGACCTTCGCCGACTCCAAGAGCGCCACGCTGCGGGCGAAGGCCGAGGGGTTCCTCAGCAGTGAGCCGTGCCCGGTGTGCGGTGGTGCCCGGCTGCGGGCCGAGTCCCTCGCCGTGACCGTCGGCGGACGCACCGTCGCCGAGCTGGCCGCGCTGCCGCTCACCGAGCTGGCCGGGCTGCTGCCGGCCGAGGGCGAGACGGCCAAGGTGCTCACCGAGGACCTCACCGCCCGGATCGCGCCGGTCGTCGAGCTGGGGCTCGGGTACCTGAGCCTCGACCGCCCCACCCCGACCCTGTCGGCGGGCGAGCTGCAGCGGCTGCGGCTGGCGACCCAGCTGCGCTCGGGCCTGTTCGGTGTCGTGTACGTCCTCGACGAGCCGTCAGCGGGCCTGCACCCGGCGGACACCGAGGCACTCCTGACAGTGCTGGAGCGGCTGAAGGCGGCCGGCAACTCGGTGTTCGTGGTGGAGCACCACCTGGGCGTGATGCGCGGCGCCGACTGGATCGTGGACGTCGGTCCGCGGGCGGGCGAGCACGGCGGACGGGTGCTGTACAGCGGCCCGGTCGACGGCCTGGCCCGGGTCGCGGAGTCCGCCACCGCCCCCCACCTCTTCGGCCGCTCCCCCGTGCCCGCGCGCGAGGTGCGCGTGCCGCGCGGCACGGTGACGGTCGGTCCGGTGACCCGGCACAACCTGCGCGGGGTGACCGCGCGGTTCCCGCTCGGGGTGCTCACCGCGGTGACGGGCGTGTCCGGCTCCGGGAAGTCGACGCTGATCGGTGAGATCACCGGGGAACTGGCGGGGGTGGACCGGCTGGTCTCCGTGGACCAGCGGCCGATCGGCCGCACCCCGCGCTCCAACCTGGCCACGTACACGGGCCTGTTCGACGTCGTGCGCAAGGTCTTCGCCGCCACCGATGAGGCACGGGAGCGCGGTTACGGCGTGGGCCGGTTCTCCTTCAACGTGCCGGGAGGGCGCTGCGAGACCTGCCAGGGCGAGGGGTTCGTCAGCGTCGAGCTGCTGTTCCTGCCGAGCACCTACGCACCGTGCCCCGACTGCGCAGGCGCGCGCTACAACCCCGAGACGCTGGAAGTGGCGTACCGGGGACGGAGCATCGCCGAGGTGCTGGACCTGACGGTGGAGGCGGCGGCGGAGTTCTTCGCGGACACGCCCCCGGCGGCCCGCGCGCTCGGCGCCCTGCTGGACGTGGGCCTGGGGTACCTGCGGCTCGGGCAGCCCGCGACGGAGCTGTCCGGCGGGGAGGCGCAGCGCATCAAGCTGGCGAGCGAGCTGCAGCGGGGGCGCCGCGGCCACACCCTGTACCTCCTCGACGAGCCGACGACCGGTCTGCACCCGGCCGACGTCGAGGTGCTGATGCGCCAGTTGCACGGACTCGTCGAGGCCGGGCACACGGTGATCGTCGTCGAGCACGACATGGGTGTGGTCGCCGGCGCCGACCACGTGATCGACCTGGGGCCGGGCGGCGGCGACGCGGGCGGCCGGATCGTGGCCGCCGGGACCCCCACCGAGGTGGCAGGCGTCGAGGGGAGCGCCACCGCGCCCTATCTGGCCCGGGCCCTGGACGGCGGGAAGCGCCGGTGAAGCCGGTTCACCGGCGCACGGTCCCGCGCTGACGCCGGGGGACGGTCACTCGCGGCCCCGCCGCATGTCGCCCCGCCGCATCTCGTCCTCCGTGAAGGACTCGGTCTCGGCCTCGATGCGCTCCTTGCGGACCTGGCCGCGCACCGTCTCGTTCTCCGTCAGCTCCTCCGTGGTCATCCGGACGCGCTCCACCGGCACCGTCTCCGTCTCCACGACGGGGCGTTCCGCGTGCAGCGTGACCTCGTGCTCCGCCTCGGCGATCTCCGGTCCGGCCATGGCCTCGTCACGGTTGGCGTCCGTGATGGGCTCACGTATCACCCGCACCTCCTCGTGGGTGACCGGAACGGTCTGCTGGACCTCTTCCGTGACCACGTACTTGCGCAGTTTGGCCCGGCCCGACTCGTGGCGCTCGACGCCGACGTGCATCTGCTCCTCGGAGCGGGTCATGGCCTCGTCGTCGCGCATGCCCTCGCGCTCCATGGCATCCTCGCGGCCGGTCGTACCGCCGGCCGTTCCGGCCGTGCCCGCGGCTCCTGCGGTTCCCGCGGCGCCCGCGGCACCCGCGGCCGTGGCGGTGCCCGCCGTGCCCGGTCCCGCGGCCCAGCGGCCGTCGTCGGTGCGTTCGGCCTCGGACAGCACGCTGTCCCAGTTGATGCCGTAGTAGTCGTAGAGCCGGTGCTCCTCGGTCTCCGACAGATGGCCGCCCGCGTCGACGTCGACCGAGGGCGCGCCCTTGACCTGGTCCTTGCCGTAGGGAACCTCGAGGTGGTCCTGCACGAGCGCGGCGTCGCGAATGGGCACGAAGGACTCGGCAGAGCCGAACATGCCCGTCTTGACGCTCACCCACTCGGGGCGCCCGGTCATGTCGTCGAAGAAGACATGCTTCGCGTCGCCGATCTTGTTGCCGTCTCCGTCGTAGACCGGTTGGTCCAGGACGTTGGCGATCTCCTCACGGGTGATCATCTGCCATCACCCTCCTTTCGAGTGCCTGCCTTCCGGTTGTCCGCATCAAGAGGGAGGGAAACGGCACATAGCTCACAAAGCACACATACTTTTCGAAGGTGCTTTCCCGTGGTGGCCGTGGGCGTGGTCGCGCGCGCGGCCCTCGGCCGGACCGTGCACCGCGCGCTCGGCGGCCTCGGCCAGCGCCCGGCGGTCGGGGTGCCGGCCGGGCGGCAGGGCCGGGCAGACCTCCACCTCGGCGGTCAGTCCCCGGGCCGACGCCACCCGCCAGAGGGAGGCGAGCAGCGTGTCCGCGCCGACGAACGCGGGAGTCGTGCTCACCGCCCGCTCCCCCGCGCGGTAGCGGATCCGGACCGGCTGGACGGGCACCCCGGCGTCCAGGGCGGCCTGGAACACGGCCCGGTGGAAGGGGCCGCGGGCACGTCCGCACCACGTGCTGCCCTCGGGGAACGCGGCCACCGCGGCGCCCGCGCGCAGGACCCGCGCCATCGCGCCGACCGTGCCCGGCAGGGCTCGCAGCCGTTCCCGTTCGATGAACAGCACACCGGCGCGCGCGGCCGGCCCGCCCGCCACCGGCCAGTCCCGGATCTCGCTCTTGGCCAGCATCCTGGCGGGACGTACGGCGGCCAGCAGGGGGATGTCGAGCCAGGAGACGTGCGGGGCGACGAGGAGCAGCCCGCCCTCGGGAACCGCCGCCCCCGTGACGCGGACCCGGACGCCCACGGCCCGCACGACCCACCGGCAGTAGCGCCGCACCACGTCCGCGGGCAGCCCGCGCCGCAGCAGCCGGGACGGCGCGAGGACGACGGCGATCCCGGCGAGGAGCAGAGCGGCGACCACGGCGAGCCGCAGCAGGGCGCGGGGCACGGCCGCCCTGGCCGGTGGCCGCTGCACGCACGCCGCGGGGGTGCAGGGTGCGACGGGCGGCCGGCCGCTCATCGGGCCGGGGCGAGCGAGAGGAAGTGCCGCAGGTAGCGCGGGTCGACGCGGCTCATCGGCAGCAGCACGTACAGGTCCGCGACGCCGAAGTCCACGTCGTGCGCGGGCTCGCCGCAGACCCAGGCGCCGAGCCTGAGGTAGCCGCGCAGCAGCGCCGGCAGTTCGGTGCGGGCGGCGGGCGGGGCGGCGCGCGGAATCCAGGGCAGCAGCGGCCGTACCCGGTACTCCTCGGGCGCCAGGTGCTTGGCCCGCACCCGGTCCCAGGCTCCGGCGGCGAGCGCCCCGCCGTCGGCGAGCGGGAGCGAACAGCAGCCCGCAAGCCAGGCGTGGCGGCGGTCGGTCATGTAGCGGGCTATGTCGGCCCAGACGAGACCGATGACGGTGCCGTCGCGGTGGTCGGGGTGCACGCAGGAGCGGCCGACCTCGACCATCCCGGGCCGGATCGCGGCCAGCGCCGCGAGGTCGAACTCGCTCTCCGCGTACAGCCGTCCGGCGACCGCCGCGCGGTCCGGGGGCAGCAGCCGGTAGGTCCCGACGACCTGCCCGGTGATCTCCTCGCGGACAAGCAGGTGGTCGCAGTACGCGTCGAAGGGGTCGACGTCGTACCCGGGCTGCGGGCTCGCCAGCAGGGCGCCCATCTCCCCGGCGAACACGTCGTGCCGCAGCCGCTGCGCGGCCCGTACGTCGTCCTCGTCGCGGGCCAGGGCGACGGTGTAGCGGCGGGGAGCGGCGGGCTTCGGGGGGCGGTCCGCGGTCAGTACGCCGGTCATGGGTGCTCTCCTGCTCGTGGGGACGGTGGTCGTGGGGACGGCTCCGCCACAGTTCTTCCGACGCCGGCTGTACTGCGCGTGACGAGTGCCGGGAGCGCGGATGTGGGCTTGCTGAATGCCGGGCGCGGCCGTGCGCCGGGACGCGCGCATGCGAAACGGGGCCGGGAGGAGCACCTCTCCCGGCCCCGTCCGTCCGCACCTTTCGGCGAACGTCGGTGGGGCTACTTCTTCGCCACCTTGCGCGTGGCCCGCAGCCACTCCCTGTTCATGCTGGTGATGGACATCAGCGGGATGCCCTTCGGGCAGGCGGTCGCGCACTCGCCGGCCAGCGTGCACCCGCCGAAGCCCTCGGCGTCCATCTGTCCCACCATGTCGAGCACCCGCGTCTCGCGCTCGGGCGCGCCCTGCGGCAGGACGTTCAGGTGGTTCACCTTCGCGGACGTGAACAGCATCGCCGCCCCGTTCGGGCAGGCCGCGACGCAGGCGCCGCACCCGATGCACTCCGCGTGCTCGAAGGCGAGGTCGGCGTCCGGCTTGGGCACCGGCGTGGCGTGCGCCTCCGGCGCGGCACCGGTGGGGGCGGTGATGTAGCCGCCGGCCTGGATGATCCGGTCGAAGGCCGAGCGGTCGACGACCAGGTCCTTGACGACCGGGAAGGCGGCGGCCCGCCAGGGCTCGATGTCGATCGTGTCGCCGTCCCGGAAGGACCGCATGTGCAACTGGCAGGTGGTGGTGCGCTCGGGGCCGTGGGCGTCGCCGTTGATGACGAGCGAGCAGGCGCCGCAGATGCCCTCGCGGCAGTCGTGGTCGAAGGCGACCGGGTCCTCGCCCTTGAGGATGAGCTCCTCGTTGAGGGTGTCGAGCATCTCCAGGAAGGACATGTCGCTGGAGATTCCGTCCACCTGGTACGTGGACATGGCGCCTTCGGCGTCGGCGTTCTTCTGCCGCCAGACGCGCAGGGTGAGCTTCATGCGTAGCTCCGCTGGGTGGGGTGGACGTACTCGAAGACCAGGTCTTCCTTGTGCAGGGTGGGGGCCTCGCCGGTGCCGGTGAACTCCCAGGCGGCGGCGTAGCCGAACTCGTCGTCCCTGCGCGCCGCCTCGCCGTCCGGGGTCTGGGACTCCTCGCGGAAGTGGCCGCCGCAGGACTCGGCCCGGTGCAGCGCGTCGAGGCACATCAGCTCGGCGAGCTCCAGGTAGTCGACGATGCGGTTGGCCTTCTCCAGCGACTGGTTGAACTCCTCGCCGCTGCCGGGCACCTTGATGCGCCGCCAGAACTCCTCGCGGATCTGCGGGATGCGCTCCAGGGCCTTGCGCAGTCCCGAGTCGGTGCGGGCCATGCCGCAGAACTCCCACATCAGCTCGCCGAGTTCGCGGTGGAAGGAGTCCGGGGTGCGGTCGCCGTCGACCGACAGCAGCAGGTTGAGCCGGTCCTCGGTCTCGGCCAGCACCTCCTGCACCGCCGGGTGCGCGTCGTCCACGTCGTCCTCGTGGGGGTTGCGGGCGAGGTAGTCGTTGATGGTGGCCGGCAGGACGAAGTAGCCGTCGGCCAGGCCCTGCATCAGCGCGGAGGCGCCGAGCCGGTTGGCTCCGTGGTCGGAGAAGTTGGCCTCGCCGATCGCGAACAGGCCGGGGACGGTGGTCTGGAGGTCGTAGTCGACCCACAGGCCGCCCATCGTGTAGTGCACGGCGGGGTAGATCCGCATCGGTACCTCGTACGGGTCCTCGTCGGTGATCCGCTGGTACATGTCGAAGAGGTTGCCGTACTTGGCCTCGACCGCCTTGCGCCCCATGCGCCCGATCGCGTCGGCGAAGTCCAGGTAGACGCCCTGGCCGCCGGGGCCCACCCCTCTGCCCTCGTCGCAGACGTTCTTCGCGGCACGGGAGGCGATGTCGCGGGGGACGAGGTTGCCGAAGGACGGGTAGATGCGCTCCAGGTAGTAGTCGCGCTCGTCCTCGGGGATCCGGTTCGGCGGACGGTCGTCCCCCTTGGCCTTCGGCACCCAGATGCGGCCGTCGTTGCGCAGCGACTCGCTCATCAGGGTGAGCTTGGACTGGTGGTCGCCGGTGCGCGGGATGCAGGTCGGGTGGATCTGCGTGAAGCAGGGGTTGGCGAAGTGGGCGCCGCGCCGGTGCGCCCGCCAGATCGCGGTCGCGTTGGAGTTCATGGCGTTGGTGGAGAGGTAGAAGACGTTGCCGTACCCGCCGCTGGCCAGGACGACGGCGTCCGCGAAGTACGTGTCGATCTTCCCGGTGATCAGGTCCCGGGCGACGATGCCGCGCGCCCGGCCGTCCACCACGATCAGGTCGAGCATCTCGGTGCGCGCGTGCATCTCGATGGTGCCGGCCGCGATCTGCCTGCTGAGCGCCTGGTAGGCGCCGAGCAGCAGCTGCTGCCCCGTCTGGCCGCGGGCGTAGAAGGTGCGGGAGACCTGGACGCCGCCGAAGGACCGGGTGTCGAGCAGACCGCCGTACTCGCGGGCGAAGGGCACACCCTGGGCGACGCACTGGTCGATGATCTCGACGGAGATCTGCGCGAGCCGGTGCACGTTGGACTCGCGGGAGCGGAAGTCGCCGCCCTTGACGGTGTCGTAGAACAGGCGGTGGATCGAGTCGCCGTCGTTGCGGTAGTTCTTCGCGGCGTTGATGCCGCCCTGCGCGGCGATGGAATGGGCGCGGCGCGGGGAGTCCTGGTAGCAGAACTGGACGACGTGGTAGCCCTGTTCGGCGAGGGTCGCGCCGGCGGAGCCGCCCGCGAGGCCGGTGCCGACGACGATGACGGTCTTGCCGCGCCGGTTGGCGGGGTTGACCAGCTTCGCCTCGAACCGGCGGGTGTCCCAGCGCTCGTTGACGGGGCCGGCGGGGGCCTTGGTGTCGGCGACCGGCTCTCCGGTCGTGTAGTCGGCGTAGGCAGTCATGTCAGCTCACCACTCCGGTCATGACGCCCACGGGTACGGCGACGAAGCCGGCCGTGAGCAGCAGCGCGAGGACGTTCGCGGTCGTCTTCAGGACGCGGTCGCGGGTACGGCTGCCCGCGCCGAGGGTCTGGGCGGCGCTCCAGAAGCCGTGCCGGATGTGCAGGCCGAGAGCGAGCACCGCGACGATGTAGACGAGGTTGCCGTACCAGGTGGAGAAGGTGTCCACGACGTTCTGGTAGGGCTTGCCGCTCTCGAAGCCGCCGGAGTGCACGGTGCCGGTGGTCAGGTCGAGCAGGTGCCAGACGATGAACAGGCCCAGGATGACGCCGCCCCAGCGCATGGTGCGCGTCGCGTAGCCGGCGCGGGCCTTCTTGTGCACGTACTTGCTGGGCCGCGCCTTGATGTCGCGGCGGCTGAGCTGGTACGCGGAGACGGCGTGGGCGACGACGGCGACCACCAGCACGACACGGATCAGCCAGAGCGTCCACTCGTAGTGCATGAACGGCTCGCCGACCGTGCGCAGCCAGTGGGCGTAGTGGTTGAACTCCTCGGTCCCGAAGAAGATCTTCAGGTTCCCGATCATGTGGGCGACCAGGTAGAGCAGCATGACGAGACCGCTGACCGCCATCACTGTCTTCTTGCCGACGGTCGAGTCCCACACGGTGCGCGCCATGGACGGCCGTCGGTCCGTCCGCGTTGCCAGAGCCATGGCACAGGACGCTACGGCGCCGAGGGCCCATCGGTCCAAGACATGGAACGCCTGGTTTCCATAGGTACTGCCTATCGAAGCTTTATGCTCGCGGTATGCAGTTGCAACAGCTCCAGTACTTCGTGGCGGTGGCCGAGACCCGGCACTTCACCCGGGCCGCCGAGGTGGTGCACGTGGCGCAGCCCTCCCTGTCGCAGCAGATCAAGGCGCTGGAGCGGGAGCTGGGCGCCGACCTGTTCCGGCGGGCGCGCGGCAACATCACCCTCACCGACGCCGGGGAGGCGCTGCTCCCGCTGGCCAGGCGCATCCTGGCGGACGCCGACACCGCCCGGCACGAGGTGCTTGAGCTGGCCCAGCTGCGTCGCGGCCGGGTCAGGCTGGGCGCCACCCCGAGCCTGTGCACCGGTCTGCTCCCGGACGTGCTGCGCGCCTTCCACGACCGCTACCCCGGCATCCGGCTGCTCGTCGAGGAGAGCGGCTCGCACGACCTGGTGCGGGAGCTGGCGCGCGGCGCGCTCGACCTGGCCCTGGTCGTGCTGCCGCTGCCCACCGCGTCACCGTCGCTGACCACGGTGGAGCTGCTGCGGGAGGACCTGGTGGTGGTGTCGTCCCCGGACTCGCCCCGGCCGGGCGGCGGGCGCCGGGCCGTGCGCATCACCGACCTGGAGGGCGAGCGTCTGGTGATGTTCCGGCACGGCTACGACCTGCGGGAGCTGACCGTGGCCGCGTGCCGCTCGGCCGGGTTCGAACCGGACTTCGCCGTGGAGGGCGGGGAGATGGACGCGGTGCTGGGCTTCGTGCGGGCCGGGCTCGGCATGGCGGTGGTCCCGCGGATGGTGGCCGCCCGCTCCGGGCGTGGGCTGCGGGTGACCCCGCTGGCCCGGCCCGGGCTGCACCGGACCATCGCGCTGGCCCACCGCAGCGACGTGGCCCCGCCGCGGGCGGCGCGGGAGCTGCAACGGATGCTGCTGGAGCGGTGACGGCGCGGGCCGCCGGGGCGGTGGCGGCGATGCCGCAGGGGGCGGTGGCGGCGCGGATCAGGCGAGCGCGGCCGGCCTGAGGACCTCCTCGCACCAGCGGCGGAAGCTCGTCGGCGCGGTGTCCGGGGTGCTGGGCTCGGTCGCGCCGTAGAAGCCCTGGGCGTCCATCGCCGAGGCCATGTCGGCCAGGCCCCGGGCGCCCGCCTCGCTCGCCCCGAACCGCAGGGCGGACGCCCGGTACTCCTCCGGGGTGCTCTCGCGTACCCGGACCGGACGGTCCAGCACCTCGGACAGGACCTCTGCCATGCCGGCGGGGGTCAGCTCGTCGGGGCCGACCAGGGGGACGTCGGCGCGGCCGGTCCAGGAGCCGTCGAGCAGCAGACGTGCGGCCGTGGCGGCGATGTCGGCGGTGGCACAGGTGCGCAGGACCCGGTCCGCGGCGTACGCCACCCGAAACTCGCCGGTCTCGCGCAGGCCGGCCGCCTGCCCGAGCAGGTTCTCCATCAGGAAGGGCGGGCACAGCGCCCGGTAGTGCACGCCGGTGGCCGCGATCCGCTCGTCCATGGCGAGCGAGGCGGAGATCGGCCCGGCGTCCTTCGCCACGCCGCGTCCCAGGCTGGAGACGGCCACGACCCGCGGGACGCCCTGCCGCGCGATCACCTCGCACAGGGGCTGCGTGAAGGCGCGGAAGTGGCCCTCGACGCTGTCGGCGCCGGGCGCGGGCGGCACCAGCCAGAACACCTGGTCGGCGCCCTCGCAGGCCGCGCCCAGGACCTCGGGGTCGGCGTGCGAGCCCTGGAACACCTCGGCCCGCTCCCGCTCCCGCGCGGTGAGACGGCCGGGATCGCGGACGATCACTCGGACCGCGGCCGAGCCGTCGCGGGCGTCGAGGCCGTCCAGGACGTGGCCGAGGACCTGCCGGCCGATGCCGCCGGTCGGGGTGGTGATGACGATCACGGGTACGACTCCGGTTCGGGTGAGGAGGGGAGAGAGGATCCGCGCCGGGGCGGGAAGCTGGTCCCGTACGCCGCCCGGCGCCCTTCCATCCTGTTCGCCGCCCCGGCGGAACTGAAGGACCGGTCGGGTCCCGGTTGTTACCCTGAGAGCAATACCGGACGGCACCTCCCGGGAGGCGGACATGGAGTCGCGGTCCCTGCGCTACTTCGTGGCGGTGGCCGAGGAGCTGAACTTCGCACGTGCCGCCGAGCGGCTGGGCATCTCCGCACCGCCCCTGTCGAGGGCGATCCGCCGCCTGGAGTCCGAGCTGGGGGTCCCCCTGTTCGAGCGGACCACGCACCGGGTCACCCGGACCCCGGCGGGCGAGGTGCTGCTCGCCGAGGCACGCGTCGCGCTCGACGCCCTGGAGGCCGCGGGGCGGCGGGCCAGGCGCGCGGCCGAGGGGCCGAAGCTGGTGCTGGCCGTGAAGGCGGACGGGGACGCGGGACTGCTGGAGCCGATCCTCGCGCGCTACGCCGCCGAGCCCGGGGCCGTGCCAGTCACCGTCCGGCTGTGCGGATGGCAGGAGCAGCCACGGCTGCTGCGCGGCGGCGAGGCCGACGTCGCCCTGGTCCACGCGCCGTTCGACGGCACCGGCCTCGACACCGAGACGCTGGCCGTCGAAGCGCGCGTCGCCGTCCTCGCCGCGGACCACCCGCTCGCCGGACGCGACCGCCTGGAGCTGGCCGACCTCGGGCTGGACGCGGACGGCGTGCAGGGGTACGTCGACGAGGCCCGGCGCGGCCACGACGACCTGGCGCAGGTGCTCACGGCCGTCTCCCTCGGGCAGGTCGTCACCCTGCTGCCCGCGTCGGTCGGCGCCCGCTATCCGCGCCCGGGCGTCGCCTACCGGCCGGTCCTGGACGCACCGCCGGTCGTGCTCTCCCTCGCCTGGCCCAGCCAGTCACGCTCGACCGCCACCGCCGCCCTCGTCCGCGCCGCGACCGAAGTCGCCGAGACCACCCGCCCAGCAACCTGAAACGGACGACGGCGCCGCCCGCCCCACCTCGTCACCGCGCCCGCCGGCGTCCCCGAGCCGGACACCGTCCGCACCCGGGACACCACTCGCCGCCCGACGCCGAGCGCACCGGGCCGCCTTCGCCTCCGCCGGCCCACCCGTCACGCTCGACCGCCACCGCCACCCTGGTCCACGCAGCGCCCGCGCTTCCCCGGGCGGGCCCACCAAGCCACCTGAACCGAACGACGGCGCTCCCGTGCCCTCCGCCGAGGCGGGCCCCGTCCGGGCCCGGAGCGCGATGTGCGGGACGGGAGGCGGGCCGGGCCGGGCACACCTCGTCCGGGCCGGAAGCGAGGCGCGCGGCCCGGACGTCGGGCCGGGCGCACCACCGGTACGGCCCGAGCGGGGGGCCGCGGCCGCGGTCAGCCCGTGGCGTCCACCAGCGCCAGCTCGTGCAGCCGCTCCGGCGGGCCCGGGCGGGCGTAGTACCAGCCCTGGGCCGTGTCGCAGCCCAGTATGCGCAGTTGCTCGGCCTGGGCGCCGGTCTCCACGCCCTCCACGGTGACCGCGAGGTCCAGGCTGTGGGCCAGCGCGACGATCCCCTCGACGATCTTCAGGTCGACGGGGTCCGCCGGGAACTGCTGCATGCTCTGCGTGAACGAGCGGTCCAGCTTGAGGACGCTCACCGGCAGCCGGCGCAGGTTGGCCAGGTTGGAGTAGCCGGTGCCGAAGTCGTCCAGGGCGATGTCCACCCCCATCTCGGCCAGTCGGCGCAGCGGCTTCAGCAGGTCGTCGTCCGCGCCGATCAGCGCCGACTCCGTCACCTCCAGGCACAGCGCGTCGGGCGTGACCCCGGCCCGCTCCAGGATCTCCACGGTGTCCTGGACCAGTCCCGGGTGGGTGAGCTGGCAGGGCGAGAGGTTGACGTTGATGCGCAGCGGGCCTGCGGCGGTCGTCTCGCCGTACCGCTCCCGCCACAGGCGGGCCTGACGCACGGACTGTTCGAGGACCCAGCGGCCCAACGGCACGATCAGGCCGGTGTGTTCGGCGAGCGGGATGAAGCGGTCGGGACCGAGCACCCCGTGCTGCGGGTGCAGCCAGCGCACCAGCGCCTCGGCGCCGCGCACACTGCCGTCGCCGAGGTGGACCAGCGGCTGGTACTCGATGAAGAACTCGCCGCGCTCCAGGGCGGCGGGCAGCGCGGTGGTCAGTCCGTGCCGCGTGATGACGCGGGCGTCTGCCTCCGGGTCGGCCAGCTCGAAGCGGTTGCCGCCCGCCGACTTGGCCCGGTACATCGTGATGTCGGCGCTGCGCAGCACCTCGGCCGGGCTGCGCTCGCCCGCCGGGCCCTCGACCACGCCGATGCTGCCGCGCACGGTCAGGTCGCGCCCGTCGACGCTGACCGGGGCGAGCAGCGCGTTCATGATGCGCCCGGCCAGCTCGTCGACCTCGTGCCGGGTGTCGGGGCCCGTGGTCAGCGCCACGAACTCGTCGCCGCCCAGCCTGGCCACCATCTCACCGGGCGCGGTGGCGCAGGCCTGGAGCCGGTCGGCGACCTCCACCAGCAGCCGGTCACCGGCGGCGTGGCCGAGGCTGTCGTTGACGGCCTTGAAGCCGTCCAGGTCGAGGTAGCACAGGCCGAAGCGCTGCCCGGGGCCGGCGTTCAGGGCCTTCTCCAGCCGCTCGAAGAAGAAACTGCGGTTGGGCAGGCCGGTGAGCGCGTCGTGGGTGGCCTCGTAACGCAGCCGCAGGTTGAGCAGCCGCCGTTCGGTGGTGTCCTCCATCAGCGCGAGCTGGTACTGCGGGGCACCGTCGGCGTCGCGCAGCAGGGAGACGGTGAGGTTGGTCCACAGAACCGTGCCGTCGGGCCGGTAGAAGGCCTTCTCCACGTGGTAGTGCTCGCGCTCGCCGCGCACCAGTTCCTCGTAGAGTCGCCAGGTCTGCGGCGCGTCGTCGGGGTGCGTCCACTCGGTCGCCCGGCGGCCGCCGAGCGCGGGGTCGGGGATGCCGAACATCCGCATCAACGCGTCGTTGACCTGGAGGACGTTGCCGTCCAGGTCGGCGATGCCGATGCCTATGGCGGCGCCCTCGAAGACCGCGCGGAAGCGGGCCTCGCTGGCGTGCAGCGCCTCGGCGACCACGCCCTGCGCCTTCAGGGCGGCCTGCGCGATGGCCTCCTGCTCGGCCAGGGTCCTCGCGCGCAGCGCCCCGGCGAACCCGGCCGCCATCGCGTGCTGGAGCCGCGCCGAACGTGCCCGCAGGTCCTCCGGGTCGCCGTCCTCCCCGCAGTAGAGCACCAGGTAGGCGTCGACGCAGTCGAGTGTCCTGGAGAGCGCCTCGGGGTCGGTGCAGTGCGCGTCGACGAGGGCGGCGCCGACCGCCCTGCCCTCCGCCGCGTCGAAGCTCCGCGCCCGCAGCACCTCGCTCAGCCGGCGGGCCAGCGGCAGCAGTTGGGCCTCGAACTCGGGCCGCGTGGACGACGTCGAGGTCACCGGGAACACCGCCCGGCTCCAGATCGTCGCGAACCGGCGCAGCCGGTCCTCCGTCCCGTCCGGCTCCGCGCTCACGCCGTACGCCCCACGCCGGCGAACCCGGAGAACGCGTACGGGTCCTCTTCCGCGGGCTCCCCCTCCGGCCTCCAGCGCGGCATCGGAACCAGTCCGGGTTCCACCATGTCGTACCCCTCGAAGAACCGCGCGATGTGCTCGCGCGAACGCATGATCAGCGGATTGCGGATGTCCTTGTACACGTCCACCGCGCCCCCGGCCCGCTCGGCGGGCAGCGGGATGTTCTCGTACGAGGCGTGCGTGAGGACGAGCAGGCTGCCGGGCGCAAGCGCGTCGCGCAACTCGGCCACCGCGGCGTACGGGTCGTCCTCGTCCTCCACGAAGTGCAGTATGGCAACCAGCAGCAGGGCGACCGGCCGATTCAGGTCGATCAGCCGCTCCACCCGGGGGTCGGCCAGGATCTCCCGCGGCTTGAGCAGGTCGCCGGCCACGACGTCCGCGTGGTCGACGTCGGCCAGGACGGCCTCGCTGTGCGCCACCGCCACCGGATCGTGGTCCACGTAGACCACCCGGGCGCCGGGGCGGCTGCGTCCGGCCACCTCGTGGACGTTGCCGAAGGTAGGGATTCCGGAGCCGATGTCGAGGAACTGGTCGATGCCCTCGTCGGCGGCGAACCGCACGGCCCGGCGCATGAACGCCCGGTTGGACTGCATGATCTTGGGGAGTCCCGGCATGAACTCCATGGCCCGGCGGGCCGCTTCCCGGTCGACCTCGAAGTTGTGCGAACCGCCCAGGTAGAAGTCGTAGATCCGGGACACGCTGGGCACCGAGATGTCGATGCTGCGAGGGGCCCAGGCGGGACGCTCCATCTAGCTCTCCAAGGCATAGGCGGTCCGGTGTTCGAGCTGAGGCTACTGATCGCCTGCCAAAGGAGCGAGCCCAACCGGAAATTGACCGTCCGTTCCCGGTCACTGCCTGCGGCACGTGCCGCGCGTGAAGGCATCCCAAAACACACGAACGGGACCGTCCCCTCCGTCTGCGGACGGAGGGGACGGTCTGTGGCCGGGAGCAGGGCGCCGGGGGCCGGGGCGCGGGGGCCGTTACTTCTTCGGCGCGCCGACCGGCTTTCCGTCGGGCTTGACGGCGTACCAAGTGCCGCCCACGCCCTGGCCGTTGGTGTCGCCGGCCTTCTTGTCACCGGCGAACGTGTAAATGGGCCAGCAGTCGATCGTCTGCTGGGCGGCTCCGTCGGGGCGGGTGAAGCTCATCAGCCCCTTCTTCTCGACGCCCTGGGTGTCGTTCGCCTCGACGGGCGCCACGACCGGCCACTGCGCCAGGCAGCCGCCGGTGCACGCCGACACCGGCTTCGGCCAGGCCTCGTCCTTCATGAAGCGGTAGACGGTCATGCCGTTCTTGTCGACGACGATCTCGCCGAGTTTCGGGTCCTTGCGGGTCGCCAGCCCGGCGGCCGGCTCGGCCGTGGCCTTCTTGCCGTCGGCGGCCAGCGCGTACCACTTCTTGCCGACGCCCTGGCCCTTGACGTCACCGGCGGCGGTGTCCTTGGCGTAGCGGTACGCGGGCCAGCCGCCGATCGTCAGTTGCTTGGTGCCGTCGGGGCGGGCGACCTCGCCGAGCAGGTCCGCGTCGATGCCCTCACCGGCGAGGGCGTCGTCCGCGGCCACCGGCGGCCACGCGGTGGCGCAGTCGTTCTCGCAGGTCGTCTTGGGGGGTTCGGCGGTGTCGGCGTCGAAGCGGTAGAGGGTGCGGCCCGCTCCGTCGGTCACCAGGTCGCCGATCTCGGCGTTCGGCGAGACGGACAGCTTGCCCGCGGGCTCCGGTGCGCCGGCCGGGGCCTGTCCGCCGCCCGCGCCGGTACCGGCGCCGTCACCGGTGCTCGCGCCGAGGTCGCCGACGTCGCCGGGCGCGGCCGTGGCGCCCACGTTCTGACTGCCGGTGGCGCCGCCGCCGTCCTGGCCGCACGCCGTCGTCAGCGCCAGCAGCGCCGCGGCGCTCACCACGAGTGAGGCGCTCCGCCAGGAGGTCTTCATCGTCAATCCCCGATCGTCACGAAGGTGTTGGGACGCCCTGCCGGCCGCCGCACGACACTGGGTACGCACGGGGGCGCCCGTTGTGTTCAACGAAGGCGCGGGTTTCTTTCCCGTCCGTCACTCGCCGCCCGACGTCTCGCACGCATGTCCGAAGTCCGGCGCGGGCGGGTCAGTCGCCGTCAAACCCCTGGTGGGGCCGTATCCCTCCTTCGGGGCAATCGAGGGACACCCGGCCGTGCGACGGTGCTCCAGGCTTCATGATCTGCGTCGTGCATGGACCCGAACCGACCCGACCCGCCGCCGGGCGGGTGTTGGCCCTGGTGACGCTGACGTTCACCCTCGTCGGCATACCGGTGGGCCCGGCGCAGGCCGACGCCTGCGCGTACGCCTCGACCGGACCGGACGGCACCGAAGCGGTGGCGGTCGCCGGGAGCCATCCCTGGCCGCCCTTCCCGCCGTGCCCCAAGCCCACCCCGACTCCGACGCCCACCCCCACGCCCACCCCGACCCCGACGCCTCCTCCCCCTCCACCCGAGCCCCCTCCCCCGCCGCCCACGCCGAAGCCTCCCCCGCCGAGGCCACCGGCGCCGAAGCCCGAACCACCGCCGCCGGCCCCGCGTCCGGCGCCGCCCCGGCCCGCGCCGACCCCGCCCCCGGCCCCGACACCGACCCCCACCCCGCCGCCGGCCCGTCCGGCGCCGCCCGCCCCGGCGCCGTCGGTCACGCCCACGCCCGGGCCGTCCCTCAGTCCGGTGCACTACCCGCGCCAGCGGGCCGCCCGGCCGCCGCGGCGGTCCACGGGCGGAGCCACGTCACCGCTCGTCTTCGTCCTGCTCATCACCGTGCCCGCGGTGGTCGCGGTCGCCGCGCTCCGTGCGCGCTGATTCCTGGAGGCCCTCTTGCCGGAATGGCTTGTTCTCACCCTCGCGATGCTGGCCGCCTGTGTCGTGGTGGTCATCGTCACCCTCCTGCGGCACCGCACCGCGTCCGACGACGAGGACATCACCGAGACTCCGGACGTCATCGAGTACATGACGATGTGGATCGGTGTGGTGTACGCCATCGTCCTGGGCCTGGCCATCGCGGGGGTCTGGGAGGCGCGCAGCGCGGCCCAGGCCGACGTGCAGACGGAGGCCGTGGCGCTGCACGAGGTCTCGGAGCGGGCCCGGGTCTACCCGCCCGAGGTCCGTGACCGCATCCGGGCGGATGTCAACGCCTATGTCGGACACGTCGTCACCACCGAGTGGAAGGCCATGGCTGATCACGGGGAGGTGACCGACCGCGGCACCGACCTGCTGGACCGCGTCCGTGCGGACGTCACCGACTACGAACCGCGGTCGGACTTCGAGGCCCAGGCCTACCAGCCCCTCGTCGACCAGGTCGCCCTCGCGGACCAGGCCCGCAACTCCCGGGCGCAGTCGACCGGGGCGACCATGCCGGGGGTGGTGTGGTTCGGGCTCATCGCCGGGGCCGTCGTCACCATCGGGATGGTCTTCGCCCTGCAGATCCGGCGCACGCCCCGCGAACTGGTTCTCGCGGGACTGTTCTCCGCGCTGATCGCCTTCCTGCTCTTCCTGATCTGGGACTTCGACGCGCCCTTCAGCCGGGGCGTGGCGGCGTCCACCGACCCGTTCCTGAGCCTCTTCCCGGGCGCCGGGGACTGACACGGCGCCAGGGACGGCGGCGGCCGACACGCCGCCACCGTCCCCTGACCGGCCCACATCTTTGCCCCATTCGCGCGACTGCGATCGCGGTGAGGTGCGCGGCTTTCTAGCGTTTCGGACATCGAGGTGCATTTCTGGCGCGAGCGGAACTGGTCCGCCGCAGCTCCTCGGGGACCGGAGGATTCACCATGCGCGCGATACCCGTCGCCTCGGTCGCACTGCTGGGCGCCGCCGCCCTCTCCGCCTGTGTCCCGGCGGGTGCCGTGGGCTCGAACACGTTCGGTTTCACCGTCTCCCCCGCCACGGTGGCGCCGGGCGGCGAGGTCACGCTGGGGGTGGGCCGCACCGCCGCGGGCTGCCACGGGCGGGTGACGGTCACCTCTCCGGTGTTCGACACGGTCACCATCCCCCGGCACGAGTCGGCCGCGACCGCGCGCGTCGACCGGGATGCCCGGCGCGGCGCGGTCTACCGGGTGACGTTCGCCTGCCGGGACAAGACCGGCACGGCCGACCTGACCATCGCGGGCGGCTCGCACCACCCGTCCGACGAGCCCTGGCACTCCAAAGGGGTGCACGCCGGTGGGGGCGGCAGCGTCGCCGGGTTCGACCTGAAGCAGATCGGGCTGGGCGCGGCGCTCGTCGCGGGGGCCGTGGGCGCGGCGTACCACCTCATGCGCCGGCGTTCCGGCGAGGACGGCGCCTGACACTCCCGGTGCCTCCGCAGGACGCGCGCAGGACGTCGCCCCGGATCCGACGAGGGTCCGGGGCGACGTCGTGCGCCCGTGTCCGGTGGGCGCCGAGCGGGGTCAGATCCGCCGCTCGGACCGGCGGCGCATCCAGAACAATCCGCCACCGGCGACGGCCGCGGCCACGAGCCCGCCGCCGATCGCGATGTCGGTCGAGGTCGCCCCGTCGGAGCTGCTGCCGCCGAGGCCGCCGCGGACACCGCCGATGACGGTGAAGGCCGCCGGCCGGGTCAGCCGCCGGCCCGAGCAGTTGACGGTGATGTCGTACGAGCCGGGCCTGGCGTCCTGCTTGATGGTGGCCGTGCCCCTGGACGTCTCGTTGGCTCCCCTGACCGGCGTCAGGTGGGTGGTCCGGAAGGCGTCCGAGGTCATGGTGCCGCCCTGGGGGCAGCCGTCGACCGTGACGGTCATCTGACCGCCGCGGGCGATGACGCTGGGCAGCGCGACGATGTTGCTCGGCTGGTTGTGGTCGCCGCCGGCGGTGGCCGCGGGGGCGGCCAGGCCGAGGACAGCGACCGCGGCGCCGGCTGCCGCGAGGGCACGAGTGCTGCGCATGTGATCCTCCGCGGAAGACGCCCCGGGTCCCGTCCCCGGTCGATCGGCGAGAAGCGCCTCCCAGAAAGACCCTCAGTTGCCCTGCGCGCAGCCGCATTTCGGGAATGGTCCGTCCTGGTGAGGGGGCCGCCGGGCGGCAACCGCGCGAGTGGATATCGCCGCAGGTCACGCACCGTCAGGAAATCTCCGTCGGCCGCGTCCCGGATGGCGCACGGGAGGACGCGCGCGCCACCCGTTCGCCGCCGCCCCGTCGCCGGTCCCCGGCACGGCGCTTAGCGTGCTCGTATGCGCGGATGATCCGGCGACGGCCGGGTCGAGAGGGGATGGCGAATGTACGACTCCGAGTTGGCCGAAGAGGAGGAGCGGCGGAGGAAGCGCGCTCCCTGGGGCGTGATAGCGCTTGTTCTGCTGACCGGTCTCGCGCTCATCCGCAACGGCTCGGGGGAGTTCGACGTGGGCCCGCCGCAGCCGGCGTCGGCCGCCGCAGCCCCGGACACCCGCGCGGCCGGCGGTGACGCCGCCGCCCCCGGTGTGACGCCCCTGCCGTACTCGGTGCCCGACCGGGTCTCCGTTCCCGCCATCCAGGTGGACGCGCCGGTCATGGGGGTCGGTCTCGACGCGGACGGTTGGGTGGACGCGCCGCCGCCCGAGGACCCGAACCTGGCCGGCTGGTTCACCGGCGCGGTCGCCCCTGGGGAGAAGGGCACCGCGGTCGTGGTCGGCCACGTCGACAACGAGCAGGGCCCCGCCGTCTTCTACGGGCTCGGCGCCCTGAAGAAGGGCAACAAGGTGGACGTGCACCGCCAGGACGGCAGGACGGCGGTCTTCGAGATCTACGGCATCGAGGTGTTCGAGAAGAACAACTTCCCTGGCGACCGGGTCTACGGCTCCAAGGGCAGCCCCGAGCTGCGGGTCATCACCTGTGGCGGCGGTTTCACCAAGCAGAACGGCTACGACGGGAACGTCGTCGCCTTCGCCCGCCTGGTCGGGGTCCGCTGAGCGTGCCCCGGCCCGGCGGGCGCCGCGGCGGTCAGATCAGGCGCCGCCGGGGGACGGTGAGGTGGTAGCCGGAGTCGAGCAGTTCGGGCAGGTAGCGCCGCAGGGCGCGGACACTCTGCGAACGGTTGCCCCCGGCGTCGTGCGAGAGCACCACGACGCCGGGGGCGGCGCCCTCCTCGACCCGGTCGACGATGGTGCCGGTCCCGGGAGTCGTCCAGTCCAGGGTGTCGACGCTCCAGGCGAGCGGCTCCATGCCGAGTTCCGCGCCCAGCTGGAAGGTGGCGCGGTTCCAGGCGCCGTAAGGGGCCCGGAACCAGCGGGGCGCCTCGCCGTAGGCCTGCTCGACGACCTCGCTGGTGCGCTCCATCTCGGAGCGGATGCGGCGCCGGGAGAGCTTGGTCAGCAGCGGGTGGGACCAGGTGTGGTTGCCGACCGTGTGCCCCTCGTCGGCCATCCGGGTCAGCAGGTCCCGGTTGTAGTCCGCCATCTCCCCGCACACGAAGAACGTGGCGTGCACCTCGTACTTGGCGAGGGTGTCCAGGATCTCGGGGGTGTACTCGGGGTGGGGGCCGTCGTCGAAGGTGAGCAGCAGGGTGCGGCCCCGGCCGGTCATGCGCAGGATCGGCTCGCTGCGCACCGGGGGCCGCCGGGGCACGGCGCGGGGTGCGCCGTATCCGGTGAGCGGCTGGAGGCGGTAGGCGGAGGGCTTGAGCGGGCTGCGCTGCGGGGCCCCCGGTGCGGGGAGGGGGGCGGGCGGGCGGACCGCTCCGTCGCCCCGTCCCAGGACGAGTGCGCCGCCGGCGCCGGCCGCGCCCAGGGCCGCGATGCCGGTGAGCAGGGTGCGGCGGGTGACCAACTGATCCTTCTTCATGACTCATCAGTCGCCCGCCGGCGGTGTGCCGCTCCTGAGAAACACCGGTGCGGCGGCACGGAACCACCCGCCCGGCCCAAGATCACGAAGGCTCCGATAGCCTCGCCGCGTGACGGAACAGCACTCCCATCAGTTCGAACGCGGCACGGACGGCCCGAAGGTCATCGTCGCCGGTGTGGACGGCTCCGACTCCTCGCTGCGGGCCGCGGCCTACGCCGGCGGGCTGGCCAGGAGGCAGGGCGCCCTGCTGGCCGTGGTGTACGTGCAGCCGGTGCTGGTGGGGGGTGCGGCACTCGGGGCGTCGGTGGCCGAGACGACCGACGAGATCGCCGAGGAGCTGGTCGCGCAGATCCGGGAGGCGACCGAGCGGGTGAAGGGCATATTCGACGTCCGCTGGGAGTTCCACACGTTCCGCGGCGACCCGTACAGCGGTCTGGTGCAGACGGCCGACCAGTTGAAGGCGGACGCGGTGGTGGTGGGCGCCTCCGAGCAGGCCGGTCACCGGTTCGTCGGCTCGGTCGCGGTGAGGCTGGTGAAGGCCGGGCGCTGGCCGGTGACGGTGGTGCCGTAGCACCGGTCGGGCCGGTGCGTGCGTCGTGCTTCCGTCGTGGACGTGGGTGCGTCATCATGATCCACCGTCAGCCGTTTGCCGATCACAAAGAGGTGGGACGCATGGCCGGGTTCCGTATGGGTGAGGGTGTTCTCCGCCGCAAACCCATTGAGCACATCGAGGAGACGGAGAGCGGCGGGGGCCTGGTGCGCTCGCTGGGGCTGTGGCAGCTGACCGCGATCGGTGTCGGCGGCATCATCGGAGCCGGCATCTTCACGCTGGCCGGCACGGTCGCCAACGGTACGGCGGGCCCCGCGGTCCTCATCTCCTTCCTCATCGCGGGCGTCGCGAGCGCGGCGGCCGCCCTGTCGTACGCCGAGTTCGCCGGGCTGATCCCGAAGGCGGGCTCCGCCTACACCTACGGTTACGCGGTCCTGGGCGAGCTGGTGGGGTGGTTCATCGGCTGGGACCTGCTCCTGGAGTACACGGCGATCGTGGCGGTGGTCGCGATCGGCATCTCGGGCTACTTCAGCTTCCTGGTCGGCGAGATGGGCGCCGACCTGCCGAACTGGATGCTGGGGGCGCCCGGTACCGGCGACGGGCACAGGGTCGACCTGTTCGCGGCCGTGCTGTGCCTGCTGATCGCGTATCTGCTGACACTGGGGATCAGGAACGCGGCCCGTTTCGAGATGGTCGTGGTCGTCCTGAAGGTGCTCGTGGTGCTGCTGGTGATCGGGGTCGGCGTCTTCCACATCAACACCTCGAACTACCACCCGTTCTTCCCGTTCGGAATCAGCGGCGCGTTCACCGGCGCGGCGACGGTGTTCTTCGCGGTGTTCGGCTACGACGCCATGTCGACGGCGGCCGAGGAGTCCAAGGACGCCCAGCGGCACATGCCGAAGGCGATCATCTACTCGCTGATCATCTCGATGGTGCTCTACGTGGCGGCCTGCCTGGTGCTGACCGGCATGCAGAACTACAAGGACATCGACCCGGAGAGCGGCTTCTCGACGGCGTTCAAGTCGGTGGGGCTGAGCTCGCTGGCCGACGTCATCGCGGTGGGCGCCATCATCGGCATCCTCACGGTGATGTTCACGTTCATGCTCGGGGTCACCCGCGTGTGGTTCTCCATGTCGCGCGACGGGCTGCTGCCCAAGTGGTTCGCGAAGACCCATCCGACGCGGCACGTACCGACCCGGGTCACCTGGATCGTCGGGTTCGCGTCGGCCGCCATCGCCGGGTTCCTGCCCATCGGCGAGGCGGCGGAGCTGACCAACATCGGCATCCTGCTGGCGTTCGTGGTGGTGTGCGCCGCGGTGATCGTGCTGCGCTACCGCCAGCCGGAGCTGCCGCGCACCTTCCGTACGCCGTGGATGCCGTTCGTACCCGCGTTGGGCATCGTCTTCTCCATCTGGCTGATCACCTTCCTCCAGTGGCAGACCTGGGTGCGGTTCGCCGTGTGGTTCGTGGTCGGCCTGGTGGTCTACTTCGCCTACTCGTACCGCAGGTCCGAACTGGCCCGGCGTTAGAGGGCGCGCAGGAACCCGGTGACGACCTCCTCGAACTCCGCGGGCTTCTCCATGTTCGGGTAGTGCGCGACGCCGTCGATCGTGACGCAGCGGCCGTCGGGGACGGTTCGGGCGAGCCGCTCCGCGTCGGCGATCAGGTCTGGTGCGTCCAGGGCGCCGTTGACGGTGAGGACCGGGACGTCGATCTTCGGGACGCGGGACCAGGTGCCGGTCAGGGGCACGTGGTGGTTCTCCTCGTCCGGGGTGTGCTTGGAGAGGGTGCCGAGGGCCATCTCGCGCACCCGGCGCAGCACGTCCGGGTCGACGTCGTCGAGGGTGCGGTGCTCCCCCGGCACGAAACGCAGGAACGCCGTGAGCCAGCCCTCGACGTCTCCGGCGGCCAGGGCGGCGGCCTGCTCCGCCAGTACTCCCCGCGCCCAGCGGCCGGTGTACTCGAACTCGCTGGTGGACGCCCCGCAGGCGACCACCGCACGGACCAGCTCCGGGTGTTCGAGGACCGTGTCGGTGGCGATGGCCCCGCCCATCGACACACCGACGAGCACCGCGGGCCCGGCGTCGAGGTGACGCAACAGGGCGGCGAGGTCGTCCGCCCAGCGGAACGGCCGGGTGGCGTTGGCGGAGGCGCCGTGTCCCCGGACGTCGGGCGCGATCACGCGGTGGTGGCGGGCCAGGGACGGAATCTGGGCGTCGAACACGCGGTGGTCGGTGAACCCGGAGTGCAGCAGGACCACCGGGTCCCCCTCGCCGGTGTCGAGGTAGGCGAGATCACCATCGGCGGAGGGGAAGCGGCGAAGGCCCGAGGCGGTATTCATGACAACCAAGGTGTCATGTGCGGGCGACTTTGACAACTGAGTTGTCATGATGGTTTGGCAACCCGGGTGTCATGATGGCGGAGTGAACGACACCGGCACCCCCCTCCCCCCGGACGCGCTCGCACGGCGGCTCACCGAGGTGTACGACCTGGTCGGCCCCCTGTACCGGCGCGCACAGCGCGGCGTCGAGCAGGGGCTGAGCGCCGACGGTCTGTCCGTGGGCGTCCGCGCCGTGCTGACGATGCTGCGCCGCGGCGGGACGATGACCGTGCCTCAGATGGGCCGGGCCCAGGCGATCAGCCGTCAGTTCGTCCAGCGGATGGTCAACGACGCCGCAGCCCTGGACCTGGTGGAGAGCGTCCCGAACCCGGCGCACCGCCGGTCCTCGCTGATCCGGCTGACCGAACGGGGCCGGGGGACGATCGACGGGATCCTCGCCCGGGAGCACCGGCTGCTGCGCGAGGTCGGCTCGGACCTCACCGACAGCGACGTCACCACCTGCCTGCGGGTGCTCGGGGCCATGCTGGCGGCACTGGACCACGTGGACGACGCGTGACACCCCGGCACCCGCGCCCCGGCTACTTCCCCATCACCAGGCCGTCCTCGGCGGCGCCCCGGCTGAACACCACGTCACGGACGCGGTCGCGCACGCCCCGCAGCTCGGCACCCTTCTCCAGCGCGCGGTTCAGGTTCACCACCCGGCCGGCGTCGACGTCGAACAGCTGCGGGACGAACTCGGCCCTGGTCACCTTCCAGCGTTCGCCGGCCCGGCCGGGCGGGGCGAAGGTGAAGCGGCCGATGGTCGACTGGTTGCCGCGCGGGTCGCGGGCACCCTCGTCGTTCACCATCTCGCCCGCGATCTGGTCGCCCATGCCGTAGACGACCCAGGTGCCGTTGACCTTCTCGTAGGCCTGCGGGACGTGGGCGTGGGTGCCGAGGATCAGGTCGATGTCGGGACGGCCGCCGGCGCGTGCCGCGGTCAGGCCGCGGGCCAGGTCCACCTGCTCCCGATCGGGCGCGTCCTGCCACTCGGTGCCCCAGTGCAGGGACACGACGACGACGTCGGCGCCGGCCTCCCGAGCGGCCCGCGCGTCCTCGACGACGCGCGCCTCGTCGAGCAGGTCGACGGCCCAGGGCTGCCCGTCGGGAAGGGGGTGGCCGTTGGTGTGGAGGGTGTAGGCGAGGTGGGCCACCTGGGCCCGGCCCGCGCGCAGCAGCGTCACGGTGTCCGCCTCGGCCTCGGTGCGGGCCGTACCGGCGTGCCGCACGCCGGCGCGGTCCAGGGCGTCCAGGGTGCGGCGGATGCCGTCGGCGCCGTCGTCGACGCTGTGGTTGGAGGCCGTGGAGCAGCCGTCGTAGCCGGTGGCGGCCAGCGCCCGGGCCACCTCGGGCGGCGACTTGAAGAGGGGGTAGCCGCTGTAGTCGCCGTTCGCGCCGTAGACCGTCTCCATGTGGCACAGGGCGAGGTCGGCGCGCGAGACGACGGGCCGGGCACCGGCGAACATGGGGCGGAAGTCGTAGCCGGCGCCGCCGGCGTCGAAGCGCGCCCGCTCGATGATCGAGTCGTGCGGGAGCACGTCCCCGGAGGCGACCAGGGTGAAGGCGCCTTCGACGGCGGCGGGCGGGGCCGGCGCCGGAGGTCTCGACGGCTCGTGGTCGCGGGCCTGGCAGGCCGCGCCCGCGGTGAGGAGGGCGGTCAGGGCCAGGGCCACCTGCCGACTGCGTGTGATCATCGATTCACTCCGCTGGGTCGCACACACCGATGAAAGTCGCATTTACTGACAAACAGGTAAAGAGTCGCGGCTCGTCACGGGCGGCTCCGACACGCCCATTAGCCCGTCCGGCGTGCACGAACGGGGCGCCCGGACCGCCGACCGGGCGCGCACGACCGTTCGTCGAACCGTTCGTCGACGCGATCGACCGTCCGCCGCACTCCCGTGCGCGCGCCCTGTCCCCGGGCGGCCCCCTGCGGTGCCATACGGCCATGACGGCCGGAATCACCCTCACGGACACAGCGAACGGGACGACCGCCGAGCACGAGCTCGCCGCACTGCAACGCGAGCACGGCCGGCCGCTCTTCGCGCTGCTGCTGCGGCTCAGCGACGGCGACCGGCAACGCGCCGAGGACCTCGTGCAGGAGACCCTGGTCCGCGCCTGGCAGCACCCCGAGGCGCTGCGCGCCGACGACTTCGACTCCGTACGGCCGTGGCTGCTGACCGTGGCCCGGCGGCTCGCGATCGACGCGCGCCGGGCCCGGCTGGCGCGCCCGCCGGAGGTCGGCGACGCCGTGCTGGAGAACGCGCGCGTCTGCGGGGACCACGCCGAACGGGCGGCCGCGGCCCTCGATGTGCGGGAGGCTGTGAAGACACTCACTCCGGAGCACCGTGACGTCCTGGTGCTGGTGTACCTCCAGGGGGCGAGTGTGGCGGAAGCCGCGGCGGCCCTCGGCATCCCACCCGGTACCGTGAAGTCCCGTGCGTACTACGCGCTGCGTGCCATGCGCAGAGTGCTACCGGGATACGCCGCCGACCTGCGGTGAAACCGACCCTTTGGTCAAGCCTCTGCAAAGCGCCTTGCCCAGGACCCCGGTTGGGCAGTCGGCTGTCCTCATCCGCGTTCCGGACGGGGGTCCACGACCCGGGTCGGGCGACGCGCACGCACCGGAGGAAGGCAGGAAGGGATGCTGCACAGAGGTCACGAGAGCACGGACGGTACCGGCGGGGGCGAACTGAGCGTTCCCATGGCGTGGTTGTACGCCGAGTACATCGCCGACGAGCTGCTGCGGACCGGCGACCTGATGCCGCCGACGTCCTTCGAGTTCCGCGCCGGACGTGACGCGCTGGCGCTCACCGTCTTCCTGTCCGACACGGACGACGAGCTGGGCGGCATCCGGGTCGTCACCCACCTGGAGACCTGGCTGTCCCTGACGGCCTACGACCAGCCGTGGCACGAGTGGGTGCACGGACGGCTCGCCGAGGTCACGGCCGACGCGCTCGCCGCGGGACGCCACTCGCCGGACCTGGAGCTGGCCCGGGCGGCCTGGCGCTGGCTGCAGGAGACGGAACTGCTCGCCCCCGACCTCAACGCGGTTCCGGGCGGGGCGGCGGTGGCCGGAGAGGACGAGGGACCGAAGGTGTGGACGCCGGCCTGGCAGTTGGGACTGCCCCTCGGACACCTCGCCATCCACCTTTTCTGAGGCCCGCCCGCCGCCGGGTTGCGATTCGGTCGCGGCTTGAGTGATTCGGCTGTCGGGTGCGTACGGGTGGGAGCAAGGAGTAACCCCACCCGCACCCAACGGTACGAGGATTCGGCATGAGGTCCCTGGAAAGGCATGGTGACGTCGGCGCGTACGCGCTCGGCGTACTGGACGAGGCGGAAGCGTTCCGCTTCGAGGACCACCTCATGGACTGCCCCCGGTGCGTGGCCCAGGTGACCGAATTCGGCCCAGCCACCCGCCAGTTGATGCTGTACCGGCAGGCGACGCCCCGTTTCGTCAACCCCCTGGCCGGGCCGGGACCGCGCCTCCTCGACCGGCTGCTGTCCGAGGTCGTCACGCGCGGGCGGGCCGGCCGCAGGCGGGTGTTGTTCGCCGTGGCCGCCGCCGTCGTGTGCGCCGTGGCGGCGCCCGGCGCCGTGCTGTACGCGAGCCGGGGCGACGACCCGGTGGCGCCGCTCTCCGCGACCGACGCCCGGTCGGGGGTGTGGGCGCGGATCACGGCCGAGGACGCGGCCTGGGGCACGGACGTGCGGCTCGAGGTCGAGGACGGCGCGGGGCCGCGCTCGTGCCGGCTGGTCGCGGTCGGCCACGACGGGTCCGAGCAGACGGTCACCAGCTGGATGGTGCCCGGGCAGGAGGCCGCCCGGCCGCACACCGTGCGGGGCGGTGCCGCGCTGCATCCCGGCCAGATCGACCGCTACGAGGTGCGGACGGCCGACGGTGAGCACCTGGTGACGCTGCCGGCCGGCTGACCGCCCGGGCGGCAGGCGCCGCCTCTCCCCGCCCCGCCCGGTGCCCTCACTTCAGCAGCCGGGACATCCTGCGGTCCGCCAGCGGCTTGCCACCGGTCTGGCAGGTCGGGCAGTACTGGAGCGAGGAGTCGCTGAAGGAGACCTCGCGGACGGTGTCGCCGCACACCGGGCAGGGCTCGCCGGTGCGGCCGTGGACCCGCAGCCCGCTCTTCTTCTCGGCCTTCAGACGCCCGGCGGCGACGCCCCGCGAACGCTCCACGGCCTCGGTGAGCGTGCCGCGCAGGGCCGTGTACAGCCGTGCGGTCTCCTCGTCGGTGAGGGAGTCGGCCAGTTTGAACGGGGACATCTTCGCGGCGTGCAGGATCTCGTCGCTGTACGCGTTGCCCACCCCCGCGATCAGGCTCTGGTCGCGCAGGGCGCCCTTGAGCCGGCGCCGCTCGCCGTCCAGGAGCGCGGCGAGACGCGCCTCGTCGAAGTCGTCGGCGAGCGGGTCGGGTCCGAGCCGGGCCACGCCCGGCACCTGCCGCGGGTCGCTCACGACGTACACCGCGAGCCGCTTCTGCGTGCCCGCCTCCGTGAGGTCGAAGCCGGCGCCGGTCTCCAGGGCGACCCGCAGGGCGAGCGGTCCCTTGCCCGGCCTGGGCATGCCGCTGGGCAGGCTGTCCCTCCAGTGCAGCCAGCCGGCCCGGGCCAGATGGGTCACCAGGTGCGGGCCGCCCTCGGTCTCCACGTCGAGGAACTTGCCGTAGCGGTGCACACCGGCCACCCGGTGGCCCTCCAGCGCCGTGAGCGGGGGGTCGTACGTCTTCAGGACGCTGATCGCCACGGGCAGCACCCGGACGATCTCGCGGCCGGTGAGGTGCTCGGTCAGGAAGTCGCGGAGCGCCTCGACCTCGGGCAGTTCTGGCATACGTCCAGAGTGCCACCGGCCACCGACAGTGCCAGTGGGCCCGGCACCGGCCACCGTGCCGTCGGGGTCAGCCCGGGGCGTGCGCCACCACGAACTCCGCCCACACGACCTTGCCGCCGCCGCGGGCCTCCACGCCCCACTCGTCTGCGAGGGAGTCGACCAGGAGCAGCCCCCGTCCGGAGACCCCGTCGTCGCCGGCCTCCCGGCGGCGCGGCAGGGCGCTGGATGAGTCCTCCACCTCGACCCGCAGCCGCCGGTCGGTGCCGGTGAGCAGCCGCAGCGTGACGATCGCGGAGCCCTCGGTGTGCATGAGCGCGTTGGTCGTCAGCTCGTCGGCGACCAGTTCGATCTCGTCGCTCTGCCCTTTCGCGCCCCAGGACCGCACCGCGGCGCGGATCATGTGCCGGGCCTCGGTGAGGCCCTCCGGGTCGCCCGGGGAGACGTGCTGCTGGACCCGGCCGAAGGTCCTCGGGGTGCCCAGGCCGTGGCGGCGCAGCACGAGCAGCGCGACGTCGTCGTCGCCGCGGCGCTCGTCGGCCACGTCGATGAGCCGGTCGGCCAGGTCCCGCACGTCCTGCGGCCCGGAGCTGATCAGCGCCGTGAGGACGTCCATGCCCTCGTCGAGGTCGGCGCCGGGCTGTTCGACCAGGCCGTCGGTGCACAGCAGCAGGGTGTTGCCCGGGTCCAGCTCCAGGGTGGCCACCGGATAGGCGAGGCGCCCGAACTCCGCGGACAGGCCGAGCGGCAGCCCGCCCTCCACGCGCACCAGGCGGCAGGTGCCGTCGCCGAAGCGCAGCAGCGGGTCGATGTGCCCGGCGCGGACCACCTGGACCACTCCGGTGCCCAGGTCGGCCTCGGCGTACAGGCAGGTCGCGAAGCGGTCGGTGTCCAGCTCGTGCAGGAAGACCGAGGCCCGCGCCATCACCGTGGCCGGCGGGTGTCCCTCGGCCGCGTAGGCGCGCAGCACGATGCGCAGCTGGCCCATGACGGCGGCGGCGTGCGTGTCGTGGCCCTGGACGTCGCCGATGACGGCGCCGACGCGTCCGCCGGGCAGCGGGATCAGGTCGTACCAGTCGCCCCCGATGTCGCGGCCGAGGGTGCCGCCGATGGAGGCCGCGCGGTAGCGGACGGCGACGTCGCAGCCGGGGACGCTGGGGATGGTGCGCGGCAGCATGGCCTGCTGGAGGCCCTCGGCGAGGTCCATCTCCTGCTCGTAGAGCATGGCGCGCTGCAGGCTCTGGGCGATGCCGCTGCCGAGCGCCACCAGGACGTTGCGGTCCTCCGGGGAGAAGCCGCGCCGGTCGCTGTAGAGCAGTCCGATGGCGCCGATCGGCCGGGCCTGGGCGATCAGCGGCAGATAGGCGGCCGCGGTGATGTCGAGGTGGGTGATGTCCTTCCACAGCGCGGGGTAGCGCCGGGCGAACTCCTCCGGCGACTCGATGAAGCGGGGGCTGAGGGTCCGTACGGCCTCGCTCATCGGGTAGGGCTCGTCGATCCGGGTGACGCGGGTGCCGGGGACGAAGTCGTTCTCTGGGCCGTCGGCGACCAGCCGGATGCGGCCCGCCTCGACGAGGCCCATCACCAGGCTGGTGGCGCCCAGCCGGGTGAGGCCGTGGGTGTCGCGCAGCACGTCGATGACGTCGTCGACGGTGCGGGCGTGCGCGAGGGCGGCCGTGGCGAGCTGGACGACGTTGGTGAGCCGGCGGCGGGCCTCGTCCAGCTCGGCCTGCTCGCGGTCGGCCGCGATGTCCGCGATCTCCTGGGTGGCGTCGCGCACGATGCCGATGATCCGGTGCGGGCGGCCGGTCGCGTCGCGCCGGATGTAGCCCTGGGTGTGGGTCCAGCGCAGGGTGCCGTCGCGGCGGCGCAGCCGGAAGTAGGTGCCGTAGTTCTCGCTGCCGTCCTTCATGGCCCGGGCCACGATGGTGTCCATCCGGCGGCTCTCCGCCGTGGGCACCCGCAGCGACAGCGTCTCGGGGCGCCCGTCGTACTCCTCCGGGCGCAGGTCGAACACCTCGTGGGCCTGGGCGTCCATGTGGAACAGTCCGGTGTCCAGGTCCCAGTCGAAGCTGCCCATGCGGTTGAGCGCCAGGATCGGGTCCGGGTGGGCGGGCCAGTCCTCCGGGAGTGACGGGGCGCTCGCTCCCCGATCAGACATGCACCCCACCTTGCCAGGGTTTGTCCGAATCTTCGACTCCTGGTTCGCCGGGCAGGCCGGAGGGGGTCGGGCGGCCGGCCGGGGTACACGGGGCGGGTAGGAGAGGAGCCCGGCCGTGGAGTGGTTCACCGCACCCGACTACTGGCCGGCCCGGCTGGTCTTCCAGCGGGCCCTGGCCGTGATGTACCTGGTCGCGTTCCTGACGGCCGCCCTGCAGTTCCGGGCGCTGCTGGGCGAGCGCGGGCTGACACCGGTGCCCCGCTTCGTCGCGCGGGTTCCGTTCCGGCGGGCACCGAGCCTGTTCCAGTGGCACTACTCGGACCGGTTCTTCGCGGGCTGCGCCTGGGCGGGCTGCGCGGTGTCCGCGGCGCTGGCGGCGGGGGTGGACTCGCTGCTGCCGCTGTGGGGCGCGATGCTGCTGTGGCTGGTGCCGTGGGCGCTGTACCTCTCGGTCGTCAACGTGGGGCAGACCTGGTACGCGTTCGGCTGGGAGTCGCTGCTGCTGGAGACGGGCTTCGTCGCGGTGTTCCTCGGCAACGAGGAGGTGGCGCCGCCGGTCGTGGTCCTGTTCCTGCTGCGCTGGCTGCTGTTCCGGGTGGAGTTCGGGGCGGGCCTGATCAAGATGCGGGGCGACGAGTGCTGGCGGAAGCTGACCTGCCTGGACCACCACCACGAGACCCAGCCGATGCCGGGCCCGCTGAGCTGGTTCTTCCACCACCTCCCGCGTCCCCTGCACCGCGTCGAGGTCGCCGCGAACCATGTCGTGCAGCTGGTGGTGCCCTTCCTGCTCTTCGCCCCGCACCCCGTGTCGACGGCCGCCGCGGCGCTGATGATCGTGACCCAGCTGTGGCTGGTCCTCTCGGGCAACTTCTCCTGGCTCAACTGGATCACCGTCGTGCTGGCCCTGTCGGTGGTGCGCTTCCCGGCCGATCCGCCGTCCGTGCCCGCCGCCCCGCTCTGGTACGAGGCGGTGGTCCTGGCGGCGGCGGCGCTGCTGGTGTTCCTGAGCCGTGGGCCGGTGCGCAACATGATCTCCCGCCGCCAGGTGATGAACCGCTCCTTCGACTCGCTGCACCTGGTCAACACCTACGGCGCCTTCGGTTCGGTCAGCCGGGTCCGGTACGAGGTGGTGGTCGAGGGCACCGCCGACGAGACGGCCCGCGAGGACGGGGACTGGCGGGAGTACGAGTTCAAGGGCAAGCCCGGGGACCCGCGCCGCTGGCCGCGTCAGTTCGCGCCGTACCATCTGCGCCTCGACTGGCTGATGTGGTTCGCCGCGCTGTCGCCCTCGTACGCCGGGACGTGGTTCGGCACGTTCGTGGAACGGCTGCTGGAGAGCGACCGCGCCACGCTGAGGCTGCTGCGCCGCTCCCCGTTCCCGCCGGACGCGCCGCCGCGTTTCGTGCGCGCCCGGCTCTTCCGCTACCGGTACACGACCTGGCGCGAGCTGCGGGAGACGGGCGCGTGCTGGGAGCGGACCTGTGTGCGGGAGTACCTGCCGCCCACCCGGCTGACCCGGGTGCCGGAGCGGTCGTAGCGGTGCGGGCCCGGCCCGCCGTCCGCGGTGGACCGGGCCCGCCGGGGCGCTACGCGCGCCTGAACCGCAGGGTCACCAGCTGGAACGGACGCAGCCGTACCGCGATCCGGTCGCCGTCCAGCCGGGGGGCCTCCGCCTCCGCGAGCGGGCGTTCCAGCAGGTCGCACACCTGCACGTCGGTGGCCGCGAACCCGGTGGTGAGCGTGGCGCGGACCCGGCCGCCGTGGGCCTCGTGGAAGCGGACCACGACGTCGCCGCTGCCGTCGTCGGCGAGCTTGACGGCGGTGACGACGACCGCGTCCCGGTCCGCGGTGACGAGCGGGGCGACCTCTGCGGCGCCGCTGAGGTGCCGCTCGGGCAGGTTGATCCGCCAGCCCTCGCGCACCGCGTCCCCGATGCCCGCGCCCGGCACCAGCGCGTGCCGGAACCGGTGCACGCCCTGGTCGGTCTCTGGGTCGGGGAAGCGCGGGGCGCGCAGCAGGGAGACGCGCACGGTGGTGGTCGTGCCGAGGTCGCCGTCGGTGCGGACGGTGCGGGTGACGTCGTGGCCGTACGTCGAGTCGTTGACCACCGCGACGCCCCAGCCGGGCTCCTCCAGGTGCACGAAGCGGTGGTTGCAGGCCTCGAACTTCGCTGCCTCCCAGCTGGTGTTGGTGTGGGTGGGCCGGTGGAAGTGCCCGAACTGGGTCTCGGACGCGTACCGTTCGGCGTGCACGTCGAGCGGGAAGGCGAGCTTGAGGAACTTCTCCGTCTCGTGCCAGTCGACCTCGGTGTCCACCTCCAGCCTCCGCTCCCCCGGTGCCAGCGTCAGCACCTGGGTGACGCGGGACGAGCCGAAGGAGCGGACGACGCGCACCGAGGCGCCGTCGTCGCCGGGGACGACCTCGTCGGCGTCGGTGAGGTCGGTGACGGTGTGGCGGTAGAACGCGTCGACGTCCCAGGCGTCCCACATGTTCGGGAAGTCGGGGTGCAGCTGGAGCAGGTTGCCCGCCCCGCCCGGCGCGATGGTCTCGCGGTCGGCGGCGAGGTCGTACGCCGAGACGACCAGTCCCCGCTCGTCGATCTCGACGCGGAGCAGGCCGTTGTCCAGGACGTGTCCGCCGCCGGGGCGCGGGCCGAGGTCGGTGCGGCCCTCGGTGGCGGGGGACGCGGCGCCGCCCGCCGGGACCGAGGCCCGCGGGTGCGGGGCGGAGTTGAAGACCAGCGGGGTGTCGCCCTCGCCGGCCAGCGCGCGCTGGGCGGCGTCGATGATGCCGTTCAGTTCGGCGGCGACCCGGTCGTAGGTGGCGCGGGCCTCGCGGTGCACCCAGGCGATGGAGGAGCCGGGCAGGATGTCGTGGAACTGGTGCAGCAGGACCGTCTTCCAGATGCGGTCCAGCTCGTCGTACGGGTAGGGGAACCCGGCGCGCACGGCGGCCGTGGCCGCCCACAGCTCGGCCTCGCGCAGGAGGTGCTCGCTGCGCCGGTTGCCCTGCTTGGTCTTGGCCTGGCTGGTGAGGGTGGCGCGGTGCAGTTCGAGGTACAGCTCGCCGACCCAGACCGGCGGCTCGGGGTTCTCCGCCTCGGCCTTCTCGAAGAAGGCGTGCGGGGTCTCCCACTCGACGGTGGCCGAGCCTTCGAGGTCGCGCAGCCGGGCCGCCTTGGCGACCATCTCGCGGGTGGTGCCGCCGCCGCCGTCGCCCCAGCCGGTGGGGGCCAGGGAGTGCCGGGCGACGCCCTTGTCCTTGAAGTTCCTCGCCGCGTGGGCGATCTCGCTGCCCTTCATCGAGCAGTTGTAGGTGTCGACGGGCGGGAAGTGGGTGAAGATCCGGGTGCCGTCGATGCCCTCCCAGCGGAAGGTGTGGTGCGGGAACTTGTTCGTCTGCGACCAGGAGATCTTCTGCGTCAGCAGGTACTTGGCCCCTGCCGCCTTGATGATCTGCGGGAGTCCGGCCGCGAAGCCGAAGGTGTCGGGCAGCCACGCCTCGTCGTTCTCGACGCCGAACTCGTCGAGGAAGAACCGCTTGCCGTGCACGAACTGCCGCGCCATCGCCTCCGAGCCGGGCATGTTGGTGTCCGACTCCACCCACATGCCGCCGGCCGGCACGAACCGCCCGTCCGCCACGGCCTTCTTGACCCGCGCCCACACCTCGGGCCGGTGGTCGCGCACCCACGCCCACTGCTGGGCCTGGGACATGGTGAAGACGAAGTCCGGTTCGTCCTCCAGGAGGGCGGTCATGTTGGAGGTGGTGCGGGCCACCTTGCGCACCGTCTCGCGCAGCGGCCACAGCCACGCCGAGTCGATGTGCGCGTGGCCGACGGCGCTGATGCGGTGCGCGGAGGGCACGGCGGGCGCGGACAGCACCTCGGTGAGGCGGGAACGCGCCTGCTCGGCGGTGCCGCCCACGTCCTGGAGGTCGATGGCGTCCAGCGCCCGGTCGACGGCGCGCAGGATCTCCCAGCGCCGCGGCGACTCCACCGGCAGCTCGGCCATCAGTTCGCCGAGCACCTCCAGGTCGAGCACCAGGTTCCACACCGTCTCGTCGAGGACGGCGAGGTCCATGCGGGCGAGCGTGTACTGCGGTTCGCCGCCCGCGGTGTCCTTGTCGCCGAGCTGGGTGGGCACGAAGGGGTGGTAGTCGAGGATCACGGGGTTGGAGGCCGCCTCGACGTGCAGGCGGACCTCCTCGCCGCCCTCGACGGGGGCGCCGATCCGCACCCACTGGTTGCGCGGGTTGAGGCCCTTCACCGGGGTGCCGTCGGGGCGGTACACCAGGCCCTCGCACTGGAAGCCGGGCATGTTCTCGTCGAAGCCGAGGTCGAGGATCGCCTCGACGGTCCTGCCGGCCCACGCGTCGGGCACGGTGCCGGTGACGCGGAACCAGCTGGTGCCCCAGGGCGCGCCCCAGCGGGCGCCGACCTCGATGGGTTCGGGCTCGGCCGCGAGGCCCTCCTCGACCGGGACGGGCTCGCCCGGCGCGTTCCAGACCGCGACCTCCAGGGGTACGGACTCGGGGTACAGGGCGGGGCGGACGCGCTCGTCGAGGACGCGCTTGAGGCGGGCTTCGACCAGGCTGCGGTCGTCATGCATGCGGGTGCTCCGGGGTCGGGGGCGGGTGGTTGCCGGGGGTGGACCACGAGGACGGGGCCGGTGTCAGGTACAGCTCCCCCGCCGGGCGCGGTCCGAACCGTGCGGGACGGGGACGGTGAGCACGGCGTCGGGCGTGACGACCTCGGTGATGCCGCGCGCCGTGAGGTGCCCGGGGTCCGCGGCACGCGTGTCGAGGACGGTGGTGGGGCGGACGCCGTCGGCGACCAGCCGGAAGAAGGCGTCGAAGACGGCACCGCCGGGCGCGCAGGCCGGGCGCGCGGCGGGGTCGGCCGGGACGACGAGGGCCGTGGTGCGCGGGGCCGGGGCGGGACGGGCGCCCGTTCGGACCGCGCGTGCCGCGCTCGCCAGGGCCCGCGCCGTGTCCTTGGGGCGGCGGTCGTTGGTGAGGATTCCGAGCCCGTACTCCAGCTCGGGGAAGTCGGCCAGCGTCCGGGACACGTCGTGGGAGCACCACCAGGTGACGCCCCACAGCCCGGGGCAGTCCAGGGCGTTGGCGACGGTGGCCTCGGTGAAGGCGGCGGCGTGCTCGGCGGGGACGAGGGGTGCGGGGGCTCCGACCTCCTGGAGCCAGACCGGGCGGCGCGGGTCGTCGGCCCATGCCTTGCTCAGCTCGATCAGGTAGGCGGCGTGGTGTTCGCTGGGCACGGAGGTGCGGCCGTGGCGCTGGGCGGTGCCGTTGAAGACCCAGGAGTGCACGGCCGTGACCGCGCCGCGCCGGGCGGCCTGGGCGGGGGTGAAGGGCTGGTCGTCCTGGTACCAGGTGGCGTCGTACTCGGCGTGCAGGTGCATGCGGCCGGGGGCGCCTTCCTCGCAGGCGGCCAGCATCCGCTCCAGCCAGGCGTCGATCTGGTCGCTGGTGGCGCGGTCCGGGTCGGGGTGGGGGCCCGCGGAGAACTGGTTGACCTCGTTGCCGAGGGTCATGCCGAGGAAGTTGGCCCGGCCGGCCAGGGCGGCGGCGAGGGTGCGCAGGTAGGCGGCCTGGCCGTCGATCACGTCCGGGTCGGTGAACAGGTTGCGGCGGTGCCAGGTGCGGGTCCAGGCCGGGACGAAGTCGAAGCTGCTCAGATGGCCCTGGAGACCGTCCACGTTGACGTCGAGGCCGCGTTCGCCGGCCGCGTCGACCAGCGCCACCAGGTCCTCCACCGCGCGTTCGCGGATCAGGGAGCGGTTGGGCTGGAAGTAGGGCCACAGCGGGAAGACGCGGACGTGGTCCATGTCCAGGGCGGCGACGGAGTCCAGGTCGGCGCGCACCGAGTCGAGGTCGAAGTCGAGCCAGTGGTGGAACCACCCGACGCTCGGTGTGTAGTTGACGCCGAAGCGCACGGCAGAGGGCATGCGGGTGTCCTTGCTACGGGGGCGTGGGAGAGGTACGGGGTGCGGACGGCGGCCTCGGCCGGGATCAGCCCTTGACGGCGCCCTCGCCCACGCCGCGGAAGAAGTACCGCTGGAGACAGGCGAAGAGGACGATGAGCGGCGCCACGGCGATGACCGTGCCCGCGGCGACCAGGCGTTCGTCGTTGGCGAAGGTGCCGTGCAGGTAGTTCAGGCCGATGGTCAGGGTGAACTTGGAGGGGTCGCTCAGCACGATCAGCGGCCACAGGAAGTCGTCCCAGGCGCCCATGAAGGCGAAGATCGCGACGACGGCGAGGGTGCCCTTCACCGCGGGCAGCGCGATCCGGCAGAAGCGCTGCCAGACGTTGGCGCCGTCGACGAAGGCGGCCTCCTCGATCTCGTAGGGGAGGTTGAGGAAGGCGTTGCGCATCAGCAGCACGTTCAGGGCGCTGACGCAGCCCGGCAGCACCACGCCGACGAGGGTGTTGTTGAGGCCCAGCTCCCGCATGGTGGTGAACTGGGCGATGACGATGCCCTCCACCGGCACGAGCATGGCCAGGACGAACACCAGCGCGGCGACGCGCCGGCCCCGGTAACGCAGCCGGGCCAGGGCGTATCCGGCGAGCGCGGCGCCGACGCAGTTGGTGACGACGTTGGCGGCGGCGACCTTCAGCGAGTTCAGGGCGTAGTCCCAGACCGGGATGGTGTCGGCGACCCTCTCGTAGTTGTGCAGGGTGGGGTCGCCGGGCAGGAACCTGGGCGGGGAGCTGAAGATGTCCTCGGTGGGGCCCTTGAGCGAGGTCGACAGCTGCCACAGGAACGGGCCGATGGTCAGGGCGAGGACGCCGAGCAGGAGCAGGTAGCGCAGGGCCAGTTCCCAGACGCGTACGCGGCGCCCGTGCTCGTCGGTGATCCGGGGTTCGCGTTCCCGGGTCCGGGGGGTGTCCCGGTGCCCGCCGGCCGGCCGGGTCTTCTCGGCGAGGCTCACGACTCCTCCTTCCGGTCGGCACGCAGGACCAGCAGCATCAGGACGACGGTGACGGCGAAGACGACGACGGAGAGGGCGGAGGCGTAGCCGACCCGGCCGGTCAGGCCGGTGCCGGTGCGCTGGACCAGCATGACGAGGGTGGTGTCCTCGCCGGCCGGGCCGCCGCTGGGGCCCGCCATCAGGTACACCTCGGAGAAGACCTTGAAGGCGGCGACCGAGGACAGGGCCGCGACCAGGACCATGGTGGAGCGGACGGCCGGCACCGTGACGGACAGGAAGCGGCGGACCGCGCCCGCTCCGTCCACCGCGGCGGCCTCGTGCAGCTCGCGGGGCACGTTGGCGAGCGCCGCCAAGTAAATGATCATGTAGTAGCCGAGGCCCTTCCAGACCGTGACGGCCATCGCGCTGAGCAGGATCAGCCACTGGTCGCTGAGGAAGCCGACCGGACTCGCGCCGAGCGTCTCCAGCAGGGAGTTGACCAGGCCGCGCTCGTCGAGGAGCCAGACCCAGATCAGTCCGACCACGACGATCGAGGCGACGACCGGGGTGTAGAAGGCCGACCGGAAGAAGGTGATGCCGGGGATGTGCCGCTGCACCAGCAGCGCGAGCAGCAGCGGCAGCAGGACGAGCGCGGGGACGACGCCGAGGACGTACAGGGAGCTGTTGCGCAGGCCGATCCAGAACATGTCGTCGTGGAGCAGCTCGCGGAAGTTGTCGAGGCCCACGAACTCGCCCGGGACCAGCGTACGGCGGTCGGTGAGGGAGTTGGCGAGGGTGGAGACGAACGGATACAGGATGAAGGCGCCGGTGACCAGGAGACCGGGGGCCGCGAACAGCCAGGGGCTGGCAGGCAGTTGGCGCCGCACGCGCCGGGCGCCGCCGCGCTTGCCGGTGCCCGGCGTGCCGGTGGTGAGGGTGGGGCTCGCCATGACGCCTCAGCCCTGCTGCTGAAGGAGCCGGTCGCACGCCTTGACAGCGTTGTCGAGCGCTTCCCGGGGGCTCTGCTTGCCCTGGAGCGCCTTGGCGACCTCGTTGCGCAGCTCGGTCTTCATCTGCTCGCTGAACAGCACGGGCGTGTAGTTCACGGCACCCTTGAGCGACTTGGCGGCGGCGACCCGGACGCGGGTCTCGTCGGTGCCGTCCTCCTTGGTGAAGTACGGGTCGTCCAGCGAACCGGCGGTGCTCGGGAAGATGGCGACCTGCTTGGCGAACGACATCTGGTGGGCCGCGTCGGTGACGTGGTGCGCGAAGGCGACCGCGGCGGGCTTGCGCTGGCTCTGCGCGTTGACCATCAGGCCCATCACGTACATGTTGACGTGTCCTGTGCTGGTGATCTGGTCGGTGATGCCGATGTTCCTGTACAGGTTCGGCGCCTGCTTCCTGAAGTTGGCGAGGTCGAGTGCGCTGCCCGGGTTCATGGCGACGGCGCCGGTGAGGAACTTCTTCCCGGAGGACTCGGGGGTGGCGGTCAGCGCCTGCGGGTCGAGGGCCTTGGCGTCGTACAGCTCCTTGTAGCGGGTGAGCAGCCGCACGCCCTTGGCGTCGTCGAACGCGAAGCCGGTGCCCTCCTTGTTCATGAGCGGGACGCCGTAGCGGCCGAAGTCCTCGATGGTGGGCACGTTGGCGAGGGTGGCGACCTCGCCGTCGGTCCGGTCGGCGATCTTCAGCGCGGCGTCGAAGACCTCGTCGTAGGTCCTCGGCGGCTGCTCGGGGTCGAGCCCGGCCTTCTCGAAGAGGGACTTGTTGTAGAAGAGCGGACCGGTGTTGAGGTACCAGGGGAAGGCGTACGTGCCCTCCATGCCCGGTATCCGGTGGCTGGCCCAGGCCCCTTCCAGGTACTCCTTCTCGTACTGGCCGGCGGCCTTGTCCAGGTCGAGGGCGAGACCCGCCTGGGCGAGCGGAGCCACCAGGTCCGGGGAGACGTTGACGACGTCGGGCAGGGTGCCGCCGGCGGCGTCGGCGCTGATCTTGTCGGCGTAGCCCTCGCCGGGCTGGTCGACCCACTTGACGTGGGTGCCCGGGTATTTCTTCTCGAAGTCGGCGATCAGGCCCTCGAAGTAGTCCTTGAAGTTGGCCCGCAGGTTCCAGGTCTGGAAGGTGATGTCGCCCTCCACCTTTCCCGAGGCGTCGGTCGAGCCACTCCCGTCGCCTCCGGAACCGCAGGCGCTCAGCGGCAGGACGAGGGCGGCTACGGCGGCTGCGGCGAAGGTTCTGCGCGAGGTGGGCACGGTGACACGTCTCCCTGGAGGACGTCGGCGGTGGGATGCCAGCGACCATGCCCGGCGATTCCGCGGAAAGTCAATGGACTCGCGCCAACTAAAGAATCAGGAGGAACATTAGTGCAGGTCAGAGCAGTAACAGGGGAGTCTTGTCAAGAAGCACTAATGCGCTTTAGGATCACCGCACTCAAGCGCATTAGCTCACCCTGAGGAAAGGAGCGCGCATGCCGGCCAAGCGGCCCGCCGCGCGCCGGCCGACGATGAAGGACATCGCGCGGCGGGCCGGAGTCTCCGAGAGCGCGGTGTCGTTCGCGCTGAACGACCGGCCGGGGGTCTCCGAGATCACCCGGGACCGGGTGCGCCGGGTGGCGGAGCAGCTCGGCTGGCGCCCCAGCACGGCCGCGCGCGCGCTGTCCGGGGAGGGCGCGGCGACGGTGGGCTTCGTCCTGGCCCGGCCCGCCGACACCCTCGGTGTGGACTCCTTCTTCCTGCAACTGGTCTCGGGCATCCAGGAGGTGCTGGCCGGCCGCCACCTGGGGCTGCTGTTCCAGGTGGCGCGGGACGTCGACGACGAGTGCGCGGTCTACCGGCGCTGGTGGGCCGAGCACCGGGTGGACGGTGTCCTCGTGGTGGACCCGCGCACCGACGATCCGCGTCCGGACCTGCTCGACGAACTCGGCCTGCCCGCCGTGGTGATCGGCGGGGAGCCGGACGAGCGGCATCCGGGGCTGTCGACGGTGTGGGCGGACGACGCCGGGGCGATGGCCGCGCTGGTGGACGCGCTGCACGCGCTCGGGCACCGGCGGATCGTGCACATCGCCGGGCTGCCGGACCTGGCCCACACCGATCGCCGGGTCCGCGCCCTGCGCGCGGAGGCCGGACGGCGCGGTCTCGGCGAGGTCGAGTCGATGACCACGGACTACTCGGACGCCGAGGGCGCGGCCGTCACCCGCCGGGTCCTGGAGGCGCCCGCTCCGCCGACCGCCCTGATCTACGACAACGACGTGATGGCCGTCGCCGGGGTCGCCGCCGCGGCCGAACTCGGCTTCTCGGTACCGGCGGACGTGTCCGTGGTGGCCTGGGAGGACTCGGCGCTGTGCCGCATGGTCAAGCCGTGGCTGTCCGCCCTGTCCCGGGACAGCGTGGAGTTCGGCCGCACGGCGGCGACGGAGCTGACCGCCCTCCTCGACGGCGGCCCGGCCCGGACGGTGCGGGTGCCGCTTCCGCGGCTGATCTCGCGGGACAGCACGGGGCCGGCCCGGCCGGTGTGAGCGGGAGCGCGGGACGACCGGGCGGCCCGCTCTCTCGACGTACGGGCGCCGGGACGAGCAGAGTACTGTCCTGCGTACTCACCAGTAATCCCGCATCCCGGTTCCCGCACCCCGAGGAGACCTCCGTGACCGACTGGGCCGGCCGTACCGCCGTCGAGATAGCCACCGCCGTACGGGAGAAGCGGGCCGGGCCCCGCGAGGTGGTGGCGGAGCACCTGGCCCGCATCGACCGGCTGGACGGCCGTGTCGGCGCCTTCCGTACGGTCCGGGCCGAGGCGGCGCTCGCCGAGGCCGAGGAGGTGGGGGCCCGGGGCGATCTGGGCGAACTGCCGCTGGCCGGTGTGCCGGTCGCGGTCAAGGACAACCTCGCGGTGCGCGGGGAGACCATGCGCGTCGGCTCGGCCGCCACGTCGCACACGCCCGCGGACGCCGACCACGTCACCGTGGCGCGGTTGCGAGCGGCCGGCGCGGTGGTGGTGGGGCTGACGAACGTGCCGGAGCTGTGCGTGTTCGGCACCACCGACGGGCTGCTCGGCACCGCCCGCAACCCGTGGGACCCGGCCCGCTCCGCGGGTGGTTCGTCGGGCGGCAGCGCGGCCGCGGTCGCCGCCGGGATGGTGCCGCTCGCGCTCGGCAACGACGGCATGGGCTCACTGCGCATACCCGCGGCCAACTGCGGTCTGGTCACCCTCAAACCGGGTCACGGCGTCGTGCCGGCCGGCATCGGCGAGGTCGACTGGTTCGGCATGTCCGAGAACGGGCCGCTGGCCACGACGGTCGAGGACGCCCGTCTGATGCTCGCCGTCCTGGCGGACCGGGCACTGCCGGACCGCGAGGACTCCGGCGCCCTCCGCGTCGCCGCCTCGCTGCGCAGCCCGGTGGCCGGCGTCCCCGTCGCCCGGCCGTACGCGCACGCGGTGCGCGAGGCGGCCGGGGTCCTGATGAAGGCGGGGCACCAGATACGGCGGGCGGACCCGCCCTACCCGGCGTCGCTGAGCCTGACCGCCCTGACCCACTGGACGGCCGGCACGTCGGTGGACGCGCGGGGCCTGGACCGGCGGCTGCTGACCCGGCGCACGCGGGTGCACGCGGCGCTCGGGCGGCGCTTCGTCGGCCGGGTGGCGACCGGCGTGGACCGGGAGCGGCTGCGCCGGCGCCTGGAGCCGTTCTTCGCCGAGTACGACGTCCTGCTCACCCCCGCGCTGGCCCGCCGCTCCCCCGAGGCCGGTCCCTGGCACGAGCGGGGCTGGTTGCGCAACATGGTGGCGAATTCCGCGTACTCGCCGTTCACGCCGCCGTGGAACCTGACCGGCTGGCCCGCGATGTCGGTGCCGCTGGACACGCCGGACTCGGGCGCGCCCCGCTCCGTGCAGCTGGTGGGGCGCCCGGGGTCGGAGGCGGCCCTGCTGGAGCTGGCGGAGCGGATCGAGGCGCTGCGGCCCTGGCGGCGGACGGCGCCGCTCGGCCGATGACGGCTTCAGGGCGCGGTGGTCCTGCGGGACGCGGTCGTCCTACAGGGCGCGGTGCATGATGTGCAGGCCGACCCGCCCGTGCCGCGGGTGGTCGAAGGCGTCCGGCACCGTGCCCAGGACGGTGAAGCCGAGGGAGGTCCACAGCCGCACGGCGGGGTTGGTCTCGACGACGGCGTTGAAGACCATGCCCCGGTAGCCGTCGGCCCTGGCGGCCGCCAGGACGTGCTCCGCGAGGGCCCGTCCGGTGCCCCGCCCCGCCCGGTCGGGGTCGACCATGAACCCCGCGTTGGCGATGCGGGCGGCGGGACCGCCGTAGTTGGGGGTGACGTAGGCGGAGGCGACGACGGCGCCGGTGTCGTCCTCGACCGCGTAGACGCGTTTGGCGGGGTTCATCCACAGGGCCCGGGCGTCCTCCTCGGAGGTGTCCGGGTCCCAGGCGTACGTTTCGCCGGCGGCGACGATGCGGTGCCAGAAGGGCCAGATGTGCGGCCAGTCGCCGGCCGTGGCTTCCCTGATCAGCATGGGCGTGAGTCTGGCACGCCCATGCGCGGGCGATCTCGGCGGACGGCCCGGGCGGGTCAGTCCACGCTCGGCAGGATGTGCGGCTCGGCGAGGTCGTCCTCGTAACCCGCCAGGCGGATCGGGGCGGAGCGCGCCCACACGTCGAGGATGCCGATCTCGCCGGGCCGGCGGCCACGTCCGCCGCGTTCTTCGATGCGTTGCTCCGGGTTCGTCGTCGTTTCCGGTGTCACCGCGCACTCCTTATGTGTCGGGTCACCCTCGAGGGCTCTGCGCGCCAGTCTCCTGTCCGGCACTCGGCGCCCGCTGGGATGTGAGTCGGATGCAGTCAGGACGCGGTGGCGCCGGCAACTCGTTCGGAAGCAGGCCGTTGTCGACCGGCTTGTCCCATGACGGACCTTGGGTGCGGGTAGTGCCCTCTCCTGCCGCCCGTCCGATCCAGACTAACCAAATGAGCGGGGGTGCGCTCTATGGGGCTCGAAAGATGGGAGAAGCATTGCCCTTCGAACGGTGCGCAGTTGGCCCAAGTCTGCCCCGGAACGTTCACTTCCGCACCGTGCGCGAGTCACCCGTTCGGCCCACGGGGACGTCCACACCTTCGATTGCCCGCCGTGGCGGGCCGCACAGTTCAGGTGCCGTTGGCTGCGTCGCAAGCTCGCCATGGTCTGCTGCCCGTCGGCAACGGCTGTCTCGTGGGAGGACCGAGGCATGGAACTGCGCAGCGTCGAGGAGCTGATGGACCTGCTGTACGCCTGCCGGGGCGGGCGGGCGGCAGCCGAGCCCGGGGGCGGGCCCGGTGACGGAGCCGGGGATGCGCACGGGCACGCGCTGCGGACGGCCGCGCTGCTGCGCCGGCGCCACCCGGCCGACAAGGAGTTGCAGCTCGCCGGACTGGTCTCCCCCGTCGGCCGGCTGCTGTGGCCCGGCGACCCGGCGTCCCGGACCGCCGACGCGGTACGGCCCCTGCTCGGCGCCCGCGTCGCCCGCCTGGTGCGCCGTCAGGCCCACCCCGAGGCGTGGGCCCACGACGACGACCTGGCCAGCCTGCGCCAGGCGGACGACGAGGCCCGCACCGCCGCCTTCGACGCCGGGGTCCTGGAGGACTGGCGCACGGTACTGGAGCTGACGGCGGCCCGGAACTCGCGGCTGGGTCTCGTGGACTGAGGCCGCGTCACCACTTCCCGGGCGCGTAGTCCTTGAGGAAGACGCCGTACAGGTCCTCGCCCGCCTCGCCGCGCACGATGGGGTCGTAGACGCGGGCGGCGCCGTCGATCAGGTCGAGCGGGGCGTGGAAGCCGGCCTCGGCCAGGCGCAGCTTGTCGTAGTGCGGGCGCTCGTCGGTGATCCAGCCGGTGTCCACGGAGGTCATCAGGATCCGGTCGGAGTCGAACATCTCCTGGGCGCTGGTCCGGGTCACCATGTTCATGGCGGCCTTGGCCGCGTTGGTGTTGGGGTGTCCGGCGCCCTTGTAACCGCGGGCGAACACGCCTTCCATCGCGGAGACGTTGACGACGTAGGCGCGTCCCGCGGGCGCCCTGCGCGCGGCCTCGGCCATCGAGGCGCGCAGCGCGCTGATGAGGATGAACGGCGACGTGTAGTTGCACAGCTGGGTCTCCAGCAGCTCCACCGGCGAGATCTGCTCGATGGTCTGGACCCAGGTGTTGGAGTCGACGACGTCGGGGACCAGTCCGCCCGCGTCGATGGCGGTGCCCTCGCGGTGCCGGACGACGCTGGCGTTGCCGGCGACCAGGGCGAGGTCGGCCACCTTCTGCGCGTCGAGCCCGGAGGCGCCCAGCGGCAGGGCGGCCAGCCCGTCCACCGCGCCGGAGTTGAAGGCGCCGATCACGTGGTGGGCGGGCAGCTCGCCGGCGGGCAGCGGGGCGCTCTCGCCCTCGACCAGCGCGGCGTAGGCGGAGGGCAGACGGCGCACGGTCTGGGTGGCGTTGTTGATCAGGATGTCGAGCGGGCCCCGCTCGGCGACCTGCTCGGCGAGGGCGACGGCCTGGGCGGGGTCGCGCAGGTCGATGCCGACGACCTCCAGGCGGTGCATCCAGTCGGCGGAGTCGTCCATCGCCTTGAAGCGGCGGATGGCGTCCTTCGGGAAACGGGTGGTGATCGTGGTGTGCGCGCCGTCGCGCAGCAGCCTGAGCGCGATGTACATGCCGATCTTGGCGCGACCGCCGGTGAGCAGCGCGCGCTTGCCGGCGAGGTCGGCGCGGGCGTCGCGGCGGGACCGGTTCTCGGCGGCGCAGTCCTGGCAGAGCTGGTGGTAGAAGTAGTCGACCTCGGTGTAGCGCTGCTTGCAGATGTAGCAGGAACGGGGGCGCTGCAGTATCCCCGCGATCGTGCCCTCCTCGGTGCGCGAGGAGGGCAGCAGGCCCTCGGTCTCGTCGTCGATGCGTTCGGCGGACCCGGTGGCGGTGGCCTCGGTGACCGCCCTGTCGTGGGCGGTCTTGGCGGCACGGCGCTCCTGGCGGCGGCGCTGCTTGACCGTGCGGTAGATGTGCGAGGTGGCCCGGCGGACCCGGATCGCGTCCGGGTGGTCGACGTCGATCCCGTCGAGTTCCTCCAGGACGCTCAGGCAGACCGCGAGCCGCTCCGGGTCGATGCCGGGGCCGTACGCGGAGGCGGCCACCTCGTCCGTGGTCGCCGAACCGTCCTGTGTCACCGTCATCGCCGCTGCCGTTCCCTGGTCACCGTTGCGGCGCTCGGAGGGCGACCGCTGTCGAACAGCGGATTTTATTCAGCGCGGGGCGCGGATCCAAACCCGCCGGGGTCAGGGACGGCAGGCCGTGAGCAACGTCTCCACCTCGTCGGCCAGAGCGGCGGCGAACCGGTCGAGGTCCGGCACCGCCTCGGCGTCGGCGACCAGACCGTAGTGGACCCGTCCGCGGTACGTGGAGACGGCCACCGCCAGGGAGTGGCCGCGGGCCAGCGGCGCCAGCGGGTAGACCTCGGTCAGCGGGTGTCCGCCGAGCCGCAGCCCGAGGCTGGGCAGGGGCACGCTGGTGACCAGGAGGTCGAACCAGAGCCGGGCGGCGCCCGAGACCAGCGGTCCGCCCAGCCGGTGCCCGAGCGCCGGCACGTGGTCGGCGAGCAGGGCGACGGCTCCGGCGCCGCGGCCCGGTCCGGCGTCCTTGTTGCGGTCCATGGCGGCGCGGACGGTGCCGAGGCGGGAGAGCGGGTCGGGATCGCCGACCGGCAGCCGCATGAGGTACCCGGAGAGCCGGTTGCCCTGGGGGTGGGCGGTGCGCGGGCGGCGCTTGGACACGGGGATGAGGGCCCGGGGCTCGATGCCCTCGCTGCCGTCGCCGCGCTCGTCGAGCCAGCGGCGCAGGGCGCCGGCGACGACCGCGATCAGTACGTCGTTGACGGTGCCGCCGGTGGTCTTGCGGACGTGGTGCACGTCGTCGAGGTCGACGGAGACGCCCGCGATGCGGCGGGTGCCGGAGGACTCGGCGACGAGGGCGGGCGAGGAGCGCACGTCGAGGGTGGACAGCGCGGCGGCGGCGCCGATGTCCAGGGCGCGCCCGGCGTCCGACAGGAGGCCGCGCAGCCGGTCGGGCAGCGCGCGCACGTCCGGCACGAGGCCGCGCGGCGGCCGCTCGGGGCGGGGCCGTGGGGCGGGCAGGTCCATCGGGTCGAGGACGCCGGCGGCCAGGGTCAGGGCGCGCAGCCCGTCGGCCAGGGCGTGGTGGAACTTGAAGAGCACGGCGAAGGACCCGCCGTCCGCGCCCGGCAGCACATGGGCCTCCCACGGCGGCCGCCCGCGCTCCAGCGGACGTTCCATGAGACGCCCGGCCCGGGCGTGGAAGTCGGTGGCCGGGGCGTGCAGCCGTACGTGGTCGAGCGGGTCGAAGCGGGGGTCGGGCTCGCGGGTCGCGCCGCCGAACGTGAGCGGCCGCCGCAGGGCCGTCGGCGCCTGCCACGTGTCCCGGATCCTCATCCGCAGTCCGGGCACCGCGGGAGCGCGGGCCGCGAGCAGGTCCGCGGCGTGGGCACCCGCGGTGGGCGAGTCGGCCTCGAAGACGCCGAGCGCGCCCAGGTGCATGGGGTGCTCGGCGGACTCGATGTTCCAGAACGCCAGGTCGAGGGGGGCGAGTGGATCGGGAGGAGTCAAGGTGCTGCCTCGCATGGACGACGGGTGGACAAGCAGTCAATCGCTCTCCGCCGATTACGGTCAAGTACGATCACGCTACGCTCGGTGAACAAGAGAGCAAGGTCCCGCCCCTGCGGGCAGGGACGGGACCGGGGTGGCTCATGGGACGACTGTGCCCGGGCCGGCTCAGGTCAGCGGCGGCGGCACCGCCTGAGCCGAGGTTCCCCACCCGGACGGCTGCGGGCCGACCGTGAACGCGAGCGTCCGCACCGAGCGCAGGGCGTCCGTCGTCAGCCACGTCCGGGCGTAGGCGGAGCCGTCGGTACGGGCCGACTGGATGTACCGGTCGGTGTCCGAGGTGCCGGGCGCGGTGATTGTCAGGGCGCCGCGCGGGTAGTAGCGGCGGTCGAGGGTGAGGTCGACGCGGTCGAACACCGGGGTGGACAGGCCCCAGGTGTCGTAGCCGGGCTGGATCGGGAAGACGCCGATCGAGGACAGGACGTTCCAGGCGGACATGGTCCCGAGGTCGTCGTTGCCGGTCATCCCGGTCGGCGCGTCCGTGAACAGGGTGAGCGCCGCGTGCACCACGTCGGTCGTCTTCCAGGGCTGCCCGGTCGACAGGTAGGTGTACGGGGCGATGAGGTCGGGTTCGTTCTGCGGGTTGTACTTGTCGGCGTTGTAGTAGTCGTACGGCCCGTTCACCCAGACCTCGCGGGCGGTCTTCGCCGGGTCGGCGAGGAGCTGGTCGTAGGCGAAGAAGGAGTCGAGCCGGTCCGTCGCGGCCTCGGTGCCGCCGATGAGGTCGATCATGCCGGGCAGGTCCTGCGGCACCAGCCACTGGTACTGCCAGGACGTCCCCTCGTGGAAGCCCTCGCTCTGCGCCGGGTCGGCCGGGCCGGTGAAGGCGCCTTCGGCGTCGCGGGCGCGGAAGAAGCCGGTCGAGGGATCGAAGACGTTCCGGTAGCTCTGGGCCCGCTCGGCGTACCGCTTCGCGTCCGCCCCGTGGCCGAGGTCGCGGGCCATGCGGGAGAGCATGGCGTCGGACAGGGCGTACTCCAGGGTCGCGGAGGCCCCGTGGTCGTAGTCGGAGTCGCCGGGCTTGGCGTGCGGGCGGCCCTTGACGTACGGCGCGAAGCCGTCGGCGAGGTACTCCCGGTTGGCCTCCCGGCCGACGGCCGGCGAGTCGGCGGGCGGGACGCCGTCGGCGTTCTTCTTCAGGGCCCGGTAGGCCCGTTCCTCCCAGCCGTGCAGGAGGCCCTGCTGGTAGGCGTTGGTGAGGAAGGGGGTCACCGGGTCGCCGGTCATGATGTTGGTCTCGACGGTGCCGTAGCCCCACTTGGGCAGCCAGCCGCTCTCCTCGTCGATCTTGATGACGGAGATCGCCATGTCCCGTGCCTCGCGGGGCGCGAGCAGCGCGAGGAGCTGGGACTGGGTGCGGTAGGTGTCCCACAGGGACCAGTTCTGGTAGTACGTGAAGCCCTTGGCGCGGTGGATCTCCTGGTCCCAGCCGGTGTAGCGGCCGTCGGCGTCGCTGCCGACGTTGGGCGCGAGGAAGGACCGGTACAGGGACGAGTAGAAGGTACGGCGCAGGGTGTCGTCGCCGCCGCGGACCTTCACGTCGTCCAGCCGCTGCTCCCAGCTGTGCTCGGCGCCGCGGCGCACGGTGTCGAAGGAGTGGCCCCCCTCGGCGCGCAGGTTGAGCGCGGCGCCGCGCGCGTCCACGTAGGACAGGGCGGTGGTGGCCTCGACGGTGCGGTCCTTCGTGGTGTCGAAGCGGACGTAGGCGCCGTCCCCGCCGCGCTTCGCACCCGCGGTGACCGTGCCGTCGTCCCAGGTGCCGTAGGAGGCGAAGGGGCGGTCGAAGCGGGTGATCGTGTAGACGGTGTACGGCTTCGTGTCCTGGCAGAAGCCGCTGCCGGTGATCGCGGTGCGCACGGTGCGGCTGTCGAGGACCTCGACCTCGGTGCTGATGTTCTTGTGCAGCGACTGGCCGGCGTTGAGCAGGACGTTGGCCTTGTCGGTGGCCGGGAAGGTGTAGCGCTGCACGCCGGTGCGCTCGGTGGCGGTCAGTTCCGCGCCGACGCCGGAGCCGAGACCGACCCGGTAGTAGCCGGGGCTCGCCTCCTCGTCGTCGTGGCTGAAGGGGGCGGCGTACTTCGCGTAGTCCGTCTCGGTGATGTCGCCGGTGGTCGGCAGCACCGGCAGGTCGCCGCCGAGTCCGCAGCCGACGCCGGAGAGGTGGACCAGGGAGAAGCCGCGGATGTGGGTGTCGGAGTGGTCGTAGCCGGTGTTGTGGCCGGTGTCCGGCGAGAACTGCACCATGCCGAAGGGCACGGCGGCGCCGGGATAGGTGTTGCCCTCGTTCTCCGTCCCGATGAACGGGTTCACGAGGTCGGTCAGGTGCTGGTCGGTCGTCGGGGCGGCCTGGGCCGCCGGGGCGGTGAGCAGCGCGGACGCTGCCACCACCCCGGCGACGCACAGCCGCAGACGCCGGGTGGCTCTCATCTGCGGTGACCTCCGGAAGGTCTGCGGTGTCGTGCGGTCTTCTTCTTCGGGAGCGGGTGATCAGGCGGTGCAGCCCGCCGGGGTGGGCTGGGACGCGTCGTGGATGAGGGCCTCCTGGGCGGCCCTCACCCGCTCGACGTCCGGCTTGAGCACCTTGCGGTCGTACGTCGTCAGGCCGTTCAGCTCGCCCTCGACGTCCGAGATCTGGGTGTAGACGGCGCCGTTGCCGCCCCGGCAGGCCAGGGCGCGGACCTCGTCCAGCTTGGTGAGGTAGTCGTCCGTGTACGTCTTCGGGTCGACGTCGACGTACGACTGCTGCACGGACCAGGCGTGTCCGGGCACCGCGAGACCGAGGCCGCCGTACTCGCCTGCGACCAGGGCGCGTTCACCGTCCGGGGAGGGCGGCAGCGCGGGGCTCGGGTAGCCGTGCTCGTCCATGATGTCGCCGGCGCCTCCGTCGGCGCCGAGGTTCAGGCCCGACTGGTTGTTGACGAGCCGGGTCGGGTCCCAGGCCTTGGCCTGGGCGGCGACGCGGCCGATGTCGTACTGGCCCCAGCCCTCGTTGAAGGTGACCCACATGACGATCGACGGGTGGCTGACGTGTTCGTCGATCATCTCCTTCATCTCGTGCTCGTACTCGGCGCGGGCGGCGGTCGACGGGTTCTTGCCGGCGGTCATCGCGGGCATGTCCTGCCACACCATGAGGCCCAGCCGGTCGGCCCAGTAGAACCAGCGGTCGGGCTCGACCTTGATGTGCTTGCGCACCGAGTTGAAGCCGAGCCGCTTGTGCAGCCTCAGGTCGGAGGCGAGGGCCTCGTCGGTGGGCGCGGTGTGCAGTCCGTCGGGCCAGAAGCCCTGGTCGAGCGTGGCCATCATGAAGACCGGCTCACCGTTGAGCATGGTGCGCGGAACACCGTTCACCTTCTGCACGGCGACGGAGCGCATCCCGAAGTAGCTCCCGACGCGGTCGCGTCCGACGGTGACCTTCAGGTCGTACAGGAAGGGGTCGTCGGGCGACCACAGGTGCGGGTCGCGGATCTTCAGGGTCAGCGGCTCGCCGGTGCGGCCGCTCACCGTGGCGACCTTGCGGTGCCCCGCGTACGCCGTGGCCTCGACGCGCACGCCGTCGCGCACGCCCCGGGGTTCGACGGTCAGGGTGCTCGCCGCGCCGTCGACGTGCGGGGTGAGCTTGAGCGAGTCCACGTGGTCACGCGCGACGGGCTCCATCCAGACGGTCTGCCAGATGCCGGAGCTGGGCGTGTACCAGATGCCGCTCGGGTCCAGGCGCTGCTTGCCGAGCGGCGGGTTCTCGCCGTTCGCCGCGTCCGTCGGGTCGTAGACGCCGACGATCAGCTCCTGGGTGCGGCCCGGCTTGAGGGCGTCGGTGACGTCGGCGCCGAACTTGTCGTAACCGCCCTTGTGCTCGGCGACCTTGGTGCCGTTGACATATACCTCGGACTGCCAGTCGACGGCGCCGAAGTTCAGCTGCAGCCGCTGCGAGGAGCCGATGTGCCAGTCGCGGGGCACGGTGAAGGTGCGGCGGTACCACATGCGGTCCTCGTGCCGCTGGACGCCGGAGAGCTGGGACTCCACCGGGTACGGGACGAGGATGCGCTCCTTGAGGTCCTTGCCGACCGGCGGCTGCTCGCCGGCCTCGGCGGCGGCGAACTGCCAGCGGCCGTTGAGGTTCTGCCAGTCGTCGCGCGTGAGCTGCGGGCGCGGGTACTCCGGCAGGGCGTTGTCCGGGCCCACCTCGTCGGCCCAGTCGGTGCGCAGTTCGTAGGTGGACTTGTTGCCGCCGCTGCTCCAGAAGGCGTTGACAACGTTGCCTTCGGTGTCGGTGAGGCCGCCTTCGCCGTCGTAGCGGACGTCGGCGGTGCCGGGCGCGTCGCCGTTCTTGTTGCCGACGACGGGCTCGTCGAGGGCGACCAGCAGGGCGCTCGGGTCGGCGGGGTCGAGGCGGGTCTCCCCGAGCGGCCACGTGGCGCCGCCGATCACCGCTTCGAGGTGGTCGGCGAGTCCGGCCGGGGGCGCGGCGAGAGGGCTCGCGAAGTCGAGCCTGAGGGTGCGGCCGGTGGACTGGACGGTGGTCGCCGTCGCGCCGTCGTAGTCGAAGCCGTCGGGCAGGCGGAACGCCGACTGCGGGACGGCCTCCTTGCCGCCGCCGGGCTCGGTCCAGCGCAGGTGGAGGTTGGAGCCGCCGTAGTGCTCGAAGTACTCCAGCTTGATGTCGTAGGACTGGCCGGCCGTCAGCTCGACGGGCTGGGAGGTCTGTTCGCGGTCCCAGTCGTCGACCCAGTGGTCGATGGCGAGTTGTCCGCCGATCCAGAGACGGAAGCCGTTGTCACCGGTGATCGAGAAGGTGTGGGCTCCGGTCTTCTCCGGGACGAGCTTGCCGGTCCAGCGGACGTTCACGTCGTCCGACTGCCCCGTGGCGAAGGCGAGTCGCGGCTCCAGGCTGTTGAAGTCGACCTGGGGATCGAAGCCGGTGGCCTTGAGTTCGTGGAAGTCGAAGGCGCCGGGGGCGGACTGGGTGTAGTACTCGCCCATCAGTCCGTGGATCTCCGCGGCGTCGTGGTCGCCGGCGGCGTGTGCGGCCGGGACGGCGGCGAGTCCCGCGACGCCGAGTGCGGCCGCCAGCAGCAGCGCGAGTCGGTCTCTGAGTCGTTTGGTGCGCACTGACCCTCTCCTCGAGAACGGGTGGTGGCAGATGGCTCGGACATCGATGTCATACAACGATGTAACGGCAGGGTGCAGAGGCATGACAACACGGATTCCGCTTGGCGTCCAGGGACATGACAACGGCCCCGGGGTCCACGCGCGTATCGCGCGCCCGGGGCCGCCGTCCGCCCGGTCCTCGGACCGGTCCCTCGGTCCGGTCTCCGTCCGTCAGAGCACCCGCTGCCCCTTGCCCAGCGCGATCACGCCGCCCTCGGAGACGGTGTACAACTCGCCGTCGCGCTGCGGGTTGACGCCGATCGTCGCACCTGGCGGCACCTCCACGTTCTTGTCCAGCACCGCCCCGCGCACCACCGCGCCCCGGCCGATGTGCACGTTGTCGTGCAGCACCGAGCCCTGCACGACCGCCCCGGGGTCGACGACCACGCCCGGCGAGAGCACGGACCGGGTGACCTGCCCCCGGATCAGGCAGCCCGCGCTGATGATCGACTCGCTGGCGATGCCGCCGGCGTTGAAGCGGGCGGGCGAGAGCTGGGTGGAGGTGGTGTAGATCGGCCAGTCGCGGTTGTAGAGGTTGAAGGCGGGCCGCTCGGCGATGAGGTCCATGTGGGCGTCGTAGTAGGCGTCCAGCGTCCCCACGTCCCGCCAGTAGCCCTGGTCACGGGAGGTCTCCCCCGGCACGTGGTTGGCGCTGAAGTCGTACAGCGCGGCCTCGCCCCGGTCGGTGAGCTGGGGAAGGATCGAACCGCCCATGTCGTGCACGGAGTTCTCGTCCTCGGCGTCCCGGTGCAGGGCCTCGACGAGGGCCTTGGTGGTGAAGACGTAGTTGCCCATCGAGGCGAAGACGCACCCCGGGTCGTCGGGGAGGCCGGGCGGGTCGGCGGGCTTCTCCAGGAAGCCCGTGACGGTCTGCCCGTCGGAGCCCGGGGTGATCACGCCGAAGGACGGCGACTCGGCGCGCGGCACCCGTATCCCGGCGACGGTGACGCCCGCTCCGGACTCGATGTGCTGGGCGAGCATCTGGCGCGGGTCCATCCGGTACACGTGGTCGGCGCCGAAGACGGCGACGTATTCGGGCTGTTCGTCGTGCACCAGGTTGAGGGACTGCAGGATCGCGTCGGCGCTGCCGAGGTACCAGCGCGGGCCGAGGCGCTGCTGCGCGGGGACCGGCGTGACGTAGTTGCCGAGCAGACTGGACATCCGCCAGGTGGTGGTGATGTGCCGGTTCAGGGAGTGCGACTTGTACTGGGTCAGCACGCAGATCCGCAGGATGTCGCCGTTGACCAGGTTGGACAGGACGAAGTCGACCAGCCGGTAGGTGCCGCCGAAGGTGACCGCGGGTTTGGCCCGGTCCGTGGTCAGGGGCATCAGGCGTTTGCCCTCTCCGCCCGCCAGCACGATGCCGAGCACCGAAGGACCTCCACGACGCATGGCCGCTCCCCTCACCCTCGTCCCCGGCCGCCCCGGTGCGGGGCGGCTCAAGCCTGCTTGAGGATCTCCTCGTAGAGCCGGACCGTGCGGCGCGCGACCGTGTCCCAGCCGAACTCCCCGACCGCACGCGCCCGGCCCGCCTCGCCCATGCGCCGGGCGGCGTCCGGGTCGCCGAGCACGGAGTCCAGCGCACGCCCGAGTCCCGCCTCGAAGTCGTCGTCCCCGACACCCTCTCTCGGCACGAGTACCCCCGTTTCGCCGTCGGCCACGACCTCGGGGATGCCGCCCACCCGGGAGGCCACCACGGGGGTGCCGCAGGCCATCGCCTCCAGGTTGACGATGCCGAGCGGCTCGTACACGGAGGGGCAGACGAAGACGGCGGCGTGCGTCAGGAGCTGGATCACCTCGGGGCGCGGCAGCATGCCCGGGATCCAGTGGACGCCCTCGCGGGCGCCGCTCAGTTCGGCGAACAGGCGGCGGAACTCCTGATCGATCTCGGGGGTGTCGGGGGCGCCGGCGCACAGCACGACCTGGGCGGCCGGGTCGATGTCCCGCACCGCGTGCAGCAGGTGGGGCACGCCCTTCTGGCGGGTGATGCGGCCGACGAACAGGACGTAGGGGCGGGAGCGGTCCAGGCCGATCCGGTCCAGTGCGTCGGTGCCGTGGTCCGGACGGTAGAGCTGGGTGTCGATCCCGTTGTGCACGACGTGGACCCGGGAGGCGTCGAGGGCCGGGTAGCAGCCGAGGATGTCCTCGCGCATCGCGCCGGACACGGCTATCACCGCGTCGGCCGCCTCGACGGCGGTGCGCTCGGCCCAGCCGGACAGGGTGTAGCCGCCGCCGAGCTGCTCGGCCTTCCAGGGGCGCAGCGGCTCCAGGGAATGGGCGGTCATCACGTGCGGGACGCCGTACAGGAGCTTGGCGAGGTGTCCGCCGAGGTTGGCGTACCAGGTGTGGGAGTGCACCAGTTCGCGGCCTTCGAGGGCGGCGGCCATGGCGAGGTCGACGGAGAAGGTGCGCAGCGCGTCGTTGGCACCGTCGAGCGCCGGCCAGGGCCGGTGGCGCAGCACCCCGTCGGTGCGGCCCTCGCCCCAGCTGTGCACGTCGAGGTCGACGAGACGGGCGAGTTCCCGGGCGAGGAACTCCACGTGGACTCCGGCGCCTCCGTACACGTCCGGCGGGAACTCACGCGTCAGCAGTCCCACGCGCACCCGGAACCTCCCCTGTCGGCGGCTGTCACCCTCATGGTCACCCAGAGCGGGCGCCGGGGGAAGAGCGCGTGGGGCGGGCCGTCCGGGGCGGGCGCACGGAACGGGCCGGTGCGGGCGGACTCGGGAAGCAGCAGTCGCCGCAGACTCCCCCTCCCGGCACCCGGTAGTACAGGCAGCAGCTGCGGCGGCGGAAGGACGTGCCGGTGAGGGTGCCGGCTCCGGCGAGCAGCGGGTGGGCCAGCAGGTCCGAGGTGAGCGACCGGGCCCGGTCGGCGACATCCGTACGGCCGTGGCGGCGGGCCCAGCGGTCCAGTTCGCGTCCGGCGCCGGCCAGGGCGGAGGCCGTGTTGCCGCGCAGCAGCCCGGTCGCGACCCCGAAGCGGGCGTGCACGGTCTCGGCGAGGGGTGCGAGATGCGCGGTGAGCACGACGTCCGCGACGGTGGCGGCGTCCCCCGGCCGGGCGTGCACCTCGGGGAGCCAGAGGTCGTCGGGTGCGGTGGCCTCCGGGTCCCAGTGCAGCAGGCGGGGGTCCAGGTCGGGGACCTGCCCGTAGAGGACGGCGCAGGCCAGGGTCACCGACCAGAGGCGGGCCGCGAGCCCCTGGTGGGCCACGGAGGCGGCGACCCGGACCTCGGGAGCGGCGAGCGCGGCGGCCACCTTCCGGACGCGCAGGTCCAGCGGACCGGCCGGCGGGCCGCTCCGGTGAACCGGAACCTGAACGTCCGCGGCCGCGCCCTCGTACTGCACGGCGGAGGTGTAGGCGTGGGCGAGCGGCACGGGGGCGGCGGGCCCCGGCGGGGGCAGGGGCAGCGAGGCGCGCAGGACGGAGAAGCCGCCGAGCGGGCGGAGAGCCGAGAGTCCGGGATCGAGGTCCACGAGGAGCAGTAGTATCAGGGCCCCTACGGGGCAGAGCCAGGGGCCGGAGACGGAAGTCGCCCACCCTGGGGAGGACGGCGGCGGCTGCGTACTCCATCGGTAGTAGGACCCAATGAGTGCTCAGGGACGACGACGGGAAGACCCTGAGGCGGCATCGTGTTGTGCATGGATGACGACCGTTCGCCGCGCCGGGCCCAGTGCCCCCGCCTCACGCAGAGGAGCAGCCGATGAGCGCCCTCGCGTTGTCCGTGCTGCTGTCGCTCGTCTCCGCCGTGGCGTACGCGGGCGGAGCGATCGTGCAGGAGCAGGTCGCGGCGTCGTCCCCGGGTGCCCAGTACGCTCCCGTGCGCCATCCCGCCTGGTGGGCGGCGGTGTCGCTGAACGGCCTCGGCGGTCTGCTGCACGTGGTCGCCCTCGCGCTCGGCCCGCTGAGCCTGGTGCAGCCGCTGGGAGCGCTCACCATCGTCTTCGCGCTGCCCATGGCGGCGTTCTTCGTGGGCCGCAGGGCCGGTGCGACGGCCTGGCGGGGCGCGCTGATGGCGACGGTCGGCCTCGCCGGCCTGCTGTCGCTGGTCGGCGCCTCCGACGCGCAGTCGCTGAGCACGGCGCAGCGGGTGGCGGTGGCCCTGGTCACCGGCGGTGCGCTCGTGGCGCTGATGATCGCGGGGCGGGCCGCGCACCGGCACCCGGCGGTGCGGAGCATCCTGCTGGCGACCGCGTCCGGCATAGCCTTCGGCATGTCCTCGGTGTTCACCAAGACGGTCGCGGTCGACTGGACCGGCGGGGTGTCCGCCGCCGACCTGCCGTCGCTGGCCGTGATCGGGATACTCGCCACGGCCGGCATGGTTCTCTCGCAGGCCTCCTACCGGGGCGCCGGTCTCGCCGCACCGCTGGCCACGCTCACGGTCGTGAACCCGGTGGTGGCCGCCGTCGTGGGCATCACGATGTTCGGCGAGACGTTCCGCTACGGCACGACCGGCACCGCGCTCGCCCTGAGCTGCGGGGTCGTCGCCGCCGGCGGACTGATCATGCTGACGACGGAGCGGATCGCGCGGGAGGGCGCCGAGGCCGAGGGCGCTCTGGACGGGGGCGCCCTGGACGAGGGCGAGGCAGAGGGACGGCACGGGGGTGCGGTGGCCGCGGTGTCTGTGGGCGGGGTGGCGGCATCGGCGGCTGCGCCGGTCGCGGACGGTGCGGCTTCGGCGTCCATGAGCGGTGGGGTCGCTTCAGCGGCGCCGGACAGCGGTGCGGCGGCTGCGGCGGTCGCGGCGGTCGGGCAGGCGCCGGCGGTCGCGGCGGTCGGGCAGGCGCCGGTGGTCGCGTCCGTCGCGGCGGCGCCCGTGGCCGCCGAGATCGCGGCGGTCCCGGGGGTGGCGACGGTGCCGGTGGCCCCGATGCCCCGGCTGCCCGGCAAGGTCTTCGTGCCCTCCCCGGTCCCGTCACCCGCCCCGGACACCGTCCCCTCCGAGGAGGAGACGTACGCCCCCCGGACACCGGTGGAGCCTGACGGCACGACGCTCGCCTACGGCTCGCTCTACGGTGGCCTGTTCATCCCGCCGCTCGTGCTCGACCGCCGACGGGTCCGGATCAGATCCTGACGCCGCGGGCCCGCAGATACGCCAGCGGGTCGACGTCCGAACCGAAACCGGGCCCCGTCCGCACCTCGAAGTGCAGATGCGGGCCCGTGACGTTGCCCGTGGAGCCGGAGCGTCCGAGACGCTGGCCGGCACCGACCGACTGACCGCTGCGCACGGAGATCGCGGAGAGGTGCGCGTACTGGGAGAAGCGTCCGTCGCCGTGCCGGACCACCACCTGGTAGCCGTACGAACCGCCCCAGCCCGCGCTGACCACGTGGCCGGCCGCGACCGACTTCACGGAGGTGCCGGTGGGCACGGGGAAGTCGACGCCGGTGTGGTAGCCCTTCGACCAGGAGGAGCCCGCCTGGTGGTACGGCGTGCCGGTGGCGGCGTCGACGGGTGCGACGACGGCCTGGTGGGCGCCGGCCCCGCCGCTGCCGGTGGACGACTTCTTCGGCGCCTTCCGCTGCTCCTGGTGCTTCTGCCGCTCCGGCTCCGACTTCTTCGCCGGCTTCTTCCGCTGCTCCGGCTCCTGCTTCTTCTGCTGCTTCTTCTGCTGCTGCTGTTTCGGCTCCTGCTGCCGTTCCTTGTGCTTTTCCTTCCGCTGCTCGGTCCCCCGGTCCGACCCGGCATCGGACGGCGTGGCCGCCCCCTGGCCGCGCAGTGCCAGGCGCTGTCCGGGCAGGATCAGGTCGGGATCGGATCCGATCGCGCGGCGGTTGGCCTCGTACAGTCGCTGCCAGCCGCCCCGGACCTCGTGGGTGTCCGCGATGCCGGAGAGGGTGTCGCCGGTGACCACCGTGTACATCCGGGCCTTGCCGGCCCGGGACTGCGGCGTGGTCTGGGGCTGGACGTCCTTCACGGTTTCGGACTTCTCCGCCGCTCGGGTCGTCAGCTGCTCGCGGCTCTTCTCGCTCCCCGCTCCCCCGGCCGGCCGGAGGTCGGGCGTGTCACCGCCGCGGGCCAGCCCGGCCCGCTGCGAACACACCGGCCAGGCGCCCGGACCCTGGGCGTCGAGCACCTTCTCGGCGACGGCGATCTGCTGATCCTTGGTGGCCAGGTCGGCGCGCGGGGCGTACCGCGTGCCGCCGAAGGCCTCCCAGGTGGACTGGGTGAACTGCAACCCGCCGTAGTAGCCGTTGCCGGTGTTGACGTCCCAGTCGTCGGTGGACTCGCAGGCGGCGACCTTGTCCCAGGTCGCCACGTCGGCGGCGTGCGCCGTGCCGGTGCCGACGAGGGGGAGGGCCAGTCCCGCGCCGCCCGCGGTGACGGTCAGTGAGGCGCGGTTGATCCTGTTCGGCTGATACCGGCGGTGCCGGCCGCGTACGGCCATGGGGGACCCCTTCGACATTGCGTCAGGAGCGGCAAAAGTAAGCGCGGGGAACAGGCCATGACAAGACGGCAACCGGCCGGTTGAACGCGCCGAGTGGCCGGGAACGCGCGGCCGTTGGCCGGATGGGGTGTCCTCCCGGTGAGGCGCCGGGCCCCTCCCCCTCGTACTGGAGTCCTGAGAGCACGAAGTGCACCGGCGTACCGGCACGTCAGCGTGGTCGAGCGGCGGAATTGACGATACTGGCGGACACGGGCACCACCGACACCAAGGTCATGAGGAGCCAACGCAATGAGCAGTACAGCGCAGATCGGCGTCACGGGTCTCGCGGTCATGGGCCGCAACCTCGCCCGCAACTTCGCCCGCAACGGCTACACGGTCGCGGTGCACAACCGGACCGTTTCACGCACCCGCGCGCTGGTGGAGGAGTTCGGCAGCGAGGGGGACTTCGTCGCGACCGAGACCGCCAAGGAGTTCGTGGCGGCGCTGGAGCGGCCGCGACGGCTGGTGGTCATGGTGAAGGCCGGTGAGCCGACCGACGCGGTGATCCGGGAGTTCGCCCCGCTCCTCGAACCCGGCGACATGATCATCGACGGGGGCAACGCGCACTTCGCGGACACCCGCCGCCGGGAGCGCGAACTGCGCGAGCAGGGCATCCACTTCGTGGGCACCGGCATCTCCGGCGGCGAGGAGGGCGCGCTGCACGGACCCAGCATCATGCCGGGTGGCTCGAAGGAGTCGTACGACTCGCTGGGGCCGATGCTGGAGAAGATCTCGGCGAAGGCGGCGGACGAGGCTCCCTGTGTGACGCACGTCGGTCCCGACGGCGCCGGTCACTTCGTGAAGATGGTGCACAACGGCATCGAGTACGCCGACATGCAGCTGATCGGCGAGGCGTACCAGCTGCTGCGCGACGTCGCCGGGTACTCCCCCGCGCAGATCGCGGAGATCTTCCGCACCTGGAACACCGGCCGCCTGGACTCCTACCTGATCGAGATCACGGCCGAGGTGCTGTCCCACGTGGACGCGGCGACGGGCACGCCGTTCGTGGACGTCGTGGTCGACCAGGCGGAGCAGAAGGGCACCGGCCGCTGGACCGTGCAGATCGCCCTCGACCTGGGCGTCCCGGTCTCGGGCATCGCGGAGGCCGTCTTCGCCCGGTCGCTGTCCGGCCACGCGGCGCTGCGCGAGGCCTCACGCGGCCTGGCCGGCCCGAAGGCGTCCCCGCTGGGCGAGTCGGAGGCGGCGGCCTTCGCCAACCGCGTCGAGCAGGCGCTGTACGCGTCGAAGATCGTGTCATACACGCAGGGCTTCCACGAGATCGCCGCGGGCAGCGAGGAGTACGGCTGGGACATCGACCTGGGCGCGGTCTCCGCGATCTGGCGCGGCGGCTGCATCATCCGTGCGGCCTTCCTGGACCGCATCCGTGCGGCGTACGACGCCCGCCCGGACCTGCCGAGCCTGCTGTCGGACGAGACCTTCGCGCAGGAGATCGCCGCCGCGCAGGACGACTGGCGCGAGGTCCTGGTCGCCGCCACCCGGCAGGGCGTGCCGACACCGGGCTTCGCCGCCGCCCTCGCCTACTACGACGCCCTGCGCGCCGAGCGGCTCCCCGCCGCGCTGACCCAGGGGCAGCGGGACTTCTTCGGGGCGCACACGTACCGCAGGACGGACCGGGACGGCGCGTTCCACACGCTGTGGGGCGGGGACCGGTCGGAGGTCACCGCGTAGCACCGTCCCGGAACAGCCCCGCGAGCCGTGTGCCCCGTCGTTCAGGTGAGCGGTGGCCCCGGCTCGGGGTTCGGCACGGGCTCGGGCCCCGGCGGGACCGGCGACGGCGAAGGACCGGGAGGCGTGGGCTGCGGGCCGGGACCCGGAGGCTGCGGAGTCGGCTCCGGACCGGGACCCGGAGGCTGCGGCGTGGGCTGCGGGCCCGGCCCCGGGGCCGGCGGCGGAGGGGTCGGCTCCGGGCCGGGGACCGGCGGCGTCGCCGGGTCCGGGGCCGGCTGTGGCGGCTCCGGGGCCGGTCCTGGAGTGGGCCCCGGCGGGGCGGGATCCGGATAAGGGTTCGTCATGGCGCTGTCCTCCGGCCAGTCGGTCGACGTCGGCTCTCTCGACTTGTCCCCCGCCTACCCGAGGGCCGACGCCCCACTCACCCGGCCGTACGATCTCCCACGCCCGGGCGCACCGGCGGGTCCGGGTGGCCCACGCAGGCCGCCGCCGCGGCGGAGAGGCCCGGCCCGGGGCTGGCCAGTACGGGAACGCGGACCGTCGTCACGTCCCGGGCGGGCGCCATGGACGCCTGGGCCAGGACGATCACGTCCGCGCCGGTCACGGAGTCGGCCGCCTCGGTCACCCGTCGCAGGTATCCGTCGGTGTCACCGGCCTCGAACCGCTGCCAGGCGCCGCCCACCAGCCGGGTCCGCACCTCCACGGGCCGCCCCGCACGCCGGGCCTCCTCCTCGACCAGTGCCGCCGTGGGAGCGAGTGTGCTCTCCAGGGCGGCGAGCACGAGGACACGCGGACCGACGGCGACCGCCGCGGCGGCCATCGGCCGGTCGACACGCAGCACCGGCACGCCGACGCCGACCGCGGCTCCCGCTGTCTCGGCGACGCCGCCGATGGTGGAGCAGGTGCACAGCACGGCGCGCGCCCCGTCGGCCACCGCCCGCCTCAGCAGGGTCGCGACGGCTCCGGCCACCGCGTCGGGCCCTTCGCCCCGCGCCCGCTCCAGCAGTCCGGCGTCGACGTGGTGGCGCAGCTCCAGCCCCGGATGCGCCGCGTCGCGCAGCGCGTCGAAGACCGGAACGTGGACGGCTGACGTGTGCAACAGCGCCAGCACGCGAGCCCCCTCGATCTCCGTGTCCGCGGTCAGGTTCGCTTCGCGGTCAGAACAGCCCCGGATGCGCCACGAGCCACTCCTTGGCCGCGCGCAGCAGCTCCGGGTCGGCGGCTGGCGCCTGGTCCGGGTGACGCTCGGCCCACTTCACGACGTAGGGGCACAGCGGGGCGACCGTGGTGCCCTCGCGCCGCGCCATCCCGTACAGCTCGCGGGCCAGGGAACCGGCGATGCCCCGGCCCTCGTGGGCCGGTTCGACGATCGTGTGGACGGGGACGAGTGCGCGCTCGGGGGCGTCGAGCACGAAGTACTCGATGCGCCCGACGACCTCTCCGGCAGCGACCGCCTCCAGCCGTCCGGCTGCCCGGTCGTCACGGATCTCGATGTCACTCACGGCCACGCTCCTCGTCCCCGCGGGATCGCCGGGTCAGTACGGTCAGGCCGACACGGCCTGCGGGCTGCGCTCCTGGTCCGAGCCCGGTACCGGCTCGGACGCGTCGGCGCCCAGAGCGACGATACGGTTGTCGCCGTCCACGTGCACGACCCGGGGCCGCAGCGACCGCGCCTCGGCGTCGGTGACCTGGGCATAACTGATGAGGATCACCAGATCACCGGGGTGCACGAGATGCGCCGCGGCCCCGTTGATCCCGATCACCCCGGACCCCCGCTCCCCCTCGATGACGTACGTCTCGAGCCGGGCCCCGTTGGTGATGTCCACGATGTGCACGAGCTCACCGGGCAGCAGATCGGCGGCGTCCAGCAGCTCGGCGTCGATGGTCACCGAGCCGACGTAGTGCAGGTCGGCCTGGGTGACGGTGGCGCGGTGGATCTTGGACTTGAGAACAGTGCGCAGCACTTTGGACTCCTAGAAGACGGCTCCCCGCCAACTTTCTGCAGGTCAGGGGCGTTGTTCACTGTACACCGACACTCCTCACACTCGAAGATGCTGAGGAACATCGATCCCTCTTGGGCTAGAAGGTTCCCCACCTGCGCTTCCGCGTAGAATCCGGCTGTTATGCCATCGCCGCCCAAGGACCCGCGTGAGCACCCGCCTCGGAGTATGTGAGGACTCATGCTGACCAGATGCTGACTTACCTGACGATGCGCCAGGTAAGCACTTCGTTGAGCACGGAGCCATCTGCATCGACCTGAAAGTCGTTCGACGAACCCGGCAGCCTGGGGCTTCATCCGGCCCCAGAGCATTAGGTGGTCGAGTGAACCCGCCACTGGCTGCCCCACCGTCGCCTGCGGAGCACTCGGTCCGGGCAGCCTCGTGGTTCAAACCAAACCAGGCTCCCGACTGTGACCGATCGATCGCGATCGCTACCACCTGGTGGGCAGCTGCGTTCCGGCCGCCTGCCCAGACTGCTACTCCAAGCCGCAAGGCAACGACAAGGAGAAGGCAGTGGAAGAACCCGAGTCGCAGAACGTCCCGCTGCACGTCTCGACAACAACCGGTGCACCTGCGAGTGATGACAACAGGATGTTCGTCGAGGTGCAGCGCGCGGATACGAAAGCAACAGCACTGAGTGGAGTAACCGGTGCCCTACTTGCGATCACGGCAGGGATGGCGCTGGCCGCACCGGTGAACTCGTCGCGCATGCTCAGCGTGGCTGTGGCGCTGGTGGGCGCACTGCTCGGGGCAGCCCTGGTATCGGCACTGATGGCCCTGCGCCCCATCTTCCCGAAGGACGACGGGCTCGTTTGGCGTGAGGAGTTCGTCGGTGGAGGCAGCGGAAGCAGGCACTCGTCGTCAGCCCTACCGCCACGTCCAGTGAGCTGCGCCGAGATACCGGAACGTGAGACTGCCCTGACCACCCTTGCGCGCCGAAAGTTCCGGGCGGTCAAGGTGGCCGTCGATCTCACCGTGGCCGCAATCAGTGTGGCCGGATTGGTCCTGTTGCTCACCTTCCTCACTTCCTGAAAATCTCACCCTCTATGGGTTGGTCCCTACGTTTGGGGGGATATGTATCAGTCGCACATGGCAGTGATCGGCGAGAGTCTGTGGTCTCAGTTGCGTACCCTCGCCCCCATGCGGGTGCGCCCGGCCCGCAGTGTCCTCCTGCGGCAGGGGGATCCCGGTACCCATGTGGTCTTGCTGGCTTCGGGGTCGACCCTCGTGACGTTGACGGGGCCGAACGGGGAACGGGCCTTGCTCGCGATACGCGGCCCTGGTGAGCTGCTCGGCGAACTGGCCGTCCTGGATGCGCAGCCCCGTTCGGCTTCTGTGATCGCCGCGGAATCCTGCCATGTGCACCTCATTCCGGCCCCCGATTTCCTTTCCTTTGTCGAGAGCAACGACCTACTCAACCCGCTGCTACGCCATGCGATCGCGCGGGTCAGGGAGTCCGAAGCCGTCAGGCTCGAACTCGCCACCGCGTGTGTTCCCGTACGCCTGGCCGGTGCCCTTCGCCGGCTCGTGGACGCAGCTGCAACGAATCAGCCAGCGGTCAGTGTCCGCCTGACTCAGGAAGAGCTCTCCCAGATGATCGGTGCGTCCCGCAACGCCGTCGGTACGGCGATCAAGCCGTGGCGGGAAGAGGGCTGGCTGGAGACGGATCCGGGCGGCGGACTACTGATCCATGACATCACATCGATCACGGCCCACGCCCGCAGCACGATGTGACCGGCCGCACCCGGGCGGTGCCCAGTAGTGGGCACCAGAGCGTGCCCGGGCCGATCAGCATGGGGCACTCGATTCCTCCGTCGTGACCGAAAGGTCGGTGACAGCGTGCCCATTCCCTCACCTTCGTCCGTCGACGTGCCACCGGAGCAGGCACTCCTGGCCGTGGATATGCAGGGCTACAGCCAGATTCCGGAAGCGAAGATGGCGCCCATCCGTTCCGATCTGGATGACGTCCTCACCAATGTGCTGACCCACGTTGGACTGCAGGATCCACGAGACCGGCCCGGTGCATTCAAGGACACCGGAGATGGAGCCATCTTCGTCATGCCGGCCAAGGACATCGCACGGCTGGTCGACCCACTGCTGGAACACCTGCACACAGCGCTCGTCCGCTACGACCGTGAACGGCTCGCCAACGCACCAGCGATCCGACTGCGTGCCGCTGTGCATGTCGGCCCGCTCTCCCTGCCCGACCATCGTGGCGATGCCATCAACGAGGTGTGCCGACTGCTCGACAGCCAGGTCGTGCGCGCGGGCCTCACCGTGGCCCGGGAACACCAAGGCGGCTTTCTGGCCGCCGTCGTCTCGGAGGCGGCGTTCCGGCGGACCGTCCGCGCGGGACGGACACCGGACCTCGACGAGGAACGCTTCCTCAGCGCCACGGCGCGGGTGCACGGCAAGACATTCGAGGAGCCGTGCTGGCTGTTCGTTCCCCAGATGACACCGCAAGCCCTCGCACCGCTCATCAGCCCGGAGCCCCTCGGAGGCGGAGGTGGAACAACCGCGCCGACGTCGTCGGCCGGTTCAAACAGCCCGACTGGCGCCATCTTCCAGTTCAACGGCGAAATGACCGACACCACCGTGATCAACACCGTCGGAACGATGCGCATCGACCGGCGCCGGATCTGATCGTGCCCGTGCCCTCGCACCGAGCCGCATCGAAAGGAACCAGAGAGCGCATGTCCGATGACCAATTCCCTTTTCCGCGCCGCTCTCCCGACGAGCTCGAGTCTCCGTCGACGGGAGCGGATGGCATGGCTCCGCGTCCGCTGGACCCAAGCAATAGCGCCCCTGAAGGCACGGAGCCCGTTGGCGCCAGCCGAGCCACCCCGGCAGCGTTCGTCGTGCCCCCCGTACCGGACACTGGGCCGGCACCGATCACGGTGAACCGGCCGGAGTTTTTCGTCAACCACGCCGACAAGATCATCAACGAGACCCGCAAACCGGGCATCCTCGAAGGCTCCACACTTTCTCGTCACCGGATCAAGCAGGAGCCGATCGCCCGCGAAGGCCAATGGGCAGAGACGTGGCAGCAGGCTCTGGATCCGGCGGGGTTACACCCGCCGAAGCACGTACTGATCATCGTCGCCCCGCGGTCGTACGGATCGACCACCCTGGCCCTGCACCTCCTCGCCGAGCACACGGGCGAGGAGACCGACATCGTGAAACTGGACGCGGACTGGAAGACACCCAAAGTGGGCTGGCTTCCCGCCGAGGAGCGCCACGCCTACCAGGTCGACCTCAAGGACCCTGAGCACGACCGGATCTCGGCCGATTTCCTCACCATGTTGGAAGAGCATGCCGGGCTTCTGGAAAGACTCGGCTCCTACCTCGTCCTGAACGTGGCCAAGGATCTCTGGACTGATCACTACGCCTCGGTCCAATCCGGCATTCACATCGTCCACGTCACCGAGCCGCCGCCGGCCCAGGGTGTCGTGGAAGCCCGGCTGAGGGCTCGCGAGGCCGCTGGGCTGATTGCTTACCTTCACTCCGTCGACAAGAGCAAGGCTTCGATAAGCCGTCTCGACGCCGTGGAAGCGGTCCGCACCGCGGACTCGATCATGCTGGCGTGGCGGGAACACGAACGGCTGACTGACACGTCGCTCCCCATGGACGTCCCGTCGTCATGGTCCGCGCTCGATGCCGGACTGCTCGAACGGATCACGTCCGCCATGTCCGACTGGCGAGACAAACTCGACACCCTGTTCGGAGAGACGGTCTCCGGGCATGGAGGCAAGGACACGTCGCTGCCACTGGAAGACCGCTGCCTCCTCCTGGCCCTGGCTGTGTGCCAATCCGCGCCAATGCCCGTAGTGGCCAAAGCCGCCCGCGACCTGCAGCGCATCATCAGCGCCGATGTCGCCAGCGGCAGCGACTTCGCCTCGTCGACAAGTGCGGCATTCGCCGGCCGCGGGTTGCGCCGCCGTGTTGTCGATGTCGGCGCCGGAGTTAGCAGCAACGACGAAGCCATCTTCGACCAACCCGGCTACGGCAGGGCCATCCTGACCTACGTCTGGGACAACTACGAGGTCATGCGCGAGCCCTTGCTCAAGTGGCTTATGTCTGGGGACAGCAGCGAGGCGAACGAGCACGTCGTGGATGCCATCGCCGCTCTGACCCTGCGGCACGGGAACGTCGACCACCTCGTACAGCTCGGCTCCAAGAGCTACCCAGTGAAGGACGAACTCCTCAGCGCCCTTTTGGTCCAGGCAGTACAGGACGAGCATATCGGCCGCCAAGCGTGGGGCATTCTGTACGGCTGGGCTTCGGGCAAGGAACGGGCGGCTACGGTGGTCGCCGCCTGCCGACAAGTGCTGAACTCCCCGGACGTCACGTCTTCTCAGGCCAGGATGGCCATGGTCCGGCTGCGGCGAGCCGCCAACAGTGGGCACGAATCAGCCTGGCCTGAGGCCCTCGCAGTCTTCATCGAGCAGGCTCAGCACCCCGCCGGGGTGGCGCGGCTCATCACCGAAGTACGAACATGGCAGCAGTCAGGTCGGTCCCGCGGGGCCGGCACCGCAGCCTTCCTGGCCCTGATGTCCGTACCAGGCACCACCACCCCGTGGCTGCTATCCGATGAAGTCCCTTCCGAAGTGAACGTGAAGCGGGCTTTGCAGGATCTATTGGGAGACATCGATACGGCTCCCGACGCCATCAACCACCTCACCACATGGGTCAGGCAGTCAGCGACCGACCCCGACACCTACGCCCGCGTCCGCGACAGGTTGCTCCCCGTCCTACGCGGCCAAAAGATCTTCAAGGCTTCCGTGGGCCTGATGCAGGCACTGGAGCACGTCTCGGTCGACGGGGAGACGAACGCGGCCAATGACTTCTGGGACCGTCTCGTAGACCCACGTGTCCGCACGGTGTTTCAGCTCAACAGGGATTCGGCGTGAGGTGGTTCTGGCAGCGCCGGGCCCGTACGATCCACTGCGCCCAGCCACGGATGCTCCGCTGCGCGACCCCCGGTATCAACTTCGAGGCCACGTTCACGATCGAGTGGCGCCCCGCGTTACGGACCCGGCTCAATCTCGAAGACCTCGTACTCAGCCAGACCCTAGCGCGGGCCAGCGAGGTTGCGCAGCTCTTCCCAGCCGTCGAGGTGCGCATCGCGCAGGACACCATCAACGCCGAGCTCGGCGCCCCAGAACACACTCGCGCCACCGGGTACCGGTGCCTGGCTGCCCGTGTGGAACTGGCGCTCTCGGAGAACGCACGGGAAGACCTTGCTCAACAGCAGGCAGACGAGGCACGGGTACGGCGGCTGCGGTTCCTCCGCACGAACCTGTACGAGCAGCCCGACCTTTTCGTGCTGGACCGGATCGAAAAGCAAGGCGATTGGCCGGGCGCTCAGCAGGTTGCCCAATGGCAGCGCCTGGCACGGTGGATGGTCGCTGCTGACGAATGGTGGCAGCCCATCCTCGACCAGTGGGAAGAGGTCGGCCAAGGCTTCAACGACATTGAGCTACAGAACCGGGCCATGCTCGCGCTCTGCGACGCGCTCCAGAAGCTGAAGGGCGATGACTCGCCGGACGACTCCTCCGTCGCTTCTAGTACTGCGGAAGGGCGGCGCAAGGAATGAGCCCCGCGCTGTGGCGGATCGTCCTGGACCCCCTATCTTCCTGGCGTGCACTTGGCCTGCGACGCAAAGCGGGCAGCCAATTGTCATTCGATGCAGCCTGGCGGCAGGCACGGATGCTGACTGCTCCAGACGAGATGGTCTACCGGCTGCACGGCCACCAGTTCCCCATCGAGGACGAAGGAGACCCTGCACAACCGGACAGAGGAACGTACCGTCTCCCGTGATGGTGACGGTGAAGGCGTCCCATCCTCCACGCTTCCGGCCGTCGGCGGGCGCCTGAGCCCCAACGAGAAAGCGAGTCTCAGAGCGATGGCCGTATCCCGGCGGCCTGTGGGGAGCTGGCGTCAGTTCCGCTCTCGACGCAGTAGGCCGTCATAGTTCGTTTGCCGGGACAAGTACGGTGCGTGTTCTGGCCCGAGTGAGAGCTACGTAGAGCTTGCGATGGTCTTCGCTGTCCGCGCGGAGGCCTTGTCGTAGTACTGCGCACTCCGCATCAGTCAGTCGGACTCCGACGACGTCCCATTCTCGGCCCTTGGCCTGATGGGCGGTGAGGCCAGGGACCAGGCGCGAGGAGTTACGGAGGCGAGTACTCAGGTTCTTCAACCGCGCTATGTGGGTGGCGTGTGGCCTTTTGGGGAGAGGGCGGTCGGTTTCGGTGGCAACAGCCGCGTTAAGGGCGGACCAGACTTTAGCTGTGTCGGTCGTGCCCTCAAGGTCGTCAACGATGGACTGAAGGAGAGGGCGCAGGCGTTGCGCCGCGTCGTGGGTGATGCCGAGGGTGATGAGAGCGTCGGCGTGGAAGGTGGCGTCTTCACCGAACATACGCTGGGTGACTTCGCTGAGCACCAGGGTGCAGGCTGCTTCTTGAATGTTTCCAGTGGTTGACTTGTAGGCGAGGGGCAGGACATGAGCGCCTGCCTCCCACAAGCTCTTCCATTGCAGAGCGATTAGGACATCCGCGGTCTCGGCCGGGCCCTTGGGGAGTATCTGGCCCAGTCCTGCGCGCAGTTCGGCGGCCAGCAGTGCTTGTCGCGGGCTCGTCCATCGAAACGAGGTGTGCAGGTCCCGCTGGACAAAGCGGGCTTCTTGCGTCAGGGCGGGGACTTCTTCGGGGCGGGCGCCGCGGAAGGCGTAGAGGGCCTGCCACGGATCGCCGACAACGGTGACTTCCAGACCTGCGTCGGCGGCGAGTCGTACGAGGGCTAGGTCGAGTGCGTTGGCGTCAAAGATCTCGTCGACGATCAGAGCTCGCGCTGTCTGGGCGAAGCGGGTGCGCACCACGTCGCGTACGCCGGGCGCGTCCAGGGCTGTTTCGAAGACGTGGCGTGCGTCCTGGTGGGTGCAGTACCCCTCGCTCAGCGCCGTGCGGACGTCGTCTGCGTTCGGCCTGTTTGCTTTGCTGGCACGGCGAACGGTCTGGGCCACGACCTGTCCTGTCCTCAAGACGACGGTGGGCTCCCAGTCGCTCCACCGAGTAGGCAGCAGGACCCGCCAGTGGTCGACGACCGTGAGCTCGCGGTGGTCTGCGGGCCAGCGCACGTGGCCGGTGTGCAGAAGGTGGGTGAGCAGCTCACACACGATGGTGTCGAGTGTGACGACGCGGTGCGGCCAGTCAAGGACGCTCCGCCCCCAGTGGCGCAGCACACGGTCGCGGAGCTCGGCGGTTGCGGAGCGGGTGAAGCTGACGGCAACAACCGCCCGTTGGTCATTGCCATTGAAACGCTGGACGCCGAAGCGTTGAGCGGCCACGGTCGTCTTGCCGGAACCGGGGGCAGCTTCGATGTAGACGCGACGGTGCGGCGTCGCCGCCGCGATCAGTTGCTCAGTGGTGAGCGAGTCGGCGGTGTCAGCTCTGGTCATCGTCGCCATCCCCGTACGGCGGGTCCCCCCAGGGAGCGTCTGCCCACGGGTCAGGGTTCCGAGTTGCGACTGCCCAGGGATCGGGGTCTGCGAAATGTGTCGGAGCGGTGGGCCACCCTCCGATCAGCGCAGACTCCGGTGGCGGGGCCGGTGCGTCGAACGGCGCGATGTCAGGAACGGCAGGAGACAAGCCAGAGGAAGCGTCCTCGCGCTCTGCTTCATCCGTCTTCGAACCGTCGTCGCCCGGCGGGCCTGCGGGATGGGGGAAGAGAAAGTCGAACAGCTGCTGTAGATGGTCCGGGACGTGGACGGGGTCACCGCGGTCGATCGCGTCGCTCAGGCGGAAGGCCAGTGCGTCGGCGAAGGCCGCCTTGTCCTTCTTGTGCGGCCCCTCAGAGGTATCAGGGGCTCCCTTCTTCCCTTTCCGTTTACTCTTGAAGAGATCATGCACCGTTTGCGGGGTGATCGGTACAGGAGCCGCTGCGTCGATGTCACGCAACGCTGTCCTGATGAGCTGCTCGTTTCCCTGCGTGATGGACGGCTCCAGCGTCGGGTGGCTGATGAAGGCCTGTACGACCGCCGGATCGTGCTCGGCGAGCCAGCTGGGGGGTTCGGGCTGCTCGGCGAACGGCTTGTCACTGTCCCGCAGCACCGCCAGCCGGGTACAGATCTCTGAGCCCTTCGTCGCCAAGAGGCGAGAGGTCCATGGTCCCACCTTGGTTCCGACATGCATGATGCTGAGCGCCTCGACAAAGGCGCGCTTCGCCTCGTCCGTGCCGGCCCAGGCTCGGCCGAAGTCCCGCAGCAGGGCTGCCTCGGTCACGCCTTCGACGACGACGAGCCGTTCGGCGAACAGCGCGGCAGAGCGGCTGGCGTCCATGTGCAGGCGGGCCATACGCAGCGTCTTGCCCCGCTCGGTCATAGCAATTTCCGCGATGGGCCGACAGACCCGCTGGCCCTCCGGCGTGCGCCGCACGACGACGAGGTCTTCGGGGGCGCAGGAGGTGATGATGTCGGTAGCGTGACTGGACAGCACGATCTGGAGTTCGGGACGCTCCCGCACGGTTTTCCGCAGATAGCGCACCAGAGCATGCTGCAGTTGAGGATGAAGATGAGCTTCGGGTTCCTCGATGACGACGGTGGCGTGGAACTGGGCGCGAGGGAAAAAGGAGTCTGCCTCGGACTCGGCCTCTGCCGTGGCCTGTGCGTTTCTCTCCCTGGCCAGTCGTTCCTCATCGGCCAGGGACAATCCCTCGACATCTTCGGCCGGGTCCGGCGCCTTCGCTGCAGCCGCAGCGCGGGCAGCAGAGTCGGGTATCGCAGCCAGCGTCACCGCCATATGCAGCAGGTTGACGTAACCCAGGCCCGAGACCTCCAGTGGGCGGGCCGACGAGCGCCCTTCGACAACGGCCAGCATCAGTTCCAGCACCCGCGCGAGGTAGGAATCGTCTATCACCTGACCCCGCACGAATGGCCACTGACGCTGCACCCCGGAAGTAAGCGCGGCGAGATGCGCGCTGACGCGCTCCTCAACGGCCGCGATGAGCCCGTCCTTGGCAAGGTTCTCCAAAAGTCGGGAGGCCTTCACCCGCAGTGGCACCAGGCTGCGGCTGCCGTCGAGACGCTCCTGCTGGGATCGGAGCAGCTCGATAAGGATCCGAGTCTCACGACGAGCCAGCTCGTCCAGGGGATGCCGCCAAGCCGGCAGGTAGATGAACTTGAACGGGTCAGTCCCCAGACCGCGTTGCAATATGCGGTCGTGGTCGACCCGGGCACGGACCGTGCCCAGGTTTCGCTCGAGGTCCGAGAACCACTTCTGGGCAACGCCGTCAGCAGGACTGTGCCAGGTGTCGCGGATGTGCTGCCCCAAGGGGCCCTCGGCCTCCATCGCGGGTTCCAGCCGGTACTGCACCTCGACCCCCGGCGTGCCACCGGTGCCCAACACGGCCGAACTCTGCCGGGGCAGCAGGGGAAACCGGCTGGTGTGCGCCAGGTACAACGAATCGGTGATCGTCGTCTTACCGGCCCCGTTGGCTCCGATCAGGACACTGAAACGCCCAGGCAATTGACAATCGATCTCCCCTTCGGCGCTCGCCCTCAGACCAGCAACCTTCACGCGGTTCAAATACAACAGTTCCCCCCAGACGCTGATGGTGCAACAGCTCTTATCATCCCTGCCATGACCGCTGCCCCCAGCCCCGCACCCCGCGGCGGCCGGGCGCAGACGACTCGCCGTTCTCGGCCTGGCGGGATTTGCCCGAACGCTATGGCCCATGGAAGACGGTCTTCGAACCCTTCCGCTGCTGGTCGGCCGATGGCACCTAGGACCGCCTGTTGGCCAACGCCCAGCAGCATTGCGATGCCGTGGGCACCGTCGACTGGCGCATCGTGACTCCACCACCGTGCGGGCCCACCAGCATGCGGCGGGGGCCCGAAAAGAGGGCTCTGGCCGGGCGAGGCGATCGGCCGGTCTCGCGGCGGACTGACCACAAGGATCCATCTTCCCTGCGACGGACACGACCGCCTTCTTGCCTTTGCCTTCACCCTCACCGCCAGGAACGTCAACGACTGCACCCAGTTCGAGGCAGTAATGGCCCGCATCAGGATCGCGCGCGCCCCGGGCCGGCCACGGTCCAGACCGGAGCAGGTCGCCGCGGACAAGGGCTACTCGTCCGTGAAGATCCGCGCCTACCTGCCCAGGCGATGCACCAGGGCGGCCATCCCGGAACGGATCGACCAGATCAACGGCCGTATCCGGCGCGGTGAGCGACGCTACTACCTCGACCGTGCCGCCTGCCGGTGCCGCAATGTCGTCGAACGCTGCTGCAACAAGCTCAAGCACCACAAGGCCCTGGCCACCCGGTACGACAAACGCGGCCGCCACTCCCAAGCCATGGTCATCCTCGCCTGCCTGCAACTCTGACTCCCTGACATTGCGGACACGACGTAAGATTTGTTCTACCGGACTCGCACCAAGACGCGGACACTGTGCCGGGGGTCCTTGCCAAGACGGTCCAGAAGTCCCGCGACTACTGGTGGAGCGTCACGGCCTGCATGAGCTGTCGCCGCTTCGGCCAGAGTACGGCGCACTCGGACGCTCGGGTCTGCGGCAAGACGAGCCGTGGTATCGGCAAAGCGCTGGGGCTGCTGCATACACAGCACTGCGCTGAGCTGCCGAACCGTGACATGGCTGTGGTCGGCCAGAGCGCGGGCGTCAATGTCCCCTGTGACGTCGCTTGGGAGGCTGTTGAGTGTCAGGGCTGCTTCCTGGACGTCATGGGCATCGTCGCTGCGCAGGAGTTCAACTGCCTGTTCTTTGACCCATTCCTGCTCGTCAGCTGTTGTCGCTGAGGCAGCAGCCAGGCGCAGTCCGGGGCCGCGCAGCGACGCGGATCCCAGGTTGATCTTCAAGGTACTGAGGGGGTGGGCCTGGCCCGTGAACTCGTCGAGTCGGCTTCCGTCGAGCGCGCCCAGAACGAAGGGCTGACTCGCACGGAAGGTGGTGCCCTTGGTCTCCGATTCCTGGTCGACGACGAGATTGCGAGCGCCGATCAAAGCGTCCTGCCGGTTGGACGCCGACTCTCGTCGATCACTCGCCACGGCAAGGAGCTTGTTCAGGCAGGCTCGCTGATCATCGGAGGCGAGGTGACAGACCATGGCCGAGTCGGGAACCATCGTGCTACCCAGGGACATGGAGTTGGGCTCCGGCTCAGGCCGACTCAGAATGCGATCCCGAGCCGTCCTGGCGCGCTCCTGCACGTCGGGATGGCCGGGGGTGAGGGCAGCCTGGATCACGTTGGACAGGTAGTGTTCCCGCTTGACCAGCTCGTCGGCTCGCCCGCGCAGGGTGTTCTGTTCGTCATCGCTCAGCGGGCTGCAGGAGGCAGTGCCGACAGCCGAGCTGTCGCCCTGCGGCCAGGCGCCCAGCAGGCGCAGCGTCTGATCCCTTAGAAGTACGTTCAGAGCTTTGTCGGTGTGGACGTCGGCGAGATCGAACAGCCTGGTGAGGGCGCGCATGGCGAGTTCGGGGTGTGCCATGGCGATGGCCACGCATGCGGTCGCGTGCTCGTCATCGGTGTAACTGTACTGATGGGGTTGGCGGGGGACGTCGGAGCTGAGCAGGTCCAGCAGTGCTGCGGCCTGTTCAGGTGAGCTGCGCGAGGCGAGAGCGCAGGCGCTCTTCGCGGCCTGCACGGCCAGGGACCGTGTAGGCGAATCGACGAGTTCACCAGCCCTGCCGCGTACGGCCAGGTCCAGCATCTCCTCGAACAGCTCGTGGGCCGCCGCGTCCTCGCCCAGGTCGGCTTGTGCCGCAATGAGGGCTGCCCGTGCACGCAGGACCCACCACGGCTGGCTCACGCCGGGCACCAGGGGAAGCAGTTCATCTCCCATGCCCTTGGTGAGCTGTTCGAGCTTCTCGCTGCTTCCGGCGCGCTGGTAGTAGGCCGCCGCCAGGGCGGGTTCGCTGTGATCGCGGTAGAGGTCCGCGATCACCGTCACGGCTTCGCTCTCGTCCGCCCAACTCCCGGTGACCACGCTGTCGGCCAGCCAGCGCCGAGCCGCAAGGACCGCCTCGGTGGGCTTGCCCCTCACCAGCGCCGACATCGCCTGTGCTCTGGGATCCCGGATGCGGTCCAACAGACGACCGGTGCCCGTCGTGCGCAGTGCCTGGGCAAGGCGATGCTCGTCATCGATCTCGGTCATCCACGGTCCGTACCGTGCGTTGGCCGCGCGGATGGCGTAAAGCCAGTCGGCGGCCTCTTCGGCAAGTCCCGCGTGGATGCCGTCCTGGACGGCATCCCTCCAGTTCTCCACTGCTTCCTCTGCCCGGCCTTCGAGGGCGCAGCGTCGCGCCTCGCGCGCACTGACGAGTGCTGCGTGACGGCCCTTCATCCGGTGCCGTCTGGCCTCGCGGAGCAACTCCTGCCGTTGCGCGATGTCGTATTCGGCTCGCAGCAGACGCAGGCGCACAACAATGTCCTGCGTCTGTTCCGTTACTGGCTGGTCTTTTGCCTGTGCGAGGGCTGCGCTGATGAGGCCGTCGAGTTCCTCGAGCGTATGGAACTCGGTGGCGAGCCGGTACTCGCCGAGCATAAGGACCAGAAGCGGCCGGTAGTCGGGGGCGTGTTCGTCGCCGGCTTCCAGGGCGGGGGCCAGACGGCTCATGGTCAGAGGGTGGGCGATGTCCTGGGCGGCCGCGTTGATGAGGGCGGCGTGACGTGCCGTGACCGAAGCCTCTGGTGTGCGGGAGCTGGCCGCGTCGCGGGCGAACTGCTCGAGCTGGTGGCCCAGGATCCGTGCCTGATCGCTGTCTCCGTGGTGGAGTGCGGCTGCGGCAAGTTCGGCCGCCAAGCCGGCTGCCTCGTCGAACAGACCGCCCTCTTGGAGCGCCTCGAGCTGCTTTTTCCGCAAGACGGTGGCATGTCCCCGGTACCCGGCGACGTACAGCCGGTGCGCCAAGTCTCCGTAGAGCCTGGCTGACTCCGCCGGTGCCTCGGTCCGCCTGCTGTCCGCGGCCCGCAGCATCGGCGCCACATCATCTGTGTTGAGGGGCCCGATGAGGACCCTCTCGGCTTGCTCCTGCCGGTCCGGCGGTGGAGCCGGCACCCCTGGCAGCGGAGCGCCCGTGCAGAAGTCGGCCGCCGTCTCCCGCGTCCAGAACTGGGCGACGATGTCGCCGCAGTAGCGCAGGTGCTGGTTGATCTGCTCGGCTCCCCACAGGTCCAAGTCGAGATCAGAATATTGGAGCTGAAGCGCGGCCAGCTCGTCGGCCAGCTGCGTGGCCTCGGTGGAGGCAGAAGTCGCCACAATCAGACGGCCTGCATCGAAGGGACGCCGACCGACGGCGAACTTCTCGACCGCCTTGCGCAGGTCCCCGGCGGTGAACGCCGCGTAGTCCTTGCACTGGATGACCGCGTAGTCACCCGTCGGCTCCCGACCAGCCAGGTCGATGCCGTGCTGCTCTTGCCCCTGGACCCCGTAACGCCGAAAGCGGATGTCCCGCAGGCCCAGTGCACGGCGGGCCAGGGCCAGCATCAGCTTCTCGAAACGGTCCCAGCCAAGATGCAGATCCAGATCCGCTCCCGCAGGCGTGCGCCCCGGGGAACCAGCCGGAGGAGGAGTGCGCAGGTTCGGATCTCCGGCACATGGCGCCCAGACGTCCGCGGCCGGTCCGCGATCACCGCTGGTGCCTTCAGGCTCTCGCAGTGTGCCGGATTCGGAGAGGTTCGGCTTTGTCACGACTGCATCGTCGCACCCGGCACTGACAACGCCCGAGACGCGGACAGGCGCGCGAAAACGCACGACGATGCGAAAGCGCACGATCAGGCGCTGATAGCTCAGAGATCGGCGGTGGATGCTGGCTTCAGCCGGCGTGCCGCTGCGTGGGATCGAGCGGCTCAAGACAGCGCGTACGAGAGGCGGCTGAAGGCGGGCCGTGGTGCGCTGGCCGGGGTGGGGCCCATCCAGGGATGCGGGGGTGACCTTGTCGTCACCTGCGACAGCCAGAGCCTGCTTCAGATGGGCCAGGTCAACCGCCCCGGCGTCGGGGGAGGAGGCCGCACCGACATCCACATCCAGGCCGCCACTGCTCCCGACGACCCGGCCCCGGTCACGGTTGTCCTCAAGTGCAAGGGGTGCTGGAACCCCACACTCCCCACGGCACTGACCGACCAACTGGTAGCCCGCTACCTGAGCCACTCCCGCACGGCCGGCATCCTCCTGGTCGGATTCTTCGACTGCGACATCTGGGACACCAACAGGCGGCCGGTCTGCTCCCCGGCCCACAGCCGGGGAGCAGATCGAGCAGCAACAGCACCAACAGGCCGCAGCCCATCGGCTTCCCGTGCAGGCCAAAGTGCTGGACTGCAGGCCACCAGGGCAGCAGACCTGACCATGACGACCTGCCATCCCCCACCCGCTGTGCGTCCGGTTCAAGCCTCCACATCGATGCCGTAGTCGGTGGCCAGACCTGCCAGTCCGCTGGCGTAGCCCTGCCCGACTGCGCGGACTTTCCAGCTACCCGTACGGCGGTAAACCTCCACCGCGACGGCCACCGTCTCTCCCCCCGTGAACGGCGGCGGCACGAAGGACAGCCGGGCGCCGGACGGCTGAGTGATCTGTGCCTCCCACACGGTGTTCTGGTCCAAGACTGCGCCGGGCGGACCCTCGGGATCGACGCTGACGACGATGGCGATGCTGCTGACGCCTTCCGGGATGAGGCCCAGCTCGGCAGTGACGGTCCCGCCGTCAACGCGAACCCCGTCTTGGAAGGGGTGGTTGTAGAAGACCAGGTCGTCATCGCTGCGGACTCTGCCCTCGTCGGTGAGTAGCACTGCGGACACGTCCACGGGCACGCCGGAGGCAGTGACGCGGATGGCGGCCTCTTCGGGTGCCAGGGGCGCGTTGGCTCCCTTGGCCAGCATCTGCTGTCCGCCGTCCCGAGGGCGGACCACCACGGTCGAGCCGTCAGCGAGGGAGAGGCTTTGTTCCGAGGCAGAGCTGATGCCGGTGAGCGCAGCGAGAACCTGCTGGAGGCGAGGCCAGCCCTCTGCCTCCTCGCCGGGCCAGGGCCAGCGCAGACGCTGGGCCCCGAACTGTTTGGCCGTCGGGGGCTGCCCGAGGGCCTCCTGCAGTTGCAGATAGCGCAGACTCTCGGCGGCCAGCCGGCCAAGCTGCCACTGCCGCTGGGTCTCCTCCGGCCTGTTCAACCACGTGTCGTGGTCGACAGGCTCACCCCCCAGTGCCCGATACACCCGCCGGGCCACGTCATATCCGTCGCCTGTCAGCAAATGAGCAGGCTGTTCCTGCTCGGACGGTGCCGGCTCGCCGATGGCTGTGTACAGCGCTCCCAGGTCGCCGCCGGTCCAGTGGTTGGCGGTTTCCGTGGCGAACCGGGAAAACTGGGTGAGTGTGGGCGGCTTCCCTTTGGCAGCGACGTGCCGGTGGAGCTGGTGCGCGACGCTTTCCAGCTCGGTGCGCCACCGGTGCTGCAGGTAGGTTGCGAGGTGCTGTTCGGTCCAGGCACGCCGGTAGAGGGTGATGAGGTCCCGCACCCCTTCGAAGCCCTTGCGGCGGGTGCGGCCGCTCATGCCGGAGGTGAAGATCACCTGACCGTAGGGAGTTTCGACCGTGCTGCTTGTGCTGTCGGTGATGTCCTCCTCCGGCCCCAGCAGCTGTTCGGCAGCAGCCAGCTCGCGGAAGAAGGACGGGTCGACGGGGCAGCCCGCCGCGCGCAGGGCTGCCAAAGACTTGCTGTAGTAGCGGTCGGCGCGGCCCAGGGTGGTGCGGGAGTACGGCCCTTCGCACACGAACCAGGCGGTCAGACCCACGCCGTGCCAGAACTCGCCCGCCGGACCCAGCGCATCGGCCATGATCCGGTGCGGCCGCGGATTGCTGACGATACGGCCGGGATACCGCTGCAGCGTCACTGTCGCCCACAGCCGTCCGACCTCATCGAGGACGTCGGCGGGCAGACACTGCTGGTACAGCTGAGGGGTGAAACCCTGCTCGGTCCGCGACAGACTCATCAGTTCCTCGTCGACCAGACCCCACAAGGACGGCATCCCCGGCGCCTGGACCGCATGCGCCTGGTCGAAACCCGCCCACCAGCGACGCAGGGCAGCAGTCCGCTCCTCCACCGGGGACACGGAACTGCCCCCGCCGAGGAAGGCGGCCAGCATGGCCTGCACCTCGGCTTCCGCGATGCCCGCCTCGGCAGCAACGTCGGCTGTCTGGACGGACGTGCCCACATACAGGCGGGGCTCAGGAAGAGCGGTGATGATTTCCTCGTCCGGGTGGACAGGAGCCTGAAGGTAGTCCAGAGCGGCCAGCCAGTCGCCTGCGAAGTACGCGGAGACGACAGGCTGCAGTTCTTTGGTGAGTATCCGGCGCGCCAGGGCCGTGCCGGCCCTGGCCTTCTTGGCGAAGCCGGACATCAGGGCCTGGAGCTGCTGGATGCGGTGGCGGGCGACGAGTTGTGTGAGGTCGGCAGCGGCGAGGGTGTCCAGCAGCTCCAGGCGGGCCTGCTGCTGTCCCGCACGGTCCAGAGTCGGCCAAGCGCCGCCGTAGCGGAAAGCTTCCAGCGCACCGTCCCCAATGCCCAAAAGCCGGTAGCGCTCTTCGATCACAGTCCAGAACCGCTGCTGCTGCGTGGGCGGGAAGATGTCTCCCGCCGCTCGCAGCCGGACGGGCTGCAGCAATGTCTCGAACAACGGCACCAGCAGCGCCCACAGCAGGATGGTGTCCGCGCCCTCCACAGCGGTGAGCCGGGCGGTCTCATCGGCGGCCAGTGTCAGAGCGTGGCCGGGACGTTCCCGCAGCAGATGCGGCAGGTTGACCGCCCCCGCCTTCACGGACAGTTTCTCCGGCAGGTACCACGCGCCGCGCTTGTGCTGCTCCTGGACGCTGAAGAAGCCGGCACACAGGGCTGCTTCTGCTGGGGTGAGGGCCGTCACCTCGGCCCTGTCGGGGGTGTCGCGTCCCCGGCCGGGAGTGACGGTGGCCAGCGGCTGTCCGGCCAGGGCAGCGCCGAGCAGTCGGGCCGCCAGGGCGTCGAGCTCGGCGAACCGCTGCTGCTGTCCGGCCGCCGCCTCCAGGCGGAGGGCTTCTCCGGGGTCGGCCTGGGTGGCCGGATGCCACCAGTACGACGGGTCACGTGCCACCGGTCAGCCTCCACATGTAGTCGACGAACTGCTCGAACGGGACCGGGGAGGCGGTGCTCTGCGCGTAGACGGCGTAGCGCTGGGCCAGCAGCCGCTGCTCCCGCTCCGCCCGCCGTGCCTCGACCCGGTCCACGCCGTGGATCACACGCTCCTCGACCCGGCCCCGCTCGTACAGCACGAACGCGTCCATCCCGCCCTCACCCGCCGGGTTGGTCCCGTCCGGGGCACCGCCACGGCCGTCGAGAACGCTCTCCAGCATGCCGGTGTCGATCAGCGGTGCCTCGAGCAGGACCGTAGGGTCCATGTCGTTGTCCGCGCACAAAGCCTCCAAGTGCTCCTCCAGGCCGAGCTCTGTGTGGCAGACCATGTCCAGGTACTGCTGGTCAGGGGCGAGACGGGGGTGGCGCAGGACGCGGACGCCGCGGCCGGCGAATTGGTAGAACTCGCCGAAGCTGCCATACGGCCGCAACGGCACGACGACGGTGATGGGAGGGAAGTCGTAGCCCTGGCCGAGCATCCGCAATTGCACGATGCCCTCGAGGTCGCCCGCCTCCGACTCGAACCGGCGCCGTGTCGCGGCGATCGCCGAGGCCGGCATGCTGTGGTGCAGCGTGGCGCAGGCGATGCCGTGCTCCTCAGCGATCCGTGCGATCTGCTCAGCGTGGGCCTGGCCCATCGCCGCGAACAGCACCCGCGGCCTGATGGGGGCCAACAGCTTGGCCTGCATGTCCAGACACGCTCGGGTCACCGCCATCACCTGCCGGATCGGCGCCTCGGACTGCGCGGTGATCCGTGCCAGCTTCCGCTCGTCCCCCAGCACACGCAGCAGTGCATCACGGCCCACGACCTGCTCGCGCCGCCCGTCCGGCCACACCGCCTCATACACCGTCGACGCCGTCTCGGGTGCGAACCGGTGCACCCGCAGGTTCTTCGCTGCCCCGTCCGCGACGGAGTCCACCAGCCGGTAGCGATAGACGACATCCGCGTCGATCGGTCTGCCGTCCAGGCGTGTGAAGCACGCCGACATCAACAGCGTCCGCGCCTGCGGGAAATGTGCGAACAGCCGCTGGTAGGAGTCGCTGGCCGCGATGTGCGCCTCGTCGACCACGATGAAGTCGACGTCCTCCGGCTCCAGCTTCGCCAGCAGGTCCCCGCTCTTGTCCCCCGTGCCCAGGGCGTGGAAGTTCGTGACCACGATGTCCGCGGCCAGCAGCCGCTCACGGCCGACCCGGCTGATCTGCTCCCCGTCCGCATCCAGCACCAGCGTCGACGGCGGGCGGGCGCCGGGCAGCATCGGCCCGCCCGCCAGCCCGTACAGCACATTACCCGGCGCCCCCGCATCGAGCGCCGACGCGAAAGTGCCGCGGATCACCGACCCCGGAGTCACTACCAGCGCCCGCCGCCGGGTAAACGACAGCGCCGCCGCCACGCCCAGGGCCGTCTTGCCGGCCCCGACCGCCATCACCGCGGCCGCATTCCGGCCGCCGCTGGCGTAGTAATTCGCCAGCGCGACCAGCGCTTCGTCCTGGCAGGACCGCAGCGGCCCCCGGTCGACCCGTTCCCGCACCTCGTCGAAGTAGGAGCTCTCCGCCACTGGCCCGTACGCGCCTATGCCACGGGGCGGGCCGGCGGCAAGCATCGGGTTGCCGGCCATGTCCGGAACCTCGACGACCGGCAGCGCTGTCACCAGTGCAGCGAGCACCGGATCGCGCCGCAGCATCGCCTGCAGCTGGGCCACGCAGCGCGCCGTGTCCGTGCGCACCGCGTCGTAGGAGAACCGCAGAACCGTCAGGCCAGTGGCGGCCAGGTCGTTCTGCCGCAGCCGGTCGTAGGTGAATGCTGCCCGGTCGCTGTGGAACGCGAAGCCGTCCAGCTCGACGGCCAGCCGCAGCGTCTGGCCCACGATTAGATAGTCCAACCGGTAGGTGCGCTCCTGCACGGTGACCGGGTACTGGCTGTGCACCCGCTGCACGATGGCCGCATCTGCGGCAGGGGTGAGAACCCACCGCAAGAAAGCTTCCTCCAGGTAAGACGCGGCAGGCACGAGCCGTTCCAGCCCAACGCTCACCGTGCCCCGCCCGCCGTCGTGGTCTCGGCTGCCAGCGCACCGGCCTTCTCCGACAGCCGGGCCACTGCGTCCTCGCCCTGACCGAAGCGGACCAGTCGCCTCGACACCGTGAGTGCCTCGACGAAGGCGCCCTCGCGCTCCAGCAGGCCGATCAGCCGGGGCACAGAGGTGACCCGCACGAACCTTCCCGCCTCCATGTCCTCGAACGACACAGCCTCGGGCGCAGCCTCCATCAGCTCCAGATCCAAGAGGGCGAACACTTCGAGCAGTTCCAGTGCCGCAGGGTGCGCACGGCGTGTACTCCACAACCTCTCGACCGCGTTCTGCAAGACGAAGTGGTAGTCCATCGCCGAACCCGGAAGCTCCAGAGCCTCCCACACTCGAGCGATCAGCTCCTCGCCGTGTACGTCGTGCGCTACGTGCCGGCTGGCCGGCGTCGCAGAGGTGTGTCCCTCGGGGATGGGCCACATCGCGCTGCCGAACGACTCATCCGGGCGCACCCCCGCTTCGGGCAGCCTGCCACGGGCGACGCCGGGACTCCCGCCGAACGTCATCCCGGGAATCGACGCCATGCGCTCAAACCACGCCCTCACACACCCCGCCTTCCCGAGCTGGGCAGATCACTTCTGCGCCAGCCGCCCTCTACTCTGCAACAGCAGTTGTTCATTGTCGCAGCCCGCACACCAACGCACCGCCGATCTGAGCGACTTGCCAGCCCGACCACTGAGGTCCTCAAGGGATCAGCACTGTCACTCACCCGGCGCGGCTATCCCGGCTGCTGCCTGCTGGGGCACGCTGCGTCACTGGCTCCGTCCTCGCCGCGGTGACGGTGCTGCCGCTTCATCGCGGAGCCGCGAACGCGGGATGAGGACAGCCGAGGGGGACAGCCACGGTCCACAGAGCTGAGGGCACATGGGATCACACCTATAGGCAGACCCTCCCGGACCAAAAGGCTCTGAAGCGCAATTTCCTGCCTCTGCTGGACTGACGTAGACGCCCCTGGACGGCCTCTACAACCTGTGCCATGTGGTGCCGGTGCAGCCCAACCAGAGGGCAGCACGACAGGTTTCGCCACGGTGTCAAGCCGCGTCCCAGAGTCCCGCGTCAAGGACACGCGCCGCCTTGGTGATACTTCCCGGCATCAGGTGCCGGTAGGTCCGGTACGTCTCCTCGATCGACTTGTGCCCCATCCACTCGGCCACGTCCGTGATCGGAATGCCTCTGCCAAGAGCGTTAGAGGCGAAGTAGTGCCGGAAGCCGTACATCCCCATCCCGTCCACCACAGGCAGCTTCTCGAAGAGTGCGCGGACGCGCCGGCGTTCCATCGGCTCCGTGTAGTACCCGCTCGGCCCCCGCAGCAGATTCCCCTCCCGCGTGGTGCCGTGCTTTGCCTCATAGCGTTCGATCGCCTCCCGTACCGAGCGGGGCAGCGGAACCTCCCGGAACTCCCCCACCTTGCGATGCTTCAGCTTCGCCGGCCGGTGCGTGTTGGAGTGGATCTGCTCGTGCACCCGGTACACGTCATCCGCCACCAGATTGTTGACGTTCACGGCCCGCGCTTCGCCGTTACGCAGCCCGCACCCCACCATCATCACGATCTCCAGAGCAAGGTCCTCACCCGCCACAGCCAGAGCCCGCCTCACATAAGCCAGGTCCGGAATGACCACCCTCTGACGAACGTACTCTGGCTCCTGCACCCCCCTCACCGGGTCATCAGCCATCGCCCCCTTGTCATAGGCGTCCCGCAGAATCGCCTTGAGCGCACGCAAAATATTGACCTGATTACCCCGGCCGACACAGTCGGCCTCCAAATCATCCAGAAAGCGCTCCACCACCATCGGCGTGACGGATATCAACTTCCGTGACCCCAGACGCGGAACGATATGCACGTTGATGGAGCTGCTGACGTGCTCGCCCGTCGAGTACACGGTCATACGACGCTGCCGACGCAACCACTGCCTCGCGAACTCCGCGACCGTCTGCTGACCCAACTCCCGGCGCGCCTCCGCGACAGACGGCTCCGTGCGTTTCTTCTCCGCGTAGACCTCTATGAGGCGGTCGATCGCCTCGTCCTGCGTTGCGAAGCCACCCTCCTCAAGCTGCTTCCCCACGCCGTTACGGAAACGGATCGTGTACGGGTGCAGGCACCGCGTCGGCCTGGCACAGCCGCAGTCCTTGAAGAACGACCCCATACCGCGAGCGAGCTGACGAGCCACGTGACGCACCTTCCGAGCGGGAGCCGGGCACCTGCGCCCAGGCCCTCCGCCGCAGCGGCCACCAGGTCAGCAAGCCAGGACGCCCTCGCACCCGATGCTGACCAATTGCTGACCTGAGCGACCCTACTACGCCTCTGACCTGCACAAACGCCCAGATACTAGATCTTGGACTTGAACATGGTGCGCAGCATGTTGAACTCCTGGGAGACGGCTCCCTGCCTGCTTTGTGCAGGTCAAGGGCGCTCAACACTGTACACCGGCACGCTTCGGACTCGACGATCTCGGGGAACGTCGACATGACTAAGGCAAAAGGTTCCTCACCTGCACTTCCGTGCACATCAGGCTGTTTTCCGTGGCCATCAAGCACCTGTCCGAACACCCGTCTCCCGGCGCGGGGACGGATCCGGCGGGAAGGTCAGGCCGCATCCGTCTTCGCGCACCCGAGTGATCCCCCTCCCTCGCAGACGACTTCGTTGTGTTCCTACGTACGGGCGTCGCCCCACTCCTCAACGAGCACCTCGTTGCCGACCGACAGCTTCCCCGGTGTGATCACGGAGAACTTCGCGCCGAACACCACGCCGCCGGGCGCCGCACGCCGGTAGTCGGCGAGGGTGCGCAGTGGCTCCGGCCCTCGCCGGGCTCCGGTGTCCTGCTCGACCAGAGTGACGGCACAGCGCACCGCGAGCTTGGCGAAGCCCAACTCGGTGTCACCGATGGTGATGCGGCGGGCGCGATCCTCGGCGTGCGGCAGCGCAGCCCAGTCCCCGCCGTCGTGGTCGTGACCGTCGTGGCTCTCGACGACGATGTTCGGGCGGAAGCGGTTCATCGACAAGGCGGGGGCACCACGCTCGGCCATCCGCTGGTTGAGGAGGGCGAGGGAGGCGCGGGTCAGCAGGTGCACGGCACTGCTGTCGGCATAGCCGGAGGGGCCGGGGGTCAGGCCGTCGGCGATCCGGTCGTGCTCCGGCGGCACGCGGACCAGACGGCTGGGGGTGCCGAGGAAATCCGACAGCCAGGCGGCGGCTTCCTCTCCCTGGTCGATGCCCTGGAAGGCGGCGCCGAACAGGTCGACGTCGCGCCGCGGCGCGGATGTCGTCACGTCGAGACACACGGTGCCGAAGCGGCTCGTCGCGTCGGCCGCGGCAAGGGTGATCCGCGTGCCGTCGATGCTCACGGTGGGCCGGATCAGAGCGAGGCGGGGATGCCGGCGCTGGGTGCGGAAGACTCCCTCCTCGCCGATGACCATGAAACTGCGGTCGTGGGCGAGGCCGGCCGGCGTCAGGAGCGCATCGCTCATCGGCGTGCCCGCACACCCCTTGACGGGATAGCAGATGAGATCCGCCACCTTGCCCACGCGCCGTCCCCCTTCGGTCCATGATCACAGTAGACCCACGTATCTGGCCGACGAAGTGACCCGCCGCCCTGCGGCGCTCCGCGTACCGGCGCCGGGACGGCCGACGCCCCGACGGCCGGCGCCCACGGCCTGCCGGCGGGCTGCGCAGGTCCCGCCGTCCGCTCCCGCCTGACCGGAAACGCCGTCTCAGGCGGCCCGTTCCGTCAGGAACGATTCCCAGGTCCGGTCGCCGTGCGCGGCCCGCGCCGAAGCGAGGTTGACGCCGTCACGGTACGCGCGGCCGGCCTTGCCGGGCATCCGCAGCCCGAGGACCGGGCGCCGGCGTCCGGTGGCGGTCAGGTACGAGCGGACCACGTCATCCATCGTGTACACCTTCGGTCCGGCCAGCTCCGCGACCAGACCGGCCGGTTGGCCGAGGGTCAACTCGACCAGGCGCTGCGCGACGTCGCGGACGTCGACGGGCTCCAGGCGCATCCCGGGCGCCGGGACGAAGGGCAGCTTGGCCATCTTGGCGACCATCTGGTGCACCAGGTCGTGGAACTGAGCGGCCCGCAGCATCGTCCACGCGATGCCCGAACCGGTGATCGCCTCCTCCGCCGCGCGCTGCGTCGCGAACCAGGCCATCGGCATCCGGTCGGCGCCGATCACCGAGATGTGCACGAGGTGCCGCACCCCCGCCTCCCGGGCCGCCGCGACGAGGTGTGCGGCCACCACGTCGTCCCCCTTGGCGCCGCCGGCCAAGTGCAGCACCGTGTCCACCCCGGCCATCGCGGCGGCGACGCCCTCGCCGGTCGTCAGGTCGCCGGTGACGTAGGTGACGTGGTCGGTGTCCGCGTGTTCGCCGCGGCTGAGCACCCGCACCGGGTGAGCGGGCGCCGCCTCGCGCAGCAGCGGCAGCACGTGGCGGCCGAGCGTTCCGGTGCCGCCGGTGACCAGGATCGTGGTGTCAACAGTCATGATGTACCCCTCAGTTGATCGTTTGTGTGGCGTACGGAGGGTGGTTCCGCTGCTCTGACACGCCGCCGTGGGGAGATGTGACACATGGCCGAGAAAAGTTTCGGGACGGGCCTGCGGGCCGAGGACTTCGAGGCTCACCGCCCGCACCTGCGCGCCGTCGCCTACCGCATGCTGGGTTCCCTTGCGGAGGCCGAGGACGCAGTGCAGGAGACCTGGCTGCGCGCGGGCGCCGCCGATGTCGGCGAGGTGCGGAACATCGGCGGCTGGCTGACCACGATCGCCACCCGGACCTGCTTGAACGCCCTTCGCTCCCGCGTCGCGCGCCGCGAGGAGGAGCTTCAGACCTCCCACGGAACCGACCGCCCGGACCACAGCCCCACCCCCGAGCAGGAAGTGGAGGCCGCCGACGCGGTGGGCATCGCGCTCCTCGTCGTACTCGACACGCTCACGCCCGACGAACGGCTCGCCTTCGTCCTGCACGACCTCTTCGCCGTCTCCTTCGACGAGATCGCCGCGATCCTCGAACGCACCCCGGCCTCCGCCCGCCAGCTGGCCAGCCGCGCGCGGCGCCGGATACGGGGCACCTCCCCCGCCGCGCCGGACACCTCCCGTCGGCGGCGGGCGGTCGACGCGTTTCTCGCGGCGACTCGCACCGGCGACTTCGAGGCGCTGGTCGCCCTGCTCCACCCCGACGTCGTCCTCACCGCCGACCCGGCCGTGATTCCGTCCCCGGATCGGGTCGTCGTCCTCGGCGCGCACACGGTCGCCAAGGGTGCGATGGCGGCCACCGGACGCGCCCAGTTCACCGGCCCCGCCCTTCTGGACGGCGCGTACGGCCTGGTGATGGCTCCGCAGGGCCGCTTGCGCGTGCTCCTCACCTTCACCACGGACCCCGACAGCGGTCTGTTCACCGCGATCGACGTGATCGCGGAGCCGGAGCGACTGGCCGCGGTGGAAGTGACGGTGGCCTGACCCACAGCGCCGAAGCCGACGCCTCTCGCCGTCACTCCTTCGTCCCAGTCGGCCCCGGCAGCCTGCGGCCGGTTGTCCGAGCCGCCGGGCCGCCGCTCGTACCGGGCGTCTCGTCAGCCCTCCGGAATCGCCGCAGTTCCTTCTCGTCGATCTCGCCGACCCCGCGACGGGGAGCTGCGGCAGGACGACGAGGGGGCCGGCAGCCTGTACGCGGCCACCCCAGTCCGGCTGGGCGAAGGGGAGCAGGCCCTCGGCCCATCGAGGTCCGGTACGCCGGCTGCTCCACCGGCGCCCCGCATAGGCCGTTCGACGGGGCGCCTCGCTCCGTTCCCGACGAGGCGGCAGGCGGCGCGCCCGGCGGGGCGCCGATGACATGCCCACCGGCCCTGCCGCGTCTAGCGTGGGCCGGGCAGCCGCCGCCGCGGAGAGGAACCTTCCATGCCGGTCGCCCGAAGACCGCTGAACGGTCGTGCAGCCGTCGTGCACTGGCTCTTCGGCGACCAGCTCGGACCCCATTTCCTCACCCCGGGCGACGGGGGTCCCGGGCACGACACTCCCCTCCTCATGATCGAGGCCCGCTCCGTCTTCCGGCGGCGCCGCTTCCACCGTGCCAAGGCGCATCTCGTGCTGTCCGCGATGCGCCACCGCGCGGCCGAACTCGGCGACCGCGTCACGTACGTACGGGCGGACACCTACCGGGAGGGACTGGAGCGAGCGACGCGGGGGCGTCCGGTCGGCGTCCACCACCCGACCTCGCACGCGGCGCTCCGCCTGGTGCGTTCCCTCGAACGGGTCGCCGTGGGCCCGGCGCGCGGGTTCCTGGTGCCCATGGACGACTTCGCCGCCTGGGCCGACGGGCACGGCGGCAAGCGCCTGCGGCAGGAGGACTTCTACCGCTGGGTCCGCCGCGGCCACGACCTGCTCATGGACGGCGAGCAGCCCGCGTCGGGCCGGTGGAACCTCGACCACGACAACCGGGAGCCGCCCCCTCGCGGCGCCGACGCCCTGCGGATCGGCCGTCCTTACCGGCCCCGCGAGGACGACATCGACGACGAGGTCCGTCACGACCTCGACCGGTGGGAGCGCGACGGGGACGTCTCCTTCGTCGGGCGGGACGGGCCGCGTCTGTTCCCCGCCACCCGGGACGAGGCGCGAAGGGCACTGCGGCGCTTCGTCGAGCACCGGCTGGCGACGTTCGGACCGTACGAGGACGCCATGCTCGCCGCCGACCCAGTGATGAGCCACAGCCTGCTCTCCTCGTCCCTGAACCTCGGGCTGCTCGACCCCGCCGAGTGCGTCGAGCAGGCCGAGCGGGCGTGGCGGGAGGGCCGGGCGCCGCTGAACAGCGTGGAGGGCTTCGTGCGCCAGGTCGCGGGCTGGCGCGAGTACGTCTGGCAGCTGTACTGGTACTTCGGCGAGGACTACCGGCGCTCCAACGAGCTGCGGCACACCGCGCCGCTGCCCGGCTGGTGGAACGACCTGGACGCGGACGCCGTCCGGGCGAACTGCCTGCGCACCGTCCTCGCCCAGGTGCGCGACACGGGCTGGACGCACCACATTCCCCGGCTGATGGTCCTCGGCAGCCACGCGCTCCAGCGCGGCTGGGACCCCGCCGCCGTCACGGACTGGTTCCACCGCTGCTTCGTGGACGGCTACGACTGGGTGATGCTCCCCAACGTGGTCGGCATGTCCCAGTACGCCGACGGCGGCCGGATGACCACCAAGCCGTACACGTCGGGCGGCGCCTACGTGAACCGCATGAGCGACTTCTGCGGCCCGTGCGTCCACCGGCCCGGCGACCGCACCGGCGAGCACGCGTGCCCCTACACCGCCGGGTACTGGGCCTTCCTCGACCGTCACCGGGACCGGCTCGCCGGCAACCAGCGCGTCGCCAGGGCGGTACGGCAGCTGGACCGGCTCACCGATCTCGCGGACGTACGCGCACAGGAGCGCGCCCGGGGTGACACCCCGCCATGAGGCGGACGACGTCCGGCGGCTGGGGTGGCGGTGGCCGCAATGGAGCCGGTCCGGATGGGAACCCTGCATCCGATCCGGGCGGGAACCCTGCATCCGTGGCAGGGCGCCCGGCGGAAGCACTGCCGTGCGGATGACCAAGAGTGAGAAGGGGTTGTGCATGCCTGGACTGCCGCCGATGGTGGCCCCACCGGCCGATCTCGTCGACGACCCTGTCACCGCGACCGGGGCGGCGAGCGCCGTGGGCGTCGTCCTCGCGCGGGTTCTCGACGAACGACTGCGTGACGCCCGTGCCCTGGACCCGGTCTTCGCCCGGGACCTGGCCGGCCGCCTCGCCGCGCTCGCCGAGCGGGGAGGCAAACGCCTGCGCACCGCGTTCGCCCTCTGCGGCTGGCGCGCCGCGGGTGGCTCGGGAGACACCACGGCCGTCCTGCGCACGGGAGCCGCCCTCGAACTGCTCCAGGCCTGCGCCCTCGTGCACGACGACGTGATGGACGGCTCGGTGCAGCGCCGCGGCGCACCGGCGCTGCACGTCGAACTCGCCCGGGGGCACTGGGCCGCGGCCCTGCACGGCTCGGCGGAGTCCTTCGGTACGTCGGCCGCGGTCCTCGCCGGTGACCTGGCCCTGGCCTGGGCGGACGATCTGCTGACCGAGACGGCGCTGGGTACGCCGCACGGCCGGCACCTGCACGAGGAGTGGCGGGCGATGCGCACCGAGATGGTCGCCGGGCAGTACCGCGACCTGCACGCGCAGGCCACCCGGTCCTCCGGTGTCGACGAGGCCCTCGGCATCGCCACCCTGAAGAGCGCGCTGTACACCGTCGCCCGGCCCCTCGCGCTGGGGGCGTCCCTGGCCGGAGCCGACGAACGGGTCCGGGAGGCGCTGCGGGCGGCCGGCCGGTGCGCCGGGCTGGCCTTCCAGCTGCGCGACGACCTCCTGGGTGCCTTCGGCGACCCCGCTCGGACCGGCAAGCCGGCCGACGACGACCTGCGCTCCCGCAAGCTCACCTACCTCCTCGCCGTCGCCGTCCGGCTCGCCGACGCCGCCGGTGATCACCACTCCGCCGCGGTGCTCGCCCCGGACGCGGACTCGACGTCCGACAAGGCGGTGCGGCGGATGCGGGCCGCGCTGCGGCGCACCGGCGCCCGGGACCTGGTGGAGTCGAAGATCGGGGAGCTGACGGACCTGAGCCTTACCCACTTCGAGCGCGCCGGTGCACCCCTCGCCGTGCGGCGCGAGTTCGCGGCGCTGGTCGGCCGCGCGACGGGCGTGGCCCGGCACGGCGGGGAGGGGGCCGCGTGAAGAGGATGCCGGGACGGACCGATCACGTCGTCGTGGTGGGTGCCGGGTTGTCCGGGCTGGCCTGTGCCCTGCACCTGCTGGGCGCGGGCCGCCGGGTCACCGTCGTCGAACGGGACGACGGTCCCGGCGGCCGGGCAGGCCGGGTGCGGCTGGGCGGCTACGAGCTGGACACCGGGCCCACCGTGCTGACCATGCCGCACCTGGCCGACGAGGCGTTCGCCGCGGTCGGGGACAGCCTCCACCGCCGTGTCGAGCTGACGGCCCTGGACCCGGCCTACCGGGCGTGCTTCGCGGACGGTTCCTCGCTCGACGTGCACACCGACGGTGACGCGATGGAGGCGGAGGTGCGCCGCTTCGCCGGACCGGTGCAGGCGGCCGGCTACCGGGACCTGCGGCTGTGGCTGGAGCGTCTGTACCGGGTGCAGATGCGCCGTTTCATCGACACCAACTTCGACTCGCCCCTCCAGCTGCTGCATCCGGACCTGGCCCGGCTGGCGGCGCTGGGCGGTTTCGGACGCCTGGACGGCCGCATCGGCCGCTTCCTGTCCGACGAACGCCTGCGCCGCGTCTTCTCCTTCCAGGCGCTGTACGCCGGGGTGGCCCCGGCCCGCGCGCTCGCCGCCTACGCGGTGATCGCGTACATGGACACCGTGGCCGGCGTCTGGTTCCCGAAGGGCGGCATGCACGCCCTGCCCCGCGCCATGGCCGACGCGGCGGCGGACGCCGGTGCCGAACTGCGCTGGGGGGCCGAGGTGGACACGCTGGAGCGTTCGGGGGGCCGGGTGCGGGCCGTCCGGCTGTCCTCCGGCGACCGCGTCCCCTGCGACGCGGTGGTGCTCACGTGCGAGCTGCCCGCCGCCTACGGAATGCTGGGCCGGTCCCCCCGGCGGCCGGTCCGGCTGCGTCACTCGCCGTCCGCCGTGATCCTGCACGCGGGCACCGACCGCACCTGGCCGCAACTCGCCCACCACACCGTCTCCTTCGGCGCCGCGTGGGAGCGGACCTTCGACGAGCTGACCCGCACCGGCGAGCTGATGAGCGACCCCTCCCTCCTGATCACCCGTCCCACCGCGCACGATCCCGCCCTGGCACCCCCGGGGCGCCACCTCCACTACGTCCTCGCCCCGTGCCCCAACACCGCCGTCGGGCCCGGTGCCACCGCGTGGCGGGAGCTGGGCCCGCGCTACCGCGACCGGCTGGTCGGCGAGCTGGAGCGCCGGGGCCTGGACGGGTTCGCGGACAGCGTCCGGGAAGAGCTGCTGGTGACGCCGCTCGACTGGGCGAGGCAGGGGCACGCGGCCGGCAGCCCCTTCTCGGTCTCCCACACCTTCGCCCAGACCGGACCGTTCCGCCCGCGCAACCTCGTACGGGGGCTGGACAACGTGGTGCTCGCCGGGTGCGGGACCACTCCGGGCGTCGGTGTCCCGACCGTCCTCATCAGCGGCAAGCTGGCCGCCGCGCGCGTCACCGGCGCCGTCGGTCCCGCGCTCGGGCGGCGTCACTTCACGGCGGTGCCCGGCACCTCCTCCCTCCCGGCCTCGGCGGGTGCCGATGACCCGTCGTGAACTGGACGCGGCCGGGATCACCGACCCCGCGCTGCGCGCCGCCTACGCCCGGTGCCGGCAGCTCAACGCCCGCCACGGCAAGACCTACTTCCTGGCCACCCGCCTGCTGCCCCTGGAACGGCGCTCCGCCGTGCACGCCCTGTACGGCTTCGCCCGCTGGGCGGACGACATCGTGGACGACCACGACCGCCATCGCGCGCCGGAGGAGCGCGAGAGGCTGCTGCGCCGACTGGAGGGTGACCTGGCCGACGGGCTGCGCACCGGAGCCGGCGCCGAACCGGTGGTCCGGGCCGTATCGGACACCGCCGCCCGCTACCGCATCGATCACGCCCTCTTCGGCGACTTCCTGTCCTCCATGCGCGCCGACCTGACCGTCACCCAGTACCCCACGTACGCCGATCTCCAGGGGTACGTGCACGGTTCGGCGGCGGTGATCGGCCTGCAGATGCTGCCGGTCCTCGGCACGGTCACGCCCCGGGAGGAAGCGGCACCGCACGCCGCCGCTCTCGGCGTGGCGTTCCAGCTCACCAACTTCCTGCGCGACGTGGGCGAGGATCTCGACCGGGGCCGCGTCTACCTGCCCGGTGATCTGCTGGCCGCGCACGGTGTGGACCGGCCCCTGCTGGAGTGGAGCCGCCGCACCGGGCGGCGCGATCCCCGGATCCGTGCCGCTCTCGTCGCCGCGGAGGCCATGACACGGGACGTGTACCGGACGGCGGAGCCGGGCATCGCCATGCTCGATCCGCGGGTGCGGCCGTGCATCCGTGCCGCGTTCGTCCTGTACGGCGGGATTCTCGACGCGATCGCCGAGCAGGACTACAGCGTGCTGCACCGGCGCGCCGTGGTCCCGCGGCGTCGCCGGGCGGCGACGGCCGCGGCCGGTGTGCTGCGGGTGGCCGGTGCCCGGTGGCGTGCGCGCGACCCGCAGCGAGGGGTACCGGCGGATGACCGGGGAGTCGAATGGAAGGGGTCGGTGCGGTGAGTGGTCGAAGGGCCGACGGGCGGTGGTCGCCGCCGTTGCGGCGGCGGGGGCCCGGCCCGGACTGGGCGGCGCAGACACCGACGTGGCGCCAGGCACGCCCGGCGCTCATCGCCGACGCGCTGAAGCGGGCGTCCGCCCGTCCGTCCGGCAACTGGTTCGTCGTCGGTGCCTCCCGGGACGTGCGCGCGGGTGACCGCCCGTACGGCCGGACGGTCGGTGGCGTGGAGGTGGTGCTGTGGCGCTCGGCGGACGGCGGGCTCCGCGCCGGTCCGGGCATCTGCCCGCACCTGGGCGCCCCGCTGCGCGACAGCCGGGTGGTGTGCGGCACGCTGGTCTGCCACTGGCACGGCCTGGCGCTGGACGGTTCACCGTCCGCCGGCTGGCGGCCGTTCCCCGTGCACGACGACGGCGTACTGGTCTGGGTGCGGCTGGACGAGGTGGGTGGTGAGGAGCCGGGCGAGCGGCCTGCGGTGCCCGCCCGGCCGGCGACGGGCCGTGGGGTGGACGCGGTGTTCACGACGGTGGGGCGGTGCGAACCTGAGGACGTGGTGGCCAACCGGCTCGATCCGTGGCACGGCTCGTGGTTCCACCCGTACTCGTTCGTCGACCTGACGGTGGTGCGGGAGCCCACGGGCGGCGAGGACGACGCCTTCGTCGTCGACGTCTCCTTCCGGGTGGCGGGACGGCTCGTGGTTCCGGTGCGGGCCGAGTTCACGGCGCCGGGGCCGCGCACGGTCGTCATGCGCATCACCGACGGCGAGGGCGCCACGTCCGTCGTGGAGACGCACGCGACGCCGCTGACCGAGCGGGATCACGCGCGTCCGCGCACCGCCGTGGTCGAAGCGGTCGTCGCCGTCTCGGACCGGCCCGGCTTCGCATTCGCCCGGGCGGCCGCTCCCGTGCTGCGCCCGCTCATGCGCCATACGGCCGGGCGTCTGTGGCAGGACGACCTGGCCTACGCCGAACGGCGCTGGACGCTGCGCAGCACGGGCCGCTTCCCCGGCTGACGGGGCGGCAGCACGGGCCGTTTCCCCGGCTGACGGAGCGCCGGTCGGCCCGGCCCCGGGGACGTCCGGCGGCGCCTTGGTCTGCCCCGGGGCGGCCAGCACCATCCGGGGCTGCCCCAGAACTGTCCAGCACCGTCCGGGCCTGCCCGGGCCTGCCCCCGGGGCCGTCCGGGCAGGCGCGTGGCGTTGCGGGGCAGTGGGGAGCGCGAGGGCAGATCCTAGTGGCGTCCTGCGAAGGCTCCGAGCGCCCGGAGTACAGGTGAGCGGCCCGTCCTGGGGACCGTCCACAGGATCTGGCCGCGCACCCCCCGGTCGGCGAGCAGGGCGTTCGCGGCGAGGAAGCCGGTGGTGGCGGCCCGTTCCATGAGGGCGACGGGCAGGTCGCAGCGGATTCCGTCACCGGCCAGGGTCAGCCACGGGTGAGGGGTACGCACGGAGGGGCGCCGGCGGTGGGAGCCGACCTCGAAGAGGGGGCAGTCCGAGCGCCACTCGTGCCGGGCGTCGACGAGGCGCGCCCCGCACGTCTCCGGGTACACCTGGTGCAGCCGGTCGACGAGTCCGTCCTGCACGGCCTTCGGTTCGGCCGCCGGGTCCACGGCGTAGGCGTGCAGTTCCACGACCGAGCCCCCGGTCCGCGCGGCCCAGCGGGCGGCCTCCCCCTCGTACCGCTCCAGCACGCTGATGTTGTCGAGCCCGCCGTAGCCGCTGGTGCCGAGGAACCCGGGCCGGTCGGCGCGGACCGGGCGGTCCAGCCAGAGGCGGGAGACCAGGAACGGCGGCGCGGTGCGCAGGGCGGCGACGTCGTCACGCCACGCGGACGTGCCCAGGCCAGGTGACGCGGCGACGGCCTGCCGCAGCGCCGCGGTGTCCAGGGCGAGCACCACCGCCTGGTGACGGTCGGTACCGGTGTCGGTGTGCACGTCCGCTGCCCCGTCCTCGCGGGGACGGACCGCGTGCACGGGCGTGCCGGTGCGCACGTCGGCTCCGAGGCGCTGGAGGTAGTCGTGCAGCGGGTCCCACAGCGCCTGGGGGAAGGGTTCGCCCGGTACGTCGAAGAGCAGGCCCTCGGCCGATCCGAGGAAGTAGATGTGGAACATCAGCAGGAGTTCCGCGGCGGACAGTCGGCGCGGGTCGGCGAAGAAGCTGCGGGAGAACACCTCGAAGGCCAGGTGGTGTGCGGCCTCGGGAAAGCGCACGCCCTCCAGGAACCCGGTGGCGGTGACGGTGTCGAAGCGTTCGTAGACCTCGGGCACGCGCACGTCGAGGAGCGGGAGTGCGGCCCGCGCGTCCATGGCGGCGAGGTCCCGCCATCCGAAGGTGGGGCTGAGGGCGACGAAGCCGAGCGCGCTGAAGGGCGGGGTCCTCGGGACGCGGGCGAAGCTGTCGGTCAGACCGCCGCTGTGCCGCAGGGGGTAGTCGGGCAGCGGGGTGAGGCGTTCCAGGCCGGGATCCGTACGGCGGAGCAGGCCTCGCAGGTTGTAGTACTGACGGAAGAAGGCGTGGAATCCGCGGGTCATGGTCACGGGGGTGCCGTCCAGCAGCGTGGTGCGCCGGCCGGAGAGCCTGCCGCCGAGGGAGTCGTCCTTCTCGTAGAGCGTGACGCGGGCGCCCCGTTCGGCCAGCAGGGTCGCCGCGGCCAGACCGGCGATGCCGCCGCCGATCACCGCGACGGACGGCTCGTCCCCGGGTCGGAAGCGCGCCGCACCGGGTGCGGGGAGGAGGATCTCGGCCTTGCGGTCGCGGCCCCGTCGGGCTGCGGTGGTGCGGCGGGCGGTCACTGGGCGCGCTCCCTTGTCGTGGTCGGTCCGCCGCTGCGGGCGGGGAAGGTGTGCACGACGCCCGTACGCCGTCCGGCGACGGGGACGGGGACGGGGTCGACGCGCACCGAGGTCGGGCCCCCTCGCGTCGGAGGGGTGTCGAGTGCCAGGCCAATGCCGGAGGCGGGGACACGGTGCCGGAGATGACGGTGGTCCCGAGCGCGGCGGTCCGGCGGTCCGGCGGTGACCGGACCTCCGGGGGCACCGGTGGCGCCGGCCGCCGGGACACGTGCGCCGGCCGCCAGGCCATGTGGCCCCCTCAGTTCCACGCCTCTCCCCCGATCACGGTCGCGTCGTCGGCCGTTCGTCGTGTGTTCGGGACGACTCGTCGGGTGTTCGGGGCGACAGCCCTCCGCGGATGCGGCCGGCACCGTCTCCGTCGCGCCGTCATCTTTCCGGTCCCGGCTCGGCCATGACCTCGCGCGCGGCGCGGGCCCCCGACGCCAGGGCGCCCTGGACGGAGCCGGTCGCGCGGTGGTCCCCGCAGACGTGTCTGCCGGGGCCGAGGCGTGTGGTGCGGCTCAGCGGCCAGGGCGGCGGCATCGCCGGCAGCGCGCCCTCGACCGTGCGGGCGGCGACCTGTCGCCAGTCGCTCGTGTCGGTGCCGTACAGCTCGGCCAGGCGCCGGAGCACCGCCTGTGCCCGGCCGGGCGGGTCCGTGCCCAGCACGGAGGTGGAGACCAGGGCGGTGCCGGGGGGTGCGTAGGAGGGGGCGGTCTCGCTGATGACACAGGTGTTGAGGACGGCCCCGGTGCTGTCCACCATCAGGGTCGGTTCGGCCATCGGTGACCGGTCGGTGGCGTGGTAGTAGGTGGTGACGGTGCGGGTGTCCGGCACGGTCAGGCCCGGCAGCAGCCGGGCGGCGGCCGCCGGGTCCGTCGCCACCACGACGGCCCGGGCCGGCACCTCGGTCCCGTCCCCGAGCAGCACCCCGCTGTCGGTGATCTCCTCGACGGGCGTGCCGAGGCGCAGGACGCCGTCCGGCAGGCCGTCGGCGAGCTGGGCGGGCACGGCGCCGATGCCTTCCGCGGGCAGGCACAGGGTCCCGCGGACCATGCTCCGCCAGACCAGGTGGAAGAACCGGGCGGAGGTCTCCAGCCGGTCCTCCAGAAAGACACCGGACAGGAACGGCCGCAGGATGTCGGAGATCGCGGCGTCCGAGAGTCCCGCCCGGGACAGGGCTGCCGAGGTGGAGCCGTCGGGGCGCCGTCTGACCGCCGCCGCGGGCAGCAGGCCGTCGCGGGCGGTGAGCGCCGCCAGCGCGGCCAGATCACGGGCCGACAGCGCCCGGCCGGGCAGCAGCGTCCCTGCCGAACGGGGCTCCCTGGTCGGATCGGCGAGGCGGACGAGACCGGCCGGGGTGTGCGCGAGCACCCCGGCGGTGAACGGACGCAGGCGCAGGCTCCTCAGCTCCAGGCGCCTCTTCACCTGGGGATACGAAGTGTTGAACACCTGGAAGCCGCGGTCCAGGAGGAATCCGTCCCGCCGGTCCGTGCGCATCCGGCCGCCCACGCCGTCGGATGCCTCCAGCAGGGCCACCCGCCGTCCGGCGCGGCACAGGTCCAGGGCGCACGCCAGGCCGGCGAGTCCGGCACCGACGACGACGGCGTCCGGTGTCCGGTGGTGTTCGTCGCTCATGCTTCTCCTCGGTCGACGCCGTGTCCGTGGCACCCGGGTCCGGAGGCCGTCCGCTCGGCCCCTCCCCCCGGCCGGTACCCGCGACCGGCCGGCCCAGACCGGTGCCGGAACCCGGTGCGGCGCGGCGGTCGCCCGCCGGGGGGCGACGCGGCCGCGGCCACCGGTTCAGCGGACCACGTCCCGCGGCCGATGCCCGCGCGCCACGACCAAGCGCTCCCGGACGACCACACGTCACGGCGACATGGCGGACTCCAGGGCGGTGACCGCTTCGGCCAGTCCCGACGGGCGGGCCAGGCCGGCCACCGCCTGACCGGCCCAGCCGGGGCCCAGGGTCAGCACGGCCGGTCTGCGCCGCGCACCCCGCACGCCCCACTCCATCGCGGCCACGTGCCGGGCCAGCGGCCGGCTGGCGGTGGTGCGGGACTGCGCCCACAGGCCGACCGCGGCCGGCCCGGTCCTGCGCACCGCCGCGACGAGCGACTCGACGGGCAGGGCACCGCCGAACATCCGGACCGGAACCCCTCGTTCCGTCAGTGCCGCGGACAGGACCTCCAGCGGAAGGGTGTGGTGCTCCCCTGGCACACAGGCGAGCACCGTGGTCGCGCCGGGACGGTCCGCGACCGTGCGGGGGGTGGCGCGCCGGAGCGCCCCGGAGACGTGCCAGGACAGGAAGTGCTCGACCTCGACGTACTTCTCGCCCGACGTCTCCCATTTGCGGCCGACGGCCTGGAGCGTCGGCACGATCACCTCGGTCCAGGCGGTCACCAGTCCGTGTTCGGCGATCGCCGCGATCAGCAGTTCGTCCAGGACGGCGGCGTCCAGCCGCAGTGCGGCCCTGGCGATTCCCCGGCACTCCTGACGTACGTCGCCGAGTCGCAGGCCGCTCCCCGCCCGGCTCCGGTGCGGGGTCGCCGGACGTGGTGGCCCGGCGGCGCCCCGGGAGGGAACGGGCGCCGGCGACTGCTCGCTGCGCGCGAGCCGTGCCGCCTCGGCCGGTGGCAGCCCGGTCGCGGTCAGGGCGCACATCCGCTCCAGCCGCGCCACGTCCGTGGCCGTCCAGCGCCGGTGCCTGCCGCCCGTGTGCGCGGCCGGCCCGAGCCCGTACCTGCGGTCCCAGGTGCGGACCGTGGTCGGCGCCACCCCCAGCCGCCGCGCGACCTCGCCGGTGGTCAGCCCGCCTCCGCACGGACCGTCCCCGCCGGTCCGGTCCGCACCGTCTTCCGTCTGTGCGCTCACACCCCCACTGTACGACGCACAAACGACGCATGTTGCTTGCGTCGCTTGGAGCCTCCAACACTGGGACCGAGCGCACGGCAGCCGTTCGGGGCAGACCGGCGGACCTGCCGTTCGGCGGACGGCCCCTTCCGTCCCCGTACGACGCACGGCAGGAGGAACGGCCATGAACACGTCCATCCGTCCGACCACCACCGTCGTCCCGCCCGTGGAGGAGACGCGGTACGAGGAGGAACTGGCTCGTGGCCTCGCCGGCGCCGACGAGGAGGCGTTCGCGGCCATCTACCGGCGCTGGGGTTCCCTCGTGCACACCATGGCGACCCGGTCGCTGGGCGACGCGCATGAGGCCGAGGACGTGACCCAGCAGGTCTTCGTCGGTGCCTGGCGCGGCAGGCACGGCTTCCGGCCCGAGCGGGGCGCGCTCGGCGCCTGGCTCGTCGGTATCACGCGCCGCAAGATCGTGGACGCGCTGGCCGCCCGGACGCGCCGGCTGTCGCTGATCGAGTCGGTCGCGCAGGACACCGCACCCGCACGGCTCGTCCAGCAGGCACCGGACGAGATACTCGACCGCGTACTGCTCGTCGACGCGATGTCGCGGCTGCCGCGCGCTCAGCGCGAGGTGCTGTGCATGGCCTTCTACGAGGACCTGACGCAGGTTCAGATCGCCGAGCGCACCGGTGTTCCGCTGGGCACGGTCAAGAGCCACGCCCGCCGCGGCCTGCACCGGCTGCGCACGGCCGTCGACCGGGGCGACACGTACGACACGGGTGTCACCAGCGCCACGGGCGACACGCATGCCACGCATGCCACGGGCGCCACGGGCATCTGACCTGGCCGAAGAAGTGGTGCCGAGAGCGCATCCACGGCACGGCCCACCCGCGAAACCCCGTTGAGACTCCGCAGCAGACAGAGAGAATCCCCCATGGAGGGGTGATCCACATGACCTCCCGGACCATCATCGCCGCCGCCGCTTCGGCCGGGGCCTGCGCCCTGGCCCTCGGCGTGGCCGCACCCGCCGCCATGGCCGCTCCCGAACAGGCGCAGGGGACGGGCATGGTGTCCGTCTTCCACGGCATCCCCGGCATGACCGTCGACGTGTACGCCAATGGCGACAAGCTGCTCAGCGACTTCAAGCCCGGCACGGTGACCGATGCCCAGTCCCTCGACGCGGGGACGTACGACATCGAGATCTTCCAAGCCGGTCAGGGACCCGACGGGAAGCCGGCGCTGGAGAAGCAGGTGAAGGTGACCGACGGCGGCAACGCCACCGTCGCCGCCCATCTCTCCGCCACCGGCAAGCCCGAGCTGACGGCGTTCACCAACGACGTCTCGAAGGTGGACGCCGGCAAGGCACGCCTGACGGTCCGCCATGTCGCGGCCGCGCCCGCCGTGGACGTACGGGCCGGCGGGCAGCCCCTCTTCAACGGCCTGACCAACCCCCACCAGGACGCCGCGTCCGTCGACGCCGGCACCGTGAACGCGGACGTCGTCCTCGCCGGTACGGACAAGGTGGCCATCGGGCCGGCCGACCTCGACCTCCAGGAGGGCACGAGCAACGTCGTCTACGCCTGGGGCAGCGCGGCCGACAAGAACCTGGCCCTGGCCACGCAGACCCTGAGCGGAACGGGGTCGACGCCTCAGGCGGTGCACGCGGGCGCCGTCGGCGCCGCACCGAACTCCGCCGAGCAGTGGCTGGCCTGGGCCGCCGTGGCCGGAGCGGTCACGGTGACCGGCGCCCTGCTGGTCCACCGGGCCTCCGCCCGGCGTGGCTGACCCCGACCGACGGGTGACCGGAGCGGCGACGACGGCCGCCGCTCCGGCGCACGTCCGCGCCGTTCCGGGACCAGTCCCGCCGCGTTTTCGAGCACCGGACGACCGAGTCCGAGACACAGGAGGACGCAGTGGGCCACGTGGACCCGTCGCACCTGATGGAGCTGGCACTCGGTCACACGAGCGGAGAGGACGACGACGGCGCCCTGCGGCACGTCGCGTCGTGTTCGCGCTGCCGCGGTGAACTGCTGCGCATGACCCGGGTGGTGACCGCCGCGCGCGGCGCGCAGGTGCCGGACCTGCCGGTGTCCCCGCCCGAGCGCGTATGGCAGCGCATCGCCCGGGAAGCGTTCCGGACCGACGACGGGCTGCCGCGCCCGCGCGAGCCACCCCCTCACCCGTCCGCCGAACAGCAGGCCGGCACCGTCCGGCTCCGGCGGGCGACCGGCACCGGGACGCGCACCGGGCTCCTCGCACTCGCCGCGGCCGCCGCCGTTCTGCTGCGCCGGTGGCTGCGGGCAAGGACCGGCCGTGCCCCCGCCTGACCGACGCACCGACCGACGGCGCCGGCCGCCGCGGTGCAGCCGCGTCCGGGCCCGGCGGCGGGGGCGGTTGCGGGTCTGATCCGGAGCGGTGGCTGTCGTCGTACCGGCCGCAGGGGACTCGGGGACCCTGATCCCACGCCGACGGGGCGTCGGCGAAGATGGTGGCGTCCACCGTCCACGCCAGCGAGGAGCTTTCGCGCAGATGGCCACTTCCGCCCCTGGTTCGAGGCCGCCGACGATCGCCGACGTCGCGCGCGTCGCCGGTGTCTCGCGCACGACCGTGTCGCACGCCCTGAACGGACTGGGCAAGGTCGATCCGCGGACCCGGGAGCGTGTCCGGCAGGCCGCGGCGGAGCTGGGATACCGGCCCAACCTGCGGGCGCAGCGGCTGCGGCGGGGGGAGGCGAAGGCCATCGCGCTGGCCTCCTCGATGCCGTTCGCGGTGGCGGGCGGGCCCTCACGGCTCGGGTTCTACATGGAGGTCGCGGCGGCCGCCGCGGAGAGCGCCCTGCTGCACGACTACGCGCTCGTCCTGGTGCCGCCCGTGCAGTCGGGATCGGCGCTGTACTCCGTGGACATCGACGGGGCCATCGTCGTCGAGCCGGAGGTGGACGACGCGGCCGCCGCCCAGTTGCGCGAGCGGGGACTGCCGTACGTGGCGCTGGGCCGGCCCGTGTCGCCCGACGAGGACGCCCCCTACGTCGATCTGCGCGGCGGACCGGTGGCGGAGCTGCTGCTCGGTCATCTGCGGGAGCAGGGGGCGCGGCGCCCCGCGCTGATCGTCGGCGCCGGTTCCCGCCACTCGTCCGTCGACGCGCTCGCGGCCTACGAACGGGCCGCCGACCGGTACGGCTGGGAGCCGGTCGTGGCGCGCGTCGCGGAGTCGGGCGGTGAGCAGGCCGGGTACGACGCCTGTGCCGCCCTGCTCGCCGAGCACCCTCGGACCGACGCGGTCTGCGCGCTCGTCGACGCCTTCGCGGTCGGTGCGGTGCGCGCGGTCCGGGACAGCGGGCGGACCGTACCGGACGACGTCATGGTCGTCACCCGCTACGACGGGCTGCGCGCCCGCACCTGCGAGCCGCCGCTGACCGCGGTCGACCTGCATCTGGACCGTGCCGCGTCCGACGCGGTGGAACTGCTCCTGGCCCGGCTGCGCGGGGACACGGCCACCGCGTCCGTGACGGTGCCCCCGCCGCCGCGGGTGATCGTGCGCGCGTCGTCGGCACGGGTGACCGGCGCCTGAGGAGCGGCGGGGTCCGGACCGCCTCGGCTTGGGCAGGCCCCGCTCCGGGGGCCTGCCCGGGGCGGGGCGCCGGGCCGCGGGGCCTCAGAGCCCCAGCATCAGCACCAGCCCCGACACCAGGGCGAAGACCAGGACGAACAGGCGCATCCTGCGGGCGTCCAGACGGTGGTGGACGAGGCGGCTGAGCCAGGCGCCGACGGCGATGGCCGGGAGGAGCAGGGCCGCCCGGCCCAGTTCGGCGGGGGCGGCCTTCCCCGTCGCGAAGAGCAGGACCAGGGAGGCGACCTCGCCGACGAGGAAGCAGGCGGCGACCGTCGAGCGGAGTTCGGCGGGCGGCCGGTGCTGGTAGACCAGCGCGAGCGGCGGGCCGCCCACCCCGGTCGCGGTCTCCGTCAGTCCGGTGACCGCGCCCGCGCCGACGTAGGCCGCCCGCCCCGGGGCGAACGTGGGGGCGGCGAGGCTGACGACGGCCGCGAGCACCGTCGAGACGCCCACGAAGAGGCCGAGGTCGTGTTCCGGGATCAGCCAGAGCAGGGCCAGCCCGGCCGGCGTGGCGGCGAGTCTCGCCCCGGTGATCCAGCCGGCCCCGCGCAGGTCGAGCGACGCCCGTTCGCGCCAGGCGACGTACAGGTTGAGCGGGATCATCGACGCCAGGACGAACACCGGGACCAGGCCGGGATCGACGAACCCGGCGACGGGTGCGACGATCAGCGCGAAGCCGAGACCGCTGCTGCCCTGCACGAAGGCGGCGACGGCCACCGCCACGGCGAGTACCGCCAGCATCTGTGCGCTCAACGCCGTGCACTCCCCTTCCGGTCCCGGTCGAGTGCCCGGGCCGCCGTGGAGGTGGGGTGCACCCGGGTGACGCCGGCCCCGGCGACGGCGGCGCGGGCCAGTCCGGCCGCCCGCTCGACCAGCGCGGCCCCGTCCCAGCCGGTGGGCCGCCCCTGCCACATCCGCAGCACCCCGGCGACGAACACGGCGGTGATCTGGTCCCGGTTGCCGCGCCGGACGAGCTCCCACGGCAGGTCCCACGAAAGGGCCAGTTCCGGGGTGTCGACGTCGACGAGCAGGAAATCCGCCGCCTTCCCCGCTTCCACGGTGCCGGTGAGGGAGCCCAGGCCGACGGCGTCCGCTCCCCCGTGGGTGCCGCGCTCCAGCCAGGTCCACCCGGCGCCGCACGACGAGTCGCCGGTCGCCAGTCCGTACGCGAGCCGCTGGGCGAACTCGGCGGCGTCGGCGAGCCGGAAGCCGTCGCCGCGGGTGCCGTCGGTACCCGTACCGAAGCGCACGCCGCGCTCGGCCATGGTCGTGGCGGGCGCGACCGCGTTGCCCTTCCAGGCGCTCGCCACGGGGTTGTAGCTGACGGCGGTCCCCGTGTCGGCGAGCAGGGTCAGCTCGCGCGGGGTGAGGAGCGTGGCGTGCGCGGCGAGCAGCTGGGGGCCGAGCGCGCCGATCCGGTGCAGGTGCTCCAGGGGCCGCAACCCGTGCCGTACCAGGGAGCGTTCCACGCCGGCGAGGTGTTCGTTGACGTGGATCTGGACGACGGCGCCCGCTTCCGCCGCCATGCGGGCCGTGGCGCGCAGAGTGGGTTCGGTGGCCGCCTCGGGGATGGACACGGCCAGGGAGGGATGCACGAGGGGGTCACCGGTCCAGCGGGCGAGGTGCTTCTCCGCGCTCTCCAGGACGGCCGGGTCCCCGGTGCCGTCCTGACCATCCGGGCCGTCCGCGTCGTTGCAGACCAGCCCGAGTACGCAGCGTATCCCGGCGTCTCGCGCGGCCGAGGCGACCACGTCCACGTCGACGTCGGCGCGGGTGCCGGCGTCGGCGACGGTGGTGAAGCCGCCGCGCAGTGCTTCGAGCGCCGCCAGTTTGGCCGCCGTGTAGGCCGACTCCTCGTCCAGCGCGCCCTCCAGCGGTACCCAGACCCTCCGGAAGATCTCGGAGGGCTCCCCGAAGGCGAGTGCGGCGCCGAAGCTCTGGGTGAGGTGGTGGTGGGTGTCGACGAAGCCGGGCATCAGCAGGTGGCCGGGCATGGTGACGGCGTTCAGATGCGGGTGGCTGCGGGCCAGTTCGTCCACCGGTCCCACGACGGCGAAGCGGCCGTCGTCGACCACGACCGCCCAGCCGTCGACGGGACCTTCGGGCAGCAGGACCGAGCCCGGTACGAGCAGGATCGGGCCGGGGTGGGCGAGGGCGTCTCGGGCGGGTCGGTTCATCGGTCGCTTCCTGTGCGCGGTGTGGTCAGGCGGGCGACGACGCCGGGCCTGACGTGGTGGAAGAGGTGGTTGAGGACGACGGCCGTGAACGTGCCGACGGCGACGCCGCTTTCCAGGAGGATGCGGACGTTCGGCGGGAATCCGCCGTACACCCCGGGGACGAGGATGGGCAGCAGCCCGAGGGCGAGGGCGACGGCGCAGACGAACGTGCTGGTGTGCCGGTCGAGGTCGGACCGGCCGAGCATCTGGACGCCGAGCACGGTGATGACGCCGAAGACGACCATGGCGGTGCCGCCGACGACCGGGGTGGGGATCACGCTGATCGCGCGGGTGACGGGGGCGAGGACGCCGATCGCTACGAGTACGGCGCCCGCGGCGGCGGTGACGAAGCGGCTGCGCACGCCGGTCACGCGGACGATGCCGATGTTCTCGCCGCTGGTGACCATGAGCGGCAGTCCGAAGAAGCCGCCGAAGAGCGAGGTGAGCGCGTCGCCGCGGACGGTTCTGGGCACGTCGGTGCGGGCATCGATCCGCTTGCCCACGGCCTCGGCGTTGATGACGGTCTGGCCGGTGGCCTCGGCCATGGACGCCAGGGTGTACAGCATCAGGGGAAGCGCGGCGACGAGGTTGAACTGGGGCGAGCCGAAGGGCATCAGGTGCGGCAGGTTCACCAGGCCGCCGCCCATCGCGTCGGCGCCCGTCCCGTCGACCGCGCCGGTCACGGCCGCGAGGACGGCGCCGGCCAGCAGACCGAGCATCACGGCGAGTTGGCGCAGGATGCCGGTGAAGAACAGGTAGAAGACGACGGTGAACCCGATCGTGGCCAGGCCGAGGCCCAGGTCGCCGGGGTCGGCGAAGCCGGGCGAGCCGGGTTGGCCGGTGACGAGCACGGCACCGACCTTCACCAGGTTGACGCCGACGATGACAATCATGGTGCCGATGACGAGGGCGGGGAAGTACGCGAGGAGCCGGGAGAAGAGGGGCAGCACGACGAAGGTGAACACCGCCGTGAGGATCACCGCGCCGGTGGCGGTACGCAGGCCGTGCTGTTCGGCGATGGCGAGGAACAGGATGAGCGGCGCCCCGCCCGGCAGCATCACGAACGGCAGACGGGGCCCGAACTTCCAGAAGCCGAGCGACTGGACGAGGGAGCCGACGCCGGAGAGCACGAACGCCGCCGAGAGCAGGTCGACGGTGAGGTCGGGGCCGAGCCCGAGGGTGGCGCTCATCAGGAAGATCGCCGAGATGGGGGTCGCGGCCATGACGATGACGTGCTGGACGCCGAAGAGCAGGATCCGGCCCAGCGGACGCGCCTCGTCCACGGGGTGCACCTTGCCCCGGCCGTCGTCGTCCTCACCGGCCGGGAGCGGAGCGACGGCATCGGCCGGGGACGGGGGTCGGGGGTCGGGGTCGTGCGGGGCAGGGGCGGGCGCCGGTACCGGGGCTGCCGGAGGGCGGTTCTGACGGGGACTGGACACGTTTCGGGGCTCCGTTCGGGCATACGGGCACGTTCGGATTCTCAGCCGCGATCCGGCCCTGGACGGAGAGCCAAATCGATTTGGCCAAATCGATTTGGCCGCCAGTATGCGGAGCGCCGTGTATCGCGTCAAGGGTCGGGGTGCGGCGCTCACCGGCTCTTCGTCCTCCGGCTCCCCCACCCGGCAGTGCGGGGCGAGGCGGGGAGCCGCCGACGACGGCGGGCCGCCCACCGGCTCTGCGCCCACCTTCTCCGTGCCGAGAACGCCGCTTCCCTTTACACCGGCGAAGCATCGAAAATCGGCGGTTGGATTTCCGCCGGATCGGCTGAGCATATGCCCCGAACCGCTACACTCCCGCACGTGATGCAGCCGACAAGTGGTCCGTCCCATCGGTCGGTCAGGGGGAAAGTGTGCGCAAAGAGAGTTGGACCGTCGAATTCGAGCAGCCTTCCGATTTCGAGACATCGGTCCAGCGGGAGATCCGCAGTGCCCTGCGGAACATCCCCCTCAGCACCGATGCGTCACAGGACGGACACTGGCCGGGCAACCTGAGCGAAGTGCGGGTGCTACGCCGGCTCGCCGGGGGACGCAGCGGCTCCGCCGTCCTCAAGATCCGCCTGCTGCTGGAGGACGGGGACAGCCTCCTCCAGGTCGCCAAACTCTCCACCCGCGACCAGGCCGTCAAGGAGTACCGGGCCGCGGCACCGGTGGCGCAGCCGCAGCGCTTCCCCATGCATCTGGACATCGTCGCCGCCAGCAGGGGTGTCCTGGACGCCGGCCCTGGGAACCCGTACGCCGCCGGTCTCCAAGTGGTCGTCTACCAGCACCTGGAGGACCGGCACGGCGCGCGCGGCGACACCCGGTCACTGGAAGAGGTGGTGGCGCAGGGTGTCGCCGACGAGGCGTTCACGGAATCGGCGTGCGAGTCGTTGCGTCACACGCTCACAGACCTGGCGGACCAGTTCCACCGCGTGGCACGGAAAAGCAGTCTTTCCCTGGGACACCTGAACGACACGCTGGGGACGGACCTGCACCTGTATTTCGAACGGATCAAACCACAGGACGGCCCAGGGGTCGATCTCGACCTGGGAATCACCGCTCCCAGCCGTGAGGAAATCGAAGCCGAACGCTGTGGCGAGGAGGACCTGCTCCTCAGCTCCTCCTCTCCTCCCGGCGAAAAGCGCACGATCTGTTCCGGCCGACGGGTGACGCTCCTTGTGGAGGACCCGACCCTGGATCGGGACAAGCTCGCCGGCCGCATCGACCGAGCTCGCGTGGAGGCCGTGGCCCAGGGCAGCGCTCGCGACAAAGACCTCCGCGTGGAGTTGGACGGCACTTCCCCGCTCCGCGTGAGTGCGAACGTCCTGCACACGCGGGCCGAGCTCCGCTCACAGCTGCTCAAGACAAAGCTCTCGTCGTTCGGGCACGTCGAGGAGACCGCCGAGGAGCTGGCCTGCGACGGCGTCTCCGTCGCCCATCCGCTGCGTGAGCTGTACGAGATCCTGGACCGCCCAAGAGATGCTCGCGTCACCGGCCCTGTGCACGGCGACCTCAATCCGCGAAACGTCCTTCTCCGGGACGACCGCACCTATCTGATCGACTTCGCCGACGCCGAGCCGGACGGTCTGACGCTCACCGACTACGCATGGCTCGAGGTGTGCCTGCTGCGGGAGCTGGAGGACTGCGGCCTCGTCTGGCGTGAACTGCTCGTCCTGCAGCGGCAACTGGCCGTGATGAGCAAGTTGGCCGTCTACGTCGACGGCGAGTGCCTGGACAAGATCCTCGCCGCGCTGGTCGACGCCGGCCCTGGACCTCTGGGGCGGTGTCTGGCCCTGCTGTGGGAGATCAGACGCGCGGCTCTGCGTCTGGAGAGGCGGCACTGCTCGCCCGAGGAGGCGCAGCGGCACTTCTTCGAGTATCTGACCCTGGCGGCGTTACGGCCGTTGAAGTTCCCGGATGACGAGCAGAGCCCTTTCCGGGTGGCGGTGTGCGCGGCGGCGGCCGGCGTGGCGGCGGAGGCCCTCCGAGGGGCGCCGCCCGGCCTGTTCGCCTCATGGGAGTCCGACCAGGCGGTCACCCTCGTGCGGGCACTGCTCGATTCCGGTCAGGCGCATCGTCCCGGCGCCTTCGATCTGCTCATCGGTGCCCGGGAGGCGGCGTGGACGGCCGGGCACGAGGAACTGGACGTCGACAGCGTTCTGTTGCGCGCCCTGTTCCAGGGCCCGCTGTCGGAGACCCTCGACAAACAGCGTGACCACTGCGGTAATCCGGTCCCGTTCATCTCGTTGACCGGTCGAGTTCTGCAACCGGGCGAACCGTTCGTCCAGCAGGGCGACGGGGCTCTCGCCATGGACCCCGGACCCGCCACGGAACTTCTGTGGTCCCATGAGCGCTGTGTGCTCGTCGGCGACTGCGGGGCGGGAAAGAGCGCGACCGTCAGGGAGTTGCAGGCGCGACTCATCCGGGGCGGGATCGAACCCCAGAGCCATCTGGACTCCCACCCGCCCTTGTGCTGGCCTCTCGAGCTGAACGCGCTGCGCATCAGCGAGTACCTGCGCACCTGGCGGACCTCCACCGCGGACGCCGCCGAGGCGGTGCCCGGCACCACGAAACCCGCCGTCGAGCAACTCCTGTGCGAGTGCGCCGACCTGGGCGATGTCGACGAGTCCGTGATCACGACGATGCTGCGGCTGGGCGGGGTGTACGCGGTCGTCGACGAGCTGCACAAGGTCGACGCCGAGGAGAAGCCGTTCGTACTGGGCTGGATCCGGGACCTCGGCGCCGCGTTCCCGGCTCTGCGCATGACGGTCTGTCAGCGCGGCGGTGACTACCAGCCCAGCGCCCTGGGATGGCCGGCGGTGGTGCTGCACAGGGTCAGGGCCCCGCAGGCGCGCGAGTACATCGAGGACCGGATCCGCCGGCGGGACCAGGTGACGTGGCGAACCCGCGTGAGCAGTCTGCAGCAGGCGGTGTTCGCCGACCCGGAGGCGGGCAGTCTGCGCGACCTCGCCGCCAAGCCGCTGTTCCTGCGCATCCTGGTCGACCGCTACCTCGAGGAAGAGGCCGTCAGCACCACCAACCCGGGCAAGCTGGTGGAGGAGTACACCCGGGGCCTTGTCGCCGGCGTCGACGACCGGGAAGTCGAGCGCCGGATGAAGCTCCTGGCGCACCTGGCCGGCGACATGGACGCGTTCGGCGCGGCCATCCGGTACGAGGACGCGGTGAAGTCCCTGGAGCGGTTGAGGCCCTTCAACGCCAGGGATTCGCTGGAGGCGCTGCTGCGCAGCACGGCGGTCGTCACCGACCCGTCGGGCCGATGGGTGGCTTTCGACAACCCGGTCATCCACGCCTACTTCGCGGCCACCGTCCTCGCCCAGGAGGAGGACTCCGACAAGGTCGCCGACCGCATCCTGCAGTTCCACTGGCGGGAGGCCGCCCAGCTGCTGGTGGCCAATCCGCAGACGCCGCAGGACATGGTCGAGCACATCCTGCGGACCGCGCTGGACGCCAACCTCGTGTACGGGGCGTGGTTGCTGCAGGCCGCGCCTCCCGGCCGGTTCGTGGAACTGCGGGGCCGGCTCCTGCACACGCTCACCGCACAGTTGGAGGCCGGGGACAGCGGTCAGCCGGCCTGGCGGCAGGCGGCGTACGGTTTCGCGAAGTACGGTACCCCGGACGCGCTCCGGGCCCTGAGGACGACCGCCATGGACGCGGCGGCTCCGGCGGCGGCCGAAGCGCTGGACGGCCTCGTGATGATGCACCAGTGGTTCGTGCCGGGTGCCCAGGAGGCACTCACGGAGGTCGTGAGCCACCTGCTGGACGCACAGCCGGACCACGTCGATCAGGACCTGACCGTACGGGCCGTGCGGTCGATCGCCACGACGCGGCTGTACGAACTCGTCGGCTACTTGTGGGACCGCGTCCGGGCCGACGCACCGTGGCCGGTCATCCGGCAGGCCTGGCAGGCACTGGTCCAGTTGAACGTCCGGCCCAGCGGCGCCGTGCGCCGGACGTACACCGAGGCGTGCCGACGCCGACTCCCCGAAACGCTCACGGAGCTGTCCCGGACCGCCGATGCCACGACCGTCCATCAGCTAAATCTCGAGCAGCGGGACATCCTGACCGTCCTGGCCGGCAACGGTGATCTCTGCACCCTGCTGGAGTACCGCTTCCGGACCGGCCTGGCCGACGACATCACCTGGCACCCGTTGCTGACCGTCGCGGCGGAGCACTGCGACGACGACACCGGTCCGGCACGGCTGCTGCGCGACGGCGAGGACGTCGACTGGGACGCGTTGCTCGACCGGGACGACGACGCCACGACGGTACTGGCCTGCCACATGCTTCTCCACCGCGGCCGGACGCTGCCCGTCACCCGCGTGCAGGCACTTGCGGCCGACGCCTCGCCCACGCGGCTGCTGGCACTCGCCGCCTTCGTGCACACGCTGAACGGTCACGAGATGCCTGCCGTAGATGACATCGTGCATGCCTACACGGACCGGCTCGACGAGGGGTATCTCGAACCCTTGTCGGCACTCGTCCGCGCGGTCAGCAGCCACGACCTGGAGGCCAGGCCCCGAGCGGCCCTGCTCCTCGACGAGGCCACCCGCCGCCCCGGCCGCTCGCCGAGCGTGTACTGGCCGTGGGCACCGGCGTGGCGCGAGAGCGTCCCCGACCGCTCCGAGATCGACCTGTTCGCGCAGGCGCCCCGTCTCGACGACAGCGAGATGCTCAAGTTGCTCGGAACGACCGACGTCCTGCTCGACGCGCCACCGTTCGACCCGGTGCCCCTGAGCGAAGAACGACGCTCGCGCCTCGAGCGACTGCAACCGGACGACCCCGGCAGTCTGGACGCGCACCGGTTCGTGATGCTGGCCGCCAGCACGGGACTCCACCAGGCACTGAGCTTCGTCCGCGCGGCGGCGGCCCACCCCGGCAACCGGACCACCACCGTGGTGCACTCCCACCCTTTGCACGGCGTCCAGACCGTCGTCCCGGCCGCCCACGCCGTCGCCGCGATCGGCTACCTGAGCCTCCGGGCGGCCGAGGAGCACCCCACGGCCGGCCGGCTCGTGTCCACCGCGTACAAGGAGCTCAACAGCATGATCCTCGCTCCGGACGAGGCGCATCCGAGTCTGCGGCGGGCGCGTCTGGTCGGCATGGGCTTCCTCGGCGACTGGGAGGAGATCCTCGAAGGGCTGGAGGCCGACGATCCGGTGATGCACCACGCCGCCTGGAACATCGTGATGCACTGGGTGCCGGGGCCATGGACACCCCCGTCGGAGGAGAAGGACCCACTCGTCAGCGTCGCGCGCTCGATCAGTGAGCGCCTGCGGCAAAGCGGGATCCCGTCCCCCACACGAGCGGCGCTCGTCCACATCCGCGACAGCGCGGAGACACGAATGGGTCGCTATGTCCGGTAAGTTCCGTGCGGTGCCGTCCGTTTCACAGGCCCATCTCCTTCTTGGCGGCGTCGATCACCGCCCGCCGGGCCCGGGACGCGGCCGCCAGCGCCTCGTCGCGCTCCGGCCCCGCGGGCACATCGTGCACCTGCCGCTGCCGGCGCAACAGCGACTGCCCCGTGTCCACCACTCCGTCGGCGGCCAGCAGCCGCAGCCGCGTGAGCTGACTGCGCATCTCCCTGTACTCGGCGAGCAACGGCTCGGCGTAGGCGTCCGTACCCGACGGCCCCCGGGCCGTGTCGGAATGCCGCCAGCTCGCCTCCAGAAAGGCCACGAAAGCGTCCGTCAGCGCGTCGCGCGCCCACTGGTGCCGCTCACGTCGTCCGCCGACGACCGTCGTGACGACCAGCGTCGCAAGACTCGTCACCGCTGCGGCCCAGGCCGCCCATGCACTCGCATCCATAGGGCACTGATTGTCGCAATACGGCAGACCGCGCACGGCAGTTCGCCCCAGAACGCCAAACTCACCCCTTCGCGCTCTAGCCGAGCCCCGTCGCCATGCCGGACCATGGGCGGGCACGGCACCCCCGCACCGGTCGACCCACCCGCCATCACCTCGCCAAACCGGCATCGCAGGAGTGACCAGCCATGACGGATTCCGCAGCCACAGCGCCCACGACTGGCTCGTCGAGCCGGACGGTCGCCGACCTCCAGCGCGCCCTGGCCGAGCGCCTCGCTTCCCATCCGGTGTTGAACAGCGAGTCCGGATGGCGCTCCCTGACCGCGCGCCTGGCCCGGCAGGGCGGACCATTCCCACCGGCTCCCGTCGACGGCGGGCAACCGGCGGACCGCATCGGAGAGCTGGTCGCGGCCTGCGATGACCAGGCGGACGACGCCGAAGCCCTGGCCGACGCCCTCGATCACGTCACCCGCGATCCCGGCCTCGTCCTCCCCCTGCGCACCGTCGCGGACTGGCTCACGGCCAGGACGCTGCTGTCGGACGCCGAACTGGACGAACTGCGGCGGCTTGTCGACCAGGTACCGGCCCACCAGGCCACCGCGGCCGCGCAGGCGTGCCTGCCGTTCCTGGCGGCCGACCTGCCGGCGCACTGCACCGGCACCTGGCCCACCACCCTGCACCTGCTGCGCCGCAACATGCTGCCCACCGGTCTGCCTCCCTTGCTGGCCTACCTGGAGCACCTGGCCGCGGCCAGACCGGCACAGGAGAGCGCCTTGCACGCCTGGGCCTGGAGCAAGGCCGAGGACTGGGGACTGACCGAGGAACTTCAGGCATGCCGCGCTGCTGCCGCCGACTTCGTCCTGCCCGAACGGTCACCGGCCCGGGTCATGTTCGTGCTGTTGCCCGACGGGCTGCAGAAGGACACCTACACCCTGCGCATGTGGCACCGCGAGGGGGCACGCGCCAAGCCGGCGCTGCGGGACGAGGACACCCAGGCCGTCAGCCACACCGAACTCAGGCCCACTGTCGCGCAACGCCTCCGGCAGTGGGTGCAGGAGACCAGCGAGGCCGTCCTGGACGACATGTGCGTCGAGTTCTGGCTTCCGCTGCCGCTGATCAACGAGCCCGTCTGGGACTGGTGCGCGGATGCCACCCAGCCGGCTCATCCCGCGCGCACGGTGCTCATCCGGAGTCTGGACCGGCTGCAGATCCCCACGATCCAGTCGGCATGGCGCGCCAGGTGGGACAGCCTCATGCACGCTTCGGAGGAAGCGAAGTCCCCGGCCGGAGGAACAGCCGCCTGCGCCCCGCACGACGCCGGGTCGGACCGGGAGTCCCCCGCGTCCCGGGAGACACAGGACCCCGTCATCCTCAAGAGCCCGCCCAGTGACAAGGAGGGACGCCTGCAGTTCCTCGACGCTCTGCGCAGCGGGGCCCCGGCCATCCTGTGGCACCGGCTGGACTGTTCGGCCGCCTTCCAGAGTGCCGCCCTCCGGCTGATCGGCGCGGGCCCGCTGCAGGAGTTGCCGGACCGCATCAGCGCGCTGCGCGCGGACCACCGGCGTTCGACCTCCGCCGACGACGCCGTCGCCGACATCACCCTGCTCTGGGACGATCCGACCCACACTCTGCCCACCCTGCACAGTCTGGTCGCCCCCAGCGAGGCCAGGGTGCTGTGAACACTCATCCGGACGGCAACTGGCTCATCACCAGCACACCACAGGACAACCGACGCCAGTCCTTCTCCCTGCGGCCCCGCCCCTTCCCGGCGCCCGATCTCTTCTCCGAGCCTCCGGACGACTGGCCACGCCCGGCTCCGGTGCCGGCCGTTCCGGCCGCGGCCAGTGCTCTGCAGGCCCTGGAGACACTCGATCCGACGGCACAGGCGAACACCCCCACGCTTCCCAACCTGCCCGGCGCGAGCCCTTATCCCCGTGCGAGGCCACCGGCGTGGGACCTCGTGCTCATCATCGACACCGGCGCCTCCATGGCGGCGTGGTACGACAGCATCAAGACCTTCGTCGAAAGTGCCTACAAGCTCGCCCACTTCGCGCACATACCGGTCATCAGCCTCCACAGCCAGGGCTTCGATCCGATGCGCCCCGTCTTCGACGCGACGGAGGTGGGGCGGGCCGGTATCGGGGACGAGACACGGAAGAAGATTGTCCTCGTCATCACCGACGCGGTGGGGCCGGCCTGGGAGGGAGAACCGCTGAAGAGCCGGCTCGCCGACTGGGCGGCGGTCCATCCCTTGGCCGTCCTCCACGTCGCGCCGCACCCGCACTGGAGCCGGTCCGCCCTGGCCACCCGGCCCCTGAACCTCAGGTCTCCCGAACTCGGAGGGCCGAACACGACGTTCGAGGTGCAGACCCCGGACGACGCCGCCCTCGACGCGCTGGTGCCAGCGGAGCCCGTGCCCGCGGACAGCGTCGTCATCCCCGTCCTGGAGCTCAGCAAGCGCTGGATCGAACAGTGGTGCCGACTGCTCAACTCCAGCAAGTGGGTGAGCCAGCAGGCCATAGTGGTCGCCCCCGGCGACGCGGGGGAAGGCCCGGACGCGATGAAACCGGCGGACGCCGCCCGGGTGACCCCGCCCCGGGTGCCGGCGCCCCGGCAGGAGACGTGCGCCGAGCCGACGGCGGAACAGCGTGTCGTCGAGTTCCTCGAGAAGGCGCTCGGCGACACCTGCGAACTGACCGTGCTGTTGGCAGCCGCTCCCCTCAACCGCCACATCATGCAGCTCATCGCCTACCACCTGATGCCCCAGACCGGCCCGGAGCATCTCGCCGAGATCCTCAGCAGCGGTCTGCTCCAGGTCGTGGACACCAATGACCCCCGTAGCACCCCGTACCACCACATCGTCTTCGACTTCCTGCCGGGAGTGCGGATGCAACTGCTGTCCCGGCAGCGGGACGGAAGGCGGGCCTGCTACGAGGTGGCGCAGTTGATCGACAAGTACCTGTCGCCGGCCGTTCCGGAGGTCGAGGGTCTCGCGGTGCGTATTCGACAACTCACGCCCCCGGACTCCGTCAACGTTACCTACGAGAACCTGCATTTCCTGGAGGTGGAGCGGGACATCTTCCACGCGCGCATCCCGCACGCCAGGGCCGACACCGTTCATCGCCTGGGCGAGCGGATCGATCGCTTCAAACGGGGCGAGCCCCGGGACCAGCCGCCCACCGGTCGTTGACAAGTGCACCGCCGTCTCGAACTCTGGCATGAGCACGTCCCGCACCACGCAGCACGGGCATCACGGCACCACCACGCAGCGCGGTCAACCGTCTTCAAACGGAAGGACACGGCATGGCGCAGAAGATCGAGATCCGCCCGCTGGACAAGAAGGAAACCACCGGCGACAGCAACAGTCAGGGCGCCTGAAGCGTGGGGCGTGGTCCGGCGCCGTCCCGGCGCCAGACCATGCTCTGCCCGGCCTCCGCCGGCGTCTGCGGCTCGTCCGGTTCGACGCGGAGCAACCGGTACCCGAGCCGGGGCGGGATCTGCGCGCTGCGGACGTTGGCCCGGTCGCAGTGGATCTCCATCGCCTCGACGCCGGGCAGCCGGAGGCCTTCCTCGGTCAGCGCGGCCGCGGCCCGGGTGGCGAGTCCGCGGCCGGTGGCCGGGGAGCAGAGCCAGTAGCCGATCTCCAGGACACCCGCCCCGCCGTTCGGGAACATCGCGCCCCCGCCGAGCACCGCGTCGAGGCGGTCCGGGGGCGTCAGCACGTAGACGAACGACCGGCCCGCGTCCCAGTCCGCGTCCTGTTCGGCACGGAACCTCTCCGTCTCCTCCCGGGTCGGCGGACGCCGGGCCCAGCGCAGCCACGTGCCCAGGTGCTCGACGTCGGCGGCGACCGCGTCGATGAACGCGGCGTCGGGCACCAGCGAACGCCGTCGCAGTACGGAACCGTCCGGCAGGGGGATGTTCTCGCGCGGAAGCCTGGAACTGGAAAGGGTGCCCTCGGTCATGCCTGCATCCTGGCCCACCCGCCCGGCACCTGAAGAGGGCCGTCGTGCCGAGGTCCCGGCGCTTCGCCGACGGGGCGCCCACCTCGGGGAGCCACCGTCAGGCGGGCTGTCCCGGGGAGGAGCGGCCGGCCCGTCGGGTGAAGCGCCGCAGGCCGCGGCGGGTGGGCTTGAGGGGCTTGTCCTCGGGCGCGACCGGCGCCGCTTCCGGGGACGGCGCCGTGCCGGGGCCCGCCGTGAGGGCCGCGGGCGCAGACGTCCGGGTGACCGGGCGGCCGCCCTGTTCCAGCCGGCTCCGGACGGCCTGGGCCATGGCCTGGTGGGCCGGCTCCCGCAGCAGGCCCGCCGAGGACAACCGCTCCCACATGTGCAGGAGTTCCTGCCCCCGGGTGGCCACCTGGCCCTCGTCCCAGAGCCGTTGCCACGCCGCGGTGGCGCGGGCCACGTCGGGGGCGGCCCGGTTCAGGTCGGTGCGGCAGCGGATGCGGGCGACGGTCAGCGCCAGGACGGTGGAGAGCATGTGGTCGCCGCGCAGGTACGCGAGGTACGCCTCGATCGCCCGGGCCTCCAGGGAGAGTTCGTCCTCCGCGCCGCGCCGCAGCGTGAGGTGCTCCCGCAGGGCACTGGCGAGGACGAACGCGGCGTGCAGTTCCTCGCGCTGGGCGTGCTGGATGATGCGCTCGACGCGGGCGAGCGGGGGGAAACCTGCCTCTTCCGCGGCGGTGCGTTCACGGCCGGGCGGCAGGTCGTCCTCGTCGGCGATGGTCCGGCTCGACCCGTCGGGGTGCACCCGCAGCCGCGCCACCTGCTGCACGGTGCGGTCGATGACGGTGGCCGCGACCGGCGCCCCCAGGGTGCGGGCGAACATGGCGACGGCGTCGAGGATGGCCTCGTTGGGCGGCCGCATGCCGCCCATCTCCAGCAGGTGACCGTTGACCACCGTCGATCCGTCCTCGGCCACGTAGGCGTCGAGGCGGATCAGCGGCTGGGCACCGAGCGCGGGCAGGTTCCCCTCGTCACGGGGGGTCAGCGAGTGGGTCATCCGCTCATACTCCGGGACGTACGACGCCGAGGACGGGCATGGAGGCGGCCGGCGCGGTGGTGATGCTGCGGCCGGGCCGCGGTGCGTGGACGATCTGTCCGCCTCCGATGTACATGCCGACGTGGGTGGCGTCGTTGAAGTAGATGATCAGGTCTCCGGGGCGGGCGGAGGAGAGGCTGACGCGGGTGAGGCCGGCCCACTGTGCCTGCGAGGTGCGCGGGATGGGGTGCCCGGCGGCCGCCCATGCCGCGGAGGTGAGTCCGGAGCAGTCGTACGAGGACGGGCCCACCGCTCCCCACACGTACGGTTTGCCGATCTGCGCCATGGCGAAGCCGACGGCCTTGCCCGCGGCGCCGCTGACCTGCGTCCCGCCGCCCGGCGCCGCCCCCTTGCCCTTCCCCTTGCCCACCGAGCCGCCGGACGGGCCACCGGACTGCGTCCACCTGGCCTCGGCCTGCTTCGCCCGCTCCCTTTCCAACTGGGCGAGTCTGCGGGTCTGTTCCTCTTCGAGTCCCGCCTCGATCCGCTCGGCCGCGGAGATCTTCTTCTCGATCTTCTGCTTGGCCGAGGCCTTGTCCGCGCGGCTGCGCTTCAGTTCCCGCAGTTCCTTCGCGGCGGCGTCGGTCTGCTCGCTCAGCTTCTCGCGGGCCGTCTTCTGTGTCTCGGAGACGTTGACGAGGCCGCGCATGGCCTGGCGGGCCTGGGAAGCCTCGTCGAGAGCTCCTTCCGGGTGGTCGCCGAGCAGCAGTTGGATGCCGGTGGCGGCCAGGTCGCCGCCGCGGTACTGGGTGCGGGCGGCGGCGCCGGCGAGGTCGCGCAGGTCTTTCACCCGCTGCTCGGCCCGGGTCAGGTCCTTGCGCAGGGTCGTCAGCCGCTTCTCCTGCCCGGCCGCCTTCTCGTTCGCCGCGTTGTACGCCTCGGTGGCCACCTCCGCCTCGCGGTAGAGACCGTCCAGTTCGCTGCGGATGTCCTCGATCGACTTGTCGGTGTGCGGATCGGGTTCGCTCGGGGCCGCGTGACCGGGCGCGGGCGACAGGACGATCGCGCAGACGAGGGCTGCCGTGACACCCCGACTCCGTAACCGTCTGCCGCCGGTCGACACGTTCATGAACTCCACTCTCAGAGGTCGCGTGCGGGCGCGGCCCGGGCGGACGGCTGCCGCCGCGACTGTCACCGCGGTTCACACGGTGGGCCGTTCGAGCCTTGAACACACTACCTTCCCCCGAACGGCCCTCCACGGTGTCCCCGCCCGTGTCAGGTTGCTCACACGCACCTGTTCACCGAGCGGTCGTCAGTTGCGCCAGGTGTCGTTGAGCGTGGTCCTCGCGGTGTTCACCGTAGCGGTGCGGTTGACGCCGCTTTCCCAGGTCACGTTGCCCGCCGCGTCCTTGCGGAGGTACTTGTACGCGAAGGACGTGCCCGCGGGGAGGTCCACGTCCCGCTTCCACACCGGGTAGGCGGCCGGGTCGAGTTTCAGGGCGCTGCCCGGGTTCCAGTTGCCGAGCTCCGGACGGTTCCCGGTGACGTAGATGTCCTGGCCCCAGGTGGTGGTGGCGTTGACCGCGAAGGACACGCCGGAGGCCACCGGGTCGGGGTCGACGGGGCCGCTCGTGCCGTCGCAGGTGCGGGCGCCCACGTGCAGGGCCACGGCCGTGCCGGCGCCCAGGGTCGCTGTGAACCGGCCTGCCCCGTCGACCGTCACACCTCTGCCCGTCTGGACATCGCAGTAGTCACCCGCGGGCAGCGACGTCTGGAACGTGCGGGTCAACGAGGTGCCCTCGTGGTTGATGGCGACGTACGCCTTCGAGCCGCGTCCGAAGGCGATCTGGTCGCCGCCGTTGTCCCACCAGTCGGTGACGGCCTGGCCGCGGGCGGTGTTGCGGAAGCCGACCATGGAGGAGATCTCGCGCCAGGCGTGCTGGCACTTCCAGCCGTCGTTGTAACACGCGTTCACCTGGCCGCCGTTCGGCGGACCGGCGTCGTGGTCGGTGAACTCGTAGCCGGAGTGGACGTCGGGGCTGCCGTAGGGCCAGGCCAGCATGAACACGTGCGCCAGGGTGTAGGCGGCGCCGTTTTTGTAGGTGAGGGTCTCGCCGTTGCGCTCGGTGTCGTGGTTGGTCACGAAGACGGCCGAGCCGCCTGAGGGCATGTAGCCCCAGGATTCGCCGAAGTTCTTCAGGGACGCGAGGTTCTCACTGTTGAACATCCGCCTGAGGTCCCGTGCGTAGCGGAACTCCTGCACGTCGCCGCTGCCGAGGTACTCGGTCGGGGAGACTGCCTCGCCCGCGCCGTAGATCGCCTCGTGCTTCCAGTACACGTCCGGCTCGGTGAGCCGGGACTTGATGGCGGCCAGGTCGCCGGCGGCCATGTGTTTGGACGCGTCGATCCGGAAGCCGTCGACGCCGAGGGACAGCAGGTCGTTCAGGTATCCGGCGATCTTTCCCCGTACGTAGTCCTCGCCGGTGTCCAGGTCCGCGAGGCCGACCAGCTCGCACTCCTGGACGTTGCGGCGGTCGCCGTAGTTGCTGATCTGCGAGGTGCAGTTGTCGAGGTCGCTCGACGAGTACAGGCCGGGGTAGTCGTACTTGGTGTACGGCGAGCCGCCGGTGCCCGTGCCGCTGCCGGCCGACATGTGGTTGATGACCGAGTCTGCGATGACCTTCACCCCCGCCGCGTGGCAGGTGTCGACCATGCTCTCGAACTGGGCGCGGTCGCCGAGGCGGCCCGCGATCCGGTAGCTGACCGGCTGGTAAGAAGTCCACCACTGTCCGCCCTGGATGTGCTCCTGGGGCGGTGAGACCTGGACGAAGCCGTAGCCGGCCGGGCCGAGGGTGTCGGTACAGGCCTTGGCGACGGAGCTGAACTTCCACTCGAACATCACCGCGGTGACGTCCTTGTCTCCGGGCGGGGTCGCCCGGGCCGGTGCCGCGGTGGCGACGAGGCTGCCGGCCAGGCCGGCGGTGAGGGCGAGCGCGGTGGCGGTGACTCTTCGTGCCGCGCTGGTGTTCCCGTGCATGGAGTCTCCCGTGTGAGGGTGCGGGTGTCCCGGGGGTGCCGACGGATGCCTGGGGAGGAGTCGGCACATGCTTGCAATGTGTTGCAGCAATATTTCTGCAACCGCTTGCGCTGGTGACCGTAGATGCGGTGTTCAACCACGGTCAACCCTCTGTGCACGGTGGAAAGTTGAAGCGCGACCCCTTTACGACTCCCCCGTACACGGGTAACTTCCGGCTGCCGTAAGGACTTTCTGCAATTTTCCGTTCCCCCTTTCACCTGCTGGCCGTCCTTGCCTTCACCTGCCGGCCGCTCTCCCTCCGCTGGGCGCTCGCCGGCCGTGCCCTGCCGCTCCGCCTCCCTGGAGACACGCATGAGACGCATGAGACACCTCCGCAAGCGGCTGCGACGGCCGTTGGCCGCGGCCGTCGCGGCTGCCGCCGTCCTCACGGTGCCGCCCACCGCACCGGACACCCTCTCCGCCGCGACGGCGGCAGCCGAGACCGGCAACACGGCGACCGTCTTCTACTACACGGGGACGAAGGGCTGGGACCGGTACCACCTGCACTACGCCCCCGACGGCGGCTCCTGGACCGAGGTCCCCGGAGCGGCGATGGAAAACGCGTGCACCGACTGGGTGAAGAAGACGGTCACCCTCGGGAGCGCGGCGGGTCTGCGGGCCACCTTCAACAACGGTGCCGGGACCTGGGACAACAACGGGGGTGAGAACTACGCCCTGGGGACCGGCGAGATCACGGTCAAGGACGGCGTGGTCGCGCACTCCGACCCCTGCGGCGCGGGCACGGACCCCGGCGGCCCCGCGCCGGGTGACGGACACCGGGCCACCGTCTACTACTCCACCCGGTCCCTCGGCTGGACCACCGCCAACATCCACTACCGGCCCGCGGGCGGCTCCTGGACCGCCGTTCCCGGAGTCGGCATGCGGGCGGCCTGCGCCGGCTGGTGGCGGACGGACCTCGACCTGGGCGCGGCCACCTCGTCGCAGGCCGCGTTCAACAACGGCAACGGCGTGTGGGACAACAACCGGGGCGCCGACTACACCCTGCCCGCCGGCGTCACCACCGTCGCCGACAACACGGTCACCGCGAACGCCGAGGACCCCTGCGCCGAGGAGGTGCCCGACACACAGGCACCGACCGTTCCCGCCGGGGTGGGTGCGAAGGCCGACGGCGTGTCCGTCGTGCTCACCTGGGAGCCGTCCACCGACGCCACCGGGGTCGCCGGGTACCAGGTGACGCGCACCGGAGGCACCAGGGGTGAGGTCGTGAGCGACGTCGGCTCCACCGTCTTCTCGGACACCGGCTTGGAGGAGGGCACGACCTACACCTACACCGTCAGGGCCGTGGACGCGGCGGGCAACGTCTCCGGGGCCTCGGCCGCCGCGATCGCCACCACCGGCACGAAGCCGACGTCGCCCGCCGCCGGCAAGCCCCTGGCCACCGATCCCCGCAAGGACCCGATCTACTTCGTCCTCACCGCCCGTTTCAACGACGGCGACGCCTCCGACAACCGCGGGGGCAGCCAGCACGAGAAGTCCGGCAACGCGGCGAACGCCGACCCCATGTTCCGGGGCGACTTCAAGGGGCTGGTCGACAAGCTCGACTACATCAAGGGCCTCGGCTTCTCCGCCGTGTGGATCCCACCCGTGGTCCTCAACCGCTCGGACTACGACTACCACGGCTACCACGGCTACGACTTCTACCGGGTCGACCCGCGTCTGGAGTCCGCCGGCGCCTCCTACCAGGACCTCATCGACGCGGCCCACGCCAAGGGCATGAAGATCTACCAGGACGTCGTCTACAACCACTCCTCCCGCTGGGGCGCCAAGGGCCTGTTCACCCCGACCGTCTACGGGGTGCGCGACTCCCAGTGGAGCTGGTACTACGACGAGAGGCAGGCCGGCTTCGAGTACGACGGCCTGACCGTCGAGCCCAAGAGCGGCAAGTCGTACTACAACGGCGACCTGTGGTCCACGGCCGAGCCCAGTGGCAACACCTGCGTCGACTGGGGCAGACCCACCGGCGCCAGGAGTCCCGAGGGCTACACGATCTACAACTGCCAGTGGCCAGGACCGACGTCCGGCATGTTTCCCAAGGCGCTGTACCACAACTGCTGGATCGGCAACTGGGAGGGCGAGGACTCGCGTTCGTGCTGGCTGCACGAGGACCTCGCCGACTTCGACACCGAGAACCCGCAGGTGCAGAACTACCTCGTCGGCGCCTACGACAAGTACATCGACATGGGCGTCGACGGATTCCGCGTCGACACGGCGGTGCACATCCCGCGCACCACCTGGAACCGCCGTTTCCTGCCCGCGATCCAGGAGCGCGTCGCCCGGCAGCACGGCGCCGAGGCCGCGCGGAACTTCTTCGTCTTCGGCGAGGTGGCCGCCTTCGTCAACGACAAGTGGAACCGCGGCTCGGTCAACCACTCGGCGCAGTTCTACACGTGGAAGGAGCGCAAGGAGTACAGCGCCGACGACGAGAAGGCCGCGCTCGAGATGTACGCGTACGAGCAGCAGCAGGGCACGGGGAACCAGCCCACCTCCACCAACGCCTTCCTGGACGGCAACGGCTACCACGTCCCGGACCACAGCCGCTTCTCCGGCATGAACGTCATCGACATGCGCATGCACATGAACTTCGGTGACGCGAGCAACGCGTTCCACAACGGCAGGGACTCCGACGACAGCTACAACGACGCCACCTACAACGTCGTGTACGTCGACAGTCACGACTACGGCCCCAACAAGAGCAGCGAACGCTACGCGGGCGGCACCGACGCCTGGGCCGAGAACATGTCCCTGATGTGGACCTTCCGCGGCATCCCGACGCTGTACTACGGATCGGAGATCGAGTTCCAGAAGGGCAAGAAGATCGACTGCGGTCCCACCTGCCCCCTCGCGACGACGGGCCGCGCCTACTACGGCGGCCACCTGGCCGGCGACGTCACGGCCTCCGACTTCTCCACGGTGGACTCGGCCACCGGTGCCGTCGCCACGACGCTGGCACAACCCCTGGTCAAGCACGTGCAGCGGCTGAACCGGATCCGCCGGGCCGTACCCGCCCTGCAGATGGGCCAGTACTCCACGGACGGCATCACCGGCGACATGGCCTTCAAGCGGCGCTACACCGGGGGAGGCACGGACAGCTTCGCCCTCGTCACCGTCTCCGGCGGCGCCACGTACAGCGGCATCCCCAACGGCACGTACCGGGACGCGGTCACCGGAGACACCAGGACCGTCACGGACGGCCGGCTCACCGTCGCCGCGCCGGGCAAGGGCAACCTGCGGGTGTACGTCCTGGGCGGTACCGGAAAGATCGGGACGGACGGCCCCTACCTGAAGCCCTGAGGCAGACCGCCGGTACCCCGGGGGGCGCACCCCGGGGTTCCGGCACCGGAGCAAGCCGCTTGCGGTGTTTGCGTTAGCCTTTCGTCTGTGACGCGACGACTTGCTCAGGTGGCGAAGAAGGTTGGGGTCAGCGAGGCCACGGTCAGCCGGGTGCTCAACGGGAAGCCGGGGGTGTCGGAGTCGACCCGGCAGTCCGTGCTGAGTGCGCTGGACGTGCTGGGCTACGAGCGTCCCACCCAGCTGCGGGGCGAGCGGGCCCGCCTGGTCGGGCTGGTGCTGCCGGAGCTGCAGAACCCGATCTTCCCGGCGTTCGCCGAGGTCATCGGCGGCGCGCTGGCTCAGCAGGGGCTGACTCCGGTGCTGTGCACCCAGACCAAGGGGGGCGTCTCGGAGGCCGACTACGTCGAGCTGCTCCTCCAGCAGCAGGTCTCCGGCGTCGTCTTCGCGGGCGGGCTGTTCGCGCAGGCCGACGCCCCGCACGATCACTACCGGCTGCTGGCCGAGCGCAACATCCCCGTGGTGCTCATCAACGCGTCGATCGAGAACCTCGACTTCCCGTGCATCGCGTGCGACGACGCCGTGGCCGTCGAGCAGTCCTGGCGGCATCTGGCGTCCCTGGGACACGAGCGCATCGGCCTGGTCCTGGGCCCCTCCGACCACATCCCCTCCCGCCGGAAGCTGGCCGCGGCCGGGGACGCGGCCCGCGCCGCGCACACGGAACTGCCCGAGGAGTGCGTCGAGCGGGCCATGTTCTCCCTGGAGGGCGGCCAGGCGGCCGCCTCGCGTCTTCTCGACCGCGGCGTCACCGGCATCATCTGCGCCAGCGACCCCCTCGCCCTCGGCGCCGTCCGCGCCGCCCGCCGGCGCGGCCTGCGCGTCCCCCACGACGTCTCCGTCGTCGGCTACGACGACTCCGCCTTCATGACCTGCACCGAACCACCCCTCACCACCGTCCGCCAGCCCATCGAGGCCATGGGACGCGCCGCCGTCGACCTCCTCTGCGCCCAGATCCAGGGCACCGAAGTCCCGCACGGCGAGCTGCTCTTCGAACCGGAACTCGTCGTCCGCGGCTCCACGGCACAGGTTTCCGCCCGGTAACGGGATCTCACCCCCACCCCTGCCCGCAAATTGTTTGCGGGAATTGACAGTGGCTTGCGGCTGCCGAACGTAGCGCCTGAAAGTCGCTGATCCGAGGCTCAGACCAGTGCGCATTGGGCTGTCTCCACTCACACTCCGCGCTGACGTGCGCCAATTTCCGGCTGCCCGTTCTGTAGACGACTCAACATTTCTCTGCAACTCTCTGAGCGCTCAACGTAAATGTCGGAGAACATCGAGTGTCTACCTGATGTGGGGACAGATGAGAAACCGGAACTGGAGATCGCGTGCCCTGTGCACCGTGGTCGCGGCCAGTCTCCTGGCGCTGGGAGGACCGCTGCTGTCTGCCACGGCAGCCGGTGGTCCCAACATCGCCGTGGGAGACGCCACGGCGGCGAGCAGCTCGCACGGTGAGTACGGCGCCGCCAACATCACGGACGGCAACCAGGGTTCGTACTGGCAGAGCGCCGGCAGCAGCCTGCCCCAGTGGGTCCAGACCGATCTCGGCGCCACCGAGCGCATCGACGAGGTGGTCCTGCGACTGCCCGCGGGCTGGGAGAGCCGCCGGCAGACCCTCTCCGTCCAGGGGAGCGCCGACGGCACGAGCTTCAGCACGCTCAAGACGTCGGCCACGTACGCGTTCGACCCGGGATCGGGCAACACGGTCACCGTGTCCTTCCCCGCCACCCGGACCCGGTTCGTGCGGGTGGACATCACGGCGAACACCGGCTGGCAGGCGGCTCAGCTCTCCGAGCTGGAGGTGCACGCGGCCGGGGAGTCGTCCACGAACCTCGCCGCCGGCCGGCGTCTGACGGCGAGCGGTTCGACGGCCGCGTACACCCCGGGCAACGCCAACGACGGCAACAAGGGCACCTACTGGGAGAGCGCCAACGACGCCCTGCCGCAGTGGCTCCAGGCCGACCTGGGCTCCTCGCGCCGCATCGACCGCGTGGTCCTGCGGCTGCCGGACGGCTGGCCGTCCCGCAGCCAGACCCTGAAGATCCAGGCCAGCGACAACGGCTCGGACTTCACCGACCTGACCGCCGCCAAGGCGTACACCTTCGACTCGGCGGGCGGGCAGACGGCGACGATCACCTTCGACGCGGCCACCACGCGCCATGTGCGGGTCCTGGTGACGGCGAACACCGGCCGGCCCGCCGCCCAGATCTCCGAGCTGGAGGTCTACGGCCCGCAGACGGGTGACACACAGGCGCCCACGACCCCGGCGAATCTCGCCTTCACGGAGCCGGCCACCGGACAGATCAGGCTGACCTGGAACGGGTCCTCGGACGACACGGCCGTCACGGGGTACGACGTCTACGCCGACGGCAAGCTGCTGACCTCGGTCGCGGGTGACGTCACGACGTACACGGACACCAGGCCGACCGGTACGACGGTCACCTACTACGTCCGTGCCAAGGACGCGGCCGGCAACCAGTCGGGCAACAGCAACACGGTCACGCGCCGCGCCGACACAGGTGACACACAGGCGCCCACCGCGCCCTCGAACCTGACGCTCACCGAGCCGGCCGCGGGCAAGGTCAGGCTGGCGTGGACCGCCTCCACCGACGACAAGGGCGTCACCGGCTACGACGTCTACGCCAACAACCAGCTCCGCAAGAGCGTCGCCGGGGACGTGACCACCTATACCGACACTCAGCCGGCGTCGGCGAACGTGACCTACTTCGTGCGGGCCAAGGACGCGGCCGGCAACCAGTCGGGCAACAGCAACCAGGTGATCCGCAACGGCACCGGCAGCGGGTCGAACCTGGCCGTGGGCAAGCCGATCAGTGCCTCGTCCTTCATCCACACCTATGTCGCCGGGAACGCCAACGACAACAACACGTCGACCTACTGGGAGGGAGCTGCGGGCAGTTACCCGAACACGCTGACCCTCAAGCTGGGCGCGAACGCGGACGTCGACCGCGTCGTGCTGAAGCTCAACCCCGACACCGCCTGGTCGAAGCGCACCCAGAACATCCAGGTGCTCGGCCGCGCCCAGGACGCCTCCGGCTTCACCTCCCTCGTCGACGCGAAGGACTACGTCTTCGACCCGGCGAGCGGCGGCAACAGCGTCTCCGTACCCGTCGGCAAGCGGGCCGCGGACGTGCAGCTGAGGTTCACCGCCAACACGGGGGCGACGGCCGGACAGGTGGCCGAGTTCGAGGTCATCGGCACCCCGGCGCCCAACCCGGACCTGGAGGTGACCGGGCTGACCACGTCTCCCGCCTCCCCCGTCGAGTCGGACGAGATCACGGTGTCCGCGACGGTCGCCAACAGCGGCGCGGCGGACGCCCCGGCCGGCAAGGTGGCCCTCAGGCTCGGTGACACCAAGGTCGCCACCGTCGGCGTCCCCGCTCTGAAGGCGGGCGCGCAGAGCACGGTCAGCGCGTCCGTCGGAGCCCGCGACGCCGGTTCGTACACACTGAGCGCCGTCGCCGACGAGGCGAACGAGATCATCGAGCAGAACGAGACCAACAACACCTACACGCGGCCCGACCCGCTGGTGGTCAAGCCGGTGCAGAGCTCCGACCTGGTCGCCGCCGTCACCACCTCGCCGTCCAGTCCGGCCGCCGGTGACGACGTGACCTTCAAGGTCGCTCTGAAGAACCAGGGCACCCGGGACTCCGCCGGCGGCAGCCACGCGGTGACCGTCGCCCTGCTCGACGCGAAGGGCGCCACGGTCAAGACCCTGACCGGCGCGCACTCCGGTGTCGTCGCCGCAGGCTCGACCGCCCCGGCCGTGAGCCTCGGCACCTGGAAGGCGGTCAACGGTTCGTACTCCCTGAAGGTCACGGTCGCCGACGACGCGAACGAGCTGCCGGTCAAGCGGGAGAACAACACCTCCACCCAGCCGCTGTTCGTCGGGCGCGGCGCGAACATGCCGTACGACATGTACGAGGCGGAGGACGGGACGGTCGGCGGCGGCGCCACCGTGGTCGGGCCCAACCGGACCATCGGTGACATCGCGGGCGAGGCGTCCGGCCGCAAGGCCGTCCACCTGGACAAGACCGGCGAGTACGTCGAGTTCACCACGAAGGCGGACACCAACACCCTGGTGACGCGCTTCTCGATCCCGGACGCGCCGGGCGGCGGCGGCATCGACGCCACACTCAACGTGTACGTGGACGGCGTCATGAAGAAGGCGCTGCCGCTCACGTCGAAGTACGCCTGGCTGTACGGCGCCGAGGCCTCACCGGGCAACTCCCCCGGCGCGGGCGCCCCGCGGCACATCTACGACGAGGCCCACATCATGCTGGGCGAGACGGTCCCGGCGGGCAGCAGGATCCGGTTGCAGAAGGACGCGGCGAACACCTCCGACTACGCGATCGACTTCGTCAACCTGGAGCAGGTCTCCGCCGTCCCGAACCCCGACCCCTCGGCGTACGCGGTGCCGGCCGGGTTCACGCACCAGGACGTGCAGAACGCGCTCGACAAGGTCCGCATGGACACCTCCGGCAAGCTGGTCGGGGTGTACCTGCCGCCCGGTGACTACCAGACGTCGAGCAAGTTCCAGGTGTACGGCAAGGCGGTGAAGGTGATCGGCGCCGGTCCCTGGTTCACCCGGTTCCAGGCTCCGACGACGCAGGACAACACCGACATCGGGTTCCGTGCCGAGGCCAGCTCGAAGGGCTCCACGTTCGCGAACTTCGCCTACTTCGGCAACTACACCTCCCGCATCGACGGGCCGGGCAAGGTGTTCGACTTCTCCAACACCTCGGACATCGTGATCGACAACATCTGGAACGAGCACATGGTGTGCCTGTACTGGGGCGCCAACACGGACCGGATGACGATCAGGAACTCCCGGATCCGCAACATGTTCGCCGACGGCATCAACATGACCAACGGCTCCACCGACAACCTGGTGTCCAACAACGACGCCCGGGCGACCGGCGACGACAGCTTCGCGCTGTTCTCGGCGATCGACGCGGGCGGCGCGGACATGAAGAACAACCTGTACGAGAACCTGACGACGACGCTGACCTGGCGTGCCGCGGGTCTGGCCGTCTACGGCGGCTACAACAACACCTTCCGGAACATCCACATCGCCGACACCCTGGTCTACTCGGGCATCACCATCAGCTCGCTGGACTTCGGCTACCCGATGAACGGGTTCGGCACCGATCCGACGACCTTCGAGAACGTATCGATCGTCCGGGCCGGCGGGCACTTCTGGGGCGGGCAGACCTTCCCCGGCATCTGGGTGTTCTCCGCGTCCAAGGTGTTCCAGGGAATCAGGGTCAACAACGTCGACATCGTCGACCCGACCTACAGCGGCGTCATGTTCCAGACGAACTACGTCGGGGGCCAGCCGCAGTTCCCCATCAAGGACACGGTCTTCACCGACGTGTCCGTGACGGGCGCGCACAAGAGCGGCGACGAGTTCGACGCCAAGTCCGGTTTCGGCGTGTGGGCCAACGAGATGCCCGAAGCGGGGCAGGGGCCCGCGGTCGGTGAGGTCACCTTCAACGGGCTGAAGCTCGGCGACAACGCGGTGGACATCCGCAACACGACGTCCACGTTCAAGATCATCCGCAACCCGTAGACCCGGCTCGGAACGGGGGCCGACAGCACCTCTTGTCGGACGGGCCACCGACTGGCGCAAGTCTCTTGCGGAGACTTGCGCTAGTCTTGCGTTTGTGACGCGACGACTTGCTCAGGTGGCGAAGAAGGTTGGGGTCAGCGAGGCCACGGTCAGCCGGGTGCTCAACGGGAAGCCGGGGGTGTCGGAGTCGACCCGGCAGTCCGTGCTGAGCGCGCTGGACGTGCTGGGCTACGAGCGTCCCACCCAGCTGCGGGGCGAGCGGGCCCGCCTGGTCGGGCTGGTGCTGCCGGAGCTGCAGAACCCGATCTTCCCGGCGTTCGCCGAGGTCATCGGCGGTGCGCTGGCTCAGCAGGGACTGACTCCGGTGTTGTGCACCCAGACCAAGGGGGGCGTCTCGGAGGCCGACTACGTCGAGCTGCTCCTCCAGCAGCAGGTCTCCGGCGTCGTCTTCGCGGGCGGAGGACTGTTCGCGCAGGCCGACGCCCCGCACGACCACTACCGGCTGCTGGCCGAGCGGAACATCCCCGTGGTGCTCGTCAACGCCTCCATAGCCGACCTCGGCTTCCCCTGCATCGCCTGCGACGACGCCGTCGCCGTGGGGCAGTCCTGGCGGCACCTCGTCTCACTGGGACACGAGCGCATCGGTCTCGTGCTCGGCCCCTCCGACCACATCCCCTCCCGCCGGAAGCTGGCCGCGGCCAGGGACGCGGCCCGCGCCGCGCACACGGAACTGCCCGACGCGCACGTGGAACGGGCCATGTTCTCCCTGGAAGGCGGCCAGGCAGCCGCCTCGCACCTCCTGGACCGCGGCGTCACCGGCATCATCTGCGCCAGCGACCCCCTCGCCCTCGGCGCCGTCCGCGCCGCCCGCCGGCGCGGCCTGCGCGTCCCCCACGACGTCTCCGTCGTCGGCTACGACGACTCCGCCTTCATGACCTGCACCGAACCACCCCTCACCACCGTGCGCCAGCCCATCGAGGCCATGGGACGCGCCGCCGTCGACCTCCTCTGCGCCCAGATCCAGGGCACCCAAGTCCCGCACAGCGAGCTGCTCTTCGAACCGGAACTCGTCGTCCGCGGCTCCACGGCACAGGTCTCGGCCCGCTAGCGGAACCCACCGTCTGCGGTGGGCTGTCAAACAATTACGAAATCAGCGCGAGATATTGCGTTCACTTGTTCGCGGTGGTTGAGTGAGCGGCGCCCCACAACGCATCGGCGGTGGGGCGCCTTCCACGTTCATGCCCGAAGGGGACCACCCATGAGAAGTGCTCGGTTCCGCCGTACTCGCCGTGCCGGCGCCATCACGCTCGTCTCCGCTCTCACCCTGACCGCTCTCGCCGCCTGCGGCACGAGCAGCAGCGACGACGGCGGCGGTTCCGAAGGCGGCAGCGGGTCCTCCGACCCGTCCGCCCCGCTGGACCCGAAGACCAAGGTGACGATCACCATCGACTGCATGCCGCCGAAGGCGAAGGCGGCCGAGCTGAAGGAGTGGCAGGAGGACGTCAAGGCCTTCAACGAGATCTACCCGAACGTCACCATCGAGGGCCGCTCCACCCCGGGCCAGTGTCTGGAGCCGCCGCGCTTCACCGCGATGCTCAAGGCCAAGTCGCAGCCCGACGTCTTCTACACCTACTTCACCGACCTGCCGCAGGTGCTGGACAACGACGGCGCCGAGGACATCACGGCCTACGTCAACGACAAGACCGTCCCGGCGCTGAAGGACATCGACCCGAACGTCCTCGGCTCGCTCAAGGACGAGAACAAGCTGTACGGCCTGCCCACGAGCAACTACACGATGGGCCTGCTGATCAACCGCAAGCTCTTCGAGCAGGCCGGACTCGACCCGGACACCCCTCCCCGCACCTGGGACGAGGTCCGCACCGCCGCCAAGAAGATCGCCGCTCTGGGCGACGGCATCGCCGGCTTCGGCGAGTACAGCGCGGGCAACACCGGCGGCTGGCACTTCACCGCCCAGATGTACAGCCGCGGGGCCGAGGTCGTGGACGAGAGCGGCAAGAAGGCGGCGTTCAACAACGAGGCCGGCAAGGAGGTGGCCGAGAACCTCCACGCGATGCGCTGGGAGGACGAGAGCATGGGCAAGACCCAGCTCCTCAAGTGGGGCGACCTGCAGAAGCAGATCGCCACCGACAAGCTCGGCATGTTCCTCGCCGCACCGGACGACATCACCTACATGGTGCAGCAACTGGGCGCCGACTACGAGAACTTCGGCATGGGGCCGATCCCGGGCGAGAAGAACACCCTGGCCGGCGGCAACAGCTACATGATCAAGAAGGGGATCTCCGCCGACAAGATCAAGGCGGCCGTCGCCTGGCTGAACTTCGAGAACCTCACCGTCGGCAAGGGCCAGTTCGACTGGGCCCGCAAGAAGGCCGACAAGCTGCCCGTCGGGCTTCCGCAGCCGAACTTCTGGCTGAACGACTCGAAGACGAAGGACGACGCGGCCCGGCTGGAGCACGCCACCATGCCGGTCGAGAACTTCAAGGCGTTCATGGACAACCCGGTCCCGGGCATGGCCGAGCCGCCGAAGGCCCAGGAGGTCTACAAGGTCCTGGACAACGTGATGTCGGGCCTCCTCACCAACGAGGACGCCGACGTCGACAAGCTGCTCTCCACCGCCGAGCAGCAGGTCGACCAGGTTCTGGCCACGCAGTGACCGGCTCCCTCGGGGGGCGGGACGCACCGCCCCCCGGGGCCCATGAGACCAGCCCCAAGGAGCGACGATGTCGGCCCCCAGCCTGACCCCGAGCAAGGCGGCCAGAGTCCGCCCCGCGCAGCCGCCGGCGGACGGCCCGCCCCGGCGCGGCGGATCGTTCGGCAGGAGCCTGAAGCGCAACCTCACCGCGCACGGCTTCCTGATCGGAGCGGTTCTCTGCTTCGCGTTCTTCTCCTGGTACCCGATGGTCCGGGAGTTCCTCCTCGCCTTCCAGAAGACGGACCGGGGCGAGGTCTCCTGGGTCGGCATGGACAACCTGTCCACGGTCTTCAACGACCCGGCCTTCTGGCAGGCGTGGCGCAACACCGCGCTGTTCACCGTGCTGGCCCTGGTCCTCGGCTTCGCCGTGCCGTTCGTCGTCGCCATCGTGATCAACGAACTGCGGCACGGCAAGGGGTACTTGAGGCTGCTCGTCTACCTGCCGGTGATGCTGCCCCCGGTCGCCTCCGTGCTGCTGTTCAAGTACCTGTACGACCCCGGTTACGGCCTGCTCAACGAGGTGCTGGACTTCTTCGGACTGCCCGAGCAGCAGTGGCTTCAGGACCCCGGCCTTTCCATGCTGTCCGTGGTCATCGCGTCGACCTGGATGAACATGGGCGGCGCGGCGCTGATCTACCTCGCCGCGCTCCAGGGCATTCCCGGCGAGCTGTACGAGGCGGCGGAGCTGGACGGTGCCGGGCTGCTGCGCAAGATCTGGCACGTGACCATTCCCCAGACCCGGCTCATCCTCTCGCTGATGCTGCTGATGCAGGTCATCGCCACCATGCAGGTCTTCGTGGAGCCCTTCCTGCTCACCGGTGGTGCCGGCCCCGAGGGCTCGACGACCACGGTCGTCTACCTCATCTACCAGTACGCCTTCAACTTCAACAACTACGGTGCCGCGGCGGCCCTCGGCCTGCTGCTCCTCGTACTGCTGGCCGGTGTCTCGGCGGCGTACGTGAAGCTCAGCCGCGTCGAGGACGAATAGAGCCCGGGGGAATCGGCAGATGTCCACACGCACACTCATTTCACCGGCCCAGCTCGCCCGGCCTCGTGGGAAGCGGCTGTACTGGGTGGTCTTCGGCCTCGTCGTCGCCCTGTTCACCGTGGTCTTCCTGGGCCCGATGTACTGGATGGTCTCCAGCGGTTTCAAGAACACCCAGGAGGCCGTGCAGACCCCGCCGACACTGGTCCCCGAGTCCTTCGAACCCGGCAACTACACGCAGGCCTGGGAGGTGATGGACCTGGCGAGCCTGCTGGGGAACACCCTGTTCTACGCGTTCGGCGCGCTCGCCTTCCAGCTGGTGTTCGACGTGGCGGCGGCCTACTCGCTGTCCAAGCTCCGGCCGGTCCTCGGCAAGGCGATCCTCGGTCTGATGCTGGCGACGCTGATGATCCCGGCGACCGTGCTGGTCGTGCCGCAGTACCTGACGGTGCTCGACGTGCCGATCTTCGAGCGCAACCTGCTGAACTCGCCGTGGGCGATCTGGCTGCCCTCGGTGACCAACGCCTTCAACATCTTCCTGCTGAAGCGGTTCTTCGACTCGGTCCCCCAGGAGCTCCTCGACGCCGCCTCCATGGACGGCGCCTCGCCGATGCGCACGCTCCGGTCGATCGTGCTGCCGATCTCGCGGCCGATCCTCGGCGTGGTGTCCATCTTCGCGATCGTGGGCGTCTGGAAGGACTTCCTCTGGCCCATGCTGACCCTGCCCGACCCGGCCAAGCAGACCCTGAACGTCGGGATCTACTCCCTGTCCAACGGAGTGCCCATGAACGTGCTGATCGCCGCGCTCACCATGGCCTCGCTGCCGACGCTCCTCATCTTCCTGGTCTTCCAGCGCAACATCATGAGCGGACTCACCGCGGGAGGACTCAAGGGCTGAGGGTCCACCGGCCGGGGCGCTCGCCGCCCGCCGCCCTCCCCGCCTCCCGGCACGTCCCGTCAGACTTCGCCGCCGGTCCGTCCGACGCCCCGCTCTGTCCGGGCCGGCGGCGAAGACCCACCCTGCCCGAAAGGACCGTCACGTGGCAGCCCCCACCTCGCACCACCGCACCGAAGACTGGTGGCGCGACGCCGTCATCTACCAGGTGTACCCCCGCAGTTTCGCCGACGGCGACGGCGACGGCACCGGTGACCTCGCGGGCGTCCGGGCGAGACTGCCCTATCTCGCCGAACTCGGCGTGGACGCCGTCTGGTTCACCCCCTGGTACGTCTCACCACTCGTCGACGGCGGCTACGACGTCGCCGACTACCGCACCATCGACCCCGCCTTCGGCACCCTGGGCGAGGCGGAGAAGCTGATCGCCGAGGCGCGCGAGCTGGGCATCCGCACCATCGTCGACATCGTCCCCAACCACGTCTCCGACCAGCACGCCTGGTTCCGGGCGGCGCTGGAGGCCGGCCCGGGCAGCGCGGAGCGGGAGCGCTTCCACTTCCGTCCCGGCCGCGGTGAGCACGGCGAACTGCCGCCCAACGACTGGCCCTCCCAGTTCTCCGGCCGTACCTGGACCCGGGTCCCGGACGGCGAGTGGTACCTGCACCTGTTCACCCCGGAGCAGCCCGACCTCAACTGGGCCCATCCCGAGGTGCGCCGGGAGCACGAGGACGTGCTGCGCTTCTGGTTCGAGCGCGGGGTGGCCGGCGTGCGCATCGACTCCGCCGCACTGCTCGCCAAGAACCCCGCGCTCGCGGACTTCGTGGAGGGCGTCGATCCGCACCCGTACATCGACCAGGACGAGCTGCACGACATCTACCGCTCCTGGCGCAAGGTCGCCGACGAGTACGGGGGCGTCTTCGTCGGTGAGGTGTGGCTGCCCGACGCCGAGCGCTTCGCCCGCTATCTGCGGCCCGACGAGCTGCACACCGCCTTCAACTTCAACTTCCTGTCCTGTCCATGGGACGCGGAACGGCTGCGCCGCAGCATCGACGACACCCTGGCCGAGCACGCCCCCGTCGGCGCCCCGGCGACCTGGGTGCTCTGCAACCACGACGTCACCCGCACCGTGACCCGGTACGGCCGCGAGGACACCGGATTCGACTTCGCGAAGAAGGCCTTCGGCACCCCGACCGACCTGGCCCTGGGCACCCGGCGCGCGCGGGCCGCCGCGCTGCTGACGCTGGCCCTGCCCGGGTCCGTCTACGTGTACCAGGGAGAGGAACTCGGCCTGCCCGAGGCCGACATACCGCGCGCGAGCATCCAGGACCCGATGCACTTCCGCTCGGGAGGCGTGGATCCGGGGCGGGACGGCTGCCGGGTGCCGCTCCCGTGGGCCGGCGACGCGCCGCACTGCGGGTTCGGTGCCGAGGCGGAGCCCTGGCTGCCGCAGCCTGCGGGCTGGTCGGCGTACGCGGCGGACCGGCAGAGCGCCGATCCGCGGTCGATGCTCTCGCTGTACCGCGAGGCCCTGCGCCTGCGACGCTCCACCGAGGGGTTCGGCGACGGTCCGCTGCACTGGCTGCCCGCGCCGGACGGCGTCCTCGCGTTCCGGCGCGCGAACGGCCCGGTGTGCGTCGTCAACCTGTCCGCCGCGCTGGTGGAGCTGCCCGCGCACCGTGCCGTCCTGCTCGTCAGCGGGTCGCTGGACGAGGCCGGGCGGCTGCCGTCGGACACGGCGGTGTGGCTGCGCGCCTGAGGTGTGACGGGGCGGCGGACCCCTGCCGGTGCGGGTGCCGGCCGGGGGTGCCGCCGTCGCCGGTCGTCCCGCGGCAGGGCAGAATCAGCACAGGAGGCCGTGGGAGGAGGCGACGCGTGCGGGAACGACCATGGCCGGGCGGGCTGCGCCGCCCTCCGAATCCCCTGGTGAGCGGGCACCGGGCGGCGCGGGGCGCGCTGCGGTCGGTGTCGGAGGCGCTGGGGGCGCGTCGGCGGCTGGCCTGGCTGAACGCGGCGGACCTGAGCATCGGCACCACACTGGACGTGCGGCGGACGGCGGAGGAGCTGGCCGACTTCACCGTGCCGGAGCTGGCCGACGGCGCCGCCGTGGACCTGCTGGACTCGGTCCTGCGGTTCCAGGACGGCGACCGGGCCCCCGCGGGAGGGGACGCGCCGCGGCTCAGGGCCATGGCGGTGTCGGAGGTCGCCGGGCTGGATCTCGCGCCCGACCCGGTGGGCGAGCTGTCGGTGCACACGGCCGACCGGTTGGGCCAGCGGTGCCTCACCACCCGTCGGCCGGTGCTGGTGTCCCGGATGACCCGGTCGGACTTCGCCGTGATCGCCCCCTCGCGGGAGTCCTCGGACATCATGCGCCGGGCGGGCGTCCACTCCTATCTGGCGGTGCCGCTGATCGCCCGCGGGGTGCTGCTGGGCCTCGCCGACTTCGTCCGGGCGGGGCGCCGGGCGCCGTTCAACCGCACCGACGTGGCCCTGGCGATGGAGCTGGCGTCCAAGGCCGCCGTGTACATCGACAACGCCCGGCTCTACGGGCGCGAACGCGACCACGTGGTCACCCTGCAGCGGGCGCTGCTCCCCCGGTCAGCTCCGAGCACCCCGGGCCTGGACGTGTCCTCGTGCTACGACCCGGCGGCCGATCCGGCCGCCGTGGGCGGTGACTGGTTCGACGTGGTCGCGCTGCCCAGCGGCCGTACGGCTCTGATGGTGGGCGACGTGATGGGGCGCGGCCTGGCCGCCGCCGCGACGATGGGGCGGCTGCGCACGGTGGCCCGGACCCTGATGGCACTGGACATCGCTCCCGAGCGGCTGCTGGCCCGGCTCGACCTGGCCGCCCGTGACCTGGAGGAGGACCAGGTGGCCACCTGCCTGTGCGCGGTCTACGACCCGTGCGGCGGCACCTTCCGCATCGCCAGCGCCGGGCACCCGCCCCCGCTGCTGACCGGACCCGACGGCACCGTCTCGTTCCTGGACGTGCCGGCGGGGGCGCCGCTGGGCACGGGGGTGATCCCGTACGACCCGGTCGAGCGGCCGGTGCCCGAGCGGAGCCGGCTGACGCTGTACACGGACGGGCTGGTCAGATCGCGTACCACGGACCTGGGCACGCAGCTGGAGCGGCTGCGCGAGGCTCTGGGGGGCGGCGTCCCCGAGGACGGCACCGTGTGCCGGGCGGTCTCCGAGCGGGTCGGCGGCGACCGGTCGGACGACGCCATCGTCCTGGCCGCCCTCGCCCGGCCGCTCGGTCCGGACTGCGACGTGTACGTGCGGGCGCTGCCGCCGGACGGCAAGGCGGCCGGGCAGGCCCGTGCGGCGGTGCGCGAGCAGTTGCGGCGATGGGATCTGGAGGAACTGGTCGACACCACGGAGCTGGTGGTGAGCGAGCTGGTCGGCAACGCCCTGCGGTACGGGAACGCCCCCGGGGAGCTGCGGCTGCTGCGGCACGAGCGGCTGTCGGTCGAGGTCTCCGACTCCGGTCCCGACCTGCCGCAGATCCAGCACGCGGACGTGAGCGACGAGAGCGGGCGCGGCCTGCAGCTCATCAACATGATGTGCCGGCGCTGGGGTTCGTGCCGCACCCCCGGGGGCAAGGTCGTCTGGGCCGAGCAGGACCTGCCGGTGCGGGCCGGGGCGCCCGGCCCGCGGTAGCGCGGTCCGCGCTACGCGGCCTTGTCCATCGCGGTCCGCTCGAACTGGGTGCGGTGCAGCTGCGCGTAGCGGCCGTCGGCCACCAGGAGTTCCTCGTGCGTGCCGCTCTCCACGATGCGGCCGTCCTCGACCACCAGGATCCGGTCGGCCGCCCGGACGGTGGACAGCCGGTGCGCGATCACCACGGCCGTCCTGCCCTGGAGGGCCTCGGCGAGGGCTTCCTGGACGGCCGCCTCGGAGGTGTTGTCGAGGTGGGCGGTGGCCTCGTCGAGGATGACGACGCGCTGGCGGGCCAGGAGCAGCCGGGCGATGGTCATGCGCTGACGCTCGCCTCCGGAGAGCCGGTAACCGCGCTCGCCGACCACGGTGTCGAGTCCGTCCGGCAGGGACCGTACGAGGTCGGCCAGGCGGGCGCGGCGCAGCGCCTCCCACAGGTCGTCCTCGGTGGCGTCCGGCCGGGCGAGCAGCAGGTTGGCCCGGACGGTGTCGTGGAAGAGGTGGCCGTCCTGGGTGACCATGCCGACGGTGTCGCGCAGCGACCGGGCGCTCAGCTCGCGCACGTCGACGCCGCCGACGCGGACGGTGCCGGTGTCGGTGTCGTACAGGCGCGGCAGCAGCTGGGCGATGGTGGACTTGCCGGCGCCGGACGAGCCGACCAGCGCGATGGTCTGGCCCGGTTCGGCGCGGAAGGAGAGGCCGTGCAGGACCTCCTCGCCGCCGCGGGTGTCCAGGGTGGCGACCTCTTCGAGGGAGGCGAGGGAGACCTTGTCGGCGGACGGGTAGCCGAAGCGGACGTCGTCGAACTCGACGGCGACCGGCCCGTCGGGGACCGGGCGGGCGTCGGGCTTCTCGTCGATCAGCGGGGTCAGGTCCAGCACCTCGAAGACCCGCTCGAAGCTGACGAGGGCGCTCATGACCTCCACCCGGGCCCCGGCGAGCGCGGTCAGCGGTGCGTACAGGCGGGTCAGCAGCAGGGCCAGCGCCACGACGGCGCCCGGGTCCAGGGTGCCGCGCAGGGCGAAGAAGCCGCCGAGGCCGTAGACGAGGGCGAGGGCGAGCGCGGAGACCAGGGTGAGCGCGGTGATGAAGGCCGCCTGGGCGGTGGCGGTGCGCACACCGATGTCGGCGACGCGCCGGGCCCGGTCGGCGAACTCGGCGGACTCCTCCTCCGGGCGGCCGAACAGCTTGATCAGGGTGGCGCCGGGAGCCGAGAAGCGCTCGGTCATCCGGGTGCCCGTGGCGGCGTTCAGCGCGGCGGCCTCGCGCTGCATGCGGGCCATGCGGCGGCCCATGCGCCGGGCCGGGAGCACGAACACCGGGAGCAGCACCAGGGCGAGCAGGGTGATCTGCCAGGACAGGGTCAGCATGACGGCGAGGGTGAGCACCAGGGTGACCGCGTTGCTGACCACGCCGGACAGGGTGTTGCTGAAGGCGCGCTGGGCGCCGATGACGTCGTTGTTGAGCCGGGAGACGAGCGCTCCCGTACGGGTACGTGTGAAGAACGCGACCGGCATGCGCTGCACATGATCGAACACGGCGGTCCGCAGATCGAGGATGAGTCCCTCCCCGAGCGTCGCCGAGAGCCGGCGCGAGAGGATGCCGAGCACCGCCTCGGCGAGGGCGATGAGCGCGCTGAGCAGGGCGAGGCGCACGACCGTGCCCTCGTCGCCGTCCGACACGATCGCGTCGACGATCTTCCCGGCGAGGACGGGGGTGGCGACGGCGAGCAGGGCGGTCGCCGTTCCGAGCAGCACGAACCGGACGATGCGGCGGCGGTGCGGGCGGGCGAACGCGCCGATGCGGCGCAGCGTGGCGCGGGCGAAGGGGCGGCGCTCGTCCTTGGCGTGCATGACGCTGTACAGCTGCGTCCACGCGGTGGTCTCCATACTCATGCGGGAGACGGTAGGACCTCGACCGGCCTTGAGGTCAAGGAGGCGCCGCCGGAGGTCCGTAAGCCCTTGTCCGCGCGTCGGTCACCCGTAGTTGGCGCGACTGGGGGAATGTCTTGTGGTGTGACGACAGCGGTTGGCATCTCCGAGAAACCACTCCTGCACCGAGTCCCGGTCCGCCGGGTGCTGTGCGTGCTCCCGCTACTCCTGGTGGGCGTGGTCGCGGTGCGGCACCGGGCCGTGCTGGCCGAGGGGTTCGGCCATCTCGCCACGGCCCGCTGGCCCTGGCTGCTGGCCGCGACCGGCGCGACCTGCCTGACCTGGGTGGCCGCCGCCTGCACCCGGCAGGGCGCGGTGGTGGAGCGGCTGCCCCGGCGGCGGCTGCTGGCCACGCAGTTCGCGGCCGGCGCGGCCAACCACCTGCTGCCGACGGGCCTGGGCGCGAGCGCGGTGAACCTGCGGTTCATGACGGTGTGCGGTCTGCCGCTCGCCCGTTCCTCGGCCGCCCTGGCGCTGTACCTGCTGGCGGAGAGCGTCGGCCGCCTCGCCCTGCTGGGCGCCCTGCTCCTCGCGTTCCCCGGCGCGCTGCGGGTCGGCGCCCTGGTGCCCGAGGGTGCGATGGGCCCGCTCCTGGCCCTCGCGGGCGCGGTGCCGGTCGTGGCGGTGGTGGTGCTGGCGCTCCTGCCGCGGCTGCGCGGGGCGCTGGTCTCCTTCCTGCGGACGGCGTTGGGCGAGGCCCGCTCGGTGCACGCCCGTCCGGCGCGGGCACTGGCCCTGTGGGGCGGCGCGCTGGCGTTCCCCGCCCTGCAGTGCGCCGCGCTGGTCCTGGTCGGGCGGTCGCTGGGTCTCGAGGTGCCGGCCGGGCACATGGCGGTGGCGTACCTCGCGGCGACGGTCGCGGTGGCGCTGGTGCCCACGCCGGGCGGCCTCGGCTCGGTCGAGGCGGCGCTGGTCGTGGCGCTGGTGGCGGCGGGCGGGCCGGCGGCCGTGGCCACGGCGGTCGTGCTGGCGTTCCGGCTGCTGACGGTGTGGCTGCCGCTGCTGCCGGGGGCGCTGACGCTGGCGGCGCTGGTGCGGATGCGGGTGATCTGAGGGGCCGGGGCGACGGTCAGGTGACGGTGACGTGCACCGGGCCGCCGTCGGGATCGACCCGGTGCGTCCAGCGGGCCGACAGGGTCAGCGGGCGGTGCGGGACGGCGGTGGTGAGGCGGCACCGTTCGCGGTGCAGGAGGCGGCCGTCCTGGGTGACGTGCAGGACCGGGCGGGGCAGCGGGACCGCCGTGCGCAGGAGGTACGGGAGGCGGTCGGCCGGGGTGACGCGGTTGGGTGCGACGCGCAGCAGGGGCGGTCCGGTGACCAGGGGGACACCGGTGGGCCAGTGCGGGTCCGCCCCGCTCGCCCGCGGGCCGTCCTCCAGCCACTCGCGTACGGCGGTGGCGGCGTGCGCGCCCTCGCGGGCCGCCGTGGCGGCGCTCTCGACGGCGTGCAGCACGCTGCCGACCGCGAAGACGCCGGGCCGTGAGGTGCGCAGGGCGCCGTCCACGGCGGGGCCGCGGGTGCCCGGGTCCAGGAGCAGCCCGCCCCGCCGGGCGAGTTCGTGGTCGGGGACGAAGTCGCCGGTGAACACGACGGTGTCGCAGGGCAGCGTGGCGGTACGGCCGTCGCGGTGGCGCACCCGCACGCCCGACAGGCGTCCGTGGCCGAGGAGTTCGGTGACGGTGGTGCCGGTGAGGACGGGCGTGCGGTGCCGCAGGCGTGCCTGGAGGGTCCGGGCGCGTGCGGCGGGGGCCCTGGGCGGTTCCGTGACCAGCGCGACGACCTCGGCCCCCGCGGTCCGTACGGTGTCGGCTGCGGCGTGGGAGACGTCCTCGGCGCCGACGATCACCGCGCGGGTGCCGATGTGCTGGCCGTACAGGTGGACCGCCTGCTGGAGTTCGCCGGTGGTGTAGACGCCGGCGGGCCGGGTGCCGGGGACGAGGCGGGCGGCGCGGGGGCGTTCCCGGGCGCCGGTGGCCAGGACGACCGCGTCGGCGCCGATCGTCCGGGTGCCCCGGGGGCCGACGGTGGTGAGGGCGCGGGGGCCGGCCCAGTCGAGGGCGGTGACGCCGGTGCGGACGTCGGCTCCGGCGCGGACGGCCGCGTCGGCGCGCAGGCGTGCGTAGGCCGGTCCGGTCAGGTCGTGCGGCCAGGTGCCGAAGCCCCGGTGCGCGCAGTGCCTGGGCACTCCCCCGGGTGTCCGCTCGCGCTCCAGGACCTCGACGCGGGCGCCGGTGGCCGCGAGCAGCGACGCGGCGGCGAGTCCGGCCGGGCCGGCCCCCACCACCAGGACGTCGACCCGATGACGGGTCACCTCTGCGCCTCCTCGAACAGGGCCCGTACCGCCGCCCCGCAGTAGAAGCCCTGGCAACGGCCGGCCCCGGCCCGGGTGCGGCGGCGCAGTCCGTCCGGCGAGCGGGGCGGGACCGGGCCGGCGAGGGCGTCGCGGATCTCACCGCGGGAGACCCGTTCGCAGTGGCAGACCAGGGTGCCGTACTCCGGGTCGGCGGCGACCAGGTCGGGTCGCTGGTGGGAGCGGGGGAACGCCTCGCCGAGGTTGGGCATCAGGACCGGTTCGAGGCGGCGCCGGGGGCCGAGGTCCAGGCCGGTGCCGGCGAGCAGGCCGGTGACGTGCTCGGCGATGGCGAGGGAGGCGGTGAGGCCGGTGGAGCGGATGCCGCCCACGGTGACGTAGCCCTGGCCGGGGTGGGCGGTGATCCGGTAGTCGTCGTGCTCGGTGGCGGCGCGCAGGCCCGCGTAGACGGCGGTGACCTCCTCGTCCAGCAGGGCGGGCAGGATACGGCGGCCCTGTGCGCGCAGGCGGCTCAGCCCTTCGGCGGTGGAGCCGGTGTCGCGCTTGTCGTCCAGGTCCTCGGCGGTGGGGCCGAGCAGCACGTTGCCGTAGACGGTGGGGGCGACCAGGACGCCCTTGCCGAGTGCGGTGGGGACGGGCAGGAGGATGTGGCGGACGAGGGCGCGGGCGAACTTGTCGTGGACGACGAGCTGGCCCCGGCGCGGGGTGACGGTGAAGTCCTCGTGACCCAGTTGGCGGTCGAGGGTGTCGGCGTGCAGTCCGGCGGCGTTGACGAGCCGGCGGGCGCGCAGTGGGCCGCGCGGGGTGCCGAGCCGGTGGACGCCGTCCGCGTGACCGGCGTGGCCGACCGGTGAGTCGAGGTGCAGGTCGACTCCGGCGCGGACGGCCTGGGTGGCGTACGCCAGGGTCGTCGTCCACGGGCAGATGATGCTCTCGCCGGGGACGTGCAGGGCGCCGAGCGCGCCGGGGCCGAGGTGGGGTTCGCGGGCGTAGAGGTCGGCGGGGCCGAGGACGTCGGTGTCGTGGTACTCGTTGCGCCGGGCCTTCTCCGCGAGCCGGGGCAGGGCGGCGAGCTGTTCCTCGTCCCAGGCGACGAGCAGGGCGCCGACGCGTTCGAGGGGGATGCCCGACTCGGCGGCGTACTCGGCGAGTTGGCGGGCGCCCTCGCGGACCAGCCGGGCCTCCAGCGAGCCGGGCACGGCGTCGAACCCGGTGTGCAGGATGGCCGTGTTGGCCTTGGACGTGCCCTGCCCGACGTCGTCCCGCGCCTCCACGAGGGCCACCCTCAGCCCCGGGTGCTGCGCGAGCCGCCGGGCGATGGCGCACCCGACGACGCCCGCGCCGACGACGGCCACGTCGTACGGCTCGACGGGAGGGGGCCCCGACGCGGTGACGGTCATGCCCGGTTCCCTCGGCACCACGCGCCGTCCCGGGCACGGCGCTTCCCCGCGGCGGGGACCGGCCGGTGGACGGCCCGTGCGGCGCCGGGCACGGCTGCCGGCGCCGGGACGGGGGCCGAAGACGGAACGGGGGCCGGAGACGAGACGGCCGCCGGAGACAGGACGGGCGCCGGAGACGGGACGGCCGCCGAAGACAGGACAGCCGCCGGAGACGGGCGGGCGGGTCGCCGCGAGGCGGGTCCGGTCGGCCGCCCGGGCCGGTCGGGGAGGTGCCCGGGCCGGTCTGGGAAGTAACCGGCCCGGTCTGGGAGGCGCCCGGCGTCCGACGCGTCCCGGCCGGGCGGGCCGGATGCGGGGCCGGCCGCGTCGGGGCGGTGGACGCCCGTCATGCCGGGTCCCCGGCGAGCAGCGCGGTGACCGCCGCGCGGAAGCGGTCCCGGCGTTCGGCGGCCTCGTCGGCGGTGACGCGGGGCTCGTACACGGTGGTGGGGCCGGTGCCGGGGAGCGCGTCGGCGAGGGAGAGGGCCGGGTCGGCGCCGAGCCGGGCGAGCGCGCCGACGCCGAGCGCGGTGGCGTCGGGCAGGGCGGACACCTCGACCGGGCGTTGCAGCAGGTCGGCCTGGGTCTGCATGAGGAGCGCCGAGCGGGTGAGGCCGCCGTCGACGCGCAGCACGGTCAGCGGGGCGCCGAGGTCGGCCGCGGCGGCGTCGGCGAGTTCGGCGACCTGGGCGGCGAGGCCCTCGCACAGGGCCCGCACCAGGTGCCCGGGGGCCGTGTCCAGGCCGAGTCCGGTGAGCGAGCCGCGCAGGTCCCCGCGCCACCAGGGGGCGGCGAGTCCGGCCAGCGCCGGGACGAAGGTGACACCGCCCGCGTCGGGCACCGTGGCACCCACCGGGTCGAGGTCGGCGGCGCCGGTGAGGACGCCGAGGTCGGTCAGCCAGCGTACGGCGGAGGCGGCCGTGTACACCTGGCCGTCCAGGCAGTGGTCGGTGCGTCCTCCGAGGCGCCAGGCGACGCAGGCCGCGAGGCCCGAGCTGCCCCGGTGCGGGGTGCCGCCGGTGTGGGCGAGGAGGAACGCGCCGGTGCCGTAGGTGCACTTGGCGGTGCCGGGTTCGGTGACGCGCTGGGCGAGCAGGGCGGCCTGCTGGTCGACGGCGAGGCCGGTGAGCGGGAGTTCGGGGCCGAAGGCCCGGGTCGTGCCGACGTGGGCGGCGTTGTCCACGATGTCCGGGAGCCGTTCGTCGGCCAGTCCGTACAGCTCCGCGGCGCGTCGCGACCACTCGGCCCGGTCGAGGTCGAGGAGGCCGGTGCGGGAGGCGGTCGCGGCATCCGTGACGTGGGCGCCGGTGAGGCGGTGGACGAGCCAGGTGTCGGAGGTGGTGACGTGGCCGTCGCGGGTGAGGTGCCGTCGTGTCCAGGCCATCTTGGGCGCGGCGAAGTACGGGTCCAGGGGCAGGCCGGTCAGGTGGCGCAGTTCGGCCGCGTGGTCGGCGAGTTCGGCGCAGACCGGTTCGGCGCGGCGGTCCTGCCAGACCAGTGCGTCGGTGAGCGGGCGGCCGGTGGCCGGGTCCCAGGCGAGCACCGTCTCGCCCTGGTTGGCCAGACCCACGGCGGTGACCGGCTCGCCGGCGTCGGCGAGTGCGCGGCGGCCGGCGTCCACCACCGAGCCGTACAGCTCCCGCGGGTCCGCCTCCACCAGACCGCCGGGCAGGTACCGGGGACGCACCTGCGCGAACCCGGTGCCGACGACGCCGCGTTCGGGGCAGAGCACCAGCGCCTTGGTACCGGACGTGCCCTGGTCGACGGCGAGCACGCACTCCGGCACCGCCCACCTCCAGGCTCCCGCGCCGACCGTCTCGGCGATCACTGCGCGCCAGCCTGCCCGTACGGCCCAAGCGCGTCAAGGGCGGCTGATCGTCGGTCGGTTGGCGCTGGTGGCGAAGGTTTTGTGCCGCTCGCTCAAAAGCGAACAGAGGCGGAACCTCCGCCTCTATAGTGTGCGCCGACCGATCGACCCGCACCACCGCCCCCGGGGAGGGCTGTTTGTTACGCCATGCTGCCGTCCGGATCGTTCCGCTCCCGTCAGCGGGCGCCTGATGGCCAGAGACGGAGCACAGCCCGCCTACGACCCCGCCGGCCACGACACCGCGCTGCGTTCCGCCCTCCAGGAGGTGCGGGCCGGACGCTGGATGTCGATGCGCACCCTGCTGGAGCAGACCGGCACCTGGTCGCAGTGGACCCGGCGCACCCAGGTGCTGGCCGCCTCGGCGGCCGGTACGGACGTGGTGCGGACCTGGCTCGAGGAGGAGCCGCACAGTGCGGCGGCCGCGGTGATGCACGCGCGGGTCGTCGTGGAGCGAGCACTGCGCGCGCACCGTGAGGACCACCCCCGCACCCGCGAACTGTGGCTGCAGGCCTGGCACGCCTGCGACGCGGCGGCGCGGGCCGTGCCCCAGGACCCGGTGCCGTGGGTGTGCCTGCTGGCGCTGGCCCGGCTGGACGAGGGGCAGCGCTGGGAGGAGCACCGGATGGCGCCGCCGGAGCCGATGCTGCCGCCGGGGCCGTGGGGGCTGCTCGCCGAGGCCGCCAAGCGGGACCCGTACAACCGCGAGGCGCACCACCGCATGCTGCAGTTCCTGTATCCGCGCGGCGGTTCCGAACGCCTCGCCCAGGCGGCGGGGTTCGCGCACTGGGCGGCGGGATCGGCGCCGCCGGGCTCGGCGCTGCACGTGCTGCCGCTGTACGTGCGGGTCGAGCGCTACCGCCGCTCGGCCGCGCGGGAGGCGGCGCTGGATCTGCACTGGGTGGCGGAGGACGCCACCCGTGAGGCGCGGCAGGCGTTCGACTCCTGGTTCACGCTGTCCCAGCGCGACGAGCGCTCCCTGCCGGACCTGAACCACCTGGCCCACGCGCTGTGGGGCGCCCTCAAGTTCCGGGAGGCGAACCAGGTGTTCGACGCGCTCGGCCCCTACTGGACGCCGATGCCATGGGCCTGCCGCACCCCGGGCGACGGCTCGGCCCGGCGGGCGGTGGAGGTCTTCCTCCAGGCCCGCACGCGCAGCCGCTCGGCCGCCGGCGGCCGCGGCGGTGACCGACGCCGCCCTTGACCCCCACCCTTTCGCCCCTACCCCCCTTCCGTCCTTCCGCCGTTCCACCCTTCCGTTCTTCCGCCCTTCCGTCCCCGGAGGTCTCCCTTGTCCCGCCCGTCTGAACCGACCGTCCACGACGAGGAACAACGCCTGCGCGAACTCGGCTACCGGCCGGTGCTGGCCCGCCGCATGGGCGGCTTCGGCAACTTCGCGATCAGCTTCTCGGTGATCTCGATCCTGTCCGGCTGCATGACCCTGTACGGCTTCGGGCTGGGCACCGGCGGCCCCGCCGTGATGCTGTGGGGCTGGGCGGGCGTCGGCCTGTTCGTGCTGTGCGTCGGGATGGCACTGGCCGAGGTCACCAGCGCCTATCCGACCTCGGGCGCGCTGTACTACATGGCCGACCGGCTCGGGGGCCGGCGCTGGGGCTGGTACACCGGCTGGCTGAACCTGCTGGGGCTGCTCGGCGCGATCGCCGGGATCGACTACGGGGCGGCGCTGTTCACCGGCGCGTTCCTGAACCTGCAGTGGGGCTTCGAGCCGACGCCGGAGAAGACGATGCTGATCTTCGTCGTGATCCTGCTGCTGCACGCCACCCTCAACCTCTTCGGCGTGCGGCTGGTCAGCGTCCTCAACTCGGTGAGCGTGTGGTGGCACCTGGCCGGTGTGGCGCTGATCGTCGGCGCGCTGGTGATCGTCCCCGACCACCACCAGTCACCGTCCTTCGTCTTCACGGAGTTCGTCAACGACACCGGCTGGGAGAACCCGCTGTACGTGGCCGCGATCGGGCTGCTGCTCGCCCAGTACACCTTCTCCGGCTACGACGCCTCCGCCCACCTCTCCGAGGAGACCTCGAACGCCTCGGTGTCGGCGGCGCGCGGCATCGTGCGGGCCATCTGGGTGTCGTGGCTGGCGGGTTTCGTGCTGCTGGCCGGGCTGACCTTCGCCATCCAGGACTACGACGCGACGCGCGACACCGCGACCGGTGTGCCGCCCGCGCAGATCCTCCTCGACGGGCTGGGCACGGACGGCGCGAGCGCGCTGCTGCTCGTGGTGATCGTGGCGCAGCTGTTCTGCGGCAACGCGGAGGTGGCCGCCGCCAGCCGGATGGTGTTCGCGTTCAGCCGGGACGGCGCCCTGCCGGGCTCGTCGCTGTGGCGCAAGGTGTCCGCCCGCACCCAGACGCCGGTGGCCGCGGTGTGGCTGTCGGTGGCGGTGGCCTGTCTGCTCGCCGTGCCGTCCCTGTACTCGGCGACGGCGTACGGCGCGGTGACCGCCATCAACGTCATCGGCATCACCCCGGCGTACGCGATCCCGGTGCTGCTGCGGCTGCGGGCCGGTGACCGGTTCACGCCGGGCCCGTGGAGCCTGGGGCGGTGGAGCAGGCCGGTCGGGTGGGTCGCGGTGGTGTGGGTGGCGTTGGTCACCGTGCTGTTCTGCCTCCCCCAGTCGTCCCCGGTGACGGCCGACACGATGAACTACGCCGTCGTGGCGCTGGCCGTCGTACTGGTATTGGCCACGGTGTGGTGGTTCGTCGCCCGCCGTTCGTACGGCACGCCCACGACCGCGGCCTACGGCGACGACCGTGAGCAGGCGGAACTGGCCGAGGGCATCGTCTGAAACACCGGTCCGGCGCCTCGGCGCGGTGCGGAACACCGCTCGGGATGCGGCAGGATGAGCCCGCGCACCGGTCGAACTGCCTTGCGGTTCGGCCGGGTCGCACATCCCCGACATCCCGTTATCGAGCAGGTGACGACGTGACGAGCAAGCACACGCGGCCGTCGGCGAAGGGCTTCGCCGCGGCCGCGCCCCCTGGAGGTGGCCGGTGACCGAGGACCTGACCATGGACCGCCTGCTGCCCGCCGGCATCGCGCTGGTGGCGGGTCTGCTGGGCGCGTTCCTGCTGCGGCTGCTGCTGCGCTGGCTGGCCGGTCACGCCGGGCGCACCCGCTGGGGCGGCGACGACGTGATCGTGGCCGCGCTGCGCACGGTGGCGCCGTGGGCGGCGATCGCCGCCGGGGCGGCCGGCGCGGCGGCGGCGCTGCCGCTGAAGCGGGCGGTGCAGCACAGTGTCAACCAGGTGCTGACGGTACTGCTGATCTTCGTGGTGACGCTGACCGCGGCCCGGGTGGTCGCGGGTCTGGTGCGGACGGTGACCAGCTCGCGCTCCGGGGTCGCCGGGTCGGCCACCATCTTCGTCAACATCACCCGGATCCTGGTGCTGGCGATCGGGTTCCTGGTGATGCTCCAGACGCTGGGCGTGTCCATCGCGCCGATGCTCACCGCCCTGGGCGTCGGCGGTCTGGCCGTCGCGCTGGCCCTCCAGGACACGCTGGCCAACCTCTTCGCGGGCATCCACATCCTCGCCTCGAAGACCGTGCAGCCGGGTGACTACATCCAGCTCAGCAGCGGCGAGGAGGGGTACGTCGAGGACATCAACTGGCGGCAGACCACCGTCCGGGAGCTGTCCAACAACCTGGTCGTCATTCCGAACGGGCAGCTCGCGAAGTCCAACATGACCAACTTCATGCGCCCCGAGCAGCGGCTCACGATCCTGGTCCAGGTCGGGGTGTCCTACGACAGTGACCTGGACCACGTGGAGCGGGTGACGACCGAGGTGATCTCCGAGGTGATGACGGAGGTCGGCGGCGCCGTGCCGGACCACGAGCCGGCGATCCGGTTCCACACCTTCGGCGACTCGCGGATCGGCTTCACGGTGATCCTCGGCGTGGGCGAGTTCAGCGACCAGTACCGGATCAAGCACGAGTTCATCAAGCGCCTGCACAAGCGCTACCGCGCCGAGGGCATCCGGATCCCGGCGCCGGCCCGGACGGTCGCGCTCCAGCAGGGGGCCGTGGTGCTCCCGCAGCAGCGGGCGGGCGAGGACGCCCTTCCGCTCGTCTGACCGCAGGGTGGCCGGAATCTCCCGGCCACCCCTGTCGAGCCGAGGTCGATCAGGAGATATCTTGATGTCGAGCAATGTTGCAGACGTGGAGCGGAGCACCCGGTGACTGACTCGACCATCATCTATACACACACTGACGAGGCCCCGGCCCTGGCGACGTATTCGTTCCTGCCGGTGGTCCGGGCGTACGCCTCGCAGGCGGGTGTCGCGGTCGAGACCCGCGACATCTCGCTGGCCGGCCGCATCATCGCCCTGTTCCCGGAGTACCTCACCGAGGACCAGCGCATCCCGGACGCCCTCGCGGAGCTGGGCGAGCTGGCCAAGACGCCCGCCGCCAACATCATCAAGCTGCCGAACATCTCGGCGTCCATCCCGCAGCTCAAGGCCGCGATCGCGGAGCTCCAGGGCCAGGGCTACGCGCTGCCGGCTTACCCGGACGACCCGAAGACCGACGAGGAGCGCGACGTCCGCGCCCGCTACGACAAGGTCAAGGGCTCCGCGGTCAACCCGGTGCTGCGCGAGGGCAACTCCGACCGCCGTGCCCCGGCGTCGGTGAAGAACTACGCCAAGACCCACCCGCACCGCATGGGCGCCTGGACCGGCGACTCCAAGACCAACGTCGCGACCATGGGTGAGAACGACTTCCGTTCCACCGAGAAGTCCGTGGTGATCGCCGAGGACGGCACCCTGCGGATCGAGCTGGTCGGCGACGACGGCACCACGACCGTGCTGCGCGAGTCCGTACCGGTGAAGAAGGACGAGGTCGTCGACGCCTCCGTGCTGCGCGTCGCCGCGCTGCGCGAGTTCCTCACCGCGCAGGTCGCGCGGGCCAAGGCGGAGGGCATCCTCTACTCGGTGCACCTGAAGGCCACGATGATGAAGGTCTCCGACCCGATCATCTTCGGCCACGTGGTCCGCGCCTTCTTCCCGAAGACCTTCGCCCAGTACGGCGACGTGCTCGCCAAGGCCGGCCTCACGCCGAACGACGGTCTGGGCGGCATCTACAAGGGCCTGGAGTCCCTGCCGGAGGGCGCCGAGATCAAGGCGTCCTTCGACGCCGAGCTGGCCGAGGGCCCGGAGCTGGCCATGGTCGACTCCGACAAGGGCATCACCAACCTGCACGTGCCGTCCGACGTCATCATCGACGCCTCCATGCCGGCCATGATCCGCACCTCCGGTCACATGTGGGGCGCGGACGGCCAGGAGCACGACGCCCTCGCCGTGATCCCGGACTCCTCGTACGCCGGTGTGTACCAGGCCGTGATCGAGGACTGCCGCGCCAACGGCGCCTACGACCCCTCCACCATGGGTTCGGTCCCGAACGTCGGCCTCATGGCGCAGAAGGCCGAGGAGTACGGCAGCCACGACAAGACCTTCGAGATCCCCACCACGGGCACGGTCCGCCTGGTCGACGCCGCGGGCAACGCCGTCCTGGAGCAGACGGTCTCCGCCGGTGACATCTTCCGCGCCTGCCAGACCAAGGACGCCCCGATCCGCGACTGGGTGAAGCTCGCCGTCACCCGCGCCCGCGCCACCGGCGACCCGGCCGTGTTCTGGCTGGACGAGGGCCGCGCCCACGACGCCAACCTGATCGCCAAGGTGAAGGCGTACCTGCCGGAGCACGACACCGAGGGCCTGGACATCAAGATCCTGTCCCCGGTGGAGGCCACCAAGCTGTCGGTGGAGCGCATCCGCCGCGGCGAGAACACCATCTCGGTGACCGGCAACGTGCTGCGCGACTACCTGACCGACCTTTTCCCCATCCTGGAGCTGGGCACCAGCGCCAAGATGCTGTCGGTCGTCCCGCTGATGGCGGGCGGCGGCCTCTTCGAGACCGGCGCCGGCGGCTCCGCGCCCAAGCACGTCCAGCAGCTGGTCAAGGAGGACTACCTGCGCTGGGACTCCCTCGGTGAGTTCTTCGCCCTGGTGCCGTCCCTGGAGCAGTACGCCGAGGCCACCGGCAACACCCGTGCCAAGGTCCTCGCCGACACGCTCGACCGCGCCACGGCGACCTTCCTCAACGAGGACAAGTCCCCGACCCGTCGCGTCGGCGGCATCGACAACCGCGGCAGCCACTTCTACCTGTCCCTGTACTGGGCGCAGGAGCTGGCCGGGCAGACCGACGACGCGGACCTGGCCAAGGCCTTCGCCCCGCTCGCCGAGACGCTCACCGCGAGCGAGCAGAAGATCGTGGAGGAGCTGAACGCCGTCCAGGGCAAGCCGGCCGAGATCGGCGGCTACTACCAGCCCGACCCGGCCAAGGCCGCCAAGGTCATGCGCCCGTCGGCCACCTGGAACGAGGCGCTGGCGTCCCTCGCCTGATCCTCGGGAGCCCCGCGCGTCCCACGGGCACCCCGTCTCCGCTCGCCGGAGGCGGGGTGCCCCTCTGTCATCGCCCCTCAGAGCTCCGGAGCACTCCTCATGCCCGACTCCCCCGCCCCCTTCGCCCTCCTCCCGGGGGCCGCCGCCTCCCCCGTGATCCTGCACGTGCCGCACTCCTCCCGCGAGATCCCCGCCGACGTCCGTCCCGGCATCGTGCTCACGGACGCGGAGCTGGAGCGGGAGCTGGACCACATGACCGACGCGCACACGGACGAGATCGCCGAGCGGGCCGCGGCCCTGGCCGCCCGCACGCCCTGGCGGTTCGTGAACCGGGTCTCGCGGCTGGTGACCGACCCGGAGCGGTTCCCGGACGAGCGGGAGGAGATGACGGCCGTCGGGATGGGCGCCGTGTACACGCGCACCTCGCACCGTGCGGCGCTGCGCCCGCGGGGCACGGATCCCGAGCCGCTGATCGAGCGCTGGTTCCGGCCCTACGCGCGGGCGATGACCGAGGCGGTCGCCGACCGGCTGGCGGTCACCGGCCGGGCCGTGATCGTCGACGTGCACTCCTACCCGACCGAGCCGCTCCCCTACGAGCTGCACGGCGCGGGGCCGCGTCCGCCCGTCTGTCTGGGCACCGACGGCTTCCACACGCCGCCGGAGCTGCTCGCCGCGGCCCGCAGGGCGTTCGCCCCGTGCGGGGAGACCACCCTGGACAGCCCGTTCGCCGGGGCGTACGTGCCGCTGGACTTCTACGGCGAGCGCAGAGAGGTCGCGGCGCTGATGGTGGAGATCCGCCGGGACGCCTACATGACGGAGCCGGGCGGTCCGGCGGGACCCGGTCTGTCCCGGGTCGCCGCGTCGCTGGCGGCGCTCGTCGACGCCGTGTCGGGGTGAGGGTCCCGGACGGCGGCGCGGGACGGCCTGGCGCGCGGGACGGCCTGGCGCGCGGGACGGCCTGGCGCGCGGGACGGCCTGGCGCGCGGGACGGCCTGGCGCGCGGGACGGCCGGGCGGGCGGGACGGCCGGGACGGCCTGGCGGGCGGTCTCCGGGCTCGGCGCCGCCTCGGACGGGCCGATGTGCCGAAGGGCCGGGTCACCGACTCGCTGCGCACCCGCGTGACGGCCTTCCCGCAGGCCCGCCGCGGGGCCGCGGGCGCGACGGCCTCCGTCTCGAACGGTGACGGCGGCAGATCACGCTCCGGCCCCGCGTTGCCCTGTGCCGCCCGCACCCGGGGCCCCGCGCTCAGGCCCGCAGCCACTCCGTCACGACCACCTCCCGGCCGGTGCGCAGCCGCAGCGCGAACGGTCCGGCGGGCGGGGCCGCGCCGGTGAACCGGCCCATGTCGTCCGCCGTCAGCCGGGCATGGGCCCGCGGGCCGCTCAGCACCTCGATCCCGGCCGGGCCCGGCGGCAGCAGCTGGCCGATCAGGCCGTCCGCGGTCACCTCGACGTCGACGGTGACCCCGTCCGCGCGGAAGGTGAGCATCCGCGGCGGGTCCGCCTCCCCTCTGACGGGGATGCCGTCCACCAGCGAGTCGAAGACCAGCTCGGCCACGCGGGCGTCCAGGTCGTGCAGGGCGAAGGCGTCGACGGCGATCCGCCGCAGTTCGGCCGGGACCGGGTCGAGGATCGCGGCGGCCTGCCGCAGCTCCTCCTCCAGCAGACCGTCGTGCAGCTCGTCGTCCGGGTCGCCGCCGGACTCACCGGGCGCGGCGTACTGCTCGAACCCGTCGAGCCTGTCGAACCCGTCGAACTCGTCGTTGAGGTCGCTCACTTCGTCCCCCGTGCGTCCAGCCGGGCCCGCAGCCGGCGCAGGCAGCGCTGGCGCATCGGCCCGATGCTGCCCACCGCGATCCCCAGCGCGGTGGACACCTCCTGATAACTGGGCGGCGGCGAGGAGATCAGCACCCGCAGCAACTGGCGGCACCGCTCGCCCAGTTCCTCGAACTCCTGCCACAGCAGCCGTACCCGCTCGGTCTGCGCGGCGGCCTCCTCGGAGTCGAGCACCGACTCCTCCGGCGTACGGTCCTCGCTCGGCCGGTCGAGCAGCTGAGGGTCGTCGGTCGGCGTCCACCGCCTGGAGGCCTTGAGCAGTTTCAGGCACTCGTGCCGTGCCGTGCTCGCCAGCCAGGACCCGGTCTTCTCGGGTTCCCGGATCCGGCCCAGGTGCTGGGCGAAACGGAACCAGGCGGTCTGGTACACCTCGTGCGCGTCGGCGTCGGACAGCCCGTGCGACCTGGCCACGGACCACACGAGCGGGCCGAGCCCGTCCACCAGTGATTTCCAGGCCGCCGCGTCCCCGTCGGCCGCCGACTGGACGAGCGCCCCGACCTCTGCACGGTCCACGGTCCCACCCCTCGTGTACGACGTGCCATCGTACGCCGTGGAGCGGATGGTTCCGACCGGCATCAGCCCGTTCACGACCCGCCGGCCGACGGGTCGACGGAGACCGGGTGCCAGGTGGGCGGCAGCAGCGCGGGCACGTGCGCCCCGCGCACCTCCGCGTACTCGGTGTTGGCCGCGAGCAACTGCCCGCCGGCCGCGCGCGGGTCGGTCTCCTTGTGCGCCGTCATGCGGGCGGCGACCAGGCCCGCGACCACGGGAGCGGCGAAGGAGGTTCCGCTCCACTGCGCGTGTCCTTCGAACATCACCTGGTCCGGCTTGGCGGGCGCCTCGCCCGGCTCGCTCAGCACCCCGTTGTGCCGGGGGTACTGGCAGGTGCAGGGGTAGGTGAAGCCGTAGCGGCAGGAGTCGTAGGTGGAGTGCTGGTAGACGTACGGCACCGGGGTGCCGAAGCCGGTGAGGGCGCTGGTGAGGCGCTCGCCGGGGGCGTAGGCCCGCACCCAGGCTCCGTGGTTGCTGAAGCAGGCGCCGAACTCGCCGTCGGAGCGCAGCGCGCCGATCGACAGCACCGAGTCCTCCCAGCCGGGGAGGGTGGCGTAGGCGGCCGGCCAGAAGGGCGTGGCGCTGGCGTTGTTGCCGGCGGCGGCGACCAGCAGGGTGCGCTGGTCGCGGAGTTCCTCCATGAAGGCGTGGACGCCGAGCAGGCCGTCGGTGCGTCCGTTGGAGGTGCCGGCGGACAGGCTGAGGATCTCGGGCCAGCCGCCTCGGTCGACGGCCTCGAAGAGCTTCTCGCCCAGCTCGGACTCCAGGATCGCGCCCGCGTCGTTGAGGGTGTTGCGGACGGTCACGTCGGTGTTGGGCGCCACCGCGGCGACGAGCCCGGCGATGAAGGTGCCGTGGCCGACGTACTGGCACAGGACGCCGTCGTCGCCGCACTCCCTGATCTGGGCGTCGCCCTCGGTGTGGGCCAGCAGCGGGTAGGACCGGTAGTCGTTCATGAGGCCGGTGTCGACGACGAGGACGCCGACGGCGGTCGAGGCGTCGTACGGCGTGCCGTCGGCGGCCGGGTTGGGCGGCTCGCTCAGCGGGACGGGCACGGGCTCGTCGCCGGGGCAGGCGTTGACGGCGATGGAGACGACGTGGTTGCGGCTGATCAGCCGGCGGCCCGCGCGGCCCTCCATGGTCCGCAGGGAGCGCAGGGCGTGGGCGACCGTGGGGTCGCCGCCGCCGTCGCCCTCGCCGGGGTCGGCGACCCGGATGCGGGTGATGCCGGTGCGGTTGGTCTCGGGGCTCGCCCGGCGCACGTGGTCCGGTGTCAGTCCGGCCATCGCGGTGAAGTGGTCGCGCACGGTGTCCTCGACGAGGCGGGCCTCCTCGCCGTCGCGGGCGAGGACGACGCCCTTCTCGTAGAAGAACTCGGCGGAGTCGTCCGGGCCCATGGCCAGCGGTACGTCCGGCATCGAGCGCTGGATCTGGTCGAACTGCTCGCGGAATCGCTGTGGTGCCATGGCTTCTCCCCCACTGAGCGGTGCCGGTCGTGGCCGCGGTCGTGACCACGGCGGTGGCGGCGGTCTTCAACCAGAGTCCCGGGGCCGCCGATTGATACAGACTCGAACCTGTGGGGCGTGGTTGCGGAGCATTACCATCCGTGGGGTGACGGCGCGAAACGACTCGGTTCTCGACCTGCTGCCGATGGTGTTCGCCGCCCCGGGCGAAGCGCTGACGCGGGCGGAGGAGGTGCTCGGCGCCGACCCCTCGCCGTTGCACGCCTCGGTCGCCCATCAGGTGATCGGCATCTGGCAGCGGGACTTCGGCGACACCCGGCGGGCCCTGGCCCATCTGCGGCGGGCCCGCGATCTCGCCGCCCGCGCCGACTCGGCCGAGCGGGAGGCGGACGTCCTGGCCACGCTGGGGGTCGCGCTGGTGCACGCCGGGCGCACGCGGGAGGGGCTGGCCGCGTTCGAGCGGGGCGTGGCGCGCGGGAGCGGGCACACCCGCGCGCGCGTGTTGTTCCGGCGGGCGTACGTGTGGTGGGTTCTCGGCCGGCACGGTGAGGCGCTGGAGGACGTACGGCGGGCGATCCCGGTGCTGCGGCAGGCGGACGACGTGATCTGGACGGCGCGGGCGCTGACGCTGCGGGCGACCGTGCACCTGGCACAGGGCTCGGTGGAACGGGCCGACGCGGACTTCACCGCGGCCGAGGCGCTGTGGGACACCACCGGCCAGGAGCACGACAAGGCCGACGCGGTGGAGAGCAGGGGGCTCGCGGCGTTCCGCGCGGGTGACGTGCCGGCGGCGCTGCGGCTCCTCGACGAGGCGGAGGAGCGGTACGCGAAGCTGGGCACGCCGACGTTCATGCTCACCATCCGGCGCTGCGAGGTGCTGATGGCGGCGGGTCTGGCGACGGAGGCGCTGGCGGAGGCGGACGCAGCGCTCGCCACGCTGGACGGGATCGGCGGGCAGTCCACCCGCAGGGCGGAGCTGCTGCTGGTCGCGGCGCGGGCGGCCCGGCTCGCGGGAGAGCCGCAGACCTCGCTCGCGCGCGCGGCCGTAGCGGTGCGGCTGTTCGCCGGGCAGCGGCGCACCTGGTACGAGACGCACGCCCGGCTGGTGCTGATCGAGGCGCGGGTCGCCACGGGAGGCGGTTCCGGCCGGCTGGTCGCGGACGCGGCGGCGGTGGCGGAGCGGCTGGCGGCGTTCGGAGCGCCGGCCGCGCCGGAGGCCTCGCTGCTCGCGGGCCGGATCGCGCTGGGCCTCGGCTGGACGGCGGACGCGGAGCGGCATCTGGCGGTGGCCGCGCGCAGCCGGCACAGCGGACCGCCGTTGGCGCGGATGACGGGGTGGGCGGCGCAGGCGCTGCGGGCGCGTGCGGCCGGGTCGGCGCGGGGTGTGCTGGAGGCCGGCCGTCGCGGTCTCGACGTCCTCGACGACCACCGGATGACGCTCGGCGCCTCGGAGCTGCGGGCCCGGGCCACCGCGCAGGGCGCGGAGCTGGCGGCGCTGGCGCAGCAGGCGTCCCTGGTCTCGGGCGGCCCTCGGCGGCTGCTGGACTGGAGCGAGCGCTGGCGGGCGACGGTGCTGTCGGCGCCGCCCACCCGGCCGCCGGCCGACCCGGTGCTGCTGACCGCCATGACGGCGTTCCGGGAGCTCGCCTCCCGTGCGGAGGAGGCGCGCACGGACGGTGGCCGGCCCGCTCCTGCCCTGGAGCGCGAACAGCGGCGCCTGGAGCGGGAGATCCGCTCCCGCACCCTGCACATACGGGGCGAGGCGCCCGGCGGCGGCGACCGGGTCGACGTGGCGCGGCTGCTGCGGCGGCTGGGCGACGACGTACGGCTGGTGGAGCTGGCGGTGCTCGAAGGGCGCGTGCACGTGCTGCTGTGCGGGCAGGGGCGGGTGCGGCGGTTCGAGGCCGGGCTGCTGGCCGAGGCGGAGGTGGAGGCCGAGCACGTGCAGGCGGGGCTGCGGCGGCTGGCCCACCCGGGCGCCGAGGCGCGGCTGCCGCTGGTGGAGGCGGCCGGCGCACGATTGCAGCACCTGCTCCTCGGACCGGCCGCGGCGCACCTGGGCCCGGGCCCGGTCGTCGTGGTCCCGCCGGGCCGGCTGCACCGGGTGCCGTGGGCCCTGCTGCCCGCGCTGCGCGAACGCGTCCTGAGCGTGTCGCCGTCGGCGAGCAGCTGGCTCCGCGCCCGGGACACCGCTCCCCCGCCCGGCGGCCGCCTGGTCCTGGTGCGCGGCCCGGGTCTGGCCAGCGGTGGCGCCGAGGTGCCGGAACTGGCCGACCGGTACGCCGGTCCGCGGGCGGCGGCAGTCGACGGCACGGGACCGCCGTCGCCCGGCGGTGCGACGGGGACGGACGAACCGCCGGGCGCACCGCGTCTCTCCCCGCCCGTGGACGGCGCGGAGCCCGCCCGCCGGGGACGGGACGACACGGGCCAGGGATGGCCCCGGGACGAGCGGCGCGGGCTTGCGGAGCCGACGGCGGCAGTCGACGGCACGGGACCGCCCTCGCCCGGCGGCGCGACGGGGACGGACGAACCGCCGGGCGCACCGCGTCTCTCCCCGCCCGTGGACGGCACGGAGCCCGCTCGCCGGGGTCTGGACGGCACGAGCCGAGGACGGGACGACACGGGCCGGGGATGGCCCCGGGACGAGCGGCGCGGGCTTGCGGAGCCGACGGGGGCAGGCGACGCTCCCCGGGGCGGGACGGTCGTGCTGGAAGGCGACGCGGCGCGGGTGCCGCGGGTCCTGCGGGAACTGGACGGCGCCGCGCTGGCGCACATCGCGGCGCACGGCACCTTCCGGGCGGACAGTCCCTTGTTCTCGTCGCTGCGGATGGCGGACGGACCGCTCATCGTGCACGACTTCGAGCGGCTGGACCGCAGCCCGTACCGGATCATCCTGCCGTGCTGCGACACCGCGCGGTTCGCGTCGGTCGGCGCCGACGAGTTGCTCGGCCTCGTCACCGCGCTGCTGCCGCTGGGCACGGCCGGCGTGGTGGCGTGCACCGCACCGGTGAACGACGCCGCCGCGGTGCCGTTGATGCTCGCCCTGCACAAGGGGCTGGAGGCGGGCCTGTCCCTGGCGGAGGCGTTGCGTGACGCGCGGGCCTCGCTGCCGGACGACGCCGTGCACCAGGCGACGGGGTGGGCCTTCTCGGCGTTCGGGGCGGCCTGAGGCCCTCCCGGCCGGACCCCGGGCCCCTGGCCAGGACCGGCCCCGGCCCCGGCCCCGGCCCCCGGTCAGGCGGGCTGGGGCTCGGGCAGTTCCACGAGGCAGGGCAGGGCGCCGCGGTCCGCCGCTCCGAGGCGGGTGTAGGCACCGTAGAGGTGGTTGCCGACGGTGCGGACGGAGAGGGTGAGCCGTTCGGCGATCTGCCGGTTGCTCAGGCCCGCGGCGGCGAGGGTGACGATCTGCCGCTGCCGGGCGGTGAGTTCCCCGAGCACCAGACCGGACAGCGCGGGGGTGCGGGCGCCCTGGCAGCGCCGGGTGAGGGCGACGGCACGGGTACGGGCGGTGCGGGCGGCGCTCGGGTCGCGGTGGACGCGTACCGCCTGGGCGTTCGCCTCGGCGGCGAACAGCAGGAAGCCGCGCCGCTCCAGCTCCTCGGCGACCCGGTCGAGCGCCGGTCCGTCCTCCCGTGCCAGGGCTTCGGCGTGCGCGGCGAAGACACCGGTCAGCCGGCCTCCCGCCCGCTGCGGCGCGCCGAGCCGGACGGCGTCGTACGGGTCGCCCGCGGGTGCCGTCGCGACCGCCTCGTCGAGGTCGCCGCGCGCGGCGGCGGCCCAGGTGGCGCAGGCCGCGGCCGTACCGCCGATCCCGCGGGGTCCGTCGCCCGACTGGGCCAGGGCCAGGGCGAGTTCGTCGTGGCAGGCCGGGTCGTCGTGACGGGTCCGCAGGCCTTCGCGGGCCCAGGCGGCGGCGTCGGACAGCCGGCCCCGCAGCCGTGCGAACCGGGCCCGCAGCGCCGCGTAGTGGGGCGGCAGCGCTGCCCCTTCGGCGGCCAGCCAGTCCCCGACGGGGGCTTCGCCCTCCCGTACGTCGGCCTGTTCGATGCGCCGGGCGAGGGCGGCCCGCTCCGCTTCCAGGGCGGGCCCGGTGCGGTCGGGGGTGCGGGCCAGGCGCCGGGTCCGCAGCCGGCCGGCGGCGGCGCGCAGGACCGGGCCGTGCAGGGGGTGCGCTAGACGGGCGCCGCCGTGGTCGTCGACGACCACCAGGCCCTCGGCCTCCAACCGCTCCAGGGCCCGCAGGCCGAAGGCGTCGGCGCCCGCGTCCAGGGGCAGGGGCAGGGGCTCGGCGAAAGCGAGGCGGTCGAGCGTCTCCCGCTCGTCGGCGCGGGCGCGTCCGAGGACGCGGGCGGTGCGCTCGCGCACCGCGGGGGTGAGGGGTACCGGTCCCCGCCACGCCCGCTGGTCCGTTCCCGGCACCGGCACGAGCAGGCCCTCCTCCCGCACGGCCGAGAGCAGTTCGCGCAGCAGCCGCAGGTCGCCCCGGCTCAGACGGTGCAGCCGGTCGAGGGACAGGGGTTCCAGGCGGGTGCCGGTGCCGTCCGTGAGGAGGCGGGCGGTGTCCTCGTGGGGCATCGGTCGCAGGGTGAGGCGCGGCAGCAACTCCCCGGTCCACAGCCGGGACACCGCGCCCGGTACGGGGGCTCCGTCGGTGGCGACGACCAGGAGCCGGGTGCGGCCGTGCACGGCGAGCTGGTGCACGAGGGCGGCGGAGGCGTCGTCGAGCAGGTGTGCGTCGTCGACCAGCAACAACCGTACGCCGGACAGGAGGTGTACCGCCCGGTGCAGGGTGACGGCCTCGGGCAGCAGGTGGGCGAAGGCGGCGAAGGGGGTGTCCCGGGTCTCGGGCGTCCCGGCGGCCCGGGCGCAGTCCGTGCCGCGTACGGCCTCCGTGACCAGCCGGGTCTTGCCCGCGCCCGCGGGTCCTGTCACCACCAGTCCGGCGTGCCCGGCCCCCACGGACCGGCGCACCAGTTCCAGTTCGTCCGACCGTCCGGTGAACGGCCAGGGGGTCTCCAGTGTCTTCGCATCCCGTACGGAAGTCGTCACGGGAACATGAGTCGGCCTACTCAGTCTTGATACAGGGCGAGTTGAGTACCCCTCGACTCAGGCGCCGTGGCGGCACGCAGGGCACGCTGGCGGGCATGACCGCACGCTACTGCTCCCTCGCGCGGCAGCCTGGCCCCGTGCTCGCTCCGGGGCTGGCCGCCGAGCGGGTCGCCGCGCTCGTCGGCGGGCAGCGGATGTGGGTCAACGGAACCGTGCTGCACTACTGCTTCCTCGGGGGCGACACCGACGCCTCGGTGGTCCCGATGCCCGGCACCGGACGGCCTCGGCGCGGGTCGTGGGTGGGGACCGAGGAGCAGCGGGACGTGGTGCGCGACTGCTTCCGGGAGTGGCGGGACCTCGGCATCGGGATCGGCCTCACCGAGGTCGGGGACCGGTCGGAGGCGGAGCTGCGGATCGGCTTCCAGCCCGGCGACGGGTCCTGGTCGGCGGTGGGCAAGGACGCGCTCCGGGTCGGTCTGAACGACCGTACGATGAACTTCGGCTGGGACCTGACCGCGCCGGGTGAGCGTGCGACGGCGCTGCACCAGATCGGGCACGCGCTCGGCATGCTGCACGAGCACCAGAGCCCGTTCGCGGGCCTCCTCTGGGACGACGAGGCCGTCTACTCGGAGCTGGCGGGCCCGCCCAACCACTGGACCCGGGAGCGCACCTTCCACAACATCCTGCGCAAGCTCGACGACGACGAGGCCAACGGCCCGGTCTGGGACCCCCAGTCGATCATGGAGTATCCCTTCCCCTCGGGGCTGATCCTGGAGCCGGAGCACTACCGCTCCGGCCTGCACCCGCCCGGTACCCTCTCCGCCGCCGACAAGGAGTTCGCCCTGCGCTGGTACCCGCCCACCGTCCGCCCCGGTCCGCTGGTGCCGTTCCGCTCGGTGCCGCTGGGCCTCGGGCCCGACGAGCAGGCCGACTTCCGGGTGGACCCGCCGGAGACCCGCGAGTACACGGTGGGCACCTTCGGCGACAGCGACGCCGTCGTCGTCGTCTTCGAGGAGCGGGACGGCGTGCCCCGCTACTTCGCCGGACAGGACGACGGGGGAACACCCCGCAACGCCACGATCAGGGCCCGTCTCGTCAAGGGCCGCCGCTATGTCGTCCGGGTGCGCCTGTACTCCTCGTGGGGTGCGGGCGAGACGGCGGTCATGTACTGGTGACCGCGCGGCTCACCGACACCCGGTCGCCGCGGCCGCAGTCCGGCGCCGGGGGCCGGCCGCGGAACGTCTCCTTCGGGGGAGGGTGGACGTTCCGCGGCCCGTGCCGTGTCCGCCGCTGGGGGGCGGCGGACACGGCCATTGCCGCGGGGTGATCAGGCGGGGCGGTCCGTGAGGTGACGGCCGAAGGCCGGGAGGGCGGTCAGGCGCCGCACATGGGACCAGAGAGCGGGGTGGTCGTCCGCGCCGCGCGGGGTGTCCCGGCGGACCAGGGCCGCCCACACCTCGACGTCGGCGGCGGTGAGCCGGTCGCCCAGGACGTAGCGGTGCGCGGACAGGCGGGTTTCCAGCGCGTCGAGTACGCCGGGCAGGGCCTCGGGGTCGGTGCTGCGGGCGCACAGTTCCTCGACCGCCTCCGTCTCCGCCTCGGTGCCGCGGGGGTAGAGCACGGGACCCGCGACGGAGGTGAAGTACCGGGCGAGGTCACGGGTGATGTGACGCGCGTGCGTGCTGACGATCCGGCCCGACCAGCCGTCGCTGAGCACCGGCACGACGGCCGGTCCCCGGTAGTGGTGGGCACTGGCCTCGTACAGCGGCCGCAGGGCGGCGTACCCGCCGTCGGGACAGTCGGGGCGCGGGGCCAGCAGGGTCACCGGACAGATCTCGTCCAGACCGAGCAGGGCGTGCACGACGGCGATGCCCAGACAGTCGTCGTGGCCGGGCGACAGGTGGAGGCGATAGCGGCGCGGTACGGCGTAGTGGCCGCTGCGCGGATCGCGGCCGATGCGTCCGCGGAAGGCGGGGGCAGGGGCGAGCGGTGTGACGGACATGGTTCTCCCCGGGTGATTCCCTACCTGTTCACTAGGATTACTGGGGAAGTGTCGACCGGCACCCGGAGCGCGTCAAGAGGGTGTCCACCCCCCGAGAGGGGCCGCGGCGTCACCCCCGAGAGGGGGACGCGGCGTCACCGGGAACGGGGGTGGGCAGGGTCCGGCCGCGACGCCGTCCCGCCCCGCGCATGGGGTAGGCTTGACCAGCGCGATCACGGAGAACGCCGATCGCGGCACCGGGACGTGGCGCAGCTTGGTAGCGCACTTGACTGGGGGTCAAGGGGTCGCAGGTTCAAATCCTGTCGTCCCGACGGTGTGGGAAGGGCCCCCGCGGGCGAAAGCTCGCGGGGGCCCTTTCTCGTGCGGTCAGGTGGCTGATCACATCGCGAGACGGCGTTGCGCCGGGCCGCCCACCAGGCGTTGTCTCGCACGGTGCGTACCGAACGAACCGATCGAACTGATCGAACCGAACGAACCGAACACCCGGGTGACGGCGTGGCCGGCGACCGCTCCGCGCGGCGCGCCGTGACCGTCTTCCCGGTCCTCGTCCTCCTGGCCGGCGCCGTCGGCCTGCTGCTCCCCGGGAGTTTCACCGGGTGGGGCGAGGCGGTGCCGTACCTGCTGGGCGTCGTGATGTTCTGCATGGGCATCACCATGACCCCGGACGACTTCCGCGGGGTCGTGAAGCGCCCCTGGGCGGTGGCGCTCGGACTGGTCGCGCACTACGTCATCATGCCGGGGCTCGGCTGGGCGATCGCCCACCTGCTCGACCTGTCCCCGCAGCTCGCCGCCGGCGTCATCCTGGTGGGCTGCGCGCCCAGCGGCACCGCCTCCAACGTCGTGACCTACCTGGCGCGCGGCGACGTCGCCCTGTCGGTCTCCGTCGCCACCGTCTCCACCCTGGTCGCTCCGCTGGTCACCCCGCCACTGACGCTGCTGCTGGCCGGCGAGTACCTCCCGGTGGACGCCGGGTCCATGGTCACGGACATCCTGAAGACGGTGCTGCTTCCCGTCCTCGCGGGCGTCGTCGTGCGGCTCCTGGCGGGACGGTACGTGCAGCGCGCGCTGCCGGCGCTGCCCTGGCTGTCCGCGCTGACGATCGCCGTGATCGTGGCGGTCGTGGTGGCGGGCAGCGCGGACGCCATCAAGTCGGCCGCCGGGCTGGTCCTCGTCGCGGTCGTGCTCCACAACGGGCTCGGTCTGGCGCTCGGTTACGGCGCGGGGCGCCTCGGCCGGCTGGGTGAGCCCGGCAGCCGGGCCATGGCCTTCGAGGTCGGCATGCAGAACTCCGGCCTCGCCGCCTCGCTGGCCACCGCCCACTTCAGCCCGCTTGCGGCGCTGCCGGCCGCGGTGTTCTCCGTCTGGCACAACGTCTCCGGCGCGGTGGTCGCCGCGTGGCTGTCGCGCCGGGGGCGGTGACGCGACCGGCGGTCGGCCTGTAGGGATCGGCCGTTGGGCCCGGGGGGGGCCGCTCGGATCAGCCGGTGGCCGGTCCGGAGCGGAACGCGGCGGGTCCGCATTCCGGGGAGGTCCCGGGGAGCTGCCCGCCCGGTGGCACGTACCGCGACCGCCCGGTCTGATCGGTCACCTGAGTGAACCCGGCCGCTCGCAGGAGGGCCGCGTACTTGGCCCTGAAGTGCCGGTTGACGGCGAATCCGACGGGCAGGAGGGCCATCAGCCCGGCCCACACGGCACCGGCGAGAACCACGGCGGTGGTACCCGTGCCGAGCGCGAAGCCGATGGGCACGGCCAGCGGAACCGCGCCGACACCCGTGAGCAGGATCCGCTGCCTGTCGGTGTACATGGCGGTGATGTCGAACGTGATGCGGGCTTTGAGAAGCTCGACCTCTTCGGGCACCAGGGGCGGGAGCGCACCCCCGTCGCTCGCGTTCGGGTACCGCGCCCAGTTCTCCGCGGCTCGCGCCCGGGCCTGCGGGCCGGGGTCCGGCACGATCAGCATCACGAAACCGTTGCCCTGTGGCCCGCCCTGCCGTATGTCCGCGTACCCGTACCCGAACTGCTGGGCGATGAAGGCGAGTCGGCTGAGCTTCTTCATCGTCGCCATGGCGAGGGTGACCTCGACGGGCTCCCCGCTCGCCATCTGCCGCAGCATCTTCCGCACGTGCCGTCTGCTCATCGGTCCCCCGTCCCCCACACGGCCTCGGCGGTCGCCGGCAGTGCCGTGCTGCCTCACGAACATCCACCAGCTTGCCGATCACCCAGGGCAGCCGCAAGCAGTGGCCCGACGCTGTCGCCGGACGTCCCCTGCCGGACGACGGGACAGGCCGGCGACCGCCATCCCGTTCGCTCTCTGTCGGACCCCGTGCGCCGCGACGAAGTGTCCCGACCGGGGGCCGGATGCCCTACACCCTGTCTCCTCCGGCGCACCGCGGGGCACGGCTACCGTCGCCGCATGACCCACAGCCTCGTTGTCCACGTCCCCGACGCCGAGCTCGAACCCGAGCCGCTCTCCCCCGACCAGATCGTGTCCGGCACCCCCGAAGTGACCGGCAGAGTGGTCTGGGAGTCGCCGGACGGCCGCCGGGTGCGGGGCGTCTGGCAGATCACGCCGGGCGTCGTCACCGACACCGAGGCGGACGAGATGTTCGTCGTGCTCAGCGGTTCGGCCACCATCGAGGTGGCGGGCGGCCCCACCCTCACCGTCGGGCCGGGCGACCTGGCGGTCCTGCGCGAGGGCGACCGTACGACGTGGACGGTGCACGAGACGCTGCGCAAGGCCTACGCCATCGACCTGGGCCCGGCCTGAGACCCCGTCCGGACTTTGTCCTGTCAAAAGGTTGACATGATGCCGCTGCCCGCCCAGGGTGGCCTGGACAGATCACGCTCGTGGGATCACGAACAGGCTCGTGAGATCACGGACAGGTCCGAAGAGGGGCGCTCATGGTCCAGGCACTCGGTGTCGCCGTCGTCGGTTTCGGCTGGATGGGCCGGGTGCACACCCAGGCGTACGCCCGGGTCCGGCACCACTACCCGCACCTCGCGCTGCGCCCGGAGCTGGTGACGGTCGCCGAGGAAGTACCCGGGCGGGCCGAGGCGGCCGCGGCGCAGTTCGGGTTCGCCTCGACGACCCGCGACTGGCGCGAGGTGGCCGCGGATCCGCGGGTCCACGCGGTCAGCATCACGGCGCCGAACTTCCTGCACCGCGAGATCGCCATGGCGATGGCCGCGGCGGGCAAGCACATCTGGATCGAGAAGCCGGTGGGCCTGACCGCGCGGGACGCCCGCGCGGTGGCGGACGCGGTGGCCCAGGCGGGCGTGCAAGGGGCGGTCGGCTTCAACTACCGCAACGCGCCCGCCGTCGAGGCGGCCCGCGACCTGATCGCCGCCGGGGAGATCGGCACCGTCACCCATGCCCGCGTCCGGCTCTTCAGCGACTACGCCGCCCACCCCGAGGGCGCGCTGACGTGGCGGTTCGAGCGGGAGCGCGGCGGCAGCGGGGTGCTCGGCGACCTGGCCTCGCACGGCGCCGACCTGGCCCGCTTCCTGCTCGGCGACATCGCGTCCCTGACCGCCGACACGGCCGTCTTCCTGCCCGAGCGGGCGCGCCCCACCGGAGCCACGGCGGGCCACTCCCGGGCGGCGGGCGGAGAGCCGGGACCGGTCGAGAACGAGGACTACGTCAGCTGCCTGCTGCGCTTCGCCTCCGGGGCCCGGGGTGTGCTGGAGGCCTGCCGGGTCTCGGTCGGCGAACAGAACAACTACGGCTTCGAGGTGCACGGCACCACGGGCGCGGTGCACTGGGACTTCCGCCGTATGAACGAACTGGGCGTCAGCCGCGGCACGGCGTACCAGGACCAGCCCGTCAGCACGGTCTACGTCGGCCCGGGGCACGGCGAGTTCGCGGCCTTCCAGCCGGGCGCCGCCAACGCCATGGGCTACGACGACCTGAAGGTGGTCGAGGCCCACCGCTTCCTGCGCTCCGTCGCGGAGGGCACCCCGTACGGCGCCACCCTGACGGACGCGGTGCACAGCGCGGCCGTACTGGACGCGATGGCGCGGTCGGCGGAGCGCGGCACCTGGGTCAGTCCCGAGCCGCCCCGCTGACGGCGCCGCGGCGGGCCCGCGTCACCCACCGGCCGAGCAGGCCCTTGACCGGGACCAGCACGAGCCAGCTCCACATGGCCGCGGGACCGATCGCCAGGGCGAGCGGAACGCTCAGCGCGAAGATCACCACCGACGCCGCGATGTCCGCGCCGTAGAGCAGGAACCCTTCCTCGGGTGCGGTGTCGCCGCGCAGCCAGGGCCGGTTGGCCAGCACGACGACCAGGGCGAGGTGGGAGGCGCCCAGGGCGGCGACCGCGGCCGCGTAGACGGCGACGGACACCGGCTCGCGCCCGTACTCGGAGATGAGCTTGGTGGGGAAGGGAACGAGTGCCGCGACGCCGAGACCGACCAGGGAGAGGGTGATCACTTGGCCGTCGACCCGCTCGACGAAGCCGAAGATCCGGCGGTGGTCGCGCCAGAAGAGTCCGAGTACCAGCAGGCTGAGCGCGTACGCCCCCAAGTTGGGTGTCAGATCGCGCAGTTCGGCCCGGTAGGCGGCGGCGTCCAGGTCGCCGGGCACGGAGAAGTCCAGGACGAGCAGGGTGATGGCGATCGCGAAGACGCCGTCGGCCAGAGCCACCACCCGTTCGGGGCTGCCGGCCGGAGTCGATTTCCACATGGTCCCGACGGTAGGAGGGACCGCCCGGACGACCGCGTCACACGCCCGGGACGGCCGCGCGCGTCACACGGTCGCGGTGCCGGCCGCCCGCAGGTTGTTCGGCGCGTTTGTCAGGACAAGAATGACAGCACCACGTCGCCGCTGTCGGCGCACGACGGTGCCGCGTCCCGCACACGTGCGCGGGCGGGGCCCTGCGCGACGAGGGAGCCGATCAACGGGCCGGCGCCTGGCCCGTCCGAGCCGCCCCGACCCGGGCCTCCCACCCCGCACACCCCTCACATCCTTCCCCCTCCCCCGACACAAGGAGCAGGACAGCACATGCGTATCGGAATCCTCGGCCTCGGCCGCATCGGCGCCTTCCACGCCGAGACCCTAGCCGGACTCGACGCCGTCGGGTCGCTGGTCGTCGCCGACCCCTTCGCGGCTGCCGCGAAGGCCGCCGCCGAGCGGTTCGGCGCCGAGGTCGCGGACTCGCCCGAGGCGGTGCTCGCGGCGGGGGTGGACGGTGTGGTGGTCGCGGCGGCGACCGACGCCCACCCGGGACTGATCCTGGCCGCCGTGGAGGCCGGTGTGCCGGTCTTCTGCGAGAAGCCGGTGGCCCGCACCATGACGGAGGGCGTCGAGGTGCTCAAGGCGCTCGCGGGCCGCGACGTGCCGGTCCAGATCGGCTACAACCGGCGCTTCGACGCCGGGTTCGCCGCCGCGCGGGCCGCCGTGCGCGGCGGCGAGCTGGGCACGCTGCACACCGTACGGTCGACGACGCTGGACCCGGCGCCGCCGCCCGCCGCGTACGTCGCCGCCTCCGGGGGCATCTTCCGGGACTGCTCGGTGCACGACTTCGACATCATCCGCTGGGTGACCGGCCGGGAGGTGCGCGAGGTGTACGCCGCCGGGGGCAACCGCGGCGCGGACTTCATCCGGGAGGCGGGCGACGCGGACACCACCGGGGCGGTCCTCACGCTCGACGACGGCACCCTCGCGGTGGTCTCCAACAGCCGCCACAACGGGCGCGGTTACGACGTGCGCATGGAGATCCACGGCTTCGACGACTCGATCGCCGTCGGCCTGGAGGACAAGCTGCCGCTGCGTTCGGTGGAGCCGGGGGCGAGCTTCCCGGCCGGTACGCCGCACGACTTCTTCATGGACCGCTTCGCCGCCGCCTACCGCGCCGAGCTGACCGCGTTCACCGAGGTCGTCGCCGGCACCCGCACCTCGCCCTGCACGGTCGAGGACGCGCTGGAGGCCGGCTGGATCGCCGAGGCGTGCACGCTGTCGCTGCACGAGCACCGTCCGGTGGCGGTCGCGGAGGTGCGGCGGAGCTGAGCGGCAGGGGCCCACGCGTCGGCGGATCGGCGGGCCGCGGGGTCAGCCCGCGGGCTCGCTGATGTTCACCAGCCACGAGATGCCGAACCGGTCCCTGCACATGCCGAAGAGGTCGCCCCACATCTGCTTCTCCAGCGGCACCTCGACCGAGCCGTCGGCGGACAGCTTCTCCCAGTAGCCGCGCAGCTCGGCCTCGTCGTCACCGCTGAGGCTCACCGAGAAGTCGTTCCCCGGCCGGTGCTCCTGCCCGGGCGGCATGTCCGCGCCCATCAGGGTGAAGCCGCTGGGGGTCTCCAGCATGCCGTGCATGATCTGCTCGGCTTTCGGACTGTCGGACATGCCGAAGGAGCCGAAGGTGTTCAGCGACAGCGTGCCGCCGAACACCTGCTCGTAGAACTCCATCGCCTGTCGGGCGTCGCCGTCGAAGCTGAGGTACGGGTTGAGACGCGCGGTCATGGGCTGCCTCCCGGAACGGGACGAGGTGTGCTTGCCGGTGCTGCGCACGCTAGCGCGCGGCACCGGCGACGGCCCGCCGGGCGGCGCACTCGCGGGACGCCCGCACGCCCGCACGCCCGCTCACCCGTCCACCCGTTCGCCGGGGCACCCGTCCGTCGGCGCGGTACGGCTCAGGCGCCGCAGGAGCGCAGGAACTTCCGGGTGCGCACCGCGATGGGCAGCGGCTTGTCCGGCTCGCAGGGGTACATGTCCTGCTCGACGATGGCGAAGAGGTCCACGCCGAGTTCCTGGGCGGCCGTGAGCACCGGGCCGAGCTCCGGCACGCCGCCCGGCGGCTCGCACATCACCCCGCGCTGCACGGCCGGCCCGAAGGGCACGCCGCCCTCGCGGACCCCGGCGAGGATCTCCGGGTCGACCTGCTTGAGGTGGAGGTATCCGATGCGTTCGCCGTAGGTCTCGATCAGCTTGACGCTGTCACCGCCGCAGTAGGCGTAGTGACCGGTGTCCAGGCAGAGGCTGACGAGGTCGGAGTCGGTGGCGTCGAGGAAGCGCTCGACGTGCTCCTCGGTGTCGATGTGGGTGTCGGCGTGCGGGTGGACGACGATGTCCAGGCCGTAGCTCTCCCGCACCTCGCGGCCGAGGCGTTCCATGCCCCGGGTGAGGTGGGTCCACTGCTCGCCGGTCAGCTCGGGCGGCTCCAGGATCTCGGCGGTCTTGTCGTCGCGCCAGAAGGACGGGATGACGACGAGGTGCTTCGCGTCCATGGCCTGCGTCAGGGCGGCGACGCGGCCGACCTGTTCCCAGGTGGCGTCCCACTCGGCGGGGCCGCGGTGCAGCCCGCAGAAGATGGTGCCCGCCGAGACCCTCAGGCCGCGCCGGGTCACCTCGTCGGTGAGCCGGGCCGGGTCGGTGGGGAGGTAGCCGTAGGGGCCCAGCTCGATCCACTCGTAGCCGGCCTCGGTGACCTCGTCCAGGAACCGTTCCCAGGGGACCTGCCGGGGGTCGTCGGGGAACCAGACGCCCCAGGAGTCGGGAGCCGAGCCGACGCGGATGCGGTCGAGGGCAGAGGGCATGCTCAGGCCTTCCCTTCGGCGGTACCGGTTGCGGTGCTGTCGGTCGTGTCGGTGCTGTCGGTCGTGTCGGTGCTGTCGGCCGTGTCGGTCCCGTGGACGGCGTCGGTCCCGTCAGTGCCGTCGGCCCCGTGGGCGCCGTCGCTCCTGTGGGCACTGTCCGGCGCCGGGACGCGCGCCGCATCCGGAGCGCCGTCCGGGAGGGCGTCCACGTCGACCCCGCCGACCTGGGCCAGCTCGTGCTTGAGGGCGGCGAGTTCGGCGCCGCCCGCCATGTGGTTGGTGAGTTCCTCCAGCGTGATGTCGGGACGGGCGGCGCTGAGTTCCAGGGTGCCGAGCCGCAGCACGCTGAAGTGGCCGCCGACCATGTAGGCGTGGTGGGGGTTGTGTGTGATGAAGACGACGCCGAGGCCGCGTTCGCGGGCGGCCGCGATGTACTTGAGCACCACGCCGGACTGCTTGACGCCGAGAGCGGCGGTGGGCTCGTCGAGGATGAGGACGCGGGCCCCGAAGTAGACGGCCCTGGCGATGGCGACGGACTGGCGCTGGCCGCCGGAGAGGGTGCCGATGGGCTGTTCGAGGTCGTCCAGGACGATGCCCATGTTGCGCAGTTCCTCGTCGGCGGTCCGCTTCATGCGGGCGATGTCGAGGCGGCGCACGGGCCACGGGCCCTTGGTCATCTCGGAGCCGAGGAAGAAGTTCCGCCACACCGGCATCAGCGGCACGGTGGCGAGGTCCTGGTAGACCGTGGCGATGCCGCGGGCGAGGGCGTCGCGCGGGGTGGTGAAGCGCACGGCCTCGCCGTCGACGAGGAACTCGCCCTCGGTGTGCTGGTGCAGCCCGGAGATGATCTTGATGAGGGTGGACTTGCCGGCACCGTTGTCACCGAGTACGCAGGTCACCCGGCCGGGGTGGACGGCGAGGTCGACGCCGTGCAGGGCGCGGATGTTGCCGTACGCCTTGCCGGCGCGGCGCAGCTCCACGAGCGGGCGGCCCTGCTCGGGTGCAGGGTCGGCGAGGACGGCGCCGTGGGTGCCGGGGGCTGCGGGGGTCTTGCTGGTCATTTCCGATCACCTCCGGGTCGCGGCGCGGCGGACGTACAGGTTGATGAGGACGGCGCCGAGGAGCATCACGCCGAGGAAGGCCTTGAACCAGTCCGGGTTCCAGCCCGCGAAGACGATGCCCTGGTTCACCATGCCGAACATGAAGGCGCCGAAGACCGGACCGATGGCGGAGCCGTAGCCGCCGGTGAGCAGGCAGCCGCCGATGACGGCCGCGGCGATGTAGATCAGCTCCTGGCCGACGCCCTCGCCGGACTGCACGGTGTTGAAGGAGAACAGCTGGTGCATGCCGACGAACCAGGCACCGAAGCCGACCAGCATGAACAGCGTGATCTTGGTGAAGGTGACGGGCACGCCGACCGCGCGGGCGGACTCCTGGCTGCCGCCGACGGCGAAGATCCAGTTGCCGTACTTGGTGCGCAGCAGCACCCAGGTGGCCAGCGCCGCGAAGACCAGCCACCAGACGACCGTGATCTTCACCTGGACGCCGCCGACGTCGAAGGACGAGGCGAACAGGGCCTTGGCCTGGTCGAAGCCGTCCATGTCGCTGATGTCGTCGGTGGCGACGTTGCCGGTGACGAGCTTGGTCACGGCGAGGTTGACGCCCTGGAGGACCAGGAAGGTGGCGAGGGTGACCAGGAAGCTCGGCAGGCCGGTCCTCATCAGCACCCAGCCGTTGAAGGCGCCGACGGCGAGTGAGGCCACGAGGGCGACGATCACGCCCATCCAGACGTTCATGGTCAGCTGGTAGCTGAGCATGCCGGCGGTGAGCGCCGAGGTGACCACGGCGACACCGGCGGACAGGTCGAACTCGCCGCCGATCATCAGCAGGGCGACGGGCAGGGCCATGATGCCGATGGTGGACGACTGGTACAGCACCGTCGCCATGGAGGCGCCGTCGCGGAGCGTGGGGGCGGCGATCAGGAAGAAGGCGAAGACGGCGACGGCGCCGAGGAAGACCCCGACCTCGGGCCGGGCGAGCAGCCGCAGCGCCACGGGGCGTTCACGGGTCCGGCCGTCGGCTTCCTCGGGGCCGGGGGCCGGCGGTGCGGCCACCGCCGGCTCAGCCTGTGGGGCCACGCTCATCACCGGGTGCCCTTCGAGGCGAACTCGGCGACCGCCTTCACGTTGGACTTGTCGACGAAGGCCGGGCCGGTCAGCACCGGCTGCTCACCGCCGCCGCTGTAGTTGCCGTTGTTCTTGTAGAGCCACAGGCCGTCGACCGCGAGGTAGCCCTGGAGGTAGGGCTGCTGGTCCACGGCGAACTCGATGTCGTCCTTCTCGATGGCGCCGGTCAGCTCCTTGTTCAGGTCGAAGGTGGCGACCTTGGCCTTGCTGCCGGACTCGTCCACCGACTGCACGGCCGTCATGGCGAACGGGGCGCCCAGCGTGACGACGTGGTCGATGCCGGAGTCCTGCTGAAGCTTGGCCGTCACCGTCGACTTCACCGAGGGCTGGTCGGCGCCGTTGACGAAGAGGTTCTCCACCGAGCCCTCGAACGTCTTCTTCAGGCCGTCGCACCGCTGGGTCAGTCCGACGTTGCCCTGTTCGTGGATCACGCAGAGGGCCTTCTTGGCACCCACCTCGTTCAGCTTCTTGCCGAACGCCTCGCCCGCCACGCTCTCGTCCTGCCCGAAGAACTCCATCAGGCCGAGCTTCTTCCAGTCCGCCAGACCGGAGTTGAGCCCGACCACGGGTATGCCGGCCTTCTCCGCCTTGGCGAGGACGCTGCGCAGGGCGTCCGGCTTGGCGAGGGTGACGGCGATGCCGTCGACCTTCTGGTCGATCGCGTTCTGCACCAGGTTGGCCTGGCTGCCCGCGTTCGGGTCGGCGGAGTAGACGAGCTTGGCGTTGTCCTTGTCGGCGGCGGCCTGGGCACCCTTGCGGACGATGTCCCAGAAGGTGTCGCCGGGCGCCTGATGGGTGACCAGGGCGACGGTCATACGGGGGGTGTTCGCCTTGCCCGCGGAGGCGCCCGAGTCGCCCTCCTCGTCGGCCTTCTTCCCCCCGGAACTGCTGGAACAGCCGGCGAGGGTCAGGGCCGCGGCGGCGGCGAGGGCCACGGCAGGGGCGAATCTGCGGGAGCGGGCGTGCGAAGAGCGGTCCATCTTTTCCTGCACCTCACTGTGCGACTGTGCGACGGGAGAGCCGTGTGCCAGACCCGAGTGCCAGACCCGAGAAGAATGGCTGTTGCTGCGCTGGGACCGGATACAAGTCCTTGAGGCGCCCACTGTCAATACTTTGTCAAGACATCCTTTCACTCACAGGTCCGAATGTAAGTACAAAGTATTGACAGCGTCGTCCAGGAGTCATACACCTGGGAGGCGGCAGGCCCCCGCCCAGCCCGAGGAGCGTCGCACATGGCAGAGTCAGTCCCGCGTTTCGATCTGATCACGATGGGCCGCATCGGGGTCGATCTCTATCCTCTGCAGACGGGCGTACCCCTGGCGGAGGTTGAGACCTTCGGCAAGTTTCTCGGCGGTTCGGCCTCCAACGTGGCGGTCGCCGCCGCCCGGCTCGGCCGCGCCGTGGCCGTCATCACCCGCACCGGCGACGACCCGTTCGGCGGCTATCTGCACGGCGCGCTGAAGGAGTTCGGCGTCGACGACCGCTGGGTCACCCCGGTCGCCGCGTACCCGACCCCCGTGACGTTCTGCGAGGTCTTCCCGCCGGACGACTTCCCGCTGTACTTCTACCGCCGTCCCAAGGCACCCGACCTGGAGATCCGCCCCGAGGAGCTGGACCTGGACGCGATCCGCGCGGCCTCCGTCTTCTGGATGACCGGCACCGGACTCAGCGAGGAGCCGAGCCGTACGGCGACGCTGACCGCCCTCGCCCACCGCGCGAAGTCCGGCACCACCGTCTTCGACCTGGACTGGCGCCCCATGTTCTGGACCGACCCGGACCGGGCCCGTCCGTACTACGCCGAGGCGCTCGGGCACGCGACCGTCGCGGTCGGCAATCTGGACGAGTGCGAGATCGCCACGGGGGTGCGCGAACCGCGGGCCTGCGCCGAGGCGCTGCTGGCGGCCGGGGTGGAACTGGCCGTCGTCAAGCAGGGGCCCGAGGGCGTCCTCGCCGTGCACCGCGACGGCCGGTCCGCCGAGGTGCCGCCGGTGCCGGTCGAGGTGGTCAACGGCCTCGGCGCGGGCGACGCGTTCGGCGGCGCCCTGTGCCACGGTCTGCTCTCCGGCTGGGAGCTGGAGCGGACCATGCGGTACGCCAACGCGGCCGGCGCCCTCGTCGCATCCCGCCTCGCCTGCTCCTCCGCGATGCCCACCGGGGCGGAGGTCGACGACCTCCTCGCGCGAGCCACACCCTGAACGGAGCTTCGTCTTGTCCCTGACCATCTCCAGCATCCCGGACCTCACCGCGGTCAGAGCCCGGCACCCGGAGGCGATCGCCGAGGCCGCGGCGCGCCGGGAGCGCCGCCCGCTGATCGGCGACTCCGGCCGTCTGATGATCGTCGCCGCCGACCATCCGGCGCGCGGCGCGCTCGGCGTGGGCGACCGCCGGCTCGCCATGGCCAACCGGGCCGACCTGCTGGAGCGCCTGTGCACCGCGCTGTCCCGGCCCGGCGTCGACGGGGTGCTCGCCACCGCCGACGTACTGGAGGACCTGCTGCTGCTGGGGGTGCTGGAGAACAAGGTCGTCATGGGGTCGATGAACCGGGGCGGTCTCGCGGGCGCCGCCTTCGAGATGGACGACCGCTTCACCGGTCACCGCGCCGAGGACATCGCCCGGCTGCGCTTCGACGCGGGCAAGCTGCTGCTGCGCATCGACTACGACGACCCGGGCTCGCTGGCCACCATGGAGGCGAGCGCCCGCGCGGTGGACGCCATGGCCTCGCGCGGACTGCCCCTGTTCATAGAGCCTTTCATCTCCCGTCGGAGCGAGGGGCGGGTCCGCAACGACCTGTCCGCCGAGGCCGTCACCCGCTCCGTCGCCATCGCCTCGGGTCTCGGCGGCACCTCGGCCTACACCTGGCTGAAACTGCCCGTCACCCACGACCCGGACGACATGGCCGAGGTCCTGGAGACGTCCACGCTCCCCGTGGTGCTGCTCGGCGGCGACATAGGGGGCTCCGCCGCGGACCAGGCCGCGGCCTACGAACGCTGGCGCAAGGCACTGCGGCTGCCCACCGTGCAGGGCATGGTCGTGGGCCGCTCGCTGCTCTACCCGGCCGAGGGCGGCGTGGAGCAGGCGGTGGACACGGCCGTCGGACTGCTGTGAACGAGGAGAGGCGGAGGAGCGGACGATGACGTATCACCTTCCCGCGGGCAAGGCGGCAAGCGGCCGGTACGCCGTGGACGTGACGCCCGAGAGCGCCGGGTGGGACCACAGCGCTCTGCGCGTGGTGAACCTCGCGCCCGGCGGCAGCCACACCTTCGACTGCGGCGGGAGCGAGTGGATCGTCCTGCCGCTGAGCGGCGGCTGCACCGTCGGGGCCACCGACGACTTCGGCGCGCAGACCTTCGAACTCACCGGTCGCGACAGTGTGTTCACCGCTGTGAGCGACTTCGCGTACGTCCCGCGCGGGGCCCGTGCGACGGTGACCTCCGCAGGCGGCGGCCGGTTCGCCCTGACCGGCGCCCGCTGCACCCGCCGCCTGCCCGCCCGGTACGTCCCGGCGTCCTCGGTACCGGTCGAGCTGCGCGGCACCGGGAGCTGCTCGCGGCAGGTCAACAACTTCGGCGCGGCGGGGGTGTTCGAGTGCGACCGGCTGATCGCGGTCGAGGTGCTCACCCCGGGCGGCAACTGGTCGTCCTTCCCCCCGCACAAGCACGACGAGCACCGCCCCGGCGAGGAATCCGTGCTGGAGGAGATCTACTACTTCGAGTTCGCACCCCACGACGGCACCCCGGGGCTCGGCTACCAGCGTGTCTCCCCCTCCGGACGGGGGCGGGGCACGGACGTCCTCGCCGAGGTCCGCGACGGGGACGTGGTGCTGATCCCCGACGGCTGGCACGGGCCGTCGATGGCGGTCCCCGGACACCACATGTACTACCTCAACGTCATGGCCGGTCCGGAGCCCGAGCGCGCCTGGCTGATCCGCGACCACCCCGACCACGCCTGGATCCGGGACACCTGGCCCGGGCAGCCCGTCGACCCCCGACTCCCCCTGTACGCCGCACCGGAGAGGTCCGCATGAGCGCCGCCGCCACTCGCCGACTGACCACCGCCCAGGCCCTGGTGCGCTTCCTGGCCGCCCAGTACACCGAACGCGACGGCGTGCGCCGCCGCCTGATCACCGGCGTCTGGGGCATCTTCGGCCACGGCAACGTGGCCGGCCTCGGCCAGGCGCTGGTCGAGTACCGGGAGGCGATGCCGTTCCACCAGGGCCGCAACGAGCAGGCCATGGTGCACGCGGCCGTCGGCCACGCCCGCCAGCTCGACCGCCTGTCCGCGCAGGCCGTGACGACCTCCATCGGCCCCGGCGCCACCAACCTGGTCACCGGCGCCGCTCTGGCCACGGTCAACCGCCTGCCGGTCCTGCTGCTGCCCGGCGACTGCTTCGCCTCGCACGCTGCCGACCCGCTGCTCCAGCAACTGGAGCACCCGGTCGAGGCCGACGTGTCCGTCAACGACGCCCTGCGGCCCGTGTCCCGGTACTTCGACCGCGTCACCCGCCCCGAGGCGCTCCTGGCGTCCGCGCTGCGGGCCGTACGCGTCCTGACCGACCCGGCGGAGACCGGCGCGGTCACCCTCGCGCTCCCGCAGGACGTGCAGGCCGAGGCGTACGACTGGCCGGAGGAGTTCTTCGCCGACCGGGTGTGGCGGGTACGGCGCCCCGCGCCCGACCCCGCGGAACTGGCCGAGGCGGTCCGGGCGGTCCGCGCCGCCGCGCGCCCGCTGATCGTCGCGGGCGGCGGCGTCCACCACAGCGAGGCCGAGCAGGCGCTGAAGGCCCTGGTGGACGCCACCGGCATCCCGGTCGCCTCCACGCAGGCGGGCAAGGGCGCCCTGCGCCACGACCACCCGGCCGACCTCGGCGGCATCGGCCACACCGGCACCGCGGTGAGCGACGCCCTCGCCCGCACCGCCGACCTGGTCATCGGTGTCGGCACCCGCTACTCGGACTTCACCACCGCGTCCGGGACCCTCTTCCAGCACCCGGACGTGCGCTTCCTGAACCTCAACATCACCGCCTTCGACGCCCACAAGCTCGCCGCCGACACCCTGGTGTGCGACGCGCGGACCGGCCTGACCGCGCTGGCCCGGGCGCTGTCCGGCCACCGCGTGGACGCGGCGTACGAGACGGAGTACCGCACCGGCAAGGCCCGGTGGGACGAGGTCGTCGAGAGGGCGTTCGGCGCGGACGACGACAGCGCGGTGCCGACCCAGACGCAGGTGCTGGGCGCACTGGACTCGGTCGTCGGCGACGAGGACGTGGTGATCAACGCGGCCGGTTCGCTCCCCGGCGACCTGCACAAGCTGTGGCGGGCCCGTTCCCCGCGCCAGTACCACCTGGAGTACGGCTACTCCTGCATGGGCTACGAGATCCCGGCCGCGATCGGCGTGCAGCAGGCCGCACCCGGCACCCCCGTGTGGGCCCTGGTCGGCGACGGCACCTACCTGATGAACCCGACCGAGATCGTCACCGCCGTCCAGGAGAACCTGCCGGTCAAGGTGGTCCTGGTACAGAACCACGGGTACGCGTCCATCGGCGGCCTGTCCGAGTCGGTGGGCGCCGAGCGCTTCGGCACCGACTACCGCCACCGCGCCGCCGACGGCTCCTTCACCGGCGATCCGCTCCCCGTCGACCTCGCCGCCAACGCGGCCAGCCTCGGCATGCACGTCCTGCGCGCCAAGACGGTGCGGGAGCTGCGCGAGGCGCTGACCACCGCCCGCGCGGCGACCCGCCCGACGTGCGTGTACGTCGAGACGGCACCCGCGCTGGAGCCGGTGCCGGCCGAGGCGTGGTGGGACGTGCCGGTGGCCGAGGTGTCCGAGCGCGCGGCCGCGACCGAGGCGCGGGCGGCCTACGAGCGCGCGGTGGCCGACCGCCGCCACCACCTCTGACCCGGCGCTCCCCCGCCCGACAGCCAGTCACCTACGCAGGGAGGCACGACCATGGCGAAGACCGGCGGCCCCGCACGTGCCGTGACCGCCCCCGCGACCGGCGCCCTGGACCTCACCCTGGACCGGAGCAGTCCGGTACCGCTCTACTACCAGCTGGCCCGGCAGCTGGAGGCGGCGATAGCACACGGTGCCCTCGCGCCGGGAGACCTGCTGGGCAACGAGGTCGACCTGTCGGTCCGCCTCGGCCTGTCCCGGCCGACCGTCCGGCAGGCCATCCAGTCGCTGGTCGACAAGGGGCTCCTGGTCCGGCGGCGCGGGGTCGGCACCCAGGTGGTGCACAGCCAGGTCAGGCGCCCGCTGGAGCTGAGCAGTCTCTACGACGATCTGGAGGCCGCCGGGCAAGGCCCCGGCACCCGGGTGGTGCGCAACGAGGACGTCCCGGCCACCGCCGAGGTCGCCGCGGCGCTCGGCGTCGCGGAGGGCACCGGGGTCACCGTCCTGGAGCGGCTGCGCCTCACCCACGGCCAGCCGGTGGCGCTGCTCTGCAACCACCTCCCGGCCGGCCTGCTGGACCTCGACGACGCCCGCCTGGAGTCGACCGGCCTGTACCGGATGATGCGCGCGTCCGGCATCACCCTGCACAGCGCCCGCCAGACCGTCGGCGCCCGCATCGCCACCCGCGAGGAGGCCGGGCGCCTCGGCGAACGCGAGGGCGCCGCGCTGCTGACGATGCGGCGCACCGCGTACGACGACACCGGCCGACCGGTCGAGTTCGGGACGCACGTGTACCGCGCGTCCCGGTACGCCTTCGACTTCCAGCTCCTGGTCAGAGGCTGACCGCACGGCGGACGGGGCTCAGTGGGCGGTGTCCAGGCGGACGCGCTGCTCCTCGGTCAGTTCCAGGTCCACGGCCGCCAGGTTCTCCTCCAGCTGCGCCAGCGAGGAGGCGCCGGCCAGCGGCACGATCGGCAGTTCCGCGCCGATCTGCCAGGCGAGGACGACCTGGTTGACCGTGGCCCCGGTCTCCCCCGCGACGTCCCGCAGCACCGCGAGCCGGGCCGGCGTGCCCGGGTGGTCGTAGTCGGGGGGCAGCGGCTTGTCCGCGCGGACGTAGGCACCGGCCAGCAGGGGCGAGTAGGCGACCAGCGTCAGGTCCGGCTCGGCCTCCAGGTAGCCGAGGAGTTCGGCGCCGGCGTGACCGACACTGCCGTACCGGGAGAATTCGCTGGGCAGGTCGAAGCGGGGCCGCAGGTGGCTGTGCTGGTACTGGAGCACCTCGTAGCCGGGCAGTCCGGCCGCGGCGGCCAGGGCGCGGGCCCGCTCGACGCGCCACACCGCCTGGTTGCTGACGCCGAGCAGCCCGACCGTGCCCTCCGCGACCAGTGCGCCGAACCCCTCGACGGTCTCGCGCTGCTCCACGGTGAAGTCGTCGATGTGCGCGTAGAGCAGGTCCAGCTTCTCCACGCCGAGCCGTTCCCGGCTGCGGTCGGCGGCCTCGCGGATCACCTTGGCCGACAGGCCCTCGGGGTTGTCGGTGTAGCCGGTGCCCGGCGCCAGCGGGCGCGCGCCGAGCTTGGTGGCGATGACGACCTCGGCGCCGATCCCGCGGCTGCGCCGCCAGCGGCCGAGGAGTTCCTCGCTCTGGCCGCCCTGGCCGCCGTCGGTCCAGAAGGCGTAGTTGTCGGACGTGTCGATGAAGTTCCCGCCGGCCTCCACATAGCGGTCGAGGACGGCGAACGAGGTCTTATCGTCGGTCTGCGAGCCGAACAGCATCGCGCCGAGCGCCAGCACACTCACCTCGCGGCGGTGCGCCGGATCGGTGCCGATGGTGCGGTACTTCATGATGTTCCTCCCCATGCGCGCCCGGTCGTCCGGGCACGGAAGGGAGTCTGCGAATTGAAGTGCGCTTCAAGTCAAGCCCTCCGTACTCTCGGTGCGTGTGAACAGGCGAAAGCACAAGAAACTGTCCCGGCGTCTCGTCGACGCCGCACTCGTCGGCGACCTGCCTGCGGTCCGGGCCGCGCTGCGGGCCGGTGCACCGGCCGAGACGGCCGACCCGGCCGGCAGCACACCGCTGTACCTCGCGTCCGTGAGCGGAGCCGCCGACATCGCCCGCGTGCTGCTCGCGGCCGGCGCCCGGCCCGACACGGAGAGCGGGATCGGCTCGGAGGGCACACCGCTGTGCGGTGCGGCGTGCTGGGGGTACACCGAGACCGTGCGCGTACTCCTCGAACACGGAGCCGACCCGAACCTGCGCGAGGACCACGGCACCGGCTGGACGCCACTGGACTGGGCTGCGCAGGGGGCACACCGCGAGACGGCGGACGTACTCGTCGCCGCGGGGGCGCGGCCGCGGGAGTCGGGACCGCGCGCGTGACCCACGGCAAAGGGCCGGTGTCGGATGTCTCCGATACCGGCCCTGGCCTGCGACTCTCACGAGTCGGGACGACAGGATTTGAACCTGCGACCCCTTGACCCCCAGTCAAGTGCGCTACCAAGCTGCGCCACGTCCCGATGTGCTCACGCGCGGTGCGCCGCGCGATCACGCGGACAGCACTTTACCCCACCCGCCGGGCCACGCCTAAGCGGGCACGGGCGGGGGACAATCGGTGCCATGGACAGCCCTGCCGACAGCCCCATGGACAGCACAGCACCCGGCCGCCCGGCGGACGCGCGGGACCGCGACGACGAGGGGCGGGCGCGCAACGCCCGGCCGCGGGACGGGCTCGGCCGCCCCCTGCCGTACGGGGCGGACGGTGTGCCGCGCCAGCCCGAGGGGGTCGTGAGGGCCCCGGACGAGACCGTCGCCGAGGCGCAGCGGCTGCTGGACGACGGCAAGCCGTTCCACGCGCACGAGGTGTTCGAGGACGCCTGGAAGTCGGGGCCCGACGAGGAGCGGGAGCTGTGGCGGGGGCTGGCCCAGCTGGCCGTCGGGCTCACGCACGCGGCGCGCGGCAACGTCACCGGCGGAGCCAGGCTGCTGCGGCGCGGGGCGGGGGCCGTGACGGGGTGGGCGGCGTCCGACGGGCGCGAGCGGCCGTACGGGATGGACCTCGGGGCGGTCGCCGGGTGGGCCCGGGAGCTGGCCGGTGAGGTGGAGGACGGCGCAAGGGTGGACGCGGGGACGCGGGCACCCCGGCTGCGGGGCTGACCCCCGAGGGGGCGGCCCGGCGGGTGCCGGGTCCGTGGCGTACGGCAGACTCGTGACGTGCGGAGCATTCATGTGATCGGTATCGGCGCGGGCGACCCGGACCAGCTGACCCTGCAGGCGGTGCGGGCGCTGCGGAGCACCGACGTGTTCTTCGTCCTGGACAAGGGCGAGGTCAAGGCCGACCTGGTGGGGCTGCGCCGGCACCTGCTGGAGACGCACGTGCCGGAGGGGACCTACCGCGTCGTCGAGGCGCGCGACCCCGAGCGGGACCGGGGCGCGGGCGGCGCGGCGTACTCCTCGGCCGTCGGGGACTGGCGCAGCGCCCGCGCCCGCCTGTTCGAGCGGCTGATCGCCGAGGAGCTGGGCGAGGACGAGAGCGGCGCGTTCCTGGTCTGGGGCGACCCGGCGCTGTACGACAGCACGCTGGGCGTCCTGGAGGAGGTGCTGGAGCACGGGGCGGTGTCGTTCGCGTACGACGTCGTGCCCGGCATCAGCAGCGTCTCCTCGCTGGCGGCCCGGCACCGCACCGGGCTGAACCGGGTGGCGCGGCCGGTGCAGATCACCACGGGGCGGCGGCTCGCCGAGGGCTTCCCGGCGGACGCGGACGACGTCGTCGTCATGCTGGACGCCCAGCAGGCCTTCCGGCGGTACGCGGACCAGGACATCGACATCTACTGGGGCGCCTACCTGGGCACCCCGGACGAGATCCTCGACTCCGGCCCGATCGCGGAGGCCGGACCCCGCATCGAGCGGCTGCGGGCCGAGGCGCGCGAGCGCAAGGGCTGGATCATGGACACGTATCTGCTGCGGCGCAACCCGGGAGAGCGCTGACCGGGTCCTCGGGCACCCCCGGGCGGACCGTCCCCGCATGCGTGGCCGGTGCACCGGTGTGATCGTGGCCGCGTGACAGTCGCCGAGGAAGCGCCACGGACCGCAGCCGCCCAGCCGCCCGTGCTGGACCGGCGGCGCCGCAACGTCGTCTTCGTCACGATCATGCTCGGCATGCTGCTCGCGGCACTGGACCAGACGATCGTCGGCACCGCGCTGCCCACCATCGTGTCGGACCTCGGCGGCGCCGAGCACATGTCGTGGGTGGTGACCTCGTACCTGCTCGCGGAGACCGTGGCGACGGTCCTGGTGGGCAAGTTCGGCGACCTGTTCGGCCGCAAGGTCGTGTTCCAGGTGTCCGCGGTGGTGTTCATCACCGGCTCCTTCCTGTGCGGGCTGGCGACGAACATGCCGCTGCTGATCGTCTGGCGGGCGGTGCAGGGCGTCGGGGCGGGCGGCCTGATGGTGACGGCGATGGCGCTGATCGCGGACGTCATCCCGTTGCGGGAGCGGGGCAAGTACCAGGGCGCGATCGGCGCGGTGTTCGGTGTCGCGACGGTCGTCGGGCCCCTGCTGGGCGGGCTGTTCACCGACCACCTGTCGTGGCGCTGGGCGTTCTACGTCAACGTGCCCATCGCGGTCGTCGTGGTGATCGCCGCCGCCCGCACCATCCCGGTGGTCAAGTCGGCCTCCCGTCCCGTCATCGACTACGCGGGCATCGCGCTGGTCGCGGTCGGTGCCAGCGCCCTGATCCTGGCGACGAGCTGGGGCGGCAACGAGTACGCGTGGGGTTCGGCGGTGATCGTCGGTCTGTTCGCGGGCGGCCTGGTCGCGCTGGGACTGTTCTGCTGGGTGGAGACCCGCGCGGCCGAACCGATGCTGCCGATGCGGCTGTTCTCCAACCCGGTGTTCACGGTCTGCTCGGTCCTCAGCTTCATCGTCGGCTTCGCGATGCTGGGCGCGCTGACGTACCTGCCGACGTACCTGCAGTACGTCGACGGCGACTCGGCCACCGTCTCGGGCGTGCGGACGCTGCCGATGGTGGCGGGGCTGCTGATCGCCTCGGTGTTCAGCGGCAACGTGGTCAGCAAGACGGGGCGGTACCGGCTGTTCCCCGTCGTGGGCACGCTGGTGATGGGCGTGGGCCTGTACCTGATGTCGCTGATGGGTCCGGCCACGGGCGCGGGGCCGGAGTCGCTGTACATGTTCGTCCTCGGCACCGGGATCGGCCTGTCCATGCAGGTGCTGACCATCGCCGTGCAGAACACGGTCGAGTACGCCGACCTGGGCACCGCCACCTCCGGCGTCACCTTCTTCCGTACGCTGGGCAGTTCCTTCGGCACCGCCGTGTTCGGCACGATCTACGCCAACTCGCTGGGTCCCAACCTGCGCGACGGCGTCGCGGCGGCGGCCCGCACCGGCGCCGCGGACCCGTCGGTGATCGCGAGGGCGTCGACCAGTCCGGAGGGTGTGCACCGGTTGCCGCCCCCGGCGTCGGCGCCGGTCGTCGGCGCGTACGCGGACACGATCCAGACCGTGTTCCTGTGGACGGTGCCGGTCGCGGTCCTGGGCTTCGTGGTCGCGCTGTTCCTCAAGCAGGTCCAGCTGCGCGACAGCGCCCGGGCGGGGTCCACGGACATGGGCGAGGGCTTCGCCTCACCGCACGACGCCAGCAGCAGGCGGACGCTGGAGGCCTCCGTCGGTAAGATCATCGGCAGTACGGAGCTGGACACCGCGCGCCGGATCGTCGCGGACAGCGACACCCGGCTGGACGTCGCCGGTGCCTGGGCCGTGATGCAGGTCGAGGTGTTCACGCGGCTGGTCGGGCACGCCAGCCTGGGTCTGATCGCGGCCCGCCGCCGGATGCCGCCGGAGGTGCTGCTGCCGGTCTTCGACCGGATGGTGGCCGAGGGGTTCCTCACCCGCGACGGCTCCCTGCTCTCCCACACCGACGCCGGGGCACGTGAGGCCCTCGTCATCGGCCGGGCCTGGGCGACCTGGCTGGAGGACCGGGTGGAGCGGGACATCGGCCGCCCCTCGGACGCGGAACTGCGGGCCGCCGTCGACGCGATCGCCAAGCGCCTGCTGGTGGAGGATCTGAGCCACGGACTCCCGCAGCACGTCAGGCCAGCAGGAGCTGAAGACCGCCCACGATCGTCGCCGCGATCACCAGGCGCTCGAACAGGCGTTGGTTGATCCGGCGCACGGCCCACTTGCCGAGGAACGCGCCGGGCACCACGAAGACGACCAGCACCGCGTCGAGCAGCAGCGAGTCGCCGTCGATCAGGCCGAGGCCCGCGCTGAAGGGCAGTTTGGAGACGTTGACGATCAGGAAGAAGAACGCCGAGGTGCCCAGGAAGCCGAGTTTCCTGAAACCCGCGGACAGCAGGTACAGCGACATCACCGGGCCGCCCGCGTTGGCGACCATCGTGGTGAACCCGCCCAGGACGCCGTACGAGCGGGCCTTCACGCGCCCGGTGCGCGAGGCGGCCTCCTCCGGCTGCTCGGCGGCGTCGGCCTGCCGTCGGCGCCACATGGTCACCCCGGCCATGAACAGCAGGATCACGCCGATCGACGTGCGGACGACGGCGTCGTCGGCCCACACCAGGAAGACGGTGCCGACGACGACGCCCACGCCGACCGCGGGGAACAGCCGCCACAGCGTGGGCCAGTGGGCGTGGCGGCGGTAGGTGAGGACGGCGAGGACGTCACCGGCGATCAGGACCGGCAGCAGGATGCCGGTGGAGGCGCGGGCCGGCAGGACCGCCGCGAAGATCGCGAGGCTGACCGTGTTGGCCCCGCTCACCGCGGTCTTGGAGAAGCCGACGAGCAGGGCCGCGAAGGCGAGGGCGGCGAATTCCCAGCCGGTGAGGTGCGAGAGCGAGATGGTGTCCATTGCGGGGACCGATGCTATGCGTGCCCGGCGGTGCCGTGGGCACCGTCTCGCCCCTTGATCCTCATCGGTCCGTGTACGCGGCCCGCAGTTCCCGCTTGAGCACCTTCATGCTCGGCCCGAGCGGCAGCTCGTCGGCGAACTCCACCCGGCGCGGGTACTTGTGCCGCCCGAGGTGCTGCTTGGACCACTCGGTGATCGCGGCGGCGTCCGGCGTCGCGTCCGGCGTCGTACCGGGGGCGCGCACGACCACCGCGCAGATCTCCTCGCCGTGCAGTTCGTCCGGGAGCCCGATGACGGCTGCCTGGGCGATGCCGGGGTGGCGCATCAGCACCTCCTCGACCTCCCGGGGGTAGACGTTGTAGCCGCCCCGGATGATGACGTCCTTCTTCCGGTCGACGATCCTGAGGAACCCGTCCTCGTCCTTGGTGCCCAGGTCCCCGGTGCGGAACCAGCCGTCGACCAGCGCCTGAGCGGTGGCCTCGGGGCGGCCGAGGTAGCCGGAGAAGACGTTGTGCCCGCGGACCACGACCTCGCCCAGCTCGCCGGTCGGCAGCAGCTCCACCGCGTGCTCGACCTCGGCGCGGGCGATCTCCACGTCCACGCCCCACAGCGGGTGGCCGATGGTGCCGGGCCTTGCGCCGAACACCGGCTGGTTCACGGACGCCGCCGGAGAGGTCTCCGACAGCCCGTACCCCTCGTAGATCCTGGCCCCGAACGCCTCCTCGAACCGTTCGAGGACGGCGACCGGCAGGGACGCGCCGCCGGACACGCACACCCGCAGCTCGGGCAGGGCTCCGGCGCCGGCCGCCGCGGCGGCCAGGGCGACGAACATGGTGGGCACTCCGTGGAAGGTGTTGACCTTCTCCCTCACCATCAGCTCGATGGCGCGCGCCGCGTCGAAGCGCGGCAGCAGCACGAGGGTCGCGCCCGCCCGCCAGGTGGAGTTCAGCGAGACGGTCTGGCCGAAGGCGTGGAAGAGCGGCAGCGCGCCGAGCGCCACGTCGTCGGGCCGGATGTCGTTGGCGTCGAAGGCGTTGACCGTCGCGTTCATCACCAGGTTGAAGTGGCTGAGCACGGCGCCCTTGGGGACGCCGGTCGTGCCGCTGGTGTAGAAGACGACGGCCGGGTCGTCGGCGTCGCGGGTGACGTACGTGGGCAGGGGTTCGGCGTCCGCGGCGAGCTTGCCGAACTCGTCGCCGAGCGTGACCATCCGGACGCCGGTCTCCCGCGCCGCGGCCGCTCCGGTCTCCGCCTGCGCCGGGTGGCACAGCAGCAGGGTGGCGCCGCTGTCCCGCAGCACGTGCTCGACCTCCGCGGCCGACAGCAGCAGGTGCACGGGTACGACGACGGCACCGGCCGCGGCGACGGCGTAGTACGCCTGCGGGAACTCTGCGGTGTTCGGCGCCATCAGCGCCACCCGGTCCCCCGGCCGGACGTCCAGGCCGGCGAGGGCACCGGCCTGGGCCAGGGCTCGCCGCCACACCTCGGCGAAGGTCAGCCTCAGGTCGCCCTCGACCAGCGCCTCCTTGTCGGGGCGGCGCCGGGCGTTCTCGGCGAGGATGGCGGCGACGGAGAGGGTTGCCATGGGTGTTGCTCCGTTTCCTTGCTGCGGCTCTGCACGGGGGTGGCGGCTCGGTGGCCGGGGGTGTCTAGTGACGTTCGACGAGCACCGCGCTGCCCTGCCCGACGCCCACGCACATCGTGGCCAGTCCGCGGCCGGCTCCCGTGCGGCGCATGCGGTGGAGCAGGGTGGTGAGGATGCGGGCGCCGGAGCAGCCGAGCGGGTGGCCCAGCGCGATGGCGCCGCCGGTGGGGTTGACCAGGCCGGGGTCGATGCCGAGCTGGTCGACGCAGGCGAGGACCTGGGCGGCGAACGCCTCGTTGAACTCGGCCTCGGCGATGTCGTCGATGCTCCAGCCGGCCCGGGCGAGGACCTTGCGGGTGGCGGGGACCGGGCCGATGCCCATCACGTCGGGGTGGACACCGGCCGAGCCGCCCGCGACGTAGCGGCCCAGGGATTCCAGACCGAGGTCGTTCAGCGCCTCCTCGCTGACCAGGAGGAGGCCGGCGGCCCCGTCGTTCATCGGGGAGGCGTTGCCCGCGGTGACCGTGCCGCCGGGGCGGAAGACGGGCTTGAGGCGGCCCAGCTTCTCAAGCGACGTGTCCTCGCGGACGCACTCGTCGGTGTCGACGACCACCCCGTCGGGGCGCTCGACGGGGAGGATCTCGTCGTCGAAGTGGCCGTTCTTGCGGGCCTCGGCGGCCAGGCGGTGGCTGCGCAGGGCGAACTCGTCCTGCCGCTCGCGCGGGACGCCGTACCGCCCGGCGACCTCCTCGGCCGTCTCCCCCATGGCCAGCAGGCCGTGCAGGTCCTTCATCGCCGGGTTGACCAGGCGCCAGCCGAGCCGGGTGTCGGCGGTCTCGATGCGGTGCGGCAGCGCCTCGTCCGGGCGGGGCAGCACGAAGGGGGCGCGGCTCATGGACTCGGAGCCCCCCGCCAGCACGATGTCGGCCTCGCCTGCGGCGATGGTGCGGGCGGCGGTGGTGACGGCTTCGAGACCGGAGGCGCACAGCCGGTTCACGGTGGCGCCGGGCACGGTCTCGGGCAGGCCAGCGAGCAGGGCGGCCATGCGGGCGACGTTGCGGTTGTCCTCGCCGGCCTGGTTGGCGGCGCCCCAGTAGACGTCGTCGATCCGGGCCGGGTCGAGCGCGGGCACGTCGGCGACCAGGCCCCGGATCACCGCGGCGGCGAGGTCGTCGGGCCGCACGGTCGACAGGGAACCGCGCAGCTTGCCGATCGGGGTGCGGCGGGCGGCCGCGAAGTGGACGGGACGCACGAGGGACTCCTGACCGTCGTCGCGCGGTCGCCGGGCGGCGCACCGCCGCCGCGCCGGTCCACCGCGCACCTTGATGAGCACTACCCTTAATTAGCACTGCTAGTTTTAGACTATAGACCTCGGGACGGTGTCCTGGGAAGATCCCCCGGACCGTCACCGACGCACCGGAGGAGACATGGCCGAGGCCCGCGAGCACACGCTGACCGGAACGCGGGGGCGGATCACCGTCCGCGAGTGGCCCGCGCGGCGGCCCCGCTACGTCGCCCTGCTGGTCCACGGCTACGGCGAGCACTCCGGCCGCTACGAGGAGGTGGCCGGCGTCCTGACCGGCCACGGCGGCACCGTCTACGCCCCGGACCACGCCGGGCACGGGCGCTCGGACGGCGAGCGGGTGGTGATCGAGGACTTCGAGGACGTGGTCACCGATGTGCACGCCGTGGCCGCACTCGCCCGCACCGCCCGTCCGGACCTGCCGGTCGTCATGGTCGGACACTCCATGGGCGGACTCGTCGCCTCCCGCTACGCCCAGCGCCACCCCGGCGAGCTGACGGCCCTGGTGCTGTCGGGGCCCGTCATCGGCGACTGGGAGCTGCCGCGCCGTCTGCTGGCCCTGGAGGAGATCCCCGACACCCCCGTCAGCCCGGCCTCGCTCTCCCGCGACCCGGCGGTGGGAGCGGCGTACGCGGCGGATCCGCTGGTCTGGCACGGGCCGATGAAGCGGCCGACCCTGGAGGCGTTCGCGCGGACGCTGCAGACCGTCGCCGAGGGCGGCGACGTCGGCCGGCTGCCGCTGCTGTGGGTGCACGGGGAGGACGACCGGCTGGTGCCGCTGCCCGGCAGCCGCCCCGGTGTCGAGCGGCTGAGCGGCGGAGACCTGACGGAACGGATCTACCCGGGCGCCCGGCACGAGTTGTTCAACGAGACCGATCGGAAGGAGGTGTTCGCGGACGTCACCCGCTTCCTGGACGACGTGCTCGCCCGCTGACCGGCGCGGGTCGGGCCCGGATCCGCGATGCCTCCGCCCGGGTTCCGGCGGGCGTTTGCCCCTGTGCCGCATGGGCACCCGCGCCCCCATGGAGTGGTTGCGCCGCGCCGCCTGCGCGAACGAGGATTCCGATCTCTTCTTCCCGGTGGGGACCGTCGGACCCGCCCTGCGCGACACGGCGGCCGCCAAGCGCGTCTGCGCCAGATGCCCGGTGACCCCCGAGTGCCTGGCGTTCGCCCTGCAGTCGGGGCAGACGTCGGGCGTGTGGGGCGGGACCGACGAGGCGGAGCGCACCGCCCTGCTCCGGCCGACCACGCAGCACGCACGTACGCACGACGGAACAAGGGACACCTCATGGCCGACGCCCTCGAACTCGACGCGCTGTGGGAGGACTTCCACCGCGTCGTGAACATGACCTCCGCGGAACTCGCGGACTGGCTCCGGGTGCGCGACTCCGGTGAACTGACCGAGCCGCTGCCCGACGACGCCGGACCGCCGCTGGGCCGGCACGTCCTCGCCATCCTCCAGAAGCGGCGCACCGACCTCACGGAGGACGACCTGCGGGCGATGAGCGAGGTCGTGGAGACCGTCACGTCGCAGGCCGACCTGGAGAACGAGCCCCGGGCCGACGACACCCGCCTGCGCCACCGGCTCATGACGGTCGGTCACGACCCGCTGAAGCCGCGGCCGTGACGGCCGACCAGCGCCGGACCGTGCGCCGGCTCGTCGACGCACACGGTCGGACGTACGCCGAGGAGGCGGGCATCCGGCTGAAGGACACCCCGCAGCCGCTGTACCGGCTGCTGGTCCTCGCGCACCTGCTCAGCGCCCGCATCAGCGCGTCCATCGCGGTCGCCACCGCCCGTGCCCTCGGCGAGGCGGGGCTGCGCGACCCGCGCCGCATGGCCGACGCCGACTGGCAGCAGCGGGTGGACGCGCTCGGCCGGGGCGGCTACCGGCGTTACGACGAGCGCACCGCCACACAGCTCGGCGACGCCGCCGAGCTGCTGACCGAGCGGTGGGGCGGCGATCTGCGCAGGCTGCGCGACGAGGCGGAGGGTGACGTCGGCGAAGTACGGCGCCTGCTCCAGGAGTTCCCCGGAGTGGGACCGACCGGCGCGGACATCTTCCTGCGGGAGGTCCAGCAGGTGTGGCCCGGAGTCTCCCCCTTCCTGGACCGCAAGGCCCTCCAGGGCGCCGAACGCCTCGGTCTGCCCGGGGACCCGGAGCGGCTCCTGGCCCTGGCCGACGACACCGACCCCGCCGTCCTCGCGGCCGCCTTGGTGCGCGCGGCGGTGGACAAGGCCGTGGCCGACGACACCCTCGACCGTGCGGCCTGACCCGAACACCCCTGGCCGCCGCGACGGTCCGCCTCGGCCACCCGACCGGCTCGCCCTGCCCGCCCCACCGCCCGACCGGCTCGCCCCACCGGGCGGCTGAGGCGGGCTCACCCGAACAGCCCCCTGCGCTGGTGCGCCCACGGCCCCGGTGATGCGCTGAGGACACCGTTCCCGTCCCAGGAGGCATCCCGCGATGAGCCGTCGTCCGTCCCACCCCGTCCGTCTCCTGGCCTCCGCCCTGGCGGCGGGCGCGCTGCTGTCCACAGCGGCCTGCTCGGACGGCGGCGGTTCGGAGAGCGCGGCGGACACCGCCGCCGAACAGGCCGCCGTCGCCGAGCGGAACGCGGCGAAGCAGACGCCGAGCGGCTCACCCACCGGCTCACCCACCGGTTCGCCCAGTGCCTCCCCCGGCGCCCTCACCGAGTCCGGCGCCAAGGCCGCCCTGCTCACCGAGGCCGACCTGGAGGGCGACTGGAACCAGGTCGGGGACGCGGACAAGTGGCGCGACCGGCTGCTCGTCGGCGAGGTCGACGTGTCCGACTTCCTCACCGCCAAGGCCGACGCCTCGGACTGTCAGCAGCTCCTCGACGGGCTCTACCGCGACGACCTGCTGGGCGAGCCCTCCGGACCGTCGGCGCTCACCGGTTTCGAGCAGGGCGACTCCCGCCTCCTGGAGCAGGTCGCCGGCTACGACCGCGCGGGACTCGACGACCGCCTGAAGTGGATGGCCTCACTGCCGCAGAAGTGCGACGAGTTCACCGCGACCGACGACGGCGAGAAGCGCACGGTCCAGGTCACCGAGACCTCGGTGCCCGATGTGGGTGACGCCCGCGAGGGCCTGCACGTGACCGTGCGGGGCGACACCGACGGCACCCCGGTCACGCTCACCCTGGACGTCGCCGCCGTACGCGTCGGCACCTCCGCCCTCACCGTCACAGGGGGCGGTCTGGACGGCGGCCAGAGCTCCTCCGTGCAGCAGGGCGTGCGCCAGGGCACCGAACGCCTGCAGACCGTCCTGGCCGGCAAGACCCCGTCGCCGCAGCCCACGAACCTGGACTGACCCGGCCGGGCTCCACCGCGTCGTGCGCACATCCGGCGAAACCCGGACAGCGTGATCACCGGACGGCACAATGGTCCGCGACGGACGGCGCACGCGAAGGAGCCGAGACGTGAGCGACAGCGACCCCGTGTCCGGCGGGCGTCCAGGCGCGGCCGAACGGGCCACCGCGCTGAGCGGCGAGCTGACCGGGCAGGGCGTGCACGGCGTGGTGCTGGCGTACGTCGACACGGCCGGGATCACCCGGGTGAAGACCGTGCCCACCGCGAAGCTCGCCTCGGCAGCGGCCTGGGGCGTCGGCATGTCACCGGTGTTCGACACCTTCCTGGCCGACGACTCGATCGTCGCCACCGACGTCCTCGGCTCCCCGGACGGCGACCTGCGCCTCTACCCCGACCTCGACCGGCTGACCGTGCTGGCGGCGCAGCCCGGCTGGGCGTGGGCCCCGGTCGACCGGCTCACGCAGGAGGGCGCGCCGCATCCGGCGTGCGGGCGCACCGTCCTGCGGCGGACCGTGGCCGGGGCCGCCGAGCGGCACGGCATCGCCTTCATGGCCGCCGTCGAGGTCGAGTGGTCCGTGGGCCGGGGCGACGCGGACGGCGACGCGTTCGTCCCGGCCGTGTCCGGACCGGCCTACGGGGCCGCCCGGCAGGTCGAGCTGAGCGACTGCGCCGCCGACCTGCTGGCGGCGCTCGCGGCGCAGGGTGTGGACGTCGAGCAGTTCCATCCCGAGTACGCGGCGGGGCAGTTCGAGATCTCGGCGGGCGCGCTAGACCCGGTGGCGGCGGCCGACCGCAGCCTGCTGGTGCGGCAGACGATCCGGGCCGTGTCGATGCGGCACGGGCTGCGCGTCTCCTTCGCCCCCGCGGTCCTCGGGGAGGGCGTGGGCAACGGCGGGCACCTCCACCTCTCCGCCTGGCGCGACGGGAGGAACCTCCACGCGGGCGGTGCGGGCCGGTACGGCATGACCGCCGAGGCCGAGTCCTTCGTGGCCGGGGTCCTCGGCCGCCTGCCCGCGCTCACCGCGATGACCGCGCCGAGCCCCGCCAGTCATCTGCGGCTGCGCCCCTCGCAGTGGGCGGGGGTGTTCACCGCCTGGGGCCGGGAGACGCGCGAGGCGGCGCTGCGGATCGTCACCGGCACCGCCGGGATCCGCGACCGCGCCGCCAACCTGGAGGTCAAGCCGGTCGACCTCGCCGCCAACCCGTATCTCGCCCTCGCCTCGGTGATCGCCGCCGGCCTCGACGGGGTCGTCTCGTCCACGCCCCTGCCCGAGGAGACCACCGGCGACCCGGCCCGGCTCGACCCGGCCGGCGCGGCGGCCCGCGGCGTGCGGCGGCTGCCGACCACCCTCGCGGAGTCGGTGGAGGCGTTCCGCGCCGACGACGTGCTGCGCGAGGCGCTGGGCGGGGTGCTGGCCGACGCGGTGATCGCCGTACGCCTGGGCGAGGCCGAGGCGGTCGAGGGACTGGACGACGACGGTGTCGCGGCGGCCTACCGCTGGAAGTACTGAGATGGCCGCCGGGGCCGTGCACGAGCGGCTGGCCGCCCTGGAGCTGGTGGACCACCACTGCCACGGCGCGGTCACCGAGGACCTGGACCGTGCGGACTTCGAGTCCCTGCTCACCGAGGGCGAGGCGTGGCCCGGCGTCTCCCCCTTCGACAGCCCTGTGGGCCTCGCCGTGCGCCGCCACTGCGCGCCCCTGCTGGACCTGCCGCGTCACGCGCCCGCCGACGTGTACGTGGCCCGGCGGGCCGAGCTGGGCGCCGCGGAGGTCAACCGGCGGTTCCTGCGGGCCGCGGGCACCGGTGTGTTCTGCGTGGACACGGGATACGCCCCGCACTCCGTGACGGGCCCGGCCGAGCTGGCACGGGCGGCCGGCGCGCGGGCGTACGAGGTGGTCCGGCTGGAGGGCGTCGCGGAGGCGGTGGCGGCGGGCGGTGTGGAGCCGGACGGGTACGCGGAGGCGTTCCGCTCGGCCGCGTGGGAGGCGGTACGTCGGCCGGGCGTGGTGGGCGTCAAGTCGGTCGCCGCCTACCGCACCGGTTTCGACCTGGATCCGGCCCGTCCTTCGCCCGCCGAGGTCACGGAGGCGGCCCGGAAGTGGCTCGCCCGCGGCGGCGGCCGGCTCGACGACCCGGTGCTCATGAGGCACCTGCTGTGGACCGCCGTGGGCCTCGGGCGGCCGCTCCAGCTGCACGCGGGATTCGGCGACGGCGACCTGCGCCTGCACCGCGCGGACCCGGCCCTGCTGACCGACTGGCTGCGGCTGACCGCCGGCACGATCCCGGTGCTGCTGCTGCACTGCTGGCCCTACCAGCGCCAGGCGGCCTACCTGTCCGCGGTCTTCGAGCGCGTGTACGTCGACGTGGGGCTCACCCTGCACCACGTCGGCCCGGCAAGGGCGGGCGCGATCCTCGCGGAGGCGCTGGAGATCACCCCGTTCCGCAAGCTGCTGTACAGCTCCGACGCCTACGGGGTGGCCGAGTTCCACCACCTGGGGGCGCTGGCCTTCCGCCACGGTCTGGCCGGGCTGCTTCAGGAGCGGCTGGACGCCGACGAACTGTCCCCGCCGGACGCGCTGCGCCTGGCCCGCTGGACGGGACGTGACAACGCCCGCCGGGTGTACGGGCTGCCCGGCGGTCCGATCGACGACGGCTGAGCGGCGTGGGACGGGTCACAGTCCCGGAGCGCCGCCCGGGAAGTTCGTACGGCTGAAAGTATGATCAAGCGATGTCTGACATGACCGAAACCACGCCGGGCTGGCTGACGACCGACGAGCTGGAGATGGCACGCGCTCGCATGCCGATCCTGTACGTCGAGGCGGTGCCCGTGCGCGTCGACGACAGCGGCGAAGTCACCAGCGTGGGCCTGCTCCTGCGCATCGGGCCCGACGGGACGGTCAGCCGGACACTGGTCTCCGGCCGGGTACTGCACCACGAGCGGGTCCGGGACGCCCTGCTGCGCCACCTGGAGAAGGACCTCGGCCCGGTGGCGCTGCCCCGGGTGCCGTCCTCGCTCCAGCCGTTCACGGTGGCCGAGTACTTCCCGACGCACGGCGTCACGCCGTACCACGACCCCCGGCAGCACGCGGTGTCGCTCGCCTACGTGGTGCCGGTGACCGGTGACTGCCGACCGCGCCAGGACGCCCTCGACCTGGTCTGGTTCGATCCGCGCGAGGCCCTGTCCGAGGCGGTGCAGAGCGAGATGCCGGGCGGGCACGGGGTGCTGCTGAAGCAGGCGCTGGCCCACGTGGGGTGCGTGGGCTGACCTCCGGGTGAGCGGCGGGCGGCGGTGGTCCGCACGGGTCACCGCTGCTCGCCGGTGTCCTCCGCGTCGCTCAGCTGCGGGTCCAGGTCGTCCCGCAGCAGGCCCCGGGACCCCGTCTGACCGGTGCGGTAGGCGGAGCGGGCCACCAGGTGGGAGGCGACCGGGCTGGTGAGGAACTGGAAGAAGGCGATGAGCGCGAGGGTGCCCACGTCGGTGCCGTGCCGCAGCCTGAGCGCCACCCCGGCGAGGACGAGCAGCATCCCGAGGGTCTGCGGCTTGGTGGCGGCGTGGCTGCGGGAGAGCACGTCGGGGAAGCGGAGCATCCCGATCACACCGAGCAGGCACTGCAGGCAGCCGAGGAACAACAGGACCGTCCCGGCCAGGTCGGCGGCCTGCGCCCAGGCGTTCACCGGTGGTCCTGCCTGCCGTCCGCCCGCACGGCAGGACGGTCGCGTACGGCGATGAAGCGGGCGATGCCCACGGAGCCGGTGAATCCGAGGAAGGCGAGCACCAGCATCACGGGGAAGTAGAAGGAGTCTCGGTCGTGCGCGGCCTTGACGCCGATGCCGGCGATGATGAGCGCCGCGGCCACGTCCAGCGCGACGGCGCGGTCCAGCATCGAGGGTCCGTACCAGATCCGGTACAGCAGCAGTGCGCCGGCGACGAGGATCATCGCGAGCGCGGCGACGAGCAGGGCGTCTTCGAGGCGGTGCAGGGGGATCACGGCGAGGGGTCACCTTCCGGTACGGGGCGGGCGGCGTCGGCGATGTCCTCGGCGGTGCCGAAGGCACGGGCGACCAGTTCCTCCATGCGCCACACCTGTCGCTGGGCGCCCTCGATCTCGCCCGGGTTGGCGGCGTCGAGGACGTGCAGGAACAGGGTGGCCGTCGACCGGCGCACCTCGATCACGGAGCCGCCGGGCACGTTGGAGACGGCCGCCGCGGTGGCGGTGAGCATGAGGTCGCTGCGCACGCGCAGCGGGACGGCCACGACGGCGGCGTGGTAGGGGCCCTTGGCGAAGATCTGCCGGGTGACCTCGACGCTGGAGGAGAACATGTCGTACAGCAGGTAGGCCGCGAGGCGCAGGATGCCCAGGGGGCGCAGCCGCAGGCCGATGTCCACGGCGGGCAGCGGGAAGGCCAGGCACAGGCAGATCGCGACGAGGACGCCGTTGACGAGGTTGGCCCAGGACGGGGTGCCCCACAGCAGGATCCAGATCACCGTGAGCCAGCCGACGAGCGGCAGGTCCAGCACGCGTCGGCCGCGGCCGACCCGGAAGGACCAGCTGTAGGGCGAACGGTCGCGGAAGAGGTTGCTCACCGGCCGAGCACCGCCTCGATGTAGGGGGTGCGGGCGAGGAGTTCGGTGGCGGCGGCCTGGGTGAAGGTGGTGAGCGGGCCGCCGAGCACCGTGTACGACAGGCCGAGGGCGACGGCTGCGCCGGTGGCCGCGAGCATCGGCCAGGGCAGCCGTTTGGTGGTGGTGATGGACTGCCCGAGGAAGCCCGCGGCGACCACGGCACCCGCGGGCACCGGCAGCCCGCTCCCGGCACCGGCCGTCTCCCCCGCGTCGCCCGCTCCCCCCTCGTTCTCCTCCTCGTCACCGTCCTCGTCGTCCTCGTCGTCCTCGGCGGACTCCAGCACGACGCCCTCCTCCTCGGCGCCGGGTGGCGCGTCGCGCCAGAAGGCGAGGTTCCAGACCTTCGCCATGACGTAGAGGGTGAGCAGGCTGGTGGCGGCCGAGCCGGCGACGAGTGCCCAGGCCCAGGCGCCGCCGTCGGCGACGCCCGCCCGCATCAGGCCGAGCTTGCCGATGAACCCGGACAGCGGGGGGATGCCCGCGAGGTTCATGGCCGGCACGAAGAACAGCACGGCGAGCAGCGGCGCGGCCTTCGCCAGGCCGCCGAGCCGGGTGAGTTCCGTGGTGCCGTCGCGCCGCTCGACGAGCCCGGCGACGAGGAACAGGGTGGTCTGCACGGTGATGTGGTGGGCGACGTACACGATGGCCCCGCTGATCGAGGCCCGTGCGGCCAGCGCGATTCCGAAGACCATGTAGCCGATGTGGCTGATGAGGGTGAAGGACAGCACCCGCTTCAGGTCGGTCTGCGCGACGGCGCCGAGGATGCCCACGGCCATGGAGGCGAGCGCGGCGAGCATCAGCAGGTCGCCCAGGCGGTGACCGGGGAAGAGCAGCGTCTGGGTGCGCAGCATCGAGTACACGCCGACCTTGGTCAGCAGGCCGGCGAAGACCGCGGTGACCGGGGCGGGCGCGGTCGGGTAGGAGTCGGGCAGCCAGGCGGCGAGCGGGAACACCGCCGCCTTGATCGCGAAGACCGTCAGCAGCATGGCCTCCAGCAGGGTGCGCACGCCGAGCGGTACCTCCTGCAGCCGCTGGGCGAGCTGGGCGAAGTTCACCGTGCCCGCCACCGCGTAGGTCATGGCGATGGCGACCAGGAAGAGCACGGAGGAGAACAGCGAGATGATCACGTACGTCGAACCGGCCCGGATACGGGTGGCGGTGCCGCCGATGGTGAGCAGGACGAAGCTGGCGACGAGCATGATCTCGAAGCCGACGTAGAGGTTGACGAGGTCGCCGGCGAGGAAGGTGCAGGAGACGCCCGCCACCAGGATGAGGTAGGCGGGGTGGAAGACGCCGACCGGTGCGTGGTCGTCGCGGTCGGCCATGCCCTGGCCGAGGGAGTACACGAGGACCAGCAGGGTGACGGCGCTGGAGACGGTGAGCATCAGGCCCGCCAGGCGGTCGGCTACGAGGGTGATGCCGACCGGTGGTGCGAAGTCGCCGAGGTGCACGCTGAGCGGGCCGTGCCGGTCGGCGGCCACCATGAGGAGGACGGACAGCACCAGGACGGCGCCGAGCACGGCGAGGCTGATGAAGCGCTGGAACCGGTGCAGCCGGGGCCCGATGGCCAGCTTCAGGCCGGTGACGCACAGGGGCAGCAGGACGGGGAGCGGGACGAGCGCGTTCACCTGGTTCCTTCCGTGCCGGCGCCCTCGGGGTCGTCGGGCTGGTCGGGCGGCGGGTGGCAGGAGTCCTCGCCGGGGAGCGAGTCGGGTTCGCGGCCGGTCTCCTCGGGGTCGTTGGAGGGCCCGGCGACCCGGGCCGGCGCCGGGCCGGGGCGGCCGGCCGCGTCGGTGGAGCCCCGCTCCCGGCCTTCGCGGTAGTCCTCGGGGTCGGCGCCGAGGATGTCGTTCCAGAGGTTCCCGGAGACGTCGTTGGCGCGGGCCTGGTAGGCGCGTTCCTCCCGGACCCGCCGGCGCAGCCGTCTGCGTGCGGCGCGGTAGCGGGCGCGTTGCTCGGCGTCGGCGCCGCCGTCCTCGGCGCGGGCCTCGCGGTAGCGGTCGCGGAGTTCGCCGCGCCGGTCGAGGAACTCGGCGCGCAGGGCGACCAGGCGGTCCTCGGTGTCGTCGCTGATCTCGTCGGAGCCGGTGACCTGGTGGCTGCGGTAGGCCATGGCGAGCAGGAAGGCGGTGGTGGCGAGGGTGATGACGATGGCGGTCAGGGCGATGGCCTGCGGCAGCGGGTCGGTGACGCGGTTGCGGATGATGTGCGGGTAGAGCAGCGGCGCCTCGCCCGCGCTGCCGGTGGCGGCGAGGACCAGCAGGTTGACGCCGTTGCCGAGGACGACGGCACCGAGCAGGATCCGGGTCAGGGACCGGGTCAGCAGCAGGGTGGCGCCGACGGCGTTGAGCACGGCGGCGGCCACCAGCAGGGACAGGCTCACGGTCATGCGCGGCCCGTCTCCGGACGCGGGGCGGCCCGTTCGATCTGGCGGTCGATCCGGGCGCCGAGGGCCCGCACGATGTCCTGGACCACGCCGAGCACGAGGAGGTAGACCCCGCAGTCGAAGAGGACGGCGGTGGACAGGTGGGCGTCGCCCCACAGCAGCAGGTGCCCGTGCCAGGTCCAGCCGTGCAGCACGGTGCCCTCGCCGAGACCGCCGAGCGCGATCCCGGTGGACAGGAACAGGCCGAGGCCGGTGAACAGGCCCGGTTTGAAGGGCACGGCCTCGGCGAGTTCGTGCCGCCCGCCGGCGAGGTAGCGGGCGATGAAGGCGACGCCGGCGGTCAGGCCCGCGACGAAGCCGCCGCCCGGCAAGTTCTCCGCGCACAGCAGCAGGTAGACGGAGAGGACGAGGACGGGGTGGAAGATGAGGCGGGCGACCACTTCCAGGACGAGGGAGCGGCGTTCGGGGGCGAGGGTGGCGCTGGCGGCGAGCCAGGACCGCTCGGGGGCGCCCTCGTCGCCGGTGGGCAGCCCCGCCGACTCGTACCGGCTGGCCTGCCAGGCGGTGCGCAGCCCGGCGTGCGGGTGGTCGCCGGGCAGCGGCAGTACGGGCTGCTCGGCGCCGTCGGTGCGGCGGTGCAGGTAGATGAGGCTGGTCACACCGATCGCGGCGGCGGCGAGCACCGCGGACTCCCCCATCGTGTCCCAGGCCCGCAGGTCGACGAGGATCGTCGCGACGACGTCCTTGAGCCCGTGGTGCGAGGTCTCCTCGACCATCGCCGCTCCGGCGCTGTCGGCCGTGCGGTGCCCCGCCATGATCCACAGGACGACGGCGACGGCGGCGCCGCCCGCGAGCGCCACCGGCATCCGCAGCAGGCGCCGCCACCGGCTGAAGTTCTCCTCGAAGCGCACCGGCATCCGGCGCAGCACCAGCACGAAGACGATCATCGAGACGGTCTCCACGCAGAACTGGGTGAGCGCGAGGTCGGGTGCGCCCTGGGCGACGAAGAGCAGCGCGGTGCCGTATCCGGTGAGGCCGGCGAAGACGACGGCCTTCATACGGCGCCGCACGCCCAGGCAGAGCAGGGCCGCGGCGCAGGTCAGGAGGGCGACGGCGGCCTGGGCCGGGTGGTCCCACAGGCGCGGGGCGGGAACCTGGTCCCAGGGTTCGTCCGCGACCAGCACGGCGACCTGCCCGGCCAGGACCACGCTCATGGTCGTCACGAGGTACACCGACAGCGAGCCGCGCTGCACGAGTCCGGTGCACTGCAGGGCGGTGCGTTCGAGGGCGAGCAGCATCCGCCCGAAGACAAGGTCCGCGGAGCGCCAGGCGAGCCTCTGGCCCGCCCGGGCGAGAGGACTCGCGGCGAGGAACAGCAGGACGCCGCCCGCCCAGGCCGCGCCGGACAGGCCGAGGGCGAGGCCCGCTCCGTGCCACAGGGCCAGGTGAGCGGGGTGGGCGGGGGTGGGGAACTGCGCGGCGTAGGTGCCGAGGAGACCCTGGAGCCAGGACACGCCGGGGCCGAGGACGAGGCAGGCCAGGGCGAGCACGGCGGGCGGGGCGAGGAAGGCCGCGGAGACGGGGTGGGCACCGGTGTCGGGAAGGCCCGGCTTGCGGGCGAAGGCGCCCCACAGGTAGCGCAGGGTGTAGGCGGTGGTCAGCGCGGAGCCGGCGACGGCCGCGGCCAGCGCCCAGCGGTCGCCGGTGCTCCCGTCGAGGAGCGCCTGGAAGGCGGCCTCCTTGGCGGTGAAGCCGAGCAGCGGCGGTACGGCCGCCATGGAGGCTCCGGCGATCACGGCGACGGCGCACACGGCGGGCAGCCTGCGTCCGAGTCCGGAGAGCCTGCGCAGGTCACGGGTGCCGGTGGCGTGGTCGATGATGCCGGTGACCAGGAAGAGCGGCGCTTTGAACAGGGCGTGCGCGAGGATCATGGCGGTGGCGGCGAGGCCGGTGTCGTGACCGCCCGCGCCGGTGAGGACGGCCAGGAAGCCGAGCTGGCTGACGGTGCCGTAGGCGAGGACGAGTTTCAGGTCGTGCAGCCTGAGTGCCCGCCAGCCGCCCAGCAGCATCGTCACCGAGCCGAGGACGAGCAGCAGTGGGCGCCAGGGTGTGACCTCGGCGAGGGCGGGGGCGAGCCGGGCGACGAGGTAGACCCCCGCCTTGACCATGGCGGCGGCGTGCAGGTAGGCGCTGACCGGGGTGGGGGCGGCCATGGCGTTGGGCAGCCAGAGGCTGAAGGGCCAGATCGCGGACTTGGACAGGGCGCCGACGAGGATCAGCACGACCGCCGTGGACAGCGCCGCCGACGGCGCCGGCGGGTCGGCGAGGATCGCGGAGATGCGGTAGGTCCCCGCCTCGTGTCCCAGCAGCAGGAAGCCGACGAGCATGGTCAGTCCGCCGAGTGCGGTGACCGTGAGGGCCTGCAGGGCGCTGCGCCGGTTCCGTTTGTGGTCGCTGGTCTGGCCGATCAGCAGGTAGGAGAAGACGGTGGTCAGTTCCCAGAAGATGTACAGCAGGACGAGGTCGTCGGCGAGGACCAGCCCGAGCATGGCGCCGGCGAAGGCGAGCAGGTTCCCGGCGAATCTGCCGAGCTGCCGCGACCGGTCGTCGAAGTAGGAGGCGCAGTAGACCAGGACGAGGGTGCCCACGCCCGCGGCGAGCAGCACCATGAGTTCGGCGAGCGCGTCCAGTCGCAGCGCCCAGTCCACGTGGTAGGCCGGCAGCCAGCGCCACACGGCGGTGTCGGCGCCGCCCTCGGCCGCCGTGCTCCACCGGGTGGCGGCCCAGACGGCCGTCGCGGCGGGAGGCAGGGCCAGCAGCAGGAAGGCACGGGTGCCGCACCGTCTCACCAGCGGCGCGGCGAACAGCGCGAGCGCGAAGTGGCAGAGGATGAGCACGGACACCCGACAGTGATATATCGGGCATCTCGTCCGGTCGCCCAGGCACGCCGCAGGGACAACAATCGAGGGGCGGTTTCGGATCTCTCCGAAACCGCCCCTCGATCAACGACTGCTCTCAGTCGGGACGACAGGATTTGAACCTGCGACCCCTTGACCCCCAGTCAAGTGCGCTACCAAGCTGCGCCACGTCCCGTTGCCCGTCTGACCTGGGGTTTCCCTCGGCCGAACGCGCAGGAAAACCATACCGCACTCGGGCCGGTGGTCGCGCATCGCTTTTCCGGCGGGCCGCTTCGCGGGGTCAGCACCGCTGTGCCCGGGACGGCTCGTCCACGGATTTCGCCGGGCGGGCTGGCCCGGCTCCGGACGCGTCGGCCCGTACGAGGCCGCGCACCGCCGGTATCAGCAGCAGGGCCGCGCACACGGCGAAGCTCATCGCGCCGGCGACCAGCAGCACGTGGTCGGCGCCGAGGGCGGAGGCGGCCGGGCCGGCCAGGGCCTGGCCGACGGGCATCATCGCGAGGGAGCCCGCCACGTCGTAGGCGTGGATGCGGTTGAGGACGTCCGGCGGGACCTGGGTCTGCACGCTGGTCGCCCACATCACGCCCCAGAAGGACATGCCGGCCCCGGCGACGGCGGCTCCGGTGGCCATCGCGGGTACGCCGAGGCCGGCACCGACGCTCGCGGGGAAGGCGGCGAAGCCGACGAGGGCGATCGCCCCGGCCCGGAGCATGCGCAGCGGCCTCAGCCGCAGGGCGAGCAACCCGCCCACGACGGTCCCCGCGCCGAGGGCGGAGTTGACCAACCCGTAGGCGCGCGGGCCGTGTTCGCGCACCACCTCGGAGGCCACCAGCGGAACGGTCGGGCCCCAGACGGCGATCATGTAGAGGCACCAGACGGCGATGACGCTCCACAGCCACCGCCGCGCCCGGAACTCCCGCCACCCCTCCACGAGGTCGGATCGGAAGGCCCTGCCGCCGCGGCCGGACACCGCGCGGCTCCCCGGCGCGAGCGGGGGCAGCCTGAGCAGCAGCAGGCACAGGGCGCTGATCCCGTACGTGGTGGCATGGGCGGCGAAGACCCCGCCGGGTGAGGCGAAGCCGACCAGGAGGCCGGCCACGGCGGGGCCGGCGAGCTGGGCGGCGGACTCGGCGACGCGTATCGCGCCGTTGGCGCCCTGGACGTCGGAGGCGAGCCGGGGCACGGTGCTGGCGACACCGGGTTGGAAGACGGCGCCCGCGACGCCGTTGGCGAACCCGATGGCGCAGATCTGCCAGAGCACGACGTGCCCGGAGAAGAAGAGCGCGGCGGCCAGGGCCTGGGTGCCGAGCCGTACCAGGTCGGCGCCGATCATCAGTCTGCGGGTGCTGAAGCGGTCGGCGAGGACCCCGCCGAAGACGACCAGACCGGCGAAGGCGGCGGCCGTCGCGGCCATCGCCAGGCCGACCGCGCCCGCCCCGTACCCGTGCTGGAGCAGGCCGGCGGCGAGCGCGACGGGCAGCATGGTGTCGCCGAGCCGGGCCACGGCCCGGGCGGTGAAGAACAGCGCGAAGTCCCGCGACCAGACGGCCCGCGCCGCTGCCGGCGCCTCGCGCGAGGGCACGCCCTCGGGCACCCCGTGTGACGACGTACCGGCCATGCCGCCTTCTCTCCCTCCCCTGCCGGCCCCCGCCGGCCAACCGCTCCGTACCCGCCCCCGGCCCCCGATCGTGCCGTGCGTCCGACAGCCGGGACCCCCCTCCGGTCCCGGCTGTCACGCACGTCTTCGGATCATGCCACGGGGCACTGACAACGCCTGAGGGGTTTTCAGCCGGCGGGCAGTCCCAGCCGGGGGTGGGCCTCCAGCAGCCGGGTCGGGGCGGCCTGGCGCCAGGAGTCGGCGAGGATGTCACGCAGCTCGTCCTCGCCCTCCAGCGCGGCCAGCCGGGCCCGCACCCAGGCGAACTGCGCCTCGTGCCCGGCGATCCAGAACTTCTCCGGCTCCGCCAGCACCAGTTCGTCGCGCTCCTCCTTCGGGCAGCGCACGGCGAGGGAGGTCTCCTCCTCGGGCAGCGTCGCGAACATCTTGCCCGCGACCCGGAAGGTGGGCATGCTCCAGGCGATCTTCTCCGTCGTGTCCGGCAGGGACAGGGCGATACGTCGTACGTCTTCTGCGTCCGGCATGCCAGGCACGTTATCCGCCGCCACTGACACTCACCCGGCGACGGCGGAGGCACCGGCCTCCGCGCCGCCCGGTGGGCCGGGCGCCGCATCTCCCGACGTGCCGCCCGCCGGGCCGCGCCCCGCACCGAGCAGTGCACCGTCCGGTGTGCTGCCCGGCCTGCCGCCCGCCGGGCGGTGCGACGCGCCGTCCCTGGCACCGTCACCCGTGCCACCCGCCGGGCCGCGCGACCTGCCGCCCCGCGGACCGCCACCCGTGCCGTGCGATGCGCCACCCGTGCCGCCCGCCGGGCCGTCCCCCGCACCGACCCCTACGCCGTCCGCCGCACCGACCGGTGTGCCGGCGCACCCGTGGAGTCGCTTGAAGTACAGCGTCGTCGGCCGCAGTCGGCCGTGCGGGTCCGCCGCGTAGTCGGGGATCGTGCCGGCCCTGGTCCACCCGGCGGACCGGTACAGGCGCTCGGCGGGGCTGCCGGTCTCGGTGTCCAGGTGCAGCAGGGTGATCGCGGCCCTCCCGGCAGCCTCCTCGACGGTGGTCAGCAGCCGGCGGCCGAGGCCCCGGCCGCGGGCCTCCCGGGACACCATGAGCTTGACCAGCTCGGCGCGGTGGCGGCTGTTGGGCTTGTCCGGCAGCGCGAGGCTCACCGTCCCCGTCACCCGCTCCCCCTCTCGCGCCACCCACACGGTCAGCTGCCCGGCCGCCACGGCGGCGGCCCGCCCCCGCCACCAGGCGACGGCCTCGTCGTGACCGAGCGGTGCGAGGAAACCGACGGAGGCGCCGCCCGCGACGGTGTCGGTCAGCAGAGCCGCCAGGTCGTCCAGCAGCGCCGCCACCCCGTGCTCGTCGACGCGGTGCACGATCACGGCAGCACCACCGCCAGCGCGTAGCGCGCGCCCTCGGTTCCGGCGCACCGGAACCGCGTCGGCCCCCACACGCGCATCCGCAGGCAGTCCCCTGCGGCGAGCCGGTGCTGCACGTCCTGTGCCGTGATCTCCAGGGCCCCTTCCAGGAGCCAGACATGTTGTTCCAGACCGGGCACCGGCGGCCGGTCGTAGGCGATGTCGGCGCCGGCGGCGAGCCGCCCCTCGACCAGTTCGCCCCGCAGGCCGGCGTGCGGCGGGGAGACCGAGCGGCGGACGAAGCCCGCCGGGCGGTCCTCCCACACGGGCTGCTCGGCGGCCCGTACCAACAGCGCGGGCTCCGCCTCGACCTCGCTGAGCAGGCGGGACATGGTCCGTCCGTAGACCGCGCACAGGCGGTTCAGCACGGCGGCGGTGGGACTGGTCTCGGCCCGCTCGGCCCTGGACAGCGTGGACCGGCTCACCCCGCAGCGCTCCGCCAGCTCGCCCAGCGACCAGCCGCGTTCGGCCCGCAGTTCGGCCAGCCGGGCGGCGAGCCGGGCGTCCACCGCGTCCGTGTGGCTGTCGTCTTCTCTCATATGCGGGACGCTATCCCGCTCGTGAGACGAGCCGGTTACGGAAGCCTCACGTCCGTGCCGCCTCGCCCAGTGCGTCCAGCACCGGGCGGATCAGCGGGTGTCCCTCCGCCCCCCGGCGCACGGCCGCGAAGACGCGGCGGGTGGGCGCGACCCCGTCGACCGGGCGGACGACCACGCCGGTGAGGTCGGTGCCGTGCAGCGCCGAGCGCGGGACGAGCGCCACGCCGGCGTCGGCCGCGGCGAGGGACACCACGGCACGGAAGTCGTCCGAGGAGTGTTCGAGGCGGGGCTGGAACCCGGCGCTTTCGCAGGCCAGCACGACCACGTCGTGGCACGGGTTGCCCGGGTAGGGGCCGATCCAGGTGTCCTTGGCCAGCTCGGCGAGCGGCACCTCCGCGGCGTCGGCGAGGCGGTGGGCGACCGGCACGACCGCGTCGAAGGGCTCGGCGTACAGGGGGACGTGGGTCAGCCGCGGGTCGTCGGCGGACGGCGCCCCGCGGTACTCGACGGCGACGGCGACGTCCACCTGCCGGTCCAGGACCATCGGCAGACTGGCGTCGCCCTCGGCGTCCTGGACGCGGATGCGGATGCCGGGCGCCGACGCGGCGAGGCGGGCAAGGGCGGGGGCGACGACGAGGGCGATGCCGGTCGCGAAGGAGGCGACCGTGACCGTGCCGGCCTCGCCCGAGCCGTACGCGGCCAGCTCGGCCTCCGCCCGCTCCAGCTGGGCGAGGACGGCGTTGGTGTGGCTGAGCAGGATCTCGCCGGCCGGGGTCAGCCGTACGCCCTTGGCGCCGCGCTCGACCAGGCGGTGCCCGGTCTCCTGCTCCAGGGCGGTCAGCTGCTGGGAGACCGCCGAGGGGGTGAGGTACAGCGCGGCGGCAGCCGCCGTCACGGTGCGGTGGTCCGCCACCGCTCGCAGGATGTGCAGCCGCCGCGCCTCGATCATGGGACCGATTCTCTCAGGTCACCGGGGGTCTAGGCGGCGAGCTGCTCCCGGGCGGCCACGAAGGCGTCCACCGCGCGGTCGACGTCGTCCGTGGAGTGTGCGGCGGACAGCTGCACGCGGATGCGGGCCTTGTCCTGCGGGACGACCGGGTAGGAGAAGCCGATCACGTACACGCCGCGCTCCAGGAGCAGCTCCGCCATGCGGCCCGCCTGCGACGCGTCGCCGATCATGACGGGTGCGATGGGATGGTCCCCGGGGAGGATGTCGAAGCCCTCCTCGGTCATCCGGCGGCGGAACAGGGCGGTGTTCTCGGCGAGCCGTACCCGCAGGTCGTCGGCCGACTCCAGCAGGTCGAGCACCTTCAGGGAGGCGGCGGCGATCACCGGGGCGAGGGTGTTGGAGAAGAGGTACGGCCTGGAGCGCTGGCGCAGCAGGGCGACGATCTCGGCGCGGGCGGCGACGTAGCCGCCGGAGGCGCCGCCCAGCGCCTTGCCGAGGGTGCCGGTGATGATGTCGACGCGGTCCATGACGCCGTGCAGCTCGGGGGTGCCGCGACCGCCGGGGCCGACGAAGCCGACGGCGTGCGAGTCGTCGACCATGACCATGGCGTCGTAGCGGTCGGCGAGGTCGCAGATCTCGGCGAGCGGGGCGACGTAGCCGTCCATGGAGAAGACGCCGTCGGTGACGATCAGCTTGCGGCGGGCCTCGCCCGCGGCCTTGAGCTGCGTCTCCAGGTCGGCCATGTCGCGGTTGGCGTAGCGCAGGCGCTTGGCCTTGCTGAGCCGGATGCCGTCGATGATCGAGGCGTGGTTCAGGGCGTCGGAGATCACCGCGTCCTCGGGGCCGAGGAGGGTCTCGAAGACGCCGCCGTTGGCGTCGAAGCAGGAGGAGTAGAGGATGGTGTCCTCCTGGCCGAGGAACGCGGAGAGCCTGGCCTCCAGTTCCTTGTGCACCTCCTGGGTGCCGCAGATGAAGCGCACGGACGCCATGCCGTAGCCCCAGCGGTCCAGCGCCTCGTGGGCGGCGGCGACCACCTCGGGGTGGTCGGCCAGGCCCAGGTAGTTGTTGGCGCAGAAGTTGAGGACCTCGCCGGGGCGGCCGCCGCCGGTGACCTCGACGGTCGCCGACTGCGGGGTGCCGATGACGCGCTCGGGCTTGTGCAGGCCGGCGGCGCGGATCTCGTCGAGGGTGGCGCGCAGGTCGTCGCGCACGGAGTCGAACATCTCAGAAGCTCCTAAGAAAGCAGATGACTTACGCGGTCCAGTCGAGGATGACCTTGCCGCCGCGGCCGCTCGCCGCGTCGGCGAACGCGGCCTCGAAGTCGCGGTGGGAGTACCGGCCGGTGATCACCGGGGCGAGGTCGAGCCCGCCTTCGAGCAGTACGGACATGGCGTACCAGGTCTCGAACATCTCGCGGCCGTAGATGCCCTTGACGGTGATCATGGAGGTCACGATGCGGGCCCAGTCGACCGGGAACTCCTCGGCGGGCAGGCCGAGCATGGCGATCCGGCCGCCGTGCGTCATGTTGGCGATCATGTCGCGCATCGCCTCGGGGCGGCCGGACATCTCCAGGCCGATGTCGAAGCCCTCGCGCAGGCCCAGTTCGCGCTGTCCGTCGGCGATGGTGGCGTCCGAGACGTTCAGGGCGAGGCTGGCGCCGACCTTGCGGGCGAGTTCCAGCCGCTCCTCGCTCACGTCGGTGATCACGACGTTGCGGGCGCCGGCGTGCCGGGCCACGGCGGCGGCCATCAGGCCGATGGGTCCCGCGCCGGTGATGAGGACGTCCTCGCCGACCAGCGGGAAGGACAGGGCGGTGTGCACGGCGTTGCCGAACGGGTCGAAGATCGCGGCGACGTCGAGGTCGACGGGGACGCGGTGCACCCACACGTTGGACGCGGGCAGGGCGACGTACTCGGCGAACGCCCCGTCCCCCCCGACGCCGAGGCCGACGGTGGCCCGGCACAGGTGGCGCCGTCCGGCCAGGCAGTTGCGGCACTTGCCGCACACCAGGTGGCCCTCGCCGCTGACCCGGTCGCCGGTCTTGATGTCGGTGACGTCGCGCCCGGTGCCGACGACCTCGCCGACGAACTCGTGGCCGACGACGAGCGGGGTGCGGATGGCCTGCTGCGCCCAGCCGTCCCAGGCCCGGATGTGCAGGTCGGTGCCGCAGATGCCGGTGCGCAGCACCTTGATGAGTACGTCACCGGGTCCGACGACGGGCTCGGGCACGTCCGCGAGCCACAGGCCGGGCTCCGCCTTCTCCTTGACCAGCGCCTTCAACGCTACGGCTCCTGACGGGTGAGGTCCCGGCGGTGGCATGCCGAAGCGGCCCGCGTCCGGGAAGGGGAGGGGAATCGCACAGCAATCTGCCGTACGACACCGCCTCCGGTCCATCGAGCCTTTCTTAAGCCCGGCCGCAGCTTTCCTTCACGCGTCCGCCGCGGACGCCGGCCACGCGCCCCGTGAGCACCGGCCACGCGCCGCGCGCTCGCCCGCGGCTCACAGCGGGAGCCCGTCCTCCGCGCTGCGCTCGATGCGCCGTACGAGGTCGGCCGCCGTCGACTTGATCGTCGCCAGGCCCGCGGTCCCCCAGGTCCGGGGCCGCACGTCGGAGGCGGACACGGTGCCGAGGACCGTCCCCGTGCTGTCGATGAGCGGGGCGCCGAGGTAGGAGCGGATGCCGAACGTGTCGACGACGGGGTTGCCCGCGAAGCGGGGGTAGTCGCGCACGTCCTCGAGGACCAGCGCCTTGCGCCGGACCACCACGTGCGGGCAGAAGCCGTGGTCCCGTGGCTGGACCCGGCCGAAGTCGGGACCGGTGCCGTCCCCCCGGGTCACCGGAGGCACGTCCGGCACCCGCAGGCCCGCGTAGAACTGCCCGCCCTCCACCAGGAAGTTGACCATCGCGTACGGCGCCTCGGCGAGGCCGGCGAGGTGCGTGGCGAAGGCGTCGAGGGCCGGGTCGGCCCGTTCCGCGAGGCCGAGCCGGCGCAGCCGTCGTACCCGCTCGGGGGCCTCCCGGTCCTCGGGGGTGAGCAGCAGACGTCCGGCCGGGCGGGGCGGGTCGTAGCTCATGGGCGGGCTCCGGCACCGAACCCCGGGGCGGGGGCCGGGGTGTGGGCGATGAGGTGGCGTACCAGGGTGAGCAGCGTCTGTACGCCGGAACTGGAGATCCGGGCGTCGCAGCGCACGATCGGGATCCCGGGGTGGAGGTCCATGGCCGCGCGCACCTCCTCGGGGTCGTAGCGGTGGGAGCCGTCGAACTCGTTGATCGCGACGACGAAGCCCAGTCCGCGCTCCTCGAAGAAGTCGACGGCGGCGAAGGACTCCTCCAGGCGGCGGGTGTCGGCGATGATCACTGCCCCGAGCGCACCTTCGCACAGCTCGTCCCACATGAACCAGAAGCGTTCCTGTCCCGGCGTCCCGAACAGGTACAGGACGTGTTCGGGGTCGAGGGTGAGGCGGCCGAAGTCCATGGCCACGGTCGTTTCGAGTTTGTTCTCGATTCCGTCGAGGTTGTCGGTCGCGGCGCTGACCGTGGTGAGCAGTTCCTCCGTGCTCAGCGGCGCGATCTCGCTGACCGCGCCGACGAAGGTCGTCTTGCCGACGCCGAACCCGCCCGCCACGAGGATCTTCAGGGCGGTGGGGAACGGGTCGGCGCCTTCGCCGTGTGCGTAGTCAGAGCTGTCGTCGTAGTCCATCGAGCACTGCCTCCAGAAGGGCCCGGTCCGTGGGGTTGTGGTGGAACGCGGCGGGGGGTTTGGTGGTCAGCGCGCCGCAGTCGACGAGGTCCGAGAGCAGCACCTTGGTGACCGCCACCGGGAGCCGCAGGCGGGCGGCGAGCTCGGCGACCGGGAGGGGTGCCCGGCACAGGTCGAGCGCCTGCGTGTGCTCGGGTCCGAGGTAGCCGAGGGGGGTCGCCCCCGTGGCCATGACCTGGGACATCAGGTCCAGCGCGACGGTGGGCCGGGTACGGCCGTTGCTGACGGTGAAGGGGCGCACCAGCCGTCCGGCCGCGTCGTCGAGCCAGGGCCCGTCGCCGGCCGCGGCCACCCTCAAGGCCTCATCGCCGGGGGTTCGACGGCGTACTGCCGGGGCGCGGTGACCAGGTAGGGGCGGACGCTCTTGACCAGCATCGCCATCTCGTAGCCGAGCACGGCCGCGTCGGCCTCGCGGCCGGCCAGCACGGCGAGGCAGGTGCCGGAGCCCGCGGTGGTCACGAAGAGCAGGGTCGTGTCGAGTTCGACGACGACCTGCCGTACGTCTCCGCCGTCGCCGAAGCGGACGCCGGCGCTGCGGCCGAGGGAGTACAGGCCGGAGGCCAGGGCCGCCATGTGGTCGGCGCTGTCGGCGTCGAGGCCGTGGACGGACTTCACCAGTCCGTCGGCGGACAGCAGCACGGCGCTGCTGGTGTGCGGCACACGCTGGACGAGGCCGCTCATCAGCCAGTCGAGGTCGGACACTTGGCCGGTCGGCGCGTCGCTCGCCATGGTGGATCGACTCCTGGGGGTGGGGGTGGTGGTGGTCATTCGGCTGTCGCGCCCGGGTCGGCGAGGGTCGGTGCCAGGGGCGCCGGTTCCGTGCGCTGCTGGGCCTCCGCGAGGCCGATGCCACGCTGGAAGGCCGCCATCAGGCCCGGGTCGTGGCCGGTGTACTGCTCGGGTTCCTGGCGCGGCGCGGGGCCGCCGCGCAGCTGGGGCGCGAGGTGCTCCTGGGCGCGGCGGCGGGGCAGTTGCGGCTTCCCCATGGTGCCGCGCACCGCGCTGTGCCGCGGGACGGGCGGGGTGTTCGCGTGTTCGGCGAGGACGTCCCGGTCGTCGGGCCGCACCCCGGGTGCGGCGGCTGCCGGGGTGGGACGGTTCCGGTGCGTGCCACGCACGGGGAGCGGTACGGGTGCGCCGTCGGCCCCGCCCTCCTGGCCGGGCTCGGTCGCCACGGGAACGGGCACTGGAGCAGGGGCGGGAACTGGTGCGACGGGCATCGGCACCGCGGACGCGGCCGGCGCAGTCGGCACGGCCCGCACGGACGGTTCGGGGACCGTCTCCGGTACCGCGGCGGCCACGGCCCGCGCCTGCTGCGGGAGGGGCGCCGGGGGCACCGGCTCGGTCCCGGCGACGTGCCCCGGCCTGACGGCGCCCCCGGGCAGGGCGCCCTGCCCCGCGCCCAACAGCGCCTGCGGCACGACCAGTACGGCCTGGACACCGCCGTAGATGTTGGTCTGCAACCGCACGGTGATCCCGTGCCGCTTGGCGAGCTGGGAGACGACGTACAGCCCGATGCGCCCGTCCGCGAGGAGGCGGGCGACGTTGACCTGGTCGGGGTCGGCGAGCAGGGCGTTCATGCGTTCCTGTTCGCCGACGGGCATGCCGAGCCCGCGGTCCTCGACCTCGACGGCGAGCCCCGAGGTGACGAGGCTGGCGCGCATCAGCACCTGGGTCTGCGGGGCGGAGAACAGGGTGGCGTTCTCGACGAGTTCGGCCAGCAGATGGATCACGTCGGCCACGGCGTGGCCGCGCAGCGTGCCGTCGACCGGCGGTACCAGCCGGACCCGCGAATACTGCTCGACCTCGGCGATGGCCGAGCGCAGCACCTCGGTCATGTCGACGGGGTTGCTCCACTGGCGGCGGGAGACGGCACCGCCGAGCACGGCGAGGTTCTCGGCGTGGCGGCGGATGCGGGTGGCGAGGTGGTCGACGTGGAAGAGGCCCTTGAGGAGGTCGGGGTCCTCGATCTCGTTCTCCAGCTCGTCCAGGATGGAGATCTCCCGGTGCACGAGGGACTGCAGGCGCCGGGCGAGGTTGACGAAGACCTCCAGCTTCTGTTCGCTCCCGGCCTGGCTGGAGAGCTGGGCCGCCCTGACCACGGCGGTGACGGCACCGTCGTGGGCGCGGGAGAGGTCGGCGGCGAGCAGCTCGAAGTCGTCGGCGTCGTCCGGCGGTCCACCGCGGGGCTTGCGCGGGGCGGGGGACTCGCCGCGGCGCAACGCCTCGACGACGGCACGCAGATCGCCCTCCTGGCGCGCGGTGCTGCGACGCAGCGCGCCGACGCGGTCGTGCACGGACCGGGCGGCGCGGTCGGCGGCGACGGCGGCGATCACCACGGCCGCGACGGTGACCGAGACGGCCCCGGCGAGCACGCCCCACAGAACGGGCCCGGGCCGGACGCCGGTGGACCGGACGGTGACCAGGACGACCGCGCAGGCGCTGAGGGCGACCGCGACCGGCGGCAGGACCGCGAGCCTGACGAGCTGGGACCGTATGTGGGTCTCGGGCAGCGCGGCGGTGGTACGTGGGGCCGGCCGGCCGTGCCGCCCGCCCTCACGGCGGTCTGCTCGCGCGGCCGGGGCGCGGAGGTGAGACATCGGTGTCCTCGTACTGGTCCGTGTACTGGTCCGTCGGCCCTACGTCGCCCGACGGACACTGACAGTAGTCGCCTGGCCCTCATGTGCGGTGGGCAGTTGCCAAAGTCCCTCGGACAACGTCCCGCTCTGGTATGAGCCCTCGTACGACAGACCGATAAGTCGGATACGCAAGCGTTCCGGCACGGCGAAAATCTGGTCGGACTCGATCAGAAACAGTCACTGTCGGTGACCGAAAGCGAAACCGAGACGGGGACCGTGATCGCTCAGCCCCCCGCCTCCGCCGCGGACCGGCCCCACCGCGCGATCAGGGACCGCGCGGTTCGCCGGGCGGCTTCCGGATCGAAGCGGTCCGTGTGCCAGGTCGTGGAGCGCAGGGCACCACGGTCGCGGTAGGCGCGCACGATCCGCCGATGCCGGGGGCTCGCCACGAAGTTGCCCAGGTCGTCCTCGTGCCGCCACAGGGTCACGGAGCCCGAGCGGGGCCGCAGCAGGTCGGGCGCGGCCCAGAGCCAGAGCCCGAGCGCACCCTCGACGTGCCGCCAGTCCCTGCGCAGGGCCAGTCCGGCCAGGGCGACACCGGGCGCCGCCCAGGGCCTGGCGGGGGCGAACTGGGTGACGCTCACGACGACGTGCCGCGCCGGCCCGCCGCACGCACCGGCGCCCGCGTCCGGCACCGGACCGTCCCGCCAGGGCGCGAACCAGATGGTGTCCGTCACGGCGACTCCTCTTCCAATAAATGTGCACGGTCGTTCGTGCTAATTTAACAGCCCTCTCGTGCCCATGAAGGAGCAGCGGACATGAAGCTCAGCCGGACAGTGCCGGGTGCCGTCCTGAACACCCTCTCCCGCGTCGCCCGCCGGCCGGCGGGTGCGGCCGCGTACGCCCTGTTCCACATGCCCCTCGCACGCAGCACGGTCCGGCCCGCCGAACGGGAGCTGATCGAGCGGGCGCACCTCGGACGGGTGGAGCTGGGCGGCAAGCACGCCGTGACGTACGAGTGGGGCGACGGCGCGCGCACCGTTGTCCTCGTGCACGGATGGCAGTCGCGCGGATCACGGCTGTCCGACCTGGTCACCGCGTTCCTGGACCGGGGTTACCGCGTCGTCGCGTTCGACGCGCCCGGGCACGGCGCCGCATCCGGCCGCAGCGCGACCATCCTTGACTACCGCACCGTCCTCACCGCGCTGCACGAGCGGTACGGAGCGTTCGACGGCCTGGTGGCCCACTCCTTGGGCGCACTGGCGTCGTTCTTCGCGCTGCGGCACGGGGTCAAGGCGGAGCGGGTCGTCAGCATCGGCGGAGTCTGCGACTTCGGCTACCTGGTCGACGAGTTCGCCACCGCGCTGGGGCTGAGTCCGCGGCTCAAGGCCGAGTTGCACCGGCGGACGGCGAGCCGCCTCTTCCCCGATCTCCCTGCGGGCCGGTCGCCCTTCTCCGCGATCCACACCGCCGAGGAGGTGAACGCGCCGCTGCTGGTCGTCCACGACGAGGACGACACCCGGATCGGGGTCGAGCAGGGGCGGCGGCTGTCCGGCGCCTTCGGCGAGCGTGCCCGCCTGGTGGTCACCAGCGGACTCGGGCACCGGCGCATCCTGGGCGACCCCGAGGTCGTACGGGCCGCGGTGGACTTCGTCGAGCACGGGCCCGGCCCGTCCCACCTGCCACAACACTGACCGCACGGGCGTCCGCCCCTTCGCTACACTCGGGCGACCTCATCGGCACCGAGGGGGTCGCACCCGGGAGGGCAGGCAGGGCATGGGCACGACTGAACGTATCGACGGCCGGATCGCCCGGGGCAACCAGACCCGTCAGCTGATCCTTGAGCGCGCCGTGGAGACCGCTTCGGTCGAGGGTCTGGAGGGACTGTCCCTGGGGCGCCTGGCGAGCGAACTCGAGCTGAGCAAGAGCGGTGTCTTCGCCCTGTTCGGCTCCAAGGAGGAGCTCCAGCTCGCCACCGTCCGCGCGGCGATCGACGTGTACGTGGACGTCGTGGTCCGGCCGGCCCGCGACCTGCCGCCCGGCGTCGGCCGGCTGTGGCGCCTGTGCACCGGCTGGCTCGCCTACTCGCGCGACCGCGTCTTCCCCGGCGGCTGCTTCTTCTACTCGACCACCGCCGAGTACGACGCCCGCGAGGGCAAGGTCCACGACGCCCTGGCGGGCGCCCGGACGGACTGGCTCGCGCACGTGGAGCGCACCGCCCTCGAGGCCCGGCAGGCCGGCGAGATCGCGGAGGGGACGGACGTCTCCCAACTCGCCTTCGAGCTGGTGGCGTTCCTGGAGATGGCGAACGCCGAGTCGGTGCTGCACAACGAGTTCACCAGTTACGACAAGGCGGCCCGGGCCGTCCTGGGCCGGCTGCGGGCCGTGACCACCGACGCCTCGTTGCTGCCCGGCAGCCCCTGATGCCTTCCCCCAGCCCCTGAGCCGCCTCACGGGACACTCTCCGCAACGCCCCCCGACCGGCCCCGGAACGACCGGATACAGTGCGCGGGAGAGCAGCACCGTCGGGGAGGGAAGCGTGACCGACACCAGCGACACCCGGCCGGCCGAGGACGGAGCGCGAGCATCGCGGCAGAGCCGACTGCACCGCCTGATGCGCTACCTCCCCCTCACCGCCCCCGTCCTCCTGTGGGCCGTGCCCTGTTGGGTGCTCCTGCACGGCGGCCAGCACTGGCCACTGCCCGTCACGCTGGCCGGCACCGCCCTGTTCGCCCTCGGGCTCGTCGGCATGCCGCTCGCGATGGTGCGCGGCCACGGACGGCGTGGGCAGGACCGGGCGGCGATCATCGGTGACACCCTGCTGGGGAGCAGTTGGGTCCTGTTCACCTGGTCCGTGGTGCTCGGTGTCCTCCTGCGGCTCGCCCTGACCGTGGCCGGCGTCGGGGAGAGCCAGGACCGCGCCCGGATCGTCACCTGGGCCGTCCTCGGCGTGTCCGCCGTCCTGCTCGTCTGGGGCTACGCCGAGGCCCGGCGCGTGCCACGCGTGCGCCGACTCGACGTGCCACTCCCCCGGCTGGGCGCCGGGCTGGACGGCACCCGCGTCGTCCTCGTCACCGACACCCACTACGGCCCGCTCGACCGCGCCCGCTGGTCGGCTCGGGTGTGCGAGACGGTGAACGCCCTGGAGGCCGACCTGGTCTGCCACACCGGCGACATGGCGGACGGCACGGCCGAACAGCGCCGCGCCCAGGCCGCCCCGCTCGGTACCGTGCGGGCCACCCGGGCCCGGGTCTACGTCACCGGCAACCACGAGTACTACAGCGAGGCCCAGGGCTGGGTCGACCTGATGGACGAGCTGGGGTGGGAGCCGCTGCGCAACCGGCACCTGCTGCTCGAACGCGGCGGCGACACCCTCGTGGTGGCCGGCGTGGACGACGTCACCGCCGAGTCCTCCGGCCTGCCGGGCCACCGCGCGCACCTCGCCGGAGCCCTGAGCGGCGCCGACCCCGACCTGCCCGTCCTGCTCCTGGCGCACCAGCCCAAGTTCGTCGACCGGGCTGCCGCCGCCGGCGTCGACCTTCAGCTCTCCGGCCACACCCACGGCGGCCAGATCTGGCCCTTCCACCACCTGGTCCGCCTCGACCAGCCCGCCCTGGCGGGCCTCAGCCGGCACGGCGCCCGCACCCTCCTCTACACCAGCCGCGGCACCGGCTTCTGGGGCCCGCCGTTCCGCGTCTTCGCCCCCAGCGAGATCACCCTGCTGGTCCTGCGCTCCCCGCACCCGCCCACCGCTCCGTAACGCCTCGCGGACCGGCCCGCTCGCGACGGTGCCCCGGCCGTCTCGCCGTGCGGCCCCACCGGGCGTCATACCGATCCGTGCCGACGACTCGGCAAAGGATCCGGGCTGTTCTGCTCCGTGCGCCGCGCGGATCGCTGTGGGAACAGTTGCCGGTCGCCCCATGACGGCGGCGGTCGAGTGCGAAGTCGACCGCACCGTCATCGAGGATCATCAGGTCCCACGTGCCGTGGGTGTGGGCCGGGTACGCGTGGTCGGTGAAGTGCGCGTGGAAGACCTCGGAAATGCCTGGGACCTTGGGCCGCCAGGCGCTGATGGACGCGCGGGGTCGGTGTCCGGTCATGCCAGGAACGTACAAGACCGGCACCGCCCGAACGCGGCAGGCTCGTGAAGCCGGCCGAAGGGCGTCCGAGGAGGCGCCCCGGTTGACCGGCCCTGAGGAAGGATGCCGTATGTCCAGGTCTGTTGTGCCCGTCAACCTCGCCGACAAGCTGGCGCGGTTCAGCGAGCTGTGGTCACAGAAGCGGGTGGCTGTGGTCAACGACTACGAGGTCAAGGTGGCCAAACTGAAGGGGGAGTTCGTCTGGCACACCCACGAGGACACCGACGAACTGTTCCTGGTCATCAGCGGGCGGCTCAGGATCCAGCTCAGGGACACCGATGTGGTCCTGGAGCCTGGCGAGTTGTTCGTGGTTCCCCGTGGGGTCGAACACTGCCCCGTGGCGGACGAGGAGACCGCGATCCTGCTGTTCGAACCGAAGGGAACGATGAACACCGGTGACGCGGGCGGGCCGATGACCAAAGCGGCCGAGGCCCTCGGCTGACACGTGGGCCATGGGGTCACGTCGCGTCGTCGGGCGGCCGGCACCTCGGGCCGTCGAGCGGCCGGCGTTTCGGGCCGACCGGCGTTCCGGTTGCGCGAGCGCAGGTAGAGGTGCGATTCCGGAGCTCGGGCGCCACGTGGACCGGGACGCCGTCCGGACCGGCCGCGCACCGACTTGAGCGCGGCCCGAGTCGGACGGGTGCCTCTCCCCGAGCTCGCCCCCGGCCGACGTCAGCGCTCACCCGCAAGGTCGAGAGCACTGTTGCTCGACTCGGCCACGCCCTCGGCAAGTCGGGGACGGCGCCACGGGCGGGCGAGCGGAACCGACACCGCCCGCCACCACGCCTCCGTCGGCAGCTCCCCCGCCGGTTCGAACGGCTCGCCCGGCTGCGGGAAGGCCACCGCCTGACCGGCCTCCGCGGCCGCGTCCTTCGTCCACTCCCCCGGCTCGGCCCACGCGTGCGGCGCCAGGTTGAAGGTGCCCCAGTGGATCGGCAGCAGGGCGCCGTGCGGCGTGCTGCCCTGGAGGTCGAGGTGGGCGCGGACGCCCTCCTCGGGGGTCATGTGGATGTCCGGCCAGAACTCGGCGTACGCCCCGAGCTGGATCATCGTGGCGTCGAACGGGCCGTGCGCGGCGCCGATCTCGCGGAAGCCGTCGAAGTAGCCGGTATCCCCGCTGTGGAAGACGCGGTGTTCCTCGCCGGCGACGACCCAGGACGCCCACAGGGTGTGCTGGGTGTTGCGCAGCCCGCGCCCGCAGAAGTGGCGGGCCGGAGTGGCGGTGAGGGTGAGGCCGCCGACGCGGGTCGACTCGTGCCAGTCCAGCTCCCGCAGCCGGTCGGCGGGCACGCCCCAGTGTTCGAGGTGGGCGCCGACGCCCAGCGGCACGGCGAACACGGTGTCCGTGCCGGCCAGTGCTTTGATCGTGGGCATGTCCAGGTGGTCGTAGTGGTCGTGCGAGATGACGACGACGTCGACGGGCCCAAGGGCGGCCAGGGGCAGCGGGACCGGGTGCAGGCGCCTGGGGCCGGCGAAGGGGAAGGGGGAGCAGCGCTCGCCCCACACGGGGTCGAAGAGCACCCGCTGCCCGTCGATCTCGGCGAGCACGCTGGAGTGACCCATCCAGGTCAGCCGGAGCCCGGTGGCCGACGGCCGGGCGAGGTCGGCGAGGGTGGTGGCGTGCACCGGGATCGAACCCTGCGGGGCCCGGCGGCGACGCGCCTCCTTGTCGAAGTAGATCTTCGCGAACTCGGCGGCCGAGCCGGAGGGCCGGATCCTGGCGGTACCGCCGGGGTTCTGGAAGACGCCGTCGCGGAAGTTCGGCGATCTGCGGATGCGCGCCATGCGCTCGCCGCCCGGGGCCACGCCGAAGGCGGCGGGCCGCGGCACGCTGAACCCGGGACTCGGGGAACGGAAAGCGGCCACGGTACCTCCAGGTGGAGTGGTGCGGGTTCTCATGACGGTCATCCCGTCCTACGTCACCTCGAACGACGGAGGTCACACCCGTGTTCCCGGCCCGGACCTGACCACGAGGGCGTCGCCGCGCTCCGGAGTGCCTGTATAGGGTGACGGGCGTGGGGAGAGTCCGGTTGAGCGTGGCGGAGCGGCGCGAGGAGCTGTTGCGCGCGGCCATCGAGCAGATTTCGGCGCGGGGCGTGGCGGCGTTGCGGATCGCCGACGTGGCCGCCGCGCTCGGGGTCAGCAACGCCCTGGTGCTCTACCACTTCTCCACGAAGGAGCGGCTGGTCGCCGCCGCGTTCACCCACGCCGCCGAGGCCGACCTCGCCCACCTGCACCGGCTGCTGGCCCGGCGTACGTCGCCGCTGCGCCGCCTGCGGGCGGCCGTGCGGTGGTACGCGCCCACCGGTCAGGCCAAGGGCTGGCGATTGTGGATCGAGGGCTGGGCGGCGGCGCCGCGCGAACCCGCGCTGCGGGAGGTCACGCGCGAGCTGGACCGCCAGTGGAAGGCGGCGATCTCCGCGGTCATCGCCGAGGGTGTCGCCGCCGGCGAGTTCTCCTGCCCCGAGCCGGACGCCGCCGCCCTGCGTCTGACGGCGCTGCTGGACGGGCTCGCCGTACAGCTCACGTCGTACACGGGCACGGTGTCGCGGGCCCGGGCGCAGGAGTGGGTGGACGAGGCGCTGGCCCGGGAGCTGGGCCTGGAGCGGGCGGTCCCGGCGTCCACGCGGCGTCAGGGGGCGCCGAGCGGACGCCGGTGACCCGGCCCGCCCCGCCTCGGGCCGGCCTCAGGCCACCGAGGCGAGCCACGTCTTGATGTCGTGCGGCGACAGCGTTCCCTTGGCCGTCACGTGGTCGCCCGACGACTCGCCGCGCAGCCGGCGGCCGATCCACGGCACCAGGTACTCGCGCGCCCACTGCACGTCGTCGCGCCGCACGTGCAGCGTGCCGCGGGGCGGCAGTGGCGGCCAGGGCTGGTCCGGGTCGGCCGGGACGGGCAGGCCGAGCGCCTGGCCCGCGCGCAGCGCAACCCGGGTGTGACCCTCCGGCGACAGGTGCAGCCGGTCGGCGTCCCACGCCCTGCGGTCCTGGACGCTGCGCAGCGACCACAGGTCGAGCACCGGGCATCCGTAGCGGTCGGCGATGGCGCGGACGTGTCCGTTGTAAGTGGCGATCTTGCCGCGCAGATGCTTGAGGACGGGCACCCCGCGGGTGTCGAACCCGGTGGTCACCAGGACGCGGCCGGCCGCGGCGGTCAGCGCGGCCACCGCCAGTTCGAACCGTTCGGCGACCTCGTCGGGGTCGGTGCCGGGCCGGATGATGTCGTTGCCGCCCGCCGCGAACGAGACCAGGTCCGGCGCGAGGGCCACGACCCGCGGGACCTGTTCGGCCACGATCTGGTCGAGGAGCCTGCCGCGCACGGCGAGGTTCGTGTACGTGAAGCCGCCCTCGGGGCGCCGGTCCGCGAGCAGTACGGCGAGTCGGTCGGCCCAGCCGACGAACGCCCCGTCGGGACCGGGGTCGCCGACGCCTTCGGTGAAGCTGTCCCCCACCGCCACGTACGACCCGATCACTGCTCTGCTGTCACTCTTCGAATCGTCTGCCACGTCGGCCCATGATTCACCTTGGAATGTGACCTACGCGACCGTAGGGCGGGGTTGACGGGCGGTGAGAAAGGCCACGCCTAAAGTGTTCGTCAATTCCGGAATACGCCGAAGGCCGGACCCGGGGATCGGGGTCCGGCCTTCGGGGCGCGAGGCCGCGCGGAAGCGGGTCGTCAGACGGAGACGCCGTGCGAGCGCAGGAACGCGATCGGGTCGATGTCCGAGCCGTAGTCCGGCGTGGTGCGGATCTCGAAGTGCAGGTGCGGGCCGGTCACGTTGCCGGTGGCACCCGAGAGGCCGACCTGCTGACCCGCCGTCACCGACTGGCCGGCGGAGACGGAGAGCGAGGAGAGGTGGGCGTACTGGGCGTAGTGGCCGTCGGCGAGCTGGATGACGACCTGGTTGCCGTACGCGCCGCCCCAGCCGGCCGAGACGACGGTGCCCGCGCCGACGGCCTTGAGGGAGGTGCCGGTGGGGACGACGAAGTCGGTGCCGGTGTGGTAGCCGCTGGACCACATGCTGCCGGACTGGTGGTACGGCGTGCCGACGGTGCCGCCCGCGACCGGGGAGGTGTAACCGCTGGTGGTGGCCGCGGACTGGGTGCCGGTGCCGGCGGACTCGGACGACTCGGAGGAGTCCGAGGAGGAGGTCTTCTCGGCGTCCGTCGACTTCTGGGCCGGCTTCTCGGCGGGCTTGTGCGAGGGCGCCGAGGACTTGGCGGCCTGGCCGCCGATGGACAGTTCGAGGCCCGGGTGGATCAGCGACGGGTCGGCGCCGACGGCCTCGCGGTTGTCCGCGTACAGCTTCTTCCAGCCGCCGTCGACGTCCTGCTCGTCGGCGATCTTCGACAGGTAGTCACCGCTCTTCACGGTGTACGTGCGGGCATCCGCGTTCTTCTCGGAGCCGCTCGCGGCGGTCTTCTTCGCCGACGTCGCCACGGACTGCACGGCCTGCTCGGAGACCGAGTGCGCCGGAGCGGCGTTGGCGGCGGCGGCGCCCATCAGCGGGAGCGCGAGCGCGGCGCCACCGGATCCGGCGATGGCGATGGTGCGGGTCAGGCGCATGGCCCTGGTACGGCGGTGCTTACCCTTCGCGGGCATGGCGAATTCCTCTCCGGCGCCTGCGAGGTGAGCTGTCGGGTGCGGGCTGGAGATGCCCGGCCGCGTCGAAACGCGGCTTTACCCCAAGCCGTTCCGGGAACCGGAACAGGCAGTTCTACCTGTGGGTCCCCCGCTCCTGCCGGGTACGGGTGGTCGATGAGTGCGGGCTCCGGTCGGCGGCAGGATTAGGCGTCCGTCCGGATCGGTGGTGAACGTAAGGGACCGGGACACGCACGGACAAGCGTGGGATTCCTTGGACGGGTGTTCCGATTGATCCTTTACGGGAACAAGCGGTAACCCTGCGTCGATTTCCGCCACCCCGCCTTTCCTGAAAGTCCTTGAGAACCAACTGAATTACGTGAACATGACGGACAACGCACCGTCACGGATATGACGCTGCTCACGCGCCCCTTTTCCAGCCTTCGCCATTTCAGGGCCAGTTGTCATCAATCCACCAATTCGGACAGATAACTCTTATCCGCCCGCAACAGCCCGCACCGAACGGCTTTCCCGTACGGGTGATGCCGTATCGTCGAGGTGCCCGTCGGCGAGCAGCGGCGGCGGCGCCGAGTGGGAGGAGCCCCCCGTGACGCAGCAGGTCCCGTCGACCGAACCCGAGCTGACCGGAGTGCGCAACTTCCGGGACCTGGGCGGACTGCCGACCGTGGACGGCCGGCGGGTGCGACAGGGCGTGCTGTTCCGCAGCGGCCACCTCGCGCACGCCACCGGGGAGGACACCGCCTTCCTGGCCACGCTGGGCCTGCACACGATCTTCGACTTCCGCAACGCGGCCGACCTGAAGCTCGAAGGGGCGGACGTCGAGCTGCCGGGCGTGCGCAACGTGAACCTGCCGCTGAGCGATCCGGCCGACGGCGCCGAGTTCTGGAAGATGGTCCGTGACGGAGACCTCGACCAGCTGCGCGAGCTGCTCGCCGACGACAAGGCGGCGAACCGGATGATCCACTCCTACCGCACGATGGTGACGGAGCGCACGGAGGAGCACTCCCGGGTCCTGCACGCACTCGCCGAGGACAGCGTCCCCGTACTGATGCACTGCGCGGCGGGCAAGGACCGGGCGGGTCTGTCGATCGCGGTCACCCTGCTCGCCCTGGGCGTCGAGCGCGACGCAGTCGTCGAGGACTACCTGAAGTCGAACGCCGCGCACCGCCGCTACAAGGTGCGCCGCAGCGGCTCCGCCGCCTCCGCCTACTCCCCCGAGGTCATGGAGCTGCTCAGCCCTCTGTTCGACGCGCGCGCCGAGTACCTGGCGGCGGCCCTGGAGACGATCGAGGAGACCTGGGGCGACGTCGACGCCTACCTGGAGCGGGGGCTGCGGGTCACGGCCGGGACCCGGGAGCGGCTGCGCGAGCGGATGGTGGACTGAGCCACCCGCCGGCGCACGACGTCACCTGGCGCCCACCTCGAACAGTAGGTAGAGGAAGCCGCCGAAGACGTGCCCGAGGGCGATGTAGACGAGCAGCCGCACCCACAGGGCGCGCGGGAACTTGTCCTCCATGGTGCTCATGGCGTCTCTCCAGGGGTCGGGCCGAGGCACAGGGCGGCCGTCGGGCTCTGCAGCAGGGTGTGGACGAAGAGCAGCTCGACCCCGTCGGGGTCCCGGGCCGCGATCCGGTGCGGGGTCATGGAGTCGAAGTGGGCACTGTCCCCCGCGGTGAGCCGGTGCTCGGTGTCCCCGAGGCGCAGGCGCAACCGGCCCCGCAGGACGTGCAGCCATTCCTCCCCGGGGTGCACCCGCACGACGTCGCCCTGCGAGCCGTACGGCACCTGGACGCGCAGGGCCTGCATGCCGCGGCCCGGCGCGCCCGCCTGCCAGTACGTCCAGCCGCCCGCCGTGGTGGGTTCCATGTCGGCACCCCGTACGACGGCGTCCCGGTCGGCGGTGCTCTCGCCCAGCAGCTCCGCGACGGTCGTACCGTAGACGCGGGCGAGGGCGAGCAGCATCGGCAGCGAGGGCTGGCGCTGCCCCGTCTCCAGGCGGGAGAGGTGGGCGGGCGAGAGCCCCGCGGCGCGGGCCGCGGTCTCCAGGGTGAGGGCGGCCCGCCGCCGCAGCTCACGGAGCCGGGGCGCGACGGCGGCGACCGCCCCTTCGGCGGGGCCGGTCTCGGAGGAGCTCATGGCTCCATTCAGCCCGCATCTTGCCTCAGAGGCAAATCTCTTGCCTCTGAGGCAAAAGCCACCCTCAGCGGTTGGCCACCGCCTGCTTGACCAGTGTCTTGCCGAAGTCCCACATCAGGCCACCGCCGTTGTGGGCGTCCTCCATCACGTCGGTGAAGGCGTCGACGAACCGGTCGGCGTCGTCGGTGTCGATGATCAGCGGCGGGATCAGTTTGATCACCTCCAGGTGGTCGCCGGACACCTGGGTCAGGATCCGGTGCCGCTGCAGGAGCGGCACGACCACCATCTGGGCGAACAGTCCCTTCCGTGCGGCCTGCAGCATCGTCCAGCGGCTGCGCAGCTTCAGGGAGCTGGGCCGGCCGAACTCGATGCCGATCATCAGCCCGCGGCCCCGGACGTCGGCCAGCAGCTCGTAGCGGTCCACCAGCGCCGCCAGCCGGGACTTCAGCCGCTCCCCCACCGCGGCGGCGTTCGCCACGATCTCCTCGTTCTCCATCACCGACAGCACCGCGAGTCCGGCGGCCATGGCCTGCGCGTTGGACCCGAAGCTCGCCGAGTGGACCTGCACGCGGTCCATCGAGGAGTACACCTTCTGGAAGATCCAGTCCTTGCCCAGGGTGGCCCCGACCGGCACGTAGCCGCCGGACAGCGCCTTGGCGACGCAGACCAGGTCGGGCTCGACGCCGTCCTCGTGCTGGTAGGCGTAGAACTTCCCGGTACGGCCCAGGCCCGTCTGCACCTCGTCGGCGATCAGCAGCGCCTTGTGCCGGTGCAGCAGTTCCTGCGCGGCGAGCAGATAGCCCGGCGGGGCCTCGTGGACGCCCTTGCCCTGGACCGGCTCCACGATCAGGGCGGCCACGTCGCCCTTCTTCAGCTCCCGGGCCAGGGCGTCCAGGTCGCCCAGCGGGACGGCGGTGTCGGGCAGCAGCGGCGCGAAGCCCTTGCGGAACCCGTCCTCGCCGTTGACGGAGAGCGAGCCGGTGGTCAGGCCGTGGAAGGCGTGCGTGCAGTAGAGGATCCTCCTCCTGCCGGTCGCGTAGCGGGCGAACTTCAGCGCGGTCTCGACCGCCTCGGTGCCGCTGTTGCCGAAGAAGACCCGGTCCAGGTGGGGGCTGTAGGAGAGCAGCTTCTCCGCCAGCAGTCCGGGCAGCGGCGGGCAGTCGAACCGGGTCAGGTCGGCGAGCGAGGCGTCGAGCACGTCGTGCAGCGCCTTGCGGACGACCGGGTGGTGGCGTCCCAGGCCCATCACCGCGAACCCGGCGAGCATGTCCAGGTAGTCGTTGCCCTCGGCGTCCCAGAAGTGCGCTCCCTCGGCCCGCTCGTAGACCTTGTCGAAGCCGATGGTGCGCAGCATGCGCGGCAGCTGGTGGTTGAGGTGCCTGGCGTGCAGCTCGTACCGCTCGGCCCCGCGCTCGGCCAGGAGCGCGGCGAGGTCGAACCCCTTGGTCATTCAGTTCTCTCCTTGCGCTGGCATGACGATCCGTCCGTCGCCGGACTGTTCCACTGCCGGTCCCCCGGGCTGCGCACCGGCCGGTCCGGCGAGGGCCAGGCTCGCGCTGATCCGGCCGGCCACGTCGACCGGGGTGAGGCCGACGTCCGCGAGCACCTCGGCACGCTTGGCGTGCGCGAGGAACTGCTCGGGGATGCCGAAGCGGCGCACGGGGACGTCGACCTCGGCGTCGCCGAGCGCCAGGGCCACCGCGGAACCGACCCCGGCCGCGCGGCTGTTGTCCTCGACGACGGCCACCAGGCGGTGCCGGGCCGCGAGGGGCGCGAGCGCCGGGTCGACGGGCTTGACCCAGCGGGGGTCGACGACGGTGCAGCCGATGCCGCGGGCCTCCAGCAGCTCGGCGGCGCCCAGGCAGACGGACGCCATCACGCCGACGGCCACGAGCAGCACCTCGGGCCGGTCCGCGGCGTGCAGGACGTCCAGGCCGCCGATCCGGTCCACGGCGGGTACGACGGGTCCGACCGACTCCTTGGGGAAGCGCAGCAGCGTCGGCGCGTCCTCGACGGCGACCGCCTCGCGCAGCTGGGCGCGCAGCTGGTCGGCGTCGCGCGGGGCGGCGATGCGCAGGCCGGGGACGACCTGGAGGACGGACATGTCCCACATGCCGTTGTGCGAGGCCCCGTCGACGCCGGTGACGCCCGCCCGGTCCAGGACGAAGGTGACGCCGCAGCGGTGCAGCGCCACGTCCATGAGCAGCTGGTCGAAGGCCCGGTTGAGGAAGGTGGCGTAGACGGCGACGACCGGGTGCAGTCCGCCGGTGGCGAGACCGGCGGCGGAGACGGCGGCGTGCTGCTCGGCGATGCCGACGTCCCAGACCCGGTCGGGGAAACGTGCCGCGAAGGGGGCGAGGCCGACGGGGTGCAGCATGGCCGCGGTGATCGCCACCACGTCCTCGCGCTCCTCGCCGATCCGGACGATCTCCTCACCGAACACGGAGGTCCAGGACGGCCCACCCGCAGGTTTGAGCGGCTCGCAGGTGAGGGGGTCCATCACGCCGACGGTGTGGAAGTGGTCCTCCTCGTCGCGCAGGGCGGGCTCGTAGCCGCGGCCCTTCTCGGTGAGGCAGTGCACCAGCACCGGACCGTGGAAGCGCTTGGCGCGGCGCAGCGCCGACTCGACGGCGCCGATGTCGTGCCCGTCGATCGGGCCGAGGTACTTCAGTCCCAGGTCCTCGAAGAGGCCCTGCGGGGCGAAGGCGTCCTTGAAGCCCTTCTTCGCGCCGTGCAGGGCCTCGTAGACGGTGTTGCCGACCACGGGCGTGCGCTGGAGGACGTCCTTGCCCCAGGCCAGGGCCCGCTCGTAGCCGTCGGTGGTGCGCAGGGTGGCCAGATGGTTGGCGAGGCCGCCGGTGGTCGGCGCGTACGAGCGTTCGTTGTCGTTGACGACGACGATCAGCGGCCGGTCCCTGGCCGCCGCGATGTTGTTCAGCGCCTCCCAGGCCATGCCGCCGGTGAGCGCGCCGTCACCGATCACGGCGACGACATGGCTGCTCTCCCCCCTGACCTGGCGGGCCTTGGCCAGGCCGTCGGCCCAGCCGAGGACGGTGGAGGCGTGGCTGTTCTCGATGACGTCGTGCGCGGACTCCTCGCGCGAGGGATAGCCGGACAGGCCGCCCTTGCTCCGCAGCTTGGAGAAGTCCTGACGCCCTGTCAGCAGTTTGTGCACGTAGCTCTGGTGACCGGTGTCCCACAGGATGCGGTCGTGCGGCGAATCGAAGACGCGGTGCAGGGCGACGGTGAGCTCCACCACGCCGAGGTTGGGTCCGAGGTGACCGCCGGTGCGGGCGACCGCGTGCACCAGGAAGTCCCGTATTTCGTCGGACAGTTCACCGAGTTCCGTCTCGGACAGCGCCTTCAGGTCGCGTGGTCCCCGGATGTTCTCCAGAATCGTCACGCTCGGGCCCCCTTCGGTCCGTGGTGTGTCAGCTCACGGTGACGGCCGGCTCCCCCGACGCGCCGTCCTTCTCCATCTGTTCGGCGATCTTCATGGCCTCCTCGATGAGGGTCTCCACGATCTTGGACTCGGGCACGGTCTTGATGACCTCGCCCTTGACGAAGATCTGGCCCTTGCCGTTGCCGGAGGCGACGCCGAGGTCGGCCTCGCGGGCCTCGCCGGGGCCGTTGACGACGCAGCCCATGACGGCGACCCGCAGCGGCACCTCCATGCCCTCCAGACCGGCGGTGACCTCTTCGGCCAGCTTGTACACGTCGACCTGGGCGCGGCCGCAGGACGGGCAGGAGACGATCTCCAGGCCGCGCTGGCGCAGGTTCAGCGACTCGAGGATCTGGATGCCGACCTTGATCTCCTCGACCGGCGGGGCGGAGAGGGACACCCGGATGGTGTCGCCGATGCCCTGGGAGAGCAGCGCGCCGAAGGCGACGGCCGACTTGATGGTGCCCTGGAAGGCGGGGCCGGCCTCGGTGACGCCGAGGTGGAGCGGGTAGTCGCACTGGGCGGCGAGCTGACGGTAGGCCTCGACCATGACGACCGGGTCGTTGTGCTTGACCGAGATCTTGATGTCCCGGAAGTCGTGCTCCTCGAAGAGCGACGCCTCCCACAGGGCCGACTCCGCCAGCGCCTCCGGCGTCGCCCTGCCGTACTTCTGGAGCAGGCGGCGGTCCAGGGAGCCCGCGTTCACGCCGATGCGGATGGGCGTGCCGTGGTCCTTCGCCGCCTTGGCGATCTCCTTGACCTTGTCGTCGAACTGCTTGATGTTGCCCGGGTTGACCCGGACCGCGGCGCAGCCCGCCTCGATGGCGGCGAAGACGTACTTGGGCTGGAAGTGGATGTCCGCGATCACCGGGATCTGCGACTTCTTGGCGATCACCGGCAGCGCGTCGGCGTCGTCCTGCGTCGGGCAGGCCACCCGGACGATCTGGCAGCCCGAAGCCGTCAGCTCGGCGATCTGCTGGAGCGTCGCCCCGATGTCGGAGGTGCGGGTCGTCGTCATCGACTGCACCGACACCGGGGCGCCGCCCCCGACCGCCACCGGCCCGACCTGGATCCGCCGCGACACGCGTCGCTCGGCGACCGGCCGGACCGGTACCCCGGGGAGCCCCAAGGGAATGGCGGTCATGACGTCACTCCCGGTTGGACGAGACGGTCTCGCGCATGGCGCGCAGGGACTCCTTGAGCGAGCCCATGGTGGCCAGGACCGCCGTGGGCTCGTAGCCGCAGTGCGCCATGCAGTTGTCGCAGCGCGGGTCCTTGCCGCGGCCGTACTTGTCCCAGTCGGTCTTCTCGATCAGCTCCCGGTACGTCGGGACGTATCCGTCGCTCATCAGGTAGCAGGGGCGCTGCCAGCCGAAGAGCGAGTAGTTCGGGATCGCCCACGCCGTGCACGGGAAGTCGACCTTGCCCTCGAGGAAGTCGAGGAACAGCGGGGAGTGGTTGAGCCGCCAGCGGGCCCGGTTCCCGCCCGAGAACGCCTTCTTGAACAGCTCGCGGGTCTGCTCCACGCCCAGGAAGTGCTCCTGGTCGGGCGCCTTCTCGTAGGCGTAGGCGGGCGAGATCATCATCTCGTCGACCTTGAGGTCGTCGTTGAGGAAGTTGAGCACCTCGACGATGGTCTGCGGGGTGTCGGTGTTGAAGAAGGTCGAGTTGGTGGTGACCCGGAAGCCGCGCCGCTTGGCCTCCTTGATGGCCTCCACGGCCTCGTCGAACACGCCCTCCTTGGCCACGGACTCGTCGTGCCGCTCGCGCAGCCCGTCGATGTGCACCGCGAACGCGAAGTACGGCGAGGGCTTGAACTTGTCCATCTTCTTGCGCATGAGCATGGCGTTGGTGCACAGGAAGACGTACTTCCGCTTGGCGACCAACTGCCGCACGATCTCGTCGATCTGCGGGTGCATCAGGGGTTCGCCACCGGCGATGGACACCATCGGCGCCCCCGATTCGAGCACCGCTCCCACGGCCTGCGCGACCGGCATGCGCTGCTTGAGCACCCCGGCCGGGTGCTGGATCTTGCCGCACCCCTCGCACGCCAGGTTGCAGGCGAAGAGCGGCTCGAGCTCCACGATGAGCGGGAACTTGTCCCGTCGGCGAATCTTCTGTTCGGCCAGGTATGTAGCGACCTTGATGGACTGGCGCAGCGGCATGGCCATCTGGCTCACCTCCGGGGGAGCAGCAAAGAACGGTGCCATTCGAAAAATGCGGGAAGAACGGATCGGAGAACACGGAAAGCCGATATTCCACCGCGCACGGTGCCGATCCGGACGAGTTCGTGTTCCGGGGCGTCCACGACCACCCGGACGGCCGCAACGGGGCGCGGGCCCGTGCGGACGGCGCTCAGGAGCGTGGCCGCGGACTCCATGTCCACGGCGATCGCGCCGGTCGCGAGCAGGTCGGCGCGTTCGGGGCCGCGGACGACGTGGTCCGAGCCGGTGAGCGGCCCGGTGTGGACGGTGCGCCCGGGGACGGCTCGCGTGAGTTCCTTCACGAGCCGGTCGGTCGCGACGCACGCGACGGTGGAGCCGGGGTCCCGGGTCTCCTCGGCGACGACCAGGTCGCCGGGGTGCATGCCGGGGGCGAGTCCCGCGCAGAAGCCCGTGGCGAGCACGGCGGCGCCGTCGAGGGCCGGGTCGGCGAGGACCCGGGCGACCGAGCGTGCGGCCGCCTTAGGGCCCATGCCGGTGCGCAGGACGGTGACCGGCCCGCCGGCGCCGGCGCGGTCGCCGGTGCGCAGGGCGAGGTGCTCGATGCCGAGCGCGCAGGCGATCAGCAGCGGGGACGGGCCGGTCCGCGAGGTCATCGGCTGCCCTTCACCTCGGTCGTGACGGGCTCGGTCACGACGGACCTGGTCGCCTTCTTGGCGAAGGGCTCCCCGTGGAGGTACCGGCCGAGCGCGGTGAGCGGGAAGACCTGCCGGTAGAGGTGGTAGTTGATGGAGAAGTCCCACGGGAAGCCGGTGCCCGTGAAGTAGGGCTCGTCCCAGGAGCCGTCCTCCCGCTGGGTCGCCGCCAGCCACGCGACGCCGCGCTCCACGGCCTTGGACTCCCGCTCCCCCGCCGCCAGCAGGGCCATCAGTGCCCAGCCGGTCTGCGAGGCGGTCGAGGCGCCCCGGCCGCTCCATTCCCTGACGTAGCGGTAGGAGCGCAGGTCCTCGCCCCAGCCGCCGTCCTCGTTCTGGACGGACTCCAGCCAGCGCACCGCGCGGCGGATGGCGGGGTGCGTGGTGGGCATCCCGGCCGCGGTCAGGGCGGGGATCACGGATCCGGTGCCGTAGACGTAGTTGACGCCCCAGCGGCCGAACCACGAGCCGTCGGCCTCCTGTGCGTCCAGCAGCCACTGGATGCCGCGGCGGGTGCGCGGGTCGTGGGCGAGGCCCTCGACGGCGAGCATCTCCACCACGTGCGCGGTGACGTCCGCGGACGGCGGGTCGATGACCTCGCCGAAGTCGCAGAACGGCAGCCGGTTGGGGAAGGCGCTGGTGTTGTCGACGTCGAAGGCGCCCCAGGCGCCGTTCCTGGACTGCATGCCGAGGTTCCAGCGCACCCCGCGGCCGATCGCCTTCTCCACCCGCTCCGGGTCGTGGTGCTTGACCCGGCGCAGGGCGAGGACCACCTCGGCGGTGTCGTCGATGTCGGGGTAGTTGTCGTTGTGGAACTCGAACGCCCAGCCGCCGGGCGGCAGTCCGGGGCGCTTGACCGACCAGTCGCCGGGGCGCACGATCTGCTCGCCGAGCATCCAGTCCGATGCCTTCACCAGCTGCGGGTGGTCCTCGGGCACCCCGGCGTCGGCCAGCGCGATGGTGGCGAGGCAGGTGTCCCACACCGGGGACTGGCAGGCCTCGATCATCCGGGCCCCGTCCTCGCGCCACACGGCGAAACGGTCCAGCGACTCCAGCCCCGCGCGCATCACCGGGTGTTCGAGGTCGTAGCCGAGCAGGTAGAGCGCGATGACCGAGTAGACGGCGGGCGGCTGGATGCCGCCCCAGCAGCCGTCGTTCTCCTGCCGCTCGATGATCCAGCGGGCGGCGCTGTTCATCGCGGCCCGGCGCAGTCGGCGCGGGGCGACCTTGCGGTAGGCGTGCAGGGCCTTGTCGATGCGCTGGAAGGCGCCGTCCCAGCTGGCCACCGGGGCGAGCGGGCGCGGCGGGACGGGGCGGGCCGGGTCGGTGTGCAGTTCGTCCAGCGGGAAGGGGGCGGGACGCACCGGCCGCTTCGCGGAGACGATGGTGAGCGGCACGATGGTCTGCCGGGCCCAGCAGCCGAAGTCATAGATGTTGAGCGGGACCCAGGTGGGGAAATAGATGAGCTCCGGCGGGAGTTCGGGCAGGTCGTCCCACTTCCACCAGCCGAACAGGGCCAGCCAGATCCGGGTGAAGACGCGGGCGGAGGCGATACCGCCGCGGGACCTGACCCACTCCGAGGCCCGCGCCATGTGCGGGGCGTCGGGCGCGTCGCCGGCCAGGCGGAGGGCGACGTAGGCCTCGATGGTGGCGGACAGTTCGCCGGGGCCGCCGTAGAAGGTGGCCCAGGTGCCGTCCTCGCGCTGCTCGCCGCGGATGAACAGGGCGGCGGCGCGCGTGGTCTCCTCGTCCTGGATGCCCAGGAACTGACGCAGGAGCAGGTCCTCGGCGTCCATCGTGACGTTCGTCTCGAGGTCGCCCTTCCACCAGCCCTGGGCGTCCTGTTTGGAGAGCAGGAAGTCGGTGGCGCGCCGGGTGGCGCGTGCGGCGGCTTCGGGTACCCCGGCCGCCGCGTCGGGGATCGTGATGTCGGTGTCGCTGGCCGAGGCTGCCAGGGGCCGCAGGGAGGCTCCGGTGCTTCCGTCGGTCGTCGCTGTCATGGCTTCCCCTTCGTGCAGTGTGCATGTGGTGCGTCTGCTGGGTCCGCCGTCGGCCGGTGCTCGTGTCTCCACGACACCGGCCGGCGACTACGCGAGGGCTATTCGACCGATAATGATCATCTCTTTCGTACGACGACGAAGTCCGCGAGCGCCGTGAACCGGTCCCGTACCCGGTCGGGCATGTCGACGGCGTCGAGGGCTTCGATGGCGATGGTGTGCTGGCGACGCGCCTCGTCGGCGGTCCATTCCCGTCCGCCCGCTTCCTCGATGAGGGCGGCGCGGGCCGCGAACTCCTCCTCGGAGAAGTTCGCGAAGTCGCTGGCCTTGGCGTCGGCCGTGAGGATGTCACCGAGCCGCTCGGAGGCCGGCCCGCCGGCCGCGAGGGCGGCGACGACCGGCAGCGACTTCTTGCGCTGGCGCAGGTCGCTCCAGGTCTGCTTGCCGGTGGCGTCCGGGTCGCCCCAGATGCCGAGCAGGTCGTCGACGGCCTGGAAGGCGAGGCCCAGGTGGTAGCCGTACTTCTCGAGCGTGTCGGCGGTGTGCTCGTCGGCGCCGCCGAGGACCGCGCCGATGGAGCTGGCGGAGGCGAGCAGGGCGCCGGTCTTGTTGCCCTCCATCTCCAGGCACTCCTCGACGCTGACGCGGTCGCGGTGCTCGTAGGAGATGTCCTGGGCCTGGCCGTCGATGAGGGCGCGGCTGGCCTTGGTCAGCCGGCGGGTGGCGCGGCCGGCCTCGACGGTGCCCAGTTCGAGGAGCACCTCGTTGGCCAGCGCGAACAGGGCGTCGCCGACCAGGATGGCCTGGGCGGGGCCGTGCACCTTCCAGACGGTGTCGCGGTGGCGGCGCTGCTCGTCGCCGTCCATCAGGTCGTCGTGCAGCAGGGAGAAGTTGTGCACCAGTTCGACGGCCACCGCACCGGGCACGCCGACCTCGGGCGCGGCGCCGGTGACCTCGGCGGAGAGCACGGCGAGCGCGGGGCGCACGGCCTTGCCGCCGTCGCCGTCCGCGGGGTTGCCCTGGGCGTCGATCCAGCCGAAGTGGTAGGCGGCGACGGTGTCCATGGGAGGCGCCAGGCGGTCGACCGCCGCCCGCAGGACCGGCGTGGCCAGGGTCCGGCCGCGCTCCAGAAGCGCGGTCACGTCCACCGTGGTCCGTCGATCGGCCGTCGGGGCCGGGGGCACAGTGGGCACAGTCATTCCTCCAGTTGCGGTGCCGGGAGTGCGGGAACCGGTCCCGCGCGGATCGGCTTTCACGCGGCCTCCTCGAAGAAATCGGGAAGGAGGCCGCGGGACCGGCCCAGGGCGCCGAGCGCGGCGGCCGCCGCCCCGACACCGCTGCGAACCGCACTCTCCATGGTCGCGGGCCACCCGGTGGCGGTCCACGCTCCGGCCAGGTACAGGCCGGGGGCCTTGGTGCGGGCGCCGGGCCTGAGGCGGCCGACGCCGGGGGCGGGGGCGAACGTGGCGGTGCGCTCCCGGGTCACGAAGAAGTCCTTCACCTCGGCACCCCGGGCGCGGGGCAGCAGGCGCTCCAGTTCGGGCAGGTACCGCTCGCGCAGCACGGCCACGGGCTCGTCGATCTCGTTCTGCGCGGTCGACTGGGACAGCGCCAGGTACTGCCCCTCCTTCAGCCCGGAGGCCTCGGTGCGGTCGAACACCCACTGCACCGGGGTTCCGAGCGCCGTGAGGAACGGCGCGGCGAGCACCTTGCGGTCGTAGACCACGTGGACGTTGAGGATCGGCGCGGTGCCGATCTCCAGGAGGTTGCCCGGGGCGTCGAGCGCGCCGTCCGGCAGCAGGTCGTACGCCTCGCGCTGGGGTACGGCGAGGACGACGGCGTCCGCGTCGAGGGTCTCGCCGGGAACCTGAACGCTCCAGCCGCCCCTCTCGTTCGCCGAGACGGAGGTGACGCGGGTGCGGACCTCGGTGCGGACGCCTGCGGAGTCGAGCGCGTCGCGGGCCAGCCGGTCGTGCAGTTCGCCCAGCGGTACGCGGGCCCAGCCGATGTCGGCCGCTCCGGGGTCGGACAGCAGACCGGTCTTGAACACCATCGCGGCGAGCCCGAGCGAGGCGTCGCCCGCGACCGCGTTGAGGGTGGCGACGCCGACCAGGTCCCACAGCGCCTCGACGGCACGCGCCGACTGGCCGTGCGCGGTCAGCCAGCTGCCGAAGTCCTGGGTGTCCAGGGCCGGATCGGCGAGGTCGAGTCCCTTGAGCGCGAGCGCGGCACGCCCCACCGAGGCGCGTTCGGCGAGGGAGAGGTGCGGGTAGGTCGCCAGGCTGCGCCCCAGGTGCAGGGGCACGGGCAGCGCGTCGCGCCGCAGCCTGCCGAGCCGGTTGCCCTCGGCCCTGCCCAGGTCGACCACGGGTACGTCGAGGCGGTCCTGCACCGGTGCGAGCGCCGCTCCGCCGATCCGGTCGAGGAACCACCGGTAGGCGGTGCAGCAGCGCAGGTACACGTGCTGGCCGTTGTCGACGGTGAGGTCGCCGCGCTGGAAGGAGAAGGCGAGTCCGCCCAGCCGTGGGCGCCCTTCGAGCAGGGTGACGCGCAGGCCGGCGTCGGCGAGCGCGAGCGCGGTGGTGACCCCCGCGAGTCCGCCGCCGACCACGACGGCGTGCCCGCCGGGGCCGAGGGCCGGGACGTCCGCGAGCGGCCGGCCGTCGCGCGTGCCGTTGCCCTGCGTCATGGTGCGCCCTTCCCTGTCCGGTCGCCGTGGTGTTTGAACGGCGTACGGCCGACCGTCTCAGTCAGGGACGCCGACCGCCACCGGAGGGTTGCCCTCTGCCGTCCGCCGGTCCTTCTGTGCGGACCCTGGGTGCCGAGTCTGCCCGGTGCGTCCATCAGGCGCGCCTCCTGACGGCCCGCCGGGTGACGCCGCGGGTGTCGAGGCCGGACAGACCGCGCACGGCGACGTACGCCTTCTCGCGTCCGGGCAGGGAGACCCGGCCGCGCAGCACCGCCTCCGGGTCGCGCTCGATGCGGTCCAGCAGGCGGCGGTAGATGCCGGCCATGGCGGCCACGCATGCGCCGCTGCGCCGGTCGAGCATGGGCAGCAGCCGGTAGCCCTCGGCGAAGAGGGCGCGGGCCCGGCGCACCTCGAAGTGCACGAGACCCGCGAAGTCGGAGCCCTCCGGTGGGGTGGGCCCGTCGAACCCGGCCGAGCAGCCGAACTTGGCGAGGTCGTCGGCGGGCAGGTAGGTGCGCCCGCCCTCGGCGTCCTCCCGGACGTCGCGCAGGATGTTGGTGAGCTGCAGCGCGAGCCCGAGCGTGTCGGCGTACTCGGGCGCGCGTTCGGCGCCGCGCGCCCCCGGTTCGGTGCCGAACACGCCGAGCGAGAGGCGTCCGATGGCGCCCGCCACGCAGCGGCAGTAGACCTTCAGGTCGTCCCACGTCTCGTAGGTCTCGCCGCGCAGGTCCATCTGGACGCCGTCGATCAGTTCGTCGAGGCCGCCGAGCGGGATCGGGAACTGCCGGGCCGCGTGCGCGAGGGCGACGGCGACCGGGTCGGTGTCGTCCTCGTCGACCGCGCCGTCGTGGATCCGGGCGAGCACGGCCCGGGTCTCGTCCAGCCGGGCCACCTTGACGTCGTCCGCCAGCACTCCGTCGCCGATGTCGTCGACGCGGCGCGAGAACGCGTACAGCGCGGACATCGCCCGCCGCTTGGGCGTGGGCAGCAGCCGGATGCCGTAGGCGAAGTTGCGTGCCTGCTGACCGGTGACGGCCTCGCAGTAGCTGTAGGCGGCGAGCACCGGTGCCGGCATGTCGGCTGACGACTCCACGGACCCGATCACCTCTCTCCTCGCAGGACCACGCCCGCCTCGCGCAGCAGGCGGACCTTGCCGGACTTGGGCGGGCCGGGAAGTACGTCGTGATCCGCCGCGGCGATGGCGCGCAGCGCCGCCCTCCCGCCCGCCACGAATCCCGCCAGCAGCAGCCGCAGCCTGCCGTGGACGCTACCCACCAGGGGGGCTCCTTCATTCAGCAGGTCGCGGGCGCGCCCGGCCTCGAACGCGATCAGGGCGCGCACGGACGCGCCTGCGGTGCGCGCGGCCAGGTCGCTCTCCTGCACGTGGAAACGTTTCATGTCCTCGGCGGGCAGGTAGACCCGGTCCCGTGCGAGGTCCTCGGCGACGTCCTGGAGGTGCTCGACGATCTGCAGGGCGGTGCAGATCTCGTCGGAGCGGCGGATCCGTTCGGGGGTCGAGGTGCCGGTGACGGCGAGGACGAGCCTGCCGACCGGGTTGGCGGAGAGCTCGCAGTAGGCGAGCAGGTCGTCGTAGGTCTCGTACCGTGCGACGAGCTGGTCCTGGCGGTTGGCGGCGATCAGGCCGAGGAAGGGCTCGGGAGTCAGCGCGCGGCGCCGCACGGTGGGCACCAGGCGGCGCAGCAGGGGGTGACGGGGCGGGCCGCCGGAGCCGTCGGAGCCGCCGAAGACGCGGCGCAGGTCCGTCTCGAAGGCGTCCAGCATCAGCAGCCGGTCGTCGGCGCGGTCCTCGGGGACGCCGAGGAGGCGCGCGTCGGCGCCGCCGGGCGCGAGGTCTCCGTCACCGATGTCGTCGACCAGTCGGGCGAAGCCGTACACGGCCATGAGGTCGGTGCGCCAGGCGCGGGGCAGGAAGAAGGGGGCGACGGGGAAGTTCTCGTCGGCGGCCTTGGCGAGGGTCACGCGCTCCGGGTCGACGGCGTCCGTCGTGTCGGTCGCCGTCATCGCGCGCTGCCCCGGGCGGGGACGGCGCACGCCTCGCGGAGCGGGGGAGTTTCCGTAGCCATTGCCGTCACATCTCCCGTTCTACACTGCCGACCCAATACACACTATTTCGGACACGCCGCCCTGCCACCCGCGCGGCTGGCCCGCTCCAGGGTGTCGGGCATTATCGCCCCATGTGCCGCGTTTCGGGACCGGTACAGCTTACGTTGTACAACTCAAGGGCGTGCGCCGGGGGTGCACGGCGCATCACAACAACACACCGATCGGCTTCAAGATTCCTGTAAACGCCAGGAGTTGACGGTTCCTTTGCAGACGCGGGGCCTCGCCGGAACTGCTCCGGCGAGGCCCTCGGCGTGTCGGGCTACTTGCCCGTGAACTTCTCGTACTCCTTGAGCACCTCGGCGGTCGGGCCGTCCATGCGCAGCTCGCCGCGCTCCAGCCACAGGACCCGGTTGCAGGTGTCGCGGATGGACTTGTTGTTGTGGCTGACCAGGAAGACGGTGCCGGCTTCCTTCTTCAGCTCCCTGATGCGCTCCTCGGAGCGGGTCTGGAACTTGCGGTCGCCGGTGGCCAGCGCCTCGTCGATCATCAGGACGTCGTGGTCCTTGGCGGCGGCGATGGAGAAGCGCAGCCGGGCGGCCATGCCCGAGGAGTAGGTGCGCATCGGAAGCGTGATGAAGTCGCCCTTCTCGTTGATGCCGGAGAAGTCGACGATCTCCTGGTAGCGCTCCTTGATCTCCTCGCGGGTCATGCCCATGGCCAGGCCGCCGAGGATGACGTTCCGCTCGCCGGTCAGGTCGTTCATCAGGGCCGCGTTCACACCGAGCAGGGAGGGCTGGCCGTCGGTGTAGACCTTGCCGCGCTCGGCGGGCAGCAGGCCGGCGATGGCCCGCAGCAGCGTCGACTTGCCGGAACCGTTGGACCCGATCAGGCCGATGGCCTCGCCCCGGTAGGCGGTGAAGGAGACGCCGCGCACGGCGTGCACCTTGCGCACGCCCCGCGCCGAGTCGTCGGAGCCCCGCCTGATCATGCGGCTCAGTGCCGCGGTGGCGCTGCCCTTGCCGGTCCGGGCGCCGTTGACGCGGTAGACGATGTGCAGCTCGTCCGCGATGACCGTCGGCACCCGCTGGTCCTGCTGCTGCTCAGCCACGGCCGTACCTCTCCTCCGCCTTCCAGAAGTACACGAAACCGCCGACGGCGAGGACCACGGCCCAGCCGAGCGCGACCGCCCACACGTGCGGCGGCAGGTTCTCGGAGCCGTACCCGTCGATCAGGGCGAAGCGGATCAGGTCCATGTAGACGGCGGCCGGGTTCCACTGGAGCAGGTCGGCGACCCAGCCCGGCTTGTCCTTCAGCATGATCGGGATGGAGAACATGACGCCCGAGGCGTACATCCAGGTCCGCATGATGAACGGCATCAGCTGGGCCAGGTCGGGCGTCTTGGCTCCCATGCGGGCCACGATCAGCGCCAGACCCACGTTGAACAGGAACTGCAGGAGGAGTGCCGGGACGATCAGCAGCCAGGACAGCGTGGGGTAGCTGCCGAAGCCGATGGCCACGGCGAACATGACGATCATCGAGGCCAGCAGCTGCTGGAGCTGCTGGAGCGCGAACGAGACGGGCAGCGAGGCACGCGGGAAGTGCAGGGCCCGCACCAGTCCGAGGTTGCCGGAGATGGCCCGCACGCCCGCCATCGCCGAGGACTGGGTGAACGTGAAGACGAACACACCCGTCACCAGGAACGGGATGTACACGTCCTTGGCCATGCCCTTGCCCGCGTCGAGGATCAGGCCGAAGATCGCGAAGTAGACGAACGCGTTCAGTAGCGGGGTGGCCACCTGCCACAGCTGGCCGAGCTTGGCCTGGCTGTACTGGGCGGTCAGCTTCGCCTGCGAGAAGGCGAGGATGAAGTGCCGCCGCCCCCAGAGCTGACGGACGTACTCCATGAGGGAAGGCCTGGCACCGCTCACGGACAGCCCGTACTTGGCGGCGAGCCGGGCCGGTGTGAGGCCCTCGTCGGGCGACACGGGCTTGGTCATGGCGACCGTGCCGTCGTGCGTTGTCTCACTCACTGGTGGATACTTTCGTCTTCGGAAATGCTCGGCCGTGCGGGCCTGGCATGGACCTGGGTGCCCCGGTAGGGGCCGGAACGCTCTCGGTACGAGCTTGTCAGATCACCGGAGGACGGCCCAGCCGGGTCAGGCGCCACACCGTACGCCACCGCATGGGCCGGCGGGGACCGCACGGGGTGGCCCAGCCCTCGCGGAAGCCGCCGAACCAGGCCTTCAGGGCGGGGCGCGAGGGCCGGCGCAGCAGGGTGAGCGCCATCCATACCCCGAGGTAGACCGGGACCAGGAGCGCGGGGAGGTTGCGGCGGGCCAGCCAGACCCGGTTGCGGGCGACCATGCGGTGGTAGACCGCGTGCCGGGAGGGGGCGGTCGTGGGGTGGTTCAGCACCATGTCGGACCGGTAGTCGATCATCCAGCCGGCGTCGAGGGCCCGCCAGGCCAGGTCGGTCTCCTCGTGGGCGTAGAAGAACGCGTCCGGCAGCCCGCCGACCTGGGTGAGGACGCGGGTGCGCACCGCGTTGGCGCCACCGAGGAAGGTGGTGACCCGGGAGGAGCGCATCGGGTCGGAGGCGCGCAGCCGCGGGACGTGCCGGCGCTGGGTCTCGCCGGTGTCCGGGTCGGCGATGCGGAAGCTGATGATGCCCAGCTCGTCGTCGGCCGCGAAGGCCCGGCGGCACAGCTCGGCCGTGTCGGTGCGGGCGAGCAGGCCGTCGTCGTCGAGGAAGAGCAGGATGTCGACGTCACTGCCGCCGGGACCGAAGGCCTCGATGCCGACGTTGCGGCCGCCGGGGATGCCCAGGTTCTCGGGCAGCTCGACGGTGCGCACGCCGGCCGGCACCTCCGGTACGGGCGCGCCGTTGCCGACCACGACGACCTGGACCGGGTCGCCGTCCTGCTTGGCGACCGAGTCGAGCAGGGCGCGCAGTTCCTCGGGGCGGTTGCCCATCGTGATGACGACGGCGCCGACCTTCATGGGCGTGCTCACTTCAGCCTGCTGGAGGCGAGGATGGACACCAGGTGCAGCAGGGTCTGCAGCAGTGCGATGCCGGCGAGCACGGCGGTGCCGAGGCGGGTGAAGAACAGGTCGCCGCGCGCCTGGTCGACGACGGCGAGGACGAGGATCAGCAGGGACGCCTCGATGCCGAGGATCAGCCGGTGGAACTTGAGCGCCCCGGCGGCCCGGCGGGCCAGTGCCATGCCGGAGGAGCGGATCTCGGAGGCGGCCTCCTTGACCGGGGGCATCCCGTTCTGGTGCCGGGCGACGCCCACCAGGTCGGTCTCGGCCTTGATCAGGATGGCGCCGAGCGCGGCCAGGGTGCCGAGGAAGGCCCACAGCCAGTCGATCCGGCCGGTGCCCCAGAGGTCGGCGGCGCGCAGGCCGAGGCCGACCAGGACGGCGGCGTCGGTGAGGTAGGCGCCGACGCGGTCCAGGTAGACGCCGCCGAGCGAGTACTGCTTGCGCCAGCGGGCGATCTCGCCGTCGACGCAGTCCAGCAGCAGGTACAGCTGGACCGCGACCACGCCGAGCACGGCGCCCCAGATGCCCGGCACGAGCAGCGCCGGGGCGGCGAGCACGCCGCACACGGTCATCAGGTACGTGAGCTGGTTGGGCGTGACCCTGGTGTTCACCAGGTAGCGGTCGATCCGCAGCGAGACCTCGCGCATGTAGAGGCGTCCCGCCCAGTGCTCACCGCTGCGCCGGTCCTTGACCCCCGCGGGATGGACGACCGGGCGTAGTTCAGCTACCGATGGCCTTGACATAGTCGGCGTACAGGTCCTTGATCTGGTCGGTTTTCAGGTCGAGGTGCTCGAGGATCGTGTAGCGGCCGGGCCGCGTCTGGGGTGCGTACTCCACGGCCTGGAAGAACTCCTCGGGCGTGAACCCGATCTCCTCGGGCAGCACCGGCAGCCCGTGCCGCCGCAGGACCGCCGCCATGTGGACGGACTCCTCGTGGGCACCGCGCAGGTACATCGCGAAGGCCGCGCCCAGGCCGCACTGCTCGCCGTGGGCGGCCGCGCGCTCGGGGAAGAGCAGGTCGAAGGCGTGGTTGATCTCGTGGCAGGCGCCCGAGGACGGCCGCGAGTCGCCGGAGACCGACATGGCGATGCCGCTGAGCACCAGCGCCTCGGCCAGCACCTGGAGGAACTCGTTGTCGCCGATGCCGCCGGGGTGCCGGAGCACGGCCTCACCGGCCTGGCGGGCCATCGCGGCGGCCAGGCCGTCGATCCGCTCGCCCTTGATCCGGTTGGCCAGCTCCCAGTCCGCGATCGCGGAGACGTTGGAGACGGCGTCACCGATGCCGGCGCGCACGAAACGGACCGGGGCCGCGCGGATGACGTCCAGGTCGATGACGACGGCGATCGGGTTCGGCACACCGTAGGAGCCGCGGCCCGCGTCGTTGTCGAGGGTCGCGACCGGGGAGCACAGGCCGTCGTGCGCGAGGTTCGTCGGCACGGCGACCAGCGGGAGGCCGACGCGCGCCGCCGCGAACTTGGCGCAGTCGATGATCTTGCCGCCGCCGAGGCCGACGACCGCGTCGTAGTGGCCGCCCTTCATGGCACCGGCCAGCTTGATCGCGTCGTCCAGGGTGCCGCCGCCGACCTCGTACCAGTCGGCGCCGGGCAGGGACGGGGCGACACGGTCGCGCAGCCGGGCGCCGGAGCCGCCGCTGACGGCGACGGCGAGCTTGCCCGAGTGGGAGATGCGCTCGTCGGCGAGCACACCCCCCAGGTCGTCGAGGGCACCCGCGCGGATGTCCACGACGACCGGCGACGGGATGAGCCTCGTCAGTACTGGCACGCGATCTCCCTGCCCTTGGCGAGGTCGTCGTGGTTGTCGATCTCGACCCACTTGACGTCGCCGATCGGCGCCACGTCGACCTTGAAGCCGCGGTTGACGAGCTCCTGGTAGCCGTCCTCGTAGTACAGCTGCGGGTCGCGCTCGAAGGTGGCCTTCAGCGCGTCGGCCAGGTCGGCGGCGGCCTCTCCCTCGATGAGGGTGACGCCGATGTACTCGCCGGTCGCCTCGGCCGGGTCCATCAGCTTGGTGATGCGCTGGACGCCCTTGTCGGGGTCGACGACGACCTTCATCTCCTCCTCGGCGAGGTTCTTCACCGTGTCGAGCGCGAGGATGATCTTCTTGCCGTCGCCGCGGGCGGCGAGCAGGGTCTTCTCGACGGAGACCGGGTGCACGGTGTCGCCGTTGGCGAGGATCACGCCGTCCTTGAGGGCGTCACGGCCGCACCACAGGGAGTAGGCGTTGTTCCACTCCTCGGCCTTGTCGTTGTCGATGAGGGTGAGCTTGACGCCGTACTTCTGCTCCAGCTCCTCCTTGCGGTCGTACACGGCTTCCTTGCGGTAGCCGACGATGATCCCGACCTCGGTCAGGCCGACCTCGGCGAAGTTCGCCAGGGTCAGGTCCAGCACCGTGATGCTGTCCTCCGCACCCTCGGGTCCGACCGGGACCAGTGCCTTCGGCAGGGTGTCGGTGTAGGGGCGCAGACGGCGTCCGGCGCCGGCCGCCAGCACGAGGCCGATCATGCGGGTTCTCCTTCGTCGTGTACGGCGGGTGCGCCGACCTTGTGGGCGGCGACCCAGAAGCGGATGCTCTCGGCGAGCACCACGAGCGCCACGGCCACGGCGAGGACCGTGAGCGCGACCTTGAACTGTGTGGCGGTGAGCAGCACGGCCAGCACGCAGATCACCAGCGTGCGGCCCTCGTGCCCCCCGATCGTCCGCACCAGCCACTGCGGCGGCGCGCCCGCGTCGCCGCGGATGCGGTAGACCGTGTCGTAGTGATGGTAGGCGACCGCGGCCACCAGCCCGAAAGCCGCCGGAAGGGCGCCGTTCACGTCGGCCTTCGCGGCCAGGAACAGGACGGTGAGGTACTCGGCGGCCCGGAAGAACGGCGGGACCAGCCAGTCGAGGGCCCCCTTGAGGGGGCGGGCGACGGCGAGCGCCGAGGTCAGGACGTACACCAGCGCGGCGACCAGCGGCCAGGGGCCGCCGAAGCCGGTGAGGGCGGCCGTCGCGACGACGGCGGCGCCGCCGAGCAGGGCGACGGCGGGAGCGGTGAATCCGGGCAGCCGGCGGGCGGCCGGGCGCAGGCCCCTGGCGGCGGCCTCGGCGAGCGGTCCCGAGTCGGCGAGGTCGGCCAGCGCCTTCGCCGCCCGGTCGGTGCGCACGGCCTTGCGGGTCAGCGAGCGCAGGACGCGGCCGGCGGTGGTGTATGTCGCGGCGAACGCGCAGCCGATCAGCAGCGCGTAGAAGGTGATCCGGGGCGTGGTGAGCGCGGTGAGGACGGCGATCATGGCCCAGCGTTCGCCGATGGGCAGCACGATCATGCGGCGCACCCAGACCGTCCAGCCGACGCTGTCGAGCTTGTCGGAGAGGGCGGCGGTGGGGCTGGTGTTGGCGGAGGCGTCGTGATTGGCCTCGTTGAAGGAGAAGTCGACGACGTGCCGGCAGGTCTGGAGGACCATCGCGCCGAGCGCGAGGGCCCATACGTCGTCGCCGCCGCGGGCGGCTCCCAGGGCGAGGCCCGCGTAGTAGGCGTACTCCTTGGCGCGGTCGAAGGTGGCGTCGAGCCAGGCGCCGAGCGTGGAGTACTGCAGGGAGTAGCGGGCCAGCTGTCCGTCGGTGCAGTCGAGGACGAAGGAGGCGATGAGCAGGACGCCGGCGGCGACGAAGCCGCCGCGGGTGCCGGTGGCGGCGCAGCCGGCCGCTATCAGCGCGGTGACGAGCGAGGCGGTGGTGACCTGGTTGGGAGTCAGGCCGCGGCGCGCGCACCAGCGGGCGATGTAGCGGGAGTAGGGGCTGACGAGGTGGGTGGTGACGAAGCCGTCGCGGGCCTTGACCGCCGACTTCAGGCGTACGGCCTCGTCGTCCACGGCGGCGACGGCCTGCCGTGCCTCGTTGCGGGCCTGCGGGTCGGCGGGGACGGCGGCGACGAGACTGCCGAGCTCGGGGCGGTGCACGGCGGCGCCGTCGGCGTCGAGGGCGGCCGTGATCCGGTCGGCGAGGCTGTCGACGGCCACCGCGGTGCCGCCGCCCGCCGAGTTCTCGCGGGCCATCGCGCGGGTCATCGCCTGGCGGGCGGCCGGCTGGGCGGTCACGGCGCCCGGGATGGCGGCGAGCGGGAAGCGGGGGTCGGTGAGGCCGAGGCGCAGGGCGTGCAGGTGGCCCACGAAGCGGGCGTCGACCACGGCGACCCGTTCCTCGCCCGGGACACGGGCCAGGAGGGTCTCGGCGTCGGCCGCGCCGGAGGCGAGGTGCACGTCGAAGCCCAGGGACCGCAGCTCGCCCTCGATCGACGAACCGGGGACCTGCTGACCGGTGAGGATGGCGGTCGGCAACCGAACTCACTCCCTGGTGCCGGCGCCTGGACGCCGGGCCTGTGCATGGTGGAGCGCCCGTGCCTGGGGCACCCGGGCGGCATGTCGGCAGAGGTTATCGGATGCCGGGAACGCCGTGTTCACCGCCCGTTTCACGGTCGGTCGACGCCGCTTGCTCCCGCCTTTGCCGCGATCATCATCGTGGATCCGGGGCCCGCCCCACAAACCGCGCTCCCAGACCGGGCATCGCGGACATCGCACAGTGTCCGCGCTCGTTCGCGCAGGGTCAGGCCACCCCTCGACGGCCCGTGCGCCCGTTCGGCGGACGCGACTCCTCCTCTCACCCCGCACCGCCCTGACCTGCGGGACGTTTCCCCAGGTCAGAGCAGATGACAACGGTGTTCAGTGCCGCGTTGCCGGATACCCCCTGCCCGTAGTTGACTGGCGTGCGGGCGCCGGATGCCGGGCGTCCTCGCGGACGAGGAGGCGGCTTTCTCATGGGGGCTGGGCACGATCACGGGCACGCGCACGGAGGACACGCCGGCGGGACGGCGACCGCCGCGTACCGGGGCAGGCTGCGGGTGGCGCTGGCGATCACCCTGACCGTCATGGTCGTCGAGATCGTCGGCGGCCTGGTCGCCGACTCGCTCGCGCTGATCGCCGACGCCGCGCACATGGCGACGGACGCGCTGGGGCTCGGCATGGCCCTGCTGGCCGTCCACTTCGCGAGCCGCCCGCCGAGCGACCGGCGCACCTTCGGCTACGCCCGGGCCGAGATCCTCGCCGCCCTGGCGAACTGCCTGCTGCTGCTCGGGGTCGGCGGCTACGTGCTGTACGAGGCGATCGACCGGTTCCTCACGCCGGCCGACACCGCGGGCGGGACCACCGTGGTCTTCGGCGCGATCGGCCTGGTGGCGAACATGGTGTCGCTGACGCTGCTGATGCGCGGCCAGAAGGAGAGCCTGAACGTACGGGGCGCCTTCCTGGAGGTGGCGGCGGACGCGCTCGGCTCCCTGGCGGTGATCGTCTCGGCGCTGGTGATCCTGGCCACGGGCTGGCAGCCCGCCGACCCGATCGCGTCGCTGCTCATCGGTCTGATGATCGTGCCGCGTACCTGGCGGTTGCTGCGGGAGACCCTGGACGTGCTGCTCGAGGCGGCCCCCAAGGGTGTGGACATCGCCGAGGTGCGCGCGCACATACTGGCCCTGGACGGCGTCGAGGACGTGCACGACCTGCATGCCTGGACGATCACCTCGGGCATGCCGGTGCTGTCGGCGCACGTGGTGGTGAACGGCGACGCGCTGAACGCGATCGGCCACGAGAAGATGCTGCACGAACTGCAGGGCTGCCTGGGCGACCACTTCGACGTGGAGCACTGCACTTTCCAGCTGGAGCCCAGCGGTCACGCGGAGCACGAGGCGCGGCTGTGCCGCTGAGCGGCAGCGGGGCGGGGCACGGCCGACGGGTGACCCGGGGGCGCGTAGGCATCGGGCCGCGCCGCTGAACACCCCCGTACGCTCCCGCTGCACCGCGGCGTCCTCCCGCTTTGCGCTGCCCGGAGGTTCCGGGCAGGTGGCTCCCGGGAACGATCATCCATCGGACCCCTGCTCGGTGTCCGACCGGTCGTCGCCGGTGCCCGCTCGGGCACCCGGGACATGCGGGTGTGCCGGGAAGTGCCGAGAGTGCCGGATTCGTACGGCACACTTGGGGCGCGAGGACCGATGTGAAGGATGGGTATGCCGATCACTCCTGCCACCGCGACGCCCAGCTCGTCGAACGGCACCGCAGACGCGATTTTGCTGGAACTGGTCGACGAGAACGGCGTGACGATCGGCACCGCGGAGAAGCTCTCCGCGCACCAGCCGCCCGGGCGGCTGCACCGCGCCTTCTCCGTGTTCCTCTTCGACGAGCGGGGACGGCTGCTGATCCAGCAGCGGGCGCTCGGCAAGTACCACTCCCCCGGTGTGTGGTCCAACACCTGCTGCGGTCACCCCTACCCGGGTGAGGCGCCGTTCGCGGCGGCGGCCCGGCGGACGTACGAGGAGCTCGGGGTGTCGCCCTCCCTGCTCGCCGAGGCGGGCACCGTGCGCTACAACCACCCGGACCCCGACTCCGGTCTGGTCGAGCAGGAATTCAACCATCTGTTCGTCGGTCTGGTGCAGGCCGAGCTGCGTCCGGACCCGGAAGAGGTGGCGGGGACGGTGTTCGTCTCCCCGGCGGAGCTGGCCGAGCGGCACGCCCGGGACACCTTCTCGGCGTGGTTCATGACGGTGCTGGACGCCGCCCGTCCGGCGGTCCGCGAGCTGACGGGCCCGTCCGCGGGCTGGTGACCTACGGGGTGTGCTTGAGGGGCAGGGCGGCCCAGATCACCTTGCCGCCGCTCGCGGTGTGGGCCACGTCGCAGGCCCCGCCCGTCTCCCGGGTGACCTCGCGGACCAGGAGCAGACCGCGTCCTCCGGTGCGGCCGTGGTCGGTCTCCAGGGCGGTCGGCCGGTAGGGGTGGTCGTCCTCCACGGCCACCCGCACCCACTCCGGTCCGACGGCGACCTCCACGGCGAGCACCGGCGAGAGCACCGCCGCGTGCCGGACCGCGTTCGTGACCAGCTCCGAGACGATCAGCAGCAGGGCGTGCGCGACGTCGTCGGAGACGGGGACGCCCTGGCGGGTCAGCAGGTCGCGCACGGCGTGCCGGGCCTGCGGTACCGAGGCGTCCACGGCGGGGGCGGTGAACCGCCAGACACCTTCGTACGGCAGCGGCCCGGCGGGCGCGGTTTCGTCCATGGTCCGGTCGCCACCCTTGGGCTCGATAGTCACCACACCCCTGAGTGTCGGTAACGCGCCGCGCCGCCCCCGTGGACTGAACACAAGTCAGCGTGTATCGAGCGGTTTCTGATCGTTGGCGCCTGACACACGATCGTTCCTGTCCCGCCCGGCCGGTCGGCGCCGCCGGGCCGGTGGATAGCATCCGCTGCATGGAGCCGCAGCTGCTGCACCGGGTCGCCGACTCGGTCGCCACCGTCGTCGTCCACCACCCGGCCAAGCGCAACGCCATGACGGCCGCGATGTGGCGGGCGCTCCCCCGCGTCCTGGACGAGCTGGCCGCCGATCCTGCGGTGCGGGCACTGGTGCTGACCGGTGAGGGCGCCACCTTCTGCGCCGGGGCCGACATCTCGGCCCTGCGCGAGTCGGCCCAGGAGGCGCAGGAGCTCGCGGTACGGGCCGAGGAGGCCCTCGCCGCGTTCCCCAAGCCGACCCTCGCGGCGGTCCGGGGGCACTGCGTGGGCGGCGGGGCGCAGCTGGCGGCCGCCTGCGACCTGCGGTTCGCCGAGGAGACGGCGCTGTTCGGTGTGACACCGGCCAAGCTGGGGATCGTGTACCCGTCGTCCGCGACCCGGCGGCTGGTGGCGCTGACGGGTCCCGCTACCGCGAAGTACCTGCTGTTCAGCGGGGAGTTGATCGACGCCGGGCGGGCGCTGCGCACCGGTCTGGTGGACGAGGTGCTGCCGGAGGGCGAACTGGGCAAGCGGGTGGCGGAGTTCACCCGGGTGCTGACGTCCCGCTCGCTGCTCACCCAGGCCGCGGCGAAGGAGTTCGCGAACGGACGCACGGACCGGAACGCCCACTGGTCGGCGCAGGCGCAGGGCAGCGGCGACACCGCGGAGGGGGTCGCCGCCTTCCTGGAGCGCAGGCAGCCGCGGTTCGGCTGGAGCGGGCCCGACGCGTGTCGTGCGGATCGGTCCGGCCCGGCCTGAGGGTTCTTGTTCCGGGCGCCGGAACGATCCGCACGACAGGCCCTACGTCAGGACGAACCGGCTCCGGCCGCGGAACTCCTCGACGAGGTGCGCGGGTGCCTTGTCCGGGGACCCGGCGTCGTAGGGCGGCTGCGGGTCGTACTCGGTCAGCAGCTGGACCGCCCGGGCGTGTTCGTCGCCGGCGATCCGGCCGAGCAGGGCCAGTCCCATGTCGATGCCGGAGGAGACACCGGCCGCGGTGACGTACTTGCCGTCGGTGACGACCCGCTGCCCGGTCGGCTCGGCGCCGTACCGGCGCAGGAAGTCCAGCGCCAGCCAGTGCGAGGTGGCGCGGCGGCCCTCCAGCAGGCCGGCCGCGGCGAGGAGCAGGGAGCCGGTGCACACGGACGTGGTCCAGGTGCTGGTGGCGTCGGCGGCGCGCAGCCAGGCCAGCAGGGTCTCGTTCTCCATCTGCGGGGTCTGGCCGGGACCGCCGGGCACGACGACGATGTCGGGGCTCGGCACGTCCGCCAGGGTCCGGTCGGCGGTGAGCGCGAGGTTCCCGGTGTCGGTGCGCACGGGGCCGGTGCGCTCGGCGACGAAGACGGTCTCCGCGTCCGGGAGGCGGCCGAGGGTCTCGTACGGGCCGACGGCGTCGAGGGCGGTGAAACGGTCGAAGAGGACGATGGCGATCTGCACGCGGTTCCTTCCGGGGTGGATCGGTGACGGATGGTGCGGGTACGGGCTTCACTGGGCCGGCGCGGGCCGGAACCGGCGGCGGTACTCCGCCGGTGAGGTGCCGAGGGCCTTGACGAAGGCGCGGCGCATGGTCTCCGGCGTGCCGTAGCCGCTGGCCCGGGAGACCTCCTCGACGCCGTCGCCGGTGTCCTCCAGGAGCCGGCGGGCGTGTTCCAGGCGGACCCGGTCGACGTAGCGGCCGGGCGGCATGCCGGTCTCCGCCTGGAAGGCGCGGGCGAAGTGGCGCGGCGAGAGACGGGCGCGGGCGGCGAGGGACTCCACGCTCAGATCGGCACCGGGATGTTCGGTGATCCAGTGCTGCAGCTCCCGCAGCGGCTCCCGGCGCGCGGTCTGGGCGGCGAGCTGCGCGCTGAACTGCGCCTGGTTGCCGGGGCGGCGCAGGAACACCACCAGGTGCCGGGCGACGGTCAGGGCGACGTCCCGGCCCAGGTCCTCCTCCACCAGCGCGAGGGCGAGGTCGATGCCGGAGGTGACCCCGGCGGACGTGGCCACGTTCCCGTCGCGCACGTAGATGGGATCGGGGTCGACGTCCACCGCCGGGTGGTCGCGGGCGAGGCGGTCGCTGTAGGCCCAGTGGGTGGTGGCCCGGCGGCCGTCCAGCAGACCCGCCCGGGCCAGCAGGATCGCCCCGGTGCACACCGAGACCAGGCGCCGGGCGCGCGGCCCGTGCTCGCGCAGCCATGCGGTGAGGCGCGGGTCGGGGTCGCGGGTGCCCCGGCCGCCGGGGACCACCAGCGTGTCCGGCTCCGGCGCGTCGGTGAGCGCCTGGTCCGGTACGACGGTCAGACCGCTGGAGGTGCGGACGGGAGCGCCGTCCAGCGAGGCCGTGCGGATGCGGTACGTCCCCGGTGTGTGCTGCTCGGCGCCCGCGAAGACCTCGACGGGGCCGGTGACGTCGAGGCTCTGGACCCGGTCGAAGAGGAGGACGAGGACGGTCTGCGGGGTTCGCTGCGCCATGCCGTCGATTCTTCGCCCGCCGCCCGAGGTCCGCAATGACGAGAACCCCACCTTTCCTGCCGTACGCCGCGCAGGCCCGCAGGACGTACTGAGCGGTTGGTAACGTGCGGGGCATGACAACTGCCGCCATCGACCCCCGCGCGGGGCGCCGCTGCCACAACGCCCTCAACTCGCTGCACTCGACGCACTACTTCTCGCCCGACCTGGGACGGGAACTGGGCGCTCTCGGGGTCACCGACGCCCGGGCCGTCAACTTCGCGGTGCGCGCCGCCGCGCTCGGTCCGGTGGGCGCCGGTGCCGTGACGGCGGCGTTCTACAACTACAAGCACGACCTCGTCGCCCGGCACGTCCCCGCCGTGTGGGAGAAGGTCACGCCCCAGCAGGCGCTGGCGGCCCGGTTGCGTGCCGTGGACGCGACACTGCGCCGTCTGCTGGGCGAGGAGGCGGTGACGTCGGCCGAGATGGCGGAGGCGGCCGGCCTGGCCCTGCGCGCCGCCGAGGGCTGTGCCCGCAGCGCCCGCCCGCTCTGCTCGGCCCACGCCGACCTGCCCGTGCCCGATGCCCCGCACCTGGCGCTCTGGCACGCGGCGACGCTGCTGCGCGAGCACCGCGGCGACGGTCATCTCGCCGTCCTGATGACCGCGGGCCTCGACGGCCTGGAGGCACTGGTGACGCACACGGCGACCGGCAAGGGCATGGCACCGAAGTGGATCTTCACCACCCGGGGCTGGACCCAGGAGGAGTGGGACGCGGCCGCGGGCCGGCTGCGCGAGCGCGGGCTGGTCGACGCGGCCGGCGAGCTGACCGAGGAGGGCGTCGCCCTGCGCGAGGGGATCGAGCGGGAGACGGACCGGCTGGACGCGGCCCCGTACGCGCACCTGGGCGCCGAGGGCGTGGCGCGCCTGACGGAACTCGGCTCGGTCTTCGCGCGCGCGGCGCTCGGGGCGGGTGCCTTCCCGAAGGACCTGCTCGCCAAGCGCTGACGACGCGCCCGGGCGCGGACGGAGTGTACGGACAGGCATGCGAGGCCGCTACCGAGGTACCCGTAGGTTCCCCGGCCGAGGCGGCCGGGAGACGAAAGGGGTTACTCGTGTTCCGTGCCATCGCAGACGTCCTGCGCCAGATCGGTGGAGCGGTCGCCACCGTGGTGACGCTTCCCTTCCGGGCCGTGGCCCGGCTCTTCGGCGGGGCCTCGTCCTCCACCCGCAGCCGCAGGGTCTGATCCGGGACCCCTCCCGTCGGTCACGACCGGCCCGGACGGCGCCCTGATCCCCGATTGTCGGTGTCACCTGCCACAATTGCCGCGCAACCTCAGTGAGAAGGCGGTACGGGATCGTGACGACACCCGGGTCAAACGCGTCCAGGACGTCCGGCGCGTCCAGCGAGGCTGGATCCATCGAGAGCAGGATCGCCGACGAGCTCGGTGTGCGGGAGCGGCAGGTGAAGGCGGCGGTCGAGCTGCTCGACGGCGGTTCGACGGTGCCCTTCATCGCCCGCTACCGCAAGGAAGCGACCGAGATGCTCGACGACGCGCAGCTGCGCACGCTCGAGGAACGGCTGCGCTATCTGCGGGAGCTGGAGGAGCGGCGTACCGCCATCCTCGACTCGGTGCGCGAGCAGGGCAAGCTCACCGAGGAGCTCGAAGGGCGCATCCGCGCGGCGGAGACCAAGGCGCGCTTGGAGGACATCTACCTGCCCTTCAAGCCGAAGCGGCGCACCAAGGCGCAGATCGCGCGAGAGGCGGGTCTCGAGCCGCTGGCCGAGGGCCTGCTCGCCGACGCGTCGGTCGATCCGCTCGCCGCGGCGGCCGCGTTCGTCGACGCCGGCAAGGGCGTGGCCGATCCGCAGGCCGCTCTGGACGGCGCACGCTCGATCCTCACGGAGAAGTTCTCGGAGGACGCCGACCTGATCGGCGAGCTGCGGGAGCGGATGTGGACGCGCGGTCGGCTCGCCGCCAAGGTGAAGGACGGCAAGGAGGAGGCCGGCGCCAAGTTCGCCGACTACTTCGACTTCGCCGAGCCGTTCACCGACCTTCCCTCGCACCGCGTCCTCGCGATGCTGCGCGGCGAGAAGGAGGACGTGCTCGACCTCGTCCTGGAGCCCGAGGAGCCCACCGAGGGGCCGTCGTCGTACGAGGCGATCGTCGCGAGCCGGTTCGGGATCGCCGACCGCGGGCGCCCTGCCGACAAGTGGCTGGCCGACACGGTCCGCTGGGCCTGGCGCACGCGCATCCTGGTGCACCTGGGCATCGACCTCAGGCTGCGTCTGCGCACCGCCGCCGAGGACGAGGCGGTCGACGTGTTCGCCGCCAACCTGCGCGACCTGCTGCTGGCCGCTCCGGCCGGCACCCGCGCGACCCTGGGCCTCGACCCCGGTTTCCGTACCGGTGTGAAGGTCGCCGTGGTCGACGCGACCGGCAAGGTGGTGGCCACGGACGTGATCCACCCGCACGTCCCCGCCAACCGGTGGGACGAGGCGATCGCCAAGCTGGCGCGTCTGGCCAAGGAGCACGCGGTCGACCTGATCGCCATCGGCAACGGCACGGCGTCGCGGGAGACCGACAAGCTCGTCGGTGAACTCATCGCCAAGCACCCGGAGTTGCAGCTCACCAAGGTGATGGTGTCCGAGGCGGGCGCGTCGGTGTACTCCGCCTCCGCCTTCGCCTCCCAGGAGCTGCCGGACATGGACGTCTCGCTGCGCGGCGCGGTCTCGATCGCCCGGCGGCTGCAGGACCCGCTGGCCGAGCTGGTGAAGATCGACCCGAAGTCGATCGGTGTCGGCCAGTACCAGCACGACCTCTCCGAGGTGAAGCTGTCCCGCTCGCTGGACGCGGTCGTCGAGGACTGTGTGAACGGCGTGGGGGTGGACGTCAACACCGCCTCCGCGCCCCTGCTCGCCCGGGTCTCCGGCATCACCTCGGGACTCGCCGAGAACATCGTGGCGCACCGCGACGCGAACGGGCCGTTCACGTCGCGGACCGCGCTGAAGAAGGTGTCGCGGCTCGGTCCCAAGGCGTACGAGCAGTGCGCGGGCTTCCTGCGGATCCGGGGCGGCGACGATCCGCTGGACGCGTCCAGCGTGCACCCCGAGGCGTACCCCGTGGTGCGGCGGATGGTGAAGACGGCCGGGCAGGAGGTGGCCGGGCTGATCGGCAACACGGCGGTGCTGCGGTCGCTGAAGCCGGACCAGTTCGTGGACGAGACGTTCGGTCTGCCGACGGTCACGGACATTCTGCGGGAGCTGGAGAAGCCGGGGCGCGACCCGCGGCCCGCCTTCAAGACGGCCACCTTCAAGGAGGGCGTGGAGAAGATCTCCGACCTGTCGTCCGGGATGGTGCTGGAGGGTGTCGTCACGAACGTCGCCGCGTTCGGGGCGTTCGTGGACGTCGGTGTGCATCAGGACGGGCTCGTGCACGTCTCCGCGATGTCGAAGACGTTCGTGAAGGACCCGCGGGACGTGGTCAAGCCCGGGGACATCGTGAAGGTGAAGGTGATGGACGTCGACATTCCGCGGAAGCGGATCTCGTTGACGTTGCGGCTGGACGACGAGGCGGCCGCGCAGGGGGAGCCGAAGAAGGAGCGGGGTGGCAGGCCGCCGCGGCAGCGGCAGCAGCGGGGTGGCTCCGGCGGTGGGGGGAAGGGGCGTCCGTCGTCGGCTCCCGCTGCGTCCGACGGGGCGATGGCCGACGCGTTGCGGCGGGCCGGGTTGGCCTGAACGCCCGGGGCGACGGGGCGGGGTGGATGCGCCGCCCGGCGCCGCGGGGGTGCCCCTCCCCCGCACTCGGCTTCGTCCGAGCGGGAGGTGCCCCCACCGCCCACCCGTGCCGCCCCCCGGGGGTGCCGCCTAAGGGTTCCACCCGGTGGAGGCACGACTGCCCGCACTAGGAGGCCGCCTCCGCCACCTTGCCGTTCGTCACCTCCAGGCGGCGGGTCACCCGGACCGCGTCGAGCATGCGGCGGTCGTGGGTGACCAGGAGGAGGGTGCCCTCGTAGGCGTCCAGGGCCGATTCGAGCTGTTCGATGGCCGGCAGGTCGAGGTGGTTGGTCGGCTCGTCCAGGATCAGCAGGTTGACGCCCCGGCCCTGGAGGAGGGCCAGGGCGGCACGGGTGCGCTCGCCGGGCGAGAGGCTCGACGCCGGGCGGGTGACGTGGTCGGCCTTGAGGCCGAACTTGGCCAGCAGGGTGCGGAGGTCGGCGGGCTCCGTGTCGGGGACGGCGGCGCGGAAGGCGTCGAGCAGCAGCTCGGGCCCGTGGAACAGCTCGCGGGCCTGGTCGACCTCGCCGAGCAGGACCCCGGAGCCGCGTGCCGCGTGCCCGGCGTCGAGCGGCACGCGGCCCAGGAGCGCGCCGAGGAGCGTGGACTTGCCCGCGCCGTTGGCTCCCGTCACCGCCACCCGGTCCGCCCAGTCGATCTGGAGGGAGACCGGGCCCAGCGTGAAGGCGCCGCGCCGGACCTCGGCGTCGCGCAGGGTGGCGACGACCGCGCCCGAGCGGGGCGCCGACGCGATCTCCATGCGCAGGTCCCATTCCTTGCGCGGTTCCTCGACGACCTCGAGACGTTCGATCATGCGCTGGGTCTGGCGGGCCTTGGCGGCCTGCTTCTCGCTGGCCTCGCTGCGGAACTTGCGGCCGATCTTGTCGTTGTCGTTGCCCGCCTTGCGCCGGGCGTTCTTGACGCCCTTGTCCATCCAGGCGCGCTGCGTCTGGGCCCGGTCCTGGAGGGACGCCCGCTTGTCGGCGTACTCCTCGTAGTCGTCGCGGGCGTGCCTGCGGGCCACCTCGCGTTCTTCCAGGTAGGCCTCGTAGCCGCCGCCGTAGAGCCTGATCTGCCGCTGGGCGAGGTCGAGTTCGAGGACTTTGGTGACGGTGCGGGTGAGGAACTCGCGGTCGTGGCTGACGACGACGGTGCCGGCGCGCAGCCCGGTCACGAAGCGTTCCAGGCGCTCCAGTCCGTCCAGGTCGAGGTCGTTGGTCGGCTCGTCGAGCAGGAAGACGTCGTAGCGCGAGAGCAGCAGCGAGGCGAGACCGGCGCGGGCGGCCTGGCCGCCGGAGAGCAAGGTCATCGGCTGGTCCAGGTCGACCGTCAGGCCCAGGGCCTCGGCGGTCTCCTGCGCACGGTCGTCGAGGTCGGCGCCGCCCAGGGCCAGCCAGCGCTCCAGAGCGGTCGCGTAGGCGTCGTCGGCTCCGGGAGCGCCGTCGACCAGGGCCTGCGTGGCCTCGTCCATGGCCCGCTGGGCCTCGGTGACGCCGGTGCGGCGGGCCAGGAACTCCCGCACGCTCTCGCCGGGGCGGCGCTCCGGCTCCTGCGGGAGGTGGCCGACGGTGGCGGTGGGCGGGGAGAGGCGCAGCTCGCCCTGTTCCGGCGCGGTCAGGCCGGCGAGCAGCCGCAGGAGGGTGGACTTGCCCGCACCGTTCGCCCCGACGAGGCCGATGACGTCGCCGGGCGCGACGACGAGGTCGAGCCCGGTGAACAGGGAGCGGTCGCCGTGGCCGGCGGCGAGGTCTTTGGCGACGAGGGTGGCAGTCATCAGACCGTAGATCCTAGTCGCGCCCGGGTGTCGGCTCGGCCGGGTTCCCCCGTGCCGGCCGGGGCAGGGCCCGCTCCTCAGGAAAGGGCGTTCGGTTAACGTCCTGGTGTGGATACCGAACTGGATGGCGAAGTCGTCGTGGTCGGCGGCGGGGTGATCGGGCTGACGACGGCCGTCGTCCTCGCCGAGCGGGGCAGGCGGGTGCGGCTGTGGACGCGGGACCCGGTGGAGCGGACCACCTCGGTGGTCGCGGGCGGGCTGTGGTGGCCGTACCGGATCGAGCCGGTGGCGCTGGCCCAGGCCTGGGCGCTGCGTTCCCTCGACGTGTACGAGGAGCTGGCGGCGCGTCCCGAGGAGACCGGCGTGCGCCTGCTGGAGGGCGTGCTCGGCGAGACCGGCCTGGACGAGGTGGGTTCGTGGGCCGCGGCCCGGCTGCCGGGACTGCGTGCGTCCACGGCCGCGGAGTACGCGGGGCCGGGGCTGTGGGCGAGGCTGCCGGTCATCGACATGTCGACTCATCTCCCTTGGCTGCGGGAGCGGCTGGTGAGGGCGGGCGGCGTCGTGGAGGAGCGTTCGGTGACCGACCTGGCCGAGGCCGACGCGCCGGTCGTGGTCAACTGCACGGGGCTGGGCGCCCGGGACCTGGTGCCGGATCCGGCCGTGCGGCCCGTGCGCGGGCAGCTGGTCGTGGTGGAGAACCCCGGCATCCGGAACTGGCTGGTGTCGGCCGACACGGACTCCGGGGAGACGACGTACTTCCTTCCGCAGCCCGGACGGCTCCTGCTGGGCGGGACGGCCGAGGAGGACGCCTGGTCGGCCGAGCCGGACCCGGCGGTGGCGGAGGCGATCGTGCGGCGGTGCGCGGCGCTGCGCCCCGAGATAGCCGGGGCGCGGGTGCTCGCGCACCGGGTGGGGCTGCGGCCGGCGCGGGACGCGGTACGACTGGAGCGCGGGACGCTGGCGGACGGGCGACGGCTGGTGCACAACTACGGCCACGGCGGCGCGGGCGTCACCGTGGCCTGGGGCTGCGCGCAGGAGGCGGCCCGGCTCGCCTCCTGACGCTCGTGCGCCGACCCGACGGCGGGACCGGGCCGGGTTGACTGCTCGTGTCCTGACCGGCGGGTCGTGTACGGGGTTCACCGCCCATGTCCCGACCGGCGGGACCGAGCCGGGTTCACCCGACGTGCCCGACCAGCGAGCCGCGTGCAGGGCTCACCGCCCGCGTCCCGACCGGCGGGACCGAGCCGGGTTCACCCGACGTGCCCGACCAACGGGCCGCGTGCAGGGCTCACCGCCCGCGTCCCGACCGGCGGGACCGAGCCGGGTTCACCCGACGTGCCCGACCAGCGAGCCGCGTGCAGGGCTCACCGCCCGCGTCGCGGCCGGCGGGGCCGGGCCGGATGCACCGGCCGTGCCCGACCGGCGAGCCCGTGGGGGCCGGTGCCGGTTCGCCGCCGACGGGACCGCGCGGGTCAGTGCTCGTGGTGCTTGCCGATCGGGTCGCCCTCCACGTCCGTGCCGGGGCCGGGGCCGATACGGATCTCGAAGTCGCCCTCGTACTGCTTGTGGCCCTCGATGACGGCCAGCTCGACGGCTTCGGAGGCCATCTCGCCGCGCACCATGAGGGGGTCGCGGCGCAGGTCGCGCATGAGGGCGACGCACATGAAGATCATCACGATGACGAAGGGCGCCGCCGCGAGGATCGTGAGGTTCTGCAGACCGGTGAGCGCGTCCGCCTCGCCGCTGCCGATCAGCAGCATGATGGCCGCGACCGCGCCGGTCACCACGCCCCAGACGACCACCACCCAGCGGCTGGGTTCGAGCGCGCCCTTCTGCGAGAGCGTGCCCATCACGATGGAGGCCGCGTCGGCGCCCGAGACGAAGAAGATGCCGACGAGGATCATCACCAGCAGGCTGGTGGCGGTGGCGACGGGGTACTCGTGCAGCACGCCGAAGAGCTGGCCCTCCGGGGTCGAGTCGTCGCCGAGCCGGTGCTGCTCCTGCAGCCGCATCGCCGAACCGCCGAAGATCGCGAACCAGATCAGGCTGACCGTGCTGGGCACCAGGATGACACCGCCGATGAACTGACGGATGGTCCGGCCCCGGCTGATGCGGGCGATGAACATGCCGACGAAGGGCGTCCAGGAGATCCACCACGCCCAGTAGAAGACCGTCCAGCTGCCCAGCCAGTCGGCGACCTCCTTGCCGCCGCTGATCTCGGTGCGGCCGGCCATCTGCGGCAGGTCGCCGAGGTAGGCGAAGACCGAGGTCGGCAGCAGGTCGAGGATGAGGATGGTCGGACCCGCGACGAACACGAACACGGCGAGGATCAGGGCCAGCACCATGTTGGTGTTGGACAGCCACTGGATGCCCTTTTCGACGCCGGAGATCGCGGAGGCCACGAAGGCCACCGTCAGCACGGCGATGATGCCGACGAGCAGCCCGGTGCTGACCTTGTCCATCCAGTCGAGCTTCTCCATGCCGGAGCCGATCTGCAGCGCGCCGAGCCCCAGGGAGGCCGCGGAGCCGAAGATCGTGGCGATGATGGCCAGGATGTCGATGACCCGGCCGCCCGCTCCGTTGGCGTGCTTCTCGCCGATGAGCGGGGTGAACACCGCGCTTATGGTCTGCCTGCGGCGCCTGCGGAAGGTGCTGTAGGCGATGCCGAGACCGACCACCGCGTAGATCGCCCACGGGTGCAGCGTCCAGTGGAACAGGGTGGTGGCCATCGCCGTCGCCATCCGGTCGCCGGAGTCGGCCGGGCTGGTGCCGGGCGGGGGCGAGGTGTAGTGCGCCAGCGGCTCGCTCACGCCGTAGAACATCAGACCGATGCCCATGCCCGCGCTGAACATCATGGCGACCCAGGAGACGGTGCGGAACTCGGGTTCCTCGCCCTCGGCGCCCAGGTGGATGCGGCCGTAGCGGCTGGCCGCCAGCCACAGGGCGAAGACCACGAACCCGGACGCGGCCAGCGTGAACGCCCAGCCGCCGTTGTGCAGCAGGCCGCCGAGCATGCTGGTGGAGACGTCCTCCAGCGAGTCGGTGGCGGCGGCTCCCCAGACGACGAACGCCAGGGTCAGGACGGCCGTGACGCCGAAGACGACGCGGTCGGTCCGGGGCTTGTGCTCCTGCCCCGGGAGACCGGCTTCCGCACCGGGAAGCGTGCCTCGTTCGTGCTCTTCCTTGTCGCTTGGTCGGTCCTGCGTCACAGGCGGCACCCTTCAAGTCGATGTGGCCGAAAATACCCGTCCGCTACGCCCCTTACCACGTATGGCGCGGAACTCACCTCTTCAGCAGCGGGTATCGGGTTCACCCGCCGTAAGGCTGTACGTCGCGCGCTCGCCCAGGAGCAGGGGCACCAGGGCGCGCCGCGACCGGCGCAGCGGTACGTAGGCGGCCTCCTCCCCGGTCCGGCGGACCTGTACACCGTGCGGCGCGAATCCAGCGCCGAGGAGGGCGGCGAGGGTCGCGGTGGCCGCGGTGCAAGGGCACGGACGGTTGCGTTCCGGATGCCGCGGGGCGGTACAGCGGCCGGCACCGGCGCGGCAGGGTGCCACGGGTGGCTCATGACGGCCGGATGGCGATCGTGTGACGGCAGTGGCCGTGGACACGACAGTGCCCACAGGAGCTGAATAGGCTCCGAACAGACTCCGTGCCCCTACGACTTGGAGCTTTCGTGCACCGCAGAATCATCGTGCCGGGCGCGCTGGGCGCCGCCTCCCTCATGCTGGCGATCCCGGCGTCGGCGGCCGCCCACTCCCCCGGCGCGCCGGGCATCGGCGACCCCTATTACCTGGCCTACGGCAACGGCGGATACGACGTCTCGCACTACGACCTGCGCCTGAAGTACCAGCCGGCCACCGACCGGCTGGAGGGGACGGCGACCATCCTGGCGCGCACCACCGAGGACCTGTCGCGGTTCGACCTCGACTTCCTGCTGGACGTCGGCGAGGTGCGGGTGAACGGCGCCAGGGCGTCGTTCACGACCTCGGGCGAGCAGGAGCTGGAGATCACCCCGCAGAAGCCGCTGGACAAGGGCACGCCCCTCACCGTCGTCGTCCGCTACAGCGGCGTGCCGTCCTCGAAGAAGGCGTTCGGCTTCACCAGCTGGCACCGCACCCCGGACGGCGGCGTCGCCGCGAACGAGCCCGAGGCCGCGGCCTGGTGGTTCCCGGCCAACGACCACCCGCTCGACAAGGCCACCTACGACGTGTCGGTGCAGGTGCCCGACGGGACCCAGGCGATCTCCAACGGGACCCTGCAGTCGACGAGTTCGCGGCTCGGCTGGACCCGCTGGAACTGGCGCTCGGACAAGCCCCAGGCCACGTACCTCACCACGCTGGCCATCGGGAAGTTCGACGTCACCACCGGCACCACCGGGAGCGGCATCCCGGTCGTCAACGCCTACAGCCGGGACCTGGGCGCGAACGACGGCGCGGCGCGGGCCAGTGTGGAGCGCACCGGGGAGGTCGCCGAGTGGCTGAGCGACTACTTCGGGCCGTATCCGTTCGACGCGCTCGGCGGCTACGTGCCGAACACCACCACCGGGTACGCGCTGGAGACGCAGACCCGGCCGTTCTACAGCCCGCGGCAGTTCGCCAACGGGTCGAACGTGTCCGTGGTCGTGCACGAGCTGGCCCACCAGTGGTACGGCGACCTGGTCTCCGTGCGGGGCTGGAAGGACATCTGGATCAACGAGGGCTTCGCGCGGTACGCCCAGTGGCTGTGGTCCGAGCACGAGGGCGAGGGCACGGCGCAGGAACTGGCTGACTACACCTACGCCTCGCACCCGGCCGACGACGCGTTCTGGACGGTGAAGCCCGGTGACCCCGGTCCGGAGAACCAGTTCGACGCCGCGGTCTACGACCGGGGCGCGCTGGCCCTCCAGGCGCTGCGGGGCGAGATCGGGGACGAGGACTTCCTCGCGATCCTGAAGGGGTGGCCGGCGAAGCACGCCTACGGCAACGCGTCCGTGGCCGACTTCCGGCGCTACGCCGAGGAGGTGTCCGGCAAGCCGCTGGCCGCCCTGTTCGACACCTGGCTGTTCCAGCCGTCGAAGCCGGACACCGCGGCGGCCCACGCCCGGTCGCTCACGAAGGCACCCGGGGCGTCCGGGGCCCCCGCCCAGCCGCGCTCGTGGCAGAAGATCGCCGCGACCAACGACGCGCACGACCACTGAGCCGCGCCCCCTCAGACGGTGTCCCCGTGGTCGTACACGGTCACGGGGACACCGGTCGCTACTGCGTCGGCGTCGGCGGTTCCTGTGCGGCGTGCTGGGCGACGCGGCGGCGGACGCCGAACCAGCCGGCCACCAGCATCACCGCGATCACGGGTACCAGCAGCACGGTCTTGCGGCCGACCTCCTCGTCGTTCCACATCAGGCCGATGACCGCCAGCAGGAAGGCGATCGTGACGATCTCCGTGACGGGGCTGCCGGGCAGCCGGAAGCGCGGCCGTTCGACCAGGCCGGCGCGGGCCCGGCGGACGAACACCAGGTGGCAGATCATGATGATCACCCACGTGCTGATGATGCCCAGCGAGGCGACGTTCAGCACGATCTCGAAGGCCTTGCTCGGCACCAGGTAGTTCAGGCCGACACCGAGGACGCAGACCGCGCAGGTCAGCAGGATGCCGCCGTAGGGGACCTGGCTGCGGCTCATCACGCCGGTGAACCTGGGCGCGGAGCCCGCCATGGCCATGGAGCGCAGGATGCGGCCGGTCGAGTACAGGCCGGAGTTCAGCGACGACATCGCGGCGGTGAGGACGACGAGGTTCATCACGTCGCCGGCGGCCGGCACCCCGATGCCCGACAGGACCGTGACGAAGGGGCTCTCGTCGCCCGAGTACAGCGAACTCGGCAGCAGCAGGGCCAGCAGGACGACCGAGCCGACGTAGAACACGGCCACCCGCCACATGATCGAGTTCACCGCGCGGGGAACGATCTTGTGCGGTTCCGCCGTCTCGCCCGCGGCGACGCCGACCAGCTCCAGGGCCGCGTAGGAGAAGATCACGCCCTGCATGACGAGGACCACGGGCATCACTCCGTGCGGGAGGACGCCACCGTGGTCGGTGATCATGCCCATGCCCGGCGTCTGGCCGCTCACCTCGTGCTGGGTGGCGAGCAGGAAGATGCCGATCAGCATGAAGCCGACGAGGGTGGCGACCTTGACGATCGCGAACCAGAACTCCATCTCGCCGAAGATCTTCACCGAGATCAGGTTCACGGCCAGGACCACCGCGAGGGCGACCAGGGCGAGCACCCATTGGGGGATGCTCGTGAACATGCTCCAGTAGTGGGTGTACAGCGCGATCGCGGTGATGTCGGCGATACCGGTCGTGGACCAGTTCAGGAAGTACATCCAGCCGGCGACGTAGGCGCCCTTCTCCCCGAGGAACTCGCGCGCGTACGACACGAAGGAACCGGAGGAGGGCCGGTAGAGCACCAGCTCACCGAGTGCCTTGACGACGAAGAAGGCGAAGACGCCCGCGACGAGGTAGGCGATCGCGAGCGCCGGTCCGGCGTCGCGCAGGCGCCCGCCGGCGCCGAGGAAGAGGCCGGTGCCGATCGCGCCGCCGATGGCGATCATGTTGACGTGGCGGGGCTTGAGGTCCTTGCTGTAGCCGGCGTCGCCCGCGTCCGCGGGTCGTTCGGCCGCCTGGGGATGGGCGGCGGCCTGTGCCGTGGCGACGGCGTCCTTGCTCACGGGTGGTTCCACTCTCTGGTGCGCCCGGGCGGGATGTGCCCAGGTCGTCCGTACAGTGACAAGGCCCGCACCACCCTCGCGGCACAGACCAAGGCAGCACCTTCCCACGACGCTGCGTGGGCATGCGGTGGTCCGTGTCACACAGCGTGACTTCTCACATGATCCGCCGCCGGTCTCCACCTGCCGCACAAGAGGTGTGACAGCGTTGGTGGGACAGCGATACTGCTGCACATGACGACGAGCGAAACCGACGCGGCCGGCGCCGGGGGGCAGACCCTCACGATCGACGAGCTTGCGGCGCGGGCCGGCCTCACGGTGCGCACGGTCCGCTTCTACGGCACCAGGGGACTGCTGCCCCCTCCGGTGCTCGGTCCGCGCCGGGTGGGGCGTTACGACGGGGAGCACCTGGCCCGGCTGGCGCTGATCGAGGAGTTGCAGCACCAGGGCATGACACTGGCCGCGATCGAGCGGTACCTGAGCCGGCTGCCGTCGGACCTGAGCGCCCACGACCTGGCGCTGCACCGCGCGGTGGTGGCCTCCTGGGCGCCGGAGACGGTGGAGCGGGTCACCCGTGAGGAGCTGGGCAGGCGGGCGGGGCGGCCGCTCACCGACGAGGAGGTGGACCGGCTGGGGGCGATGGACGTCGTGGTGCCCGACGGCGACGGGTACCGGGTCGACGCCGGGCTGCTCCGGCTCGGCGTCGAGCTGCTCGACGTGCCCTTCTCCACCGAGACGGTGCTCGCCGCCCGTACCGCGCTGCTGGAGCACTCCCGCGCCGCCGCGCGCGACCTGTCGCTGCTGCTGCGCGACGCGGTGGCCGAACGGAACGCGCCGGACGTGAGGTCCCTGTCGGCGCACATGCACCCGCTGGTGGTGCAGGCGCTGCTGACCACGTTCCAGCGGTCGCTGCGCGAGGAACTGCGGGAGTGGCTCGACCGGGACGGCGAGAGCGGCGGGGACGGTCAGGGCGGCGAGGACTGAGGCGGCACCCCGGTCCCCGCCGCGGCCGGCTCAGCGGCCGTCCGAGAAGACCTCGCCCCGCTCCGCCTTCTCCACCAGCAGCGCGGGCGGGGTGAAGCGCTCGCCGTAGCGGTCGGCCAGTTCCCGGGCGCGGGCCACGAAGCCGGGCAGGCCTCCCTCGTAACCGTTGACGTACTGCAGGACACCGCCGGTCCAGCCGGGGAAGCCGATGCCGAAGATCGAGCCGATGTTGGCGTCGGCGACGGAGGTCAGCACGCCCTCCTCCAGGAGCCTGACGGTGTCGAGCGCCTCCGAGAAGAGCATCCGCTCCTGCATGTCCCGGAACGGGATCTCGTACCCGGCCTTGGTGAAGTGCTCGCGCAGTCCCGGCCAGAGTCCGGCGCGCCTGCCGTCCTCGCCGTACTCGTAGAAGCCCGCGGCGCCCGAGCGTCCGGGACGGCCGAACTCGTCGACCATGCGGTCGATGACCGCCTCGGCGGGATGCGCGGTCCAGGTGCCGCCGGCCTCCTCCACGGCCCGCTTCGTCTCGTTGCGGATCTTCCGCGGGAGGGTGAGGGTCAGCTCGTCCATCAGGGACAGGACCTTGGCCGGGTAGCCGGCCTGCGCCGCCGCCTGCTCCACCGACGCGGGCTCGATGCCCTCGCCGACCATGGCGACGCCCTCGTTGATGAAGTGGCCGATGACCCGGGAGGTGAAGAAGCCGCGCGAGTCGTTGACCACGATCGGCGTCTTGTTGATCTGCCGGACCAGGTCGAAGGCGCGGGCCAGCGCCTCGTCCCCGGTCCGCTCCCCCTTGATGATCTCCACCAGCGGCATCTTGTCCACCGGCGAGAAGAAGTGCAGCCCGATGAAGTCGCCCTGCCGCTCCACGCCCTCGGCCAGCGCCGTGATGGGGAGGGTGGAGGTATTGGAGCACAGCAGCGCGTCGGGGGCGACGCCGTGCTCGATCTCCTGGAAGACCTTGTGCTTGAGCGAGGTGTCCTCGAACACCGCCTCGATCACCGCGTCGCAGCCCGCCAGGTCGGCCGCCTCGGCCGTCGGTGTGATCCTGGCCAGCAGCGCGTCCGCCTTCTCCTGACTGGTACGGCCCTTGGCCACCGCCTTCGCGCACAGCTTCTCCGAGTACGCCTTGCCCTTGAGCGCCGCTTCCAGGGAGACGTCCTTCAGCACCACGTCGATACCGGCGCGGGCGCACGAGTAGGCGATACCCGCGCCCATCATCCCCGCGCCCAGCACCGCCACCCGGGTCACCTGCCGGGGCTCGACGCCCTTGGGGCGGTTCGCGCCCGAGTTCACCGCCTGGAGGTCGAAGAAGAACGCCTGAATCATGTTCTTCGAGGTCTGCCCGGCGGCCAGTTCGACGAAGTAACGGGCCTCGATGACCTGTGCGGTCTCGAAGTCGACCTGGGAGCCCTCGACGGCGGCGGCCATGATGTTGCGCGGCGCCGGGTAGGGGGCGCCGTTCGTCTGCTTGCGCAGGTTGGCCGGGAAGGCGGGCAGGTTGGCCGCGAACTTCGGGTGGGCGGGCGTGCCGCCGGGGATGCGGTAGCCGGGCCTGTCCCAGGGCTGGGCGGACTCCGGGTGGGCGTCGATGAAGGCGCGGGCCTTGGCGAGCATGTCCTCGCGGCTGTCGGCGACCTCGTCGACCAGGCCGTTCTCCTGAGCGCGGCGCGGGTTGTACTGGGTGCCCTGGAGGAGGACCTTCAGGAGGGCGTCGGTGATGCCGAGCATCCGGACGGTGCGGACGACGCCGCCGCCTCCGGGGAGCAGGCCGAGGGTGACCTCGGGGCAGCCGATCTTGGAGCCGGGCGCGTCCAGGGCGACGCGGTGGTGGCAGGCCAGCGCGATCTCGTAGCCGCCGCCGAGGGCCGCGCCGTTCAGGGCGGCGACGACGGGCTTGCCGAGGGTCTCGATGCGGCGCAGGTTCCGCTTGATGGCCATGCCGCCGTCGAAGAGGTCCTGGGCGGTCTCGGGGGTGACGCGGATCAGGTCGCGCAGGTCGCCGCCGGCGAAGAAGGTCTTCTTGGCGGAGGTGACGATGACGCCGCGGACGGAGTCCTTCTCGGCCTCCAGGCGGTCGGTGACCGCTGCGAGGGAGTCGCGGAACGCCTGGTTCATGGTGTTCGCGGACTGGTCGGGGTCGTCGAGGACGAGGGTGACGACGCCGGTGTCGTCCTGCTCCCAGCGGATGGTGGTGGGCTCGGTGCTCATGAGGGTGTGCTCCAGGTGATCCGTCGAGGCCGTCGCGGCCGTCGTATCCGTCGGGAGGGGGTCAGATGCGCTCGACGATCGTGGCGATGCCCATGCCGCCGCCCACGCACAGGGTGGCGAGGCCGTAGCGCTTGTCCTGGCGCTCCAGTTCGTCGACGAGGGTGCCGAGGATCATCGCGCCGGTGGCGCCCAGCGGGTGGCCCAGCGCGATCGCGCCGCCGTTGACGTTGACCTTGTCCAGGGACAGGCCCATGTCCTTGACGAAGCGCAGGACGACCGCCGCGAAGGCCTCGTTGATCTCGACCAGGTCGATGTCGTCGATGGTCAGCCCGGCCTTGGCGAGGGCCTTGCGGGTGGCCGGGGCGGGGCCGGTGAGCATGATGGTGGGCTCGGAGCCGGAGACGGCTGCGGACACGATCCGGGCGCGCGGGGCGAGGCCGTGGCGGTCGCCGACCTCCTTGGAGCCGATGGCGACCAGGGAGGCGCCGTCGACGATGCCGGAGGAGTTCCCGGCGTGGTGAACGTGGTCGATCTTCTCCACCCAGTGGTACTTCTGCAGCGCGACGGCGTCGAAGCCGCCCAGCTCGCCGATGTCCGCGAAGGACGGCTTGAGCTTCCCCAGCGAGTCGGCGGTCGTGCCGGGCCGCGGGTGCTCGTCGTGGTCCAGGACCGTGAGGCCGGCGCGGTCCCGCACCGGCACGACGGAGCGGTCGAAACGGCCCTCCTTCCAGGCGGTGGCCGCGCGCTCCTGGGACAGGGCCGCGTACTCGTCCACGTCGCGGCGGGAGAAGCCCTCGATGGTGGCGATGAGGTCGGCGCCGATGCCCTGCGGGACGAAGTTGGTGGCGAGGTTGGTCATCGGGTCGTTGAACCAGGCGCCGCCGTCCGAGGCCATCGGGACGCGGGACATGGACTCGACGCCGCCCGCGAGGACCAGGTCCTCCCAGCCGGAGCGCACCTTCATGGCCGCCATGTTGACGGCCTCCAGGCCCGAGGCGCAGAAGCGGTTCTCCTGGACACCGGCCACCGTGTCCGGCAGTCCCGCCGCGATCGCCGCGATGCGGGCGATGTCGGAGCCCTGGTCGCCGACCGGACCGACGACGCCGAGCACGATGTCGTCGACGGCGGCCGGGTCCAGGCCGGGGAAGCGGGCGCGGATCTCGTGGATGAGGCCGACGACCAGGTCGACGGGCTTGGTGCCGTGCAGGGCGCCGTTCGCCTTGCCGCGTCCGCGCGGGGTGCGGATCGCGTCGTACACGTACGCTTCGGTGCTCACTGGCAGGCCTTTCACTGAGGGTGGTGCGCTGAGGGATTCGGGTGGGGTGACGCCGGGCAGGGGCCGGGGTCGCGGGGCAGGTCCCAGTCGCGGGCCACGGACGCGCCGTCGGCGCCGGGCAGGGCGGGCCCGGTGCGTACGGCGGTGGGGGTCGCGGAGAAGCGGGGCGCGGGGGCCGGCTGGGTGATGCCGTCGTGGTCGGTGAACGTGGAACGGGCGGCGAGGTGCGGGTGGTGCGGGGCCTCGCGCAGCGACAGGACGGGGGCCGCGCAGGCGTCGGAGCCCTCGAAGACCGCCGTCCATTCGTCGCGGGTACGGGACCTGAACCGGGCGGCGACGGCCGCGCGCAGTTCGGGCCAGCGGGCCGGGTCGTCGCGGGCCGGTGCCTGGTCGGGCAGGCCGAGGAGGCGCGTGAACTCGGCGTAGAACCGCGGCTCCAGCGCGCCGACCGCCATGTACCGGCCGTCGGCGGTCTCGTAGGTGCCGTAGAAGGGGCAGCCGCCGTCGAGGAGGTTGGCGCCGCGCCGGTCCTGCCAGGCGCCTGCGGCGAGCATGCCGTGGATCATCGCGGAGAGGTGGGCGGTGCCGTCGACGATGGCGGCGTCCACGACCTGCCCGGCGCCGGTCGCCCGTGCGTGGTGCAGGGCGGCGAGGACGCCGACGACCAGGTACAGGGAGCCGCCCGCGTAGTCGCCGAGGAGGTTGGCGGGGACGGCCGGCGGCTCGTCGGGGGCGCCGATCATGCCGAGGGTGCCGGTGAGCGCGATGTACCCGATGTCGTGCCCGGCGCGTTGGGCGAGCGGGCCTTCCTGGCCCCAGCCGGTCATGCGGCCGTAGACCAGGCGCGGGTTGCGGGCGTGGCAGTCGGCGGGGCCGACGCCGAGCCGTTCGGCGACGCCGGGGCGGTAGCCCTCGATCAGGACGTCGGCGCGTTCGGCGAGGTCGAGGACGCAGGCCGGCCCGTCGGGCGCCTTGAGGTCGACGACCACGGAGCGCTTGTTGCGGTTGGTGACGTCGCGGCCGGGGTCGATCCCGAGACCGGGCCCGCCCGGACGGTCGACGCGGACGACGTCGGCGCCCAGGTCGGCCAGGAGCATGGCGGCGAACGGGCCGGGGCCGATGCCGGCCAGCTCGACCACGCGCACACCGGCGAGCGGGCCCTCGGCGCCCGGCGTCCGCGTCGGCGTCCTCGCCTCCGACATCCAGCCCCCAGCTCTGTGACACAACCGATGTAACACCGATGATGCTAAGAACGTGTTCCACTCGGCACAAGACCCGAGCGAGCAAGCGCTTAGCCAATTATGGTGCAGGCTCCTCTTCGGGCCGCGCGCTCCTCACGCTAGCCTCAGCCACCGGCGACGGCGCGTGCTGCGGGCCGGGGAACCGCCGACGGGTGACGAAGGGATGTCATGAGCAGGCTGAATGCGGCCGACCGGCCGTACGACATCGTGCTGTTCGGGGCGACGGGGTTCGTCGGCGAACTCACGGCGCGGTACCTCGCCGAGCACACGCCCGAGGGGCTGCGTTGGGCGATCGCGGGCCGCAGCGAGGAGAAGCTGCGCCGGCTGCGTGACCGGCTGCCCGGCGGGGCGGAGATCGGCGTGCTCCGCGCGGACGTCTCCGATCCGGCCTCGCTGCGGGAACTCGCCGAGCACGCGCGCGTGGTGGCCACGACGGTCGGTCCCTACGTCCGGTACGGCGACGCGCTGGTCGCCGCCTGTGCGGAGGCCGGCACGGACTACCTGGACCTCACCGGTGAGCCCGAGTTCGTGGACCTGACCTACGTCCGGCACGACGCCCGCGCGCGGGAGACCGGCGCCCGGCTGGTGCACGCCTGCGGCTTCGACTCCGTCCCGCACGACCTCGGCGTGTACTTCACCGTGCGGCAGCTGCCGGAGGGCGTGCCGCTGAGCGTGGACGGCTACGTGCGGGTCGGCGCCGCGTTCTCGGGCGGTACGTTCGCCTCCGCGCTGGGCCAGTTCGCGCGGGGCCGCCGGCTGCGGGCCGCCGCGCTGGAACGCCGCCGGCACGAACCCCGCCTGGTGGGGCGCCGCGTGGTGACGCCGACGGGGGCGCCGCGGTTCGCCGGGGAGGTGGGGGCGTGGGCGCTGCCGCTGCCTACCGTCGACGCGCAGATCGTGCGCAGGTCGGCGAAGGCCCTGGAGCGCTACGGCCCCGACTTCCGCTACCGCCACTACGCGGCCGTACGGCACCTGCCCGTCGCGGTGGGCGGGGTGGCGGCCGTGGGCGCCCTGCTGGCGGCGGCCCAGGTGCCGCCCGCGCGGCGCTGGCTGTCCGGCCGGCTGGCGCCGGGTGACGGACCGAGCGCCGAGCGGCGGGCGAGGAGCTGGTTCTCGGTCCGCTTCGTGGGCGAGGGCGGTGGCCGGAAGGTGTTCACCGAGGTCGCGGGCGGCGACCCCGGGTACGACGAGACCGCCAAGATGCTCGCCGAGGCGGCACTCTGTCTCGCGCTGGACACCCTGCCGCCCACGGCCGGCCAGGTCACCACGGCCGTGGCGATGGGCGACGCGCTGACCGAACGGCTGCGGGCGGCGGGCATCGACTTCCGGGTGGCCACGACCCGCTGAGCCCCGCGAGGAGTTCGGCCGGGCCGATGGGTCGGGTCTGGCGGGCGGGGGGTCGGGTCCGGAGCCGGTCTGGCGGGCCCGGGCCCGGATTCGGCAGGCCACGGGGCGCGGGCCCCGGCCGGGCCGGCGGTCCAAGTCCGCGTCCGCGTCCGCGTCCGCGTCCGCGTCCGGCGGGGGCCGGGCTCGGGTCCGGCACGTCGCGGCAACGGGTCCGGCGGGCCGGGTGCGGTGGGGCTGGGATCCAGGTCCGCACTTCGCGGAACGGGTCCGGCAGGCTCGGGGTCCGGGTCCGGCGGGGTGCGGAAGGGGGCGGCAGGCCCAAGTCCAGGCCCGGTTCGTCGCGGAACGGGTCCGGCGGGCTCGGATCCAGGTCCCGCAGGGCGCGGAACGGGTCCGGCGGGCCCCGGTCCCACGGGCCGCGGCTCGATGGGCGGGTCCAGGTCCGGGAGGTCGCAGGCCGGGGCAGGCCCCGGATCCCCTGAGCCCGGGTCCTGGACAGGCACGTAACGGCCCTGGTCGGCGGACCCGGCTTCCCGTGGACCGAAGTGCGGTGGGCCCGGCTCCGGTCGGCCGGGCTCCCGTGGGTCGGGGTCCCGTGCGCCGGGCTCCCGCGGGCCGGGATCCGGTCCGGCGGGCGCCCGCGGGCCCGGGGCGGCCGGCAAAAGTTCCAGTGGGCCGGGGTCCGTGGGCCCGGGTCGGTGGGGAAGGGGCCCGGTGGGGGCTAGCCGGACCATCCGGCGATCGTGTAGATCATCCCGCCGATCCAGGCCAGCCCCGCGATCAGCGCCAGCACGAGGCCCGCGGCCACGGCCCGATCGGCGGGCCGGGCGGGCTGGGCCGAGTACTTGGGTGCGCGGGGTGCCGTCATGCCGTCCACCCTGCCGGGGCGGGCGGCGGCGGCACATCCGTACGGATACTCAGGCCGCCTGAGCTTCCGTCCACCGGGGCAGCCCTTCACGCCACCCCGCTCCAGGGGAGCGGGCGGCGCGCCCGGCACCGTGCCGGAGAGTGGTCAACGGGGCTGTTGCAGGCGCCGCAGGGCAGCGCGGCACAGGGCGTCGGCCCTGCGGGTGGTCTCCGGCAGCCGGTAGACGGGTGCCAGGGCGAGCGTGTGCGCGCAGGCGTTGCCGAGGCTCACCCGGTGCCCGACGGAGACGAAGACCGGCTTCACCCCGTCACGGGTGCGCACCGCGCGCCCGACCTCCTCGGGGCCGTCGAACAGCGGGGACGTGCTGCCGCGCGGCGCGTCCGGGTCGTCGTGGGTGAAGGCGAACGGGTTCTTGGCGACGCCGATCGTGGGCAGGTCCGTGAGGACGCCCAGGTGACTCGCGAGGCCGAAGCGGCGCGGGTGGGCCAGGCCGTAGCCGTCGCACACGACGAGGCCGGGCGGGCAGGGCAGCGCCTCCAGGGCGGCCAGGACGGTCGGGACCTCCCGGAAGGCGAGCAGACCGGGCACGTAGGGGAAGGAGACGCGCCCGACGGCCGTGGCCTCGGCGACGACGGCGAGGGTCGCGGCGTCCAGCACGACGGCGGCGGCCGCGACGGCGTCGCGGGCGTCGTCGTAGGCGACGTCCACACCGGTCACCAGGCCGGTGCCGGGCGGCGGGCCGTCTTCGTCGAGCACCACGCGTGCGCGCAGTTCGTCCTGCACGGCGCGGGCCTGCTCCTCGGTCGCGGGCCAGTCGTCGGGGATCTGCACGGGCACGGTCGTCATGGTGGCCGCCACCCTACGGGAGCCCGGAGCAGTCTCGCGATCATGTTCGTACCGGAGCTGCCCCACTCACCGCCTCGCTCGAAGCCGTCGACGCCGTACTGGCGGACCACGTGGCCTGGCTGGACGGACTCTACGAGCAGGGCGTGCACCTGGCGTCCGGCCCCAAGGCGCCCCGCGGCGGCGGGGTGATCCTCGCCCTCGCGGAGGACCGCACGCGGATCGAGGAGATCACCCCGGGCGACCGGTTCGTCAGGGCCGGCGTGTGCGCGTCCCGCGTCACCGAGTTCGCCGCCTCGAAGACGGCGTCCGGACCGGAGAGGTACCGGGAGACGCGCGGCTAGGGGGCGCCGCTCACTTGCCCAGGGCCTGGCGCAGTTCGCCCTTGTTCATGCTCGACCGGCCGTGGACGCCTCGGCGCTTTGCCTCCTCGTACAGCTGGTCGTAGGTGGGGCCCTGGGGTCCCTGGCGGTTCCCGGACCGCTGGCCGCCGCGCTTGCTCGGCGACTTGTCCTGCGTCGAGGTACGGCTGGCGGTCTTCGACTCGCCGGACTGCGCGCGCTCCTTGTTCACCGTACGGGCCGCGATCTCCTCGGCCCGGCCGGTGCTCTCGCCGCGGTCCTTCGCGCTCTTCTTGATGTGCTCGTACTGCCGTTCCCGTTTGGGGCTCGAACCGCTCGGCATGTCCGCTCACTTCCTCTCACGTTCAGCGAACGGTTACCCACGTTACGGACACTCACCCCGCCCCGCCCGGCGTCAGTGCTCCAGCCGGGCCACCCGGCCCTGCTCTCCCGCGGCCCAACAGCCCAGGTCCGGGGTGCAGTCCACGGTGTCGTACGACCCGGTGTCGACCGTCCGCCAGGTGCGTCCGCCGTCCGTGGTGAGGTCGGTGCCCGAGGGGCCGACGGCGAGGGCGGCGGTGCGGCTGTGCGGGAGCCACGCGACGCCGGAGCGGTAGGCGGGCGGGGGCCGGTCGGCGGGGTGCCAGGTGCGGCCGGCGTCCGCGGTCCGGGCGGCGGCCTTCGGGGAGTCCTGCTCGGGGCGGAAGTCGCCGCCGACGGCGAGTCCGTGGGCACGGTCGCGGAAGGCGAGGGCGAAGACGCCTCGGGCGGGGTCACCGGCCGGGATCGGCGCGTCGGTGGCCGTCCACGTGCGTCCGCGGTCGGCGGAGTGCAGGACACGCGCGCGTGCCGCACCGCCGGTGGCCAGCCACACGTCCCTCGGCCCGGCCGAGACCAGGCACTGGCCACTGGCCGCGAACCCGGCCTCGCCGTCCTGCGCGGCGGGCATCCCCCGGTTCGGGAGCACCGTCCAGGAGCGGCCGCCGTCGCTGGTCGACAGGATGCGGAACCTGCCGTCCACCGGGTCGCTCATGGCCAGGCCGTGGCGCCGGTCGAAGAAGGTGAGGCAGTCGTAGAAGGCACGTGCGTCGGTGTTGCGGAAGGACTCGGTCCAGGTCGCGCCGCCGTCGTCGGTGCGGTACACCCGGGACGCCTCGCCCTCTCCGATGGACAGGGCCACGGCCCGGCGGGCGTCGAAGGCCTCGATGTCCCGGAACTCCAGTGCGCCCGCCCCCGCCGGGGAGACGTCGCGCCAGGTGCCGCCGCCGTCGGTGGTCCGCAGCACGGTGCCCCGGGTGCCGGCCACCCAGGCGGTGTGCCGGCTGACGGCGGCGAGCCCACGGAACCGGACGTCGAAGACCCCGGTGTCCCGCACGTCCCAGTGCGGCCCTTGGTGCGCCCGGGCGGGTACGGCGGTCAGCGCGGCCACCGCCGCCGCGCAGACGGCCCCCGCGAGCACCGCCCGCCCCGTGCGCCTCCCGCCGGTCCGAACCGGCCGTGCCGTGCGTCGCGTGCTTCCCAAGCGCCTCATGGCGGGCGAAGCTAGCCCACGTCCCCCGCGCCGTCCAGAGGGCCCCCGCCGCCCCGCGCGCGTGGTGCACGAGTGCCGCACGTGCCGCACGTGCCGCTGCGGAGCACGCGAGGAGAGCCCGGTCACTCCCGGACCCCTCCTGGCATGAACGCGGTGACAGAGGTCACTCGCTCGTCGTGTGCACGGATGGGCTGATTCCGACGTCTCTCTCCATGCCCGGCCCGCACCATCCCCGAAGCCCGTCCAGCCGTCACGAGGGAGCAAGGCGTTGTCCACCGTCATCGAGCAGCCCGTCGAGGCGCGTCTCGTCGCCGCCGCACCGCGCATGCCGAGCATTCCCGCCACCCTGCACTACGACCGGGACGACCCGTTCGCCGTCCGCATGACGTTCCCCGCGCCGGCCACCCTCGAAGGCGTGGAGGTCTGCTGGACCTTCTCCCGCGAGCTGCTCATCGCCGGGATGCAGGAGCCGAACGGTCACGGCGACGTCCGGGTGCGCCCGTACGGATACGACCGCACGGTCCTGGAGTTCCACGCGCCCGAGGGCACCGCCGTGATCCACGTGCGCTCGGGCGAGTTGCGCCGCTTCCTGCAGGCCGCCGGCGAGCTGGTGCCGGTGGGTCTCGAGCACCTCCAGCTGGACCTCGACCACGACCTGGCCGAGCTGATGCGGGGGAGCTACTGACCGCTCCCTGACGGCCGGTCAGGTGGGCCAGCCAGGGCCGGTCAGGTGGGCCGGTCACTCCCCCGGGCCCCGCCGGTCCGGGTTCCGCGGCGCCGGCCGCCGCTCAGCCGCGCGCCGACGCCGGTGTCCGGGCGGCCTCGTCGCTCACCGCGCCCCACACCTCGCCCACGATCCTCCGCATACCGGGTTCCGCCCTCCCGCACCGTCCGGTCAGCTCGGTGATGCGTGCCCGGCCGCGCGCCCCGCTCGTGGCGCCCGCCGGGACGCCCAGCCCGGCGGCGGCCGCCAGCACGGCCAGGGCCGCGTCCCGCTCGGCGACCTCCCCGGCCGGCAGCGGTCCCTCCAGAGTGCGGCGCACCTCGTCGCGGAGCGCCCCCGGCACGGCCGTCCGCGCGAGCACGTGCTCCACCGACGGGAACACGCCGAGCACGCGCTTCTTCTCGGCCCTCAGATGTCCCTCGGCCACCAACTGCTCCCGTACGGCGTCGTAGGTGACCCGGGCGTGCAACCTGACCCAGGTGCGCCACCGGCGCGGCAGCGACTCGCGGACGAGCTCCAGCAGCCCGTCGAGGACGGCGTCCCCGGTGCGGGAGTCCAGGTCGGCGGGGGTGGCGATGCCCTCGTCGTCGGTGAGCAGACCGCGCTGGGCCAGTTCGGTCAGCGCGCCGGCCCGCACCAGGTGGTGGACCCGGGCGGTGTCGGCGGCCGTGGACCGCGCGGGGTCCCAGGCCAGCAGGCAGAGCCGGGCCGGCAGTGAGAGCGAGCCGTTGGGCACGGGGGCCTCCTCGGGGCCGTGGACGGGAGCCCGGTCCGGGGTCCGAGCGGGTCCTGACCGGCGCCCTGCCCGGGTCCCGCGTAAATGCGTTGACAGGCCGACCGGTCTTTTCTAGGTTCGACATCGCTTCTGTTGCCGCCGATTGGAGAAGGACGTTGCTCGTCTGAGGTCCTGAGACACCGCGTCACACGTGTTCCACGTGTGTGCGCCGCGTGCGACCTCGGCGTTCGAGCCGTCCGACCCGTCCCTTGCGGAGCAGGGCCCCCCTCCTCCTCTCGTCCGACGGCGGCCGCCCGCTTCGGTGTCTCGATACGCGTTTGCCCCTGACCGCTTCGAGCAACCGCGGAGACCCCGTATGTCTACCTACTCTGCTTCCCCCGTTTCCCTCACCTGTACGTCCCTGTCCTTCGCCTGGCCCGACGGCACCGGCGTCTTCGAGAACCTCGACGTCTCCTTCGGCCCCGGCAGGACCGGCCTCGTCGGCGTCAACGGGGCGGGCAAGTCGACGTTGTTGAAACTGATCGCCGGGCAGCTCGCTCCGGCGGGCGGCACCGTCCGGGTGACCGGCGAGGTGGGCTATCTGCCGCAGAACGTCACGCTCGACACCGGCCTGCGCGTCGACGAGGCGCTCGGCATCCGCGCACGGCGGGACGCACTGCACGCCATCGAGGCGGGCGACGTGGACGAGGAGCACTTCGAGACCGTCGGCGACGACTGGGACGTCGAGGAACGCGCTCTCGCGACACTCGGCGCGCTGGGTCTCGGCCACGTCGGCCTCGACCGCACCGTCGGCGAGGTCTCGGGCGGCGAATCGGTGCTGCTGCGGCTGGCCGCGCTGCTGCTGGACCGGCCGGACGTCCTGCTCCTGGACGAGCCCACCAACAACCTCGACCTCTACGCGCGCCGGCGGCTGTACGCGGCCGTCCGGTCCTGGCCCGGCGTACTCGTCGTGGTCAGCCACGACCGGGAGCTGCTCGAACTGGTCGACCAGATCGCCGACCTGCGGTCCGGCTCGGTCACCTGGTACGGCGGGAACCTCTCGGCGTACGAGGAGGCGCTGGCCGTGGAGCGGGAGGCGGCCGAGCGGATGGTGCGGGTCGCCGAGTCGGACCTGCGCAAGCAGAAGCGCGAACTGGCCGACGCCCAGGTCGTCCTCGCCCGCCGAAGGCGCTACGGGCAGAAGATGTACGACACGAAGCGCGAACCCCGTGCGGTGATGAAGCTGCGCGCCCGCACGGCCCAGCAGTCGGCCGGCAAGTACCGCATCATGCACGAGGAGAAGCTCGCCGAGGCCAGGGAGCGGCTGGACGACGCGGCGGAGGCCGTGCGGGACGACGACGAGATCCGCGTCGACCTGCCGTACACGGCCGTGCCCCCGGGCCGGACCGTGCTCACCCTGCGGGACCTGGAACTGGCCCACGGCGCCCGGGTGACGGGCGGCCTCGACCTGCACGGTCCCGAGCGGATCGCGCTGGTGGGGCGCAACGGCGCGGGCAAGACCACGCTGCTGCGCACCGTCGCCGGGGAGCTGGCGCCGGTGGCGGGCGAGGCGACGGCCCACGTGCCGCTGCGCTTCCTGCCGCAGCGCCTCGACGTCCTCGACGGCGACCTGAGCGTCGCGCAGAACGTCGCACGGTTCGCGCCGGGCGCCACCGACAACCGGATCCGGGCGCGGCTGGCGCGCTTCCTGTTCCGGGGGGCCCGTGCCGACCAGCGGGCGGCGACGCTGTCCGGCGGCGAGCGGTTCCGGGCGGCGCTGGCCGCGCTGATGCTGGCCGAGCCCGCGCCGCAGCTGCTGATGCTGGACGAGCCCACCAACAACCTGGACATGGCGAGTGTGCGGCAGCTCACCACGGCGCTGGAGGCGTACGAGGGTGCGCTGATCGTGGCCGGTCACGACATGCCGTTCCTGGAGTCGCTGGGCATCACCCGCTGGCTGCTGTTCGAGGAAGGAGAACTGAGGGAGACCACGCCGGAGGCGCTCGGGGAGACCGGCACCGCCGAGCATCTCAGGAGGACCACGGGCGACTGACGGGGGTTCCGTCGACGCGGGTCCCCGCTGCATGATGACGGACCGGCGCCCGTGACGCGGCGCCGGACCGCCGGCGTCGACCCGCGCCGGTCCCCCGCCCCGAGGAAGGTCCCGCGTGCTCGGCAGGAAGGCCCTCGTCCACCGCCCCGGCTCCCGGCTCACCGAAGGGCAGACCTCGGCCGCGAGCCGGTGCCGGCCGGCATCGGAGAGTTCCGAGAAGCCCGGGGGCCGTGTGACGTGCCTCTCGGTCCGGCCGCGGGAGCTGTACGCCTGAAGACGGCGGGCGAGGTGTCCTCACGGCCTCGGACCTGCGGCTCTCGGGGGCCGTGTCGCATCACGCCGGACGCCTGCTGATCAGCGACCTTTACAGTGCGTTTAACCTACGCCCTCGTAACCTACGGTTTCGTAGCCTACGATCCCGTAGGTTCCCGGCACCGCTCGCCGGCTGCTCCGCTCTGTCGCACGTCCCCTGGAGTTCTCCGTGACGATCGTCTCCCCGCACCTCGGCACTTCCGCCGAATGGACCGACGCCCGGCTGCTGTACGCGCTTGAAGAAGTGGTCGAGAAGGAACTCAACCGGCATCTGCAGGTCGCCAAGGACTGGATGCCGCACGAGTACGTTCCCTGGACCGACGCGCGGAACTTCCCGGGGTTGTTCGAGGACGGCGAGCCCTGGGAGAAGGAGCAGTCCAAGGTCACCGAGATCGGCCGGATCGCCCTCGTGGTGAACCTGCTGACGGAGGACAACCTGCCCAGCTACCACCATGAGATCGCCAGCCTCTTCGGCCGCGACGGCGCCTGGGGCACCTGGGTGCACCGCTGGACCGCGGAGGAGGGCCGGCACGGCATCGTGATGCGCGACTACCTGCTCGCCTCGCGCGCGGTCGACCCGGACAAGCTGGAGCAGTTCCGCATGGCCCACATGAGCGAGGGCTTCGAGTCGGACAACCGGCACTCGATGCTGCACTCGGTGGCGTACGTGGCCTTCCAGGAGCTGGCCACCCGCATCTCGCACCGCAACGCGGGCCACCAGTCCGGCGACCCGGTCTGCGACCGGATGCTGGCCCGCATCGCGACCGACGAGAACCTGCACATGGTGTTCTACCGGAACCTGCTGAAGGCGGCCTTCGAGCTGGCGCCCGACCTGACGATGCAGGCGGTCCGGGACGTGGTCGTCAACTTCCGGATGCCCGGTCACGGCATGCCCGGCTTCGAGCGGGCCGCCGCGCAGATGGCGATCGGCGAGGTCTACAACCTGCGCATCCACCACGACGACGTGATCCAGCCGGTCCTGCGCTTCCTGAAGATCATGGAGATCGACGGCCTCGGTCCCGAGGGGCAGCAGGCGCAGGAGGAACTCGGGCTGTACATGGGCGGCCTGGACGCCGAGGCCGCCAAGTTCGACGAGAAGCTGGCGGCGCGCAAGGCCCGGATGGCGGCCCGGGCGGCCGGCTGACCGCACCAGGCCCGACCCGCGGCAGCGGCCCGGCCCCGGCAGCGGTCCGGCCCCTGCCCCCCGCTCCGAACCCCGCCCCGGGCGCTCCGCGCGCTCGGGGTGGATCGCGCTCGGGGCGGATCGCGCTCGGGACGGACGGATCGGCGCTCCGGCCGGGTCGCGCTCCGGCCGGGGCAGCTCAGGGCGCGGTGCGCCGCAGGGCCATCCGTTCCTTCTCCGACAGCCCGCCCCAGACGCCGAAGCGCTCGTCGTTGCTGAGCGCGAACTCCAGGCAGGTCGAGCGGATCGGGCACAGGGCGCAGATGCGCTTCGCGTCGCGTACGGAGCTGCCTGGCTCGGGGAAGAAGAAGTCGCCCCCGGTCTGTGCGCACAACGCCTGCTCCTGCCAGCTGAGGTCGGGCGCCGCGGTCGTCTCGATGTGCATGGGCAGCAGCGTGCCGGGGGGCGAAAAACGTTCGATCAACGCGGCATCAACGCCGCGCCTGCGCACCCCCGCCCGTACGGATGCTCCTCTGCCGCGCGACGCGGTGCACGGCGGCGCGCGGAAGCGCGTGTCAGTGGTCGGTGGAAGACTCGTCAGTGCAGGCAACGGGACCCTTCCGAGGAGGGCGATCATGCTCACCACCCGTTTCGTCACCGGCGCTCCGAACTGGCTCGACGTCGGCACCTCCGATCTCGACGGCGCCACGCGCTTCTACGGCGGCCTCTTCGGCTGGCGGTTCAGGTCGGCGGGGCCGGACGCCGGGGGCTACGGCTTCTTCGAACTGGACGGCAGGATCGCGGCCGGCGGCATGCAGACGCCTCAGGATCAGGGTCCGCCGTCCTGGACGGTGTACTTCCAGGTGCCGGACGCCGGGGCCGCCGCCGAGAACTCCGAGCAGGCCCGCGGCGGCGTCCTGCTGCAGCCGGTGGACGTCATGGGCCAGGGCACCGTGGCGATCCTCGCCGACCGAGCGGGGGTGCCGTTCGGCATCTGGCAGCCGGGGCAGCGCGCCGGGCTGGACGTGGCCGGCGAGACCGGCACGCTCTGCTGGGTCGAGCTGCACACGGCGGACATCGCGGCCGCGGCCGCGTACTACCGGGAGGTGCTGGGTCTGGAGACCTCCGCCGTTTCCTTCCCCGGGGGCTCCTACACCTGCGTCAATCCGGTCGGGGAGGGCGAGGAGGCCATGTTCGGCGGCGTCGTCCCGCTCGCCGAGGACCCGGCGGACACCGACGCCGGATGGCTGCCCTACTTCGCGGTCGACGACGCGGACGCCGTGGTCGCCCGGACCACGGAGCTGGGCGGCACGGTGCTGATGCCCGCGGCGGACATCGAGGGCGTCGGCCGCGTCGCCCGGCTCGCCGACCCGTACGGTGCCCGCTTCGCGGTGCTCAAGCCGATGCCGCGCGGGGCGTAGGGCGCCGGCCCCTCCCGCGCCGGGTCAAGGGTGCCGGGCCCAGGGTGCGGGGTCCTTCCGCGCCGCCCCGCACCGCCCGGGCTCACGCGGTGGCGCGGTGGACCAGGGTGGTCGGCAGGACGACACCGGGCGCGGTGGCCGCCGGGATCTCCGTGTCGTCGTCGGCCGCGGTGCCGTCCAGGCCGCGCAGCAGCAGGCGGGCCATCAGCCGGCCCATGCCCTCGATGTCCTGGCGGACGGTGGTCAGCGGCGGGTCGGTCTGTTCGGCGACGGGCAGCATGTCGTCGAAGCCGACGACGGCCACGTCCTGCGGCACCCGTCGTCCGCGCTCGCGCAGCACCCGCAGCGCTCCCGCCGCGGTGAGGTCGTTGGCGGCGAACACGGCGTCGAGGCCGGGGCACCGGTCGAGCAGCTCCCGCATCGCCCGCTCCCCGCCGCCCGGGGTGAAGTCCCCCTGTGCGATCAGCCCCGGGTCGGCGCCCGCCCGGACGTCGCGGAAGCCAGCGAGGCGGTCGGCCGCGGAGGTCTGGTCGAGGGGGCCGGTGATGTGCGCGATGCGGGTGCGGCCGAGTCCGGCCAGGTGGTGGACGGCCGAGCGGGCCCCGCCGCGGTTGTCGCTGTCGACGTAGACCACGCCGCCGCGTCCGTCGTCCCAGTCGGGGCGCCCGCCGAAGACGGTCGGCACACCGGCGCTGCGTACCAGACCGGGCAGCGGGTCGTCGAGGTGCAGGGAGAAGACGAGGGCGCCGTCGACGTGCCCGCCGGCCAGGTAGCGGCCGACGCGGGCGTGGTCCTCGCGGCCCTCGGTGAGCAGCAGCACGAGCTGGTTGTCGTGGGCCGTCAGTTCCTTGCTGATGCCGCGCAGTTGCTGGGCGAAGTAGGGGTCGGCGAAGACCCGGGTCTCCGGTTCGGCGGCGACGACGGCGACGGCCCGGTGCCGCCGGGTCACCAGGGAGCGGGCGGCCTGGTTGGGCACGTACCCGAGTTCCTCCACCGCGCGCCGGACCCGCTCGGCCAGTGCCTCCCGTACCCCGTGCGATCCGTTGACGACGCGGGACACGGTGGCTCGTGAGACCCCGGCGCGTTCGGCGACGGCCTCCAGCGTGGGGCGCGGCGCGGTCTCGGTCACGGGCGGCTCCTCCTCGGCGGCTGCGGCTCAGGATAGCGGCAGGCCGTCGGGCGGAAGCGGGCCGTCGGGGCGGGGGACGCCCTGCGCGGAGGGGTCGCCTGGGCCCTCCGACGCCGAACCTTCGTGTGCGGGCCGGTGGAGGCGGGACCGCCGGCGCGGAACCGGTCCGACGCCGGGCCACCGGCGCGGAGACGGTCGAAGCCGGACCGCCCGCACGGAACCGGCCGAAGCCGGACCGTCGCCGCGGAACCGGTCGAGGCCAGGCCGCCGGCGCGAAGCCGGTCCGACGCCGGACCGGCGCCGGGGCGGCGCCGGGGCCGGTTCAGTGCTCGTGCTCGTGGGCCGGTGCCTCCCCGGTCGTCGCCTCCCCGGTCCCTTCGGCCACCGCGCCGTGCTCGTGGGCCGGTGCCTCCCCGGTCGTCGCCTCCCCGGTCCCTTCGGCCACCGCGCCGTGCTCGTGCGGTTCGTACCCGGGGATCGTGCCGTCCGGCTTCTTCACCAGGAACAGGCCCACCATCCCCATGTCGGAGTGGCTCTGCACGTGGCAGTGGTACATCCACGCCCCGGCCCCCACCCCCTCCCCCGCGACGATCTGGAAGCCGAAGGAGTCGGCCGGGCCCGTGATCTTGTTGTCGATGACACGGGACGGGTCGTCGGGGCCGGTGAGTATGCCGGTGCGGTTGTCCGCCCAGCGGTGACCGTGCATGTGGAAGGTGTGGTAGTACTCGCCGTGCGTGATCATGACGATCTCGACGCGGTCGCCCACGGTGGCCCCGAAGTCGGGCCCGGTGTGCGGCTTGCGGTTGTTGATGGTCATGTCGTTGAAGACGATCGTGTGCGTGGCGTCCGGCAGCACGTCCCCCTTGCGGCGCACGATCACCGGGCCGTACAGGCCGTTGCGGATGCCCCCGGTGCCGTGCTCGGTGCCGACCACGTGGTCGTGGTAGTGCCAGTAGCCCGCACTGCCCGGCCGCCAGGTGCCGTCGTCGCGGCGGCCCGGCTTGTGGGTGCGCCAGGTGTAGGTGCGGGTCCCGCCGGGCTCGACGTCGCTCTTGTTCATCGCGGTGCCGTCGCTGGAGATCTCGTAGTCCAGGCCGTGGACGTGCAGGCTCGCCCGCACGTCCATGGTGTTGGTGAACTCGATGTGCACCGTGTCGCCCTCGTTGAGCTCGATCAGCGGGCCCGGTACGGTCGCCTTGCCCTTCTCGAAGCCGTAGCCCATCTGACCGTCCGCCAGCTTCTCGGCGTACATCCTGAGGTGTCTCACCTCGCCTCCGGCCGGCGCCGTCCGCGCGGTGACGGCCTGGGCCCCGTTGGCCGCGCCCGCGACCTCCGGAGCGATGGACAACGATGTCGCGGCGGCCGCACCGCCCAGCAGCACGCGTCGGTTGAAGCCTCGCCTGTCCATGCCGAACTCCCCACGCCGATAAGGAATGTGCGCAGTCTCAGGGTCTGATTGGCTGTGACGAACCTGTGGGACCGTACCGGTTGCCGACGGGTTTATCCACACTCAGGACAAAGTTCGTTCGATCCCGGTCATACCTATTGGCGAATCGAGCAAAGAGGTCTAGCTTCCTTGGCGCTGCTGCCGTGACCGAGGAGGTGCCCATGCCCTTGAGAGGGTTGAGCGCGAGAAGAAAAGGCTGGGCGGCGTGCGCCACCGCGGCCTTCGTCGCCGCGGGACTGCTGGCCGGCCCTGCCGCCAGCGCACGTCCGGCGCCGGATCCATCTCTGACAACGATGTCGATCAAGTCGCCACCGGGCGGCTCCAACGTGAAGGTGCTGATCTTCTACGGGTCCGCCGCGGCCGGGGACGAGTCACCGGTCGTCAACGCCGGGATCGCGGCCGTCGAACGGATCGGCCTCTCCGGCCCGGCCGGGGAGCAGTTCCAGGTCGAGGCCACGGACAACGCCAACGTCTTCACCAACGAGAAGAGGCTCGGCCGCTTCAACGCGATCGTGTTCCTGACCGGCGGCGGCGACGTGCTGACGGCCGCTCAGGAGGCGGGGCTCGAGGCGTACATGGAGGCCGGCGGCGGCTTCGTCGGCATCCACGACGCGGCCCGCGCGGAGCCGTACTCGGACTGGTTCACCGGTCTGGTCGGCGCCCGCCCCGCCGCCGGTGCTCCGGCCAAGGTCCAGCGGGCCACGGTCGAGGTCGGTGACCGGCGTCATCCGGCCACCAAGGACCTGCCGCTGGAGTGGAAGCGGCCCGACGAGTGGCTGAACTGGCAGAAGAACCCGTCCGGCGAGGTCCACACCGTGGCCCGGGTGCGCGAGTCGACGTACTCGCCGGGAGCGGGCGCCAACGGGGCGGACCACCCGGTCAGCTGGTGCCGCGACTACGACGGCGGCCGGTCCTTCTACACCGGTATGGGCGGCACGGTGTCGTCGTACGACGAGACCGACTTCCGCAACCACCTGCGCGGCGCCCTGCTGTGGACGACCCGCCTCTCGCAGGCCGACTGCAAGGCGACCATCACCGCCAACTACAAGGCCGAGCGGCTCACCGACCCGAACCAGCCCGGGCAGAACGACCAGATCGGCGAACCGCACGGCCTGGTCACCGCGCCCGACGGCCGGGTGTTCTACATCGGCCGCGGCGGCACGGACTCCTCCCACCCCGTGGTGACCGACTGGAACGACCCGAACGTCGGCAAGGGCACCGGCGAGATCCACGTCTGGGACCCGAAGACCGACAAGGTCACCCTCGCCGGCGCGCTGACCGTCTTCGGCAACAAGGGCGGCGGCGACGAGCTGACCAAGGTCGAGGAGGGCCTGCTCGGCATCGAGCTGGACCCGCGGTTCGAGGAGAACGGGTGGGTGTACCTGCACTACACCCCGCACGCGCAGATCAACCGGGACACCCACATGGCCGAGCGGCGGGTCTCCCGCTTCACCCTCGACCGGGCGACGAACAAGCTGGACCTGGGCAGCGAGAAAGTGCTGCTGAAGTGGCCGGTGCAGATCCACAGCTGCTGCCACGCGGGCGGCGGGATGGCCTGGGACTCCAAGGGGAACCTGTACATCGCCACCGGTGACAACAACTCCAGCGGCTTCAGCGACGGTTACTCCGGCAACAACCCGGAGCCCAACTTCAAGGGCGTGTCCTTCGCCGACGCGCGCCGCACCGCCGGCAACACCAACAACCTCAACGGCAAGATCCTGCGCATCCACCCGGAGCCGGACGGGACCTACACGCTCCCCGAGGGCAACCTCTTCACCGGCAAGGAGACCGCCGAGGGCGGGGGCAAGACGCGGGGCGAGATCTACGTGATGGGCGTCCGCAACCCGGCGCGCATCTCGGTCGACAAGAAGACCGACACGCTGTACGCGGGCTGGGTCGGCCCGGACGCCGGCGCCCCGTCGACGACGTGGGGTCCGGCCAAGTACGACACGTTCGCCACCATCACCAAGGCGAGCAACCGGGGCTGGCCGTACTGCATGGGCAACAAGCAGCCGTACCGGGACCGGAACCTGCCGGACCCGTCGAAGCCGCTGGGCTGGTACGACTGCGACCACCCGAAGAACGAGTCGCCGAACAACGACGGCCTGGTCAACCTGCCGCCGGTGACCGGCAACAACATCTGGTACTCGCCGCAGGGCGGCGGCCCCGACTTCCCGCGCGACGAGAACGGTGTCCCGTCGTACAAGCAGGACGAGGCCGTCTACCGGCTGCCCTGGCTCAAGGGCGGCGGCCAGGCCGCGATGAACGGCCCGGTCTACCGCTACGACGCCGGCAACGCCAGCGACACCAAGTGGCCGGCGTACTGGGACGGCAAGTGGTTCGTCGGTGACTTCTACGACGCCGACCAGCCGCGCAACGCGGTGCTGATGGACCCGAAGACGCAGGGCGACGGCGGACTGCCGGTGCACTCGGAGTCCCTGAAGAAGATCGTGCCGATCGGCAACGACGGCATCAAGAACCTGATGGGCTGGAAGTTCGGCCCGGACGGCGCGCTGTACGTCCTGGACTACGGCCGCGGCTTCTTCACCTCGGACTCCAAGTCCGCCCTGTGGCGGGTCACCTACAAGGGCGGTGGGCCGACGCCCGCCGCCGGACAGCTGGCGAGGGGGTCCGAGTGATACGCCGACGAAGAATGTGGGCCGCGTTGTTGGCCGGCCTGCTGATGGTGCTCGGTCTGCAGGCGACGTCCGCCTCCGGACAGCCCGCGGCGGCGCCCGCCGCGGCGGCGGCCGACCAGGTACTGACCTGGACGGCGGGCGACGACATCACCAAGTACGTGTCGGCGCCCGAGACGGCGGTGGCCGGACCGGCCACGATCGTCTTCGAGAACAGTGAGGCCACCGGCAACACCACCGGCATGCCGCACACGCTGACCTTCATGACCAGCGATCCCGCGTACAACCAGGACGTCCAGCTGAACATCCTGGCCAACCCGAACGACTCCGAGGGCGGCAAGCACACCGCCGAGGTCACCCTCACGCCCGGCAAGTACATGTACCACTGCACGATCCCGGGCCACGGCCAGATGACGGGCGTGCTCGTGGTCACCGAGGGCGGCGGCGAGGACACCACGGCGCCGGCGACCTCGGCAGAGGTGGGCGGCACGCAGAACGCCGACGGCGCGTACGTCGGTTCCGCGACCGTGACGCTCGCCGCCACCGACGAGGGCGGCTCCGGCGTCGAGCGGATCGAGTACGCCGTCGGTGCCGACGGCGCCTGGCAGCCGTACACCACGCCGGTCGTCGTCGACCAGGTCGGCGAGCACACCGTGCGCTACCGCGCCTTCGACAAGGCCGGCAACGCCGCCGAGGAGAAGAGCGTCACGTTCGCGGTGGCCGCGCCGGACACCGACGACACGACCGCGCCGGAGACCTCGGCGACGGTCAGCGGCGAGAAGAACCCCGACGGGGCCTACATAGACATGGCGACGGTGACCGTCACCGCCTCCGACACCGGTTCCGGCGTCAACACCATCGAGTACGCGGTCGGCGACGGCGCCTGGACGGCGTACACGGCGCCGGTCATGGTGCACGAGACCGGCGAGCACACCGTGCGCTACCGGGCCACCGACAAGGCGGGCAACGTCGCGGCGGAGAAGAGCGTCGCCTTCACCGTGGCCGCCGCTCCCCCGCAGGACACCACCGCGCCGGTGACCGGCGCGACCGTGGACGGCACCAGGAACTCCGACGGCGCCTACGTCGGCAGCGCGAAGGTGACCGTGAACGCCGCGGACGAGGGCGGCTCCGGCGTCGCCGCGGTGGAGTACTCGCTGGACGCCGGGCCCTACCTGGCGTACTCGGCCCCGGTGGTCGTCGACCGGGTGGGCCGGCACACCGTGGCCTACCGGGCGAGCGACAAGGCGGGCAACACCTCCGAGCCGCTGACCGTGAGCTTCACGGTGGTGGCCGGCGGGGTGCCGGCGCCGCCCTGCCCGGAGTACGACGAACGCCTCACGGTGATCGTCGGCACGGTCGACTCGGGGGTGCCGAACCGGGTCACCGACAACCGGTGCCGGATCAACGAGCTGATCGAGGACGAGAAGGAGTGGACGTCCCAGGCGCTCTTCCTCAAGCACGTCGGGAACGTCCTGGACGCGCTGCGCGCCCAGGGCGTCGTCGACAAGCGTGAGGTCAAGGCGGTCAACAAGGCCGCCAAGCAGTCGAAGATCGGTCTGCCCGGCCAGACCGAGGGCTACCGCACCATCATGGACGGCAGCCAGGAGTCCTTCGCCAAGTGGGAGCAGGTGGGCGGCGGTTCGTTCGGGCTGAACGCGGACGGGTCGATCACCTCCAGCACCAGCACGCCCGGCATGGGCATGCTGTGGTTCCCCGAGCGCACGTACGGCGACTTCTCGCTGAAGCTGCAGTGGCGGGACGACGCGGCGGGCGCCGCGAACACCAACGGCGGCGTCTTCGTGCGCTTCCCGCAGGTGCACGACCACCCGGAGGAGTCGCGCCCCGAGTGGGTCGCCATCAAGTACGGGCACGAGGTGCAGGTGTTCGACAGCCCGACCGGCGACATGTACAAGACGGGCTCCCTCTACGGCTTCGACCGGGTCGGCCTGGCCGGCGCGGGCGTGACGGAGAAGGGCACCTGGAACGACTACGAGATCCGGGTGGTGGACCAGCACTACTCGGTCTACCGCAACGGCGTGCTGATCAACGAGTTCGACAACATCGGCGGCCAGACCTTCTACCCCGAGCGCTCGGACGACCCGGGCACCGACGGACGCCGGTTCGCCTCCGGCTACGTCGGACTGCAGGTGCACAGCACGTCGGACGTCGTCTCGTACCGGGACGTCCGGATCAAGGAGCTGTAGCCGGCCCCGGCGTCGTGGCTCAGTCCGGGCCGGGAGCCTTCTTCCTGGCCCGGCTGGGCTGCACCCGGCTCGGCTCGCCCGGCATCTTCGGATACTCGGGCGGGTAGGGCAGGTCGCCGAGCCCGTGCTCGTGCTCGTCCTTCGTCGCCAGCTCCAGCAGGGCGTCGAGGGAGTACCGCACCTCGTCCATGCCCGCGTGCACGTCGCCGAGTTCGGCGAAGCGCGCGGGCATCGTCGTGATGTCGAAGTCCTGCGGGTGGGCGACCCCCACCTCGTCCCAGGTCAGCGGCGCCGATACCGGGGCATGGGGGCGGGGGCGCACGGAGTAGGCGGAGGCGATGGTGCGGTCGCGGGCGGTCTGGTTGTAGTCGATGAAGATGCGCTCGCCGCGCTCCTCCTTCCACCACTTGATGGTGACCCGGTCGGGCATCCGCCGTTCCATCTCGCGGCCGACGGCGATCGCGGCGCGCCGCACCTGGGTGAAGGTCCAACGGGGTTCGATCGGCACGAAGACGTGGATGCCCCGTCCGCCCGAGGTCTTGGGCCAGCCGCGCAGCCCCCCGAACTCGTCCAGCACCGCCCGCAGTTCGTGGGCGGCGCGGGCGGCGTCGTCGTAGTCGGTGCCGGGCTGCGGGTCGAGGTCGATGCGCAGCTCGTCGGGGTGGTCGACGTCGTCGCGGCGCACCGGCCAGGGGTGGAAGGTGAGCGTGCCGTACTGCGCGGCCCACAGCACGGCCGCCTCCTCGGTCGGGCACATCTCGTCGGCGCTGCGTCCGCTGGGGAAGGTGATGTGCGCGGTCGGGATCCAGTCGGGCATCCCCTTGGGTGCGCGCTTCTGGTAGAACCACTCGCCGGTGACCCCGTCGGGGTAGCGCTGCAGGGTGGTGGGCCGGTCCCGCAGGGCGCGCAGGATGCCGGGGGCGACGGCCTGGTAGTACCGGGCCACGTCGAGCTTGGTGTAGCCGCGCTCCGGGAAGAACACCTTGCCGGGGCTGGACAGCCGCACGCTCCGCCCGCCCGCCTCCAGTTCCACCGCTTCCGCCATGCGAGCCACGGTAGGCGCAGCGCTCCCGCTTCGCATATCAGGCGCCTCGGGGCGAGGACGTACAGAATCGGACCATGGATCTCCCCGTCATGCCGCCCGTGAAGCCGATGCTCGCCAAGTCCGTGGCGAGGATCCCGCCGGGTATGCACTACGAGGCGAAGTGGGACGGGTTCCGCGCGATCGTGTTCCGGGACGGCGACGAGGTGGAGCTGGGCAGCCGGACAGGCAAGCCGCTGACCAGGTACTTCCCCGAGCTGGTGGCGGCGGTGCGGGAGCGGCTGCCCGAGCGGTGCGTGGTGGACGGGGAGATCGTGATCGCGCGGGAGGGGCATCTGGACTTCGACGCGCTGACCGAGCGGATCCACCCGGCGGAGTCCCGGGTACGGACGCTGGCGGAGCGTACGCCGGCCTCGCTGGTCGCCTTCGACCTGCTGGCCCTGGACGACGAGTCCCTGCTCGGCGTGGGGCTGGCCGACCGGCGGGCGCTGCTGGTGCGGGCGCTGGCCGGGGTGACGCCGCCGGTGCACGTGGCTCCGGCGACGGACGACATCGAGGTGGCCCGGCGATGGTTCGAGCAGTACGAGGGCGCCGGGCTCGACGGAGTCGTCGCCAAGCCGCTGGACCTGCGGTACCGGCAGGACGAGCGGGCCATGTTCAAGATCAAGCACGAGCGCACGGCCGACGTGGTCGTCGCCGGGTACCGCTTCCACAAGAGCGGCCCCGTGGTCGGCTCGCTGCTGCTCGGCCTCAACGACGACCGGGGCGTCCTCCAGCACGTGGGGGTGAGCGCGGCCTTCACGATGAAGCGCCGGGCAGAGCTGGTGGAGGAGCTGGAGCCGCTGCGCATGGACGACGCCGGGGACCATCCGTGGGCGGCGTGGGCCGAGGAGGCGGCGCACGAGTCGGCCCGCCTGCCGGGCGCGCCCAGCCGGTGGTCCGGCAAAAAGGACCTGTCCTGGGTGCCGCTGCGGCCGGAGCGCGTCGCCGAGGTGGCGTACGACCACATGGAGAACGGGGCGCGCTTTCGGCACACGGCCCGCTTCCGCCGGTGGCGCCCGGACCGGACTCCCGAGAGCTGCACGTACGCGCAGTTGGAGGAGCCGGTCCGGTACGACCTGGCGGAGATCCTCGGCGGGCCGTGACGTCCGTGGGCGCTACGGCTTCATCAGCACCTTGACCGCGCCGTCCTGCTTCTTCTGGAACATCTCGTACGCGTGCGGCGCCTCGGCCAGCGGCACCCGGTGGGTGGCGAAGTCGTCGACGCCGAGCGGGTCGTCGTCGGTCAGGTACGGGACGATGTCGTCGCTCCAGCGGCGTACGTTCGCCTGGCCCATGCGCAGCTGGATCTGCTTGTCGAACATCGTGAGCAGCGGCATCGGGTCGGCCATGCCGCCGTACACGCCGGACAGCGAGATGGTGCCGCCGCGGCGCACCAGGTCGATCGCGGTGTAGAGGGCCGAGAGCCGGTCGACGCTCATCCGCTCCGCGAGGGGCCCGCTGAGGGCCCTGGGCATCACCGCGGCGGCCTGCTGCACCAGCTTGGCGACGGCGCCGCCGTGCGCCTCGGTGCCGACCGCGTCGATCACGGCGTCGGGGCCGCGCCCGTCCGTCCGGTCCTGGATCGCGGCGACGAGGTCCTTCTCCTTGTCGAAGGAGCGCAGGTCGAACGTCTCCACGCCGCGTGCCCTGGCCCGCTCCAGCCGCTCCGGCACGAGGTCGACGCCGAAGACCTTCTCGACGCCCTTGAGCCGGGCGATCCGGCACGCCATGTCGCCGATCGGGCCGAGGCCCAGCACGGCGAGGCTGCCGCCCTTCGGGACGGCCGCGTACTCGACCGCCTGCCAGGCGGTGGGCAGCACGTCGGAGAGGTAGACGAAGCGGTCGTCGGCCGGCCCCTCGGGCACCTTGATCGGACCGAACTGTGCCTGCGGCACACGCAGGTACTCGGCCTGGCCGCCGGGCACCGCGCCGTACAGGCGGGTGTAGCCGAACAGCGGGGCACCCATGCCCTCGCCCGTGACCTGGGTGGTCTCGCACTGGGTGGGAAGTCCGGTGCCGCACATGTGGCAGTGGCCGCACGCTATCTGGAACGGCACCACGACCCGGTCGCCGGGCTTCAGGTTGGTCACCTCCGCGCCGACCTCCTCGACGATGCCCATCGGCTCGTGGCCGAGGATGTCGCCCGGTGTCATGAACGGCGTGAGCACCTCGTAAAGGTGCAGGTCGGAGCCGCACAGTCCGGACGAGGTGACGCGGATGACCGCGTCGGTCGGCTGCTCGATCCTGGGGTCCGGCACCTCCTCGACCCGCACATCCCGCTTGCCCTGCCATGTCACTGCCTTCATCGCCCCGTGCTCCCTCCGTCGCCGTGCGGGTCGGTTCCGCGTGGCGGCCGGGTACCCCGGGGCTCCGGCCGTCGAACCCGGTGGCCTTTTCGGCCGAACAGCGGATTATCCGCCCGGTTCCGTGTGCCGCATCCGAATCAGTCAGGTATGGCCCTGAATGCTTGCAGAAGCGCACAATCGATGACACGGGATGGGTGGTCGCATGGCCGGAACGCGAAGAGGACAGCGCAGGGGGCGGTGCGCCGCCCTGCTGACGGCGGCGGTGGCGGTCTCGCTGGCCGCGGCGGGCTGCACGGCGGGGCCCGGGGCCGAGGACGACGGACGGACGCGGACGCCGGACCACGCGCGGTCGCCCAGTGCGGCCCCCGCTGCCGGGCCGGTGCTCGCCGTGAAGGTCGACAACGTGCCCGCGGCCCGCCCGCAGTCGGGCCTGGAGGACGCGGACGTGGTCTACGCCGAGCCGGTGGAGGCGGGACTGAGCCGGCTGATGGCCGTCTACGCCTCCGAGCTGCCCCCGTCGGTCGGGCCGGTGCGCAGCGCCCGCGAGTCCGACCTGGAGCTGCTCGGCCAGTTCGACCGGCCGGTGCTGGCCTTCTCCGGCGCGCAGAGCAAGCTGCTGCCGCTCATCGACCAGGCTCCGCTGCGCGCGGAGCCGGCCCGCGAGGACTCCGACGCCTACGTCCGCGCCGACGACCGGCAGGCCCCGCACAACCTCTACCTGCACCCTCGCAAGCTGCTCGGGAAGCCGTCGGGTCCGGCGGCCCTCACGACCGGGTTCGCCTACGGCAAGGCCCCCGCGGGCGGCCGCGCGGAGTCCACGCACACCGTGCGCTACCCCTCGGCGAGCTTCACCTTCACCTGGTCCGGCGGCGAGAACCGGTGGCTGGTCTCCCTGGACGGCACCCCGGCCCGCACGGCCGACGGCGGGCGGCTGGCCCCCGCCACGGTCGTCGTGCAGCACGTGACGGTGCGCGAGTCCGACTTCCGCGACTTCCGCGGCAGCAACTCGCCCTACGTCGAGTCCGTGGGCTCCGGAGCGGCGGAGGTGCTGCGCGACGGGCGCGCCTACGAGGCCACCTGGAAGCGTGGGGCGGCCGGGGACGGCACGACGTTCACCACCGGGGACGGCAAGCCGCTGAAGTTCGCCCGGGGCCAGGTGTGGGTGGTCTTCGCGGGTGCGTCCTGACCCGGCGGGCCCTCGTCAGCCCGGTGCGGCCGTCGGCTCCGCCGGGTTGCGCAGCCCTTCCGCGGCGTCCGAGACCCGGCGGATGAGGTCGATGAACACCGCCTGCTCGTCGGCGGCGAGCGGCGCGAGGAACACCTGGTTCATCCGGGCGATGCGCACGCCCAGCCTGCGGTGGACGCGTACCCCCTCGCCGGTGAGCCGGAGCAGGGACCGCCGGCCGTCCTGCGGGTCGCGGACCTTGTCGAGCAGCCCGCGGCGGCCGAGCCGGCTGACCACCTCCGCGATGGTGGAGCGGTCCAGACCCACCCGCTCCCCCACACTGCGCTGATCGAGCCCCGGCTCGGCGACCAGGGCGTTGAGGACGGCGTACTGCGGTGAGGTGGTCTCCTCGGAGACCATCGTGTTCCACAGCAGGTAGTGCGCCTGCTGCAGCCGCCGGGCCAGGTGGCCGGGGTGAGTGGCCAGATCGACCGCTGCCATGCGCGCGCTCCCGTGGGTGACTTTCATCGGTGCACTGACGATACACGGCGGCGAGGGCGACCGACGGAGAACGCCTCACACGATCTACCTCCTCTTTTTCAGGTCTTGACGCCTCGCTCGCCCGATGGCAGCGTGTGGACGACCTCGCTGAAATAGTCAGTGCCCTGACTATCTGGTGCCGGGGCACGTGCAAGGGATGGGGCTTCTCGGATGGACAAGGTGGTGGCCACAGCCGGTGAGGCGGTGGCCGACGTGCCCGACGGCGCGTCGCTCGCAGTGGGCGGTTTCGGGCTGAGCGGTGTGCCGAACGTGCTGATCCAGGCGCTGTACGAGCGCGGGACCGGTGGGCTGTCGGTGGTCTCCAACAACTGCGGGGCGATGGACACCGGGCTGGCCGTCCTGCTGGCCGCCGGACGCATCGCCCGGGTGACCGGGTCCTACATCGGCGCCAACAAGGAGTTCGCCCGTCAGTACCTCGGTGGCGAGCTGGAGGTCGAGATGATCCCGCAGGGCACCCTGGCCGAGCGGCTGCGGGCCGGCGGAGCGGGCATCCCCGCCTTCTACACCCCCGCCGGGGTGGGCACCCAGGTCGCCGACGGCGGGCTGCCGTGGCGGTACGACGGGTCCGGCGGGGTCGCGCTGGCCTCGCCGCCGAAGGAGGTCCGCGAGTTCGACGGGACCCCGTACGTCCTGGAGCGCGGCATCCGCACGGACTTCGCGCTGGTCCGCGCAGCGAAGGGCGACCGGCACGGCAACCTGGTCTTCGCGAAGTCGTCCCGGAACTTCAATCCGCTGGCCGCGATGGCCGGACGGGTGACGATCGCCGAGGTGGAGGAACTGGTCGAGCCGGGCGGGATCGACCCGGACGCCGTGCACCTGCCGGGGATCTTCGTCCAGCGGGTGGTGGCCCTGACGGCCGAGCAGGCCGCCGACAAGAAGATCGAGCGACGCACGGTTTCCGTGCCTCCCGCACGAGGGACGGTGACCTCCTGATGGCCTGGACACGTGAACAGATGGCCGCGCGGGCCGCGCTGGAGCTGCGGGACGGCCAGTACGTCAACCTCGGCATCGGCCTGCCCACCCTGATCCCGAACCACCTGCCCGAGGGCGTCGAGGTCACCCTGGAGTCGGAGAACGGCATCCTCGGCACCGGCCGGTACCCCACCGAGGCCGAGGTGGACCCCGACCTGATCAACGCGGGCAAGGAGACGGTCACGGTCCGGCCGGGCGCCGCGTTCTTCGACTCGGCCCTGTCCTTCGGCATGATCCGGGGCGGGCACATCGACGTGGCGGTGCTCGGCGCGATGCAGGTCTCCGCCGGCGGCGACCTGGCCAACTGGGCCGTCCCGGGGAAGATGATCACCGGCATCGGCGGCGCGATGGACCTCGTCCACGGCGCACGGACCGTCATCGTGGTCATGACCCACACCGCCAAGGACGGCTCTCCCAAGATCCTGAAAGAGTGCGCCCTGCCGCTCACCGGCAAGGCCTGCGTCGACCGCGTCATCACCGACCTGGGCGTCCTCGACGTCACCGCCGACGGCCTGGTCCTGGTGGAGACCGCCCCGGGCGTGACCGTCGACGAGGTCGCCGACAGGACCGACGCCGGACTCCTCGTCGCGGAGGGACTGAAGTGAGGGACGTCTACATCGTCGACGCGGTGCGCACCCCGTTCGGCAAGTACGGCGGGGGTCTGGCGGGCGTACGCCCCGACGACCTGGCCGCGCACGCGATCCGCCGGCTGCTCGGCCGTACTCCGGACCTGGACCCGTCCCGGATCGACGACGTGTACGTCGGCAACGCCAACGGCGCCGGCGAGGAGAACCGCAACGTCGCCCGCATGGCCGCCCTCCTGGCCGGCCTGCCGACCACCGTGCCCGGCGTCACGGTGAACCGGCTGTGCGCGTCCGGTCTGGAAGCGGTGATCCAGGCGGCCCGCGCCATCGCCGTGGGCGACGCCTCGGTCGTGCTCGCGGGCGGCGTGGAGTCGATGACCCGGGCGCCGTACGTGCTGCCCAAGGCGGACCGGCCGTTCCCCGCCGGGCACGCCGAGATGTACTCGACCACCCTGGGCTGGCGGATGGTCAACCCGGCGATGGACCCGCAGTGGACGATCCCGCTCGGCGAGTCGGCGGAGCTGATCGCCGACAAGCACGGGATCACCCGCGAGCAGCAGGACGCGTACGCCCTCGCCTCGCACCGCAAGGCCGCCCGTGCGCAGGCCGAGGGCCTCTTCGACGCCGAGCTGGCGCCCGTGCCCGTGCCGCGCCGCAAGGGCGACCCGGTGGACTTCGCCGCCGACGAGTGCGTACGCCCGGACGCCTCCCTGGAGGCGATGGCGAAGCTCAGGCCGTCCTTCCGCACGACGAGCGTAGCGAGCTGGGGGTCCCCCCGGCCGGAGGCTGGGGGAGGCACGGTGACCGCCGGGAACGCCTCCCCGCTCAACGACGGCGCCGCGGCGCTGCTCCTGGCCGACGAGGAGGGGCTGAAGGCCGTCGGACGCGAGCCGCTCGCCCGGGTCTCGGCGGCCGGCGTCTCGGCGACCGACCCGCGGTACTTCGGCCTCGCCCCCGTCGAGGCCGTGAACCGCGCACTCACCAGGGCCGGCCGGACCTTCGCCGACCTGGACGTGCTCGAACTCAACGAGGCCTTCGCCGCCCAGGTACTGGGCTGCGTGGCCGAGTGGCCCGAGTTCGACCCCGCGATCCTCAACCCGCAGGGCGGGGCCGTCGCCCTCGGCCACCCCCTCGGCGCGTCGGGCGCGCGTCTCGCCGGCACCGTCGCCCACCAGCTCGCCCGCAGGGGCGGCGGCACCGGTGTCGCCACCCTCTGCATCGGTGTCGGCCAGGGTCTCGCCCTGGTCCTCGACCGCTAGTCACCCCAGGGAATCCCCATGACTCTCACCCAGCACGACATCGACGCGGAGATCGCGGCCGAGCACTCCGCCTACGAGAAGCGGGTGGCCGGCGGCGCGCCCGTCGAGCACCACCCGCGCCGCGACTACGCCCCGTACCGCTCCTCGGTGCTGCGCCACCCGAAGCAGCCGCCGGTCGCCATCGACGTCTCCAAGGACCCCGAGCTGGTCGAGCTGTCCTCGCCCGCCTTCGGGGAGCGGGACATCACGGAGATCGACAACGATCTGACCCGGCAGCACACCGGGGAGCCGGTCGGCGAGCGCATCACCGTCTCCGGCCGCCTGCTCGACCGCGACGGCAGGCCGGTGCGCGGCCAGCTCGTGGAGATCTGGCAGGCCAACTCGGCCGGGCGCTACGCGCACCAGCGCGAGCAGCACGACGCACCGCTTGACCCCAACTTCACCGGCGTGGGCCGCACCCTCTCCGACGACGACGGCTTCTACCGCTTCACCACCGTCCAGCCCGGCCCCTACCCGTGGCGCAACCACGTCAACGCCTGGCGCCCGGCACACATCCACTTCTCGGTGTTCGGCTCGGCGTTCACCCAGCGCCTGGTGACGCAGATGTACTTCCCGAACGACCCGCTGTTCCCGTACGACCCGATCCTCCAGTCGGTGACGGACGACGCGGCGCGGCAGCGGCTGATCGCGACGTACGACCACAGCCTGTCGGTGCCGGAGTTCTCGCTCGGCTACCACTGGGACATCGTGCTCGACGGCCCGCACGCCACCTGGATCGAAGAAGGACGCTGACCCGCCATGACGAAGACCGACAGCAGCGGCCCCGAGCAGGTGCCGCCCACCCCGTCGCACACGGTCGGCCCCTTCTACGGGTACGCGCTGCCCTTCCGCGGCGGCGAGGACATCGCGCCCGCCGGTCACCCGGACACGATCACCGTGCACGGGTACGTGTACGACGGCGCGGGCAGCCCGCTGCCGGACGCCCTCGTCGAGCTGTGGGGTCCCGACCCCGAGGGCCGGGTCCCCACCGCCGACGGCTCGATGCGGCGCGACCCGGCCTCCGGCGGCTTCCTGGGGCGCAACGGCGTGGAGTTCACCGGTTTCGGCCGCATCCAGACCGACGCGAACGGCCACTGGTACGCGCGGACGCTGCGTCCGGGGGCGCGGGGGCACAGCGCCCCGTACGTGAGCGTGTGCGTGTTCGCGCGGGGGCTGCTCGTGCACCTGTACACCCGGCTCTACCTGCCGGGCGACGAGGCGGTGCTCTCCGCCGACCCGCTGCTGTCGCGGGTTCCGGGCGAGCGCCGCGACACGCTGATCGCCGCGGACGAGGGCCGCGGGACGTACCGTTTCGACATCCGCCTTCAGGGCGAGGGCGAGACGGTCTTCCTGGAGTTCCAGTGACATCACCTGCCGACCCCGCCGAGCCGGACGCCGCCGTCGGCACGAGCCTGTTGGCCCCCGGGTGGACGGGCTCGCCGGCCGCGTCCGCGACCGGTGACCGCGCGTATCTGCGGGCGCTGCTCGACGCGGAGGCGGCGCTGACCCGCGCCCAGGCCGCACTGGGGCTCGCCCCGGCCGAGGCGGCCGGGGCGGTGGACGCCGCCGCGGACCCGGACGCCTTCGACGCGTGCTCCCTGGCGGCACGGGCCCGGGCCGGCGGGAACCCGGTCATCCCCCTGGTGGCCGACCTGACGAAGGCGGTCGGTGAACCGTACGGGTCCTACGTGCACCGGGGCGCGACCAGCCAGGACATCCTGGACACGGCGACCATGCTGGTCGCCGCCCGCACCCTGGACCTGCTGCGGCCCGATCTGGCACGCACGGAACGGGCGCTGGCCCGGCTGGCCGCCGAGCACCGGGACACGCCGATGCCGGGCCGGACGCTCACCCAGCACGCGGTGCCGACCGCCTTCGGGCTGAAGGCCGCCGGCTGGCGGTCGCTGGTGCTGGACGCGCGGGACCGGCTCGCGGCGGTGCGCTCCGCGCTGCCCGCTCAACTCGGCGGCGCGGCGGGCACCCTGGCCGCCTTCGAGGCGTACGGCGCGACCGACCCGGCCGCCCTGCCGGCCGCCTATGCCCGCGAACTGGGCCTGCGGGCACCCGAGTTGCCCTGGCACACGCTGCGCACCCCGGTCGCCGACCTGGGCGGCGCCCTGGCCTTCACCGCCGGGGCGCTCGGGAAGATCGCCGCGGATGTGCTCACGCTGTCCCGCACCGAGATCGGCGAGGTCGCCGAGGGCAGCGGGGGCGGTTCCTCGGCGATGCCGCACAAGGCCAACCCGGTGCGCTCCACGCTGATCGCGGCGGCCGCCCGGCGCGCGCCGCAGCTCGCGGCCACGCTGTACGGCTCGCTGGCGGCCGACGACGAGCGCCCGGCCGGGGCCTGGCACGCCGAGTGGGAGCCGCTGCGGGACCTGCTGCGCCTCGCCGGTGGCGCGGTGCGGGACACCGCCGAACTGGCCGAGGGGCTGCGGGTGCGTCCGGACGTGATGCGGACGCACCTCGGCCTCACGCACGGGCTGATCGTGTCGGAGCGGCTGTCGGCCGCACTGGCCCCGGTGCTCGGGCGGGCTCGCGCCAAGGAGCTGCTGACCGAACTGGCGGCGCGCACCTACGCCGAGGACCGGGACCTGGGCGAACTGCTCGCCGAGGTACCGGAATTGCGGGGCCTGGACCTGGCCTCGCTGACCGACCCCGCCCGTTACACGGGTGCCGCTGCCACCCTCACCGACCGTGCTCTGGAGCGACGTTGACGACCCTGCTCAACCACCTGTCCGAAGGCCCCGCCTCCGCTCCCCCGCTGCTGCTCGGGCCGTCGCTGGGCACCTCGTACGCGCTGTGGGACGCGGTGGCGCCCGAACTGTCCACGGGGCACCGGGTGATCCGCTGGGACCTGCCGGGGCACGGCGGTTCACCGGCGGGCCTCGTCGGACCCGGCGCCACCGTCGGCGACCTGGCCGCTCTGGTGCTCGCGCTCGCCGACTCGCTCGGGGTGGAGCGGTTCGGGTACGCCGGGGTGTCCCTGGGCGGTGCGGTGGGCCTGCACCTGGCCGTGCACCACCCCGAGCGCGTGTCGTCGCTGGCGGTGGTCTGCTCGTCGGCGCACTTCGGCGGCGCGAAGCCGTGGCGGGAGCGGGCCGCGCAGGTGCGTGCGGAGGGCCTGGCACGGCTCGCCGAGAGTGCCGACGCGCGGTGGTTCACCCCGGGATTCACCGTGCCGCGGCTGGTGCGGGACCACCGGGGTGCCGACCCGGAGGCGTACGCCGCCTGCTGCGACGCGCTGGCCGCCTTCGACCTGCGGGACCGGGTCGGGGAGATCGCCGCGCCGACGCTGCTGGTCGCCGGGCGCGAGGACCCGGCGACGCCGCCGGCCCACCTGCGCGAGCTGGCCGACGCGGTGCCGGGCGCGGCGCTGACCGAGATCCCGGGCGCCTCGCACCTGGCACCGGCCGAGCGGCCCGAGGCGGTGCTGACGGCGCTGCGGGCCCAGTTCGACGGCGGTGCCCGGCGGGGCATGGCGGTGCGGCGCGAGGTGCTGGGCGACGCGCACGTGGACCGCGCACAGGGGCGGCAGACGCCGTTCACCGCCCGCTTCCAGGACTTCATCTCGCGCTACGCCTGGGGTGAGATCTGGACCGACGAGACGCTCTCGCGGCGCGAGCGCAGCATGGTCACGCTGACGGCGCTGGTCGCGCACGGCCACTACGAGGAGCTGGCCATGCACGTGCGGGCGGCGCGGCGCAACGGGCTGTCGGCGGACGAGATCGGCGCGGTGCTGCTCCAGACGGCGGTGTACTGCGGGGTCCCGGCCGCGAACTCCGCGTTCGCCACCGCCCAGCGGGTGCTGGCCGAGGAGTCAGGCGCCGCCGAGGAGTCCGGCGCCGCCGAGGGGTGACGCCCCACCGCCCGCCCTGACGGCGCCTCAGCCGGCGCGTCCCACCGCCAGGGCTTCGCGGGCGCGCGCCACGAGTCCGTCGGCGCCGCACGAGTCGGCGAGTGCCAGGCCCCGTTCCAGCTCGGCCGCCGAGCGGGCCGCGATGCCGTACTCCACGCGGGCGGCGGCGTGCTCGTACTGGCAGGGCGAGGCCTCCAGGTAGGTGACGGCCTGGGCGGCGAGCCGGACCGCGCGCTGCCCGGTCTCCAGGGCGGAGGCGCAGCGCAGGGCCTCTCCTATCGCCGTGTCCGTGCCGAAGCGCTCGGCCTGGCGGCGGGCGTCGGTGGCCAGCCGGGCGGCCCGGCCGGGGTCCTCGGCGGCCAGCGCCCGGGCCAGTTCGGTCGCCCAGGGGACCACCACCGGGTTGTGCCGGCCCCGTGCGGCCGCGGCCTTCTCGGCGGCCTCCAGTTCGTTGACGCCTTCCTTGGTGCGGCCGGTGGCGATCAGCAGGCGTGCGCGGACCGGGCGCGGGTCGGGCAGCACGATCGTCGACGGGTACGGCGGCGCGAATCCGTACTGGTCGGCCACCGTGCGGGCTTCCTCGACGTGGCCGCGGGCGAGGAGGGTGTCGACCAGGTTGCAGGTCGCGGACCAGTACAGCGGCAGTCCGCGGCCCACGCGTTCGGCGATGCGCAGGGAGGCGCGCAGGGACTGCTCGGCCTCCCTGAGACGGCCCCTCCTGCGGTGGCCGAGGCCGACGTAGGCGTGCGCGAGGGCGAGGTGTCCGCCGCTCCAGCCGGCACTCTCGTAGGCGCGCAGAGCTTCGGTGAACAGTGCCTCGGCGCGGTCGAGACGGTCGCTGTAGGCGTAGGAACTGGCCAGCATCATGGGCAGTTCCAGGCCCCACTCGGCGTCGGTCCAGCCCAGTCCGGGGGCCAGGCGGCCGTTGACGAGGGCGCGGTCGCACAGTTCGACGACCTCTTCGGCGCTCTCGCCGTGAGTCATGGCGTCGAAGCCGCGCAGGATGAGCAGGGCGCGCTCGGCGTTGTCGCGGCCGGTGCAGGTGGCGGCGAGTTCGGCCAGGCGCGCGGAGCGGCGGGGTGAGGAGGTCTCGCCCGCGTGGATGCCCTCCCACATGTACTGGGCCGCCTGCAACCGCAGTCGCGCGGAGGGATCGGGATTGCGTGCGGCCTCCGCCTCGACGGTGCGCACGGCCTCCTCCAGCTGGTCGTTGTGGAGCAGGGCCTGGGAGAGCCGGAAGACGGCGTCGACGCGCTGCTCGCCGTCCAGTCCCGGCATGGCGAGCGCGGTGCGCAGGTGCCCGATGGTGGTGGCGGGCGCGGTGAGCAGCGTGGCGCAGCCCAGTTCGAAGAGCACGCGCGCGTGGGCTTCGGGCAGCGGCGGCTCCTGAAGGGCGCGTTCGAGGCAGCGGCGGGCCGCGTCGGGCGCTCCGACGGCGAGGTGTTCGCGGGCGGCCTCGCGCAACTGGGCCACGACCTCCTGGTCGTCGTCCGGGTGCACCTTGAGCAGATGGCGGGAGGCGGCCGCGGCGCCGAGTCCGGAGTCGGTGACCAGCTGGGCCGCTATGCCGTGCATGGCGGTGCGCAGCGCGTCGGGGATGGAGTTGTAGACGGCGGTGGCGATCAGCGGGTGGACGAACTCCAGCTCGTCGGCGCCCTGTTGCCCGGAGGAGGCGTCCGGTACGGACAGGATCCGGGCGCCCCGGAGCAGTTCGGCGCAACGGGCGGCGTCGGCGCGGTCCAGGGTGGCGAGCCTGGCCACCATGTCGACGGTGATGCCGCCGCCCAGGATGGCCGCGGCCCAGGCGAACCGGGTGGAGTCGACGCCGAGTTGCTCCAGGCGGGCGACGAGGCCGCCGCCGCGGGCGGAGCGGTTCAGGGCGCGCAGCTCGGCGGCCTCGGCCTCGACGGGTTGCAGCTCGCTGTCCTGCACCTTGGCGAGGAGTTCGACGGTTTCGTAGGGGTTGCCGCCGGTGACGGCCCACACCTCGCGGCAGAAGGCGGCCTCGGCGTGCCGGCCCAGGGTGGCGCGGGTGAGTCCGGCGGTGGCGTCGGGGGTGAGGGCGTTCAGCGGGCCGAGGGGCCGGCCCATGGCGGTGGCCGCCTCCAGGTGGCGGGCGCTGTCACCGCTGACGTCGCCGGGGCGGCGGGCTATCACGATCAGGACGGAGGTCTCGTCGAGCCGTTCGGCGAGCGCGGCGAGCCAGCGCAGGGTCTCCTGGTCGGCCCAGTGCGCGTCGTCGATCAGCAGCACCAGCGGCCACTCCCGGCGGGCGAGGCGGCGGACGGCGGCGACCAGCCCGTCGCACACGCCCTGCGGGTCGGCCTGGCGCTCACCGGGGTCGGCTATGCCGAGGGCCGGGCCGGCGATGTCGTACCAGTCGCCGAGGTACTCGCGGGCCTCCTCGGGGAGCATGGACACCAGGGCGGGCTGGAGCAGTTGGCGCACCACGTTGAAGGGGACGGACCTGAGGGTCTCGCCGCCGCGTGCCGACCAGACCGTGCAGTTGCGGGCCTCGGCGATGCGGCGGGTCTCGGCGAGCAGCGCCGTCTTGCCGACCCCGGCCTCGCCTCGGGCCTCCAGCAGTGTGCCGGGGGACGAGCGGTCCGCGCACAGGACGTCGACCGCGCGCGTGATCGTGGCGACTTCCTCGTCGCGCTCCCAGAGGGAGGCCGAGGCGGCGCCCGTCCGCCGTACCTCCGTCATCCCGCTACCTCCCCGAGTCGCCCGAATGACGTACAGAGCCTGAGCCTAGCCCTCCGAACGCGCCAGTGGTGGGCGCTCCGTCCACCAGTTGCCGTGACGGGTGACATGCGGTAAAGCGTGAACGACGCCCATGGCCCGTCATCAGCGGCGGTGCGGTCGGGCGTCCGTCAACGTCCGGCCGCCGGCGTCTCGCGGCGCGGGCGCCGGCGGCCGGGGCGAGGGGTACGGGCGGGCCTCTCATCCGGCTTTCACCGACGCCTCATACGGTGGGCACATGACGCAGGCGACTCCTCCCGGGTGGTACCCGGACCCCGGACAGAAGAATGACGGTCCCGCCACCGAGCGCTGGTGGGACGGAACGGCGTGGACCGGCCAGGTGCGCCCGGCGGGAGCGCCCGCCGCATGGACTCCGCCCGCGCAGCCGCCGGTTCAGCCTCCGATACAGCCGGCCGTCCAGCCGCCGGGGCAACCACCGGTTCAGCCGCCGGCGCACAACGCCGTGCCCGGGTCCTATCCCGTGCACCCCGGTTACCCGGGCCACCCGGTGCAGCCGCCGTCCGCGCGCCGCCGGCGGCTGCGGACCGGCATAGCCGTCGCGGCGGCCGTGGCGGTGCTGGCCGGCATCGGCGTCGGCGTGTACGCGCTGACCGACGACGGCTCGGGCGGCAGCAGCGCGGGCGGTTCGGAGCAGGACCGGCGCGGACCCGGCGACCGGAACGGCCCCTTCGGGGACTCCGGCGGCGGCAGCGGCGGCGACGACGGCGAACGGCCCGCTCCGGAGTCCCCGGACCCGTCGGAACCGCCCACGGTCGACAGCGGCTCGGTGACGGACGCGCTCAGCGGGATCAGCCTGCCCATCCCGGACGGCTGGTCCGGACAGGAGTTGCAGGTCGGCGCGCAGGTGACGTCGGACGACTCCTACAAGTGCCCCGGCGACACCTCCAAGACCTGCACCAAGGGCGGCGCCTACTCGGCCCCGGCGGAGCTGCTGCGGACCAAGGGCGACACCGCGGAGAAGGTCGCGAAGGCCGACATCGCGGCGAACGCCGAGGAGTCCTACGGCGCCGAGTCCTACGGCAAGATCACCTCGCACGACGAACTGGCCGCCGAGGCGGTCACGGTCGCCGGGCAGAAGGGCTACCTGGTCCGCTGGAAGGTGGTCACCGCCAAGGGCTCCGACGGTTTCGTCGAGTCGCTGGCGTTCCCCTCGCCCGCCGACGACTCGCGGATCGTCGTCGTCCGCTTCGGTGTCGACGTCGACCAGGAGCAGAAGGTCATCGACGAGATCACCCGGGGCATCGAGGTGGACGCCTCCGGCGGCGGTGGCAGCGGCCAGGACGTCTGACCCGGTCCGGCCCGGCCCGCCGGCGCCCTCGGGGCACGGCCGGGGAACGGTCCGGCCGAAGGGGCCGGACATCGGTCGGCCGGGTGGGGCACCCTTCCGCTCAGAGGGTGCCCCACCCGGCCGTGGGTGCGCGCCGCCCCCGTCCCCACGGTGCGGCGCGGGCAGGCCACCGTCCAGTCATCCCGTGGACGGCGGCCTGGGTCTTCAGGGGAGGCCGAGCGCCGGCAGCACGACGGCCTCCACGAACCGGACGAGGTACGCCGCGTCGGCCTGCTCGCCCTCCAGGACGGGACGCATCCGCAGCATGCCGAAGAGCTGCGCGGGCACGTACTCCAGCGCCGGGTGGCCGGCCGGGACCTCTCCGCGGGCCACCCCGCGCGCGAGAATCGCCCGAAGCGCGGCGATCTCCGGCTCGACGAGCGCCTCGCGCAGGGCGCCCTTCAGCTCCGGGTCCTCCATGACCGCGTGGCCGAGCGCCTGGAGCAGGCCGGTGTCCTTGCCCGTCCCCTCCCCCGCGGCCGCGGCCGCCTGGCGCAGGTCCTCGGCGAGCGACCCGGTGTCGATGTCGGTGAAGCGCATGCGGCGGCTGGAGCGCAGCGCGGCGGCCACGAACTGGGGTTTGGTCTTCCACTGCCGGTAGAGCGTGGACTTGCTGCACCGGGTGCTGGCGGCGATGCCCTCCATGGTGACGGCGTCGTAGCCGCAGGAGCGGAGCTGTTCGAGGACGGCGTCGAAGAACTCCTGCTCACGCTCCGGCGTGATCTTGGAGCGGCGCGAGGTGCCCACCGTTTCCGGCCGGTCCGCGTCCTGCGACGTCATCGCCCCTGCTCCTTCTCGCTCGCTCCCGAAGCCGTGCCCGGCCCCGCGCCCAGTGTGTCGTATGTCTATCGATACGCCAGTGTACCGGTACACCACCGTATCGGTACACTGGCGTATCGGAACGAGGTCGTATCGATGACAACCGTCACACGCCCCCGTACCCGACGAGCCACACGCACCACCGTCAGCGAAGGGGCCGGGGGATGAATGCCCGCAGCGAGCCTGCACCAGCGGGGCCGGACGCGCCCGCGCGCCCACCACTCGTCCGCGAGCTGCTGCTCGTGGCCGGACTCTTCCTCGTGTACAAGTTCGGACGGCAGTTGGCGACGGGGCACACCGCCGAGGCCTTCCGCAACGCCCACCGCGTCTGGGACTGGGAGCGCGTGCTCCGGCTGCCCGACGAGGGCTCGGTGCAGTCCCTGCTCCTGCACGGCGACACGCTGATCCACGGGGCGAACACGTATTACGCCGCCGTGCACTTCCCGGCGACCCTGGCCTTCCTGGTCTGGCTCTACCTGCGCCGGCCCGCGCACTACGTCTGGGCCCGCCGCGTCCTGGCCGCCGTGACCGGCGCCGCGCTGGTGCTGCACCTGCTGTTCCCGCTCGCGCCGCCGCGCATGCTGGGCGCGACCGGCCTGATCGACACGGCCGGGGTCTTCGGTCCCTCGGTGTACGGGCCACCGCGCACCGACGCGTTGTCGAACCAGTTCGCGGCGATGCCCTCGCTGCACTTCGGCTGGGCCCTGATGCTGGCGATCGGGCTGATCGTCGCGACGCGGACGCGGTGGCGGTGGCTGTGGCTGCTGCATCCGCTGGCGACGCTGCTGGTGATCGTGGGCACCGCGAACCACTACTGGCTCGACGTGATCGTGGCGACCGCCCTGCTCGGTCTCGCGCTGACGGTGCTCCGGCTGCCGCGGCCGTCGCAGCGGTCGCGGTGCGTCCTGCCCCACCGGCGGGCCGAGGTCCGGCCCCGGTCGTCGGCCGACCGGCCCGAGCTGGTCGGAGCGGGCCGATGAACGCCGCGCTCGTCGCCGTACTGCTCTCGCTCGTCTCCGCCTGCGCCTACGCCGCCGCGGCCGTCGCGCAGGAGCGGCTGGCCTCGCGCGCCTCCGGCGCCGGTCCGCTGCGGATGCTGGCCTCCGGTGCCTGGTGGTGGGCGGTGGCACTGAACGCCTCGGCCGCGCTGCTGCACGTCGTGGCGCTCAAGTACGGTCCTCTCACCGTGGTCCAGCCGCTGGGGGCGCTCACCCTGGTCGCGGCGGTGCCCCTGGGGGCACGGCTGGCGGGCCGGCGGGTGAGCGCGATCGAGTGGCGGGGCACCGGCCTGACGCTGCTGGGGCTCGGCGCGCTGCTGCTCACCGCGTCCGGGCCCGCGCCGGACGACGTGCTGAGCGTGCCCGAGGCGCTGACGGTCTCCGCTGCGACGGCGGCGCTGATCGGGATGCTCTCGCGGCCCGGCACCCGGCCGGGGCTCCGGCACGCGACGGCGTCCGGCATCGCTTCCGGCGTCGCCTCGGCGCTCACCCAGACCGTGACCGTCGCCGTCACCGACCGGTCGGGGCCGCTGCTCAGCGTCCAGGTGATCGGCGTGGCCGTGCTGGTGGCGGCCTTCGCGACGGGTGGCCTGCTGCTGTCCCAGACCGCCTACCGGGGTGGCCTCGGCGCCCCGCTGGCGGTGGTGACCCTGGCCAATCCGGTGGCCGCCGCGGTGATCGGGCTCGCCCTGCTCGGGGAGCGGCTCAGGGGCGGCGCGGGTGGCGTGCTCCTCGCCCTGACCGGCGCGGCGCTGGCCGCCTGGGGTGTGCTCCAGCTGAGCCGGGCGACCCCGGCCTCGGGCGGACCCGGACCCGGGCCCGCCGGATCCGTGCCCGCGCCCGCTCTGCCCGAGGCCGCTCTGTCCGAACCTTCGGCGCTCCCGCCCGCGGTCTCCGGTTTCCCGGCATCACCCGGGCCGGAGGCCGACGGGCCGGGGCAGGCGGGGGCCGTGCTGGTGCCCCGGCAGCCGGGGCCGGGGCACCTCACACGGCTGTAGTCGCGGTCCTCCCTCGGCCCCGGCCTCAGTCGGTGATCAACGCCGGGTCGCTCACCCCCGGCCGGCCGTTCTCCACGTGACCGGCGAAGCGCCGCAGGAAGGCCGGGTCGGCCTCCGCGGTGACCGTCACGTCGTACCAGCGCAGGCTGTCCGCGAGGTCGACGGTGTGGTGCACGGTGGCACCCGGGCGCACGGTGAGGGTCCGGGGGCGGCCGCCGTAGGCGCTCGCGATCCGGAGCCGGGCCGTGCCGGTCCCGGTGTGGGTGACGGTGAGCCGGAGGTCGTCGCCGTGGTGCCGTGCGGTGACCTCGGGTCCGGCGGGCCCGGCGACCCGGTTGGCGCCGCGGAAGACCCTGAGGAAGCCGGCCGGGCCGTGCACGGTCAGGTCGTAGGCACCGCCGGAGTACGCCGAGTTCCAGGTGTCAGCGAGGGTCTTGCCGGCCTCGGTGGTGTACGTCCAGGGACCGTCGGTGCGGTTGCCCGAGGTGACGAGGAAGGCGGCGCCGGCCCGGGTGCCGGAGGCGAAGGTCAGCGTGAACTTCCCGGCCGCGGTGTCGGGGGCACCGTCCACGTACGGGTCGTAGCGCAGCGGCCGGGAGGGACGCGTCCCACGCTCCTGACGGGGCATGCCGGGTTCGGCGGGCGGCGTCGGCCGGTAGGTCGGGTGGCGTTCGCGGTCCGGCGGCTCGTAGGCGTCGGTGTCCGGCAGGCGGGCCGGGCGGCTGTCCGTGCGGGAGAAGTCGAAGGCCGAGGTCAGGTCGCCGCAGATGGCACGGCGCCACGGTGAGATGTTCGGCTCGCGGACGCCGAAGCGGCGCTCCATGAAGCGGATCACCGAGGTGTGGTCGAAGGTCTCGGAGCAGACGAAGCCGCCCTTGCTCCACGGGGAGACGACCAGCATGGGCACGCGCGGGCCCAGCCCGTAGAAGCCCTCGCGCTGGGTCCCGCCGCCCGCGAAGACGTCCAGGGAGACGTCGACGGTGGAGCGGCCCTGTGCGGCGGACTTCGGCGGCAGCGGCGGCACCACGTGGTCGAAGAAGCCGTCGTTCTCGTCGTACGTGATGAACAGGGCCGTCTTCGCCCACACCGCCGGGTTGGAGGTGAGGGCGTCCAGGACCTGGGAGATGTACCAGGCGCCGTAGTTCGACGGCCAGTTGGAGTGCTCGGAGAACGCCTCCGGGGAGGCTATCCAGGAGATCTTCGGCAGCCGGCCCGCCTTCACGTCGGCGCGGAGCCGGTCGAAGTAGCCCTCGCCGCTCTTGGCGTCGGTGCCGGTGCGGGCCTTGTCGTACAGGGGGTCGCCGGGCTTCGCGTTGCGGTAGGTGTTGAAGTACAGCAGGGAGTTGTCGCCGTAGTTGCCGCGGTAGGGGTCGTCGATCCAGCCCCAGCCGCCGGCCGCGTCGAGGCCGTCGCCGGTGTCCTGGTAGATCTTCCAGGAGACCCCGGCCGCCTCCAGCCGCTCGGGGTACGTCGTCCAGTCGTAACCGCGTTCGTCGTTGCCGAGGACCGGGCCGCCGCCCTGCCCGTCGTTGCCGGTGTGCCCCGACCACAGGTAGTAGCGGTTGGGGTCGGTGGAGCCGATGAAGGAGCAGTGGTAGGCGTCGCAGACGGTGAAGGTGTCGGCGAGCGCGTAGTGGAAGGGGATGTCCTCACGGGTCAGGTACGCCATCGTGGTGGTGCCCTTGGCGGGCAGCCAGCGGTCGTACTTGCCGTTGTGGAAGGCGTCCTGGCCGTCGGACCAGCCGTGCGGCAGCCCTTCGAGGAACTGCATGCCGAGGTCGTCGGCCTCCGGGTGGAAGGGCAGCACCTCCGTGCCGTCGCCCTTGCGCTGGTGCCACACCGACCTGCCGTCGTCGAGCGTCACCGGGTGCGGGTCGCCGAAGCCGCGGACACCGCGCAGCCTGCCGAAGTAGTGGTCGAACGAACGGTTCTCCTGCATCAGGACGACGATGTGCTCGACGTCCTCGATCGATCCCGAACGGTGGTTCGCCGGGAGGGCGGCCGCCCGGTCGATGCTCGCGGACAGGGCGCTGAACGCCGTGGTGGCGCCCGCGAGTTGGAGGAATCTGCGCCGGTTGACTTCGGCCATGGGGTGAGGGACCTCTCGCCTTGGGGGGGTTCAACCGGCCGGACGGTGCCGGAAGATGACGTAATGCGCGCGAAAGGAGTGTTCCAGGAGCAGCAAACGTCAGGGAAGGGTCCGGTGGCGCTCATGTGAAAGTCACCGGTACGCGAGGTGTGCCGGGCCCGCCGCCCGGGGATGGTCGCGATCATGACAGGCATGCACACGGACGCTCCGCCCTCCCCGGCTGCCCGCCGGCCCGTACGCCAGCTCCTCGCCGCCTCGGTGGGCAACGCCGTCGAGTGGTACGACTGGTACGCCTACACCTTCCTGGCCACCTACATCGCGGACCAGGTCTTCCCCGGGAGCGCGGACAACTCGCTGGTGCCGCTGCTGTCGACGTTCGCCGTGTTCGCGGTGGGCTTCTTCATGCGGCCGGTCGGCGGGCTGCTGATGGGCGCGATCGCGGACCGGCGGGGGCGGCGCGCGCCGCGCTGACCGTCACGATCCTGCTGATGGGCGGCAGCAGTCTGCTGGTCGGGCTGACCCCGACGTACGCGGCGGCCGGGGTGCTGGCGCCGGTGGTCCTGGTCCTGGCACGGCTGCTCCAGGGGCTTTCGGTGGGCGGTGAGTTCGCGGCGTCGACGACCTTCCTGGTGGAGTCGGCGGGGCCCGGCCGGCGCGGTCTGTTCTCCAGCTTCCAGTACGTGTCGACCACGGCGGGGCAGCTGGTGGCCTCCGGGCTAGCGACGCTGCTGGTGGACACGCTGAGCGAGGACCGGATGAACGGCTGGGGATGGCGGGTCCCGTTCGTGTGCGGCGCCGTCCTCAGCCTGGTCGGCTTCTGGATCCGGCAGGGTGCCCAGGAGACCCGCAGCACCGAGCAGCAGCGGGCGCCGCGGCCCGCCCTGTTCGAGGCACTGCGCCGTCATCCGCGCGAGTCGCTGCTGATCTGCGGCATCACGGCGGGCGGCACCATCGCCTACTACACGTGGACGTCGTACCTGCCGACGTACGCCGAACTCGAAGCGGGCGTCGCCAAGTCGGACGCGCTGCTCGCGGGGACGATCTCGCTGGCCTTCTTCGGGCTGCTCCAGCCGCTCGGCGGCATGCTCTCCGACCGGTTCGGGCGCCGCCCCCTGCTGCTCTTCTTCGGCGTGGGGTTCGCGCTGCTGAGCGTGCCGCTGCTGCACTCGCTGCGCGACTCCTTCGCCGTGCTGCTGCTCGTGCAGTGCGCCGGCATGGTCCTGCTGACCGGCTTCACCTCCATCAGCGCCGCCGTCAACGCCGAGGTCTTCCCGCCCCGGGTGCGGGCGGCCGGCATCGGCTTCCCCTATTCGCTCACGGTGGCGCTGTTCGGCGGCACGGCGCCCTACGTGGGCACGCTCTTCAAGGACCTGGGGCATTCCGGGCTCTTCCCCTGGTACGTCGCCGTCCTGTGTCTGCTGTCCTCGCTGGTGTACCTGCGGCTGCCGGAGACGGCACACAGGGAACTGGAGCGCTGACGGCCCCGAGGGACCGAAGAAGGGGGGATGTGCGGGGACGGTCGCGCGCGGCCGTCCCCGCACATCCCCGCGCGTCAGCGTCAGCGCCGGCGCGTGCGCGTGCGCGGTCGCGGCACCTCCAGCTGCTCCAGGCGCGGCCCGTCCCCGTCCCGGAGGCGTTGCCAGGCCTCGCGGTACAGTCCGGCGACGGGCCTGGTGGGCACGACGACGCCCAGGACGGGCGTCTCGTCCTCCAGCAGGCCGTACAGCGGCAGCTTCCAACGCTCCAGCGGTGTGTGCGGGTTCGGCAACCGGGTCCAGCCGCCGGGCAGGAACAGCGTGCGTCCGGCCTTGGCGCGGCTGCCCTCCACCACGAGGTCGGTGGCGGCGAGTTCGGCGCGGGCGGCGCGGAGTCTGGCCGTGCCGCCGCGTCGTCCGCCCCAGCCGGTCCAGCGGGCGGTGTTGCGGTCGGTGGGGTCCGGCATGGCGAGCAGCATCAGGTACAGGACGGCGGCGTCCTCGCCGATGCCGTACCGCTTCGCCGCCTCGTCGACCAGGTCGGGCACCGAGCGGGCGGGGTCCTGGGGCCACCACTGCCCGTCCGCGTCGCGCCGGCCGGCCATCGGGTCGCCCGGGTCGGCGAGCAGCTCGGCGAACGGCCTGTCGTGGACCAGGCGCAGTGCGGTCTCCTGGGCGTTCAGCCGCTCACCGGTGTGCAGTGCCGCCAGGTGGGGGTCGTGGCCGGCCGCGTCCAGCAGCGCGGGCCGGATGGCGGGAAGCGGCTCCGTGCGCTCGGTGCCCAGGACGACCGCCCCGTACCGTTCGAAGCCGTCGCCGGTCTCCACGGGGTCCCCGGCGGTCCGTCGGAACGCCTGCCAGTCGATGCCCCGCCGGTCGAGGGCGAGCAGCAGACCGGGGTGGGCCAGGCGCTCGCGCAGCGCCGTCAGGACGCCGGGCAGGACGGCCCGGAGCGGGTCGCCGGACGGGAGCCGGTGGGCCAGCCAGGCGGCCACGGCCACCGATCCCTTGAGGACCGCGCTGTCGAAGCGGGGCGTTTGCTCGGCGGTTTCCAGGTAGTAGCGGCCGAAGCTCCAGGTCAGGTCAGTCGTCAGCCGGGGCTCGGTGGCCAGGTCGGCGAAGCCGCGCAGGGCGTCGGCGGGGGCCCAGCCCACGGGTTCGACGGTGCGGACGGCGTCGTGCAGCACGTCTTCGGGCAGCGGGGTGCGCCGGCCGAGACGCTCGTTCCAGACCTCGGCCGCGCCGGCGGCGTCGGGGCCGTGGGTCCACAGCCGTGACGGCTCGGTGGGCAGCAGCGCGGCGAGGACGGCGCGCAGGGCTCCGCTGTCGAGTGACCTCAGCTCGTCCTTGGACACGCGGGCGTCGGCCGTCTTCACGCCGATGACCTTCAGGGTGGCGGAGGGCACGGCCTGGCGCCTGTCGTCGATCTGCGGCATTCCGGCGAGCACCAGCCGGGCCGTGGTCGGGGTGACCCCGGTGAGCCGGGCGAACTCCTCGGCGGCGGCCGGACGCCAGGGGGCCGGGCCGCGTGCGGCCAGTTCGGCGCGGAAGGCGGCGACCCAGCCGGGCGCCCGGGTGGGCTCCGGCAGGAACGGCTCCTCGGACACCGGTGTGTAGGGGGCGGGTGTCTCGAAGCGGCCGGACGGATCGTGGTACACCGCGCCGAAGTGCCTGCCCTTGACCTCGTGGGGGCCGTACTCGCGGACGAACTGGTACCAGGCGGCGGGGAAGACGAGGAACGCGCCGCCGCCCAGCTCCAGCACGGACCCGTTGGTGTGCCCGGGCGCGGCACCCGGACCGCCGGACGCGGCCGGGTCGAAGGCCAGCCGGACCCGGCGCCAGTGGGCGGGGTCCGGCTCCGTCAGTCCCTGTGCGTCCAGTTCGGCGAGGAAGGTGTCGAGTGCCTGCCGGTGTTCGGCCACGGTGGCCTCCGAGGCCGCCCTCAGCGCGAGTACGGCGGGGAGTTCGGGCAGGGCCACCGCGTTCAGGTGCCCCAGCGGCCCGTGCCGGTCGAGCGACAGGGGCGTGGTGCCCGTGGCCGCCGGCTCGGCCGGGCCTCTCATCGACGAGGCGAGGAGGTGCGGCAGCCCGAAGAGGTTGTGGTGGAAGTCGAAGTACCAGCGCTTGTCCCGTTCGGTCAGGCCGGCGCCGTTCAGCGCGGAGGCGAGCGCGCTGTCACCGAGAGCGGGCCGGGGTTCCCGTTCCCGCGGGGCGGCGCCCCGGACCTCCGCGTCCAGCCGCGCGAGTACGGCGTCCAGGGTGCGCTGCTGCTCGGCGGCGTACCGGGCCACGCCGCCGATGCCCTTGCGCAGCGCCTCGTGGCCGACCTCCGGCAGCAGGGTGCGGACGGCGCCGAGCACCGCGTCCCGGTCCTCGGTTCCTTCCTCGGGCGGCTCGGTCCCGGCCGCCGCGAGCAGGGCCGCCGCCACGTCGTCGCCGAGCCGGCGCAGGGCGGCGGAGCCCTGCGGGTCACGGGTCCGGAGCAGGGGCCAGTACCGCAGGGGCGGCAGCAACGGGGTGCCGGCGGAGAAGGGGCCGGCCGTCTGGCGGTCGCCGACGTGGGCGAGGACCGCGCCTTCGGCGTCCCGCAGCTGGAGACTGCTCGACCACCGCATCACGGTCAGCGTCCGGTCGGTGCCGGGGAAGACGAGTGCGTGCTCCGGGCTTCCGCCGACGCGCGGCGGCACGACGACCGAGCGACCCGACAGGTCCTCGCCCCGTCGCGAGCCGTCGGGCAGCGTGAGGACCCGCCAGCCGAGGACCCCGTCCACCGGGGCGGCCACCGGTCCCGTCGCGGTCGAGGGGGCGGGCAGCAGCCAGGCGGTGTCGAGGGTGCTGCCCTCCGGCGCGGTCCGCAGCCCCTGCGCGAACCAGTCCGGCTCGTCGCGCTCCCCCACCGTGCCGTCGGCCGGGTCGTACGCGAACCAGGCGCTGTTCCCGGCGTCGGCCCAGTCCCTGATCCAGACCCAGTACTTCCCGCCGTCGCTGATCACCGGCCTGCGGTGCGGTACGTGGACGTCCCCCCGGCGGAACGCGCCCCAGCCGGTGGTCCGGCCGCCTCCGGGGAGCGGGAGGGAGGCGGGCGGCATGCCGTTGTCGTTCCCCCCGCTCCCGTCCGCGTGGCAGGCGTAGGGGGAGCGGACGTCGCCGTCGACCTCGACCGGTTCCGAGGCGCCGGTGCCGGCGTCGTACCAGTAGCCGTACGAGCCGTCCTTCGAGCGCTCGCGCCAGACGACGAGCAGCCCGCCGTCCACGTACCGCGCGTCGCTGCCCCAGCGTTCCGGCGTGTCGGGGAGGCGCAGCTCGTGACTGAGCACCGTGTCCTGCGCGCCGATCACCCGGGCGCTGCCGCCGCGCAGGACGATCAGATACGGCCAGGCCTCGCCCACCCGCGTGCTCCGCGCGTTCTCGGGTGACGCGGGCGAGCCGACCGCCTCCTCCCAGGCGGGCCAGCCCAGTTCGTCGAGTATCCCGCCCCGCAGGGTGCGGGCGAGCCCGGGGGCCATGCCGACGCCGAGGGCGTCGCGCACCTCCTGCCCGGCGGTGGCCAGGACCTCGCCCGGCAGCCATCCCAGCGTCTGGAAGGGGCCGTCGTGGAGGGCGAACTCGCCCAGCGGAGCGGTGAGATACCTGCGGCTCACCTCCACGACCCACTCGGCGAGCATCGGCCGTCCGCCCGGCGACCGCGCCAGCCGGGTCACGGTGCGCCGGTCGATGTCCTCGCGTTCGTAGCCGGGGCAGCCGCGCCGGAAGGCCGCGCGGAAACGGGTGTCGGCGGCCAGGGCGACGAGGTCGCGCCGCTGGTCGCGGGCCGCCCAGTGCTCCAGGTTCAGGCCGGGCGTCGGCTCGGGGTCCGCGACCGGGACGCGCAGGGCGAGGAGCTGGTCGAGGAGGTCGACGTCGCCGACGGGCGGCCGCAACGTGCCGCCCTCGGTGTCGAGTTCGGCGCGGAGGGTGTCGGCCAGCCGGTCGACGAGCGGGTAGAGCTCCGGCGGTGCCAGGCGCCGCTCGTCGGTGCGGCACAGGGCGAGGAACCTGCGCGTCCAGCCCGCGGTGCCGTCGGGGGAACGCTCCTCGGCGGGCAGCGTGCCGTCGCACAGACCTTCGGTGGCCCCGGTCCTCTCCAGCAGGTCGAGCCACTGTCCCAGCTCGTCCTGCTCCCACCCCGCGGGCAGCAGTCCCAGAAGGATGCCGCGGGCGGCGGGGTCGCGCCGGGTCAGTTCGAGCAGCGCGGCGCGGTGGGCCTTCCACCAGCCGGGCGGCGCCTTGCGGGTGCCGGGCAGCGGCAGCACCTCGCGCAGGTAGGCCGTCTCCTCGGCGAGCGCGTCCCTGCCCGCGGCGGCCTTCGCCAGCCTGCGCAGATCGGCGGCGCCGGGGCTCGACGGTGCCACCCCGTGCGCGGCGAGCCGGACGAAGAGCCCACGCAGGTGCCGGAAGGCGGTGGCGGCCGGCACCCGGGAGGAAAGGCCCTTGGCGTAACCGGAGAGGACCTTGGTGGGCATGGCGTCGGCGAGGGCGAACTCCAGGAACACCGCGTCCATGCGGGCCTCGTCGAACGGCAGGGCGTGCGCCGTCTCGGCCTTGCGGGCGTTGACGAACATCTGGGAGGCGTACGCCTGCTGGTGGGCGGTCAGGAACACCCGGCCGGCCTCCTCGAAGAAGGTCGGCAGGAAGTGCGGCACGGAGCCGGCGAGGCGCTCGCCGATCGACTCGTAGGCGGCGCGGGCCCGCTTCGGCCGGGAGCGCACGGCCCGGGCGACCTTGGTCATCTCCTCGACCAGTGACATCGCGAGATGGCCGTCGGAGGGGTGGCGGACCAGCACCCACTCGGGGAAGCCCATGGCCCGGTGATGGCCGACACCGACCTCGGCCGGCTCGCCCTCGGGCCGCATTCCGAGGAACGCCCCTCCCGCGCTCTCCGCGGCGGACGGATCCGCCGGGTCCGGGTCTGCGGGCGTCAGGCGTACGACGATCCGGCCGTCGAGCCCCGGATGCCGGTAGGCCCGGGCGAACACGGGCACCGCCCGGTCGCCTCCCCCGGTGGTGCCCGGCGGGAGCACCGCACCGGCCCGCAGCAGCTCCTCCACCTCTGCCGTCGCCGTGTCCCGGGTGGTGCCGTCACTCATGGTCCGTGTGCCTTTCGTGGGTGTGCGGTCCGCTGCCGTGCCGTTCACCGGGCGTCGTCCGCGGGCACGGTGCGGCCGGCGTGCAGGGCCGCGGCCATGCGCATGCCCTCGGACCAGGCGACGGGTCCGATTTCGGGCCCCGTCAGACGCCGTTGCCCGCCCTCGTCGTGCCAGCTCAGGCTGCCGGTCCAGGCCCTCTCCTCGGTGTAGGGGTCGCTCATGCCGACGGAGGCGGTGACGATGCGTCCGGCGTCCCGGATCCGGTCCACGACACTGCTGCCGGATATCCGGTAGCCGAGGGACGTGGCCCGGGCGGACAGGTGGAACCACGAGCGGTACTCGGCGCCCGCGAACTCGGAGACGGACCCGGCGGCGCCGTCCGCCCCGGCGGGCCGGCGCCAGGTGGCGCGGTGGATCTGCTCCACGCCCTGGATCACCCCCAGTTCGGCCGCGAAGGCGCGGAGTTCCTCCAGGCCGGGCAGGAGGACCGGGTGGGGCATGGTCACCGTGGGGGCACTGACACGGACGGTCTCGCCGTCCAGGTTCACCACCCGCAGTCCGTCCGCCTCGTCGGCGTCGCGCAGGAAGCCGACCTGCTCGGCGCCGTCGCCGACCACCACGATGTCCCGCAGTGCCGTCTGCCAGGCCTCGTCGGGCCAGACCCGGGCGAGGAGCCCCGTCGGCACCGGCAGCGAGGACACCATCCACCGGTCGACCCGCGCCGCGCACTCGGCGGCGTGCCGGTCGAGCCACTCGGCGAAACGCTGGAGTTCGAGCACCTCGGGCCGGTCCCGTATCTCCGCGGGCAGGTCGCGCTCCCGCGTTCCCTGCTCCGGGGACCGTGCCGACGTGGACCGTGCCACCACGCGCCCCTTGACCAGGGCCACTTCGTACGCGTCCCCCGCTGCCAGCCAACCCATCAGCTCTTCGCCTCTCCCGACCACTAGGACTCGCGGCACAGCGGGTGCGGCGTGCCCCGATCGGCACGCTCCGCTGCAACGTTGGCCAAAGACTAGGGGCGCCCACCGACAGTGCCGGACGGTGCCGGGCGCGGTCCTTTCGCGCCAGATTGCAGAGCGACGATTTTCGGCCGGGCCCGCCCCGGTCGCACCCCGTTCCGTTCCGGCCGGGCCGGCGAGCGGGGCCCACCCCCGGCGGGCGGGACACCGCCCTGGCCAGGCCGCCCGGGCCCGGTAAGCGGACACGACGGCCACCCACCGGCTCCCGAACGGACGGCGCCGGCCCCGGACTGGTGTGTTATCCGCCCTTCTTCACTCGCACACCCGCCTCTCCCGTCCCCCGACAGGGCTGTGACGACGGCGAATTGGTTTCGTTGCGGTTCGCACGGGCGTACGTGTCGTGTTCCACCGTCCCGCACGTGGGCACATGGCCCGTGGCGCGGGGGCGCGCGAAGCCGGCGGTCCGAACGGGACCGCCTTCGACATGGGGTGGGGCAGATGGTTCGTACGGTCGTGGTGCACGACGAGGAGCTGCTGCGGTCGGCGCTGGTGCAACTGCTCAGATCAGACGACACGCTGGAGGTGTCCGCGCAGTGTCCCGACGCGGACGGTCCGCAGGGCGAGACCTTGCCTGCGGACGTCTGCGTCGTGGACGGGGAGTGCCTGACGGGGCCGGGCGACGCACGGTCCGCGCGCTTACGGGCCCGCTGCGGGGACCGGCTCGTGGTCCTGGCGACCGCCAAGCGGCCGGGCGTACTGCGGCGGGCGTTCGACGGGGGCGCCCTGGGGCTGGTCGACAAGAACGCCCCGGCCCACCGGCTGATCACCGCGGTGCACACGGTCGCCAAGGGCGAGCGCTTCCTGGACGAGACGCTCACCGTGGCGCTGCTGGAGGGCGCGGCGATGCCGCTGACCACGCGGGAGCTGGGCGTGCTGACCCTGGCCTCCCAGGGGTCGCCGATCGCCGAGATAGCGGCGCGCCTGCACCTGTCCCGGGGAACGGTCCGCAACTACATGGCCACGGCGATCCGCAAGGTGGGCGCCCGCAACCGGGTCGACGCGATCCGCATCCTCCAGAGCGCCGGCTGGACGTGAGGCGACCGCCGCCCCGCTCGCGGCACCGGACGGCGGGCCGCCGTCACATCGGCCGGGGCTGCGCCCCGTTCCAGTGGCCCGCCAGGTCCCGGTAGAGCGGCGACCGGCCCAGCAGTTCGTCGTGCGTGCCGCACTGCGCCCCCACGCCGTCCAGGACCAGCGTCCGGTCGGCGCGGACCGCCGAGGACAGGCGGTGTGCCACCACGAGCAGTGTCCCTGGCCGCCGCGCGAGGGCCTCCTCGGCGCGGGCCTCGGACGCCGGGTCGAGATGGCAGGTGGCCTCGTCGAGCAGCAGCAGGGGGGCCGGCGACAGGTACGCGCGGACCAGCGCGAGCAGTTGCCGCTCCCCCGGCGAGAGCTCGGCGGGCCGCACCGGGCCGTCCAGCCCGCCCAGCCGTTCGACCAGGGGCCGCAGACCGAACGCCGCCACCGCCGCGTCGAGTTCCTCCCGGCGCGCGTCGGTCCTCAGGTACGCGAGGTTGTCGCCGACGGTGCCGGTGAACACGTAGGCCTCCTGCGGGACCAGGGTCCGCAGGGCGGCCAGCTCGCCGGCGGGGCGCCCCGTCACCACGTCTCCGGCCACCCTCACCTCGCCGCCGCTCGGTGCGAGGGTTCCGGCGACCAGGCGGGTCAGGGTCGACTTGCCGATGCCGCTCGGGCCGACGACGGCGAGGTGTTCGCCCGGGGCGACGCACAGGTCGAGCGAGTCGAGCACGGGCTCGGCGCGGACCCCGTAGGCCAGGGTGACGGACCGCAGTTCCACCGCAGGAGCCGCCGCGGCCGGCGGCTTCGCCTGGCGTGGCAGCGGGTGGACGCGGTGGGCCGGTGACCGGGCGCCGCCGTCGCGGGCACGGCCCGCGGCTGCGGTGTCCGCTCGGGGGCCCGGCGTCCCCGGGGCGTCGGTGGTGTCCGGCTCCGGGCCGAGGATCCGGTCGAGGACGACCAGCAGCCGGGACCCGGCCGCGCCCAGCGCGGTCATCAGCGTGTGCAGGGCGGGCAGCAGGGACTGCGCGAGATAGGTGAACGCGCCCAGCAGCGCCCCGGCGCTCACCCCGCGCCCGCGCAGCCACGGCACCGCCACCAGCAGCGCGAGCACCGGCAGGTGGCCCGCGACGCCGAGCGCCACGGTGCGCACCGCCGCCCATCCGGCCAGCGTCCGGGCCTGGGCGGCGGCCTCGGCGACCAGGTCCGCGCCGTGCCGCTCGGCCCGGGGGCCGGTCCCGCAGGCGGCGAGGTCCCGCAACGCCGCGCGGGCGCGCGCCGCGTGGTCGCCCAGGGCCTCGTCGGCGGCCAGGGCACGGCGCTGGGCGGCCGCCATGGGCCGCAGCGTCACCAGGAACAGCGCGAGACCGGCCACGAGCGGCGGCAGCACCACCACGAGGAGAGCCGGATGCAGGGACAGCAGGCCGAGCAGCGCGCCGGCCGCGGTGAAGACGAAGGAACGCAGGGTGAGGACGAGGCCGGCGAAGCTGTCCCGGGCGATCTCGACCTGGTTGGTCAGCCGCGAGACGGCCGCCCGGTCCGTCCCACCGGGTGCGGCCGGCGCCGCCGGGGCCAGGGACCGGTCGACCGCGCGCCGCACCAGTCCGTCCCGCAGCGGCTCCGTCAGCCCGGCCAGCTGCGCGAACACGCCCCGGACGACCGGGGCGCCGGACACCACGGCGACCAGGGCGACGCCGAGCCACAACATCCCCCGGCGCGGTTCACCCGCCAGGAACCCCTCGTCGACGGAGCGGGCGACGGCGTGGCCCACCAGGAAGGCCTGCGCCGACTCGGCCAGCGAGAAGAGCCCGAGCCGCACCAGTACGCCCTTGCGGTGCGCGAGGAAACGCCGTGCCGGTGGCGCGAGGCGGCGCAGTGCCCCGGCCCCGGCTTCCCGGGTCGCCGCGTCGTCCGGTGCCGGGGCGCGGAGGTGCCGGGCGGACGTCACGGACGCACCTCCTCGGGCTCGTGACGGCGACCGGGCCCCGCGTCCACCCTCGTGCCCCCCGTCCCGTCCGCGTCGGCGTCGGTGCCGGCGTTGGCACCGGTGCCGGTGTCGGTGCCGGTGTCGGCGTCGGTGCCGGCATCGGCGTGGGCACCGGCACCGGCGCCGGCTCCGAAGACCGCCCGGTAGCCGGCCGTGTGCCACAGTTCGCGGTGGGTCCCGGCGGCACGCACCTCCCCGTCCTCCAGCCAGAGCACCAGGTCGGCCCGGTCCGCGACCGACGGGCGGTGCGCGACCACGAGCCTGGTGCCCGGCCGCACCGAGCGGCGCAGTGCCAGGTTCACCTCGTGCTCCGTGGCGGTGTCCAGACTGGAGGTGGCGTCGTCCATCACCAGCAGCCGCCCGGCGTGCGCGAACGCCCGCGCCAGCCCCAGCCGCTGGTGTTCGCCGCCCGAGAGAGGCGCCTGCGGCAGCGGGGTGTCGTAACCGCCCGGCAGCCGGCGTACGAAACCGTCGGCGCCCGCCGCGCGGGCCGCGCGGCGTACGTCCTCGCGCGACAGCCGCCGCGGTCCCGCGGCGACCGCTTCGGCGACGGTGCCCTCCCCCAGGACGGGGCGTTCGAAGGCGTACGCCACCTCCGCGCGCAGCGCTTCGCGGGTCAGGTGGTCGAGCCGGACGCCGTCCAGCAGCACGTGTCCCTCGTCGGGGTCGATCAGCCGCCCCGCCAGGGCGGCCAGGACGGACTTGCCCGCACCGCTGCGGCCGACGACCGCGACCGTGCTGCCGCCGGGCACCCGCACGTGGTCGGCGCGCAGCACCTGTCTGCCGTCGCGCAGCACGCGCACGGAGCGCAGGACCAGCTCTCCGGGTCCGCCCGGGGGCAGGCCCAGGGCGCCGTACTCCGGCGCGGGCAGCCGTTCCAGCTCCAGGGTCCGGTGCCGGGCCTCGCGGGCCCGCACGATCGCCCCGAGCAGGGACGCGGCCGCGCCGACGCCGGCGGTGAGCTGGGCGTACCGGCCGACGGCGAGCAGATCCCCGACGCTCAGGGCGCCGGCCGCGAGGCGCAGCCCACCGACGGCGGTGGCGACCAGCGTCAGCAGCGGGACCAGGACACCGCTCCTGCCGAGGGCCCGCCCGTGCAGGGCCCACATGTGCCGTCCCTGGGCGGCCAGTTCCGTCAGTGGCGCCAGGATGCGGGCGCGCTCCCGGTCGCCGGTTCCGGCCGCGGTGATGGTGGCGGTGCCCTCCAGGGCTTCGAGGAGCCGCGAGGCGATCAGGGACTGGGTGCGCTGGTAGGCGGCGACGGTGGCGCCCGTGTCGCGGGCGAAGGAGCGCAGCACCAGCGCCAGCGCGGGCAGGCCGGCCAGGACGCACAGGGCCACCCACACGTCGACGAGGAACAGCGCCACGAGCGCGCCCAGCGGGGTGATCAGCGAGGCCGCCAGCGCCGCCCGGGCCGCCGGGGCGCCGCCCGCGTCCGCGGCGTTGAGGGTCACGCGGGTCCCGACGTCCCCCGGCGGATGCGGGCGGGCGTGTTCGGGTACGGCGCGCAGCAGTCCGAGCAGGGAACGGGAGCGGACGGACGCCGTCCAGGTGGCGTTGCAGCGGCCGGTGAACAGGGAGGTCGCGCCGTCCAGCAGCAGTTCGCCCAGGAGCAGCCCGGCGCTCAGCGGGAGCCACCGGCCCGCGTCGCCGTCGCGCAGCAGCAGGTCCAGGGTGCGGCCGAGGACGAAGGGCTGGGCCACGGCGGCCGCGGCCGCTCCGACCGAGCACAGCAGCACCAGTGCCGCCAGGGCGCGTCCGGGCGGCGAACCGTCGGTCCCGTTCCGCGTACCGGGCGCGTGCCGCGCCACGGGCGTGCTCGTGCGCACCGGTGAAACACCTCCGTACGTGCCGCGCGGGCAGGCGTCGGCGCCCCGGGCCGGAACCCGGGGCGCCCGCGCCCGGCGACATGGCTCAGCACGTCGCCGCGGTCTGGAACTCGTGCGTCAGTTACAGGTGGTGATGCTCAGGCTGCTGTCGCCGCAGAGCAGGAGGCTCGCGCGGCTCCCGGTCTCGACGTCGCCCATGGCCTCTTCCTTCGGGGTCTCCATCGACTGCAGGTCAAACAGGTTCATGTCATCTTCCTTTCGTCCGGCAACGGTGTTCTTCTCACGACCCCGGGTGGGGCCGAGTCAGGGGGGCCGCCGCTGGGCGCGGCGGCGGAAGGAACGGCAGCGTGGCCCGCGTGTCGCCGAGTACGGAGGCGACGGCCAGCAGGCATCCGGCCGTTCCGGTGGAGAGGTCCATGGACAGGCGCATCATCTGCTCGCCGGGGAAGGCCAGCCGGTCGCGGTAGGACATCGCGTGCCAGGACAGGGCGTCGAGTTGGCGCCGTACGGCCTCGGGGCCGGTACCGGGCACCGCGGCCGTGGTGCGGCCCAGGTACAGGACCATGCCGGCCACGCCCCGGTAGAGGCCCGGCTGGGCGTAGAACATCGCCTGGGCCGCGGCCACGATCTCGGTGCGGGCCCGCGCGAACTCCTCGTCCGGCCGGTGTGCCAGGTAGTCGTCGAGGACCATGCCGATGCCCACGCTGCCGGCGCCCAGATAGGGCATGGTGCGCCAGCCCTCGTCGACTTGCAGGGCGCCGCCCGCGCCGACGACGCAGCGGTCGAGGTCCTGGCGCAGCGCGTCGTGGGCGAGGTCGAGGAACGCGGAGTCCCGGGTACGTTCGAACAGGCGCAGGAAGAGCAGCGCACGCCCCGCGCCGCCGTGCAGCAGTCCGGCGCGGGCTCGGCCTCGGCTCACGCGTCCCGGGGATCCGCCTTCGGCGGCCAGCTCGGCGCAGCGCAGGGCCGCCGAGTGCGGCGCGCTCTGGCCGGTGGTCGCGGCCAGCGAGTCCAGGGCGAGGCCGAGACCGGCGGCACCGCCGTGCAGGTCCGGACCCAGGTGGTCGAAGGACTGCTCCAGGAGGAGTTCGGTGAGGTCGAGGGCTCGGTCGCGGTGGCCGAGGCGCTCCAGCGTCCAGGCGACGCCGGCGAGCCCGTCGTGGAAACCGAGCGGCATGCCCGACGGCGGCTGCTTGGTGCGTTCCAGCAGCCACTGCTCGCCGTCCTCGTCCCGTCCTGCCCCGCTCTCGGCCAGGGCGTACAGCACGCCCGCCGCGCCGTGGGCGAACGACAGCCCGCCGCCGGCCGTGGCGAACTGCGCGATGTCACCGGGGAAGAGACGGTCGGTGCGGGCCGGGGTGGCGGAGGCGAGGATCGCCTCCGCCATGGAGTCCCGGCTGCGCGGCCAGTCGTCCGGCCGGACCGGCGCCACCGGTCCCGCGGGCCGCGGCCCGGCCTGCGGCGAGGGACGCCGCGCCGCCGGGGCCGCCCCGGCACGCGTGCCCCGGTCGTCCCGGGCGACCTCGTCGTCCCGGGCGACCTCGCCGGACCGCGTGATCTCGTCGACCGCCGCGTCCAGGAAGGCCCGGTCCACCGGGAAGTGCTCCGCCACCACCTCGGCGAGGTGGGCCGCCTTGCGCCGGTCGATCGCCAGCAGACTGGTGAGCGGGAGGAAGAGCGCGAGCCGCAGGCACGCCAGGGCGTACCGGTCCACTGCCACACCACGCCGGTCGGGCGGTGCCACGAACCCGGGGTTCGCCACGGTCTGCCGGCCGGGTTCGTCGACGTGGTGGGCGGCCTCGAAGTCCAGCAGGGCGACGCTGTCGTCGTCCCGGATCATGATGTTGAACAGATGCAGGTCGTTGAAGACCACGCCCCGGGCGTGGACGTCCTCGACGGCGCGCTCCACCCGCGCGTGGACGTCGAGCGCCCAGGCGGTGTACTCGGCCAGTCTTCGTTCGCCGGGCTCTGCTTCGATCAGCGGGTGGCGGCGGGCGAAGAAGGTGTTGAGCGGCTTGCCGTCGATGTGCTCCAGGACCAGGAAGTGGTGGTCGCCGACCGTGAGGTGGTCGAGCACCTCGGGCGTGCAGTCGAGGCCGGACAGCTGCTCCAGCGCCCGGCGTTCGCGGTGCAGCCGGGCCACGGCGTCGGCGCCGTCGGCCGCCAGCCCGGCGTGCGGACGGGCCTCCTTGAGGACGACCTGCTCACCGGTGCGGGTGTCGCGGGCGAGGTAGACGCCCCCGCCGTTGGAGAAGTGCAGTGCCGACTCGACGGTGTACGGCATGTCGGTCACGGTCACCGCGGAGCGGGCGTCGAGGTGCGGTCGCAGGAAGGCGGGCGGGTCGATCCAGTCCGGGACGCGGAAGACCGGGCCGCGCGGGTCGGGCACCAGCACGCCGTCGGGGCGGGCCACGGCCGGCCGCAGTTCCCCGTCCGCGTCGTAGCAGTCGCGGCGGGTGAAGCCTCCGTACCGGACGTGCACCGGGCCCTCGCCGATGCGCAAGTCGCTCAGGATGTGCGGCCCGGGCTCGCCGGCCAGCAGGTCGGACAGCTCGCCCACGAGCCGTTCGAACTCCGCCTCGTCCGCCGGGTACACGGTGACGAACTTGCCGCTGCCGGCCCGGTCCGCGTACTTGGCGTTGCGCTGGTGCAGCAGGTAGCGGCTGGGCACGAACTTGAAGGCGACACGGCCCGCGACGCAGTGCCGCCACACGCGGTCGAGCACGGACTCCGCGTTGTCGAGGCAGGCGGAGACGTGGATCTTCCAGCCCTGGGCGGGCAGGTCGGTGTCGACCGGGCGCAGCGCGAGCCAGTCACCGCTCTCGTGGCGCTGCCACCCCTCCGGTACGGGCGAGGAGGCCAGAGCGTACCGGGAGCGCGAGGCGCCGGTCCGGGGAGTCGTGCGGTGCGGGGCGTCGTAGAAGTGCGGGTCCGCGTCGCAGTACACGGCGTAGCCCTTGTTCACGCCTTCTCCCTCCCACCGGTCGCTGACGGAGAAGACGCTGTCACGCGGCGTACCGCGCCGCACAGTTGCCGCTGTCATGACTCCGGCGTGCGGAACGCATGGGTAACTTCGCGGGAGGGGGCGCGCGCCCGGAGCCCGCGGGGGGGAGCGCGCCCGGAGCCCACGGGGGGGAGCGCGCCCGGAGCCCACGGGGGGGGGAGCGCGCCCGGAGCCCGCGAGTCGAGCGGTTCGGTGTCCAGGTGTCTGCTCCCGGCCCGCTGTCCCCGCCGTGACGAACGGCAGACGCCGGCAGGGGAACCGCGCGGGATCGCCGGCCTCGCCGGAGATCGCGAGGACGGCCGGTGACCGGTCGGTGGGCGTGCGACGCGCCGTTCACTCGGCGGTGGGGACCACCCTCAGGTGGGCGGTGGCCCGGCCGGCCCGCGGTGACCGGTGCGCGGTGCGGCGCGGTTCGCGCAGGACCAGCGTCACCCGGGTGCACTCCAGCTCCTGGAGGGTCCCGGAGGACTCCATGACGACGCGGCATTCGGTGGTGCCCCGGCGCGGGTCGGGGTGGTGCAGCGGCCGTACGGCACCGTCGTGTTCGACGGCCCGCGCGCCCACGGCACGCACCCAGTGCGGCAGGCCCTGGCGGTAGGCGGCCTCCATGATCGGGTCCTGGGCGATGTCGCGCCGCACGGCCTGCAGACCGGGGTCGTGGCCGTACCGCTCCAGGGTCGCGGCGAAGTGCGCCAGCATGGGCAGGCACCAGCTCGACTCGTGCTCGCCGAGGACGGTGGAGGCGTCCGGGTGGAAGAGGACGAACCGGAGGAAGTTGTCGTCGGGCATGGCCGTCGGGTGCGGTCCGGCCCCCTGGAAGAGTGTCCGGAAGGCGCCGTTGGCCAGCACCACGTCCCAGCGGTGGTCGACGACGAAGGAAGGGAAGGGGACGGCCTCCAGGAGCGCGGCGTAGTCCTGGAGATAGGCCTGGGCCTCGGGGGTCGTGGGGGTGGGCCGCGGCACCGACCGCTGCCCTCCTGCCTGAAATGCCATCGGGAGGTCACCCCTCTTGCCTATGCGGCCTTCTCGCGGCGTCCCGCATCCTGGTGCCCTGACCTGCTGCGTGTCAACTATCGTGGCATTTCCTGCCTGTTGACGGCTGAAATAGGCCACAGTTGTGGCGATACCTGGATGTGGGTTCGAGCGGCAGGCTAATCTCCGGGAAGTTCACGGCAACTGCTTGTGAGAAGCCTGTGAGGCTCGTGAGAGACGTAGGAGAGCTGTCGGTGACGGGTGGCTTCGAAGGTCCGGGTGCCCTGCCGACCACCACGTTGGCCGCCGTGGTCGCCCGGGTCGGCACGCTCGCGGACCGGCTCGGCGTGGCGCACGGCGAGGTCTTCGACGTGGGCCGGCTGAGCGCCGCCTCCGGGGTACCCGAGCCCGTCGTCGGGGCGCTGCTCGGCGGCCGGCCGGCCGGCGAACCCGATGTCCAGACCAGGTTCGTGCAGCGGCTGGACCTGCTGCGCCGCACCCGGCTGAAACCGAACGGCCGCAGGTACACCCAGCAGGAGATAGCCGACGGCGCCGGGATGTCGCGGCAGCAGGCCGGTGCGCTCATCAACGGCGACCGGCGCCCCACCATGGAGCACTGCGACGCCATCCAGCGCTTCTTCCGGGTGCACGCCGGATTCCTCACCGCCGAGGATCCCGAGGCGCTTTCGGGCGCCCTCCAGCGCACCGAGCAGGAACTGCTGCAGCAGCTGGCCGACCGGGAGCGGGAGGCGGCGGCCGCCGAGTCCGACCCGCTGGAGCGGCTGCTGCAGGACCACGGCGTGCGCGGCATCGCCTGGCGGGCCGCGCAACTGCCCACCGACCAGCACCGCGACAAGGTCGCCGAGTGGCTGGACATGCTCCTGGAGAGCGTGCAGCGGCCCGAGTAGTGAGCCTGTGGCGCGCCGGGCCGCGCCGATGGGCCCGATCGGTGCGCGGGGGCCGGGGCGCGGGCGCGGCCGGAGGGGATTGTCAGTGGCGGGCGGCAAGCTGGGAGGGTGCCGCCGCCGTGCGGGGGCGCGTGACCGCCGACGTCGTTGTGGGGAGAGCCGACCGATGACCACCGCCGTGCTGACCGATCACGAACGCATGGCCGTCCAGGCCTACTTGCGGCTCCTGCACACCGTGCGGGCCGGTTTCGACACCGGGGCGGGCCCCGGCGGTCCTCCCCGGCCCCCCGTCGTCCCGCCCTCCGTGCTGGCCGAGGCGGAGCAGGCCCTGGAGGCGGCGGGCCTGACGGGGAACGAGGAGGCGTTCTTCCGGCTGCTGCGCGACTGGTGTCCGCCTGCCTGAACGGGAGGGGGCTTGGTGGGCCGTCAGGTGTGCGGGACCGTGATCGCCGTGGTGACCAGACCGTTGCGGGCGGACCACTGGCCGGCGAAGTGGGTCAGGCGCCGGCCGCCCACGGTCGGTCCCGCCACCAGGAGGGCGGCGCGCAGGGTGCCCCGGCGGGCGTCGGCCGGGTCGACGGAGATCTCGATGTCCGCCTCCGAGAAGTCCAGCCACTTCCCGGTGAGGGGGAACCACGCCTTGTAGACCGACTCCTTGGCGCTGAACAGCAGCCGGTCCCAGTGCAGGCCGGGCCGCGCCTCGTCCAGCCCGCGCAGGCGCGCCGTCTCGGCGGGCAGGGCGATGCTCTCCAGGACACCGTCGGGGAGCGGCCCGTCGGGTTCGGCGTCGATGCCGAGCGAGGCCAGGTCGGTCAGCCGGACCAGGGCGGCGGCGCAGTAGGCGTCGCAGTGGGTCATGCTGCCGGTGAGACCGTCCGGCCAGCGCGGGGCGCCGCGTTCGCCGGTGAGCACGGCCTGCGGGGGCACGCCGAGCTTCTCCATGGCCCGGCGGGCGCAGGACCGTACGACGGTGAACTCCCGGCGCCGCTTGGCGACCGCGCGCGCGACGATCGCCTCCTCCTCCGGGTACAGCGGCAGGTGCCCGGCGTCGTCGTGGCCGAACGCCTCCACGGACACGACGGTGTCGGGCAGCAGTTCCTCGATCAACGGGTCGCCTCCTGGCGCGACGGGGACGGGGACGCCGACGTGAACGGCAGGATACGGCGCAGCCGTCCCGGCGGCCCGGGCCGCTTGCGCCACTCGCGGGGGTAGCCCACCGACACCTCCTCGAAGCGGACCCCCTCGTGCCAGGTGGTGCGGGGAATGTGCAGATGTCCGTAGACCATGGTGTCGACCCGGAACCTGCGGTGCCAGTCGGCCGTCAGGGAGGTGCCGCACCACATGGCGAACTCGGGGTACCACAGGACGTCGGTGGGGTGCCGGTCCAGCGGATAGTGGTTGACGGGGATCACCGGCAGGTCCGCGGGTGTCCCGGCGAGCCTGCGCTCGGTCTCGGCGACCCGGGCCCGGCACCAGGCCTCCCGGCTGGGATACGGGTCGGGGTGCAGCAGGTACTCGTCGCTGCACACCACGCCGGTGCCCTGGGCGTACTCCAGCCCCTCGGCCTTGGTCGCGCACCCCTGGGGCAGGAACGAGTAGTCGTAGAGCAGGAAGAGCGGCGCGACGACGGCCGGGCCGCCCGCGCCCTCCCACACCGGGTACGGGTCCTCGGGAGTGGTCACGCCCAGCTCGCGGCACATCTCGACGAGGTGCTCGTAGCGGGCGACGCCGCGCAGGGTGACCGGGTCCTTGGGGTGCGTCCACAGTTCGTGGTTGCCCGGGACCCAGACGACCCGGCGGAAGCGCTTCGCCAGCGTGGCGAGTGCCCAGCGGATGTCGGCGACCGTCTCGGCCACGTCCCCGGCCACCAGGAGCCAGTCGTCACCGGACTCGGGGCGCATCTCCTCGACCAGGGCCCGGTTCTCCTCGTAGCCGATGTGCAGATCGCTGATGGCCCACAGCTGCCCCGGAACACCGCGCCTCGACGTCATCCCTTCCCCCTCCCAGACATGCGTTCGACGCCACGAGATCACATCACCACGCCGGTCACAAGGCGGCCCGGTGCCACCGCCCGGGCGGGTCCCGAGGACCGGCGCGCGGCCGGCCGGCGCATCCGTGTGACGCGCGTTGTGCTCGGGGCCGGGCGTACCCCTATGATCGCCCCAACACCACCGCCACGCCCCCTTCTTCGCGCAGAGCGGCTCGGTGACCCTCCCCACCCCTGGCCGGGCACGGCCCGCTTCGCCCTGCCCGCGAACCCTGGAAGGCGGCTCGCATGGCTTCTCCCGTACGCGTCTGGCTCAACCGCACGTACGCGGAGAACGTCTTCTTCATGGATCAGCTGCGCAGAAATCCCGCCGACCGGGCCGTCGAGATCCATGCCACCCACGGCGACCCGGACTCCCCCGTGCTGGCCGCCGCGGACACCGCCGACCTGGAGCCGGAGGGCCTGTCCCCGGCCGGGTACGTCGAGTACGCGCTGGACCAGTGCGCGCGGCGCGGCATCGACGTGTTCGTGCCCCGGCTGCACCAGTCGGCCGTCGTGGCGCACCGCGCCGAGTTCGAGGCGGCCGGGACGGCGCTGCTCGCGCCGTCGGCGCGGGCCGTGGCCCTGTTCGAGGACAAGGTGGTCGCCTACGAGGCGGTCCGGACGGTCGGCGTTCCGGTGCCGCCGTACTGGCGGGTGCGTACGGCCGACGAGCTCGTCCTCGCGGTGGAGGAGCTGGAGGCGGGCGGCCACCGGGCGTGCTTCAAACCGGCGTCCGGCGCCGGTGGTGTGGGCTTCCGGATGGTCACCCGGGACTCCTTCTCACTTGCGCACCTGACCGGCTTCCCGAGCCCGTCCGTGCCGCTTCCCCTGGTCGTGGAGGCGCTGCGGGCGGCCGAGGAGCCCGTGGACTGGCTGGTGATGCCGCGCCTGGAGCAGCCGGAGGTCTCGGTGGACTGCCTCACGGGCCCCGACGACCGGGTCCGGCTGGCGGTGGGGCGCACCAAGAACGGCCGCCGTCGCGGCTTCACCCTGCACGAGCGGTGGCTTGCCCCGGCGCGACGGATCGCCGAGGAGTTCGGACTGCACCACCTGTCCAACGTGCAGTTCCGGATGTACGGCGACCGGCCCGTCCTGATGGACGTCAACACCCGCCCGGCCGGCGGGCTGCACCAGCTGGCACTGTGCGGCGTCAACGTGCCGTGGGCGGCGCTCCGGCTGGCCCTCGGCGACGACCCGGGCGAGCTGGAGCCGCCGTTCCTGGGCCAGGACTACGCGGTGGTGTCCGGGCCTCGCCCCCTGCGCCCCGTGTCCCTGCCGCACCAGCGCGCCGACCTGTCCGCGCCGCCCGTCGTGCCGGCCCCGGCGGCCGCACCGGCACCCGCCCCGGCAGCGCCACCGGCCCCTGCACCGGCACCGGCGTCGTCGGCGCCGGCGGGACTCAGCTGAGGTACGCCAGACCCGGGTGCACCGCCCGGTAGCCGTCGACGAGGCGCTCGGCCACCCCGACCGAGTCGACCAGGGGGTGCAGGGCGAAGGCCCGCACCGCGGCCGCGCGGGAGCCGGTCCCGGCCGCCGTCAGGATCTCGCGCTCCACGGTCTTGACCGCGCAGACCAGGCCGGTGGCGTGGTCCGGCAGCGGGTCGACGGCCATCGGGTGGGCGCCGTTGGCGTCGACCAGGCAGGGGACCTCGATCACCGCGTCGCGGTCGAGGACGGACAGCGTGCCGCGGTTGCGGACGTTGAGGACGAGGGTGGCGCGTTCGTCACGGGCGACGGCGCGCATCAGTGCCAGCGCCACCTTCTCGTAGCCGCCGGACAGGTCCTCGGCCTCGCGCTCGCCCGCGCCCGCCGTCTCGCGGTTCTCGGCCATGTAGGTGGCCTCGCGTTCGGCGCGGGTGCGGTCCCAGGTCGCCAGGGCCGGAGTGCCGGGTCGGCGCATCGCGTCGTAGAAGCGGTCCTGCTGGTCGCGCAGGAACGCGCCGCGGGTGCGGTCGGCCTCCCGGTAGGCGCGGACGGTCTCCCGGTTGAAGTAGTAGTAGTGCAGGTACTCGTTGGGGATCGCGCCGAGGGAGCGCAGCCACTCGGGGCCGAAGAGCCGGCCCTCCTCGAAGGAGCCGAGCAGCTCCGGGTCGGCGAGCAGCCGGGGCAGCTCGTCGCGTCCGTCGACGCGCAGGCCGCGCAGCCAGCCGAGGTGGTTGAGGCCGACGTAGTCGACGAAGGCGCGGTCCGGGTCGGCGCCCAGCACCCGGGCCACCCGCCGACCGAGGCCCACCGGTGAGTCGCAGATGCCGATGACCCGGTCGCCGAGGTGCCGGGACATGGCCTCGGTGACCAGTCCCGCCGGGTTGGTGAAGTTGATGACCCAGGCGTCCGGCGCCAGCCGGGCCACCCGGCGGGCGATGTCGACGGCGACCGGGACGGTCCGCAGTCCGTACGCGATGCCGCCCGCACCGACCGTCTCCTGGCCGAGGACGCCCTCGGCGAGCGCCACCCGTTCGTCGTCGGCGCGTCCCTGGAGGCCGCCGACGCGGATCGCGGAGAACACGAAGTCGGCGCCGCGCAGCGCCTCGTCGAGGTCGGTCGTGGCGGTGACCGTCGGCGCGTCGGGCACCCCGGCCGCCTGCTCCGCGAGCACCCGGGTCACCGCGGTCAGCCGGGCCGGGTCCAGGTCGTGCAGGACGACGTCGGTCACGCGCCCCTCGGCGCGGTCCCCGAGGAGCGCCCCGTACACGAGCGGCACCCGGAACCCGCCGCCGCCCAGCATCGTCAGCCTCACGTCCCGCACCCTTCCGCCGCCCGCGGCCGCACTTGCGTACGGCGCCGATCATGGCACGGCCGGGTGCCCCCGCGCGCACACCTAGCCCTCCCCGGTCACCGGGGCCGGGCGGGCGGGGTCACCGGGTGGTGGCCCCGCCCCGAGCGGGGCCCGTTCAGTCGCTGCCGAACAGGGTCCGGACGAAGTACTGGGTGTCGAAGAACTCGCGCATGGCCTTGATCCGCCCGTCCCGGACGGTGAACACCGAGACGATGTTCGCCTCGTAGGGCAGGCCGGAACGGGACGCGGCTCGCGCCACGCAGTCGAGCACGACCGTGTCGCCCTCGGCCACGACCTGCGAGATCTCGATGGTGTACGGCACCTCGGTGGAGAACAGCTCCATCAGCGGCAGCATGAACTTGTTGAGTATCTCGTCCATGCCGACCCAGCTCCCGGCCAGCGCGTGCGTGCCGGGGACACGGAACTCCGCGTCCTCCCAGAGGGTGGCCTGAATGGCCTCGGCGTCCCGCTCGTCGATGGCTTTGAGATAGGCGAGGACGACGCTCTTGGCATCCGTGGACGTCATGACTGCTCCCGTTGTTAAGGGGTTGACGACGAAGTGCGGGCTCCGGCGGCACGACGGGACCGCGGCGCTCCGTACGCACCGGGCCGGGCCCTGGACCGCCGCGTCCCACCCGCTCCCCGGGCGACGCGTACACACGGGAGCCCTGGGCCGGACGCGGCCTGACCCTGCGGAGGCTATCCCGGCCCGATCATTCGGTATTCAGCCAGAACTCATCGACTGCCCGTCTTGAACGGGCAGTTGCCACGAAGAGTGCGACCGGAGAGAGGACGATGAGAACGGGCACCGCAGGCGGCACCGGCCCGTCGCCGCGGTCCGCGTGTCCGGAGCGCGGAGATCCGCCGGTTCCGACGGCCGGCGGCCCACCGCGGACGGCTCGTCGAGGTGCATCAGCCACGCCTCACGGAAATGACGTAGTACTCCTTCTCCACCTCGACGAGGAAGCGGGCGAGCCCTGTACGGAGCGTGCGTAACGGCCCTACCAGCATTGTCAGTAACACTTGTTTTAGGGCATCACGGTGGTTAGGGTTGCCCTACCAGCTCGCCCGGACCGACCACTCCGGGGGGCCGGCAACGTCACACACGGGGTCCGCTCGCGCCTTCGGGCGTCAGCGGGTGACACACACAGGGGGACACCGCGATGGATCAGGCCTGCTCACGGATCTTCTCAGGGCCATTCGGCTGCCCGCGGTCCGCTCCGCGCTTCCACGGCGCCGGGAGCCTACGGGGAACATCCTGCGGAAACGGTAATTCCGCCCTCTAGCCCCCACCGGCTCCGCCCGTTCGCGAGGGCGGCCCTCTCCGCGCCCGGCACCAGCCCGGCTCTGACATCCCGAACGCGCTTCTTCGGCCTGCCGTGGCGCCCGGGAGAAGATCGACACGCTCAATTGAATTCTCCACCGACACCAACCTGCTGATCCTGATTCAGTCAATTGAGGAGCAGTCATGTGGTTTCGAATTCTCGGACCATTGGAAGTCCTCGACGGCAATCGGCCCCTCGCCCTGGGCGGGACGAAACAGCGCGCCACACTCGGCTACCTGCTCCTGAACGCCAACCGTGTGGTCTCGACCCGGGAACTCCTCAGCGCCCTGTGGCCGGAGGGAACACCGCCCACCACGGCACGCAAGATCCTTCAGAACGCGGTGTGGGGCCTTCGCGGTTCCCTCTCGGCGCGCGGCACCGACAGCCGCAGCGGGCTGCTGCTCACCAAGGCTCCCGGCTACGTCATGCAGGTGGAACGCGACCAGGTCGACCTGCACCTCTTCCACCGCCGGATACGGGAGGGGCGGACCGCCCTGGAGTCCGGCTCCCCGGCCCAGGCCGCGGCCGTCCTGCACGACGCGCTGTCGCTGTGGCAGGGACCGGCCATGTCCGACCTCGTCGAGAGCGGGATCAACTGGCCGGAGATCGAGGCGGCGGAGAGCGCCCGCCTGGACGCGATGGAGGACTGGTTCGAGGCCGAACTGCGCTGCGGAAGGCACCAGTCCGCGCTCGGCGCACTGGAGTCGATGGTCGACGCACAGCCCCTTCGCGAGCGGCTGTGCGGGCAGTTGATGCTGGCCCTGTACCGGTGCGGCCGGCAGGCGGACGCGCTGAACGTCTACACCCGCGTGCGCGCGTCCCTGATCGAGGACCTCGGCCTGGAGCCGCGGCGCGAGCTGAAGTCGCTCCAGCAGGCGATCCTGACCCAGGACGCCGCACTGTCACCGCCCGAGGTCCCGTCACCGGTGCTGAAGCTGGTACGGACGGGTGCGGGGCCCACGGAGGCACCGACGCCCGTACGGTCCGCGCGGCAGCCCTGGGCGACCGCGCCCCCGGAGCCCGCGTGGGTCCGCGAGCCCTCGGTCCAGGAGCCGGTGGAGCACGGCAAGGGCCTCTCCCCCGACCTGCACGCGCTCACGACCCGGGTACGGGCACCGGCCCAGCGCACCGCCTCGGCCAGCCAACGCCGCCCGGTGAGTGTCCTGTTGATCAGGACCGGGCTGCGGTCGCCCGCGGGGAGCAGGCGTGCGACGGGCACCGACGAACTGCACGACCGCCTGACGGGCCGCATCCGGGACCTGGTGGACGACCTGGGGGGATCGGTGATCAGCTCGATAGGCGCCACCCAGCTCGCCGTGTTCGGCCCCGGGCACGACGGCGACCGCCATGCGGAACGGGCCGTGCGCGCGGCCCTGGCCGTCCGCAACGAGTTCCACACCGCTCCCACGGTCACGCCCTTCGACCGCTCCGCCCGGCGCGCCGGGGAGGCGGCGGTGTACGCCGCGGTGTCCACGGGCGAGGCACTGCTGCGCTACGAGAGCGCGGGCGGCGTCCGGTCGGCGGACGGTGCGCTGCTCGACGAGTGCCAGGCCCTGCTGTCCCAGGCCTCGGCGGGGGAGGTGCTGGTCTGCGGGAACACCCGGCAGCTGACCGCGTCGGAACACTGCTTCGTCTCCGTCGGCGACTCACCGCAGGCGTGGAAGGTGAACCAGGCGCACGCCGGCACCGAGCGACCGCTGCCGTCGGCGGGTGTGATGGACAGCGAGATCGAACTCGGCGTCCTGCGCGGGATGCTGGAGCGCGTCCGGCGCCGCGAGACACCACACGTCGTCACGATCGTCGGAGAACCCGGCACGGGAAAGAGCAGGCTGCTCAAGGAGTTCGAGCGCCGCACGATGGGGCAGCCGGTCGCCACGTGGTTCCTGGTGCCCTCCGGCCCGCAGCGGGTCCCGCGGCCGGCCGGTGCGGCTCAGCCGTTCCAGCTGCGCAAGAGCCCGCTCTTCGATCCGTACGGGAACGAGACGCTGGAGTTCGATCTGACGCGGTCACTGGCGTCCGGCGAGAACCTCCTGGAAAGGGTCGCGCGGGAATGCCCGCTGGTCATGTTCCTCGACGACCTGCACGACGCGGACAACACCGTGCTGGACTTCGTCGGCAGGATGAGCAGTGAGATGACCCAGGTGCCGTTGTTCATCGTGGCCGCGGCGCGGCCCCAGCTCTTCGACCGGTGCCCGGGCTGGGGCGGCGGGACGCCCCAGTTCACCACCCTGTCCGTCGATCCGCCGGTGGCGCCCTGGCGGACGCCGGCCGATCCCGCGGCCGCACCGGCGAACCGGCCCCTCCCCGGTCTCGCCGACTGCACCCCCTGACCGCCGCTCCCCCACGCGTCGAGGAGGGGCCGGGCACCGTCCACGGACCCTGTCCTCCGGCTCAGTGGTGCAACCCCTTCTTCCCGGGTGTCCAGAACGGCTTGACCTTGATCTGCGTGCGGGGCCACTTGCGCACATGGACGAGGTGGTCCCGGACCGCCTGGCACGTACGCGCCTCGCCCGCCACGTACGCCATGCCGGCCTCTTGCGGGAGGTCCAGGTCCGACACCGCGCCGAGCAGTGCCTTCGAGGAGACGGCGGACGCGCCCTTGCGGTGCGCGCGCCTCAGCACGTGCGGTCCGGGCACGGGCACCTCGTCCTCGGGGGACTCGCTCTCCAGCACCCCGTACACCCGCGCCTCGGGTCCGAGGGCCCTGATCATGGGACCGAACGCGGCGGACGCGGTCTCCTCGCCGACGAACACATGGTACGGAGCATCCGTCCGGAGGTCGAAGTCACCCAACGGGCCCCAGAACGACACCTCTTGACCGGCCGCCACGTCGCGGACCCAGCGCAGTCCGATACCCTCGCCGTCGTAGAGATGCGCCCGGATCTCCACCTCTCGCCCGTCGGCCGACCGGTCCCAGACCGAGTAGGTGCGCAGGGTCTCGCCCGGACGCAGGATCCCGTACAGCGACAGGGGGTCGTTGATCTGGATCCGGAGGTGCCGACCCGGTGGAACGGCCGTCCCCTTCAGGCCGTCGGCGGCGATCCTGATGCTCTTCATCGTCGGGGTCACCAGTCCCGTCTCGGTGATCACCCCCTCCGTCCGCTGCTTGGCGAAGATGTGTTCGAGGGGATTGAGTGACGGGCGCCGCGCGGGCTTCACCGTTCCGTCCGACATGAGGACTCCTTCTCCCCGGCGCGTCGATCAGCCGCTCAGTCTCTTGCACCCGGCCTTTGCGCACCGCGACGGTGGACTATGCGTCGATTACTCATTAATGTTTGTCGCCGTGACTTAGGTTACTGCCACTAACCAATCATAGCTTGCCTATCATGTCAACGACCGGAAGTGAGGACAGAAGATGCCGCAGCAGACGTCAAGCCGCGTGCAGAAGCGGCGGCAAGCCACCCTGCTGGAGATCCGCAGCACGGCCCGCCAACTCCTGCACGAGCACGGACCGACGGGTGTCACGGTCAATGCCGTCGCCCGCGAGATGGGCATGAGCGGCCCCGCCGTGTACCGCTACTACCCCAGCCATGACGCGCTGGTCGAAGCAGTGATCGCGGACTTCTACCAGGAGTTGACGACGACGATGCACGCGGCGCGGGACGCCTGCCCGCCCGAGCAGCCCGGCAGACGGCTCACCGCCACCTGCCGCTCGATGCGGGACTGGGCGATCCGGCATCCCGGCGAGTTCAGCTGGATGTTCGCCAGTCCGGTCGTCGCTGTGCCGGACACCGACGCCGAGTCGCCGCGGCTGCGCGCCGGGCGGCAGTTCGAGAAGGTCTTCCTCGACCAGTTCGTCGACATATGGAAGCGCCACCCCACCCCGGTACGGCCGTTCAAGGACCTGGACCCCTCCTTGCAGCGGCAGGTCCTCGCGTACGCGGCCCGGGTCGACAGTCCGCTCCCGCCCGAGGCGCTGCACCAGTTCCTGACCGGCTGGATCCGGCTCTACGGCCTGTTGTGCATGGAGGTCCTCCATCAACTGGACTTCGCCTACTCGGACCTGGAGCCGGTCTTCGAGGAGAACCTGCGGGAGCTGTGTGCCATGCACCATCTGGAGTACGACCCACCGCGGGCGTCGTAGCGGCGGCCCGGCCGGCGCCGTCCGGACCGCCGCCGGGGCTCAACTCCGCCCGGGTGCCGGGAAATGGCCCACACGCACGAAGAAGTCGACGTACTTGCGGAAGAGTTCCTCGGTGAGCGGCGGGCACTCGACGCCGGTGCCGACCAGGGCCGCTTCGGTGGAGGCCGTGTCGATGCCCGCCGCGGTGTCGCCGCCGGCCAGGGCGATCGCCTCGAACGCGTCGAAGAGCGGCAGCATGGCGTTGTCGCGGTCCGCCCGCACCCGCGCGCGCCAGGCGGCCTGGTCCACCTCGTCGATCGGGTAGCCGTACTCCCGCAGGTACTCCACGCACCCGCGGAAGGTCACCCCGCTCTGGTTGAAGAGGTGGAAGGTCTGGCCGGCCGCCTCCTTCTTGCGGGAAAGGGCCACGACGGCCGCGCTCACGTAGTCGACCGGCACGAAGTGCACGCTCCCACCGAGGCCTTCGGGGGCCGCGCCCGCCTGGACCAGGCCCTTGAGACTGAGCCACACGAAGTCGCTGGTCTGGCAGGCGCCCCGGACCCGGTCGCCCGAGATGACGTCCGCCCGGTGGACGGTGACGGGCAGCCCTCGTTCCACGGCGAGGCCCGCGATCCGCTCCGCCACCCACTTGCTCTGCACGTAACCGGTGGGCTGCGACTCGACGGGCGCGGTGGGGTCCTGGGGGGAGCGGGGTGCGCCGCCGGGTTCGCCGCCCGCGAAGACGCCGGTCGTGGACACGTAGTGGACGGGCACCGAGCGGTGGCGTGCGGCCAGTCGCAGCACCTCGACGGTGCCGGACACGTTGGCCGCCTTCAACTCGGCGTAGGGATAGAGCCAGTTGACGGTGGCACCGGCGTGGTAGACGGCGTCCACGCGCCTGGCCAGGGTGTCGAAGACCTCCTCGCCCAGGCCCAGGCGCGGCGCTGCGAGGTCGCCCACGACCACGCACAGGCGCGCGGGGTCGATCTCGTCCCACACCTGGAACCACTCCAGGCTCGTCCTCAGCCGCTCCCGCGCCGCCTGCTCGTCGGCGCCGCGGACGAGGCAGTGCACCCTGCCGTGGCCCGCGCGCATCAGGTCGCGGAGCAGGAAGGCGCCGAGAAAGCCGGTGGCGCCCGTCAGCAGCACCTCCTGCGGGTCCGTGACCTCGTATGACACCTCCGACGCGGGGACGATGTCGGCGGGCAGCTCGATCTCGGCCGCGAAGTCGACCTCGTCGTGCGCGGCGACGACCTGCTCCCCCAGCCGCTCCAGCAGGACGTTGCGCAGGAAGGCCGCGAGTTCCTCCGGTGTCGGCCGGTCGAAGACCACCGTGGCCGGGAGCCGGCAGCCGGTGGTGGCGATCAGCTGGTTACGCAGCTCCACCGAGGTGAGGGAGTCGAAGCCCAGCTCCGTGAACCGCTGCTTCGGCCGGATGCCGTCGACGCCCGTGTGCCCGAGCACGGTGGCGGTCTCGGCCAGGACCACGTCGAGCACCCGGCGCAGTTGTTCCTTCTCTTCGAGCACCGTCAGCCGCCCGAGGGGGTCGTCGAAGCCGTTGTCGACGTTCTGGGCCGCGCGGCGCACCGGTGTGCGCAGCAGTCCCCGCAGCACGGCGGGTACCTGTGTCGGCCGTTCGCGCAGGGTCGCCGCGTCGAGCGGCATGCCCACCAGGGCCGGTGTGCCCAGCCGCAGTGCGATGTCGAGCATGGCCTGGCCCTGCTCCTGCCCGATGGGCCGGAAACCGCCTCGGGCGATGCGGTTGAGGTCCGCCTCGTCCAAGTGGCCGGTCATGCCGCTGTCCTGGGTCCACACGCCCCAGGCCACGGAGGTCGCGGCGAGTCCCGCGGCGGCGCGGTGTTCGGCCAGGGCGTCGAGGAAGACGTTGGCCGCCGCGTAGTTGGACTGTCCGGCGCCGCCGATCACGCCGGCGACGGAGGAGAAGAGGACGAACGCCGTCAGGTCGAGGTGGCGGGTGAGGTCGTGCAGGTGCCACGCGGCGTCGACCTTGGGACGCATCACGGTGTCGAGCCGCTCGGGCGTCTGGTCCGGGAGCAGCCCGTCGTCCAGGACACCGGCCGTGTGCAGGACCCCGGTCAGCGGCCGGTCCGCGGGCACGGCGGCCAGCAGCTCGGCCAGCGCCCGCCGGTCGGCGATGTCGCACGCGGCGATGTCCACCTCGGCGCCCAGCGCGGTCAGTTCCCGGCGCAGCTCCCGCGCCCCGGGCGCGTCCGGTCCGCGCCGGCTCACCAGCAGCAGCCGCGCCACCCCGTGCTCGGCGACGAGCCGACGGGCGAACAGGGCACCCAGGGAGCCGGTACCGCCGGTGATCAGGACCGTTCCGTCGGGCCGCCACCGGTTGCGGTCGGTGCCCGGGTCGGGCGCCGTTCCCGGGTCGGGCGCGGTGGCCGGCGGAGCGACCCGGCGCAGCCCCGGGACGAGGATCCGGCCCTCTCTGATCGCGGTCTGCGGCTCCCGCGACGCGAAGGCGGCCGGCAGCGCGGCCGCGGAACGCGGGTCGTCGTCGAGGTCCACCAGCGCGATCCGGCCCGGTGCCTCCGACTGCGCCGAGCGCAGCAGCCCCCACAGCGCGGCGGCCCCCGGGTCCGTAGTCCCCTCCCCCAGCGGGCTCATCGCGCCCCGGGTCGCCACGACGAGCCGGGCGGCGAGCCCCTCCTGCGCCAGCCATTCCTGAAGCAGCGCCAGCATTTGGTGCGCCGCCGCCCGCACCGCGCCGGGGACGTGCGCCCCGGACCCCGGCTGCGGTGATCCGGTGAGGTCGAGCAGCAGGGCGTCCACCGGCTCTGCGGCGCTCACGACGGCGCGTACGTCGTCGAAGGGGCGGGCGCCGGGCACGGTGAGGCCCCGGCTGTCGCCGAGGACGCCCCAGCGCGCGGTGCCCGTGTCGTCCGGGCTGCCGCCCAGCGGGTTCCAGACCGTCTCGAACAGCGCGTCGTAGCCGTGCTTGAGCGCCGTGCCGAGCGTCCGCGTGGTCACCGCGCGCGGCGTGACCCGCTCGGCGCCGAGCACCGGGTGCCCCGCACGGTCCGCCACCAGCAGGGTGTAGCCGTCCGCGACCCGGTCGATCCGGACGCGCAGGGCGGCGGCCCCGGTGGCGTGCAGACGCACCCCCCGCCAGTCGGCGATCGGCGAGTGGGCGCCGCCGGACCCGTCGGCGAGCTCGACGACCCGGGCGGCCATCTCCAGCAGCGCCGGGTGCAGTCCGAAGTACGGGCAGCCGGCTTGCAGGCGCTCGGGCAGGCACACCTCCGCGAACAGGCTCTCGCCCAGGCGCCAGGCCGAGGTGGGGCCCGCGGGTGCCGTGCTGTCCGCCGGTCCGGCCGGGGCCGGGCCGGTGGAGCCGGCACCCAGGGTGATCTCCTCGGCGCCGGGCGGCGGCCATTCCGGGATGCCCGTCCCGTCGGCCGTGGGGAGGTCCCTCAGGAGGCCCGACGCGTGGACCGTCCAGAGCGTGTCCGGGGCGTCGGTGCGCGCCGAGACGGTGACGGTGCGGCGGCCGGCGTCGTCACGGGCGCCGACCCGTACCTGTATCTGGAGCCCGCCCGTCCCGGGCAGCACCAGCGGGGTGGCGAGGGTGAGTTCCTCCAGCAGGGTGCAGCCCGTCTCGTCGCCCGCCCGGACGGCGAGTTCGACGAAGACCGAGGACGGCACGACATCGAAGCCGGGGGTGCCGTGACCGGCGATCCAGGGGTGGGTGAGCCGGGAGATCCGCCCGGTGAGCAGGACCTCGTCGCCGTCCGCCACCGGCACCGCCGCACCGAGGAGCGCGTGCCCGGCGCCGGTGAGCCCGAGGGTCGCCGCGTCCCCCGTCACCGCCTGCTCGTCGAGCCAGTACCGCTTGCGCTGGAAGGCGTAGGTCGGCAGGTCCACCCGGCGGGAGCCCGGGCCGCCGAGGGCGCCGGCCCAGTCGACGTCCACGCCCTGCACCCAGACCTCGGCCAGCGAGGTCAGGAACCGGCGGAGGCCGCCCTCGTCCCGGCGCAGGGTGCCCGCCACGACCACCGGGACCTGCGGCCGGGTGACGCCCTCCAGCGTCTCCTGGATACTGGTGGACAGCACGGGATGCGCGCTGACCTCGATGAACGTCCCGAAGCCCGCTGCGGCCAGCGACTCGACGGCGGGCTGGAAGCGCACCGTCCGGCGCAGGTTCCGGTACCAGTACCCGGCGTCCATCGTGGAGGTGTCCAGCCACTCCCCGGTCGTCGTCGAGAAGAGCGGCACGTCGCAGGCCCTCGGCCGCAGACCGGCGAGGACGCTCGACAGTTCGTCCTCGATCCGCTCCACGTGCCGGGTGTGCGAGGCGTAGTCCACCGCGATCCGCCGGGCCCGTACGCCCTCGGCCTCGCACTCGGCGAGGAACTCGTCCAGCGCGTCCGGGTCGCCCGCCACCACGACGGAGGCGGGGCCGTTCAGGGCGGCGAGCTCCAGTCGGCCCGGGTAGCGCGCCAGCCGGGCCTCGACGTCCGCCGCAGCCCGGGCCACGGACACCATCCCACCCCCGCCGGCCAGACCGGCCGCGATCGCCTGCGACCGCAGCGCCGCCACGCGGGCCCCGTCCGTGAGGGACAGCGCGCCGGCCACGCACGCGGCCGCGATCTCGCCCTGGGAGTGGCCGACCACCGCGGCCGGTTCCACGCCGTGGGAGCGCCACAGCTCGGCCAGCGACACCATGACCGCCCAGGACACCGGTTGCACCACGTCGACGCGGTCCAGCCTCGGCGCGCCCGGGGTCCGGCGGAGCACGTCCTCCAGGTCCCAGTCCACGAACCCGGCGAGCTCCCGGCCGCACGCGCCCATGCGTTCGGCGAACACCGCCGACGAGTCCAGCAGTTCCACCGCCATGCCCGCCCACTGCGTGCCCTGTCCGGGCAGCACGAACACCGCACGGCCCGCGGCGGCCGAGGCGGTGCCCTTCACGACTCCCGGTGCGGACTCGCCGCGGGACAGCGCCCCGAGGCCGGCCACCAGGTCCTCGCGGGAGCCGCCGGTGACGACCGCGCGCTCCTCGAAGGCCGCGCGGGTCGACACCAGGGACCAGGCCACGTCCCGGGGGTGCGGCCCTGCGTCGTCCGCCACGGCCGTCAGCAGCCGCGCCGCCTGGCCCCGCAGGCCGTCCGCCGAACGCCCCGACACCACCCACGGCACCGCCGGCGGTACGGTCGCGGGGTCCGGCTCCGCCTGTGCGGCGGTCTCCTCGGGAACCTGCTCCAGCACCAGGTGCGCGTTCGTCCCGCTCACGCCGAAGGACGAGACGGCGGCCCGGCGCGGCGCCCCCGTCTCCGGCCAGGGCCTGGCCTCGGTGAGCAGTTCCACCGCGCCCGAGTCCCAGTCGACCTCCGGGGTGGGCGCGTCCACGTGCAGCGTCTTCGGCAGCACTCCGCGCCGCATCGCCTCGACCATCTTGATCACACCGCCGACTCCGGCGGCGGCGACGCTGTGTCCGATGTTCGACTTCAGCGAACCCAGGTACAGCGGACGCCCGTCCCGGCGCTGCTGCCCGTACGTCGCCAGCAGCGCCTGCGCCTCGATCGGGTCGCCCAGCCGCGTCCCCGTCCCGTGCGCCTCCACCGCGTCCACATCCGCGTACGACAACCCCGCACTGCCCAACGCCTCCCGGATCACCCGCTCCTGCGAAGGACCGTTCGGAGCCGTCAGACCGTTCGACGCACCGTCCTGGTTCACCGCCGACCCCCGCACCACCGCCAGCACCCGGTGCCCCAGACGCCGCGCGTCCGACAACCGCTCCAGCAGCACCAGACCCGCACCCTCCGACCAGGCGGTGCCGTCGGCGGCGGCCGCGAACGACTTGCACCGCCCGTCGGCGGCGAGTCCGCGCTGCCGGGCGAAGTCGATGAGGCCGCCGGGGTCGCAGCTCACCGTCACCCCTCCGGCGACGGCCAGGGTGGACTCGCCGGACCGCAGCGACCGGATCGCCGAGTGCATCGCGACGAGGGACGAGGAACACGCCGTGTCGAGCGACACCGCGGGCCCCTCGAAGCCGTACGTGTAGGAGATCCGGCCCGAGGCCACGCTGCTGAGCTTGCTGGTCATGAGGTAGCCCTCGAACTCCTCGGGGGCGTTGAGCCCGAGGTAGCTCTCCTCGACGATGCCCACGAAGACACCGGTCCGGCTGCCCTTGAGGGTGGTGACGTCCAGTCGCGCGTGCTCGAACAGCTCCCAGGAGACCTCCAGCAGCAGCCGCTGCTGCGGGTCCATCGCCACGGCCTCTCGCGGGGAGATGCCGAAGAACCCCGGGTCGAACAGGGGGGCGGTGTGCACGAAGCCGGCCTCGACCGAGTAGCTCTTCTCCTTGATCCTCTCGATGTCCCAGCCGCGGTCGTGGGGCAGTTCCGTGACCGCGTCGGTCTCCTGGGCGACCAGGTTCCACAGGTCGGCAGGCGAGGCGACGTCACCGGGGTAGCGGCAGGCCATGCCCACGATGGCGACGGGCTCCTCGTCGGCCGCCTCCCGCTCGGCCAGCCGCCTGCGGGTCTCCTGGAGGTCGGACGTCACCCGCTTGAGATAGTCGACAAGTTTGTCTTCGTTGGACATCGACTCGGTCTGCCTTTCAGGAAGTCTGGTCATCGGTCGGCGGGCCGGAGAGTTCCGTGTCGATGAGGGCGAACAGTTCGTCCACCGACGCGGACTCGATCCGGGCCGTCGGCGCCGGCTCGTCCACGGGGTCGGTGCCCCCTGCCGGGGTGCCGAGCCTGGACGCCATCGCCTGGAGGCGGCGCCGCACCATGTTCCGGTGCCGCTCGTCCTCGTGGACCGCCGCCAGCAGGGCGTCGACGCGGTCCAGTTCGGACAGGACACGCGCGGACACGTCGGCCCCGGTCGGAGCCAGCCGTTCCAGCAGGTGGCCGGCGACGTCGCGCGGGGTCGGGTGGTCGAAGACCAGGGTGCCCGGCAGGTTCAGCCCGGTCGCGGCCGTGAGGCGGTTGCGCAGCTGCACGGCCGCCAGCGAGTCGAACCCGGCCTCCTGGAAGGCCTGGTCCGGGGCGATCGCGTGCAGGTCGGGCCGGCCCGTCACCCCGGCGGCCTCCGCCCGGACCAGGTCCAGGACGAGTGCCTCGCGTTCCGCCCCGTCCAGACCCGTGAGCCGGTTGGTCAGCGTGGCGTCACCCGCTCCGGCCGCGGGGCGCGCGCTCCGGCGGGCCGGCCCCTCGGCCAGGTCCCGCAACGCGGCCGGCACGACGTCGTGACCGCGCAGTGCGGCCCGGTCCACGACACCCGCGATCACCGCGCGGGCGCCGCCCTTGTCCTTGCCGAGGGCCACGGCCCGGTCCAGGAGACCGAGCGCCCGGTCAGCGGTGAGGGGCCTGAGCAGGGTGGCACCGGCCCGCCGCGCGAGGCCGCCGTCGGGGTGTTCCTCGTGCGCGTCGCCGCGTACCCACGGTGCCCAGGCCACGGCGGTGGCGGGCAGCCCGATCGCCTCGCGGTGGCGGACCAGGGCTTCGGCGTACGCTTCGGCCGCCGCCGTGTTCGCCCGGCCGGGGCCGCCGAGGGTGCCGGCCGGGGAGGAGCAGACGACGAAGGCGGTGAGGTCCAGGTGCCGGGTGAGTTCGTGCAGGTTGCGGGCGGCGACGGCCTTCCGGCGCAGGACCCGGTCGAGCTGGCCGGGCGTCATCGCGGACAGCAGTCCGTCCTCCGGCACACCGGCCGCGTGCACCACCGCCGTCAGCGGACGGTCCCCGGGTATCGCCGCCAGCACTCCGGCCAGCGCCTCCGGGTCCGCCGCGTCGCACGCGGCGGACGTCACCCGCGCGCCCAACTCCTCCAGCTCGGTGACCAGTTCGTCCGCTCCGGGCGTCCCGGCGTCATGGCGGCCGACCAGCAGCAGGTGCCGCACCCCGTGCGTGGCCACCAGGTGCCGGGCCAGCACGGCCCCGAGGGTCCCGGTGCCTCCGGTCACCAGGACCGTGCCGTCCGTCGTCCACGGCGGCCCGGCCGGATCGCCGGCCGGGACCGGACGCAGCCGGGGCACGTGGACCCGCCCGTCGCGCACCGCCGGTTCCGACTCCCCGGCCCGCGCCGCCGACGCGAGCAGGTCCAGCGGCGGGGTGTCCGTGTCGGTGTCGGCCAGTACGAGTCCGTCCACGCCTTCGGCGCCCGCGCTGCGCAGCAGGCCGCGTACGGCCGCGGCTTCCGTGTCGAGGCGCGTCGCGTCGTCCGGATCCGTGGCGACCGCGCCCCGCGACAGCACCACGACCGGTGTGCCGCGGAGCGCGTCCGCGGCCTGGAGTGCCTGGGCGAAGGAGAGCGCCCGGCGGGTTCCCGCGAGCACGTCGCCCGTGGACGTCCACGGCACGAGCAGCAGGTCGAAGGCCTCCCGGTCCGAGGCGGCGGCCCGGGCCGCCGCGTCGAGGTCCTCGAAACGGGTGGCGCCGGGCACGTCGGCGCCGACCACAGCCCAGCGGGCCGTCGGCTCGGCGGCGGTGTCGTGGGCGACCCACTCGATCGCGGACAGGCCCTCGCCGAGCGGTCCGGCGGCCGCGCGCAACTCGTCCTCGGGGACGACCCGGTAGGTGAGCGAACCGACCGTGAGCACCGGCCGCCCCTCGGGGTCCATGAGGTCCAGCCCGACGGTGTCGTCGTCGATGCGGGTCGTCCGTACTCCGACGGTGCCGGCCCCCACGGCGTGCAGCCGTACGTCGCGCCAGACGGCGGGCACGGCGATGCCTGCCGCACCGGCCGCCCGGGGGGCCTGGGACGCGGCCAGCGCGGCGTCCAGCAGCGCGGGGTGCAGGCGGTAGCGCGGGGCCTCGGACAGCAGTTCGTCCGGCAGGCCCACGTCGGTCGCGCCCGCCCCACCGCCGTGCCGCTCGCCGGCCGGGGCTCCGGTGCGCCCTTCGGCCGGGACGGGCGTTCGTGCGGGCCCGTCGGCCAGCAGGACTCCCCGGGCCGCGACGCGCCACGAGCCGTCGAGGGCGTGGCCGAGGTCTCCCGGGGCTGGCCGGACGTGGACGGTGACGGAACGCCGGCCGTCCTGGTCGCGTGCACCGACCCGGACCTGGATCTGGAGTCCCCCCTCCTCGGGCAGCGTGACCGGGGCGGCCAGGGTGAGTTCCTCCAGTACCGTGCAGCCCGTCTCGTCGCCCGCCCGCACCGCGAGTTCGACGTACATCGAGGCGGGCAGTGCGGCGGCGCCGAGGACGGTGCGGTCGGCCAGCCAGGGATGGGTACGGCGGGAGACGCGCCCCGTGAGCAGCACCTCGTCCTGGCCGGCGACCGGGAGCGAGGCACCGAGCAGCGGATGTCCGGCGCCCGTGAGGCCGAGGCCGGCCGCGTCCACGCGCCCGGCGCGCGCCTCCAGCCAGTACCGGGTGCGCCGGAAGGCGTACGTCGGCAGATCCACCCGCTGCGCCCCGGGCAGCACCCGCGGCCACTCGACACGCCGCCCACGGGTGTGCAGCAGGCCCAGCAGCGACGCCAGCGACTCGCCCTCCGGCCGGTTCGCCCGCAGCACCGGTACCACCAGACCGGGACCCCGTTCGGCTCCGGCCGAAACCAGGGCACTGAGCACCGCGTCCGGGCCGAGCTCGACGAAGAGGGCGACGCCCTCCTGCTCCAGGGCGCGCACCGCGTCGTAGAACCGCACCGCTTCGCGCAGTTGCCGCACCCAGTAGCGCGGCGAGCACGCCTCCTCCGCGGACAGCGCCTCGCCCGTCACCGTCGACACCAGCGTGATCCGCGGTGCCCGGAGCGACAGGCCCATGACGACCTGTTCGAACTCGTCGAGCACCTCGTCCATGTGCGGCGAGTGGAAGGCGTGGCTCACCCGGAGCCGGCGTACCCTCCTGCCCTCCGCTCGCCAACGCGCCCCGAGTTCCTCGACGCTGCCGGCGTCGCCGGACACCACGACGTTCTCCGGGCCGTTGACCGCCGCCAGGGACACCCGGTCCTCCAGTCCGGCCAGGTCGCCCGCGACCTTCTCCGGGCCGGCCTGGACGGCGAGCATCGCGCCGCCCTCCCGTGCCGCCCCCATCAGCCGGCCCCGCGCCGCCACCAGCCGGGCCGCGTCCGCCAGTGACAGCACGCCCGCCGCATGGGCCGCGGCCACCTCGCCCACCGAGTGACCCGCCACGAACTCGGGCACCACACCGAAGCGTTCGAGCAGCCGGAAGAGCGCCACCTCGAGCGCGAACAACGCGGGCTGGGTGTACTCCGTCCGGTCCAGCAGCCCGGCCTGCTCCGAGCCCTCCTGGGCGAACACCACCTGCTTCAGCGGTTGCGCGAGGTGGGCGTCCAGCTCCCCGCACACCTCGTCGAAGAAGGCGGCGAACTCGGGCACCGACTCGTACAGCTCCCGGCCCATTCCCGGCCGCTGCGCCCCCTGCCCCGTGAACACGAAGGCGAGGTGCGGTGTGCCGCGCGAAGACGACGGCCCGCTCACCACGGAAGCGTCCGGCGCCCCTGATGCCAGGGCCCGCAGACCGCGCGTCAGCTCAGCCCGGGTGCCGCCCACCACCACCGCGGCCGTGTCCAGCACGGCCCGCTCCGACACGAGGGTCCAGGCCACGTCCCGGGGGTGGGGACCTGCGTCGTCCGCCACGGCCGTCAGCAGCCGCGCCGCCTGACTCCGCAGGCCGTCCGCCGAACGCCCCGACACCACCCACGGCACCGCCGGCAGTCCGGTCGCGGGGTCCGACTTCACCGGCTCGGCCACCGGCTCGGCCGCCGGCTCCGCGGAAGCCTCCTCCACGATCACGTGTGCGTTCGTCCCACCGATGCCGAAGGAGGAGACGGCGGCCCGGCGCGGCGCCCCCGTCTGCGGCCAGGGCCTGGCCTCGGTGAGCAGTTCCACCGCGCCCGAGTCCCAGTCGACGCGCGGTGACGGGGTGTCCACGTGCAGCGTCTTCGGCAGCACCCCGCGCCGCATCGCCTCGACCATCTTGATCACACCGCCCACTCCGGCGGCGGCCTGGCTGTGTCCGATGTTCGACTTCAGCGAACCCAGGTACAGCGGACGCCCCTCCCGGCGCTGCTGCCCGTACGTCGCCAGCAGCGCCTGCGCCTCGATCGGGTCGCCCAGCCGCGTCCCCGTCCCGTGCGCCTCCACCGCGTCCACATCCGCGTACGACAACCCCGCACTGCCCAACGCCTCCCGGATCACCCGCTCCTGCGAAGGACCGTTCGGAGCCGTCAGACCGTTCGACGCACCGTCCTGGTTCACCGCCGAACCCCGCACCACCGCCAGCACCCGGTGCCCCAGACGCCGCGCGTCCGACAACCGCTCCAGCAGCACCAGACCCGCACCCTCCCCCCACACCGTGCCGTCGGCGTCCGCCGCGAACGACTTGCACCGTCCCGCCGGGGACAGCGCCCCCTGCCGGGAGAACTCCACGAACGAGGTCGGCGTGGCCATCACCGTCACGCCGCCGGCCAGTGCGAGGTCGCACTCCCCCCGGCGCAGGGCCGTCGCCGCCAGGTGGATCCCCACCAGCGACGACGAACAGGCCGTGTCCACGGCCACCGCGGGGCCCTCGAAGCCGAAGGTGTACGACACCCTGCCGACGGCGATGCTGCTGGAGGCACCTCCCGCGACGTAGCCCTGGACGTCGACGGGGATGTCGTCGAGGATGCCGGCGGCGAACCCCTGGTACATCAGCCCGGCGAAGACCCCGGTGCGGCTGCCGCGCAACGTGGCCGGCACCAGGCCGGCGTCCTCCATCGCCTCCCACGCGGTCTCCAGCAGCAGCCGCTGCTGCGGATCCGCCGCCAGCGCCTCGCGGGGCGACATCCCGAAGAACTCCGGCTCGAATCCGGCGACGTCCCGCAGGAAACCGCCCTCGCGCACATAGGACTTGCCCGCGCGATCCGGATCGGGGTCGTAGACGTCCTCGTCCCACCCCCGGTCGACGGGGAACGGGGAGACCGCGTCGGCGCCGCGGTGCACCAGCTCCCACAACTCCCGCGGGCTGCTCACCCCGCCGGGGAACCGGCACGCCATCCCGACGACCGCGATCGGCTCGCTCGCCCGTTCCTCCACCTCACGCAGCCGCCGCCGGGCATCGCGCGCGTCCGCGACCGCGCGCCTGAGGTACCCACGCAGTTCTTTCTCGTCAGCCATCGGAATCCAACCGCTTGTTTTCCCGCATCGCCAGTATCCTCACGAGGACGAACGCACCGAATTTCAGCAGGGCCACGTTCACGCAGACCCTAATCGGGGCCGAGTCATGCGCCGGTAACTCCTGCGCCCGTCGGGCCGGAGAGCGGATCGTTACCGCGGAGTTCCCCACTTACCCGGAGCGGGACCTCGCAGGTCAAGGCCGGTAGCGACCGAGAGGTCCGGCGGGCGTTGACCGCCGGTGGGCGAAAGATGTGCACACCCGATTAATCTTCGTTCCAATTCGGCGATTTCCCGCCGCACAAATCAGGGGGTACTGACCACCCCGCCGAGCGCGGGCAACTCGAATCCTGTCACTATTCCGGAAGGTGTGCGAGACGACGTGGAATTCTCCGTACTGGGACCCCTGCGCATGAGCGAGGGCGGGAAGTCCTACACGCCGACGGCCCCGAAGCAGCGACAGCTGCTCACCCTGCTGCTCCTCAACGCGAACCAGGTCGTGTCCACCGGCACGTGCATCGAGGAACTGTGGGACGACTCCCCTCCCAACAGCGCGCTCTCCACCCTCCAGTCGTACATCCTCCAGCTCCGGCGCAGCCTGCGGCGGGTGCCGCGGATCGGCAGTCTCCAGGCGGCCCGCCTGATCCTGGAAACCCGTGACGGCGGCTATCTGCTGGCCGTAGGCAGCGACGAACTCGACACCAACCGTTTCTGGTCCCTGGTGCGCGAAGGCCGTTCGGCACTCCACCACGACGACGTGCGGGCGTCGGCCTGTCTTTCCGAGGCCCTGCGGCTGTGGCAGGGGGCGGCGCTCTCCGACGTACAGCGCGGTCCCGTCCTGCGGGCCCTTCTCGTGGGCCTGGAGGAGGAGCGCACGAGCGTGCGGGAGCAGCGCATCACCGCGGACCTCCGGCTCGGGCGGCACCAGGAACTGCTGGGTGAGCTGAGCCGGCTCACGGCCAAGTACCCGATGCACGAGGGCCTGCACGCCCAGTTCATGCTCGCGCTGCACCGCACCGGCCGCCGCACCCAGGCGCTGGAGGTGCTGCGGCAGCTGAGCACCGTGCTGCGCGAGGAGCTGGGCCTCGATCCCTCGGCGCGGGTGCGCCGCCTGCACCAGGCGATCCTGGCGGGCGACCCGGCCCTCGACGTCCCGGCGTGCACCGACTCGGTACTCACCGCCGAACCCGGCGCGCCGGCCGGACGGCCCACGTCCGCGGCCGGCGACCTGGTGGCCGCCGGAGCTCCCGCGAGGCGTCCGGAGCGGCTCGTACGGCACTGAGCGTCGCCCGACGCCGCGGCGACGCTGGCCGGAGGCGCCCGGCCCCCGGCACGGGGGCGTCTCAGCCCCGCCCGGCCCGCCGCACGGGTCCGGGCCGGGACGCCGCGTTGGCCACGAGGAAGGCGTCGACGACGGAGTGCACGTACTCCGTGCCGAAGGTGCGTTCCGCGAGGAGCCGGTGGAACATCAGCGGGCCCGCGAGCTGGTCGATGGCCAGCTCCGTGTCCAGGCCGCCGGGGAGTTCACCGCTCTCCTTGGCCTGCTCGACGATCGCGCGGAAACCGCCCGAGCCCGCCTGGTACAGCGCCTCCTTCAGCTCGGCGAACGCCGGGTCCACGCCGGCGCGCTCGATGACCACCCGCATTCCGCGCTCCCCCACCGGGTCGTGCAGCAGGGCGCGCAGGCCGTTGAGTTGAGCGATCAGGTCGTCACGGAGCATGCCGGTCCGCACCGGGCGGGCGCTCGCGATGCGCTCGGCGATGGCCTCGTAGATAAGGGACGGGGAGTCCGGCCAGTGACGGTACAGGGTGGTGCGGCCCACGCCGCTGCGGGCGGCGACGGCGACGTGGGTGACCGCGGCCCACCCCTGCTCCACCAGCAGTTCCTGGGCCGCCGCGAGTGCGGCGGCCCGGCTGCGGGCCGCCCGCGGATCCATGCCGCGCTCCGGCGCCCGCTGGCTGCGTCCTGCGGCGTCGGCAGGCGTGGACATGACTACTCCCGGTGGTTCCTCGATCCGCTGTCCGGTACAGAGTGTGCCAGTTCTTCCTCCTCGCCGCCCGGGCGGGCCGGTCCGCCCGGGCGCGGCGGCGCCCTCACGCGCGGTAGAAGTCCAGGTGGTCGTGGACCCACACGGCGAAGGAGCGCGGCTCGCGGCCGAGGACCTCACGTACGTCGGGCGACAGCCGCCCGTGCAGTTCGCTGCCGTGCTCGATCGCCTCCCGCAACGTCGTGATCACCCCGTTCACGGTCTCCTCGGAGAAGTGGCGCAGCATCATCTCCCGGTGTGCGGCGAGCGGGACGGTCTCGAAGCGCAGGTCCCGTCCGAGCAGCGAACCGATCACGGCGAGCTGCTCACGGCCGGTCAGCGCCTGCGGCCCGGTCAGTTCGTAGACCCGGCCCTCGTGGCCCTCCTCGGTGAGTGCCCGCACCGCCACCTCCGCGATGTCCCGCGGGTCGACGATCGCCTCGGGCACGTCCGCGAGCGGGCCGCGGGCGACTCCCTCGGCCTTGACCGACGCGGCCCAGCCGAGGTTCATGCTCATGAATCCGTTGGGCCGCAGGATCGTCCAGGGCACCCCGGAGTCCCGCAGCGCCTCCTCCGCGATCCGGTGCCAGTGGCCGAGCGGATTGGTCTTCGGATCCCCGGCCACCTCCACACCGAGGGTGGAGAGCTGCACGATGTGCTCGACTCCCGCCTCACGCGCCGCGGCCACCAGGTGGGCGTCATGGGTCGCCTTGTTCGCGCCGAGCGACATCAGGAAGACCTTCTGCACGCCGTCCAGCGCGGGCGCCAGCGTCTCCGGGCGCCCCAGGTCGGCGGCGACCACCTCCAGGTCCGTACCCGTGGCGAACCCCGCCCGCCCCGGGTCCCGGGTGAGCGCCCGCACCTTGTGCCCGCCCGCGCGCAGCAGCGACAGGACCTTTCCGCCCACGTTGCCCGTGGCTCCGGTCACCAGAATCATCGTCGTCTCCTCGTTCGTCCTTGCAGGGTCGGGGGTGGGTGGGGGCCGAGGGCCGTGGGGCCGCCCTTCCTCAGGGGGCGGGCTCCGGGCGGTCCAGGACGGTGCGCAGGGCACGCTCCAGGGCCTGCCGCGCGGCGTCGGTGTCCGCGGCCGGACCGGTGGAGCGCCAGGCGACGAAACGGTCGGGCCGCACCAGTACGGCGCCCGCCGCGCTCACGCCGTAGCTCTTCTCCCACTCGGGACCGGTGAGCCGGTGCACCGGCAGGGTGATGCCGAGCCGACGGGCCGTCGCGGCGGCGGCGTCCGTCCAGGCGCCGCCCGTGCCGTCCCCGGTGAGCAGGACGAAGGAGCGGCCGAACAGGGCGGTGGTGGACGCGGCCGGCGAGCCGGCGGGCAGCCGCACGTAGGGCGCCCGTGATCCGGGGCGGCCGGTCGGGGCGGCCGGGTCCTCCAGCAGTTCCCCGGCGTCGCCGGGCTCGCGGACCACCGCGCCGTTCGCGCACCGGTAGCCGAAGGCCTGGACGACGGGCGGGAGCGGCGCCGCGAGCGCTCCGTCGTCGAGGTAGGACGCCAAGCGCTCCACGGTGTTGCGCAGCTGCTGCTCCCCGATCATCTCCGAGACCGGACGGCGCTCCGCGTCGTGGCTGTCGAGCAGGCCGCCGCCGGCCTCGCCCTTGACGACCATCGCGAGTTTCCACGCCAGGTAGAAGCCGTCGGTGATCGCGGTGTTGCCGCCGAGACCGCCCGGCGCGGGCACCAGCCTGGCCGCGTCGCCCACCAGGTGGACGCGGCCGCTGCTGAACCGGTCGGCGATCTCGCTGACGATGTCGGTACGTCCCGTCTCGACGACCTCCAGCGGCAGACCGGGCAGGCCGAGGCCGGTGCGGACCAGTTCCGCGCACCGCTCCTCGGTGAAGGCGGCGAAGTCCGGCGGGTCCTCGGACATGCCGAGCACGTAGCCGTAACGGCCGGGCACGTCGGTGGTGTAGAAGACCCCGGGCACGGGCTGCTGGAGCCAGAAGAGCGCGAACTTGCGGCCGTCCGCGACGCCGGGCAGCTCACGCAGCGGCTCCCTCAGGTCGGCGTCGAAGAAGACCCGGAAGATCTCGCCGAGGTTGCCGCGGCCGTGCATGCCGATGCCCATCTCCTGCCGCACGCGGCTGTGCGCACCGTCGGCGCCCACCGCGTAGTCGGCGGTCACCGTCCGCTCGGCGGCGGTGTGCACGTCCCTCAGTACGGCCGTGACCGCGTCCGCCGACTGGGTGAGCGAGACCAGCTCGGTGTCGAAGCCGAGTTCGGCGCCGAGCTCCGCGGCCCGGTCGGCCAGGATCACCTCGGTGCGCTCCTGGCCCGCCATCGCCCAGTCCTCGGGGGAGACGTGGCGCATCGCCATCTCGCCCTCGGTCATGATCCGCGTGAGGACGGGCCCCGCCAGGCTGTCGGCCACCACCATGTAGAACTCGCCGGTGCCGGCGTCCGGTCCGGCGGCCGCGATCCGGTCGGCGACGCCGCCGATGCGCAGCGCCTCCATGGTGTGGGGGTACTGCCCGCGCGCCTTCATGACGACCGAGGTGCCGGGGTGCTTCTCCACCACCAGCGACCCGACGCCGTGGAGCCCCAGGAACAGCGCGGTGGTGAGGCCGGCGAGGCCGCCGCCCACGATGAGTACGGGTACGTGCTCGTCCGACACGGCCACTCCTCGGGTCGCTTGGGTCGCTTGGGTCGCTTGGCTCGGCTCGGGTCGTCCCGCCGCCGTCGCACCGGGCCGGCGGGCCGGGCGCCCAGTCTGCGGACGGCCGTTGGAGCACCGATGGGGTCCCGGTGGGCGACGCGCTCCTCCAGCGCCGCCCCAACAGGTCATCAGCGGGGGCGCCGAAGGTGGCGGGGGCGGTCCGCGCGAGCGCCGCCGTCACCCTTCGAGACACAGGAGTCGCCGTGGTCGTCTTCGTCAACAAGCTGACGCTCACCGGAGCGGCCGAGGACCTGGAACGCGTCTACGCCCATGTCGCCGAGTTCATGCGCACCCGCCCCGGTCTCGTCCGCTACCAGCTCGTCCGCTCGCAGAGCGACCCCTCCGTGTACTTCAACGTGGCGGAGTGGGAGGACCAGGCCTCGTTCGAACAGGCCCTGAAGGAGCCGGAGTTCCGCAGCCGGCTCAAGGCCCTGGGCACCGTGATCAAGGGCGAGCCGCACCTGTCCGACCTGGTCGAGTCCGGCGTCGGGGAGGCCTGATCCGGTGTCCGGACCCCTCAAGATCACCAGCCCGGTCGACGCGGAGACGTACTCCCGCATCACCCAGTTCTACGCCCATCAGATGCAGCTCCTCGACGAGCGGGCGGCCGAGGAGTGGGCCGACGGCTTCACCGAGGACGGCGTCTTCGAGCAGAACGTGAAGCCCGAGCCCTGGTCGGGCCGCGCCGTCATCGCCGAGCGGATGCGCGCCGGAATGGACCGGCTGGCCCAGCTCGACGTACAGCGGCGGCACTGGTTCGGCATGGTCGCCGCGCAGCGGCAGGACGCCGGGACCGTGCTGACCCGCTACTACGCGATGGTCTTCGAAACCCCGCGCGGCGGTCGGGCCGCCACCTACCTCAGCACCACCGGCGAGGACGTCCTGGTGCTCCAGGACGGCCAGTGGCGGGTCAGGCACCGCCTCATCACCCACGACGGCACCTGAGCGGGCCGACGTCGAGCGAAGGAAAGAAGGTTGTGAGCATGACCGAGCTGACACGCGAACGCGTGGCCGCGGCGTACGCGTCACTGGTGACCGGGGACCGGGAGCAGATCCTCCAGTACTGGTCGCAGGACGTGCGCTTCCAGATGCCGGGCAACCACCAGTACTCCGGCTGGTTTGTCGGTCTGGACGACTACCTGGAGAAGATGGGCAAGCTGATGGCCGCCACCGGTGGCCGCATCTCCTCCGAGACGCTCGACGTCCTTGTCGACCAGGAGGCCGGTGTGTCGATCGACGTCTACCGCCTCGACGGCTACCGCGAGCACGCCAAGGAGGGCGCGACCTCCCCGTACGAGCGGCTTCAGGTCGAGGGCGTGCACATGCTGCGCTGGGAGGACGGGCGGATCGTCGAGGGCCGCAGTGCCCTGTTCGCCGACGGTGTCACCCAGGGCAACCTGTGGTGGTCCCCGGTGGGCGCCGACGGCGAGCGCTACGAGTACTGACCCTTCGCGAGGCCGTCCAGGTGCGTGCCCCCGGCACGGCCTCGCGCATTCGAGCGAGGAAGTGCAGCCATGACTCAGCCAGCGCAGGGCCCGCTCCGGGACCGGGCCGTGGTGATCACCGGCGGTGGTACGGGAATCGGCCGGGCGGCCGCGCACGCCTTCGCCGCCGAGGGCGCCCGCGTCCTGGTGGTCGGCCGCAGGGCCGGCGTGCTCGCCGAGACGGCCCGCGGCCACGAGCGCATCCGGTCCTTCAGCGCCGACCTCTCGGACCCCGGGGCGGCGAGTGCCGTGGTGACGGCGGCGCGGGACGCACTCGGCGGCATCGACGTCCTGGTCAACAACGCCGTCACGATGAGGTCCGCCCCCCTGGGCCGGGTCGACCCGGCCAACGCCCGTGACCAGGTGGCCACCAACCTGCTCGCCCCGCTGTTCCTCACCCAGGAGGCACTGCCCGCGCTGGAGTCCGCCAAGGGTCTCGTCATCAACGTCACCACGGCCGGCAACCAGCGCGGCTGGCCCGGCCACTCGGTCTACGGCGCCACCAAGGCCGCCCTCGACTTCCTCACCCGCACCTGGGCCCTGGAACTCGCCGCCAGGGGGGTCCGGGTCGCGGGCATCGCCCCCGGTCCGGTCGACACACCGATCGCGGAGCACGCCGGGCTCGACGCCGAGGGGATCGCCCGGCTGCGCGCGCGGCAGCGCGAGCGGGTGCCGCTCGGGCGGGTGGGACGGCCCGAAGAGGTGGCCTGGTGGATGGTGGCCCTGGCCCGCCCCGAGGCCTCCTTCGCCACCGGCCTGGTCCTGCCCGTGGACGGCGGCGCGAGCGTCGTCTTCTGACCGTCCTCACGACTGCCAGCACAAGGGAGCCAGCATGGAATTCGGCATCAACTTCTTCCCCACCGTGGGACCGGAGGACAAGGACGCGGCGGACTACTTCGAGGAGAGCCTGAACCTGGTCGCCCTCGCCGAGGATCTCGGGTTCGACCACGTCAAGACGGTGGAGCACTACTTCTTCAAGTACGGCGGCTACAGCCCGGACCCGGTCACGTTCCTCACCGCCGCCGCGGCCCGCACCAGCCGCGTCAAGCTGGTGACGGGTGCCGTCATCCCCGCCTTCACGCACCCGCTGAAGCTGGCCGGCAAGCTGGCCATGCTCGACAACATCTCCCGCGGCCGGCTCCAGGTCGGTTTCGGACGCGCCTTCCTGCCCGACGAGTTCGACGCCTTCGGCATCGACATGGACGAGAGCCGGGCACGTTTCGACGAGGGCATCCGAGCCTGCCGGAAGCTGTGGAGCGAGGAGGACGTCGTCTGGGACGGCACCTTCCACTCCTTCGGCCCGGTCACCCTGCTGCCGCGGCCCTACCAGCGCCCGCACCCGCCGATCCTGGTGGCGACGGCGAAGACGCCGTCCTCCTGCGAACAGGCCGGCCGGGACGGCCACGGCCTGATGATGGTCCCCTCGATCAACAAGCGCGAGGTCGTGCAGGACATGATCGGCCTGTACCGCAAGGCGTGGGCGGAGGCGGGCCATGCCGGGGAGGGCGAGATCCACATGAGTTACCACGCCTACCTCAGCGAGGACCCCGACGAGGCCAGGGCCAAGGGCAAGGAGTACTCCCGGCGCAGCAACGCGGTCATGCGGGACGCGGTGGCCGCCTGGGGAGAGCGGCGCAGCGAGGTGTACGCGGGCTACGAGAAGGTCGTGGAGAACATCGCCCGGGCCGACTTCGACCGTTCGCTGGCCGACAACAAGGTGCTGGTCGGCACCCCGCAGGAGGTCACCGAACGGCTCCGGACGATCCGCGAGTGGTTCGGGGACATCACCGTCAGCCTTCAGGTGATCTCCGGCAATCCCAGCCACGAGGAGTCCGTCCGCAGCATGCGGCTCTTCGCCGAGCAGGTCGCCCCGCACTTCCGCACCCCGTCGGCCACCGCCGGCTGAGCGGACCGCGGCAACCGCACGAAGGCGGCGCCTCCCGGTGCACCGGGAGGCGCCGCCTTCGTCGGCTCCGGAGCGCTGACGACGTGCCGGAGCGGTCAGCGGGCGCCGGTGAGGTCGCGGACCAGCAGCGACGTCACGCGGGCCGCGACGGCGGCCACGGTCAGCGCCGGCGGGACACCGGTGCCGGGCAGCAGCGAACCGTCCACCACGTAGAGGCCCCGGTAGCCCTCGACCCGGCCGGCGTCGTCGGTCACGGTGCCGAGCGGCACGCCGCCGACGACGTTGCCGCCGGTGGTGCCGATGCGGCTGAACGCGGTGCGGCTGCCCGGGTTCGCGTCGTTGAGCCGGTCCAGGGTGTGGGCGATGGCCGACTGCGCGCGGGCCAGGGCCGGGTCCTCGGCGGGCCAGTGCAGGACGACGTCGTCCTTGTCCGGGGCGTAGCGGAAGACGCCCAGCGCGGGTGCCGGCACGGCCCCGATGGTGGTGGTCCAGCCCTCGCCCTCCGGGGCGTCCGGCCAGGGGAAGTTGAGCAGGGACACCGGTCCGAGCGGGTTGTCCTGCCAGTCCCGCGCGAAGATCGCCGCGGGGCCGCCCTGCCGGGGGTTGTTCTCCGCCATGCCGGTACGGGCCGTGATGACCTCGCTGTTGCCGACCCGCGTGCCCAGCGCGCCGTGCAGGGCGGGCAGTACGCCGCTCTCCCTGGCGCGCAGCAGCAGCCGGTTGGTGCCCAGGGTGCCGGCGGACAGCACCAGCCGCTTGGTGGTGATCCGGTGACGGGACAGCACCTCGCCCCGCTCGTCGATCGACTCGTAGTCGACGTGGTAGCCGGTCGCATCGTCGTCGGCCGGGCGCACCGCGGTCACCACGCTGAGCGGCCGCACGTCGATGTGCCCGGACGCCTCGGCACGGGCCAGCACCGTACGGTCGAGGCTGCGCTGGGCGCCGCTGTTGACACCGAAGACGTTCAGGCCGTCGATCTGGGACCGCACCCGGGTGCCGGCCATCTCCTCGCGGACCACGTCCCAGTCCACGGCGAGGTCGACCTTGTCCCACGGGATCCCGGCCTTGTCGAGCTGGTCGGCGAACGACCGGGCCGACCGGTAGAACTCGGACCCGTAGACGTCGTCCGGGATCGGTGTGCAGCCGATCAGTTCACGCGCCTGCGGATACCACCGCTCGCGCATCTCCCGGTGGTCCAGGACGTCGCCCAGGGTCCGCCGGAACAGTTCGGCCGAGGGCTCGCACATCGTGCCGTTGGTGGCCAGGGACGCCCCGCCCACGCCGGTGCCGGCGAGGACGTTCATGCCGCTGCCCTCGACGAACTCCAGGACGCCCGTGTAGACGTCGAGCTTCGCGTCCGTGAGCGGTGACGTCTCGCTGAGCCAGGCGGCACGTCCGTCCGGCTCGGTCTGTGTCGCGAAGGTGTCGCCCGCGTCGTCGACGGGCCAGCGGCGCCCCCGTTCCAGCACAACGGCGTCGACCCCCGCCTCCGCCAGCCTGAGGGCGGCGATCGAACCTCCATAGCCGCTGCCCACGATCACCACGTCGGCGCGGTGCTGCTGCCTCTCCACCGAGGGGCCTCCCTGCGTCTTTCGTCCCGGACTGTTGAACACTTCGGACACACCCGACCCGTCAAGCCCAACGGCCGCCGGACGACGGTGGGTGACCGTGGTCCGGCGGCCGTGTGCGGTGGGCGCGCGCCGGCCGAGGGGGACGGGTCACGTTCCGTCGGCCGTGCTTCCGAGTGTGGGGACGAGGGCTGGAAGGCAGATGGGGGCCCGCTGGAGAGTCCGGGCCGGGCCGGGCCGAGACCGATCCTCCAGGGCGTGGTGCCAGAGTGCGGCTCCCGCCGTTCGGCCCCGGCCCCGAGGAGACACTCGTGCGTCCCACCAGTTCGTCCCCCGCTCCGGCACCCCGCGGTGTCGCCCTGCTGTTCCCCGGGCAGGGGGCTCAACAGCACCTGATGGCCGTGGGGTTGTACCGCGCCCACCCGCCGTTCCGCCGCCTCCTGGACGAGGTGTTCGACGTGTGGGGCGCCGAGGGCGCCGCGCTGCGCGCCGACTGGCTGTCCGGCTCCCCTGCCGTGGACCTGGACGGGGTACGCCGCGCCCAGCCTCTGCTGTTCGCGGTCGACTGGGCGCTGGGCCGGATGGTGCTCGACTGGGGGGTGCGGCCCGCGGCCCTGCTCGGCCACAGCGTCGGCGAGGTGGCGGCGGCCGCCCTGGCCGGTGTCTTCACCCTGGAGGAGGCGGCCGGGGTGATGGCCGAGCGGGTGGCGCACATCGAGTCGGCTCCGGCCGGCGGCATGCTCGCCGTGCACGCGGCCGCCGCCGACATGGCGCCGTACCTGCACGACGACGTGGTCGTCGGCGCCGTCAACGCACCGCGCCAGGTGATCCTGGCCGGTTCCGAGGCGCCCCTGGCCGCGTCGGAGGCGAGGCTGCGCGCGGCGGGGTTCACCTGTCGCAGGACCCGCGCCCTCAGCCCGTTCCACAGCCCGGCCCTCGGCCCGGCCGCGCGGGCGGCGCTGCCCGCGCTGTCCCGGCTGCCGCTGCGGGCTCCGCGGCTCCCGCTGCACTCGGCGTACACGGCAGGGCGGCTGAGTCCCGGCACGGCGAGAAACCCGGAGTTCTGGGCCGCGCAGCCGGCCACCCCGGTGCTGTTCGGCCCCGCCCTCGACGCGCTGCTGGGCACGGGCGAGCTGCTGCTGCTGGAGGCCGGCCCCGGGCAGGGGCTCACCGCGCTGGCCAGGCGGCACGCGGCGGTCGGCGCCGGCCGCTCCGCCGCCCGGGCGCTGCTGCCGGTACGGGCCCGGGGCGACGCCTCGGACCTGGCCGTGCTGCGTACGGCGGTGGAACGGCTGCTGGCCGACGGGTGTCTGGCGCACGACCCGCTGCCGCTCGCGGCACCGGCGAGCACCCCCTGAGCGGGCCCAGCACGCAACCAGAGGTCCACCATCCCGCCACCAGGCAGGGCTGCGAGCGTGACAGGCCGGGGCCGGTCACCGGACCCCGCCGACTGTGAGTGAGGATGTCATGGAACGTCGCATCGTCATTACCGGGATCGGTGCAGTGGCCCCCGGGAAGCCGGGCGCCAAGGAGTACTGGGAGCTGATCTCGAACGGCCGCACGGCCACGCGGACGATCTCCTCCTTCGATCCCGCGCCCTACCGGTCCCGGGTCGCCGCCGAATGCGACTTCGACCCCTTCGCCGCCGGACTGGGCCGGCAGGAGGTCCGGCGCATGGACCGGGCCACCCAGTTCGCCGTGGCCGCCGCCCGCGAGGCGGTCGCCGACAGCGGCCTGGACCTGCCCGCGGACGACCCCGCCACCGTCGGGGTGTCCCTCGGCAACGCCGTCGGCTGCACGACGAGCATGGAGCGGGAGTACACCGTCCTCAGCAACGAGGGGGCCGACTGGCTGGTGGACCACCGCTACGCCGTGCCGCACCTCTACGACCACTTCGTGCCGAGTTCCATCGCGGTGGAACTGGCCCGTCTCGTGGGCGCGCAGGGCCCGGTGGCGCTCGTCTCGGACGGCTGCACCTCGGGGCTCGACGCGATCGGCCAGGCCGCGGACCTGATCCGCGAAGGCAGCGCCGACGTGGTGATCAGCGGGGGCACCGACGCCCCGATCTCACCGATCACCGTGGCCTGCTTCGACGCCATCAAGGCGACCACTCCGCGCAACGACGATCCGGAGCACGCCTCGCGCCCCTTCGACGCCACGCGCAACGGGCTCGTCCTGGGCGAGGGGGCCGCCGTGCTGGTGCTGGAGGAGCTGGAGCACGCCAGGCGGCGCGGCGCCCGGATCCACGCCGAGGTCGCCGGCATCGGCACGCGCTGCAACGCCTACCACATGACCGGGCTGCGGACCGACGGCACGGAGATGGCCGACGCCATCTCGCACGCCCTCGCCGAGGCCCGCCTGGCACCCGAGTCGATCGACTACGTCAACGCCCACGGGTCGAGCACCAAGCAGAACGACCGGCACGAGACGGCCGCCTTCAAGACGGCACTGGGGCGGCACGCCTACGACGTCCCGGTCAGTTCGGTGAAGTCGATGATCGGGCACTCGCTGGGCGCGATCGGCGCACTGGAACTGGTCGCGTGCGTGCTCGCCATGCGCGACGGGCTCGTCCCGCCGACCGCCAACCTCCACGAACCCGACCCGGCCTGCGACCTCGACTACGTACCGCTGCGGGCCAGGGAGGCGCGGGTCGACACCGTGCTGAGCGTCGGCAGCGGCTTCGGAGGCTTCCAGACGGCCGTCGTGCTGGCCCGTCCCGAGCGGGCGGCGGCATGACCGCCGACGGCGAGGTGCGCGCCGTGGTCACCGGTGTCGGGGTGGCCGCGCCCAACGGGACCGGCACCGAGGCGTACTGGGCGGCGACGCTGGCCGGACGCAGCGGCATCGCCCCGACCACCCGCTACGACGCGAGCGGGTATCCGCTCCGACTGGCCGGAGAGGTGCGGGACTTCGAGCCCGCGAAGCACATCCCGAGCCGCCTCCTCCCGCAGACGGACCACGCCACCCGGCTCTCCCTGTACGCGGCCGACGAGGCGCTGCGCGACAGCGCGCTCGATCCGGACCGGCTCGCCCCGTACGGCATGGGGGTGGCCACGGCCTCGTCCATGGGCGGGTTCGAGTTCGGGCAGCGGGAGCTGCAGAACCTGTGGAGCAAGGGCGGGCGGTTCGTCAGCGCCTACCAGTCCTTCGCCTGGTTCTACGCCGTGAACACCGGGCAGATCTCCATCCGGCACGGCCTGCGCGGCTCCAGCAACACCGTGGTCACCGACGCGGCGGGCGGTCTGGACGCCCTCGGGAACGCCCGGCGGCAGATCCGCAAGGGAACCACCGCGATGCTCTCCGGCGGCGTCGACGGCGCCCTGTGCCCGCTCGGCCTCGCCGGGCATCTCAGCTCCGGTGCGATGAGCGGCGGCAGCCGGCCGGACCGTGCGTTCCTGCCCTTCGCCGAGGACGCCTCGGGACAGGTTCCGGGCGAGGGCGGTGCGTTCCTGGTCCTGGAGGACATGGCGAGCGCACGGCGGCGCGGTGCCCGTTCCTACGGTGAACTCGCGGGCTACGCGGCGACGTTCGACGCCGCCCCGCAGGCGTCCGGCCAAGCCGGTGCGGGCCTGGTGCGCGCGATCCGGCGGGCGCTGGACGACGCCCGTACGGCACCGGGCGACGTGGACGTGGTGTTCGCGGACGCCGCCGGTGTGCCCGAGCTGGACCGGGCGGAGTCCCGTGCGCTCGGTGAGGTGTTCGGACCGGGCGGCGTCCCGGTGACGGCGCCCAAGAGCATGACGGGCCGGCTCTGCGCGGGCGGGGCGTCGCTGGACCTGGTGACCGCGCTGCTCGCCCTGCGGGACGGGGCGATCCCGCCCACCGTGAACGTCTCGCGCCCCGGCCCCGGGCATCCGATCGACCTCGTCACCCGGGAGCCGCGCGAAGCGGACCTGCGCCGCGCGCTGGTCGTGGCCCGCGGACGCGGCGGGTTCAACGCCGCCGCCGTCGTACGACGGGACGCCTGAGGACCGGCACGGCGTCTCCGCTTCCCTCCTGTCCCTCTCCCAGCCCCACATCCACGCCGAAAGGACAACTCATGAGCGACGCCCACGCGACCGTGCCCGAACTGACCGTGGAGGACCTCACCGGCATCATGCGGTCGTCCGCGGGCGAGGACGAGTCGGTCGACCTCGACGGCGACATCCTCGACTCCGCCTTCGCGGACCTCGGCTACGACTCCCTCGCACTGCTGGAGACCGTCGCCCGCATATCCCGTGACTACGGTGTCGAGCTGGGCGACGACGTCCTCGACGGTGTCGAGACACCGCGGGACCTCCTGACGGCGGTCAACCGGAGCTTGGCCGCCGCGTAGCCGCCGCACTCCGGCACCCGGCACCCGGCACCCGGCACCCGGCGGTCGCGGAGACTGCCGGGTGCCTTGCTTCGTCAGCGGGGCACCGCCGCGCCGCCCTGCCGGGCGGCCGTCTCCCGGAGGACACGGGCCAGCAGACGCGTGGCGTTGCGGTGCAGCGGGAAGTCGGTCCCGGGCGGCATGATGCCGCTCTCCTCCAGCAGCCGGGTCACCCGCGCGGTGAGCACGCAGAACCGGAACGCGGCGAAGACCTCGTAGTACGCCAGGTCCCGCACGACGTGGCCGGTGAGCCGCTCGTAGTGGCGCACCGTCTCGGCGCGGTCGGGGAGGCCGGTGAGCCGTGCCGCGCCGATGCCCTCGCTCAGGTGCCGGTCCAGGTGCAGGAACCAGGCCAGGTCCGACTCGGGCCGGCCCAGGGCGGCCATCTCCCAGTCCAGTACGGCGGCGGGTGTCTCCCCGTCGTAGACGATGTTGCCGAGCCGGGCGTCGCCCCACAGCAGGCGGGGCCGGCCGGGTTCCCCGGGCCGGTTCTCCCGCAGCCAGGCCAGCGCCGCCGTCGCGGCCTCGTTGCCGTCCGCGCCGTAGTACGGCAGAAGCCTCGTGTACTCGGTCAGCTGCTGCGTGAGGTGACCGGTGCCGTACTCCGGCCGGTCGAGGAAGCCGAGGCCGAGCGCGTCCGGGTCGAGCCGGTGGATCGCGGCGAGCATCTCCACACCGCCGAACCAGACGGCGCGCCGGCTTCGCGGCGCCAGCTCCGCCAGCCAGCCCTCCCGGTGGTACGAGGGGAAGTCGGCGGGCACCTGGCCCTGGATCCTGCGCATCACCAGGAACGGCGCCCCGAGTACGGAGGAGCCCGGCTCGTGCCCCAGCAGGGGCGCCACGGGAACGTCCGTCCGGTTGAGGGCCTCCAGCAGCCCGACCTGCTCCGTCCAGCGGTCGTCGGGGTGGAGGCGGTGCCCGGTGGGAGCCACCCGCACGGCCAGCGGTTCGCTGCGCCGGGTTCCGTCCTCGGTCCACTCGGCGTCGCACAGCAGGATCTCGCCGGAGAATCCGGCGGCGCCGGGCACCCGGACCGGGCCGACCCTCACCTCGTCGGCGCGGGGTGTGCGGTCCGTGAGCCAGTGGGCCAGCGCCAGGCGGGTCTGTTCGTGGTCGCGCTGCACGGGAACGGGCACGGCTGACTCCTTCAGCGGTCGGCAGGGGCCCGGACCGCGATGTCCGCTCCGGGCGGGAGCCCGAGTATCGCCGCGGCTCCTGGCACCGGGGTCCAGGGGTGCTGGAGGGGTGTCCCGGCCCGCGGGCCCCGCGTCTCCAGCCGGTCTCCCTCGCCCCGCCATCCCGGCGAAGCAGCATCGAGGTCCCGGAACCCGCCGCGGACTCCTCTCCCCGGCCGGAACCTCAGGAGGAGCGATGCAGTTGCAGGGCAGAACCGCCGTGGTCACCGGCGGCACGCGCGGCCTGGGCAGGGCTGTCGCACGGGCACTGGCCGACGAGGGCGCCGTGGTGGTCGCCGCGGCCAGGGACGTACCGCCGGACCCGCAGGACAAGGGCGGCCGGGTCGTGCACGTCAAGGCCGACGTCACGGTGCCCCAGTCGATGGCCGACCTGATGCGCACGACCCACGAGCGGTACGGCGGTCCGCATATCGTGGTCGCCAACGCGGGAGTGAGCAGGCCCGGTCCGGTGTCGGTGCTGTCCGACGACGACTGGGACGCCGTGGTCGACACCAACCTGACGGGGGTGTTCCACACGGTCAGGGCCGCGGTGCCGTTCCTCCGGGAGGCCGGGTCGGGCCGGGTCATCACCGTGTCCTCGCTGCTCGGGCGGCGTGCCATGCCCGGCGCGTCGGCGTACTGCGCCGCCAAGGCGGCCGTGGAGCGGTTCACGGAGGTCTGCGCGCTGGAGCTGGCGCCCAGCGGGATCACGGTCAACTGCCTGGCTCCCGGTTTCACCGAGGAGGGGCAGGGTCGCGCGCTGATGGACAACGAGAAGGTCTGGCCGCGGCTGAGGGGCACCCTGGCCACGGGACGGCCGGGCACGGGGAGCGAGGTCTCCCGCGCCGCCGTGTTCCTCGCTTCCCCGGAGAGCAGCTACGTGAACGGCGCGGTGCTGCCGGTCGACGGCGGCGTGCGCTGGTGACCGGCGCCTCTTCTTTCCGGGGTCCCCTCGCGTTCTTCCCGGTATTCCCTCGCGACGACAGCCACGGAGGCGACTGACAGGTGCGAGCACTCACCACTCCCGCGGACGGCGGTACCCAGCTGGGACCGGTGACGGTCCCGGAGCCCGAACCCCGCCCCGACCAGGCCGTGATCGAGGTCAGGGCGGTCTCCGTGAACCGCGGCGACCTGTCACTGCTCGGCATGCTGCCGCCGGGCTCCCGGCTCGGCTTCGACGTGGCCGGCACCGTGGTCCGCCCGGCTGCCGACGGCAGCGGACCGCCCGTCGGCAGCCGGGTGGCCGGCGTGGCCGAACGCGACGGCTGGGGCGAGCGGGTCGCCCTGTCGACCACCCGGCTCGCCACGCTTCCGGACAGCGTCGAGTGGGCCGACGCGGCGGCCGTCCCCGTGGCCGGCCTCACCGCGTTGTACGCCCTGCGGCACGCGCGGTCCCTCCTGGGCCGACGGGTCCTGGTCACGGGCGCCAGCGGCGGGGTCGGCCGGATCGCGGTCCAGCTCGCCCGGGCCGCCGGGGCCGAGGTCGTCGCCTGGGCCGGTTCGCCGGAGCGGCTTGAGGGGCTGACCGCGCTGGGCGCCGCCGAGGCGACCACCTACGACGCGGGTCCCGCCGCGACCGGGCCGGTGCACGTCCTCGTGGACAGTGTCGGCGGCGAGGTGTTCCGGAGCGCGTACCAACTGGTCGAGCGGGGCGGCACCGTCGTCTGCTACGGCAACACGACCCGCTCCGACCTCTCCCTGCCCTTCGACTGGGGACACGCCCGGCCGGGTGTCCGGCTCCGGTACATCCACCTGTTCGACGAGATGCCGCGCAGACCCGTCGGGAACGATCTCGGCGTGCTGCTGCGGCTCGTCGCCAAGGGTGCCCTGGACCCGCAGGTCGCGCTCGTCGGCGACTGGACGGACCCGGGGCCCGCCCTGCGCGGCGTCGGCGAACGACAGGTCAACGGCAAGGCCGTGCTGCTGTTCTGAGCCGGGCGGGACGGGCTGACCGGTGCCGGACGCGGCGGGGGATTCCGACGTCCGGCACCGGAGTGCGGGCAGGGCGGACCGCGTCAGGAGGCGGCCTTGCCCCTCCAGGGCGAGCTGCGCTCGTACTTGGGCCGCCACACCGCCCGGTACACCAGGCGCAGCGGCGCCGGCACCCGGCCCAGCACGTCGCGCCGTTCTCCCTCCGACGCCCCGTCGAGCAGCCACGGGAAGAAGGTCGACGCGCCCTTGATGCCGACCTGGTTGCGCTGCTCCGTCACGAACGCCTGCCACTCGGCCCCGGTCAGCTCGCTCTCCAGCAGCGGCAGCGCCTGGGCCTCCTCGTGGTCGAGGTGGTCGGTCAGGCAGGCGGCGACGCCCGCCATGAGTTCCGGCAGCTCCCGTGCACGGTCGTCCTGTCCGAGCACCGCGTCGACCTTCTCCACGGCCGTGTCGAGCTGGGCGTGTTCGGACTCCATGGCCTGGAGCATGCCCAGTGCCTCCTCCCGCCCGGCCAGTCTGGTGCGCAGGACGGGCCACAGGGAATGGTCCTCGGCGAGGTGATGGATCGACAGGTAGGTCCTGAAGAGCCGCCAGGCCTGCCGGAAGGCGGCGGGGTCGTCGTACTGCGCCGCCTCCAGCAGCCGCAGATCCCGCCGGAAGGCGCGGTGGATCGCGTACATCATCGTCAGGTCGACGGGGGGTGCGCTGCCGGTCTGCGCTCGAGCGTTCACTGCGGTCTCCTGCGGATCGGGGGTCGGTGCGGGGCCGGGCCGGGGCCCGGTGACGGTCCGGGCTCAGACCACGACGGCCATCTCGGCGTTCTCCGCGTCCTTGGCGGAGACCCGGATCACCAGGACGGCGAGGGCGAACGCACCGAGCAGGACGAAGCCGGTCGCCAGGAACGCCGTCCCGTACCCGTGCGCGAGCGAGTCGAAGACCGCCTTGCGGACCTCCGGCGGCATGTGCGCCGCGTCCGCCGGCCCGTATCCCTCCGCCGAGTCGGCGGCGGCCGCGCCCATCAGCTCGGTGAGCCGGTCCTTGGTGGCGCTGATCGCGACCGTCCCGAGGGCCGCGAGCCCCAGGGCGGCGCCGACCTGCTGTCCGGCGTTGAGCAGGGCGGAGGAGACGCCGGCCTGCGCCTTGCGCACGCCTGCCACGGCCGCGAGGGTGAGCGGCACGAAGCACAGGCCCACGCTGCACCCGGAGAGGATCAGCGGGCCGAGCAGGTCGCTGCTGTAGCCGCCGTCCTCGCTGAGCCGCGAGAACCAGAAGAAGGCCACGGCCGCCAGCAGGGTCCCGGTGGCGAGCAGGATCCGCGGGCCCACCCGCCCCACCACCTGGCTGCTGATCGTCGCGAAGACGGCCGCACCCACGGCGAACGGCAGGAAGGCGAAGCCGGTCCTGAGCGGGCTGAAGCCGAGCACGATCTGCATGAAAAGGGTGAGGAAGTAGAAGAGGACGATCATCCCGGCGCCGAGTGCCAGCATGATCGCGTACGCGCCGGTGCGGTTGCGGTTGCGGAAGATGCTCGGCGGCATGAGCGGGGAGCCGCTGCGGAACTCGATGACGACGAAGAGGGCGAGCAGTGCGGCGCCGACGGCGAGCGGCAGGACCGTGCCCGAGCTGCCCCAGTCGTCGGTGGCCGCGTGGATCAGCCCGTACACCAGCAGGGACATGCCGGCCGTCGAGGTGACGGCACCGGGCAGGTCCAGGCGCCGCCCCGCACGGGTGGCCCGCTCGGCGGGGAACGCCTTGACCGCGGCCAGCAGCAGCAGGACGCCGATGGGGACGTTGACGAACAGCACCCAGCGCCAGCTCAGGGCGTCGGTGAAGACGCCGCCCAGGACGTTGCCGAGCGCGCCGCCCGCACCGCCCATGGCCGCGTAGATTCCCATGGCCCTGTTGCGTTCGCCGCCCTCGGAGAACGTACTGGCGATCAGCGCCAGCGCGGCGGGGGCGACCAGGGCTCCGGCCACGCCCTGCACGGCCCGGGCGGCGATCAGCCAGCCCTGGTTGGTCGCCAGGCCGCCGAGCAGCGAGGCCACCGTCAGCAGTGCGATGCCGATGAGCAGGGTGCGGCGCTGACCGTACAGGTCCGCGATCCGCCCGCCGAGCAGCAGCAGTCCGCCGAAGGCGAGTGCGTAGGCGTTGACCACCCACTCCAGGTCGGTCGCGGAGAAGTCGAGGGCTCCCTGGATGGACGGCAGCGCCACGTTCACGATCGAGACGTCGAGCACGACCATGAGCTGGGCGACCGCGATGGCGGCCAGGGCCAGCCCCTTGCGGGAACCGGATTTCGCTGCGGCGCCGGCCTGCGGGGAAGCGGGCGGGGACGCGTGAGCCTGCCCCAGGGATCGTTCGGACACCAGAATCTCCTGCCGGTGAGCGATGGGAAGGGGGATGTGCGGGACGGCTCGTCGACCAGGTACGGAACAACTTGCCCCACAACTACGGAACAGTATGTCCCGCAGTGATGTCCGGTGCAAGTTGTTCCACACGGCGGACCCGCGCCTCCGCCGGGCCTCCTGCCCGCGGCCATCCGCCCACCTGCGCCGCTCCAGTGGGACGGCAGATCGTGAGGACCGCACGCGCCACCGACCCACCCGAGCCCGGGAAGGAACTCCTCCGATGACCCAGCCGTCGGCAACGCCCCGCCCCGACACTCCGCCCGCGTCGGCCCCCGCCCGCCTGGAGGACCTCGCACCGGGTGTCCACGCCTACATCCAGCCGGACGGGGGCTGGTGCCTGAACAACGCCGGCGTGCTGATCTCGGACGGCGCGGTGGCCGTGGTGGACACCGCCGCCACCGAACGGCGGGCCCGCGCCCTGCGCGCCGCCATCGCCTCCCGTACGCCGCTGGAGGTGGGCACGGTCGTCACCACCCACCATCACGGAGACCACCACTTCGGCAACTCGGTGGTCGCCCCGCACGCCGCCGTGGTGTCCCACGCGGTGACCCGGGCCGAGATGGAGCGGCGCGGGCTGGCGATGCGGGAGGTCTGGCCGGACACGGAGTGGGGCGACATCCGCCTCGTCCTGCCGACCCTGACGTTCCGGGACCGGGCCACCCTCCATGTCGGCGGCCTCACCGCCGAGTTGATCCACGTCGGCCCCGCACACACCACCAGCGACATCGTGGTCTGGCTCCCCGAGCAGCGCGTCCTGTTCGCGGGGGACGTGCTGCTGCCCGGGTGCACGCCCTTCGTCCTGATGGGCTCGCTGAGCGGCACCCTGGAGGCGGTCTCGCGCCTGCGCTCCCTGGATCCCGCGATCGTCGTGGGGGGACACGGTCCGGTCTCGGGCCCCGAGGTGCTCGACGCCACGCGGGACTACCTGCTGTGGGTGCGCGGCATCGCCCGGGCCGGCCTGGCCGCCGGGGTGTCCCCCCTGCGGGCCGCCCGGGACGCGGACCTGGGCCCGTACGCCGGACTCCGTGACCCCGAGCGTCTGGTGGCCAACCTGCACCGCGCCTACGCCGAGGAGTCGTCCCCGCCCGGGAACGCCGAGATCCGTTCGGCCCCGGTCTTCGCGGAGATGGCGCAATTCAACGGCGGCCGCCCCGTCGCCTGCCACGCCTAGGGCGTGACACGATCGCCGGCCGGGGGCGTCTCGTCAGCGGACGGTGCTCCGCTCGGTGAACTCCTTGGCGTGCCGCAGCGTCGTGAGGCTGTTGGTGCCCAGCGCGTCCCGTACGAAGGCCCGGGCGTCGGCCACCGTGGTCTCCGGTCCCAGCAGGGTGACCTTGGAGGGGTCGATCACGACGGTGTGGCGCGCCACGGCCGTCGTCGCTCCCTCCGTCTCTTCCAGCAGCCACGCCCCGACGTGCGCGGTCAGCAGCGGGGGCACCCGCAGCTGCTTGTAGACGATGCGGGAGGGGCCGAGGCTCACCCGCACCGACTCGGTGGTGTGCCGCGAGCCGTCCTTGGCGACGGTGTCCATCTCGAGGATCTGGATGCCGTCGTCCGGCTCCGTCAGCTTCACCCGGGCCACGTGCGGGAGCCGGTCCTGCCACTGCTCACCGCGCCACAGGAACGCGTGCACGTCGGCAGCGGGCGCCTCGATGCGCACCCGGTCCTCGAACGTGCACAGCAGTTCCCCCAGTTCCCCGGCGGATTCCGCGGTGGCCTTCGTCCGGCTCAGTTCGGCCTCGCTGTTGCGGTCCAGTGCCCGGTTGATCCACTCCACGTGCTCGGGGGCGTCGTCCTGCGCCGTGAAGTCGTGGTGGAGGACGACCTCGCAGCGGCTCTCGGACAGCGGGCGTATCTGCCACCGTCCGCCCATCGACGTCGCGGGTGCCGTCGTCCGCTCCTGCCGGAAGCCGACCGTGAGTCCCTCCGGGTCGAGCCGGCGGCGGGACTGCCAGTGCTTCACCTCGTCGTTGGCCGTGGCCCAGATCCGCAGGGTCTCCTCGCCGTCGCCGAGCGGCGTCTGCTCGACGTGCACCGACGGGGGGAAGACGCGCGGCCAGTCGGCGGCGTCCGCGATGATTCGGTACACCGTCCGCGCGGGGGCCTCGACGGTGATCGTGTGCCGAGCGTGATGCGTCACTGCCATGATGGGTCCGGCTCTCCTTCGGTCGGTCTGGGCGGAACGCGGTCCTCGGTGCGGACACCTGGACCGAGGGTCGTGCGCATCAGTAGCTGCCGAGACCGCCGCAGACGTTGATGGCCTGGGCGGTGACCGCGGCGGCGGCGGGGGCGACCAGGTAGGCGACCAGGGCGGCCACCTCCTCCGGGGCGGTGTAGCGGCCCAGCGGGATCTTGGCCTCGAACCGCTTGAGCACCTCTTCCTCGGCGACCTCCCAGTGGCCCGCGTACCCTTCGCGCACCCTCCTGGCCATGGGGGTCTCCACATAACCGGGGCAGACGGCGTTGACGGTGATCCCGGTCTTCGCCAGTTCCAGCCCGAGCGACTTGGTGAAGCCGACGACCGCGTGCTTGGAGGCGCTGTACGGCGCTCCCAGCATCACGCCCTGCTTGCCGCCCGTGGAGGCGATGTTGATGATCCGCCCCACCGGCTTGGCGCCCATGCCCCCCGCGTTGAGCACCTCGCGGGTGACGCGGAAGACGCTGTTCAGGTTGGTCTCGACGACGTCGTTCCACAGCTCGTCGGAGATCTGGGCGGTCACCCCGCCTCCGCTGCGGCCCGCGTTGTTGACCAGGATGTCGATGGGCCCGAAGCGGTCGACGGCCGCCGCGACGGACCGGGTGACGTCGGCGCCGTCGCGTACGTCGGCGGCGACGCCGTCCGCCGTGATGCCCGCCTCCGTCAGCTCCTTCACCGTCGCCGCCACGTCCTCGGCGCTGCGTGCGGTGATGAAGACCTCGATGCCGGACCTGCCCAGGGTCTCGGCCACCGCGCGGCCGATGCCCCGCGTGGCCCCCGTGACCAACGCGACCCGAGACCGACCGTTCTGCGGCTGTGCCGTCATGACGCTCCCTCCTGACCTGCCGACACTGGCTGTACCCGGCCGAGCCTGGCGGGCGGCCCTGGAGGATGACTGAAGCCCCGGGAGTGCGCACGGCGCCCGCCGCCGGCACCGGTGCGCCCCGCTCCATTTGACGATGACCGGCTCTCCAGGCCCGGATGCCAGGCTCTGGCGCAGGACCACTCGACCGGGAGGACAGCATGGGCACGACTTCGCCCGCCCGCGACCACGCCGACGCGGAGGTGCCGGTCAGTCCGGAAACGCTCCGCGGTGTGCTGCGCGAGGTGCCGACGGCGGTCACCGTGGTCACGGCGACGACAGGGGGCAGGCCTGCCGGTCTCACCGTGGGGTCGTTCGTGTCGGTGTCCCTGGAGCCGCCCCTGATCGGCATCTTCGTCGACGAGAAGTCGTCGAGCTGGCCGCAGATGATGCACGCGGCCACCTTCACCGTCAACGTGCTGTCGGGCGGCCAGCAGGAGCTGTGCGCCCGGTTCGCGACCAGCGGCGGGGACAAGTTCGCCGGGCTGGCGCTCCGGACGTCTCCGTCGGGCAATCCCGTGCTGCCCGGCGTCGCCGCCTGGCTGGACTGCCGGGTCGAGGAGATACGCAAGCTGGGGGACCACCACTTCGCGCTGGCGCGGGTGGTCGGCCTGGGGACGGCGGCGACGGCCGCGCCCACGTCGATCGTCTTCCACCGCGGCGCTCTGCACGCGATCCCGTGAACTTCGGAATCCGGTACCGGCCGCGGCTGCCGACGGCACGTCACCGGTGAACGGCCCCGCCCGCGACGGCGACCCGGACGCGAACTCGCTCCGGGCCGTCGTCGCGGGCGGGACACGCCTCCCGGCCGTCGCGGGCGGGACGCGCTTCCTGGCCGTCGCGGGCGGGACGCGCTTTCCGCTCCGCCCGCCGGCCGTGGTGCTCATCGGCGCGGGCGCGGGGCCGACCTGACGGTCAGCGACGCCGACGCCCGCACCGGCCGCACGGCCGGCTCACCGGCCGGCCTTCGTCGGCACCGGAGCCGGCGGCGTCGCGGGCTGTGCGTCCACCGCGACGGGCGCTTGCGGCGCGGCGGATTTCCGGGGCATCAGTACGGCGACGACGAGGGCCGCCGCGCCGAGCACGATCGCGCCGAGCATGCTGGTCGCGGACACCGCGTCGGAGAAGGCGGAGCCGACCGCGTCCGCCATCCGGTCCGAGCCCTGCGCCAGTTCCGCCGCCTGCTGCTTCAACCGGGCGGCGTCCTGGCCGGCCCCGGCCTGTGCGGCCTGCTCGGTCAGCTGCCGCGCCCTCTCCTCGAAGGACTGCGCCACGGCGTTGCCCGCGGCGACCGAGTCCTTCGCGGCCTCCAGCGCCTCCGGCGGCACCTTGCTGCCCTCGGTCGCGTCGCTGAGGTTCGCCGCGTACGAGGAGGCGAGCGCCGAACCGAGTACGGCGATGCCGAGCGATCCGCCGAGTTCGAGCGAGGTGTCGTTGACGGCACCGCCCACGCCGAGTTCCGACTCGGGGAAGGCGCCCATGATCGTGTCCGTGCACGGGGACACGGCAAGGCCCAGGGAGACGCCGAGCAGGGCGAGCGGCGCCACGAAGTCCCCGTAGGTGGAGCCCGCGTCCACGCCGATGAGCAGTGCCAGGGCCGTCGTACCGCCCGCCATGCCCACCGTCACCATGACCCGTGCGCCGAGGCGCGGCGTCAGCACACCGGTGGTCGCGGCGCCCAGGAACACACCGAGGGCCAGCGGCAGCATGCGGATGCCGGTCTCCAGCGGGTCGTAGTCGAGGACGAACTGGAAGTGCAGCGTGAGGAAGTAGAAGACGCCGAAAACGGCGAGGAAGAACGCAGCGATGGCCAGGTTCGCCCCGGCGAAGGCGCGCTGGGCGAACTTGCGCACGTCGAGGATCGGGCGCGGGTGACGCAGCTCCCACCGGACGAACAGCAGCAGGCCGGCCGCGGCGATGCCCGCGGCGGTGAACGCAGAGGCGCCCCAGCCGAAGTGCGGGCCGTCGATGATCATGTAGATCAGGGCGCCGGACCAGACCACCGAGAGCGCACCGCCGCCGTAGTCGATCCGGCCGCGGTCGCCGGCCTTGGACGGGGGCACCAGGACGTAGGCGGCCAGGATCGCCACGGCGCACACCGGGACGTTGATCAGGAAGGTGGACTCCCAGCCGTTGTTCTTGAGGAGCACACCGGCGATCAGCGGTCCTGCGGCGATGGAGAGCCCGGAGGTGGCCGCCCAGATGGTGATGGCCTTGGCCCGCTCCTCGCGCGGGAACGTCGCGGCGAGCAGGGAGAGCGTCGCGGGCATGATCATGGCGGCGCCGAAGCCCATGACCGCGCGGACGGCGATGACCTGGAGGGACGTGTCGGCGAAGGCGCCGGCCACACCGCCCGCGGCCATGACGAGCAGCCCGAGCGCCAGCGAACCGCGACGGCCGTACTTGTCCCCGATGGCGCCGAGCAGCAGCATCAGCGCGGCGTAGGGAACGGTGTACGCGTCGATGACCCACTGGAGGTCGGAGCTGGACAGATCGAGATCGCGGGTCATGTCGGGTGCCGCGACCGTCAGGGCGGTGTTCGCCATGACCGAGATCATCAGGCTCAGGCAGAGCACCAGCAGCGCCCACCAGCGTCGGGCGTACGGCCGGCCGGTCCGGTCGACCGGCTCGTTGACGATTAACGGCATGGGTCCCCTCCGTTCTGAGTTCGGCCTGCGGCTGCCGGTCGGCAGGCACAGGACGGCACAACGGCAAGTTGCGCACATGTGTGAATGTAGCCGCACTTGCACACACCTGTAAAACTAGGAGCCATGCACCCACACGCGTCGAGCCTCAGAGCCGAGGCCAACCGCCGACACATCCTCGACGTCGCCCTCGCCGAGCTGCTCCGCAGCCCGGACGCCTCCATGAACCAGATCGCCCTCGCGGCCGGCTTGTCGCGGCGCACGGTGTACGGGCACTTCCCCAACCGTGACGCGCTGATCGCCGCGATCATCGGCGGCGCCATCGAGGCGGTGGAGCAGGCCCACACCGCGGGCCGCGAGGGGGTGACCGATCCGGCCGAGGCGCTGGCCCGCTCCCTCCTCGCCGTCTGGGAGGTCGTCGACCGTTACCGCCTGCTGCTCTCCCTCGCCCAGCAGAGCCTCACGATGGAGGGCATCCGCGACCGTCTCGGCGCTGTCCACGGGGCCGGCACACAGCTCATTCAACGCGCCCTGGAAGAAGGGGAGTTCTCCTCTCCGCTGCCGGCGGAGGGGTTGCGCTACGTCCTGGAGGGAGTGCTGTTCTCGGTGATGGAGGCCACCAACAACGGGCATGTGCGCCCCGAGGAGGCGGGCCGCGCCACCACGGTCACGCTGCTGTGTGCCGCGGGCATGCCGCGTGCCCGCGCCGCCGCGCTGGTGGCCAGGATCCTGGACGAGTGAAACGCCGTGCCGCGGGGCGCCGTGAAGTCCCGCGGCACACGTCACGCATGCGTCCCGGCCCATTGTCCTCACGCCCAGGAGGAAATCGGGACCGGCGGCACACCGGGCGCCCATTGGCCGCTCATCGCGCGGTCTGCGGGCCCCGTCCGCGGCCCGGGAGGCCATTAGGCTTGTCGTCCCCCCACCAATCATCGCGCCGCCGTGCGCGTCCTCCTTCACACAGCTGAGTCCGTACCGATCTCAGGCAAGCGGGGAGTCCTGATGTGGTTTCGTATGCTCGGTCCCCTCGAAGTCGTCAAGGACGGCCGGCCCGTGCCTCTGGGCGGGACCAAGCAGAGAGCCACGTTGGCCTACTTGCTCCTCAACGCGAACCGCGTGGTGACCACGTCCGAACTTCTCCATGCGTTGTGGACGGAAGGCGACGCCCCGACGACGGCGCGCAAGATACTGCAGAATTCCGTCTGGGGGCTGCGTCGCGCTTTCACCACCCATCAGGCCGGTCACCTGTGCGACACACTGGTGACCAAGGCGCCCGGATACATGATCCGGGTCGAGCCCGCGCAGGTCGACCTCCATGTGTTCCACCGGCTGGTCGACGAGGGGAGGCTGGCCCTGCGGTCGGGCTCGCCGGACAAGGCGTCGCGGGCCCTGCGGGACGCGTTGGACCTGTGGCGGGGCCAGGCTCTCGCCGACCTCGCGGAGGCGGGGTACCGCTGGCCCCAGCTCGCCGCCGCGGAGAACACGCGGCTCGACGCCGTCGAGGACTACGCCGAGGCCGAACTGCTCTGCGGACGGCACCAGTCGACGCTCGGTGTACTGGAACCGGCGGTCGAGTCGGAGCCGCTGCGGGAACGCATGTGCGGCCAACTCATGCTGGCGCTCTACCGCTGCGGTCGCCAGGCGGACGCCTTGGACGTGTACAGCCGTCTGCGGGCCGCGCTGATCGACAACCTGGGCCTGGAGCCGGGGCGTGAACTGCAGGCCCTCCAGCAGGCCATACTGAACCACGACAGCGAGCTGTCCCCCGCCGGCCCGGCGGCGTCCACCGGGAGCGCCGAAGCCGCCCGCACGGACGGAGCCACGGCGGCGGACGGGGACCCTGCCGAGCCTGACGGACCGGGGGCAGGTCCCCTCGTCCCGGTGGAACGGCCGAGCGACGCACCGGCGTCCGCGGGCGCCGTGCCTCCCCCGCAGCCGTCGCCTCCGGCTCTCCCGGCTCCCGCGGCCGTCTCACCGCTGCAACCGGCCGGGGAGCGGCGGGTGGTGAGCGTGCTTCTCCTGAGGCTGGACTTCGGACCGACACCGGACGACTCGGCGCCGGACGGGACCGACCACCTGCGCGACGGCCCGGCCGACCGCGTCCGCAGCCTCGTCACCGCGTTCGACGGAGTGGTCATCGGCTCGCTCGGCTCCACTCACCTCGCGGTCTTCGACGCCCGCGACTCGGGCGGCAACCACGCGTGGTCGGCGGTGCGGGCCGCCATGGCGATCAGGGACGAACTCCACGCGAAGCACTCGCCCGCCCCGTTCCCCCGGCCCGCCCGGGGCCGGGGCGGGCCGGCCCTGCACGCCGCGGTGGCCAGTGGAGATGCCCGCTTGCGGTACGACGGGAGGGGACACACCACGACCGGATGGACGGTGGACGGGGAACCGCTCGACGAGAGCCAGTTCCTGCTTCAGCACGCCGGGGCCGGCGAGATACTCGCCTGCGGGACGACGCACCGGATGACCGCTTCCGCCGTCCGCTACGACCGGGCGGGCGACGGCACGCACGCGTGGAAGGCCACCGAGGAACGCACCCGCTTTCCGGGGGCTCAGCTCGGGCTCGCCGACCGGGAGGTCGAACTCGACGTCCTGGAAGCCCTGTGGCACCGGGTGCGCCATCACGGCACGCCCCATGTCGTCACCCTCTTCGGCGGCCCGGACACCGGAAAGAGCCGACTGCTCCAGGAGTTCGAGCGGCGCCTCCTGAACCAGGCGATCCCGCCCCGCTTCCTCTCGTACTCCCCGCCCCACCAGCCACCGGGACAGGGCTGGGGTGCTCCTCGGTCCCTCCCGGGCGGGCAGGAGCCCCCGTCCGATCCGCACGGGACGGAGGCGCCCATGGCCAGGCTGGCGGACCTGCTCGACCCGGGGGTGCCGTCCGGCGGGCCGGCGGAGCCGCGCCCGCTCGTGATCGCCATCGACGACCTGCACCTGACCGACGAGTCGCTGCTGGACTACGTGGACAACGTGTGCGCGGGCGCGGTCAGCGGCCCGGTCCTGTTCGTCACGACGGCCCGGCCGGAACTCTTCCGGAGGCGGCCCGACTGGGGTCGCGGCATGTCGCTCGTCACGGCCCTGTCCCTCGACCCTCCGGCCCTGTACCGCGGGGACACCGCACGTGACACCCGCCCCGGTACGCCGGACGAGCCGGGGCCGGCCGACTGACCCGGACGGCCAGGCGTGGAGCGGATGACGGGGCGCGCAGCCGCACGGGGGTGGGACGGCTGCGCGCCTGCTTTCGGGGGGCCGCCGCGACGGGGCCGGGTCAGCGCTGCCGCGCCTCGCGCAGGACCTCCTGGCTCACGGCGTCACCGCTCACCGCCGCCTCCAGCACGTCGATGAGCCGGGCGATCTGCGCGTCCCTCACGGAGAGCGCGCGGGAGACGCCCCAGACGCCGCCCGCGACGAGCACCAGAGCCGTCGCCGCGAACCGCCAGTCCTCAAAGCTCTTCAGCATCGTCAACCCCGGGGCTCGACTATGGACAGTAGAAGTTCTACTCAGTAATATTCTTACCACTGACTTAACTTACGGGCTATAACAAATCATAGCCCAGCTACCGTGTCAACGGCTACGACTGCGAGGAAGAAGCAATGGCCCAGCAAACGTCCAGCTCCTGGGTGAAGCGGCGCCGGCAGGCCACACTTCTTGAAATCCGCTCCACGGCCCGCCAGTTGCTGCGCAAGCACGGCCCGACCGGAGTGACGATCAATGCCGTGGCCCGGGAGATGGGCATGAGCGGCCCCGCCGTGTACCGCTATTACGTCAGTCATGACGCCTTGGTCGAAGCGATCATCACCGACTTTTATCAGGAGCTCACCTCGACGATGCTGGCGGCGCGCGACACCTGTCCGCCCGAGTATCCCGGCCGGAGGCTGCTGGTGACCTGCCGTGCGATGCGCGCCTGGGCCCTCGACCACCCCAGCGAATTCAGCTGGATGTTCGCGAGTCCCGTGATGTCGGCGGCCAAGGCGGACGAGGAGTCGCCGCGGCAGCGGGCGGGGCAGCAGTTCGAGAGCGTCTTCCTCGACCAGCTCGCGGCGGTGTGGAAGCAGGCCCCCTATCCGGTGCCGGCCTTCACGGACCTGTCACCGTCCATCCAGCGCCAGATGACCGACTACTCGGCCCGCACCAACAGCAGTCTCCCACCCGAGGCCCTGCACCTGTTCCTGTCGAGCTGGATCAAGCTCTACGGCCTGCTCTGCATGGAGATCCTCCACCAGCTCGACTTCGCCTACACCGACCTCGAACCGGTATTCGAGGACGACCTGTACGAGCTCTGCACCATGCACAATCTGACGTACGAGCCCCCGGCGCGGTGAGACTCCGCCCCGCGACCGCGGCGCTCCCCCGGTCCGTCGCCGACGGGTCAGCGGGCGAGCAGCGCCTCCCGCACCACCGCCGCGACCCGCGGCACCTGGTCCTGGAGGTAGAAGTGGCCGCCCGGGAAGACGTGCAGCCGCGAGCCGGCCGAGGTGAGTTCCTCCCATCGTGCCGCCTCTCGCGGTGACACGATCGGGTCCGCCTCTCCGGTCAGCACCGTGACCGGGCAGTCCAACGAGGCGCCCGGGGTCATGCGGTAACTCGCCAGGGCCCGGTAGTCGGCCCGTACCACCGGCATGATCATCGAGATCATCTCGGGGTCGTTCAGGATCTCCTCGCCGACACCTCCCAGCCGGTGCAGCTCGGTGAGCAGTTCGTCGTCCCGGCTGAGCAGATCACCGGGGCGCGGTCCCGCCGACGGGGCGGCACGTCCGGAGGCGAACAGGTGCGTGAGGTCTTTCGACGACCGAGCCCCGCGCAGCGACTGTGCCGCCTCGAAGGCCACGAGCGCGCCCATGCTGTGGCCGAGGAACGCGCAGGGACGCCCGTCCGAGAGCAGAGCGCCCAGCTCCTCGCCGACGGCCTCGGCCATCCGGCCGATCTCCTCGACCGGCTGCTCCCGGTGACGGTCCTGACGGCCCGGATACTGCACCCCCAGCACCTCGATGTCCGGGGCCAGCGCCCGTGCGAGTCCGGCGAAGGAGGTGACGGCGCCGCCCGCGTGCGGGAAGCACACCAGCCGGACGTCCCCGGGGCCCGTCGCCCCCATCCGTCGTATCCAGTGGCCAGTGCCCATCGGTCCGTGCTCTCTTCCTGTCGTGGTGTTGCTTCTTTCCGCGGGGTCCTCGCACCCGGCGGGCGTTCAGCGGCAGTCGGCCGGTCCGTCCTTCCGGGCCGGCCGACTGCCGCCGTACCGGTTACTCGGCTCCGTCGATCAGCGCGAAGAGCTCCTCGTCACTGGCGGAGTCGAGGTCGTCGGTGGCGTCGGCGTCGTCGTCGTCCGGACCGGCGCCGGTCAGCTCCAAGAGCCGCTGGAGCTGTTCGGTGATCTGCCGTCGCAGCACGTCGTCGTCGCCGACGTCCCGGATGCGCTCCTCCAGCCCTCCCAGTGTGGTGAGCAGGGTGTGGGGGGTGGGGGTGTGCTGGTCGGTGAGTTGTCCGTCGAGGTGGCCGGCCAGTGCCGTGACCGAGGGATAGTCGAACACGACGGTGTTGGCCAGCCGCAGCCCGCTCAACGCGTTCAGCCGGTTACGCAGCTCCACCGCGTTGAGGGAATCGAACCCCAGCTCCTGGAAAGCACGGTCGGCCTCCACCTCCCGCGCATCCTCATGACCGAGAATCGCCGCGACCACACCCTGCACCACATCCGTCAGCACCCGCACCCGCTCCACCGGCGACATACCCGCCACCCGCTCACCCAGCAACCGCCCCGC